>NZ_CP199933.1:4800000-6646325 GCF_052814045.1 Micromonospora sp. IBSANI012
GGCGACCGCGCCGTAAATGGCCGTCGGCGGGCGGGATCGTCGGCCATGAGCCTACGAACCGGGAGCGGCACGCCACAACGCACTCCCGGAACCGGGTCCGGACGTGTCACGATTCAGGGCACGGCGTACGGGGCGCCGACACAACCGCACCGTGAGGTGCGCCGAGGAGGATGTCCGGTGTCAGCGGGTGGGGCCCGCCGGGGGCGGCGGGACAACGGGCTCGACGCGAGCGAGTACGCCGTCGCGGGCGACGTCGATCCGCGCGTCGGCGAGCACCTGCTCGACGTGCTCGCCGCCGGCGGGATCGCGGCCTACCTCCAGCCGTCGGCCGACCTCAACCCGATCACCCGCACCACCACCGTCCCGGCCCGGCCGGTCGACCGGCTCTACGTGGACCGCTCGCACCTGACCACCGCCCGGGACTACCTCACCCAGCTCGCCGACGAGTCGACCCCGGAGCCGCCGCGCGGCGAGCCGGACGTCGACGCCGAGTGGGACCGGATCGTGGCCGCCTTCCACACCGCCCCGGCCGCCGGCAGCCACCCCTGGCCCGCCGCCGAGGACGTCGACGACGACCCGACCGATCCGACCGGCCCGGCCGGCGCGCCGGCGACCCGCACCGAGGAGGCCACCGGCCCGACCGCCACCGACGTGCGGCGGCTGCCGTACGCGGCGGACATCTCCGGTGTCTCGGTGAGCCGGCCGCGGGCCGAGGAGCCGTCGCTGCTGGACGGTCTGGACACCTTCGGCGCCGACCTGCCGGGCGAGGAGGACGAGGGCTACACCCCGCCCCCGCCCCCGCCGCTGCCCCGGGTGTCGAAGTACGCGGTGGTCGGCGTGCTGGCGATCGTGCTCGGCTTCGTGCTCTTCCTCAACCCGGCGCTGCTGCCGGTGGACGCCTCGGTGGTGACCCTGCTCGGGTTCACCGGCATCCTCGCCGGCTTCGTCACGCTGATCTGGCGGCTGCGCCCCGGCGACGAGGACGACGAGGATCCGGACGACGGCGCGGTCGTCTGACGCTCCCCGCCCGATCGGCACGCTTCGCCCGTATCCCGGGACGGCCACGCCCCCGCCGCCGAGGTAACAGTGGTGTAACTTACGGTCAGTAGGAATACCGCTGTCCGTCACTTCCCCCTCCGGCTGCCCGGTTGTTCCTCCCTCGCGGTGGTCGGCCCGCTGCGGATCGGAATGCCCGAGATGCGACAGAATTCCAGTTCCCTCGTGGTGGTGGCCAATCGGCTCCCCATCGACGACAGCGTGGCGCCCGACGGTGCCTGCGAGTGGCGCCGCAGCCCCGGTGGGCTGGTCAGCGCGCTGCACCCGCTGCTGCGACACACCCCGGCCACCTGGGTCGGCTGGGCCGGCGGCACCGGTCCCGCGCCCCGCCTGCCCGACATCGACGGCGTCCGCATGCACTCCGTCGCGCTCACCGCCGAGGACCTGCGCGACCACTACGAGGGCTTCGCCAACGCCACCCTCTGGCCGCTCTACCACGACGCCGTCGAGCAGCCGGTATACCACCGCCGCTGGTGGGAGGCGTACCAGCGGGTCAACCAGCGGTTCGCCGAGGCGGCCGCGGCGGTGGCCGAGCCGGGCGGCCTGGTCTGGGTGCAGGACTACCACCTGCAACTGGTTCCCGGCCTGCTCCGGGCGCTCCGGCCGGACCTGCGCATCGGCTTCTTCCTGCACGTGCCGTTCCCACCGCCGGAGCTGTTCATGCAACTCCCCCGGCGGGCCGAGCTGCTGCGCGGCATGCTCGGCGCCGACCTGATCGGCTTCCAGCGGGCCCAGGCCGCGCACAACTTCGCCCAGCTGGTGGTGAAGGTGCTCGACCTGCCGGCCACCGACCGGCGGATCGGCGTCGACGACCGGGTGGTGCGGGTCGGGGCGTACCCGGTCTCGATCGACACGGCCGAGATGGCCGCGCTCGCCGGCCGTCCCGACGTGACCGCCCGGGCCCGCCGGCTGCGCCACGACCTCGGCGACCCGCAGCAGGTGATCCTCAGCGTCGACCGGATGGACTACACCAAGGGCATCGAGCAGCGGCTCAAGGCCTACAGCGAGCTGCTGGCCAGCGGTCACGTCAAGGTCCGGGACACGGTGCTGGTCCAGGTGGCGGTGCCCAGCCGGGAGCGGGTCGGCCAGTACCAGATCCTGCGGGACCGGGTGGAGCGCGAGGTCGGCCGGATCAACGGCGAGTTCGGCCGGGTCGGCGAGCCGGCCATCCACTACCTCACCCAGCACTTCGACCGGGCCGAGCTGGCCGCCCTCTACCGGGTCGCCGACGTGATGGCGGTGACCCCGCTGCGGGACGGGATGAACCTGGTCGCCAAGGAGTACGTCGCCGCCCGGGTCGACGACACCGGCGCGCTGCTGCTCAGCGAGTTCGCCGGCGCGGCGGCCGAGCTGGAGCAGGCGTACCTGGTCAACCCGCACGACCTGGAGGGCCTGAAGCAGATGCTGCTCACCGCGCTGCGGGCCAGCCCGGACGACGTCGGCGACCGGATGCGGGCGATGCGGGCGCACCTGCACCGCCACGACATCCGCGCCTGGGCCCGCTCCTACCTCAGCGCGCTGGACCAGACCGGCTCGCTGGTCACCCGGCTGGGCAGCACCGGCTGACCCAGGTCACACCCGCTGCGGGTCCTTGACCAGCCAGTCGAGGATCGCGTCGATCGGCTCCCGCCACCGGGCGTCGAGCATCAGGTCGTGCCCCATGCCGGGGAAGAGCAGCGGAGCCGAGCCGTACCGGCGGGCGGCCCGGGTCAGCGCGGCCGGTGGCACCACCCGGTCGTCCGGGCTGCCCAGCACCAGCACCGGCGGGCGACCCACCGGCGGCTCGGCCTCCCGGCCGGCCAGCAGCTGCCACTGCGCGCGCCGCCCGGCCCGGCCGAGCCGCGCGACGTGCCGGCGGGCGTCGGCCTCGGGCAGCTCCCCGCTGAACAGCTGCCGGCGGTGCAGCCGCAGGCCGCCGCCGAACAGCGCGGGCAGCGTGCCCACCGGGTTGCGGCGCAGCGCCACGCCGGCCGTCGACCAGCCACCCAGCACCGGCGCGACCAGCACCGCGGCCCGGGCCGGGTAGCGGGCCAGCGCGTGGGTCACCACGAGCGCCCCGGCGCCGTGCCCCACCAGCACCGCCTGGCGCGGCAGGCCCGCCGCCACCTGGACCACGTCATGGGTGTACGCCCGCAGCGTCGCCTCCGGCGCCGGCTCGCTGCCGCCGTGCCCGCGCAGGCTCAGCGCGTACGCCGCGAAGCCGCGCGACGCGGCGTGCTCCAGCCAGTGCTCGGCGAACGCCCAGGCCCCGTGCCCGAAGCCGGGGACGAAGAGCAGCGGTGGCCGCCCCTCCTCCAGCTCCGGGGCCGCGCCCAGCACCTCCCGCCGGGCCGGGCGGACCGGGCGGGCCCACTCCCGGCCCCGCATGATCCGCAGCCGCTCGCTCACCGGTGGCCCTCCAGCTCGTACAGGGCGCGCTGTACGGCGCGCAGGTAGTCGGCGTGGCCCACCTCGAACCAGTGCCGGCTGCTGTCCTTGACCTTGCCGGAGTACCGCTCACCGGCACCGGCCTCCACCTTGGACGCGAACGCGGCGGCCCGCTCCGGGCGGCCCAGCCGGGCCTGGAGCAGCCGGGCGAAGAGCACGGTCTGCCAGTGCGACAGGGGGAAGATGCCGGAGTCCGGCTGGACCAGGCCGGCCACCGCGAGCGTCGGGTACCCGGGGACGAGGGCGTTGAGCCAGAGCCGGGGGCGACCCGAGGCGTCGTCGTCGCCGAGCACCTTCGGGTCGAGGAACTCGAAGCGGGGCAGGTAGCCGGTGGCGAAGACGACCAGTTCCGGGTCGATCTCCCGCCCGTCGGTGAGGGTGACCCCGCCGGCGTGGAACCGGGCCAGCTCCGGCACCGGGGTGATCTCGCCGTGGCCGACGTAGTAGACCAGCTGGCTGTTGGCGATCGGGTGGGTCTCGTAGACCCGGTGGTCGGGCTTCGGCAGGCCGAACCGGGTCAGGTCGCCGACGGTCAGCCGCAGCGTCCAGTGGTAGAGCCACTGCCGGACCCGCAGCGGCACGCGCAGCGCGAGCAGGGCGTCGTTGACCTGGTCGGCCGGGCGGCCGAGGACGTACTTCGGGGCGTACCAGTAGCCGCGGCGGGTGGAGTGCCAGCAGCGCGACGCCTGCTGGGCGGCCTCGACCGCGATGTCGCAGCCGGTGTTGCCCGCGCCGACCACCAGCACCCGCTTGCCGCGCAGCTGCGCGGGGTCCTTGTAGGACGAGGCGTGCATGACCTCGCCCCGGAACTCCTCCAGCCCCTCGTAGCGGGGCAGCTTCGGCGACCAGTTGTGGCCGTTGGCGACCACCACGGCGGCGTAGCGGGAGGTGCGCTCGGGGCCGTACCCGCCGGTGCTGCGGGTGGTGACGTCCCAGCGGTCGCCGGTTACCGGCTCGACCCGGACGACCTCGGTGCCGAACCAGATGTGCTGGCGCAGGTCGAAGTGGTCGGCGTAGCGCTCGAAGTAGGACAGCAGCTGGCTGTGGTGCGGGTAGTCCGGCCAGGAGTCCGGCATCGGGAAGTCGGGGAACTGGGTGAACGGCCGCGACGAGATCAGGTGGGTGCTGGCGTACACCGGGCTGCGGTCGTGCCGCCAGTTCCACGCGCCGCCGACGCCGGTCTCCCGCTCGTAGCAGTCGACGCCGAAGCCGTGCTCTTTCAGGTTCTTCACGGCGGTCAGGCCGCTGGCGCCGGCGCCGATGACGCAGACCGTGTCGCCCCGGTCGGCGACCGGGCGGCCGTCCCGGCTCGGGGTGAGCGTGGTCTCCGGATCGGGCCGGCCGTGCTCGGTGGAGGGGGGCACCGGGGAATCTCCTTATGTGCGGCACGAACGCCGGTTCGACGGGCATCCTCCCCGTACCCGCAGTCGGTTGTCCAGCCCGGCACTCCGGGCGCGGACCGGCGCCGGGCTCAGGCGGTGGCCGGCAGGAGCAGGTCGACCAGGACCGGGAAGTGGTCGCTGGCCCGCCGGGTGAGCGGGGTGTCGACCACGTCGTAGCCGACCACGGTGACCCGCGGATCGACGAAGAGCGCGTCGATGCGCCGGCGCGGGTTGGCGCAGGAGTAGGTGTGCCGGTCGGCGGCGTCGGCGGCCACCGCCGCGTCGGTCAGTCCCGTGCCGACGGTGCGCCAGGCCTCCCCGTCCGGGCCCTCGTTGAGGTCCGCGCCCAGCACCACCGGCAGGTCGGCGCCGGCCAGCTCGCGCTTGAGCAGCGCCGCCTGGCCGGGCCGCTCGGCCGGGTCGGTGGACAGGTGCGAGCCGCCCAGCAGGAACCGCGCGCCGCCGACCGCGCACTCGGCGTACGCCGCGCCGCGCAGGTGCCGCCCGGGGGTGAGCGGGAACCGCTGGCAGCGGGTGGCCAGCACCCGCACCCGGAGGCTGGTGAGCAGCAGGTTGCCCAGCGACGGCAGGCCACCGGCGGCCACCACCAGGCCGAAGGACTCGGCGAGGGTGGCGCAGCGTTGCCGCCACCGGAACCGACGCGGGGCCTCCTGCACGATCACCACGTCGGGGGCCGCCTCGCGGACCACCGCCGCCAGCGCGGCCGTGTCGTCACGCTGGCTGTGGATGTTGTACGACACCACCCGCAGCCGCACCCCGCCGGCGGGGGCCGGCGCGACGGTCACCGCCGGCGGGCGAGGTCGGCGGCACCGATGACGCCGGCGGTGTTGCCCAGCTCGGCGGGGCGCACCTCGGCCACCGGGAGCCGGCTGCGCTGGGCCAGCGCGTCGGTGAACGAGCGCCGGGTCGGGCCGAGCAGCAGGTCACCGGCCTCGACGACGCCGCCGCCGACCACCAGCACCTGCGGGTCGAGGATCTGGGCCATGTCGGCGAGGCTGGTGCCGAGCCAGCGCCCGATCTGGGCGAACGCCTCGGCGGAGATCGGGTCGCCGGCCTGCGCGGCGGCGGTGACCATCCGGCCGGTGACCGCCTCGGCGTCGCCGCCGGCCAGCTCCAGCAGGGCGGTGGCACGCTGCGGCTCCTGCCGGGCGCCGGCCCGGGCGAAGCGGACCAGGGCGCTGCCGCTGGCGTACTGCTCGATGCAGCCGAGCCGGCCGCAGCCGCACTGGTGGCCGTCCGGGACGGTCAGCATGTGGCCCAACTCGGCCGCGATGCCGTTGGCGCCGCGCAGCAGCTCGCCGCCGAGCACGATGCCGCCGCCCACCCCGGTGCCGATGGTGAACATGACCATCGAGTCGTCGGCGTCGCGGGCCGCGCCGTAGCGGAACTCGGCCCAGGCGGCCACGTTGGCGTCGTTCTCCACGATCACCGGCAGGCCGGTGGCGGTGCTGACGTACTCGCGCAGCGGTTCGTCCCGCCAGGCCAGGTTGGGGGCGAAGAGCACGGTGGAGCGGGAGGCGTCGATCCAGCCGGCCGCGCCGATGCCGACCGCGCCGACGTCGTGGCCGGTCGCCAGTTCGGTGACCAGCTCGATGATGACGTCGCGGGTCTTGCCGACGTCGTCCGCGGGGGTGTCCCGTCGGGCCTGCACGAGAACCTTGCCGGTGTCGTCCACGACACCGCCGGCCACCTTCGTGCCACCGACGTCGACTCCGATGGTCAGCGTCACCGCTGCCACTCCCCTCTGCTGTGCTGCCCGACATCGACCGGACCGGCCGGATGCGATGTCGGATGTCCCGTGTTCAGGCCTCGTCGCCTGGTGCGTCCCCGCCCGCGCCGGCCGGCGCTCGCGAGGCGGGCACCACCGGACGGTCGGCCGTCGGCCGGACCTGGGCCGGCGCGACCGGCCCGGCGTCGTCGACGGGCGCGGCGGCGGCCGGCACGACCTCGTCCTCCGCCCGCGTGGCGGCGGACCAGACGTCCCGCTCCGGCGCCGACGGAGAATCATGCCCGGTACGGGTCGCCTCGCGCCACAGGTGGTCGGCGTCAGCGGCCGACCCGGCCGCGGGACCGGGCGCGCCGGCCGCTCCGGCCGCCCTGTCCGGGGCTTCCCCGTTGTCGGCGGGAGCGAACGCGCGCATCAGACTGGCGATTCCGGCGGCCAGATCACCCGCGCCGGTGGCGAGCCGCTCGGCGAATTCCGGACTCGGATCGCGTAGCGCCGCGATACCGCGGCAGACCGGGCAGATGCAGCATTCCGGCGATCCGGTGGCGAATCCCCCGGTGCGGCCGGCGCCCCCGGCCGGGCCGGACGCGCCGCCACTGTGACCGAGGACACCGGAGAGGATTCCACCCAGCGGACCCCACGGACCGCCGCCGGACCCGGCGTTGGCCAGCCGTGCCGTGGCGAGCAGCGTGGCGACGAGCCGCTCGGCCTCCTCCCGGGCGGAGCCCGGTTGCGTACCCGCCATCGTCGGCTCCTCTACCGTGCCGCCGGCTGCGTCACTGTGCCGCACCGGTTGCTTCTACCCGGCGCTTGAGCTGCTTCAACGCCGTATCCATGATCATTTTCTCGGCCTTGCGGCGAAACATGCCGAGCATGCCGACCGACAGCTCGACCTCGAGGGTGTAGGTGACCGTCGACGTCCCGTCCGGGTTGCCGACGATGTCGTACGACCCGCGCTGGGACTTCTGCATCTTCGACGGCGCCACCAGGTGCCACTCGATCCGGGACAGGTCCTCGGCGTACTCGTACGCCAGCACGTACTCGTCGGCCATCACGCCGGCGTCGATGGTGAAGTGGACCTGACTGGCGTAGCCGTCCTCGTACTCCTCGACCACCTCGGCCCGGCGCACCGCCTCGGTCCACTCGGGGTAGCTCGCGAAGTCGCAGATGACCGCCGCCACCCGGTCCGGTGACGCGCCGATGATGATCGACTGGGTGGAGGAGTCCGCCATGGGGGGAGGCTACCCGGAGCGGCCCCGGCACGCGGCGCTTGACCCCGGCCACGCCCGGCGCGGCGGCGCCGGCGGCCCCGCGACGGCGCCGTCCCACCAGGCGGGCGGGCAACCTCCCTAGCTCACCCGCCCGGGCGTGCGGGTAGGTTTCGACAAAGCCGACCCGCCACGGCGGCCGGCCCGGCCAGTGCGAGCACGAGGGAGTGCAGGTGCGCGAGTTCTCCGTCCCGCCGATCGTCACCATCGGCGACGCGGCCAACCTGACCGACCCGGTCTGGGACAACGCCGAGGCCGCGCCGGACGCGGTCCAGTTCGTCCGGCCCGCCGTCCGCGCCGAGGGTGCCGCCCAGGTGGACGTGACCTGCCGGCAGTTCCGCGACGAGGTCGTCGCCGTGGCCCGCGGCCTGGTCGGCTCCGGCATCAACCCGGGCGACCGGGTCGCGCTGATGAGCCGCACCCGCTACGAGTGGACCCTGCTCGACTACGCCATCTGGGCGGCCGGCGCGGTCACCGTGCCCATCTACGAGACCTCCAGCGCCGAGCAGGCCGCCTGGATCCTCGCCGACTCCGGCGCGGTCGCCGTCGTGGTGGAGTCCAACGCGCACGCCACCCTGGTCGCCGGCGTCCGCGACCGGCTGCCCGAGCTGCGCCAGGTCTGGCAGATCGAGCTGGGCGGGGTGGACGAGATCGTCGCGGCCGGCGCGTCGGTCGAGCCGGAGGAGGTCGAGCGGCGCCGCAAGGCGGTCGGCTCCGCCGACGTCGCCACGATCATCTACACCAGCGGCACCACCGGGCGGCCCAAGGGCTGCGTGCTGACCCACCGCAACATGTACGCCGACATCGCCAACGCGGTGCCGGTGCTGCCGAACCTGTTCCGGCCCGGCGCGTCGACCCTGCTCTTCCTCCCGCTGGCGCACGCCTTCGCCCGGCTCATCCAGATCGGCGTGGTGCAGGCCCGGGCCACCATGGCGTACTGCCCCGACACCAAGAACCTGGTCGCCGAGCTCCAGGCGTTCAAGCCGACCTTCGTGCTCTCCGTGCCCCGGGTCTTCGAGAAGGTCTACAACGGCGCCCGGCAGAAGGCCGAGGCGGACGGCAAGGGCAAGATCTTCGACCGGGCCGAGCGGGTGGCCATCGCCTACAGCGAGGCGCTGGAGACCACCAACGGCCCGGGCCTGACCCTGCGCGCCCAGCACGCGCTCTTCGACAAGCTGGTCTACCGCAAGCTGCGCGCCGCGCTCGGCGGCCGTTGCCGGGACGCGATCTCCGGTGGCGCCCCGCTCGGCGCCCGGCTCGGGCACTTCTTCCGCGGCATCGGGGTGACCATCTGCGAGGGCTACGGCCTGACCGAGACCTCCCCCGCCGCCGCCGCGAACCTGCCCACCGCCACCCGGGTCGGCACGGTCGGCCGGCCGCTGCCCGGCGTCACCATCCGGATCGACGACGACGGCGAGATCCTGATCTCCGGCGACCTGGTCTTCCAGGGCTACTGGCGCAACGAGGCGGCGACCGCCGAGGCGATCACCACCGACGGCTGGTTCCGCACCGGCGACCTGGGCCAGATCGACAGCGACGGGTTCGTCAGCATCACCGGCCGCAAGAAGGAGATCATCGTGACGGCCGGCGGCAAGAACGTCGCCCCGGCCGTGCTGGAGGACCAGGTGCGGGCGCACCCGCTGGTCAGCCAGTGCCTGGTGGTCGGCGACCGGCAGCCGTTCATCGCCGCGCTGGTCACCGTCGACGAGGAGGCCCTGCCGAAGTGGCTGGCCACCCACGGCCTGCCCGAGGACACGCGGGTCGAGGAGCTGCTCGAGCACGAGGAGCTGCTGGTCGAGATCCAGGGCGCGGTCGACCTGGCCAACCAGGCGGTCTCCAAGGCCGAGGCGATCAAGGTCTTCCGGATTCTGCCCCGGGACTTCACCGAGGCCACCGGCGAACTGACCCCGTCGCTCAAGGTCAAGCGGCAGGTCGTGCACAAGACGTACGCGTCCGAGATCGCCGAGATCTACCGGAGCTGACTACCATCCGTCACGTGCCCGCCTCCACACCCGTCCGGCCCCAGCCGCATCCCCTCGCCGCCGCGGCGCGCGGGGTCATGCTCGTCCTGGTCGGCGCCCTGACCCTGATCGCCACCCGCGACCCCGCCCAGCTCTGGTGGATCGCCCTGCTGGCGGCCGCCGGCCTGCCGGCGGTGCTCGCCCCCGAGCACCGGCTGCTCGGCCCGCTCAGCCGGGTCGCCGAGGCGGTGGTGCTGGGACTGGCCGCCAGCCAGGTCGCCGTCGAGTCCGCTCTCGGCGGATCGGTCGGTGGGCTCGGCGCCTCGGCGGTGCTGCCCTACCTGGCGGTGCCGGTGACGGTGACCGCGCTGCGTCGCCGCTTCCGGGAGGGAGCGGCGCTGCTCGGCGTCGCCGCGGCGACCCTGCTGATCGCCGGGGCGTTCACCGAGGTGGACGGCGGGCGGCAGCTCGGCCAGCCCGGCTACCTGGCGGTCTGCGCGCAGTGGCTGATCCTGGCCGGGCTCGGCCTCTACGCGGCCGGCACGCTGCACCAGGTGATGCGGGTCCGGGGCGAGGGCAAGCCGCAGCCGTACGCGGAGGCGACCCGACTGCTGACCCAGCTGCGCACGGTCGCCCGGCAACTGCCCGGCGCGACCCTGGACCCGGGCGGCATCTCCGAGCACCTGCTGGAGGAGCTGCGCGGCGTCGCGCCCAACAACCGGGCCGCGGTGCTCTCGGCCAGCGGCGGCGGCCGGCTCGTGGTGCTCGCCCAGGTCGGGGTGGACCGGGTGGACTGGGAGACGACGCTCGACGCGGACTCCGCCATCGCCGACGCCTGGGCCAGCCAGCAGCCGCAGACCGCCGCCCGGTCGCAGGCCCGCTCGCACCGCGGCGGGGACGTCTCGGCGCTGATCGTGCCGCTGGTCGCCGGCGTGCGTACGGTCGGGCTGGTGGTGCTGGAGGCGGACGCCGCGCACGCGTACCCGCCGCCGGTGGTGTCCCGGGTGACCGCGCTGACCGGCCCCGCCGCGCTGCGGCTGGAGGCGGCGCTGCTCTTCGACGAGGTGCGCTCGCTGGCCACCAACGAGGAGCGGCAGCGGCTGGCCCGGGAGATCCACGACGGGGTCGCCCAGGAGCTGGTGATGGTCGGCTACGGCATCGACAACGCCCTGGCCACCGTCTACGACGACGCCGACGAGACCGCCGAGGGGCTGCGTACGCTGCGCGGCGAGGTGACCCGGGTGATCACCGAGCTGCGGCTGAGCCTGTTCGAGCTGCGCAGCGAGGTGGACCGGCACGGCGGCCTGGCCGCCGCGATCGCCGAGTACGCGCGCACCGTCGGCGCCTCCGGCGGCCTGCGGGTGCACCTGTCGCTGGACGAGTCCACCGCCCGGCTGCCCGCCGCCACCGAGGCCGAGTTGCTGCGCATCGCGCAGGAGGCGGTGACCAACGCGCGCAAGCACGCGGGGGCCTCGAATCTCTGGGTCACCTGCGAGGTGGACCCCCCGTACGCGCAGATCGAAGTGTCGGATGACGGTCACGGCATCGGTGACCAGCACGCGGACGGGCACTACGGTCTTGCGATCATGGCCGAGAGAGCGGAACGTATCCGGGGCCGGTTGGAGATCAGGCCGCGACAGCCCAGCGGCACGACCGTGGCGGTGGTGGTCGGTTCCTCGCCCCGGCGCGATAACGTGCGTGGCAGCGCAGCAGCAGAAGGGGAGTAACCCGAGGATGACCACAAGCCCGACACCGGCCACTCGTACCAAGGTCCTCCTTGTCGACGATCACGACCTGATCCGCAAGGGGCTTCGGCACGCCTTCGAGCGCGACCGGCAGTTCGAGGTCGTCGGCGAGGCCGCCACGGCGGCGGAGGGCGTACGCCAGGCTGGCGCGCTGCAGCCGGACGTCGTGATCATGGATCTGCGCCTTCCGGACGGCAGTGGCCTCGAGGCCACCCGGGCCCTGCGCAAGTCCAGCGCGTCGATGGGGATCGTCGTGCTGACCATGTACGCCGGTGACGACCAGCTCTTCGGCGCGCTGGAGGCCGGGGCGAGCGCCTTCGTGCCGAAGACCGCGCCGGCCGACGAGGTGGTGGCCGCCGCCCGGCACGCCGCCTCCTCCCCCAGCGCCTTCACCGCGGCCGACCTGGCCGAGGCGATGAAGCGCCGGCTGGCCCCGTCCGGTCCGCAGCTCTCCCCCCGCGAGGGGCAGGTGCTGCGGCTGCTGGCCGACGGCATGAGCGTGGCCGGCATCGCCAAGCAGCTCTTCGTCAGCGAGTCCACCGCCAAGACCCACATCTCGAAGCTCTACGAGAAGCTGGGTGCGGCCAACCGCGCCCAGGCGCTGATGACGGCGCTGCGGCTGGGCCTGCTCGAGGCCCCGGACGCGCCGAAGTTCTGAGGGGCTCCGGCCCGTCGTCGAGAGGTCCGCACCGCCCGCCGGTCGCGGACCTCTCGCCTGTCCGGGGCACGGCCGCGGCAGCGCCGCCAGCGCCCCTGAGTGAGCACGCCGTCGCGCAATGACCGTGGTCTTTGCACCGGGGCGAAGCGGGGGCAGAATACCCGGGTGGCCCGCGCGGGCGACGATCCTCGCGTTGTCAACTAAAGGGGTGGGCATGCAGCGGCCGGACTGGGCACCCGACGACATCGACATCGAGCGCCCCAGCGTCGCCCGCATGTACGACTACTACCTCGGCGGCTCGCACAACTTCGCGGCCGATCGGGCGGCGGCCCGGGCGATGATGGAGGCGGTCCCCGAGGCCCCGCTGATGGCCCAGGCCAACCGGGCGTTCATGCGTCGGGCGGTGCAGTACCTGGTCGACTCCGGCGTCCGCCAGTTCCTCGACATCGGCTCGGGCATCCCCACCGTCGGCAACGTGCACGAGATCGCCCAGCGCGCCGCGCCCGACTCCCGGGTGGTCTACGTCGACGTCGACCCGGTGGCGGTGGCGCACAGCCGGGAGATCCTCCAGGGCAATCCCGGCGCCACGGTCGTCCAGGAGGACCTGCGGCGACCGGCCGCGATCCTCAGCCATCCCGAGGTGACCAAGCTGCTCGACCTCTCCCAGCCGGTGGCCGTGCTGATCGTGGCGGTGCTGCACTTCGTCCCGGACGCCGACCGGCCGGAGGAGATCCTGCGGACGCTGCGCGAGACGCTGGCGCCGGGCAGCTACCTGGTGATGTCGCAGGCCACCGACGAGGACCGGGGCCACACCGGCGAACGGGCCGAGGCCGAACGGGTCTACCGCCGCACCGACAGCCCGCTCTCGATCCGCAGTCGGGCCGAGCTGACCGCGCTCTTCGACGGCTTCACGCTGCTCGAACCGGGCGTGGTGTGGGTGCCCCAGTGGCGGCCGGAGTCGCCGGAGAGCGCCGAGGACGCCGCGCAGGCGGTCTTCATGGGTGGCGTCGGACGCCTCGGTGGGTGAGACACCGGACCTGCCGGGGCATCCGTCGTGCCCCGGCGCGTTCGCCCGCGCCTGGGCCAAGGCGGTCTCGGGCACCAGCTACCTGCCGATGACCCAGGCGCAGCTGGAGCTGCTGCTGCAACGGCTCACCGAGCGGTTGGCCGGGGCGCTGCGGGCCGAGCCGTTCGACCCCCGCGTCGGGCATCAGGTGGGCGCGGAGCTGGTCGCCGCCCACATCGCCTCGGCCGAGGGTCTCGGCCGCACCGTGGAGGTCATCCAGCTCCGCCTGATCCGCGACCTGGGACTGGTCGCCGACGACGTCGAGGACCGGATGGCCCGGCTGCTGGCCACCGTCGCCACCGGGTACGCCCGGGCGCTGCGCGACCGGACGCTCGACGAGCAGGAATCGATCCGCCGGGCCGCGATGGTGGCCCGGGCCCAGGCCGAGCGGGCGCTGCGCGACAGCGAGTCCCGCTTCCGCCACCAGGCCACCCACGACCCGCTGACCGACCTGCCCAACCGGGTCCTGTTCACCGAGCGGCTCACCGCGGCGATCGGCGCGCCGGGCCGGGGCGCCGACCGGGTGGGCGTCTGCTTCCTCGACCTCGACCGGTTCAAGGTGGTCAACGACTCGCTCGGGCACCAGGTCGGCGACGCCCTGCTGGTGTCGGTGGCGCGGCGGCTGCGCGCGGCGCTCGGCGAGCACCTGCTCGCCCGGCTCGGCGGCGACGAGTTCGTCATCCTGGTCGAGCGCACCGCCCGGGTCGATGACGCGGTCACGGTCGCCGAGGCCGCGCTGGCCGCGCTCGCCGAGCCGGCCCTGGTCGACGGGCACGAGCTGACCGTCACCGCCAGCATCGGCATCGTGGAGCGCCCGGTGGCCGGCACCACCCCCGGCGAGCTGATGCGGGCGGCCGACAGCACCCTGCACTGGGCCAAGGCGGCCGGGGGCGCCCGCTGGTCGGTGTTCGACCCGGACCGGCACCGCGCCGACCTGGCCCGGTACGCCCTCGCCGCGGCGATGCCCGCCGCGATCGACCGGGGCGAGTTCTTCCTCGACTACCAGCCGCTGACGTCGTTGCGGGACGGCACGATGCTCGGCGTCGAGGCGCTGGTCCGCTGGCGCCACCCGGAGCTGGGGGTGCTGCGGCCGGACAGCTTCATCGGGCTGGCCGAGGAGACCGGCCTGATCGTCCGGCTCGGCGGCTGGGTGCTCGCGGAGGCCTGCCGCGAGGCGGAGAGCTGGGGCGCCCGCGCCCCCTTCGTCAGCGTCAACCTGGCCGTCCGCCAGGTGCACCGGCCCGGCCTGGTGCAGGAGGTGCGCAGCCTGCTGGCGGCCACCGGCCTGCCGCCGGAACGGCTCCAGCTGGAGATCACCGAGAGCACCATGATGAGCACCGCGGAGGAGCCCGTCCGGGCCCTGCGGGTCCTGGCCGACCTCGGCGTACGGATCGCCATCGACGACTTCGGCACCGGTTACTGCAACCTGGCGTACCTGCGGGACCTGCCGGTGACCGAGCTGAAGGTGGCCGGGGAGTTCGTCACCGGGCTGCGGTCGCCGGCGGTCGACCCGGCCAGCCGCACCGACGAGCGGATCCTCGCCTCGCTGGTGTCGCTGGCCCACGCGCTGGACCTGACCGTCACCGCCGAGGGGGTGGAGACGGCCGGGCAGGCCGAACGGCTGCGGGCGATCGGCTGCGACGCCGGCCAGGGCTGGTACTTCGGGCGGCCGGGGCCGGCCGAGGGCTGCCTCGGCCGTTCCCCCGCGCTGTCCACCGTGGCCGGTGCCGAGCCGGTCGCCTCAGCCGGGTAGCGACGGCCCGGCTGCGGTACGCCGCGGCGCCCGGCCCGGCACCGGGAGCTGGCTGTCGTCCCCGTTGAGGTACGTCAGCACCGCCAGCACCCGCCGGTTGTCGTCGTCCGACGGCGGCATCCGCAGCTTGCTGAAGATGTTGTTGATGTGCTTGCTGACCGCCTTCTCGGTGACGAAGAGCCGGGCGGCGATCGCCGCGTTGGACCGCCCCTCGGCCATCAGGCCCAGCACCTCGCGCTCGCGGGCGGTCAGCTCCTGCAACGGCTCGGCCCCGGACCGGCTGGCCAGCAGTTGGGAGACCACCTCCGGGTCCATCACCGTGCCGCCACCGGCCACCCGGCGTACCGCGTCGACGAACTGGGCCACGTTGGAGACCCGGTCCTTGAGCAGGTAGCCGACGCCACCGGCGCGGTCGGAGAGCAGCTCCCGGGCGTAGAGCTGCTCGACGTGCTGGGAGAGCACCAGGATCGGCAGGCCGGGGATCTCGGCGCGGGCCTGGATGGCGGCCTGCAAGCCCTCGTCGGTGAAGGTCGGCGGCAGCCGCACGTCGAGCACCGCCACGTCCGGGCGGTGGGTGACCAGGGCCGACAGCACCGACGGTCCGTTGTCGACGGCCGCGACCACCTCGAAGCCGAACGCCTCGAGGATGCGGGTCAGCCCGTCCCGGAGGAGGGCGAGGTCTTCGGCGATGACAACTCGCAAGGCAGCTCCATGGTCACGACTGTGGGCCCGCCGGGCGGACTGGTCACCACCATCGTTCCATCAAAGGCCGCGAGCCGTCGTCCGATCCCGGCCAGTCCGCTGCCCGCCGCCGGGTCGGCGCCGCCCCGGCCGTCGTCACCCACCACCATGGTCAGTCGACCGTCGCCGTAGCTCAGGTGGATCCAGGCGTGCGTGGCGCCGCTGTGCTTGGTGACGTTCGCCAGCCCCTCGGCCACCGCGAAGTACGCCGCGGACTCCACCGGCGCCATCGGGCGGCCCGGCAGGTCCACCTCGACCGCCACCGGCAGCGGCACGGCCAGCGCGAGCGCCCGGACCGCGCCGTCCAGGCCACGCTCGGCGAGCACCGGCGGGTGGATGCCGCGCACCAGGCCGCGCAGCTCGACCAGGGCCTGACCGCTGGTCTCCCGCGCCTCGGCCAGCAGCTTCCCGGCGGCGGTCGGGTCCTGCTCCAGCAGCTGCTCGGCCAGGCCGATGCTCATGCTCAGCGCGACCAGCCGGGCCTGCGCGCCGTCGTGCAGGTCCCGCTCGATGCGGCGCAGCTCGGCCGCTTGGGCGTCGACGGTGTCGGCCCGGGTGACGGTGAGCTGGCGGACCCGCAGCGCCAACTCCGCCGCCCGGGTGGGGGCCAGGAAGAGCCGGGCGAAGCGCAGGTGCAGCCAGACCAGCCAGGGGGCGACGGCCAGGCCGCCGAGCAGCAGCAGCCACCCCTGCGGCAGCGCGGCCAGCGCCTCGGCCAGGTTGGTCATCGGCCAGAACAGGCCGTAGCCGTAGGAGTCGGCGAGGAGATAGAGCAGCAGCGGCACCCCGAGCGAGCCCTCCAGCCCGTACAGCGGCAGGGCGAACGCGAGCAGGCACGCCCCGCCGGTGACCGCGCCGGGGACCAACCAGGCGAAGTCCCGCCAGGTGGCCGGGTCGCCCACCACCCACCGAAAACGCCGCCAGGTGCCGAACTGCGCCCCCTCCGGCAGCGGCCGGTACGGCGTGGCGATGGGTACGCCGCCCCACCGGGCCAGCCGGCGCTGCAACCCGGTCGACAGCCGCACCAACGCCGTCGCCATCGGGAACAGCGCGAAGCCGATGCCGAAGGCGGGGATGAGCAGCAGCGACACCAGCGACAGCACGAACAGCGCGACGTTGGTGGTCAGGGAGAGCACGGCGACGGCCAGGCCCTGGAGGGCGGCGGCCGCGCCGGGCCGGACCGTCTGCCGGGCGAACTCTCGTACGGGGCTGTCCACGGGTTCCATTCTCCGGCACGACCGCCCCGGCTTCGGTGGTGCTAGGACCACCGGCGTCGGGGACGTGACACTCCTGTCCGCACGCCCGCCGCCCAGAAGGATCGAAGGCAGGAAGCAGCACCGCCGCGGCTACGCGGTCCGCCTGGTTCCGCACCCGCCCGTCAGACCCCGATCCTCGGAGGAACCCGACATGTCCCGGCAAAGACTGGCCGGTCTGCCGTCCGGCCGACGCAGCAAGTACGCCCTGATCGTCTTCTGGCTGGTCCTCGTCGCGGTGGCCGGCCCGCTCTCCATCAAGCTGAGCGAGGTGCAGAACAACGACACGCTCGGCCTGCTGCCCGCCAGCGTGGAGAGCAGCCGGGCCGTGGAGCGGGCCGAGGCGGCCTTCCCGGACTCGAAGAAGCCCGTGGCGATCGCCGTCTACGTCCGCGACAGCGGCCTCACCGACGCCGACCGCGCCAAGGCCGAGGCCGACCGTGCCGTCTTCGTCCGGTACGCCGACGGTGGCGCGGTGTCGCCCCCGGTGCCCAGCGAGGACGGGAAGGCGCTGCTGGTGTCCTTCCCGGTCGCCGGTGACGACACCCAGCGCCCGGAGGCGGTGACCGACGTCAAGGAGCGCCTCGCCCTCGACCAGCCCGCCGGCCTGCGCACCGCGCTGACCGGCGACGCGGCGGCGGAGAGCGACGTCCTCGACGCCTTCGGCGGGATGGACACCACGCTGCTGCTGGCGACCGCGGCCACCGTCGCGGTGCTGCTGCTGGTCACCTACCGCAGCCCGGTGCTCTGGCTGATCCCGCTGATCACCGTCGGCATCGCCAACCAGTTCGCCGGCGGCATCGTGTACCTGATGGCGAAGTACGGCGGGGTGACCGTCGACTTCCAGAGCCAGACCATCCTGACGGTGCTCGTCTTCGGCGTCGGCGTGGACTACGCCCTGCTGCTGATCGCCCGGTACCGCGAGGAGCTGCGCCGGCACGCCGACCGGCACGAGGCGATGCGGGTGGCGCTGCGCCGGTCGTTCGGCGCGATCTGCGCCTCGGCGGCGACCGTCGCGATCGGACTGCTCTGCCTGCTCGCCGCCGACCTGCCGTCCACCCGCGGCCTGGGCCCGGTCGGCGCGGTCGGCATCGGCGCCGCCCTGCTCGCGATGACGACCCTGCTGCCGGCGGTGCTCGTCCTGTGCGGCCGGTGGCTCTTCTGGCCGTTCGTGCCGCGCTACACGCCGACCGCCGTCAGCGCCGACGTCACCGCCGACCACGGGATCTGGCGCCGGATCGCGGGGCTGGTCGGGGGCCGTCCCCGCGCGGTCTGGATCGGCACCGCGGCGGCGCTCGTCGCGCTGACCTTCGGCATCGGCAACCTCAGCATCGGCCTGCCCAACGAGGAGTCCTTCACCTCCGAGGTCGGCTCCGTGACCGGCCAGCGGCTGATCGCCGCGCACTACCCGAGCGGTTCCGCGTCGCCGGCGGAGATCCTGGCCACCGCCGGTGCGGCCGACCAGGTGATCGCCGCCGCCCGGGCGGTGCCCGGCGTCGCCCGGGTCGACGAGCCGGAGCGCTCGCCGGACGGCGCCTGGGTACGGGTCCCGGCGGTGCTGGCCGACACGCCGGACAGCGACGCCGCCATGGAGATCGTGCAGCGGCTCCGCACGGCGGTGCACGAGGTGCCCGGCGCCCAGGCGCTGGTCGGCGGCAGGACCGCGGTGCTGGTGGACGAGGAGCGCATCGTCGGCCGCGACAACCGCGTGGTCATCCCGCTGATCCTCGCCGTCGTCCTCGTCATCCTGGTGCTCCTGCTGCGGGCGCTGGTCGCGCCGCTGCTGCTGATGGTGAGCGTGGTGCTGTCGTACGCCGCCGCGATGGGGGCCGCCGGCTTCGTCCTGGACGCGCTGGGCTACACCAAGCTCTTCGTGGGCATCCCGCTGCAGGCGTTCCTGTTCCTCGTCGCCCTCGGCGTCGACTACACGATCTTCCTGATGACGCGGGCCCGGGAGGAGGCGGCGCGGCTGGGCCACCGGCCGGGCGTCCTGCGGGCGCTGACCGTCACCGGCGGCGTCATCACCAGCGCGGGGGTCGTGCTCGCGGCCACGTTCGGCGCGCTGGGCGTGCTGCCGCTGGTGCCGTCGATGCAGACCGGGGTGATCGTGGCCGTCGGCATCCTGCTCGACACGCTGCTGGTCCGCAGCCTGCTCATTCCGGCGCTGGCGCTCGACCTGGGCGCCCGCACCTGGTGGCCGGGGAAGCTGTCCCGGCGGACCGAGGCAACCGCCCCGGCCGCCCCGGCCGAGCGGATCCCCGCCGGAGCCTGACCGAATCCGCACCTCCGCCGACCGGGCGGGCCGGGCTTCACCGCCTGGCCCGCCCGGTCCCGCGTGCGCACTGCCGCATCGCGGCGCCCCGCCCCCGTGGTGCCGACCCCGGCACCGCGACGCCCCGTCACCCCTCCCTTGACGGGCGCAGGACGTCGCACCGCTCCCCCGAGCCGCCACGCGCGTGTCTCTCCGACCCGGCCGTCACCGAACGAGCGTGATACCTCAGAGTCATATTGATGCCTCTGAGGTATCACGCTCGCGGTGGCGTCATGCCCCGCACCGGCGCGACAGGGGCGGGACCCCGCAGCCTCGCCACGCGGACCGCGCCGGCACGCGCCGGTTGTCAGCCGGCGAGCAGGGCGGCCATCCGCTGCGCCTGGGTCTCCCAGCGCCACTCCCGCTCCACCCAGGCCCGGCCGGCCGCCCCGAGCTGCCGGGCCAGGTCCCGGTCGGCGAGCAGGGTGGCCACCCGGTCGGCGAGCTGGGCCACGTCCCGGCCCCGCACCACGTACCCGGTCTCCCCCTCGCGGACCGCGTCGGGCGCGCCACCGGAGTCGCCGGCGACCACGGGCAGGCCGGTCGCGGAGGCCTCCAGGTAGACGATGCCGAGCCCTTCGACGTCCAGGCCGCGGTTGCGGGTGCGACAGGGCATCGCGTAGACGTCACCGGCGGCGTAGTGGGCGGGCAGCTCGGCGGCGGGCACCGAGCCGGTGAAGACCACGTCGCGCTCCACGCCGGTGTGCCGGGCCAGCTTCTCCAGCGCCGCCCGGTACGGCCCGCCGCCGACCACCAGCAGCGCCGCGTCCGGCACCCGGCGGCGGATCTCCGGCATGGCCCGGATCAGCATGTCCTGCCCCTTGCGGGGCACCAGCCGGGACACGCACACCACCACCGGCCGGTCGGCCAGGCCCAGCCGGACGCGGACCGGCTCGCCGTCGACGGCCGGGTGGTAGGCGTCCACGTCGACGCCCGGAGCCAGCCGGTGCAGGTCGGTCACCCCGTGCAGCGCCCGTTCGAGCCGTACCCGGGTGTAGTCGCCGAGGTAGGTGACCACGTCGGTGCCACGACCGATCCGGCGCAGCGCGGCCCGGGCGGCGGGCAGCGCCGCCCAGCCGACCTCGTGGCCGTGGGTCTGCGCGACCACCCGGCGGATCCCCGCCCGCCGGCGCAGCCCGGCCGCGAGCAGGCCCAGCGGGGCGGCGGCACCGAACCAGACGGTGTCGCAGTCGTGCTCGCGGGCCAGCCGGGCGGCCCGGCGGGCCACCAGCGGGGTGGGCAGCAGCACCCGGGTCCGCTCCCGGACCACCTCGAAGGGCTGGTCGGCGTCGAACTTCGCCGCCCCCCGCCAGCTGGAGGCGTAGACCACCACGGAGCCGGAGGGCTGGCGGACGGCGAGGTTGTGCACGAAGGACTGGATGCCGCCGGGGCGGGGCGGGAAGTCGTTGGTGATCAGCAGCGTCCGGCTCATCTGCCGGCCTCCCTGGCGTAGGCGCGGGCGGCGGCCATCCGCTCCACGGTGGACGGGTGCGACGCCGACCAGAGGTACTCCCAGCGCGGCGGGTCGGGATCGGCCAGGTTGACCCCGGCCAGCCGGCGCTGCATCGCCTCGAAGGTGGCCGGGTCGCCGGTCAGCGCGAGGGCGTGCGCGTCGGCGCGCGCCTCGACCCGGCGGGAGACCAGCGCCTGCGCCGGCGCGGCGACCAGCCCGGCCACCGTCACCAGGGCGATCAGCAGCGGGAACGCGCGCGGCTCGGCGACCGAGTCGACCCCGGCCAGCCGTAGCAGCGGCCCCCAGGAGCCCAGCAGGTAGAGCGCGACGACCGCGAGGGCGGCGCCGAGCGCGCCGGTGAGCGTGCCGGTCCAGACGTCCCGGTCCTTCGCGTGCCCCAGCTCGTGCGCGACCACGCTGGTCACCTCGGCCGGGGTGGCCTCGCGCAGCAGGGTGTCGTAGACCACCACCCGCCGGGTCGGCCCCAGCCCGGAGACGTACGCGTTGACCGCCTTCGTCCGCCGGGAGGCGTCGGCGACCAGCACGTCGCGCACCGGCACCCCGTCGCGGGCCGCCATCGCCATCAGCTCGGCGCGCAGCGGGCCCTGCTCCATCGGGGTGAACCGGTTGAACACCGGCTCCACCAGCACCGGCAGCACGAACGACAGCAGCACGACCAACCCGGCCGCCCCGGCGGCGCCGAACGCCCACCACCAGCGGGGGGCGAGCCGGGTCACGGTGTAGAAGCCGAGCAGGGCCACCGCACCGATGACCGCGCTGACCGCGTACGACTTGAGCAGGTCGACGGCCCAGCCGCTCCAGCCGTGGGTGCTCAGCCCGTACCGGGTGAGCACGGACTGCCGCCAGGCGGCGAAGGGCAGGGTGAGCAGGTCGGCGAGGAGCACCACGGCGAGCCCGCCGAGCACCGCGCGGGCGGTCCAGTGGCCGCCGAAGGGGCGCCCGGCCAGCTCGACCAGGCGGGCGCCGAGCGGGGTGAGACCGAGCAGCAGCGCCACCAGCAGCCCGACCACCAGCGCGCCGTACGCGCCGGGGCGCAGCGCCGAGCGGAACTCGCGCGCGTGGGCCACCTGGTCGACGGGGAGTTCGCCCAGCGCGGCAACCTGGTCGGCCCGGGGTGCCGGCGGCCGACTCCACGGCACCAGCACGACGCTGGCGACCAGCAGCGCCAGCACCAGCCCGCCGAGGGTCAGCACCGCCCACCCGCGGGGGGTCACGCCGGCACCTCGTCCGCCGGCCCGCCGCCACCACGCCGTAACCGCGTCATGCCGCCGCTCCTCCCGCCGTGAGCGCCCATCCTATTGCCCGCCGCCACCGGGCCCGGCGCGGTGCCCGCGCCCGCGCGGGCCGATTGGCGCGGACCACTGTCGGACGGCCAGCGCGGCCCGCCGTCGGCCGACCGGTGCGGCCGGCCGCCGGGCGACGGTGCGGGTGGCAGGCGGGCGACCGGCGCGGCCGGGCCGACGGAGGCGCGGGGGCGTGGCGTGCTGGTCAGGCCACCCGGCGCCGGCGGGCGGCACGGGCCGGCGCGGCCTCGTGGGCCAGCACCGCCACGTCGAAGCCGGCCCGGGCGAACACCTCGACCGCCCGGAGCTCGGCCGGCCCGAGGCCGGCGGCCGGCGAGTCGGCGTCGAGCAGGGCGGTCACCAGGCAGCCGTTACAGCCGGCGCCCCGGATCCCGCACCTGTCGCAGTCGATGAGCATCGTGCCTCCCTGACGGAGTGCGGCGCGGCGGATGCGACAGCCTGGTCACCACCCGCGCACCGTCGGTCAGGTCGGACACTAGTCACCGGGTACGACGGAAACGGACAACAGTGATCAAGAGTCAGGAACGGGCCAGCCGGCGCAGCAGCGAGTCCGCGCCGAGCGGGTACGCGCCGTGCCGGCGCACGCCGTCGGCGACCTCGCGGTCCGACGAGACCACCACCACCGGCCGGCCGGCCGGCTCGGCCCGGACCAGGCGGCGGATCAGCTCGTCGGCGGTCTCCCCCTTGCGGGAGAAGAGCACCCGGACGCCGCGCGGGGTGGGCGGCAGCCCGTGCATCCGCTCCGCGCCGTCGAAGACCACGGTGACCTCGTCGCCAGTCTGCGCGGCGATCCCGCCCAGCCCGGTGATCAGCCGTTTGCGCTGCTGTTCGAGGGACATCTCGCCGAAGCCGCGCTTGGTGACGTTGTAGCCGTCCACGACCAGGTGCGCCCGGGGCAGGGCGAGCAGCTGGTCCAGCCGGGCCGGGTCGTCGGTGTCCCGGGCGCGGGCGGCGGTGCCGGCGGGCGTGACCGCCGACGAGTCGGCGAACGCGTCGGCCACGAAATCGGCCGGCAGCTTCTCCACCGGGTCCAGCGCCAGCTCCCGGCGCAACCCGACGGCGGCCTGGCCGATGGTCTCCAGCAGCAGCCAGAGCCGGGCGTCGTCCACCGAGCGGGCCTCCTTGGCGCTGGCCCGGGCGACCCCGGCCGCCGCCTCGGCCTCGGCCAGCCGGGCCCGCGCCCGGCGCAGCTCGGCGTCGCTGTCGGCGGTCGCCCGGGCCGCCCGGCCCCGCTCCGTGGCGAGCAGCTCGTTGGCCCGGCGTTCGCGCGCCTGCGTCTCCCGCAGCGTCCGCTGGAGCTGGCGGTTCTCCTCCCGCAGCTGCCCCAGTTCCTCGCGGACCCGGGCCAGCTCGTCGCGGAGCTTCTCCGCCTCGACCCGGGCCACCGCCCGGTCGTGCTCGGCGCGGGTGGCCCGCTGCTCGGCCTCCCGGACCAGCTCGGCCACGACGGCGCTGTCCGCCTCGGCCCGCACGGCGGCGCCGCTGGCCTCGATCAGCTCCCGCCAGCCGCGGGGCCGGGCCAGGTACGCCAGCGCGGCCACCTCGACCGGGTCGGCGGCGGCCGGCGCGGTGCCCTCGACCACGGCGGCGCCCAGGTCGCCGGCGTCGGCGAGCACCCGCGCGGTGACCCGCTGACGGAACAGCGGATCGGCGGTGAGTTGGGCGGCGATCACCGGCGCGCCCAGCCGGGCGCGGCGGTTCGGGGCGAACTTGGCCACCCGGCGCAGCGGCACCGGCAACTCGTCGGCGGGCAGCCCGGGCAGCACCGCCGCGGTGAGCGTGACGATGCGCTGGCGGACCGGCTCGGGGAGGGTGGGCTCCGGCTCGGGCGCCCCCGCACCCGGTTCCGCTCCGCCCTCGGGCGCGGCGGCGGACGACCCCTCCTCCGGGAGGTGGTCGTCGTACGGCTCGGTGAGGGGCATGGGGCAAGTCTCCCACCGCGACCGGGCCCACCGCCGGGTGAGTGAGCCGATCTCTCATCCTAGACCGGCGGTGACGGCTGGGGCCGCTGCGACGGGAGTGTCGGACCGGGCCGCTAACCTGCCGCGCGTGGCACCTGGCGAGTACGTCCAGCAGACGCTGGCCGGTCTGGATCCGACAGCGGGCGGCGGGGTGGACCCGGCGCTGCCGCTCTACGCGACGACCTTCGTGGTGGTCGACCTGGAGACGACGGGCGGCGCCCCGGACGGCGGCGGCATCACCGAGATCGGCGCGGTCAAGGTGCGCGGCGGCGAGGAGCTGGGCGTGCTGGCCACCCTGGTCAACCCCGGGGTGCCGATCCCGCCGTTCATCACCGTGCTGACCGGCATCACCCAGGCCATGCTGATCCCGGCCCCGCCGATCGAGCAGGTGCTGCCGAGCTTCCTGGAGTTCATCTCCGACGCCGTGCTGGTCGCCCACAACGCCCCCTACGACGTGGGCTTCCTCAAGGCGGCCTGCGCGAAGCACGGCTACCGCTGGCCCAACCCGCGGGTGCTCGACACCGCCGCCCTGGCCCGCCGGGTGCTCACCCGCGACGAGGTGCCCAACCGCAAGCTCGGCACCCTCGCCGCCTACTTCCGCACCGCCACCCAGCCCACCCACCGCGCGCTGGACGACGCCAAGGCCACCGTCGACGTGCTGCACGGGCTGATCGGGCGGCTGGGCGGGCACCGGGTGGACACGGTCGGCGAGGCCATCGAGTTCGCCCGCGCGGTCACCCCCACCCAGCGCCGCAAGCGGCACCTCGCCGAGGGCCTGCCCAAGGTGCCCGGGGTCTACATCTTCCGGGCCGCCGACGACCGGCCGCTCTACGTCGGCACCTCCGGCGACATCGCCACCCGGGTGCGCAGCTACTTCACCGCGGCGGAGAAGCGGGCCCGGATCTCGGAGATGCTGGCCGCCGCCGAGCGGGTGGAGGCGGTCGAGTGCGCCCACCCGCTGGAAGCCGAGGTCCGCGAGCTGCGGCTGATCGCGGCGCACGCCCCGCCGTACAACCGGCGCTCCAAGTTCCCGGAGCGGATGGTCTGGCTCAAGCTGACCGACGGCCCCTATCCGCGGCTGTCGGTGGTGCGCAGCCTCGCCCCCGGCGACACCGCCTACCTGGGGCCGTTCCGCTCCAAGCAGGCCGCCGAGCTGGCTGCCGCCGGCTTCCACGACGCCGTCCCGCTGCGCCAGTGCACCCACCGGCTCTCGCTGCGCACGGTCACGCCGGCCTGCGCGCTGGCCGAGCTGGGTCGCTGCCCGGCGCCCTGCGAGCACCGGATCACCCCCGAGGAGTACGACCACCGCGCCGCCGCCCCGTTCCGCACGGCGACGGCCAGCGACCCGCAGGTGGTGGTCGACGCCCTGCTCACCCGGATCGAGACGCTGTCGGCGGGCCAGCGCTACGAGGAGGCGGCGGTGGTGCGCTCCCGGCTGGCGGCGGTGCTGCGGGCGAGCGTACGCATGCAGCGGCTGGCCGGGCTGACCCGGATCGCCGAGCTGACCGCGGCCCGGCGTGCCCCCGGCGGCGGCTGGGAGCTGGCGCTGGTCCGGCACGGCCGGCTCGCCGGGGCGGGGGTCGGCCCGCCCGGGGTCCATCCTCGACCGACCATCACCGCGATCCGGGCCACCGCCGAGACGGTGGAGCCCGGCCACGGGCCGGTGCCCCGCGCCTCCGCCGAGGAGACCGAACGCATCCTGTCCTGGTTGGAGCGACCGGAGACGCGGCTGGTGGAGATGTCCTCCGAGTGGTCCTCGCCGGTGTCCGGCGCGGGCCGCTTCCGCGACCTGCTGGCCAAGGCCGAGAACGGCGGATCCCACCAACTCTCGACCGAACGCTCATGAGCAAGTGACCGATCGGACGACGGTGACTGACTTAGGCTGTTAAGGGAGTGCAGTCCTGCCCGTTTCGTGGGCCTGCTTCCGGTTACCAGAGATGGTGATCGCGGAGCCGGGGTGAGGAGGTGTCCCTCGTGGACGTCGACGCCGGACACGGCGCCGCCCTGGGGGGCGCGCTCCCGACCCAGCCCGGGGAGCTGCCGCTGGCCCGCCGGCTGCGGTCCCTGCTCACCTGGCCGACCAACGACACCGACCCGGTCAACCACCTGGTCCGCACCCACCGGGGCATCCACGCCAGCGCCGAGACGTCGGTGCTGCGCCGGGCGTACACGATCGCGGAGAACATGCACCGCGGCCAGTTCCGCAAGAGCGGCGAGCCGTACATCACCCACCCGCTGGCGGTCGCCCAGATCTGCGCCGACCTCGGCATGGACACCACCACCCTGGTGGCGGCGCTGCTGCACGACACGGTGGAGGACACCCGCTACACGCTCCAGGCGCTCTGTGAGGACTTCGGCCGCGCGGTGGCCCACCTGGTCGACGGGGTGACCAAGTTCGACAAGGAGTTCTACGGCAAGGCCGCCGAGGCGGAGACGATCCGCAAAATGATCATCGCGGCGGGCAAGGACGTCCGGGTGCTGATCATCAAGCTGGCCGACCGGCTGCACAACATGCGTACCCTCGGCGTGCGCTCGGCGGCGTCCCGCGAGCGGATCGCCCGCAAGACCCAGGAGGTGCTCGTCCCGCTCTGCGACCGGCTGGGCATCCAGACCCTCAAACGCGAACTGGACGACGTGGTGCTGCTGCACCTGCATCCCGAGGAGCACGCCCGGATCGCCCGGCACGTGCACGACCGGCCCGGGTGGGACGCCTACCTGGACGACGTGGTCGCCCAGACCAGGACGGCGCTGCGCCGCAGTCGGGTCGACGCCGAGGTGAGCCCCCGGCCCCGGCACCTCTACTCGATCTGGAAGGACACCGTCGCCGGCGGCCACACCGCCCCGTTCGACCTGCCCCGGATCGTGATCGTGGTGGACGGCCCGGCCACCGACTGCTACGCCGCGCTCGGCGCGGTGCACGGGCGCTGGCGGCCCGTCCCCGGCCGCTTCAAGGACTTCATCGCCTCCCCGAAGAACAACCTCTACCGGTCGCTGCACACCAGCGTCTGCGGCCCGCAGGACCGCACCGTCGAGGTGCTGATCCGCACTCGCGAGATGCACCGCTCCGCCGAGTACGGCGTCGCCGCCGACTTCCGCTTCCCCCGCACCTCTGGCGAGGCGGCCCAGGCGGAGCAACTCGCCTGGCTGCGACGGGTGCTCGACTGGGAGCAGGAGGCCCCCGACCCGGCCCAGTTCCTCCAGTCGCTGCGCTGCGACCTGGCCGAGACCCAGATCCAGGTGGTCGCCGACGGGAAGCAGGTCGTGCTCCCGGCCGGGGCCACCCCGGTCGACCTGGCGTACGAGCTGGGCGCCGAGCGGGGCGACCACTGCCTGGCCGCCCGGATCAACGGCCGGCTGGCGCCGCTCTCGTCCGAACTGGACGAGGGCGACGTGGTGGAGATCTTCACGGAGAACGACGCGGAGAGCGGCTTCGAGGCCGACTCGGCGCCGCGCGGGCCCCGGCGCGAGTGGCTCGGCTTCGTCAAGTCGCCGCACGCGCAGATGCAGATCAGCCGCTGGTTCGCCGAGCACACCGAACCGGGCATCTCGATCGCCGACAAGGTACGCCTCGGCCGGGCGACGATCGGGCTGGCGCTGCGCAAGCACGACCGGGGACTGGCCAGCGACCTGCCGCTGCTGCGGCTCTCCGAGGAACTCGGCTACCCCGACCTGGAGACCCTGCTGGTGGCGGTCTTCGACCGGGCGGTCGAGCCGGACACCGTCGTCCGGCAGCTCATCGACCTGGTCGACCATCGCCAGTGATCCCCGGCCGGTCCAGCCGTCCCGACGCGGGTGGTGGGGCCGGGGCGCGGGTGAGGGGCCGAGGGCCTAGCCTGGAGTCATGATCCCCCGCTCGCGCGCCACCGGCCGGGCCGTCGCCTACAAGGTCTTCTACCGCCTTCCGGTGGGGATGCGCCGCCGCCTGGTTCGGCTCGCCGTGCCGAAGTACGTCGTCGGCGCGGTCACCCTGGTCCGGGACAGCGAGGCCGAGGGGATCGGCCGGCTCCTGCTGCTGCGCCAACCGCCCGGGTACAGCTGGACCCTCCCCGCCGGCCTGCTCGAGCGCGCCGAGGCCCCGGTCGTCGGCGCGGCCCGCGAGCTGTACGAGGAGTCGGGCATCCGGCTCTCCCCCGACCGGCTCCGCCCGGCCGTCCCCAACGCCCTGGTGCACGCCAAGGGCTGGGTCGACATGGTCTTCGAGGCGGAGGTGCCGGCGTCGACCACCGAGCTGACGGTGGACGGCGCGGAGGTCTACGAGGCCGCCTGGCACCCGCTGGACGACCTGCCCCGGCTCAGCCGGGCCACCGCCTTCCTGCTCGGCCACTACGGCATCGGGCCGCTGGCCGGGCAGATCCCGCCCACCGGCCGAGCGGCGTGACCGCGATCCCCGACCGGCCGTCGCCCCAGACGGCCAGCCACCCGGCGCCGGTGCCGCCGGCGGGGATCTGCGCGGTGGTGCTCGCCGCCGGCGAGGGGACCCGGCTGCGGCCGCTCACCAAGCGGGTGCCCAAGGCGCTCTGCCCGGTCGGCAACGTGCCGCTGCTGGACCGCGCGCTGGCCCGACTCGCCGGGCTGGGCCTGACCGGTCCCGGGACGGTAGCGGTCAACGCCAGCTACCTCGCCGACCAGGTGGTCGCCCACGTCGGCGCCCGGGCCCACCTCTCCGTCGAGCCGGGCACCCCGCTGGGCACCGCCGGCGGCGTGGGCAAGCTGCGGGACTGGATCGCCGGGCGCGGCGTGCTGATCGGCAACGCCGACGCGTACCTCGCCGATCCGGCGGCCGCCCCCGGGCCGGACATCGCCGCGCTGCTCGACGGCTGGGACGGGCGGAGCGTACGCCTGCTCGGCCAGCCCGCCGCGGACCCGGCGGCCCCCGGGACGTTCCACGGGCACCAGTTCACCGGGTTCTCCCTGCTGCCCTGGCGGCTCGTCCGGGAGCTGCCGGCGACCTTCGGCGACCTGGTCCGGGCGGTGTGGCGGCCGGCGGAGGCGGCCGGGGCGCTGGAGGTGGTGCCGTACCCCGGCACGTTCTACGACACCGGCACCCCGGCCGACTACCTGGCGGCCAACCTGCACGCCGCCGGCGACGGCGAACTGCTCGATCCCGGCGCCACCGTGACCGGCCGGGTGCGCCGCGCGGTGGTCGGGGCGGGCGCGGTGGTCCGCGGCGACGTCGAGCGGGTGGTGGTCTGGCCCGGCGCCATCGTCGAGGAGGGCGAACGGCTGTGCGACGTGATCCGGGCCGGCGACGCGCTGACCGTGCCGGCGGGCTGAGCGGGCCCGCGCCGGACCGGTCCTGCGCCGGCCGGTGACCATCTAGTGCGGTGTCCACTGACGTTTGCCGGGTTTCCGGTTGGGCGTTGTGGATCCTCGCCGTGGGGCGAGCGACTCCCCACCGGGTGGTGGGGCGGGCCTCCGCGGGCCAACTGGGCCCTCACGCCGCCAGTAGTGCGCGGGGCGGCGGGGGTCACGCCGGGACTGGCCGGCACCAGGAAGGTGTCGGCCGGCTCGACGGTGCGTGACCACCTGCGGCAGCACGGGCGCTGCGCTGGTGGTGGTTCCGCCACCCGGGGTGCGGGTGGCGATGCTGGCGGCCGCGACCAGGTCGCGGTGCCCGGAGAATGTGCAGCGTGGGCAGAACAGGGTCCGCCCAGGAGGTTTGGGCACCCTCTTCCGGCAGGCGGGGCAGGTGGAGGAGGTGCCGCGCTCGTCGACCAGCCGCACGGTGATCCCGGCCAGAGTGGCCTTGTCGGTGAGGACCTGGATCAGCCGGCCGATCTGCCACTGCCGCAGCCGTAGGTTGTGCCGCCGCCCCGCAGGCAGGTCGAGCACGCCGCGGGGGTCACCGACGTGCAGCACGCCCACCCGCTGTCGTGCGGCCCAGGAGACCACTGTGCGGGCGGCTTCATGCTGGGCTTGGCGGATCCGCCGCCGATGCCGGCCCTCCACCCGCCGAGCCCGCCGACGGTACTGCCGCCACCGCCGCGACCCCCGCTCGCCCGGCTTTGGCGCCCGGCCGGCTACGGCCCGGCGGCGGGCCTTCGTGTCAGCCAGGTGCATGCGATGCTCGGCGCGGATCGCCCGCCCGGACACCAACAGCCCCTCCCCGTCAGGGCCGGCCACCGCGTACGGGTGGATGATCCCCAGATCCACCCCCGCCACCCGACCCGCATCCGGCTCCTCACCGGGCTGGTAGGTCGTCACCGGGACCTCGGCGGTCACCTCTAGGAACAGCCGGCCGGCTTCGCACAGAAGGGTGATCGACCGGACCTGCTCGGCCGGATACGGCACCTCCCGCGCCAGACGCACCCACAACGGCGCTGTGCCTCTGGCGGTGGGGATCCGCACCCGGCGCCCGTCGATGGTGAACGTGCCGTGATACCAGCGCACCGGCATCAACCCACGCCGGCGACGCGGGAACCGCGCCGACAGATCCCCGTCCTTGCGGCGTTTCGCCGCCGCGAACCACGCATCCGAGAACCGACGCAACACCGACCGCGCGCCCGTGGAGTCCAACTCGGCGAATGTGCCCGGCCCCGAGGTTGCCAACTCCCGGCACAACTCCTGATAACCGACCAGGGCCGCGTCCCCGCGGCGGCGGCGCCACGCGTTGACCTCCAACACACACGCCCACACATCCGCAGCCGACCGCAGCACTCCGAAACACCGCCGCCGCTGCCCCGCCGTCACCCGCAACCCAACCCGCGCCGTCCGATGAACCACCCGAGGCGCAGACGGATCACGACGACGAGGCACGAACCAAAGCCAACACCACCCCTACGACACTTCTCATGGGCCACAAACCGGCAGACGTGACAGACGCGGCACTAGCATGAGCCACGACGTCGACGAACGGAGAAGCGTCCAGTGATCACCGCGATCGTCCTGATCGACTGCGCCACCGACTCGATTCCCGAGGTGGCCGAGACCCTGGCCAACCTGCCCGGCGTCAGCGAGGTCTACTCGGTGGCCGGGCACGTCGACCTGATCGCCATGGTCCGGGTCCGGGAGTTCGAGCAGATCGCCCAGGTCATCGCCGGCAGCATCTCCAAGGTGCCCGGCGTGCTCAACACCGAGTCGCACATCGCGTTCCGGGCGTACTCCCAGCACGACCTGGAGGAGGCGTTCGCGATCGGGCTGGCCGGCGCCGACTGACCGGTTGACGCGCGGTGGCCGGCCCACCCCGGAGGGCGGGCCGGCCACCGTCGGCCGTGCGGTGACGTCAGCTGGTGCCCGGAGCCGGCGTCTCGGTGGTGCCCGGCGACTCGGTGCCGCCCGGGGATTCGGTGCCGCCCGGCGCCGGCGTGGTGGTGCCGCTCGGGCTGGGCGTGCCGGTGGCGCTGGCTTGCGGCACCGGGATGCCCAGCTGCTGCGCGAGGTTCACCAGCTCGTCGTAGTGCGCCTGGAGCACCGGCAGCGCGGTCTGCGCCAACTGGATCACCGACTGCTCCTGACCCTGCGAGATCTCGGTCTGGGTGGCCTGGATCGCCTGGAGGTGCGCGGCGAGCTGCGCGGTCACCCACTGCCGGTCGAACTCCTCGCCCCTGGCGTTCTTCAGCCGGTCGAGGATCTGCCGCTGGTCGGCGGTCGGCTCACCCGGCAGCTGCACACCCAACTGGGAAGCGGTCTGCTGGACCGACTGGTCGAGCTGGGTGTGGTCGGTCTTGAACATCTCGCCGAGCCGCTTGACCTCCTGGTTCTGGCCCTTCTCCCGGGCCAGCTCACCAGCCTTGATCTCGAACAGGTTGGACTGGTGCACCGCCTGCAGATACTGGCTGTCCTGCGTCGACGGCTGTGCCGCGGCCTGCACGGCCGCGGCAGGCGCCAGACCGACCAGCACCAGCGCGGCCAGCAGGCCGAGGCGTTTGATTCCCAACATGTTTCCCTCCCCGTTGACGTTGGACCGCACGGATACCCGGCTGGCGGGGGTTATTCCTGCGTTTCCACCCGTCAGTGGGCGGGTTGCGGGGTAGGCAGGGCGGACCCGGACGAACGTCGCGGAAATGGACGTGGCGCCCGCCGGAGAACTCCGGCGGGCGCCACGGTCGAGTACGTCGTCAGCGACGGCTCTCGCCGCTGCCGATCTCCTCCCGCTCGGGGCGGGGCTCGACCGGCGGGTGCCCCGGCGAGACCGGCGCCTCGGCCGGCTTCTCGATCGGGTAGAAGAAGCCCCGGATGGCCGGGCCGAGAGCCCCGAGCCGGTTCATCTTCTTCGGCACCACCCAGCCGACGTAGTCCAGCTCGCCGTGCCCGTCGTGGCCGTCGGCCGCGCTGAGCGGCTGGTGGACCTCGACGAACCGGCCGTCCGGCAGGCGCCGGATGATGCCGGTCTCCACACCGTGGGCCAGCACCTCCCGGTCGTGCTGCTGGAGACCGAGGCAGAGCCGGTACGCCACGTAGTACGCCAGCGGCGGGACCACCAGCAGGCCGATCCGGCCCGCCCAGGTCATCGCGTTGAGGCTGATCTGGAACTTGTCCGCGATCACGTCGTTGCCGCCGGAGAGGGTCAGCACCACGAAGAACGACACCGCCATGGCGCCCGCCGCGGTCCGGGCCGGCACGTCCCGGGGCCGCTGGAGCAGGTTGTGGTGCTTGCGGTCCTTGAGGTGCCGCGCCTCCATGAACGGGTAGAACAGGGAGATCGCGACCAGGATGCCCGGCAGCACGACCGTCGGCCAGAACAGCGGCGGGATGACGTACCCGTCGCCGATCGGGATGTTGATCTCCCAGGCCGGCATGAGTCGGGTCGAGCCGTCGAGGAACATGACGTACCAGTCGGGCTGGCTGGCGGCCGAGACCACCCACGCCTCGTACGGGCCGAAGTACCAGATCGGGTTGATCTGGAAGAGGCCACCCATCAGCGCGATCACGCCGAAGACGACCATGAAGAAGCCGCCCTGCTTGAGCGCGTAGCGCGGGAACATCCGCTCGCCGACCACGTTCTCGTTGGTCCGGCCGGGGCCGGGCCACTGGGTGTGCTTCTGCTTGAAGACCAGGCCCAGGTGGACGCTGATCAGCGCCACCAGCAGACCGGGGATCAGCAGCACGTGGGCGATGAAAGCCCGGCTGATGAGGATCTCGCCCGGGAACTCGCCGCCGAAGATCGACGAGGTGACCCAGGTCCCGATCACCGGGATCGACAGCATGATGCCGGAGGCGATCCGCAGACCGGTGCCGGAGAGGCCGTCGTCCGGCAGCGAGTAGCCGGTGAAGCCGGCCAGGAAGCCGACCCAGAACAGCAGCGAGCCGATGATCCAGTTCGTCTCACGCGGCTTGCGGAACGCGCCGGTGAAGAAGACCCGCAGCATGTGCACGACGATCGAGGCCATGAACAGCAGCGCCGCCCAGTGGTGCATCTGCCGCATGATCAGACCACCCCGGACGTCGAACGACAGGTCCAGGCTGGAGGCGTACGCGGCCGACATCGGCGTGCCCCGCAGCGGGGCGTAGCTGCCGTCGTAGACCACCTCGGTCATCGCCGGCTCGAAGAAGAAGGTCAGGAAGACACCGGTCAGCAGCAGCACGACGAACGAGAAGAGCGCGATCTCGCCGAGCAGGAACGACCAGTGGTCCGGGAAGACCTTGTTGAGCAGCTTGCGCAGCGGGGTGGCCACCTGGAACCGGTCGTCCACCGCCCCGGCCGTCTTGGCCGGCACCGCTGCTACGTCGAACTTTCGGCGCTTCATGGCCGCTCCCAGAAGTCGGGGCCGATGGTTTCGGTGTAGTCGGACTTCGCCACGAAGAAGCCCTCCTCGTCCACCTCGATGGGCAGCTGCGGCAGCCGACGGCTGGCCGGACCGAAGATGGGCCGGGCGTTGTCGGTGATCAGGAACTGCGACTGGTGGCACGGGCAGAGCAGCCGGTTGGTCTGCTGCTCGTACAGGCTCGCCGGGCAGCCGGCGTGCGTGCAGATCTTGGAGAACGCCGCGTAGTTGCCCCACATGAAGTCCTGGCGGCCCACCCGCGCGTTGGCGTCGCGGGACTCCTGGGCGTCCGTCTCGCGCAGGTGGATCAGCAGGGTCGGCGAGTCGGCGTGCTTGTTGCTCACGCCGTGCTCGATGCCGGGGAAGACGGTCAGCTGGCCACCGGCGCTGACGTCGGCCGGGCGGATCGGCCGGCCGTCCTCACGGACCAGCCGGATCTTGCGGCCGCCCTCGGCCGGCGCGAAGCCGGTGGTGAACATCTGGTTGTTCTTGTGCGGCTGCGAGATCAGGCCACCGATCAGCGGGGCCGCGACGACCGCGCCCACCGGCAGCAGGCCCGCCGCCAGCGAGACGCCGAGCAGCGGACGACGCCGCACGCCCATCTCGTCGGCCAGGTAGAGCATGGTCTCCCCGGTGATCTTGCGATCCTCCGGCGCTCCCGGCTGGTCGTGCCGGCCCTGGATCGAGACCTCCTTGGGCAGCAGCTTCTTGCCCCAGGTGAGGATGCCGAAGCCGACGGCCAGGAGCGCGACGCCCAGGGTGAGGCCGAGCAGCGGGGTGTACCACTTGTCACCGCCGCGGCCGGCCTCCCACTTCCACGGCCACCAGATGTAGATGACCAGGAAGGCGGTGGCCGCGAGGCCGGTGAGGAGGAAGAACGAGGCGACCGTACGGGTCAGCCGGCGCTCGGCCTTGCTGCCCGGCGCCACCTGCTCCTCGTAGTGGACGATCTCGATGTCGTCCCGACGCGCGCCCTCCTGGACGATGTCGAACCGGGACAGCCGGGGGTCCAGGACGTCGAGCGGCTCCCGACCCTGCGGGGTCTGGTGCTCGGTGTGGGTGCTCATGCCGTCACCTCGCTACGGGCGGTGCCGACGCACGGCACCACGGCAATGGTACTGACGTTCGACCGGGTCACGACTTGCCCGCAATCCACAGGCTGGCGAAGACCAGCGCGACGATTCCGATCAGGAAGATCGCCAGGCCCTCGGTGGAGGGGCCGTACCGGCCGAGGTTGAACCCACCCTGGTCCTGGTCGTGCTTCAGCGTCTCCTGGATGTAGGCGATGATGTCCGCCTTCTGCTCCGGGGTGATCTGGTTGTCGCCGAACACCGGCATGTTCTGCGGGCCGCTCAGCATCGCGGCGTAGATCTGCCGGTCGCTGGCCGGGCGCAGGCTCGGGGCGAACTTGCCCGAGGAGAGCGCGCCGCCGCCACCACCGAAGGCGTGGCACTGCGAGCAGTTGATCCGGAACAGCTCGCCGCCGGTCGCCACGTCGGCGCCCTCACGCAGGTGACCCTCGGGGACCTGCGGGCCGCCACCGAGCTCCTGGACGTACTGGGCGAGCTGGCGCACCTGCTCGTCGGTGAAGACCGGGGGCTTGCGCTGGGCCTGGGCCTCCTGTCGGGCCATCGGCATGCGGCCGGTGCCCACCTGGAACTCGACCGAGGCGGCGCCCACGCCGACCAGGCTCGGGCCACGACCCTCGACACCCTGCGCGTTGCGACCGTGGCAGGTCACGCAGCTCACGTCGAACAGCGCCTTGCCCTCGGCGGCGGCGCCGGTCAGCGGCGGGTTTTCCTGCGCCTGCACGCCAGGGGCGAAGACGGTGTAGGCGCCGCCGGCCAGCGTCAGCGCGGCGATCAGCCGGACCGCGGCGCCCAGCCGGCGGCGGCCCCTGCTGCGCGCTACGGGCCGCCCGCGCAGGCGCGCGAGCAGACCGCGTCGGCGGTCGTTGTCAGAAGTCATGACCTGTGTCCTTAACCGGTTGGACCTTGTCTCAGGGGACGGAGCAGCGGCGCGGTTCGTGACGCGCCAAGATCACTGGAGCCAGTAGATCATGGCGTAGAGCGCGATCCACACCACGTCGACGAAGTGCCAGTAGTACGACACGACGATCGCCGAGGTGGCCTGCGCCGGGGTGAACCGGCCCATGGTGGTGCGGATCATGAAGATGATGAAGGCGATCAGGCCGCCGGTCACGTGCAGGCCGTGGAAGCCGGTGGTGAGGTAGAACATCGACCCGTAACCGTCTTCGTTGATCTTCACGCCCTCGTGCACCAGGGTGCGGTACTCGTTGGCCTGGCCGAGCACGAAGATCAGGCCCATCACGAAGGTGATGGTGAACCAACGCCGCAGGGCGTGGACGTCGCCCTTCTCCGCCGCGAAGACACCGAGCTGGCAGGTCACCGAGGACAGCACCAGGATCACCGTGAAGGTGGTCGCGTAGGGGATGTTGAGTCCCTCGGTGTGCTTCTCCCACTGCTCCGGCGCTGCCGCGCGGATGGAGAAGTACATCGCGAACAGCGCCGCGAAGAACATGAGTTCGCTGGAGAGCCACACGATCGTCCCGACGCTGACCATGTTGGGTCGGGTCAGGGAGTGGATCCGGCTCTTGTCAATGGCTGGGGCCGCAGTCACGCGGTCATTATTGCCCTTGACCGGGGCGGGCGATCAGCGGGGGGCCAAACCCGGGCAAGGGATGGCCCGATCGTGGCGGTCCAATTCGCCTGGCCTAGCCTGAAAAGCGTGCTGCACGTCGATTCGATCTTCGCCGCGACCTCGGCGGGCCCGTCGGCGGTCCTCGCCGCCGGTGGCGAGGCCGTCCCGCCGCCGTTCACCGTCGCCCGGGTCTTCACCGAGACCCGGCTGGACAGCTGGCTCGCCCTCGGGCTGGTGCTGGCCGCCGGGCTCTACCTCTACGGGGTCTACCGGCTCCGGCTGCGCGGGGACGCCTGGCCGGCCCTCCGGACGATCTGCTTCCTCGGCCCGGGCCTCGGCGGCATCGCCGCGGTCACGGTCAGCGGCCTGCACGCGTACGACACGGCGCTGGTGTCGGTGCACATGGTGCAGCACATGGTGCTGTCGATGGTCTCGCCGATCTTCCTCGCCCTGGGCGCCCCGGTCACCCTGGCCCTGCGCACCCTGCCGGTACGCCCCCGCAAGCGGCTGCTGGCGGTCGTGCACAGCCGGTTCGCGAAGGTCTACAGCTTCCCGCTGGTGGCGTTCAGCATCTTCGTGGTGAACCCGTTCGCGCTCTACTTCAGTGGCCTCTACCACTACACGCTGGAGCACGCCTGGGCGCACGAGCTGGTGCACGCGCACTTCATCGCCACCGGCTGCGTGTTCTTCTGGCCGCTGCTCGGCCTCGACCCGCTGCCGGGGCGGTGGCCGTACCCGGCGCGGGCGCTGCTCATGCTGCTCTCCGTGCCGTTCCACACGGTGCTCGGCCTCACCATCATGCAGAGCACCACGCTGCTCGGCGGCGACTGGTACCCGTCGCTCAACCTGTCCTGGTCGAACCCCTGGAACGACCAGGTGGTCGCCGGCGGCATCCTCTGGGCCGGCGGCGAGTTCGTCAGCGTGACGATGCTCGCGGTGCTGGTCGTCCAGTGGATCCGGCAGTCCGAGCGGGAGGCCCGCCGGCTCGACCGCGAACTGGACCGCCAGGAGGCCCGCGACCGCGCCGCCGACGCCGCCGCGGCCGCAGCGACCGCGAACCCGACCCCGGGCACCCCGGCCTGAGCTGCGCCGACGCGGCGTCCGCGCGGGGCCGGCCGGGCGGGATGTCGGGTACGCCACACCGGCGGGTACCATCAGCGGGCAGCTACGAGGTGGGAGCCAGTCCAGCGATGAGCGATCGTCAGTGCACCGTCCTGCTCTACAGCGACGACCCGCAGGTCCGTGACCGGATGCGGCTGGCCGTCGGCACCCGCCCGGCGCCCGGCCTCGAGATCGAGTTCGTCGAGGCCGCCGCGTACGCCGAGTGCATCCGACTGGTCGACGACTACGAGATCGACCTCATGCTGCTCGACGGCGAGGCCAGCCCGGGCGGCGGCATCGGCATCGCCCGCCAGATCAAGGACGACCGGGACGACGCCCCGCCCACCTGCGTGGTCATCGCCCGCTCCGCCGACCGATGGCTCGCCGCGTACGCGCAGGTCGACGCCACGCTGGTGCACCCGCTCGACCCGGTGACCACCGGCACCACGGTCGCCGAGCTGCTGCGTACGCACGCCGCCGCCTGAGTCTGCGCGCTCGGCGGCGCCTCCGGCGCCCGGGCTGACGGGCGCCGCCCCCGTCCCACCCGCACCCACGCCCGCTCGGGAGGCCCACCATGGGCGAACGGACCTGGCCGCATCTGCTCAACGCGCTGCTGCGCGGCGACGAGCTCTCCACCGCGGACACCGCGTGGGCGATGGACGAGATCATGACCGGCGCGGCCGCCCCGTCCCAGGTCGCCGGCTTCGCGGTGGCGCTGCGGGCCAAGGGCGAGACCCCCGCCGAGCTGGCCGGCCTGGTGCAGGCGATGCTCGGCCGGGCGGTCCCGGTCGAGCTGCCCGAGGAGCTGCGGCGCACCGCGCTGGACGTGGTCGGCACCGGCGGTGACCTCGCCCACACCGTGAACATCTCCACGATGACCGCGCTGGTGGTGGCCGGCGCCGGCGTCCGGGTGGTCAAGCACGGCAACCGGGCCGCCTCCTCGCTCTGCGGCACCGCCGACCTGCTGGAGTTCCTCGGCGTGCCGCTGGACCTGGCGCCCGAGCAGGTCGCCCGCTGCGTCGAGGAGGCCGGGATCGGGTTCTGCTTCGCCGGCCGGTTCCACCCGGGGATGCGGCACGCCGGCCCGGTCCGCCGCGAGATCGGCGTACCCACCTTCTTCAACTTCCTCGGCCCGCTGACCAACCCGGCCCGTCCCCGGGCCGGCGCGGTGGGCTGCTTCGACGCGCGGATGGCGCCGGTGATGGCGGCCGTCTTCGCCGGGCGGGGCGACTCGGCGATCGTGATGCGCGGCGAGGACGGCCTGGACGAGTTCACCACCGCCGCCCCCACCCGGGTCTGGGTGGCCCAGCAGGGCACCGTCAGAGAGGCCGTGCTGGACGCGACGGACCTCGGGGTACCCCGGTCCACCCTGGCCGACCTGCGGGGCGGGGACGCGGCGTACAACGCCGGGGTGGCCCGCCGGCTGCTGGCCGGTGAGACCGGCCCGGTGCGGGACGCCGTGCTGGTCAACTCCGCCGCCGCGCTGGCCACCCAGGGGCCGCTGGACGGCGACCTGACCGAGGCGCTGCGGGCCGGGCTGGGCCGGGCCGCCGAGTCGGTCGACTCCGGCGCGGCGGCCGCCGTCCTGGAGCGCTGGGTCGAGGTGGCCCGCACGCTCTGAGCGGGTGGCGCGGCGGAACCGTCGGAGGGGCGTGCCAAACTACACGGGAGTAATTTTCCGTTTTCCGCCGATGGCTCCGATGGTCCTCGGCGGGCACCGGAGCGAGAGGAGACGCCCGTGTCGGACCGCGAGCTCTACTGCGACACCTGCGAGGGCGTGCAGCCGTTCGAGGTCCCGCCCTGCGTCGACGGTCACGACTTCGACTGCCCCGAGCTGATCTGCACCGGCTGCGGCGCGGCCGTGCTGATCGCCACCTTCGCCTTTCACGCCCCGCGCCTGGCCGACCGGCGCCCGCGGGCGACATCCCGGTCGGACCGCCGCGCGGCCTGACCCGCAGCACCGCCCACTTTCGCTCGCTCTCGCTCGCCGTGCTGCCGGGCCGTTGGCCCACCGGCGACCGCATGGCCTGCGTCCCGTCCTGTCGACCTGATGTCGTGGACGACGCAAGGGGCCGGAAACACGCGTAGGCCCGCGTCCCGGAGCGGGACGCGGGCCTACGGGCGAAGCCGTCAGATCAGTGCTCGGCGGTACGCCGGGTGCCGGTGTAGTACTCGAAGAGCAGGCCGCACGCGGCGAAGATGACCGCGACCAGGCCGAGGCCCACCAGCCAGAACTGCCAGTACACCAGGCCCAGGCCGGCCACCGCGGCGGCCAGCGCCAGGCCGAACGGCCAGTAGCTGCCCGGGCTGAAGAAGCCGATCTCGCCGGCGCCGTCGGCGATCTCGCCGTCCGGCCGGTCCTCCGGCCGCAGGTCGATGCGGCGGGAGACGAACCAGAAGAAGCCGCCGCACATCGTGCAGAGCAGGAACGACAGCAGCAGAGCCACCGTACCGATCCACTCGACCCGGCCGCCGTCGCCGTAGGTCCAGGCGCCGTAGAGCACCGTCACGCCGAACAGGAACGCGGCGATGACCAGGAAGATACGCCACTCGGTCTTCATGCCTGATCCCTCAGCTTCCCGCGCCGGCCGACACGTCGTCGGGGTTGAAGTTGGCGGTGTTGCGCCGCGTCTTGAACGGCGTGGTGGTCGACGCGTACGGGTCCTCGCCGATGGCGCTGAGCGCCTCCTGCGTCGACTTGCCGTCCCGCTTGGCCGCCAGGAACTGGTCGTACTTCTCCGGGGAGACGACGCGCAGCTCGAAGTTCATGAAGGCGTGGTAGCTGCCGCAGAGCTCGGCGCACCGGCCGACGTACGCGCCCTCGGACTCGAGCTTGGAGATCTCGAAGACGTTACGGATGTTGCCCGGCATGACGTCCCGCTTGAACAGCAGCTCCGGCACCCAGAACGAGTGGACGACGTCGCGGCTGGTCTCCTCGAAGCGGATCGACCGGTCGGTCGGCAGGACCAGCACCGGGATGACCTCGCTGGTGCCCAGCACCGACGCCACGGTGTTCGCCTCGGGGCCCTGACCGTCGCGGTAGTTGAACTGCCAGTTCCACTTGAACGCGACGACCTCGACGGTCACGTCGGGGTTCTTCGTAATCCGCACCACGTCGGTCTGCACGACCGCCGTGTAGTAGAAGAGCACGGAGACGATCAGGATCGGCGCGATGGTGTAGAGGAACTCCATCGGCAGGTTGTACCGGGTCTGCACCGGCAGCTCGTTGCCCCGCTTGCGGTAGCGCACGACGCACCAGAAGATCAGGCCCCAGACGAAGACGCCGACCGCGAGGGCGGCGATGCAGGAGGCGATCCACAGGTCGTACATCCGGTGCGACTCCGGCGAGATGCCGCCCTGCGGCCAGCCGAAACCGTCGACCGAGCTGCCGACGTTGCAGCCGGTGAGCAGAACCAGCAGCGCCGCTCCGCCGAGACCGAGCCCGGCGAGTCGACCAGCACCACGCCGCCGGCGCCCATCGGCTCCTGGGGAAGCGCTGTGCCGTACGGCCGAGGGCCGTACCTCCGAACTCCTTGCGACCACCTGGTCCTGCCTCCCTAGCGCGCCGCGGTGGGTTTCCCTGAAGCACCGACGGCAAAGGCGTCACCGACGGTCGCAGATTACTCGACCATGACGGGCTCGACCGTGTTGGGGTCACTGTGCGCCCCCATCGGGGGGCTCGTGGGCATACCGACCCGATAGCGTGGGCTGTCGTGAGCCCTACCCCCGTCTACCTGGATGCGGCCACCGCCGCGCCGCTGCACCCGGTCGCCCGGCAGGCGCTGCTGGCCGCCCTCGACGACGGCTGGGCCGACCCGGCCAGGCTGTACACCCAGGCCCGCCGGGCCCGCCAGCTCCTCGACGCCGCCCGCGAGGCCACCGCCGCCACGCTCGGCGTCCGCGCCGACGAGCTCTCCTTCACCCCCAGCGGTACGGCCGCGGCGCACGGGGCGGTGCTGGGTGGCCTGGCCGGTCGGCGGCGGGTCGGGGCGACGCTGGTGCACTCGACGATCGAGCACTCCGCGGTGCTGCACGCCGCCGAGCGGCACGTGGCCGGTGGTGGCGCCGCGGTCGCCGTGCCGGTGGACCGGCTCGGCCGGCTCGACCTGCCCGCCTGGTCCGACGCGGTACGCGCCCCCGGGGTCGCCTTGGCGGCGCTGATCGCCGCCAGCCACGAGGTGGGCACCGTCCAGCCGGTGGCGCGGGCGGCGGCCGAGTGCGCCGACGCGGGTGTCCCGCTGTACGTCGACGCGGCCCAGGTGGTGGGGCGGGCGCCGGTGCCGGCCGGCTGGTCGGTGCTGACCGCCAGCGCGCACAAGTGGGGTGGGCCACCCGGGGTGGGACTGCTGGTGGTGCGCAAGGGCACCCGGTGGGAGTCGCCCTGGCCGGCCGACGAGCGGGAGTCGGGGCGTACCCCGGGGGTGGTCAACCTGCCGGCGGTGGTGGCGGCGGCGGCGAGCCTGCGCGCGGCGGCGGCCGACGCCGCGGCCGAGGCGGCCCGGCTGGCGCCGCTGGTGGACCGGATCCGGGCCCGGGTGGCGGCCGAGGTGCCGGACGTGGAGGTGGTCGGCGACCCCGTCGACCGGCTCCCCCACCTGGTCACCTTCTCCTGCCTCTACGTCGACGGCGAGGTGCTGCTGCACGCGCTGGACCGGCGCGGCTTCGCCGTCTCCTCCGGCTCCTCCTGCACTTCCTCGACGCTGCGCCCGTCGCACGTGCTGGAGGCGATGGGGGTGCTCTCGCACGGCAACGTGCGGATCTCGCTGCACCGGGAGACGACCGAGGCGGACGTCGAGCGGTTCCTGGCCGAGCTGCCCGGGATCGTCGCCGAGCTGCGCGCCGAGGCGGGGGTGGTGGGGCTGTGACCGACCCCACGGAGGTGCTCGACTGCCGGGGCCAGCGCTGCCCGCTGCCGGTCATCGCGCTGGCCCGTCGCCTGCCGGAGCTGCCCGTCGGCGCGGTGCTGCGCGTCCTGGCCGACGACCCGGCCGCGGCCGTCGACATCCCGGCCTGGTGCCGCATGCGTGCCCAGGACTTCGTCGCCGCCCACCCCGACACCACCGCCTACGACGTCCGCCGCACCCACTGACTGACCCCTCCCCCACCCCGAGACCTGCCCGCGGGGCGCGCCCGGGGTCAGGTCAGGTAGCCGAGGATGGCGGGGAGGGGGTCCAGGTCCACGGCGGTGTCGACCACCAGGCGGGGACCGATGATCGGCTCGTACTCGGCGCGGCGGAGCAGGGTCTGGTCCCAGGTGGGGAGCAGCGGGTCGGGCTCGGCGGGCAGCCGCGCCTCGACCCGGCGGCGGTGCTCCGCCTCGTCGCCGCAGTGCACCTCGATCAGCCGCAGCGGCACCCCGGCCTGCTCGGCCAGGTCGTGCCAGAGGCCGCGGGCGCTGGCCACCGGGTTGACCGCGTCGACCACCACGGCCAGGCCGAGCCCCAACTGCACCTCGGCCAGCCCCGCCACCGCCTGGTACGCCGCCATCCCGGGCACGTCGCCGACCAGTCCGTGGTGGGCCAGCGCCCGCTCGACCGGGTCCACCGGCAGCACGGGCGCGCCCAGCGCCACGCCGACCCGCCGGGCGAGGGTGCTCTTGCCCACCGCCGGCAGGCCGGCGAACGCGACCAGGACGGGCCTCACGGCAGCAGGTGCGGCCGCACGTCCTCGGCGGCGGCGTCGCCGTACGACTCGGCCAGGCGCTTGACGAACAGGTCGCGGCGGACGTCGTACTCCTGGGTGCCGACGGTCTCCAGCACCAGGGTGGCCAGCAGCGAGCCGACCTGCGCGGCCCGCTCCAGGCCGAGGCCCCAGGAGAGCGCGGCGAAGAAGCCGGCCCGGAAGCCGTCGCCGACGCCGGTCGGGTCGACCGCCTGGATCTCCCGGGCGATCGGCACGTGGATCGTCCCGAAGTCCCGCCCGGCGATCTCGGCGCCGTCCTTGCCCAGCGTGGTGACCCGCACCTTCACCCGGTCGAGCAGCTGCTCGTCGGTGAGGCCGGCCTTGCTCTGCAGCAGGGACTTCTCGTAGTCGTTGGTCATCAGGTAGTCGGCGCCGTCGATCAGGCCGATCACGTCCGCGCCGTCCATCCGGGCGAGCTGCTGGGACGGGTCGGCGACGAAGGCGTAGCCGCGCTCCCGGCACTCGGCGGAGTGGCGGATCATCGCCTCCGGGTCGTTGGCGCTGACCAGCACCAGGTCGAGACCGCCGAGGCGCTGGGCGACCGGGGACAGCTCGATGTTGCGGGCCTCGCTCATCGCCCCGGCGTAGAAGGAAGCGATCTGGCACATGTCGGTGTCCGTGGTGCAGACGAACCGGGCGGTGTGCGCCACCTCGCTGACGTGCACCGACTCGCAGTCGACGCCGTGCCGCTCCAGCCAGGAGCGGTAGTCGGCGAAGTCGGCGCCGACCGCCCCGAGCAGCACCGGGCTCAGCCCGAGCTGCGCCATGCCGAAGGCGATGTTGGCGGCCACCCCGCCCCGACGCAGCACCAGGTCGTCCACGAGGAACGACAGCGACACCTTGTGCAGCTGGTCGGCGATGAGCTGGTCGGCGAAGCGACCGGGGAAGCTCATCAGGTGGTCGGTCGCGATCGAGCCGGTCACGGCGATCTTCATGTCAACCCTCGGGGTCGGGAGCACGGCGCCGGTCAGCCTACCGGGCCGCCCGGGGAGCCGGTCCAGGGTCGGTCGACAATGCGCCACCCGCCGCTCATCCGGACGTCACCTCCGGCGGATCCGCACAGACGGCGGCGGGGCCGCCCCGAAGGACGGCCCCGCCGGACACAGGTGCTGGTCGACTCAGCTGAACGAGTCGCCGCAGGCGCAGGAGCTGCCCGCGTTGGGGTTGTCGATGGTGAAGCCCTGGGCGTCGATCCGGTCGGCGAAGTCGATGGTGGCGCCGGCCAGGTAGGGGGCGCTCATCCGGTCGACGACGACCTCGACACCGTCGAAGTCGGTGACGACGTCACCGTCGAGCGACCGCTCGTCGAAGAACAGCTGGTACCGCAGGCCGGAGCAGCCGCCCGGCTGCACCGCGACCCGGAGCCGCAGGTCGTCGCGGCCCTCCTGCTCGATCAGGGCCTTGACCTTCTGCGCCGCGACGTCGGTGAGGACGACGGAAGTAGGGGCCTTGGCCTCGGTCGACTCGGTCTGCGCTGGCGTGGTCACGTGGAAATCTCCCTGCGCGGTATGGGTCCGGACGCACTGGCCAACGTCGCGCGTCGTCCAGTGATTCCCGGTGTGGTCCAGATCCGATCGTACGCCGTCCCGGCCGGCGCGGCCCGGGGGCGTGACCGGACGGTCGTCACCCGCGCCGCAGGTCCGCGCCGGGGCGGCACCGCGCCGCGCACCCCGGCATCCCGACGTGTCTCTTCGGCACGGCCGTTTCCGAACGAGCGTGATACCTCAGAGGCATCAATATGCCTCTGAGGTATCACGCTCGTGGTGGTGTCATGCCCCGGACCGGCGCGACCGGAGCCGGCGCGACCGAATCGGCGGCGGCGCCTCCGGCCGGGTGTTCAGCGGCTCCACTGCCGGGCCAGCCGGGCGCCCAGCGCCCGCAGCCCCTCGGCCGGGCGGCTCATCGCCGCCTCGACGCCGCCGCGTTCCTCCCCGCCGAAGTGCTCCACCAGGCTGTACGTCTCGGTGACGCCGGCCGAGGCGGCCTCCCGGCGCCCCGTGCTCACCCGTCCCGCCAGCACCACGCAGGGCACTCCGCGGTCGCGGGCGGCCCCGGCCACCCCGGCGACCACCTTGCCGCGCAGCGACTGGTGGTCGAAGGACCCCTCCCCGGTGATCACCAGGTCGGTGGCGTCGAGGGCGACGTCCAGCCCGATCGCCCGGGTCACCAGGTCGATGCCGGACTCGCAGCGTCCGCCCAGGGCGAGGATCGCCGCGCCGAGGCCGCCGGCCGCGCCGCCGCCCGGGAGCGTGCCCAGTCCGGGCGGGCAGCCCGGCAGGTCCCGTTCGAGCACCGCCGCCCAGCGCTCCAGCGCGGCGTCGAGCAGCAGCACGTCCGCCCTGGTGGCGCCCTTCTGCGGGCCGTAGACGTTGCTCGCGCCATGCAGCCCGAACAGCGGGCTGTCGACGTCGGTGGCGGCGACCAGGGTGGCCCCGCGCAGCCGGGGCGCGCCGTCGAGGGTGGCGACCGCGGCCAGCGCCGCCCCGCCGTACGGCAGGGCCCGGCCGGCGTCGTCCAGCGGCGTCGCGCCGAGCGCGGTGAGCAGGCCGGCCCCGCCGTCGTTGGTGCCGGAGCCGCCCAGCCCGACCACGACCGTGCGCGCCCCGTGCTCGACGGCCGCGGTGACCAGCGTCCCCAGCCCGTACGAGGTGGTCGCCTTCGGGTCCCGCTCGGCGGCGGAGAGCAGGTGCAGCCCGCAGGCCTGGGCGCTCTCCAGGTAGGCGGTGCCATCGTCGGTGAGCAGGATCTCACCGGCGGCCGGCCGGCCGAGCGGGTCGACGGTCGGCACCGGGATCCGCCGCCCACCGAGGGCGTCGGCGAGCACCGCGACGAAGCCCGGCCCGCCGTCGGCGAGCGGTCGGATCAGCAGCTCGTCGCCGGTGGCGACGGCCCGCCAGCCCTCGGCGACGGCGGCGGCGACCTCCGGAGCGGCGAGGGTGCCGGCGAACTTGTCCGGACAGAGCAGCACGCGCATGCCTGGCAGTGTGGCAGCCCACACCGGCAGAGGCTGCACGGCAGCCACGCTGTGGGACCATGGGAGGCGTGACTTCGACCTGGGTGGAACCCTCCAACACCGCCACTGCGCTGCTGCTCCTCGGCCGCGGCAGCGACCCCGCCACCGAGCGTGGCGTGGAGTGTCCGGGCGACCTGCCGGCGCCGAGCGACCCCGACCTGGTGGCCCGAGCGGCGGCGGCCAAGGCCGCGCTCGGCACCAAGGTGTTCGTGCTGGGTCACCACTACCAGCGCGACGAGGTGATCCAGTTCGCCGACGTGACCGGCGACTCGTTCAAGCTGGCCCGCGAGGCGGCCGCCCGGCCGGACGCGGAGTACATCGTCTTCTGCGGCGTGCACTTCATGGCCGAGAGCGCCGACATCCTCACCTCGGACGCGCAGAGGGTGATCCTGCCCGACCTGGCCGCCGGCTGCTCGATGGCGGACATGGCGGTGCTGTCGCAGGTCGAGACCGCCTGGGACGTGCTGACCGAGCTGGGCGTCGCGGCGGACACCGTCCCCGTGACGTACATGAACTCCTCGGCGGACATCAAGGGCTTCGTCGGGCGCAACGGCGGCGTGGTCTGCACCTCGTCGAATGCCAAGCGGGCCCTGGACTGGGCGTACCAGCAGGGGTCGAAGGTGCTCTTCCTGCCCGACCAGCACCTGGGCCGCAACACGGCGGTGCTGGAGATGGGCCTGTCGCTGGACGACTGCGTGCTCTACGACCCGCACAAGCCGGGCGGCGGGCTCACCCCGCAGCAGCTGCGCGACGCGAAGATGATCCTCTGGCGGGGGCACTGCTCGGTGCACGGCCGGTTCACCCTCGACAGCGTCAACGACGTGCGCGCGCGGGTGCCCGGGGTCAACGTGCTGGTGCACCCGGAGTGCCGCCACGAGGTGGTCACCGCCGCCGACCACGTGGGCTCCACGGAATACATCATCAAGACCATCGAGGCGGCTCCGGCGGGCTCGGCCTGGGCGGTCGGCACCGAGCTGAACCTGGTCCGCCGGCTGGCGCTGGCCCACCCGGACAAGCAGATCATGTTCCTGGACAAGGCGGTCTGCTACTGCTCGACGATGAACCGGATCGACCTGCCGCACCTGGTCTGGGCGCTGGAGGAACTGGTCGCCGGGCGGGTGGTCAACCAGATCACCGTCGACCCGGACACCGCGCACCACGCGCGGGTGGCGCTGGACCAGATGCTCGCCCTGCCGGGCGCGGACACCCCGCCGCCCACTGCCAGCTGATCACCCACGGTCACATCGCTGGTACGGAAACGTACCGGAATCCCCGGTTCGTTCCGTGCCTGGCGATGTGACCGATTCCATTTTCGTCACCGAGGGCTATGCTGCCGGGGCGACGACATCGCGGACCGTTTTGCGCCGGTCCCATTCCGGGTAGCTGAACAGCCGGCAAGAGCTGGACAGCCCGACCCACCCTCGACACAGCACCACCCGACGCGCGCTGGAGGTTGCGTTGACCGACGACGTCCTGGTCGTACACGGAGGCACGCCGCTGGAAGGGCGGATCCGCGTGCGCGGCGCGAAGAACCTGGTCTCGAAGGCGATGGTCGCCGCCCTGCTGGGCGACACCCCCAGCCGGCTGTTCGACGTGCCGCGCATCCGTGACGTCGAGGTGGTCCGCGGGCTGCTCGGCCTGCACGGGGTCAAGGTCACCGACGGCGCGGAGGAGGGCGAGCTGGTCTTCGACCCGGCCAACGTCGAGAGCGCCAGCACCGACCAGATCAACGTGCACGCGGGTTCCAGCCGGATCCCGATCCTGTTCTGCGGCCCGCTGCTGCACCGGCTCGGGCACGCCTTCATCCCGGACCTGGGCGGCTGCCACATCGGGCCGCGCCCGATCGACTTCCACCTCCAGGCGCTGCGCGAGTTCGGCGCGACGGTCGAGAAGACCCCGGAGGGGCTGCACCTGTCGGCGCCGAACGGGCTGCACGGCACCAAGTTCGCGCTGCCGTACCCGAGCGTGGGCGCGACCGAGCAGGTGCTGCTCACCGCGGTGATGGCCGAGGGCGTCACCGAGCTGCGCAACGCCGCCGTCGAGCCGGAGATCATCGACCTGATCTGCATCCTGCAGAAGATGGGCGCGATCATCAAGGTCCACACCGACCGGGTGATCGAGATCCAGGGCGTCAAGCGGCTCAGCGGCTACACCCACCGGCCGATTCCCGACCGGATCGAGGCGGCGAGCTGGGCGGCGGCGGCACTGGCCACCCGCGGGCACGTCGAGGTGCTCGGCGCCCAGCAGGTCGACATGATGACCTTCCTGAACATCTTCCGCTCGGTCGGCGGCGCGTACGAGGTGACCGACGCCCGCGCGCCGAAGCTCGGCGACCCGGGCCAGGAGGGCGGCATCCGGTTCTGGCACCCGGGCGGCGAGCTCAACGCCGTGGCGCTGGAGACCGACGTGCACCCGGGCTTCATGACCGACTGGCAGCAGCCCCTGGTCGTCGCGCTGACCCAGGCCCGCGGCCTGTCGATCGTCCACGAGACGGTCTACGAGCAGCGGCTGGGCTACACCGAGGCGCTGAACACGATGGGCGCCAACATCCAGGTCTACCGCGACTGCCTGGGCGGCACCCCGTGCCGCTTCGGCCGGCGCAACTTCAAGCACTCCGCGGTGATCGCCGGGCCGAGCAAGCTGCACGCGGCCGACCTGGTCATCCCGGACCTGCGCGCCGGGTTCAGCCACCTGATCGCGGCGCTCGCCGCCGAGGGCACCTCCCGGGTGTACGGCGTGGACCTGATCAACCGCGGTTACGAGGACTTCGAGGCGAAGCTGGCCAGCCTGGGCGCGCACGTCGAGCGGCCGTAACCGAACTCACCCAGCTCCGAACGAGCGCCCGGTGCACCGTGATGTGCACCGGGCGCCGTCGTTTGGCTACCCTTCACCTCGTGCCGTCGCTGTTTCGTCGCAAGTCCGCCGACCCCGACTCCTCCGCCACCGTCGTGGTGACCGAGGAGCAGCCCTCCACGCGCGCCCGGGGCTACACCCCGAGCAAGAAGGAACTGGGCCGGGAGACCCCGAAGCGGCCGGTCGCCGGTCGTCGCCCCGCCGGGCCGACGAAGCCGCTGACCAAGGAGGAGGCGCGGGAGCAGCGCCGGCTGGCCCGCGCCGAGGCGGCGGCGGAGTTCCGCCGCGAGGGCGGCCCGCGCGACCGCGGCCCGGAGCGGCTGCTGGCCCGCAACGTGGTCGACTCCCGGCGTACCGTCGGCACCTGGTTCTTCGGTGGCGCGCTGATCGTGCTGATCGGCTCCAACCAGGCCATGCCGCCGGCGATCCGGCTGGCCTCGAACATCGTCTGGGGCGCGCTCGCCCTCGGCGTGGTGATCGACTCGATCCTGATCTCTCGCAAGATCAAGAAGCTGGTCCGGGAGCGCTTCCCGAACAGCGGCGAGCGGATGGGGTCGCTCTACCTCTACGCGATCATGCGCTCGATCACCTTCCGCCGGATGCGGGCGCCCGCGCCGCAGGTCAACATCGGCGACAAGATCTGACCCGCACGGTCCCTCCCGAGCCCCTTCCCGCCATCGTGGGGAGGGGCTCCGGTCATTGGACCCCGGCCAGGCGCAGCAGCGCCGTGGTGCCGGCCGCCGCGACCACCACCAGGACGAAGGGTGCCCGCCGCCAGGCGAGCAGCACCCCGACCAGCACGCCCGCCGGCCGGGCGTAGCCGGCGAAGCCGCCCGCCTCGGTCAGTGCGGCGGTCGCGGCCAGCGCCGCCAGCAAGGCGGCAGCGCCGACCGGCAGCAGCCGCCGGGACCACTCGGGCAGGTCCAGCCGGTCGCGCAGCAGCACCCCGGCCACCCGGAAGCCGTATGTGCCGGCGGCCAGGGCGAGGATCACCACGATCAGCACGATGTTTCCTCCGTCCGGCGGGTCGGCCCCGACGGCCCTGCTTCCCGGAGGACTGCAGCCCGGCCCCGCGTCCCCGACCCGGCGGCAACGGCCTCCCCGGGCGGGACAGCGGCGCCGATGGCGGCGGGCGGGTCCGCGGCGCCGCTCGGAGCGGCCGGGTCGGCGGAGGGTGGGCGGTGCCGGCGGAGGGCCGGCACGGCCAGGGCGGCGAGCGCGAGCAGCACCGGCAGCCCGGCCGGCAGCACCGGGGTCGCCAGCACCGCCACCCCCGCGCCGCTCAGCGCCACGCGACGGGTCACCCGGTCGCGCAGGGTCGGCAGCAGCAGGGCGATCAGCCCGGCCGGAAAGGCGGCGTCCAGCCCCAGCATGGCCGGGTCGCCGACCGCGCCGCCGGCGAGCACGCCGAGCAGGGTGCCGGCGTTCCAGGCTAGGAAGAGCAGCGTCCCGGCGAGCCAGAACGCGCGTCGGCGCGCGCCGCCGGCAGGTCGGGCCAGCGCAAACGCGGTCGCCTCGTCGGTCATCAGGTGGCTGCCGAGCAGCCGCCGCCAGCGCGGGCGGCCGAGGCTGTCGCCCAGGGTCAGGCCGAACGGCAGGTGCCGGGCGTTGAGCAGCAGCCCGGCCAGGACCGCGGCCAGCGGGCTGCCGGCGGCCACCAGCCCGACCGCCATGAACTGCGCGCCACCGGCGTAGACCAGCACCGACATCGCCACGGTCGCCCAGGCGGGCAGGCCGGCGGCCACCGCGACCGCGCCGAAGGAGGCGCCGACGGCGACCATCGCCGCGCCGATCGCGGCGACGTCGCGGAGCATCCGGGCGTCGGGTGTTCGGTCAGCCGTACACATGGTTCATTATGATGAACAGCCTCGACACGTTCGTCAAACCGAACAAAGAGAACGATGGAGCGAACAACGCGTGGACAACACTCCCCCGCTGGCCACCATCGCGGCGGCCCTGCGCCGCGAGCGCGACCGGGCCGGTCTGTCGTTGACCGAGCTGGCCCGCCGTGCTGGCATCGCCAAGTCCACCCTGTCGCAGCTCGAATCCGGGGTCGGCAATCCGAGCGTCGAGACGCTCTGGGCGCTCGGTGTCGCCCTCGGCGTACCGTTCAGCCGGCTGGTCGAGCCACCGCCGGCCAGCGTCCGGGTCATCCGGGCCGGCGAGGGTCCCCGGGTCCGCTCGGAGCACGCCGACTTCACCGCCACCCTGCTCGCCGCCGGCTCGGCACACGGCCGGCGCGACGTCTACGTGATGGAGCTGGAGCCGGGCGCCGTCCGCGTCGCCGAGCCGCACACCCCCCGCAGCGTCGAACACATCGTGGTCGCCGCCGGGCGGATGCGGGTCGGCCCGGAGTCCGACCTGGTGGAACTCGGCCCGGGCGACTACGCGACGTTCCCGGGGGACGCCCCGCACCGGTACGAGGCGCTGGCGCCCGGCACCTTCGCGGTACTGGTGATGGAGCACCCCTGAGCTGCCGGCGGAGCCGCCCTCAACCGCAGTGCTCTCCTGGCCGGCGCCTTCACTGAGGGTGATGCCCATGCCTGTGCGATGGCGATGAGCGATATGCCTGTGCGTCATATTTATGACTCACAGGCATATCGCTCATCGGGAAGTCTGCCGGCTCGGGCGACGGCCCGCCGGTTGGGCGTGGGGAGCCGTGCCGACTTCGACGGTTGGCGGGGTCAGCCGGTGACCGGGGCCGCCCGGCTCGCCGGGGACCGGTAGAGCCGGGTCACCACCTCCTCGATGTCCGGCTCGACGATCGAGATGTCGCGGAGCGTGGCCAGGCCGGCCAGCCCGGCCACCACCTCCGCCGCGCCGGCCGACTCGCAGGCGTACACCAGCCGGCGCCCGTCCGCCTCGACCCGTTCCAGCGGCGCGCCGGGCAACGTCGGCGGGGTGTCCAGCGCGGTGTCCAGCTCGGCGACGACCAGCCGGCGGGAGCCGTACCGGCTGTGCAGGGCGGCGATCGAGCCGTCGTGCACCACCCGGCCGTGGTCGATCACCACGAGCCGGCGGCAGAGCCGCTCGATGTCGGCCAGGTCGTGGGTGGTGAGCACCAGGGTGGTGTCGCCGGCCCGGCGCAGCTCGCCGAGGAAGTCGCGGACCGCCTGCTTGCTCACCACGTCCAAGCCGATGGTGGGCTCGTCCAGGAAGAGCACCCGCGGGCCGTGCAGCAGGGCGGCGGTCAGCTCGCCGCGCATCCGCTGCCCGAGGGAGAGCTGCCGCACCGGGGTGTCCAGGAACTCGTCGAGGTCCAGCAGCGCGCGGCAGCGGCGCAGCCGGGTCGCGTGGTCGCCGGCCGGCACCCGGTAGACGTGCCGGAGCAGGTCGAACGAGTCGCGCAGCGGCAGGTCCCACCAGAGCTGGGAGCGCTGGCCGAAGACCACGCCGATGCCGAGGGCCAGCCGGGTGCGCTGGGCGACCGGGCGCAGCCCGCAGACGCGTACCTGCCCGGCGGAGGGGGTGAGCACGCCGGTGAGCATCTTCAGGGTGGTGGACTTGCCCGCCCCGTTCGGGCCGATGTAGCCGAGCGTCTCGCCGCGCTCCACCCGCAGGTCCACGCCGTCGACGGCGGTGACCGTCCGCTTCTCGCGGCGCAGCCGGCCGACCTTGACCCGGACCGTGAACTCCTTGCGCAGGCCCTGCGCGTCGATCACCAGGCTCATGATCCCGTACTCCGGTAGTGGCGGACACCGACGCGCCAGGCCGCCGTCGCGCCGGCGGCGGCGACCAGCGCGATCCCGGGCGAGGCCCAGCCGGCCCAGGCCGGCAGGCCCAGCGGGTCGGCCCGGCCGAGCAGCGCCAGCGCCGGCTGGTAGCTGACGAAGGCGAATCCCAGCCCGTACGCGAAGGCCGCGCGGAACCAGCCCTCGAAGATCGTGACCGGGTACGTGGTGAAGTCCCGTCCACCGTAGGTGAGCGAGTTGGCCAGCTCCCCCGACTCCACCCAGTAGAACGAGATGGTGGCGGTGGCCACGAAGAGCGAGCCGAAGAAGACCACCCCGGCCAGCGGGGCGACGACGGCCAGCGCCACCCGGCCGGGCGTCCAGTCGATCGGTGCGGTGGTCAGCGCCACCACCAGCACGGCCAGGCCGAACAGCGCCCGGGAGAGCTTGCGCAGCGGCAGGTCCATCAGCAGCAGCTGGGGCAGCGCGCCGAGCGGTCGCAGCAGCACCGCATCGAGCAGCCCGGTGCGCACGTACCGGGGCAGCCGCTCGATGTTGCCGACCAGCAGGTCGGCGGTGGCAAAGGCGCAGGAGGAGAGGCCGACCATCACCAGCGTCTCGGCGAGGGTGAAGCCGCCCAGCTCGTGGGTCACCCCGTAGAGCACCAGGACGGTGACCACGTCGAAGACGGTGGCCCCGACGTTGCCCAGCAGGTCCACCACGAACGACGTCCGGTACGCCGTCTGCGACCGCGCCTGCGCCCGCAGCAGCGCCCGGTACGCGGTGGCCGCGCCGCCCGCCTCAGCCACCCTGCACCACCAGCCGCCGTTCGGCCCGGCGCTGCACCAGCCGGCAGGCGGCCAGGATCAGCACCGCCCAGCAGAGCTGGAGGGCGACCAGCCCGAGCTGGGTGACCGGCGGGTCCCGCTCGACCAGCACGTCCAGCGGGGTCTGCAGCAGGCTCGGGAAGGGCGTGCCGAGCCAGAGGGAGAGCTGGAGCGGCTCGGGCAGGAACCGCAGCGGGAAGTAGAGCCCGGCCAGCACCCCCGAACCGAGCGTCCAGAGGATCATCGGGCCACGGACGTCCTGCAACCAGTACGCCGTGGCGTTGACCAGGTACCGGCAGCCGAAGCAGAGCACCAGCGCGGTGACCACGGAGACGCCGAAGAGCGGCAGGGTCGACCAGCGGGTGGGCAGGTACACGTCGAAGAAGAGCGGGCCGATGAGCAGCGGCGGCAGGAAGCGGGCCAGCACGGCGTACCCGGCGCGGCCCAGGTCGGTCGCGAGGTAGCTGGTCACCGGGTGCACCGGCCGGAGCAGGTCGCCGGCGACGTCGCCGGTGCGGATCCGATCGGCCAGGTCGGTCCAGCCCCAGAGCAGAATCACCGCCAGCAGGCCCTGCGCGACCCAGACGAAGGTGGCGAGCTGGGCCTTGTCGTACCCGCCGACGCTGCCGGCGGTCCCGGCCGCCGCGAGCAGCACGTAGCAGTGCAGGAACCCGAAGACGGAGTTGGTGACGGCACCGGCCAGCGCGGCCTGACGATAGGTGGCGTATCGTCGGAAGCCGGAACAGGATATCGCCCAGAATGTCCGAAACCATAGGATAACGTTTGAGTCCGTGGGCGGTGCCACAGTGGCGGTGACCGAGCCCACGCCGTTACCCTCCATCCGCAGCCATGCCGTGCCGGGCCGGGCGACTCTACCGGCAGGTGGAGGCCCCGGCACGACAATTTCCAACGAGGTGACACCGCCGTGAGCGAGCGACGCGAGCCGGGCATCGGGCCGCGCCGCACGGGCGGCGACGAGGGCCTTCGATGACGGGCGGCTACCGCGACCGCTGGCAGGACCCGGCCGAGCCCTCCTGGGTCGTCGAGCCGACCACCGAGTGGCAGCCGCAGTTCCCCGGCCAGCGCTACCCCGGCGACATCGGCGCCCGGCACGTCCCGGCGCCGCCCCCGCGCGGGCGGGCCGCCGTGGTCGGCCGGGCCGAGGTGCCGCCGCTCGCCCCGACCCGTCCCGACGGGACGTACCTCGGGCGGTCCTGGGACGACCACGACGAGGAGCCGCCGCGCTGGGGCGGCCCCCCGGTCGCCGAACAGCAGCCCCACGCCGACGAGGCGAACCGGCGCGACGACGACCTGTACCGGCGGCCGGCCTCCGACCTGACCTGGCAGCGCGAGCGCCGCCGGCCGGAGCCGGAGGCGCCGGCCCCGCGCGCCGCCCGTACCGCCTGGGCCGACCGCCACCCCGAGGTCGCCGACCGGCCGCGCGAAGGCGCCGACCGACCGCGCGAGGCGGCGTGGCACCGCGACCGGGGCGCCCCCGACCGGTACGACGGCCGCCCGCAGCGCCCCGCCCCGGGCGTCGCCCCGGTCTCCCCCGGGCCGAGGCACGAGCCGGCCCGTGGCCTCGAGCCCGGCTGGGTGCCCGAACCCGACGAGGCGCCGCCGGCGCGCCGGCCCGGCACCGGGTACGACCGCCGTCCGGCCGACGACGGCCGCCGGCGGGACGGTCACGAGCAGTTCCCGGCCGACCGGCGGACCCGCCCCGACCAGGAGGCCCCCGGCCGGTACCGCGAGCCGGACGAGCGCCGCCCGGCGCGCCACGACGAACGCCCGCCGGCTTCGCACGGATACGACGACCGCCCGCCCGCCCGCGACCACGCCGGCCACCGACCCGGACCGAACGGGTACGCGGACCGGCCCACCCCCAGCGGGTACGCCGAGCAGCGGCCCACGCCGAACGGGTACGCCGAGCAGCGCCCGGCACCGAACGGGTACGCCGAACAGCGGCCCGCGCCGAACGGGTACGACGACGGGCGCCGCCCGCCGTCGCGCGGGTCGGACGAGCGCTGGCAGCGCGGGTACGACGAGCGCCGCCACCCCGAGGAGCGGGGACCGTCGCGCGAGGCGGCCGCCCGCGCCGAGGCGTACCCGGACCGCCGGCCGCGCGAGGCGACGCCGCCCGCCGAGGCGTACCGCGAGCAGTGGAGCCGGCCCGGCGCGGACCGCGACGGCCGGGGCGGCCCTGGCCCGGAATACGGCCGGCACCAAGAGCAGCGGCCCGCTCGCCCCTCGTGGCACGAGGAGCGGCCCGCCGCCCACGGTCCGGTACGTCCGGTCTCGCCCGCGCCGGTCTCCGGGGCGCCGTCGTCCGGCGGCCCGGCCCCGGCCACACCCGTCTCCCCCGCCCCCACCTCGGGCGCGCCGGTCTCGGGCGCTCCCCTCCGCCCGGTCACCGACCCGCGTGCCCCGCACGGCCGGGACCAGTTCCCGCCCCGCGCCGCCGGCACGCCGCCCTACGCTGGGACCATGCCCCCGGTCTCCGGTCCGCCGCGCCCCGCGCCGCCGGCCACCGGCGGCTCACCGGGCCGGACCCGCGACGACCGGCCCACCTCCACCCCGCCCGGCCCCGACCGGGACGCGCCGATCTCGTCGCCCCCGGCGGCCCGCCCGCGGCCGGACTTCCGGCCCGGCCAGGAGAGCCCGCCGCGCCCCACCGCGCCCGGCGACGCCGGCCCGACCCCCCAGCGCCCCGTCCCGGCCGACCACCGGCCGGCGTCCGCGCCTCCGGCCGACGGGCGACCGGTCTCCGGTGCCCCCGGTGCGGGATTCCGGTACCCCGCCGACGACCGGGTGCCGCCGGCGCACGGCCGGCCGTTCCCCGGCCAGCAGCCGACGCCCGGTCCGACGCCCGACCGGCGCCCGGTGTCGGGAGCGCCCGTCGGGCACCAGCCCGCGCCGGGACCGTCCGTCGGCCACCGGCCGGTCTCCGGGCCGCCCGTCGGCCCGCCCCCGCCGCCCGAGACCCGGGTCGCCCCGCAGCGACCCGCCGGCCCGGCCCCCGCGCCGTCCACCCCGGCGAGCGCCGGCCCGTCCCTGGAGATCACGCCGGACAAGCCGCGCCGCTACGTCCCTCCGGCGCCGGAGCCCACCACTCCCGTGCCCCCGGTGGCCCGCAGCGCGGAGCCGAACACCTCCGAGGCGTGGTTCCGCCCCGCCCGCCCGACGCCGGCCGACGAGGCCGACGACCGCCCGATGTCCGCCCCGTCCGGCGCGACGGGCACGTCCGCGCCGGCGGCCCGCCCGACCCCGGACGCGGACCGGCCGACCCCGGTGGATCCGCCCCGGGACGCGTCCCGGTCGGCGGCCCCGGTGTCCGCGCCGCCCGAGGCCACCCACCCGTCGGACGAGTGGTCCCCCGTGCGGTCCCCCGACGACGAGCCGTACCGGCCGGTCTCCGCGCCGCCGGCGTTCCGGCCGGTCGCCGACCAGGCCGCGTCCGAGGCCACGGCACCGGCGGCGGCGCGTCCGGTCACGCCCGTCTCCGAGCCGGCCGTCGCACCGGTCGAGCCCACGGCTCCGGCGTCGGAGCGGGACACCGACGCGGAGATTGCCGCACCGCTGCCGGCCGAGGCCGCCGCGTCCGCGCCGGAGACGTCCGCCGAGCCGGCCTCGCCCGGGGCCGGGGAGTCGGCCGTCCCGGTCTCACCCGCCCGGCCACTGTCCACGCCGCCGGCGGACGCCACTGTGGAGCCGACCCGGCCCATCTCCGCGCCACCAGCCGACGCCCTGGAGCCGCCCCGGCCCGTCTCCGCGCCACCGGCCGGGGACTGGACGGCGACCGCCGGACCCCACGCGCCCGACGGCCCCGAACCGGCCCCACCGGTCAGCGCCCCACCGACCGACACCTGGACGGCAGGGACAGCCGAACCGCACGCGCCCGACATCGCCGAACCGGCCCGCCCGGTCACCGCACCGCCGGCCGAGCCCGACCCTGCCGCATCGGACGCCGTCAGCACGTCGACCCGACCCGTCTCCGCACCGCCGGCCGGCACGCCCGAGGAGTCCGCCCGGCCGGTGCCGGAAGTCCCGTCGTCCGTGGCCGAGGCACCGTCCGGCGGGCCGGAGTCCGCGCCGCCCGGGTTCGACACCGACGAGGAGCCCGTCCGTCCGGTCTCGGGTCCGCCGTCGGCGACCGGCGCGGGTCCGACCTCGCCCGAGGCGTCGACACCGCCCGCCACCGCGTCCGAGCAGTCCGCCGGGCTCGTTCCGACGCCCCCGGTCGCCGCTGCCACCACCGAAGCGGCACCCGAGTCGGACCCGGCCGAGACGGCCACGCCGCCGGCCGACGTGACCACGCCGCCGGCTGACGAGGCGGCGCCGGCCACGGCGGACCGGCCGGCCACCACCGCCCCGGAGACCGCCACCACCGTGCCGGACGAGCCGCCGGCCGACCCGGAGCAGGTCCTGGCCGCGTACCGGTGGCGGCTGGACCCCGAAACGCTGCGCGAGGTCGTCGACGACGCCGACGAGCTGCGGACGCTGCGCCGGCGGCTGACCGAGAAGCTCGGCGCGTCCCTGGACAACCGGGCCCGGGCGCGGCTGCTCAGCCTGCGCGCGGTGGTCTCCCGGGTCGTCCACGACCTGGACGACGCGCTCGCCGACGGCCGGCTCGCCCTCACCTACGCGGAGGCGACCGGCGAGCTGCGGCGGACCGCGCTGGCCCGGGCCCGGCTGGCGGAGGTGCTGCGCTGGAAGGGCGAGTTCGCCGAGGCGGACCGGCTCTTCGCCGAGGCGAACTCGGCCGAGCTGCCGGACCGGCTGCGGGCGGCGCTGCACGAGCACGCCGGCCGCTCCTGCTACGACCAGGGCCGGCTGATGGAGGCCTGCGAGCACTTCGAGCGCGCCCTGGACCTGCGCCGGGCCGACGACCCGGAGCTGACCGAGCGGATCCGGGTCTGCCTGGACGCGGTGCACACCCGGGCTGCCGCCCGGGGCGGCTTCGGGCCGTACCCCCGCAGCCGCGAGGAGGTGCTGCGCGGGCGCAAGTCGCCGGTGCCCACGCTCGACGGCGGCCTGGGCCGGTGGGGGTACGCGGACGCCGACGGTGAGCTGGTCCTCGACTACCGGTACGCCGAGGCGCAGCCGTTCCGCGAGGGCCTGGCCTGGGTACGCCGCCCGGACGCGCCGGGCTGGGAGCTGATCGACGAGGCCGGCACCACCATGATCGGCCCCTCGTACGCGGCGGTGCGGGCCTTCTCCGACGGCCTGGCCTGGGTCTCGCGCGGCGGCGAGGCGGACTGGATGGCGATCGACTCCGAGGACACCGTGGTGGTGCCGGCGGGCTTCGAGGATGCCCGGCCGTTCACCGCCGGGGTCGCCGCGGTGCGCCGGGGCGGCTGGGGCGCGGTGGACCGCAACGGCCGGCTGGTCGTCCCGACCCGCTACCACGGCTTCCGCACCGCGCTGGCCGGCGGCCGCCGGCTCGACGGCTTCACCGACGAGGGGCTGGCCGTGGTGGAACTGGGCGGCTTCCGGGGCGTGGTGGACCGCACGGGCAGGGTGCTGGTCGCGCCGGCCCACCCGGAGCTGGTGATCCACCCGGTGGCGTTCCTGGCCAACGACCGCACCGGCCGGTGGGGCGCGCTGGACCGGCGCGGCGAGCCGCTCATCGACCCGGTGCACCCCGGCCCGGACGCGGTGCTGGCCGAGATCGACCTGCTGCTGACCGACGCGCATCCGGTGCTCTGAACCACCCCACCGCCGCGCCGTCCGGCGGCCATGATCGGAGCGGACTAGGGTCGGGGGCATGGAATTCCGACACCTGGGCCGTTCCGGCCTGATGGTCAGCGAGATCTCGTACGGCAACTGGATCACCCACGGGTCGCAGGTCGAGGAGGACGCGGCGCTGGCCTGCGTCCGCGCGGCCCTGGACACCGGCATCACCACCTTCGACACCGCCGACGTCTACGCCGGCACCCGCGCCGAGGAGGTGCTCGGCAAGGCCCTCGCGGGCGAGCGCCGGGAGGGCCTCGAGGTGTTCACCAAGGTCTACTGGCCGACCGGGCCGGGCCGCAACGACCGGGGCCTGTCCCGCAAGCACATCATGGAGTCGATCAACGGCTCGCTGCGCCGGCTGCGCACCGACTACGTGGACCTCTACCAGGCCCACCGGTACGACTACAGCACCCCGCTGGAGGAGACGATGTCGGCGTTCGCCGACATCGTGCACGCCGGCAAGGCGCACTACATCGGCGTCTCGGAGTGGAAGGCCTCGCAGATCCGCGAGGCCCACCAGCTCGCCCGCGAGCTGCGCATCCCGCTGGTGTCCAACCAGCCGCAGTACTCGATGCTCTGGCGGGTCATCGAGACCGAGGTCGTCCCCACCAGCGAGGAGCTGGGCATCGGGCAGATCGTCTGGTCGCCGATGGCCCAGGGTGTGCTCTCCGGCAAGTACCTGCCGGGCCAGCCGCCGCCCGCCGGCTCCCGCGCCACCGACGAGAAGTCCGGCGCCGGGTTCATCGCCCAGTGGCTGACCGATGAGGTGCTGACCCGGGTGCAGCGGCTCAAGCCGCTGGCCGAGCAGGCCGGGCTGACCATGCCGCAGCTCGCCATCGCCTGGGTGCTGCAGAACCCGAACGTCTCGTCGGCGATCGTCGGGGCGTCCCGCCCCGAGCAGGTGCACGACAACGTCAAGGCGGCCGGCGTGAAGCTCGACGCCGACCTGCTCAAGGCGATCGACGAGATCGTCGAGCCGGTCACCGAGCGGGACGCGGCGAAGACCGAGAGCCCGGCCCAGCGGCCGTGACTCTCCCCCGGGCCGGCGCGGCGTCCGCGCCGGCCCGGGCCCTTTCCCGGGTACGCCGACCGCGCGGCGCCCCGCCGCTGCGCGGCGGCTCCCGGGTTCAGCCCTGCCAGAAGCGGATCAGGTCCAGCCCCAGGCCGTAGAGCCAGCTCGGCAGGCCGAGCAGGTCGCCGATTGCGAAGACCGCGTCGAAGAACCAGCCGCCGATGCGCGGGTTCCACAGCAGCGCGAAGAGCAGGATGAAGCCGTACGGGGCGAACATGTCGTACATCCGCCGCCATTGCGGGTTCAGCCAGGGCTGGATCATGTTGCCGCCGTCCAGGCCGGGCACCGGGAGCAGGTTGAGCACGCTCGCGGTGAGCTGGAGGAACGCCAGCAGCGCCACCCCGGCCCAGAACTCGATCGGCCCGCCGAGGGTGCCCGTGCCGATCCGCAGCGCCGCCACCAGCAGCAGCGTGAACAGCACGTTGGTGGCCGGGCCGGCGAGGCTGACCAGGGTGTGCCGCAGCCGGCCCGGGATCGCGTGCCGGTCCACCCAGACCGCGCCGCCGGGCAGGCCGATGCCGCCGAGCAGCACCACCACCACCGGCAGCACGATCGACAACAGCGGGTGGGTGTACTTGAACGGGTTCAACGTCAGGTAGCCCCGGTGGGCGATGTCCCGGTCGCCGGCCCGGAACGCGACCACCGCGTGGGCGTACTCGTGCAGGCAGAGCGAGACCAGCCAGCCCGAGACCACGAAGAGGAACACGTCGAACTTCACGTTGCCGAACCGGTTCCAGGCCATCACCCCGCTGGCCACGAAGAGCGCGACCAGGGCCAGGAAGACCGGGCTGGGCCGGAACGCCGCCCGGGGCACGCCGAGCACCAGCGGCTCGCCGCCCGGGCGGTCGTAGCCCATCACTCCGCCGTCGGGAGCAGGCTCATCCGGTACTCCACCCGGTCGTCCTCCACGAGCGCGACCGAGGTGACGCCGGACGCCGCGAGCTCCCGCCAGGTCTGGCCGATCCACGATTCGGCGTCCGCCTGACTGCCGAACGACTCCGCCGGTCCATCGACCGACGCGCCGTTCGCGCCCTCGTACCGCCAGCTCCACGCCATGCCGCGTCTCCCCTCGCCGCTACACCGTCCCCGGGGACGGACCCCCGCAAGCGTAGTCGGCCGTCCGCGCGGCGGCCCGACGCTCACCCCCGGCGGCGCCCGGCCGGTGATCACCATGAGTGTCCCGGGCCGGTACGGTGGCGCGGTGCTGACTCAAGGAGTGGTGCTCAGCAACCGGTACCGGCTGGGCGAACGGGTGGCGACCGGCGGCATGGGAGCGGTCTGGCGGTGTGTCGACACGTTGCTGGACCGCGAGGTGGCGGTGAAGGTGCTGCTCCCGGCGCTGGTGGAGGACCCGGAGTTCACCAGCCGGTTCCACGCCGAGGCCCGGATGATGGCGGCCCTGCGGCACCCGGGCATCGTCGCGGTGCACGACTTCGGCTCGGCGACGCTGGCCGACGGCAGCCAGGTCAGCTACCTGGTGATGGAGTACGTCGACGGCGAACCGCTGGTCACCTGGATCCGGCGCGCCGGCCGGCTCGACCCGACGTCGACCATGTCGGTGGTGGCGCAGGCCGCCGCCGCGCTGCACGCCGCGCACACCGCCGGCATCGTGCACCGGGACGTCAAACCGGGCAATCTGCTGGTGAAGCGGGACGGGACGGTGGTGCTGGTCGACTTCGGCATCGCCCGCTCCAGCACGATGGCCTCGCTGACCGCCGCGCACATGGTGCTCGGCACGGCCTCGTACATGTCGCCGGAGCAGGCGGTCGGCCAGCCGGTCTCGGCGGCCACCGACGTCTACGCGCTCGGCGCGGTCGCCTACTACTGCCTGACCGGGCAGCCGCCGTTCGTCGGGGAGAACCCGTTGCAGGTGGCGCTGCGGCACGCCCAGGAGGAGCCGGCGCCGCTGCCGCCGGGCACCCCGCCGGCGGTGGCCGAGGTGGTCGCGCGTGCCCTGGCCAAGAGCCCCGGTGACCGCTGGCCCAGCGCCGCCGCCCTGGCCGACGCGGCCCTGGACGCCCGGGACGCCACGTTGGCCGTGCTGCGGGTGCCGCCGCGTCCGCCGTGGGCGCTGGAGGGTCCGGCTCTGCCGACGCCGACCGGGCCGTCGACGCCGTCCGGCCCATTGACGCCGTCCGGCCCATTGACGCCGTCCGGCCCGTTGACGCCGTCCGGCCCGGCAGTGGCGGGCGACCCGTCGGGGGCGGCGTCCACCGGGCCGCGGGACACCGGCGTGGGGACCGGCTCGGGAGCCCTTCCAGCCGGACCGCCGACGCCACCCGGCGCGGGGACCGGGGCGCTTTCCGCCGCGTCCATCACCCCGTCCGCGCCGTCACCTGGCCCCGACCGGCGTCCCGGCATGGGCGCTGCTCCCCTCCCGCCCGCCGGCCCCGACAGGCGTCCCGGCATGGGCGCTGCTCCCCTCCCGCCCGCCGGGCCTGGAACCGGCCCGGCACAGGTTGCCGGCCCAGGGCACGCTGCCGGCCCCGGACCCGGGCCCGCCCACGGTGGCGCGGCGCCGGCCGGCCGCCCGGGGCACCTGGGTGGTGACGGGACCGGCACCGGCCCCGGAACCGTGGCGCCGCCGTGGCAGCAGAGCGGCCCACCCGCCACACCGCCGGGCGGCGCACCCGCTGCGACCGGGCACCCGGCTGGCGCACCGTTCCCGGCGGCCGGGCAGCCGTATCCGGGCGGGCCGTACCCGGCCGTGGTGGGCGGCCAGCAGACGACTCCGCCCGCCGGCTACCCCAGCCGGTACGTCGTACCGGAGACCACCCCGACCCGGGAGGACCGGGCCGGCGGCGCGGGCCGACGGCGCCGGCTCGCCCTGGCCGGCGCGGCGGGCGGGGTGGTGGCCGTGCTGGCCGCCGTGGCCGCGGTGGTGGCGCTCCAGCCGGACGAGCCCGCCCGGGGCGGCCCGGCGCAGACCGCCGAGACAGAGGCGGCGGCACCGGTGCTGCCAGGGCCGACCGTCAGCACCCGGGGCGGGAAGCCGAGGCCCAGCGCGAGCGCCACCGGCTCCCGGTCGGCCTCGGCGACGCCGACCGCCGGTTCGACCGGCACGACGGGCCCGGGACCGAGCGCCTCCCCCACCGCCTCCGCCCCGCAGCCGGGGACGACCACCACCCCGCCGGCGAGGACCAACCCGTACACGCCGGCCCAGGTCTGCGGCAGCGGCTACCAGGTGATGGACTCCGCCTCGTTGACCGCGAACGGGGTCCGGCGGGGAAAGGTCTACCTGCTGTGGAACGAGGCGGCCAAGGCCAACTGCGTGGTCACCATGAAGGTGACCGCGGTCGGCGAGCGCACCACGGCGTCGGCGTTCCTGGAGGTACAGGGGAAGACCCGCGTCACCGACAGCGGCGCCTTCGAGTACTACGCCGGCCCGGTCCGTGCCGGAGCCGGCGGGGCCTGCGTGAAGTGGGGCGGGGCTACCGGCGGCGCCAGCTACGCCAGCGGATTCGAGCACTGCGGCTGAGCCCGGGCCGGCCGGCGACCGCGGCCCGGGCGGCTTTAAGGTACGGGCATGTCCGTTGACGGCTGGAACACGGTCCTGGTGCTCGGCGGTATCCGCTCGGGCAAGTCGGAGTTCGCCGAGTCCCTGGTGGGTGACGCCCCGACGGTGCGCTACGTGGCGACCTCCGCCGACGCGGACCCGGACGACACCGAGTGGGCCGCCCGGCTGGCGGCGCACCGGGAACGCCGCCCGGGCAGCTGGACCACCGAGGAGACCGCCGACGACCCGCGCCGGCTGGCCGACGTGATCGCCTCCGCCGGGCCGAACGAGACGCTGCTGGTGGACGACCTGGGCGGCTGGGTGACGGTGCTGCTCGACCCGGCGCACCAGCCCGCCGACGACGTGGCCACCATCGCCGAACTGGCCGCGGCGGTCCGCGCCAGCGAGGCGCGGATCGTGCTGGTCAGCCCCGAGGTGGGGCTGTCGCTGGTGCCGACCACCCCGCTCGGTCGGGCCTTCACCGACGCGCTCGGCGCGGCGAACCGGGCCGTCGCCGACGCCTGCGACGCCGTGGTGCTGGTAGTCGCCGGTCAGCCGGCCTGGCTCAAGCCCGCCGTCGCCCCGCGCGCGGCCGGGGTGCCCGCCCAGGCCGGCCCGGCCCGGCAGGACGTGACCGCCGCCGCCGCGCCGGCCGAGGCGCCGCTGCCGGACGTGCTGACCCCGACCGCTCCCGCCGCACCCGCCGCCCCGGCGGAGACCAACGGGACCGCCTGGGCGGCGCCGACCATGGCGCTGCCGATGGTCGCCACCGGCCTGGTCATCCAGCCCGGCATGGAGCTGCCCATGCCGGACGAGTACGCCGGCCCGCAGGCCGTCGACCGGCTCGCCACCCTGGACGTGGCGGGGGCGGGGTTCGGCACGCTGGAACGGATCGTCGGCTTCGCCGCCGCCACCCAGGGCACCGCGACCCCCGCCCCATGGGCGAGCGTCCGGGTGCTGCTGCTGCACGGGGACCACCAGGGCGGCGCCGCCGCCGGCACGGTTCCCGGCGAGTCGTCGCGCCGGGCCCGGCAGGCGCGGGCCGGCCGGGGCGCGCTGGCCCGGCTGGCCGCCGAGAACGGCGCCAGCCTCCAGGTGGTGGACACCCCGTCCTCGGCGCCGATGGAGCAGGAGCCGGCGCTGGCCGGCGCCGCCGTCGAGTCGGCGCTGCGCTACGGCTGGCGGCTGGCCGAGGAGGCCGCCGACGCGGGCGTACAGCTGCTGGTGCTGGGGGCGTGCGGCGCCGGCACGGAGGCGGCGGCCGCCGCGGTGCTGGCGGCGACCGCCGGCGCGGAGGCCCCGGCGGTGCTCGGCCGGGTGATCACCGCCAGCGGCGAGATCGACGACGCGGCGTGGATGACCCGCTGCGCGGCGGTCCGGGACGCGCTGCACCGGACCCGCCGCTCCCCGCGCGACGCCAAGGACGTGCTGGCCGAGCTGGGCGGCGGCGACATCGCGGTGGCCACCGGCGTGCTGCTCGGCGCGACCGCCCGCCGGCTGCCGGTGATGCTCGACGGCCCGGTCGGCGTGGCCGCGGGCATGATCAGCCGCGATCTGGCCGGGCAGGCCCGGCACTGGTGCGTGCTGGCCGACCACGGCGGCCACCCGGCGGTCCGGCTCGCCGCCGACGTGCTCGGCCTGGCCCCGCTGCTGGACCTGCGGCTGGACCTGGGCGAGGGGGCGAACGCGCTGACCGCGCTGCCGCTGCTGCGCTCGGTGCTGGCGCTGGCCGCCGCGCTGCCGGCGCACCCCCGGCTCGGCGGCGGGGACCCCGACTCCGAGGAGCCGGACTTCGCCGAGCCGAACCCGGCAGGCCCCGGCCCGACCACCGTGGAGCCGGGCGGCACCGAACCGGACGTCTCCGAGCCCGACTTCACCGAGCCGGAGCCGGCCGGCCCGGGGCCGACGACCACGGAGCCGGACCCGTCCGGCTGGCGTGCCGGCTGAGTCGCGGGTCGCCGACGGCCTGCGGCTGGCGCTGACCACCTTCACCACGCTGCCGGTGCGCGCCGGCCGGATCGACCGTCCGACGGCGGGCGCCGCGATGGCGCTCGCCCCGCTGGTCGGGGCGCTGCTCGGCGCGGTGCTCGCCGGGGTGCTGCTGCTCCTGGCCGCGTTCGCTCCCCCGCTCATCGCCGCCGGGGTGACGGTGGGCTGCGCCGCCCTGCTCACCCGGGGGCTGCACCTGGACGGGCTGGCCGACACCGTGGACGCGCTGGGGTCGTACCGGCGGGGGGCGGCGGCGCTGGAGATCATGAAGAAGCCGGACGTGGGGCCGTTCGGGGTGGTCGCGTTGGTGGTCGTACTCCTGCTCCAGACGGCGGCCCTCGCGGAGCTGGCGGGGCGGTCGTGGCCGGCGGTGCTCGCGGGCGTGGTGGCCGCGACGGCGGCGGGGCGGCTCGCGGTGACGGTGGCCTGCCGACGCGGGGTGCCGGCGGCCCGGCCGGAAGGGTTGGGCGCGCTGGTCGCCGGGACGGTGGGGCCGGTGGCGCCGGCGGTCGGCGCGGTCGCCGTCGCGCTGGCGGCGGTTGCGGCGGTGCCGGGCCGCCCGTGGCAGGGGCCGCTCGCCGTCGTGGCGGCGCTCGCCGTCGCGGTGGGGCTGCTGCGCCACGTGGTACGCCGGCTCGGCGGCGTCACCGGCGACGTGCTCGGCGCCGCCGTCGAGGTGGTCACCACGCTGGTCTACCTGGGACTGGTGCTGTCCGGCTGAACGCGGCACCGGGCGGCGGGTAGCGTTTGCCCCGACAGCACCGGCACGGCCTTCCGGGGGACGACTTGCTCATCACGGACGACTTCCTCCCCATCCCGGTGCCGGAGTCGCTGAGCGCGACGTACCTGGTGCCGATGGCGGGGCTGCCCCGGGTGAGCCCGAAGACGGCGGTACGGGCGCTGGAGGGCCGGCTGGCCGAGCCGGTGCACGGGCTGGCGACGCAGATGCTGGACAGCCCGCTGATGACGGTGGACACCCGGTCGATCGACGAGTTCCCGCAGCTGCCACCGGACCTGCTCGCCGCGTTCGGCGCCACCGAGGCGCAGCTCGGTCGGCTGGCCGCGGCCAGCCACCTGGTGGTGGTGCAGGCCGAGTACCGGCCGGGCTGGCCGCCGGCGCACGAGTGGGCGGCCCGCGCGGTGGCCGCCGCGGTCGCCGAGTCCGTCGACGGCGACGTGGTGGACGTGTTCGGGTTGCAGTTCCTCGACCCGGCGGCCGCACTGCGCTCGCTGCCGGACGCCGAGGGCCGGGTACGCCTGGTCGACTGGGTGCTGGTGCCCTACTCCTCCGACGCGGAGGGGCTCTGGTTCACCACCAAGGGGCTGCGCCGGTTCGGCCTGCTGGAGTTGCAGACCCAGGGCGTGCCGGACCACCTCACCCGGGCCTGGGGCGCGGTGATGACCGGGGCCGCCCGGCGGTTGCTGCGGGACTGGACCGACGGGCTGGCCGGCGAGGAGGTGCCGGCGTTCGTGCAGCTGCCCGTACTGGCCACGGTGACCGGGCACGACATCGCGGTGGCGTACGGCAACCCGGAGCAGCACGGCGCGACGGCCCCGGTGCTGCTGCGGCTGGAGCTGGACCCGGCCACCGACCCGGAGGCCGACTCGTTCCTCAGCCTGCGCCCGCCGCCGGGGCACCCGGGCCCGCCCGGGAAGTACTTCGCCGCGGCCTGCGCGACGCTCTTCTCCGGCATCCAGCCCGACGTCCGCTACGCCCGGCCCGGCGACGCGATGAGCAAGGCGATCGCCACCGCCCGGGCCGGGCTGGACGACATCCGGGCCCGGTTCCTCGCCGGCACGCTGCCGCCCGAGTCGCAGCTCGTGGTCAAGTACGGCCTGCCCGGCGACGAGGGCCCCGAGTTCGTCTGGGCCGGGGTGACCTCGTGGGAGGTGCCGGAGCGGCTCGTCGGCGCCAGCGCCAGCGACGCCAACACCGACCCCACCGTCCGGATCGGCTCCCCCGTCGTGGTCGAGGCCACCGACGTCGTCGACTGGGCCCTCCTCGACGGCACCGGCGTCATCGAGGGCGGCTGGACCCAGGCCGTCCTCGACGCCGGCGAACCCCCCACCGCCTGACCCGCCTGCCCCTGCCCTGCCCCTGCCCCTGCCCCTGCCCTCGTTGATCAAGAAGTTTGCGTCAGATCCGGTGCTCGGGCCGACGCAAACTTCTTGATCAACAAGCTGGCGTCAGAGGGGTTACTTGACCGAGGGGGTCACGAAGGGGGGTCGGGTGACGCGCATCTGGGCGCGGCGGCCGCGGATGTCGACCTCGACGAGGTCGCCGTCGGCGAGCTTGGCCTCCGTGTCGAGCAGGGCCAGGGCGATGCCCTGCTTCTTGGTGGGCGAGAACGTGCCGCTGGTGATCGTGCCGAGCTCGGTGTCGCCGGCGTACACGGTCATGCCGGGGCGCGGGATGGCCCGGTCGACGGCCTCCAGGCCGCGCAGCGTACGCCGCGGGCCGGCGGCCTTCTCGGCGAGCAGCGCGTCGCGGCCCCAGAACGCCGGCTTGTCCCAGCCGACCGCCCAGCCGGAGCGGGCCTGCACCGGCGTGATCTCCAGCGACAGGTCCTGCCCGTGCAGCGGGTAGCCCATCTCGGTGCGCAGCGTGTCTCGGGCGGCCAGCCCGCAGGCCCGCAGCTCGTACTCCGCACCGGCGGCGAACAGCGCGTCCCAGACCGCGACGGCGTGCTCGGCCGGCACCACCAGCTCGTAGCCCAGCTCCCCGGTGTAGCCGGTGCGGCAGACCGTCAGCTCCACACCGGCCAGGGCGGCGGCGGAGAAGCTCATGTAGCCGTGCTCCACCGGCAGGCCCAGCCCGCCGAGCAGCTCCGCCGAGCGCGGGCCCTGCACGGCCAGCACCGCGTACGCCTCGTGCTCGTCGGTGACGGTGATCCCGGCCGGCGCGGCGGCGCGCAGCCGGCGTACCACCTCGGCGGTGTTCGCCGCGTTCGGGATGAGGAAGACGTGGTCGTCGGCGTGCAGGTAGGCGATGATGTCGTCCACCACGCCGCCGGTCGCGTCGTCGCAGCAGAGCGTGTACTGCGCCCGGCCCGGGCCGATGCGGCCCAGGTCGTTGCTGAGGCAGGCGTTGACGAAGTCCGCCGCACCCGGCCCGGTGACCCGCGCCTTGCCCAGGTGGGAGACGTCGAAGACGCCCACGGCGGTCCGCACCGCCGTGTGTTCCTTCAGCACGCCGCCTCCGGCGTACTCCAGCGGCATCTCCCAACCCCCGAAGGGGGCGAACTTGGCGCCGAGAGCGGTGTGCCGCTCGTGCAGCGGGGAACGGCGCAGCCGGGTCACGGCGGCGTCGGAGGTCACGTCCGTCATGGGTGGCAACTTACCGGGGTACCCGCCGCTGGTTAGCATCGGCGGGACCCGCCGCGACAGCCATCGGCGGGACAGCCAAGCTTCCGGCAGGTAGGTTGCCGCCGGAGACCTTCATCGCCGGTACGCGACGACGCGACCGGCCCGGCCCGCCCGGAGTAGCTTCAGTGACATCGCCCAGCACCACCCTGAGCCTGGTCGACACCGACCCCGCCGAGCTTGCCGTCGACGCGATCGTGATCGGCGTGCACAGCCAGACCGGAGAGCAGGACGCCACCAGCGGCCTCGCCGGCACCCTGCTGCTCGCCAGTGGCGCGGAGAGCATCGCCGCCGCCTTCGACGGCAAGCTGACCGAGACGCTGGCGCTGCTCGGCGCGACCGGCGCTCCGGGCGAGGTGACCAAGCTGGCCACGCTGGGCACGGTCACCGCGCCGATCGTCGCCGCGGTCGGGCTCGGCCCCGAGCCGACCGGCGCCGCCCCCGCTCCGGAGACGCTGCGCCGGGCCGCCGGCGCCGTCGTCCGGGCGCTCGCCGGCGCGCCCCGGGTGGCGCTCAGCATGCCGCTGCCCGACGACGCCGACGCCCCGGCCGCGCTGCGCGCGGTCGCCGAGGGCGCGCTGCTCGGCGGCTACCGGTTCGCCGGCTACAAGACCAAGCCGCAGCCGACCCGACGCACGCCGGTGGCCGAGGTGCTGATCTCCGTGCCGGACGCCGGTGACGCGACCGCCCGGGGCGAGATCGACCGGGCCACCGCGGTGGCCGGTGCGGTGCGTACCAGCCGGGACTGGGTGAACACCGCGCCGAACGAGCTGCGTCCGCCGGCCTTCGCCGAGGCCGTCGCGGCGGCCGCCCGCGCGGCCGGGCTCGGCGTCGAGGTGCTGGACGAGGAGGCGCTGCGCGCCGGCGGGTACGGCGGCATCGTCGCCGTCGGGCAGGGCTCGGAGGCCCCGCCGCGCCTGGTCAAGCTCACGTACACCCCGTCGGGTGGCGGCAGCGGCAAGCGGGTGGCACTGGTCGGCAAGGGCATCACCTTCGACACCGGCGGCATCTCGATCAAGCCGGCGCAGGGCATGTGGGAGATGAAGTCGGACATGGCCGGGGCGGCCGCCGTCGGCGCCGCGATGCTGGCGATCGCCGCGGTGAAGCCGTCGGTGGCGGTGACCGCGTACCTGCCGATGGCGGAGAACATGCCGTCGGGCACCAGCTACCGGCCGGGTGACGTGATCACCATGTTCAACGGCAAGAAGGTCGAGGTGCTCAACACCGACGCCGAGGGCCGCATGATCCTGGGCGACGCGATGGCGCGGGCCTGCGCGGACGGCACCGACTACCTCTTCGAGACGTCCACCCTCACCGGTGGGCAGGTCATCGCGCTGGGCAAGAAGATCGCCGGCGTGATGGGCACCCCGGAGCTGTGCGAGCGGGTCAAGACCGTCGGCGAGTCCGTCGGCGAGCCGGCCTGGCCGATGCCGCTGCCGGACGACGTGCGCAAGGGCATGGACTCCGACGTCGCGGACATCTCCCAGGTCAACGCCGGCATGGACCGGGCCGGGCACATGCTCCAGGGTGGCGTGTTCCTGCGCGAGTTCGTCACCGAGGACGTGGCCTGGGCGCACATCGACATCGCCGGCCCGGGCTACCACTCGGGCGAGGCGACCGGCTACTGGACGAAGGGCGGCACCGGCGTCCCGGTCCGCACCCTGGTGCAGCTGGTCGAGGACGTCGCCGCCAACGGCTGACGCCCACCCGCAACCCACGATCGGGGCGCCTCCCACCCGGGAGGCGCCCCGCCCCCATCCCGCCAAGATCCGCGCACTTTCCGAGAAAGCGTGGCTATCCGGCGCGGAATAGCCACGCTTTCCGGGAAAGTGCGCCCACGGCGTTGGCGGTGGGCGCGACCTCCTGGGGCGGGTGGGGTCAGAAGAGTTCGGGGCGGCGTTTGCGGCGCTCGTTGTAGTCGCGCATCCGCTGCGGGTAGCCCATCAGGCGGACGTCGTAGATGGGGATGGCCAGCCGGTGGGCGAAGCGGCGCGCTCCCTCGGGGCTGTCGACGCGACGGCGGGTCCACTCCCCGTCGTCGGCGATCAGGATGACCGTGGTCTCGGTGACCGTGGTCCGCGGCTCGATGTACGCCTCGACGCCCCGCCGGGTCCGGACGAAGTTCTCAAGATGGTCCAGATCGGCCCGGTCGGCGGGGCGGCCACGACTGACCGCGCCCGTCTGCTTTCGTCGCCGGAAGAGCCCCACCGACTGTCTCCTCCCCCGTCCGTCATCGAAGACGGTGCCAAGAGTACGTGTCGATGACGTGTCGTTGGGCACCTCGGTACGCGCTCCGCATCCCCTAGTGACAAGATGACCGAGGTGGGGTGTGTCCTGTTACCCCACCGTGACCCCCGATGCAGCGACGCGACCTGGGAGTTGGACGTGAGCGAGCCGAACGAGACCTTCGACATCGTCATTCTCGGAGGTGGCAGCGGCGGCTACGCGGCGGCGCTGCGTGCCGCCCAGTTGGATCTCTCGGTCGCGTTGATCGAGAAGGGGAAGCTCGGCGGCACCTGCCTGCACAACGGCTGCATCCCCACCAAGGCGCTGCTGCACGCGGCCGAGATCGCCGACCAGACCCGAGAGTCGGAGCAGTTCGGCGTGAAGGCCGAGCTGGTCGGCATCGACATGGCGGGGGTCAACTCGTACAAGGACGGCGTGATCTCCCGCCTCTACAAGGGCCTGCAGGGCCTGGTGGGCAGCGCCAAGAACATCACCTTCGTGGCCGGCGCCGGCAAGCTGGTCGGCAAGAACGTCGTCGAGGTCGACGGCAAGCGCTACACCGGCCGCAACGTCATCCTGGCCTCCGGCTCGTACGCCAAGAGCCTGCCCGGCCTGGAGATCGACGGCGAGCGGATCATCACCAGCGACCACGCGCTGACCCTGGACCGGGTCCCGGCGTCGGTGATCGTGCTCGGCGGCGGCGTGATCGGCGTCGAGTTCGCCAGCGTGTGGAAGTCCTTCGGCGTGGACGTCACGATCGTCGAGGCGCTGCCCCGCCTGGTCGCCGCCGAGGACGAGGAGTCGTCCAAGGCGCTGGAGCGGGCCTTCCGCAAGCGGAAGATCAACTTCAAGGTCGGCAAGCCGTTCGAGAAGGTCGAGAAGACCGACAACGGCGTCAAGCTGACCATCGCCGGCGGCGAGACCGTCGAGGCCGAGCTGCTGCTGGTCGCCGTCGGGCGCGGCCCGAACACCGCCAACCTCGGGTACGAGGAGCAGGGCGTGAAGATGGACCGCGGCTACGTGCTGACCGACGAGCGGCTGCGCACCAGCGTGCCGAACGTCTACGCGGTCGGCGACATCGTGCCCGGCCTCCAGCTCGCCCACCGCGGCTTCCAGCAGGGCATCTTCGTCGCCGAGGAGATCGCCGGCCAGAACCCGGCCGTGATCGACGAGGCTGGCATCCCGCGGGTCACCTATTCCGACCCGGAGCTGGCGTCGGTGGGTCTGACCGAGGCCCGGGCCAAGGAGCAGTACGGCGCGGACAAGGTCAAGACCTACAACTACAACCTGGGTGGCAACGGCAAGAGCCAGATCCTCAAGACGGCCGGCTTCGTGAAGCTGGTCCGGGTGGAGGACGGCCCGGTGGTCGGCGTGCACATGGTCGGCGCCCGGGTCGGTGAGCTCGTCGGCGAGGCGCAGCTCATCTACAACTGGGAGGCGTACCCGGCCGAGGTGGCGCAGCTCGTGCACGCCCACCCGACGCAGACCGAGGCCCTGGGCGAGGCGCACCTGGCCCTCGCCGGCAAGCCGCTGCACGCGCACGCCTGATCGAGAACTGATTCCGCGGCGTCCGGCGGCAGACGGGCGAGATCGCACCAGGGGAATGAAGGAGTCATAAGAGATGCCGGTATCGGTCACCATGCCTCGGCTCGGCGAGAGCGTCACCGAGGGCACCGTCACCCGCTGGCTCAAGCAGGAGGGCGACACCGTCGAGGTCGACGAGCCGCTGCTCGAGGTGTCGACCGACAAGGTCGACACCGAGATCCCGTCCCCCGCGGCGGGCGTGCTGAGCCGGATCGTGGTCGGCGAGGACGAGACCGCCGAGGTGGGCAGCGAGCTGGCCGTCATCGCCGGTGAGGGCGAGCAGGTCGGTGGCGGCGAGGCCGCTCCGCAGCAGGCGGCCGAGCCGGCCGCCGAGCCCACCGCCGCCGCGGCGGGCACCGGCCCGGAGCCGGAGCAGGAGCAGCCCGCGGCGCCGCAGCCGCAGGCCGAGGCCGCCCCGGCGCCGTCGGGCGAGGGCACCCCGGTGAAGATGCCGGCCCTGGGTGAGAGCGTCACCGAGGGTACGGTCACCCGCTGGCTCAAGCAGGTCGGCGAGACCGTCGAGGTGGACGAGCCGCTGCTGGAGGTCTCCACCGACAAGGTCGACACGGAGATCCCGTCGCCGGTCGCCGGCACCGTGCTGGAGATCAAGGTCGCCGAGGACGAGACCGCCGAGGTGGGCGCCGACCTGGCGATCATCGGTGCCGCCGGGGCCGCCCCGGCGAAGCCGGAGCCGAAGCCCGAGCCCAAGGCCGAGGCCAAGCCCGAGCCGAAGCCGGAGCCGAAGCCGGAGCCGAAGGCCGAGGCCAGGCCGGAGCCCAAGGTCGAGGAGCCGACCCCGGGCATGTCGTACAACGAGCCCGCGGCCGAGGCGGAGACCGCCGCCGAGCCGGCCAAGGCCGAGCAGGCGGCACAGCCGTCCGCGCCGACCCCGACCCCGCAGCGGCCCACCGCCCCGGCGCAGGGCGGCGAGGAGGCGGCCGGCTACGTGACCCCGCTGGTGCGCAAGCTGGCCGGCGAGCACGGTGTCGACCTCTCCTCGGTCAACGGCACCGGCGTCGGCGGCCGGATCCGCAAGCAGGACGTGCTGGAGGCGGCGGAGAAGGCCAAGGCGGCCAAGGCCGCACCGGCCCCCGCGCCGCAGCCCGCCGCGGCGGCCCCGGCCAAGCCGGCCGCGAAGCCGCAGCCGAGCGGCAAGCGCGGCACGACCGAGAAGCTGCCCCGGATCCGCAAGGCCATCGCCAAGCGGATGCACGAGTCGCTGCACGAGATGGCGCAGCTCACCACGGTGATCGAGGTGGACGTCACCAAGATCGCCAAGCTGCGGGCGCAGGCCAAGGAGTCGTTCCAGCAGCGGCACGGCGTCAAGCTGTCGTTCCTGCCGTTCTTCGCGCTGGCCGCCATCGAGGCGCTGCAGGCGTACCCGATCGTCAACGCCAGCATGGACCTCGAGGCCGGGACGATCACCTACCCGGACGCCGAGCACCTGGGCATCGCCGTGGACACCGAGCGGGGTCTCCTGGTCCCGGTCATCCACAACGCCGGTGACCTGAACCTGGGCGGCATCGCCAAGCGGGTCGCCGACCTGGCCGAGCGCACCCGGACCAACAAGATCAGCCCGGACGAGATCGCCGGCGCGACCTTCACGCTGACCAACACCGGCAGCCGGGGCGCGCTCTTCGACACCCCGATCGTGCCGTCGCCGCAGTCGGCGATGCTCGGCACCGGTGCCGTGGTCAAGCGCCCGGTCGTGGTCAACGACCCGGAGCTGGGCGAGGTCGTCGCGGTCCGCTCGATGATCTACCTGGCCCTCTCCTACGACCACCGACTGATCGACGGCGCCGACGCGGCCCGTTTCCTGGTCGCGGTCAAGGAGCGCCTGGAGGGCGGCAACTTCGAGGCCGACCTCGGCCTCTGATCCTCCCGTACGCGCGCAGGGCGCCCCGGTCACACCGACCGGGGCGCCCTGCGCCGTTGCACCCTGCGTGCGGCGACCGTGGAGCCGGTGCCGCAGCCAGTGTCACGCCCGGAGGGTCTCCTCGGAGACCGTCCAGAGCCGCCCCGCCGCCTCCGGGTCACGCGCGTACGGCGCGTAGCCGGTGCGGGTGCCCGGCTGGTTCGGCCCGGCCTCCTGGCAGTCCTCGAAGTAGCGCCCGCCGATGCCGTCGAGCAGCGGTGAGGTGGCGACCAGCACGGAGGTGGCCGCGCCCTGCTCGGTGCTCTTCCAGTAGGCCGCGCCGCCGCCGCTCTGCGCGCGCATCCGGTTCAGCTCCTCCTCGCTGATGTAGCGCTGGAGGTTGGTCCGGATCGCCCCGGGCATCAACGCGTTGCTGGTGATGCCGTCGTCGGCCCAGCGCCTGGTCAGCTCCACCGCGAAGAGCACGTTGGCCGTCTTGGACTGCCCGTAGGCCTCCCAGGGGTCGTACGGACGCCGGGTGAAGTGGATGTCGTCGAAGACCACCGGCGAGCGCAGGTGGGCCGCCGAGCTGACCGACACGACGCGCGCGCCCCCGGCCGCCGCCAGCGCCCGGTGCAGCCCGGTGGCCAAGGCGAAGTGGCCCAGGTGGTTGGTCGCGAACTGCATCTCCCAGCCCTGCGGGGTGCGCATCTCGGGCGAGGCCATGATGCCGGCGTTGTCGACCAGGATGTGCAGCGGTCCGTCCCAGGTGCGCACGAATCCGGCCACCGACGACTGGTCGGCGAGGTCGAGCGGGGCGACGAGGATCCGGTCGTTGCCGGTGGTGTCAGTGATGTCCGCCGCGGCCTGCTGGCCGGCGTCGAGGTTGCGTACGGCGAGGGTGACGTCGGCCCCGACGGCGGCGAGCGCACGGGCGGTCTCCACGCCGATGCCGGACGCCCCGCCGGTGACGACGGCCCGTCGACCGGTGAGGTCGATGCCGCGCACGACCTCCATGGCGGTGGACTCGCGGGAGAACGGCGTGCTGACAGGTGTGCTGGTGGTCATGATCCATCCTTGTCCGAGGCGGCGGCGGGCGGCTGCTGGACGCCGCGGTGCGGGCGTTTTCCCACCAGGGCGCGGAGGTAACGCTGGAGGCGATCGCCCGCGACGAGGGGAATCGCCTCCGGGCCGAGCCGACGCTGCGAGAGTGGACGGGTGGGCAGCGGGCGGTGGCGGTGGCACAGATGGCTGGGGCCCGCCATCTCCGTCGCCCCCGGCGCCCGGGTGGACCGCTTCGAGGTCTTCTTCGACCTGGTCTTCGTCTTCTCGTTCTTCATCATCACCCGGGCCACCGCCGTCCAGATCACCGGTACGGCGTTGCTGCACGGCATGCTGGTGCTGGCGGTGCTCTGGTGGACCTGGGTGGTGCACAGCGTGGTGGCCACCCGGGTCCGGCTCGGCCAGGGGTTCGTGCCGGTGCTGATGGTGGTCGGGATGGCGGCGCTGTTCTGCTTCGCGCTGGCCCTGCCGCAGGCCTTCGGCGACCCCCGGGCGGGCGCGGCCGGGCCGGTGGTCGTGGCGGTCACCTACGTGGTGATCCGTGCGGTGCACTTCATCCTCTACCTGCACGTGGTGTGGAGCAGCCCGATCGAGCGCCGGCAGATGACCCGGTTCGCCCCGGAGATGGTGTTCAGCACCCTCCTGCTGCTCGGCGCGGGGCTGATCCCGCCCCGGATCGACGACCTCGGGATGGCCGCGATGGTCCGGGACGGCCTGTGGGTTGCCGTGGTGCTGCTCCAGTACGCGGCCGGGATCCTCGGCGGCACCTGGGGCTGGGGGGTGACCTCGGCGGAGCACTGGACGGAACGCTACGAGCTCATCCTGATCATCGCGCTGGGCGAGTCGGTGATCTCGGTCGGCGTCGGCAGCAACCTGCTCGGCCAGCCGCCGACCTGGCCGGCGGTCGCGGCGGCGGCGCTCGGCATCTTCTTCACCGCCGCGCTCTGGTGGGCCCACTACGACGTGATCGGACCGGCGGCCCGGATCGCCCTGCACGCCGCCGAGGGCCACGCCCGGGTGGCGATGGCCCGGGACGCGTACGCGTACTTCTACCTGCCGATGATCGCCGGGATCATCCTGTTCGCCCTGGGCGCCGAGGGGATCGTGCACGAGATCGCCGACCCGTCGGTGCCGCTGCGCGTGCCGGCGCACGGTCCGAGCGTGCCCCTGCTCTTCGGCGGGGTGATCTGCTACCTGTGCGGGAACATGCTGTTCCAGTGGCGCACCCTGGGCACGGTCTCCTGGACCCGGGTCGGCGCCGTACTCCTGCTCGCCCTCGGCATCCCGGTCGGCTCCCACCTGCCCGGGCTGGCCACCTTGACCCTGCTCACCGTGATCTGCGTCGGGCTGGTGATGGTCGAGGTGGTCACCATGGAGGAAGGCCGGCGCGCGCTGCACGAACTGGTCTTTGAGGAGAAGACCACGCACGAGGCGCACGAGGCGGCCTGGCGGGCCCGGTGGAAGGAGCGCGGGACGGACGAGACGGGCACCTCGACGTAGGATCACCGGCAGCGTCGCGGTGCACCCGGCAAGCAGACCGCCGAGGGCATGGAGGCGCGGGACAGCATGGGATCCACGTGCACCCCTCCACCGAGCCGGGCGACCGCCTGACCGCCCTCGGCAACCAGTTGATCGAGATCCACCTCTGGCTCCGCGAGGAGCTGGCCGCGCTGCGCGACGGCCTCGACTCCCCCACCGGTCCGCGCGACCTGCGCGTCCACTGCCTCACCTTCTGCTCCGCGCTCACCCGCCACCACACCGGCGAGGACGGCGGCGCGTTCCGGGTGCTGGCCGAGCAGGCGCCGCAGCTGCGCCCGGTCCTCGACGAACTCGCCGCCGACCACGACGTGGTCGCGGCCGTCCTGCGCCGCGTCGAGGAGCTGGCCGCCGACCCGGCCGGCCTCGACGGCGTACGCGCCGAACTGGACGGCCTGAGCGCGCTGCTCGAATCGCACTTCGTCTACGAGGAGAAGAAGCTGGTCGCCGCCCTGAACGCGGTGCGCGACGGGACGACCGAGGAGCTGCTGGGCGTGCCGCTGCCCGAGTGAGGATTCGCCGGTCAGCAGAATCGGCCCGTCCGGGCTGGCCGGCGGGGTCCCCGACGGCGCAGGCTGGCCCGGTGACCGTCTTCTCCCTCCAGGCCACCCCCACCGACGCGGCGAGCTGGCTGGACCTGGCCCGCCGCGCGGAGGCCGCCGGCTTCGCCGCGCTGCTCGCCGCCGACCACCCCGGGGCCGTGACCTCCCCGTTCGTGGCGCTGGCCGCCGCCGCGTCGGTGACCTCGACGATCGGCCTCGGCTCGTACGTGTCGAACCTCGGCGTCCGCGAGCCGATGCTGCTCGCCACCGACGTGGCCACCCTCGACCTGGTCTCCGGCGGGCGGGCCCGGCTCGGCGTCGGGGCCGGCCACACCCCGGCCGAGTGGCGCGCCGTCGGCCGCGAGCGCCCGGACGTCGCCGACCGGGTACGCCGCTGCGTGGTCGTCGCCGAGGCGGTCCGCGCCCTGCTCGACGGCGACGAGGTCACCGTGGACACCCCCGAGCTGACGGTCCGGGAGGCCCGGCTGACCGCGCCCCGCCCGGTGCAGGACCGGATCCCGCTGACCATGGGCACCGCCAACTCGACGCTGCTGCGCTGGGCCGGCGCGCACGCCGAGGTGGTCGGGCTGACCGGCTTCGGGCGTACCCTCGCCGACGGCCACGCCCACGACGTGCGCTGGCGGACCGACCAGATCGAGGCGCAGCTCGACCACGTCGCGGCCGGCGCGGCCGGTCGGGACGACCCGCCCGCGCTGGAGGCGCTGGTGCAGAAGGTGGTGGTCACCGACGACGCGGAGGCCGCCGCGGCGGAGACCGCGCGCGACGTCGGCCTGACCGTCGCCGAGGTGCTGGCCACGCCGTTCGTGCTGATCGGAACGGCGGACGAGATCGTCGCGGCGGTCGCGGAACACCGACGCCGCTGGGGCGTCACCCGCTTCGTGGTACGCCGGGACGCCCTCGAACCGCTGGCTCCGGTGCTCGCCCGGCTGTCCTGACCTGCGGCAGGATCGGCCGGAGTCAGCGGCGAGCCGACTCCGGGCCGGGCGCCGCGTGGGTCGCCGCGACGCTGTCGAGCTGATGACGTAAACGACTCACGATCGGCCGCCTCCGGCGACGGACCCACCGGGGGCACGGGTGGTGCGGCCGTCGCGGTCGACGCCATGGTCGACAAGGCGCGTGCCGGGGAGCCGCTCGTAGAACCGGATCTTCTCGCGGAGATGGTGGTACTGGCGTTCCAGCAGGCGCATCTGCTCCTCGACCCGTTCGGCGTGCCGCTCCAACAGGGCCTGCCGTTGGCCGGCGGTGTGCTCACCGTCGCGGGCCAGCTCGGCGTACCGGCACATCTCGGCGATCGGCATGCCCGTGTCCCGCAGACAGCGGAACAGCAGCAGCCAGCTCAGGTCGTCGTCGGTGAAGACCCGACGGCCGCCGGAGGTGCGGCCGATGTCGCTGAGCAGGCCGATCTTCTCGTAGTAGCGGAGGGTGTCGAGGCTGAACCCGCTGCGGGTCGCCGCCTCCGAGGGGGTGTAGCCGGGCATGTCGCAATGCTAGGGCTTGACCTGGAGCGCGCTCCAGGTTGAAAGCTGACCGCATGACGATGACACGGACACTGGGCCGCAGCGGGATCGACGTCAGCGCCCTCGGCATGGGGTGCTGGGCGATCGGTGGACCGCTCTGGGGCGCGGGCGGAGAGCCGTTCGGCTGGGGTGAGGTGGACGACGACGAGTCGGTGCGCACCATCCACCGCGCCCTCGACCTCGGCGTCACGCTCTTCGACACGGCCAGCAACTACGGCGCCGGGCACAGCGAGCGGGTCCTCGGCCGTGCCCTCGCCGGCCGCCGCGACCGGGCGGTGATCGCCACCAAGTTCGGCAACCGCTCGGACGAGCGGACCCGCCGGTGGATTGGCGAGGACGGCAGCCCGGCCTACGCGGTGGCGAGCCTGGAGGAGTCGCTGCGCCGGCTCGGCACCGACCATGTCGACCTCTACCAGTTGCACATCAACGGCCTGCCGGCGTCCGCCGCGCTCGACCTGGTCGACACCCTGGAGGACCTCGTCACCCAGGGCAAGATCCGCGCGTACGGCTGGAGCACCGACAACCCGGCCTCCGCGCGCGGGTTCGCCGAGGCCGGTCCGCACTGCGCGGCGATCCAGCACGACGAGTCGGTGTTCAAGGACAACGCCGAGCTGCTCGCCGTCTGCGACGCGCTCGACCTGGCCAGTCTCAACCGGGGACCGCTCGCCATGGGACTGCTCACCGGCTCGACGCGGGCGGTCGGGGCGGACGACGTGCGCGGGAGGGCACCGGAGTGGCTGGTCTGGTTCACCGACGGCCGCCCGGCACCGCGGTGGTCGGCCCGGCTCGCCGAGATCCGGGAGGCGCTCACCGTGGACGGTCGTACCCTCGCCCAGGGTGCGCTGGGCTGGCTGCTCGCGCGCAGCCCACGGACGGTGCCCATCCCGGGCTGCCGCACCGTCGCGCAGGCCGAGGAGAATTTCGGCACCCTCGCCCGCGGACCGCTGTCGGCCGAGGCGTTCGCGGAGGTGGAACGCCTGCTCGCCGACCTGCGCGCCGTGCCGGTCGCCTGATCCCGGGCGGCCCTCGACCCGGCGGGTCGCGGGCCGCTCCCGGCGCCCTGATCCGCAAACGGGCTGAACGCATCCGAACCCGCTTCCGTACCCGAAGATATGAGCATGCGGATCCTCACGGCCGGCGTGTCCGGCTTCCTCGGCACCCGGCTGGTCGACCGCCTCACCGCCGACGGGCACCAGGTCACCCGGCTGGTGCGACGGCCGCCACGTACCCCCGACGAGCGACAGTGGAACCCGTCCGCCGCGCAGCTCGACCCGGCCGTGGTGGCCGCGGCCGACGCGGTGGTCAACCTGGCCGGCGCGGGCGTCGGCGACAAGCGCTGGAACGACGACTACCGGCAGCTCATCCGGTCCAGCCGGGTGGACACCACCACCACCCTGGCCATCGCCATCGCCGGGCTGCCGGCCGCCGACCGGCCGACGGTGCTGCTCAACTCCTCCGCCGTCGGCTGGTACGGCAACACCGGTGACCGGGCGGTCGAGGAGGACTCCCCGGCCGGCGACGGCTTCCTCGCCGATGTCTGCCGGGTGTGGGAGGCGGCGACCCGGCCGGCCGAGGACGCCGGGGTGCGGGTGGTACGGCTGCGCACCGGGCTGCCGCTGCACCGCGACGGCGGGCTGCTCAAGCCGCAGCTGTTGCCGTTCAAGCTGGGCATCGCCGGGAAGCTGGGCAGCGGCCGGCAGTGGCTGCCGTGGATCTCGATGCGGGACTGGCTGGACGCCGCGCTGTTCCTGCTCGACCGCGACGACATCGGCGGCCCGGTCAACGTGGTCGGTCCGGCCCCGGTCACCAACGCCGAGTTCACCCGGGAGCTGGCCCGCCAGCTGCACCGTCCGGCGATCATGCCGATCCCCGCGCTGGCCCTCAAGGTCGCCCTGGGCGGCTTCGCCCAGGAGGCCCTGACCAGCACCCGCGTCCTCCCCGGCGTCCTGACAAAGGCCAACTTCCACTACACCCACCCCGACCTCCCCACCGCCCTCCACGCCGCCCTCACCGACTGACCCCCCGGGTTCCAAGGCGGTGATCATGAAGTTGTTGCCCCGACACGCCGGAGCGCGGGGCAACAACTTCATGATCGACGGGGTGGGGACAGGGGTCAGCAGCCGATGACCCAGTAGGACGGGGCGGTCTGCTTGAGGGTGCTGGTGTTGAAGGTGTTGTAGAGGCCCATCCGCTGGTTGCTGCCGAGGGCGTAGGCGTAGCCGCCGGACTGGTAGGCGCGGCCGGCGGTCACGTGGGCGTAGTTGCTGGCGGTGACGCAGGTGGGGGCGGTGGTCGGGGTCGGGGAGGCCGTGGCGGTGGGGGTGGGGGTGACGCCGCCGCCGAGGCCGAAGAAGAGCGCGTCCCGGTAGGTCGAGCAGATGGTGTCCAGGAAGTACGAGGTCGCGGTGCCGCACTGGTCGGCGGCCGAGCCGGGGTCGACCGGCGTGCCGTGGCCCATGCCGGAGACCCGGTAGAGCCGGACGGCGTCGTTGCCGTACACCTCCAGGCTGGTGCCGCCGGTCAGCGACGCGGTGCTGGTGGGGGTCTGCGACACACCCAGCACGTTGGTCCACTGGTCGCGGGACTCGGTGGCGTTCATCGGCACCACCGTGGTGTCCGAGGTGCCGTGCCAGATGGCGACCCGGGGGCGGCGGCCGGTGTAGCCGGAGTAGGCGTTGCGGACCAGGTCGCCCCAGGCCGCCGGGCTCTTGTCCACCCCGGTGTACTGGCAGGTGTTGGTCGACGCCGGCGGCGAGCAGCGGTACGGCAGCCCGGCGATGACCGAGCCGGCGGCGAAGACGTCCGGGTAGGTGGCGAGCATGACCGAGGTCATCGCCCCGCCGGCGGACAGCCCGCTGACGAAGATCCGGTTGCCGTCGAGGCCGTAGTTGGTCTTGGCGTGGTCGACCATCTGCTTGATGGACAGCGTCTCGCCCTGGCCCCGGCTGATGTCCCCCTCGACGAACCAGTTGAAGCAGCTCAGCGACTGGTTAGCGCTGGACTGCTGGGGCACGATCAGGGCGAACTTCCACTGGTCGGCGTACTTCTGCCAGCCGGAGTTGGCGAAGTAGCCGGCGGCGTTCTGGGTGCAGCCGTGCAGCAGCACCACGGCCGGCGCGTTGGCCGGCAGCCCGTCCGGGCGGTAGGCGTACATGGCGAGGTTGCCCGGGTTCGAGCCGAAGCCGGTGACCTGGGTCAGCGTGGCGGCCTGGGCGGGCACGGCGACCGCGACCAGGGCGGCCGCGGCGACGACGGCCCCGGCCAGCGCCGCGGCGAGCCGGGCGAGGACGGATGGGGAACGGTGCACGGCGACCTCCTGTTGCGGCGTGTGAACTGGGTCACCCCCGAGTTGCCGAGACGTTACGTCCGTGTTTCAGACCAGCGACATGGCCGCCGCTCACACATTCGTCGTCGCCGATGTGGCGGTCGGGAGCCGGGCATCCCGGCCCCCGACCCGAGCCCTCAGCAGTTGCGCAGCTCCGGGCTCTGGTTACGGATCTGCGCCAGCGGCGAGACGAACTGCCGGTGGGCGTCGCCGCCGATCAGCGCCGGCGGGAAGGCCGCCACCCGGTGACAGTTCTGGAAGGCCAGCGTGACGTTGAAGTGCCGCTCCAGCCCGCCCCGGATGGCGTCGCTGGCCAGCGCGCGCAGCAACTGCCCGCGCTCGGCCTCCGACGGTGGCGGCACGGCGTGTTCGGCCATCCGGCCGCCGTCGGCCGCGCGCGGCGACGTCGGCGACCACCGACCAGGCGTACGGCACGGACCGCCGGACACAGTCGACGAACTCCTCGTCGTCAGTCAACCTTTCGTGTCCGACCGGCGTGTCCAGATCCGGTTGGTAACGTCCGCTCCGTGCCGACCTCCCCGACCCTGGCCGCCGACCAGCCGCCCGCCGCCGCACCCACCGCCGGCCAAGGTCGCCGGGCCGATCTGAGCGTGGTGCTGGCCGCCGTGGTGCTGGCCGTCTGGGTGACCAGCGGCCTCTGGCGCGACCCGAGCAGCCGGGCGATCACGGTCAACTCCAGCGACCAGGCACTCTTCGAGTGGCTGCTCGCCTTCGGCGGGCACGCGCTGACCCACGGCGAGAACCCGTTCTTCACCCACCTGGTCAACGTCCCGGACGGGGTGAACCTCGCGGTCAACACCTCGATCACCGTCTACGCGGCGGTCTTCGCCCCGCTGACGTACCTGATCGGGCCCCCGGCGACGTTCCTGGTGATCCTCACCCTCAACCTGGTCGCCACCGCGCTGGCCTGGTACTGGCTGCTCTCCCGGCACCTGGTCCGCAGCCGGCTGGCCGCCGGCGTCGGGGCGCTGTTCATCGCCTACTCCCCCGGCATGGTCGCGCACGCCAACGCGCACCTGAACTGGACCGCCGGCTGGCTGGTGCCGCTGCTGACCTGGGGGGTGTTCGCGCTGCGCCGACCCGGGCGCTGGCTGCGCGGCGGGATCGTGCTCGGCGTGCTGGTGGCGGTCGCCTTCTCGATCGCCGCCGAGGGGCTCTTCTTCACCGCGCTGGCGCTCGCCGTCTTCCTCGCCGTCTGGGCGCTGCACCCGGCCCGGCGGGCCGAGGCGCGGGCGGCGCTGCCCACCTTCCTGCGCGGGCTCGGCGTGACCGCGCTGGTGGCGGGGGCGCTGCTGGCGTACCCGCTCTGGCTGCACTTCGCCGGCCCGCAGCGCTTCCACGGCACCGGTTTCGACGCCGTGATCCACTCCGAGGACATCGCCGCGTTCGGGGCGTACCCGCAGCGGTCGCTGGCCGCCGCGGCGGGCCTGGGCACCAACCTGGCGCCCAACCCGACCGAGGAGAACTCCTTCTTCGGACTGCCGCTGCTGCTGCTCGCCGTGGCCTGCTTCGTGGCGCTGTGGCGGCGGGCCGACGTGGGCCGCCGGGCCACGCTGGCCGCGCTGGGCGTCACCGCCGTGCTCTTCTCGGTGCTCTCCTGGGGGCCGCTGGCGAAGTGGGACGGGCGGCGCACCGACCAACTGCTGCCGTTCGGCGTGCTGGACGCGCTGCCGGTGGTCAACGCCGCGTTGCCGTCCCGGCTGGCGCTGGTGGTCGCGCCGGTGATCGGCCTGCTGCTGGCGTACACCGTCGACCAGCTCCGGGCCGACCCGCCCCGGCGACGGCGCGTGGCGACGGCGTGGGCTGCCGGCTTCGCGGTCGCGCTGGTGCCGCTGCTGCCCACGCCGCTGGCGACCAGCGCCCGGCCGCCGGTGCCGGAATTCATCACGGCCGGGACCTGGCGGCAGCACGTCTCGCCCGGCGGGGTGCTCACCCCGCTGCCGCTGACCCTGGACGTGACGCCGGACGGGCAGCGCTGGCAGGCGTACGCGCTGGCGCACCGGCAGGGCGAGTTCCGCATTCCGGCCGGCTTCTTCCTCGGCCCCGGCGGCCCGGACGGCCGGGGCCGGATCGGCCCGCCGCCGCGCACCTTCGACACACTGATGGACCAGGCCGGCCGCACCGGGCTGGTGCCGATCGTCACCGAGGGCAGCATCCAGCTCTGCCTGGCCGACCTGCGGTACTGGGGTGTCGAGGCGGTGGTGCTGCCGGACGAGGTGCACGGGGCGAAGTACGACCTCGACGAGGACGCCCTGCGCCGCACCGCGACGGCCCTGCTCGGTCCCCCGCGGCGGGTCGACGACGTCTGGCTCTGGGAGGTTCCCGCCGCCCGACGCGACGAGGCTCACCCCCGGTGAGCCCCGGTGGCGGGTCTAGGCTGGAGAGGTGACCGCGACGACTTCCGGCCTGACGGCCGTCCGCGCCGGCCTGCTCGACTACCAGGCCGCCTGGGACGAACAGCGCCGCCTCCACGAGTCGGTGGTGGCGGGCGAGCGCGGCGACACCGTGCTGCTGCTGGAGCACCCGAGCGTCTACACCGCCGGCAAGCGCACCGAGCCGTGGGACCGCCCGATGGACGGCACCCCGGTCGTCGACGTGGACCGGGGCGGCAAGATCACCTGGCACGGGCCGGGCCAGCTCGTCGGCTACCCGATCCTGCGCCTGCCGGACCCGGTGGACGTGGTCGCCTACGTGCGCCGCACCGAGCAGCTGCTGATCGACGTCTGCGCCGAGTTCGGGCTGGCCGCCGGCCGGGTCGAGGGGCGCAGCGGCGTCTGGGTGCCCGAGGACGACCGGGGTCCGGCCCGCAAGGTGGCCGCCATCGGCATCCGGGTGGCCCGTGGGGTGACCCTGCACGGCTTCTCGATCAACTGCGACTGCGACCTGACGTACTTCGACCGGATCGTGCCCTGCGGCATCCGGGACGCGGGCGTCACCTCGCTCACCGCCGAGCTGGGCCGACCGGTCAGCGTCGCCGACGTCCTCCCGGTGGTCGAGCGTCGCCTGCCCACCCTGCTCGGCTGAGCCGCGTGCACGTCGATCTCGTCACCGTCGTCGTCGCCGAGTACGACCCGGCGATCGCCTTCTTCACCGAGGTGCTCGGCTTCGACCTGGTCGAGGACTCCCCCTCGCTGACCACCGACGGGCGCCCCAAGCGCTGGGTCGTCGTCCGCCCGCCCGGGGCACAGACCGGCCTGCTGCTCGCCCGCGCCGACGGGGAACGCCAGGAGCGCGCCGTCGGCGACCAGGTCGCCGGCCGGGTCGGCTTCTTCCTCCAAGTCGACGACTTCGACGCGGTGCACCGGCGGATGGTCGACGCGGGGGTCGAGTTCGTGCGACCGCCGCGCACCGAGCCGTACGGGCGGGTCGCCGTCTTCCGCGACATCGCCGGCAATCGCTGGGATCTGCTCGGCCCCGCCTAGCCGAGCGCCGTCCGACGTCGTACCCCGGCTCTACGGTGGTGCGATGACGGACAACGACACCCCCTGGGAGCCGCCCCTCGCGGGCACCGAGGTCGCGCACCTGGTCGGCGCGCTGGACCGCCTGCGTACGACCTTCCGCTGGAAGGCCGACGACCTCGACGCGGCCGGGCTGCGGGCCCGGGTCGGCGCCTCCGCGCTGACCCTCGGCGGCCTGCTCAAGCACCTCGCGGTCGTGGAGGACCACATGTTCACCGACCGGCTGAGCGGCGCGCCGCTGGGCCCGCCGTGGGACCTTGCCGCCTGGGACAGCCAGGCCTGGCCGTTCACCTCCGCCGCCGCCGACAGCCCGGACGAGCTCTACGCGCTCTGGGACGGCGCCGTCGCCCGGTCCCGCGCGAGGCTGTCGGCGGCCCTCGCCGACGGCGGGCTCGACCAGCTCGTCCACGCCTCCGCCCCCGACGGCACCCGGGCCAGCCTGCGCCGGCTCGTCTGCGACCTGATCGAGGAGTACGGCCGGCACACCGGCCACGCCGACCTGCTCCGCGAGGCGGTGGACGGGCTGACCGGTGAGGACCCGCCGCCCGGGTGGCGCCCGCGAGCGGGGCAGCCGATCCCGGGCAGCTGACGCGGACGAGACAACGCCGGCCCGACCCCGGCCCGACCCCGGTCAGCCGATCGGCAGCCGGGTCAGCCAGTCCTGCCAGGCCTGCTCGGCGCGGGCCGGGTCCGGGTCGGCGGCGAAGAGGTGGTGCCCGAGCACCAGGACGTTGCCCCGGTCCGTGCCGGAGTGCAGGAACCGGTAGAGCGCGTCCGACGTCCGTACGCCGAAGTACGTCGGCAGGCCGACGAGGTCGACCACCCCGTCGACCGGCGGCAGCCCGGGCAGCTCGAGCCGGACCGGCTCACCCCCGGTGACCGGGCCGGTGAGCCCGAACGCGCCGGCCACGGCCGCCCAGACCTGGTCCGGATCGCCCGCCCCGGGCCGGAACGCCGCGACCGGGGCTCCGGCCCGACCGGCGAAGTGCGCCAGGTACGCCGCGAGCGTCTCCAGGTACATGTCCCAACCGGTCCGCATGGCCTCGTACTCGGTCTCCCAGTTGTCCCCGAGGACGCCGCTCTGCACCAGCCGCAGCACGGTGCCGCCCTGCTCGCGGCCCTCGATCAGGTACTCGATGGCCATGAAGGTGCCGTCCGGCCCCGGGTCGCTCCGGTACGCGAACCGCTTGCCGGGCTCCCAGGCCGTCACGGTCGACTCGGCGACCTGACCGGCCATGGTGAACCGGGTCCGGCCGCCCTCGCCGGGCTCGACCTCGCTGCGGCCCATGAACCAGGAGTCGATGCCCGGCCCGGTCGCGATCGCCGCCCACACCTCCTCCGGCGTGCCGGGCAGCGCGATGTCCTTGCCGAGTTCGAACGGGTGTCCCATGGTGGTGCCTCTCTGTGCGGGCGCGAAGTGGGTCGCGAGCGGAAATTCAGTGATCGTCAGGAGCCCTCGGCTGCGCCGGTCGGGAGGTCGGCGCTGGGGTGCAGGGCGATGACCACCCGGTGCCGCCGGCCCCCGGGAGCCTGCTCGTCGTGGTACCGGCCGACCAGGCCGGCGACGGCGGCCGCCAACTCCTCGGCGAACGCGGCCCGGTCGGTCGCCGAGGCGAACCGGACGTCGGCGTCCACGGCGAAGGTGGCGACCCGCTTCCCGGCCCGGTCGGCGCCGGTGATCAGCGCGCCGACGTCCTGGACGAGCCGGGCGGCGAGTGCCAGCAACCACCCCGCGGAGAGCCGGTCGGGCGCCTGGGCCGGATCCGGGCGCACGGCGGCGAGCGCGGCCGGCGAGATGACGTACGACGCTGCGGTGGCGCGCATGACCCGCTCGGTCATGTTGCCCTTGCGGCGCTCCTCGACCAGCTCGATCAGGCCGTGCTGCTCCAGCGCCCGAAGGTGGTAGTTGACCTTCTGGCGGGCCAGCCCGACCCGGGCGGCGAGCATCGTCGCCGAGGCCGGCTCGGCGAGCGCGGCGAGCAGCCGGGCGCGCACCGGGTCCAGCGACGCCTCGGCCGCCGCCGGGTCCTCGATCACTGCGATGTCGAACATGCCTCCAGCCTTTCACCGACAATATTTCTTGTCAAGACAATGCAAGTTGTCGGTGGCGGCAGCCCGCGCCGCGACGCTCCCCCACGCGAGGGATTGAGCGGTCGCTCAACCGCCGATACCGTTCGTTGAGCGACCGCTCAAATAGGAGGCTGACGTGCGGGGCATCTACGTGGAGACACTGATCGACGCGCCGGTGGAACGGCTCTGGCAGGCGACCCAGGACCCGGCGGCGCACCGCCGCTGGGACGCGCGCTTCGGCCGGATCGACCCGGTGCCGGGCAGCACCCCCGCCCGGTTCCGGTACGCCACCACCGTGCTGCCCGGCGTGCGGATCGCCGGCCACGGCACGCACGCCGGTGAGCGGAACCGCCCGGACGGCACCCGCACGTCGGCGCTGCGCTTCGGCTCCGACGACCCGCGCTCGCTGATCGCCACCGGGTCCGGCTACTGGCGCTACCTGCCCGGGCCGGACGGCGTGCGGTTCCTGACCGGCTACACGTACGCCCCGCGCTGGGGGCTCGCCGGCCGGCTGGCCGATCTCGCCTTCCGGCCGCTGTTCGGCTGGGCGACCGCGTGGTCGTTCGACCGGCTGCGGCTCTGGCTGGAACGGGGCGTACCGCCCGAGCGCGCCCGGCGGCAGGCGTGGCGGGAGGTGGCCCTGCGGGCGCTCGCGGTGGCCGGCGTCGGTGCGCTGGCCGCCCGGCTCGGCACGGGAGGCGCGGGAGTCGCCGGGGCGGTGCTCGCCACGGCGGCGGTCGCGCTGGCGGTGCCGCCCCACCCGCACACCCCGGCCGCCCGCCGGTGCCGACGGCGGCCGGCGGACCGCCTCGCCGCCCGGACGCCGTCGCTGCTGGAGCAGCTGTGACCTCCGTCTTCCAGCGCGCCCTGGGCGCCGACTTCGACCGGCTGCACCCCCGACTGCGGCGCCGCTTCGGCGTCGACGGCCGGACCGACCTGGGTTGTGTGGGCACCGGCGTGATGGACCGGGTCTGGCGCGGCGCCGCCTTCACCGCGCCGTTCCTGCGGCTGGGCACCCTGCGGCACGTGCTGTTCCCGGAGACCGGCACCGGCGTGCCGTTCACCATCGAGAACTACGCCTACACCGACTCGTACCGCCGCCCGACGCTGACCTTCGTGCGTACCTTCGAGGTCGCCGCGCACCGCCGCCGCCGGTTCGACGCCACGATGGTGTGGAGTCCCCGGCGCGGCGTCCTGGTGGACTACCTGGGCACCCACCAGCACCTCGCGGTCGACCTGCACCTCGGCGTCGACGCCGCCGGGGCGCTGACGATCCGCAGCGGCGCCCAGCGCTTCCGCGGCGGGCTGCCCTGCCCGCCGGCGCTCAGCGGCGAGGCCCACGTGCGCGAGTGGTACGACGACCGGACCGGGCGGTTCCACATCGAGGTACGGGTCAGCAACCGCCACTGCGGGCCGCTGTTCGGGTACACGGGCAGCTTCACCGTCGACTACGTGCCGCCGGACGGGGCACCGGTGCCCGCCGCCGTGCGGCCGCTGCGGGAGAATCCCCGGGACTGACGGAGAGGATCCCCATGGCCGCCACCCGGCAGAAGCTGATCGACGGGGCGCTCGCGGCGATCCGGTCCCACGGCATCGCCGGCGCCTCGGCCCGCACGATCGCGGCGGCCGCCGGGGTCAACCAGGCCCTGGTCTTCTACCACTTCGGCACCGTCGACGCGCTGCTCGCCGAGGCGTGCCGCAGCGCGACGGCAACCCGGGTGGCGGCCTACCGGGACCGGTTCGCCGAGGTCGGATCGCTGCGCGAGCTGCTCGACCTGGGGCGCGCCCTGCACGAGCAGGAACGCTCCGCGGGCAACGTGGCGGTGCTGGCCCAGCTGCTGGCCGGGGCGCAGACCGACCCGGCGCTCGCGGAGTCCACGGCCGCCGCGCTCGGGCTCTGGACGGCCGAGATCGAGACGGTGCTGCGCCGGCTGCTGCGGGACTCGCCGGTCGCCCCGGTCGCCGACCCGGCCGGGCTGGCCCGCGCGATCTCCGCCGCCTTCATCGGGCTGGAACTCTTCGAGGGCGTCGACCCGGCCGGCGCCCACGACGCGTTCGACGCCCTGGAACGCCTCGCCGTCCTCCTCGAGGTCGTCGAGGACCTCGGACCGCTGGCCCGACGTACCCTGCGCGGCAGACTCCGCCCGCACACCTGACCCGCCCCGGCCCGGTACCGACCGGGCCGGGGCGGGGACCCGTCAGGGGGTGAGGCGGTGCAGGTCGCGGGGGAAGGCGGTGACCTCGCGGACGTTGGCGGCGCCGGTCAGCCGGGCGACGAAGCGTTCCAGGCCGATGGCGAAGCCGCCGTGCGGGGGCATGCCGTGCCGGAACGCGTCGACGTAGCCGGCGTACGGCTCCACCGGCTCGCCGCGCGCGGCCAGCGCCGCCAGGTAGTCGTCGTAGCGGTGCAGCCGCTGCCCGCCGGTCACCAGCTCCATCCCACGGAAGAGCAGGTCGAAGCCGTTGGAGTACGCCGGCCGCTGCGGGTCCGGGTGGGTGTAGAAGGGCCGCTTCGCCATCGGGTACCCGGTGACGAAGAGGAAGTCCGAGCCGTGCTCGGCCCGCGCCCACTCCCCCAGCGCCCGCTCGTGGGCGGGGGCGAGGTCCGGCTCGTCGGCCGGCGCGCCGGCGATCCGCAGCGCCTCGGTGAAGTGCACCGCGGGGATCTCGGCCGGCACCTCGGGCAGCCCGATGCCGAGGGTCGCCACCGCCCCGCCGGCCCGGTCCGCCACGCCGGCCAGCATCCCGGCGAGGGTGGCGCGCAGCACGGCCATCACGTCCCGGTGGTCGGCTACGAAGCCCAGCTCCACGTCGAGCGAGGTGTACTGGGCCAGGTGCCGGACGGTGTCGTGCGGCTCGGCCCGGAACACCGGGCCGACCTCGTAGACCCGCTCGAAGACGCCCACCATCAGCTGCTTGTAGAACTGCGGCGACTGCGCCAGGTACGCGGGCCGGCCGAACCAGTCCAGCGCGAAGACGTTCGCCCCGCTCTCGGTGGACGAGCCGACCACCTTCGGGGTGTGGATCTCCACGAAGTCACGGGCGTCGAGGGTGGCCCGGAACCCGGCCACCGCCGCCGCCGAGATCCGCAGCGCCGCCGAGCGGGTCGGGTGCCGCAGCGCGGTGGGCGCGTGGTCGAGCTGGGTGGGCAGGGTCGCGGTCAGCGTCGGCCGGTACAGGTCGAACGGCGGCGGCACGGCGGCCGGGCCGAGTGGTCGTACCGTCGGGTCGGTCAGCTCGACCCCGGCGGGCGCCGTCGGGTTCGCGACCACCGTGGCGGTGACCTCGACGACCGTCTCCTCGGTGAGCTTCTCCAGCGCGGCGCGGACGGCCGGGTCGGTGACCACGACCTGGCTCAGGCCGGCGGCGTCCCGCACGATCAGGAAGGCCACCGACTTGAGCAGCCGGCGGCGGTGCACCCAGCCGGCGATCCGGACGGTCCGCCCGACGTGGGCGGGGAGCTGGGTGGAGAGGATGCGTTGCACGGTGGTACCTCCTCGATCGATCGCAACGCGATCCCAGGGAGGTGTGGGCGAGCGGGAACCTCGCGGTGCCACCACACCTTCGCCCCCGCGGACGGGGGCCTCGTTCGTCGCCTTTTCACCGGGGCCGGCCGGGCGGGCTCTACTGGGCGCGAACGCCGTTCTTCCCGCAGCTCAGGAGGGTCTTCGCGCCCCGGCGCCAGACCGCCTTCCAGCATCCGGCGGCTCTCTGCACTGGCGGGTCGGGGCCCTACTCGGCTCCGTCACAGCTCTGCGGCAGACGCTAGCACCACTGGCGGGACCGCTGTGACGGGGTTTTTCGGCCCCCGGTGTCCGGTGTCACAACATCTGCGGCGTGACGCCGGTCGCCCGCGGTTCATCGACCGCCACCGCCGGGCGTAGTCTCGGTTTTGTGACGATCGAGCACTCCACGCCGACGACCGAACAGGCCGGCCGTACCGCGACTGCCGCACCTGAGGGGCGGCGTCTGCTGCGGATCGAGGCCCGCAACGCCGAGACGCCGATCGAGCGCAAGCCGCCGTGGATCAAGGTCAAGGCCAAGATGGGCCCGGAGTACACCCAGCTGCGCGGCCTGGTCGCGCGCGAGGGGCTGCACACCGTCTGCCAGGAGGCCGGCTGCCCCAACATCTACGAGTGCTGGGAGGACCGCGAGGCCACCTTCCTCATCGGTGGTGACCAGTGCACCCGGCGCTGCGACTTCTGCCAGATCGACACGGGCAAGCCGGCCGAGTTCGACGCCGACGAGCCGCGTCGGGTCGCCGAGTCGGTCGCCGCGATGGGGCTGCGCTACGCCACCATCACCGGCGTCGCCCGCGACGACCTGCCCGACGGCGGGGCCTGGCTCTACGCCGAGACGGTCCGGCAGATCCACGCCCTGCAGTCCGGCTGCGGCGTCGAGCTGCTGATCCCCGACTTCAACGCGGTCCCCGAGCAGCTCGCCGAGGTGTTCAGCTCCCGTCCCGAGGTGCTGGCGCACAACGTCGAGACGGTGCCGCGGATCTTCAAGCGGATCCGGCCGGCGTTCCGCTACGAGCGCTCGCTGGACGTGATCCGGCAGGCCCGCGCCGACGGCCTGGTCACCAAGAGCAACCTGATCCTGGGCATGGGCGAGGAGCGCGCCGAGGTCTCCCAGGCGCTGCGCGACCTGCACGAGGCGGGCTGCGAGCTGATCACCATCACCCAGTACCTGCGCCCCTCCCCCCGGCACCACCCGGTCACCCGCTGGGTCAAGCCGGAGGAGTTCGTCGAGCTGCGCGAGGAGGCCGAGGAGATCGGCTTCGCCGGCGTGATGAGCGGGCCGCTGGTGCGCTCGTCGTACCGGGCCGGGCGGCTCTACAAGCAGGCGCTGGAGGCCCGCGAGGGCGTCACCGCCGCCGGCTGAGGCCGGCCGACGGCCGCGTCACCGGCCGCCGGCCCCGGTCCGGATGCCATGATCGCAGGCATGACCACCGGGGTACGCCAGGCGGCGCGCGACGCCATTCGCCCGCGCGCGCCCCGGTGGCCCGCGCCGGTGGTGCTCGCCCTGCTGGTCGGCCTGGCCGGGGTGGGGTACCGGCTCGCGTTGCTGCTCGGGGACACTCCGCGCGCCAACAGCGACGAGGCGACCATGGGGCTCGCCGCGCTGCACATCGCCCGGGGCGAGGACTTCCCGGTCTTCTTCTACGGGCAGGCGTACATGGGTGCGCTGGAGGCGTACCTGGCGGCGCCGCTGGTGGCGCTGGCCGGGCCCTCGGTGCTCGCGCTGCGGCTGCCGCTGCTCGCCCTGTACGCGCTCTTCCTGCTGCTGAGCTGGCGGCTGACCCGCCGCCTCGGCGGGGACCGCTGGTTCGCGCTGCTGGTGGTCGGGCTGCTGGCGCTGGGCGCGGACCGGATCGTCAAGAACCAGCTCATCGCCGGGGGCGGCTATCCCGAGCTGAACCCGATCGGGGCGGGCCTGGCCCTGCTGACCCTCGACCTGGTCACCGGCCGGCCGGCGGGACGCCGGTGGCGCCTCGCCGGGTTCGGCTTCCTCGCCGGGTTGACCGTCTGGGTCGACCCGCTGCTGCTGCCGTACGTGCTGGCGCTCGGGGCGGTGCTCGTCACGATCACCGGGCGGGACCTGCGCGGGCGCGGCGGCGTCCTGCTGGCCGGGGCCGCGCTGGTGGGGGCGGCGCCACTGCTCGGGTACGGCCTGGCGCACGGCCACAACCCGCTCGCCGCGGCCGTCACGGCCGGGGGCGGGGACGCGGCGGCGAGCTGGGCGGACCGGCTGCACGGCGGGCTGGTGCTCGGGCCGGCGCTGGGCATGGGCCTCTGCTCCCCGGGGCACTGCGCGACCTGGCAGCTCTGGTGGGCGCTCGCCCTACCGGTGCTGCTGGTGCTGGCCGGGGTGTCGGCCTGGCGGACGGTGCGCGCCGACGGCGGTCGGGCGGTGCGGGCCGACGGCGCTCGGGCGGTGCGGGCCGGCGCGGCGGTACGGCTCGCGCTGCTGGCCGGGGCGGTGGGCACGCTGGCGGCGTACACGGTCAGCAGCGCCGCCGGGCGGACCCCGGTGGAAAGCTCCCGCTACCTGTCCTGCCTGGCCATTTCGCTCCCGGCGCTGCTCTGGCCGCTGTGGACCGTGGCGCGGCGACGCGGTCCGGTCGACCTCCCGCGGTTCGCGGCCGTCGGCACGCTGATCGCCCTGCTCGCCACCGCCACGGTCGCCACCGCCGGCGCGCTGGCCACGGTCCCGGCGAACCGGGCGGAGGCGCAGCGGCACCGCGCGCTGGTCGAGGCGCTGCGCGAGCGGGGCGTCCGGCACGTGTACGGCGAGTACTGGACCTGCAACCGGCTCACCTACGACACCGGCGAGGGGATCGTCTGCGCGGTGGTCGACGAGACGCTGCGCCCCGGCCTCGACCGGCTGCCCGCCTACCCCCGCGCGGTCCGCGAGTCACCGGCCCCGGCCTACGTCGCCCCGGTCGGCTCCCCCCTCGCCCGAAGCCTCGACCGCTCCCCGCCCCCCGCCCGGCAGGCGGTCACGGTGGACGGCTGGCGCATCTGGCTCCCCCACCCCTGACCCGCCGGCCCAGCGTCCTCCGCCGCGCACTTTCAGAGAAAGCGTGGCCTCGTGGCCGGGAATAGCCACGCTTTCTCTGAAAGTGCGCGCCCCTGCGGGGTGGCCGTCGGGGCGAGGGGGACGGGTTAGCGCGGGGGGTCGAGGAGGTTGAGGCGGTGGGCTAGGGCGGCGGCCTCGACCCGGTTGGTGACGTCCAGCTTGGCGATGATCCGCGAGACGTGCACGCTCGCGGTCTTCGGCGAGATGAACAGCTGCTCGGCGATCCGGCTGTTGCTGTGCCCCTCGGCGACCAGCCGCAGCACCTCCTGTTCCCGGGAGGTGAGCAGGTCCGCGCCGGGGCGGCCCCGGCTCGCCCCGCGCAGGCCGACCCGGCGAGCCAGGGTGGCGGCCTGCTCGGCCAGCGGGCTCGCGCCCAACCGCTGGGCGATCCCGGCGGCCTCCGCCACCGCCTCGGCGACCTCGTCCCGCTCCCCCGCCGACGCGGCCGCCTCGGCCAGCGCCAGCAGGGCCCGGCCCAGCGGGTACGGCTGGCCGTCGGCCCGCCACGCCTGCACCGCCGTACGCCAGGCGGGCAGCGCGCGACCGCCTGGCGTCAGCAGCGCGGCGACCTGGGCCGCGTGGGCCTGCTCGGCGGGCTGCCGGACGGGCAGCTCGGCGGCGAGCGCGGTGACCGCCGCGGCCAGCTCCCGGTCCTCGACCCGGGCGGCGGTGCGGGCGGCGGCGCTGAGCACCGGCCACCCCTCCCGGGGCAGGTGCGGCAGGCGGTCGTCGGCCAGCGCGGCGCGGGCCGCCCGGACCGCCTCGACCTTGTCGTCGGCCGCCAGCGCCGCCTCGATCCGCAGCTCGTGCAGGGGCAGCCGGTGGTTGGGCCACAGGTACGGCCGGGCGAGGAAGCCCAGCGCGCGGCCGACCAGCTCGTCGGCGGCGGGGTGGGCCCGGGCCAGCCGCAGCCCGGCGCGCAGCTGGAGCCAGTGCAGGCCGGAGACGCCGGGCGGGTCGATCCGGGCCGCGTCGGCGCAGGCCGCGTCGGCCTCGTCCCAGCGGCCCAGGGCGAGCAGCGCCTCGGCCTGGTTGGACAGCAGGTACGCCCCGGTGGAGCGGCTGATGCCGACCCGCCGCGCCTCGCTCACCCCGGCGGCGGCCGCCTCGGCGGACTCGGCGTACCGGCCCAGCTCGAAGAGCACGTCGGAGAGGTGGACCAGCGCGCTCACCAGCGCCGGCGCGTTGCCGGCGGCCCGGGCCAGCGCCTCGGCCCGGCGCAGCTCGGCCAGGCCGAGGTCGGGGGCCTGGTCGGTGCGGCAGAGCATGGCGATCCGGGTGGGCAGCAGGGCGAGGTCCTCACCGACCGCCTCGGCGACCGTGCGCGCCTCGGCGGCGACGGCCGCGGCCAGCTGCGGATCGATCTTCACCAGGTGCGCGGCGATGTCGGCGAGCAGTCGGACCCGGTCCGGTCCGTCCGGCACCCCGCCCGCCAGCCGGTACGCCTCGCGCAGCTCGGCGCTGCCGTCGCTCTTGCCGAGCAGGGCGAGCAGCCGTCCCCGTTGGTCCAGCAGCCGGGCGGCGCGCAGCGGCGCCGCGTCGGCGTCCACCTCGGCCAGCGCGGCCCGGGTGAGGGTGAGCGCGCGGCTGTAGTCGCCGGCCGTGGTGGCGGCGTCCAGGGTCTCCTCCAGCACCGCCAGGTGGTCCATGCCGAGCCGGTCGGCGGCGTCGGGCACCAGCTCCCACAGCTCAAGCACCCGTTCCAGCAGCCGGCTCTGCTCCGCGTACGCGTACCGGTCGGCGGCGGCGCAGGCCGCCGCGCGGGCGGTGACCAGGGCGCGGGGGTGGTCGTGGGCGGCGTACCAGTGGTGGGCCAGCTCGGCCGGGGCGCGGCCGGCGGCGACCAGGTGCGGCTGCGCCTCGATGGCGGCGGCGTACCGGGCGTGCAGCCGGGCGTGCTCGCCGGGCAGCAGCTCGTCATGGACGGCCTCGCGGACCAGGGCGTGCCGGAACTCGTAGTCGCCGTCGGGGTCGGCGACGACCAGTTGGGCGGCGACGGCGGCGCGCAGCGCGTCCTCCAGCTCGGGCTCGGGCAGGCCGGCGACCTCGGCGAGGAGCTGGTGCGCGAAGCGGGTGCCGCCGGCGGCGGCGATACGCAGCACCCGCTGCGCGGCGTCGGGGAGCCGGTCGACCCGGGCCAGCAGCAGGTCGCGCAGGGTCTCCGGCAGGGTGGCGCAGCCGACCGGGTCGCCGGCGGCGGCCAGCTCCTCGATGAAGAACGGGTTGCCCTGGGTACGTTCGTGGACGTCGTCGACGGCCCGGGCGGCCGGCTCGGTGCCGAGGATGTCGGCGAGGATCGCGGCGGTGCCGTCCCGGTCGAGGCGGCTCAGCTCGATCCGCTCGACGCTGCGGGCCCGGTCCAGCTCGGCCAGGAACGGCCGCAGCGGGTGGCCCCGGTGCAGCTCGTCGGTGCGGTACGTGCAGATCAGCAGCAGCCGGGCGGTGCGGGCGGCCCGGACCAGGAAGCCGATCAGGTCGCGGGTGGACCGGTCGGCCCAGTGCAGGTCCTCGATGACCAGCACCAGCGGCTGGTCGGCGGCGAGCCGGTGGAACAGCTCCCCGACCAGGTCGAACAGGTAGCCCCGGGGGGCGTCGGAGAGGGCCGGCCCGGCCGGCGCGGCGACGGCGGCGGGTCCCCGGCCCAGCTCGGGCAGCAGGCGGGCGAACTCCGGCTCGTACCCGTCGAAGACGCCGGGACCGTCGCGGCGCAGCACCTCGCGCAGCGCGGCGGCGAACGGCGCGAAGGGCAGGCCGGCCTCGCCCAGCTCCAGGCACTGGCCGACCAGCAGCCGGGCGCCGGCGGCGCCGGCCAGCGCGCCGAACTCCTCCAGCAGCCGGGTCTTGCCGACGCCGGCCTCGCCGCCGACGAGGACGGTGGTGGGTTCCCCGGCCCGGGCGCGGGCCAGGGCGGTGCGCAGCGACCCGACCTCGCCCTGGCGGCCGACGAGGACGGTGCTGGCGGCGCGTACGGTCACGGCACCGAGCATGCCACGCGCGCCACCGGCACCGGCCCCACCGACCGGGCGGTCCGGGACCGCCACCCCGGTGGGGCCGGTGGGGCCGGTGGTCGCCGCCGCAGCGGCGGTGGCCACGGTCGTCACCGGCGGGCGGCGTCGGTGCGGCCCGGGCGGCCGCGGCGGCTCAGCCAGCTACGGCCGTGCCGGCGCGGCAGGGACCGGGCGAGCCGGGCCGCCTCGGCGTCGGCCTGGAGCTCGGCGGCGTGGCTGCGGTGGATGGAGAGGAGGAAGTCTGCGTCGTTGCCGAACATGTCGGGCTCCTTCGGGGTCGTCGTTCGCTGATGTCGACTTTCCGCGCGAAGGTGCCCCCGGGGCATGGGTGCGCCGCCTGATCTTCGGCCGGGCGCCCTCCTTACCGGGGCCGGAAACGCCGGCTGAGGCGGCGTAAGGTACTCAGCCGGCCGCGGATCATCTGCGCCGGCGGGGACCACTAGACTCTGGGGCATGGCAAAGCCCCAGGAGAAGGTCTCGTTCGGCCAGCGGCTGAAGCAGATCGGGATGGTGTTCCAGTTCACCGCCAAGCAGGACAGGTGGTTCGCGCCGCTGACCGCTGCGGCGGTGCTGATCCCGCTCGCGCTCACCGTGGTCGCGGTGATCCTCTGGGGCTGGCTCTGGCTGCCGCTGGGCATCCTGATCACCCTGCTCGCCGTGCTGATCGTGCTCAACCTGCGGTCCAACAAGGCGATGATGAACGCGGCCGAGGGGCAGCCCGGCGCGGCGGCGCAGATCATGGAGAGCATGCGCGGCGACTGGCGGGTCACCCCGGCGGTCAGCTCCACCACCCAGATGGACATGGTCCACCTGGTGATCGGCCGCCCCGGCGTGATCCTGCTGGCCGAGGGGAACCCGCAGCGGGTGCGCGGCCTGCTCGGCCAGGAGAAGCGTCGGCTGGCCAAGGTGATCGGCTCGGCGCCGCTCTACGACTACGTGATCGGCCAGGGGGAGGGCGAGCTGCCGATCCGCAAGCTGCGGATGACCCTGATGCGGCTGCCGCGCAACCTCCAGGGCAAGGACGTCAACGCCTTGGACAAGCGGCTCAAGGCGCTCACCGCCCGCCCGCAGATGCCCAAGGGCGCGATCCCGAAGAACATGCGGCCGCCGCGCGCGTTCCGCCAGACGCGGGGCCGCTGACCCCCAGACGTACGCGAAGAGCCGGGCCCCCGAGGGGCCCGGCTCTTTCGTGCCGCCCGAGGCGGTGATCCACTCCGTTCCGCCGATACGGCGGGATCCGGACGACCGAGACAGGCCCATGTCGGCGACATGGAGTCGATCATGTCCCTCAGAAACGGCCGAGGCGCGTCAGGGGCGGGTGGGGCGGGGCGCGTCGGCGATCACCGAGCCGGTGAGCCGGTCGTGCAGGCCGCGCCGGTGCTCGTCCATGATCAGCGCGGGCACCAGCAGGGCGAGCAGCAGGCCCCGCAGCAGCGCCCGGAGCAGTCCGATCCGGCCGCCGTCGGCCCAGCCGAGGCAGCGCACCTTCGTGACGTACATGCCGGGGGTCTGCGCGAAGAGGCCGAGGAAGAAGCCGTACTCCAGGATCAGCACCAGCGGTGGGGCCCAGCCGTCGCGGACCGGGTCGGCGAAGCCGCGGGCGACCAGCAGGCAGAGTACCCAGTCGATCACCAGGGCACCGAACCGGCGGCCGAGGCTCGGCGGGGTGAAGGAGGGGTCGGCGGCGGGCGGCACCGGTGCCGCGGCGTGCGGGTTGGTCACGACGGTCAAGGGTAGTCAGCGCCCCGCCGACGGCGGTCGGGGTGGGCGGCGGAGGCCGGATCGGCACGTATCGCAGAATCGGGCCAACCGCATCAATTAGCCATACACCCTCCCAGCGGGTATCGTCCGAACGGTGACCCGCCGAGGGCTGAGCGGCGCCGATGACGCTCCGCGAGCGACGTAACACGGCGGAAACAGAGGAGACACGGCCGGGCAACCGCACGGCCATAGCGTCGTCAGTGCCCAGCCACCGGAGTGGACGTGCCAGGAGGACGTGTGTTTGCCAATCCCGAGGAACTCCTGCGATACCTCAAGAACGAGGACGTGAAGTTCGTCGACGTACGTTTCTGTGACCTGCCCGGCGTGATGCAGCACTTCAACATCCCGGTCGAGTCCTTCGACGACAGCGTCTTCACCGACGGCCTCGCGTTCGACGGCTCGTCGATCCGCGGCTTCCAGGCGATCCACGAGTCGGACATGCTCCTGCTCCCGGACGTCGCGACCGCCTTCATCGACCCGTTCCGCGCGCAGAAGACCCTCGCGCTGAACTTCTTCATCCACGACCCGTTCACCCGCGAGGCGTACTCCCGGGACCCGCGCAACGTGGCGAAGAAGGCCGAGGCGTTCCTGGCGGCGAGCGGCATCGCCGACACGGCGTACTTCGGCGCCGAGGCGGAGTTCTACATCTTCGACTCGATCCGCCACGAGACCTCCGCCCACCAGTCGTTCTACTACATCGACTCGATCGAGGGCGCGTGGAACTCCGGCCGGGAGGAGGAGGGCGGCAACCGCGGCTACAAGACCGCGTACAAGGGCGGCTACTTCCCGGTGCCCCCGGTGGACCACTACGCCGACCTGCGGGACCGGATCGTGCGTCGCCTGGTCGACGGCGGCTTCACCGTCGAGCGGTCGCACCACGAGGTGGGCACCGCCGGCCAGTCGGAGATCAACTACAAGTTCTCCACCCTGCTGCACGCCGGTGACCAGCTCCAGCTCTTCAAGTACCTCGTGAAGAACGAGGCCTGGGCCGCCGGCAAGACCGCCACCTTCATGCCGAAGCCGCTCTTCGGCGACAACGGCTCCGGCATGCACACCCACCAGAGCCTCTGGCTCAACGGCGAGCCGCTGTTCTACGACGAGACCGGCTACGCCGGCCTGTCGGACACGGCCCGCTGGTACATCGGCGGTCTGCTGCACCACGCCCCGTCGCTGCTGGCCTTCACCAACCCGACGGTCAACTCGTACCGCCGGCTGGTGCCGGGCTTCGAGGCGCCGGTCAACCTGGTCTACTCGCAGCGCAACCGCTCCGCCTGCACCCGCATCCCGGTCACCGGCAGCAACCCGAAGGCCAAGCGGGTCGAGTTCCGGGTGCCGGACCCGTCCAGCAACCCGTATCTCGCCTTCTCGGCGATGATGATGGCCGGCCTGGACGGCATCAAGAACAAGATCGAGCCGCCGGCGCCGATCGACAAGGACCTGTACGACCTGCCGCCGGAGGAGTGGGGCGACGTCAAGCAGGTGCCGGGCTCGCTGCCCGAGGTGCTCGACGCCCTCGAGGCCGACCACGACTACCTGCTCGACGGCGGCGTCTTCACCCCCGACCTGATCTCCACCTGGGTCGGCTGGAAGCGCGCCAACGAGGTCGACCCGGTGCGTCTGCGCCCGACCCCGCACGAGTTCGCCATGTACTTCGACTGCTGAGCAGTCGTCGACACCGGCCCGGGCCGGCTCCGCGTTCGCGGAGCCGGCCCGTTCCGTCGTACGGCCCCTTGATCGGCCCGGTTTGCGGCGTGTCGGGGTGTGTCGACGACGCGGACACCGCGACACGCCGCGAACGGGCGTGACGGTCAGGGTTGGGCGGCGGGTGGGGCGGGGCGGCCCCGGCGCCACGCGCGCCAGGCCCGTGCCGCGAGCGCCACCACCAGCACGGTCATGGCGATCGCGCCGGGCGCCTTGGTGTACCGGGCCAGGGACGTGCCGTCCGGCAGGGCCAGGAAGGTGGCCACCGCGGCGGGCAGCACGAACCACCCGGTCCGGGTCGCCGACACGGCGAGCAGCAGCAGCGGCCAGGTCGCGTACCAGGGGTGGAAGACCGGGGCGAGCACCACCGTGGCGGCCAGCGCGACGCCGGCGGCGTGCAGGGTCACCCGGGGGCGGGCCGCCGCCAGCCGGCGCACCCGCTGCCGGACGTCGTTGAGGGCGCGCAGCGCCGACCAGGCCCGCCACCAGAGCACCACCAGCAGCACCGCGAGCAGCACCAGCGCCGCCGCCCGGGTGACCGGCACCGCGCCCGGCTCCCGCCCGGCCCACTCGCCGAGGTAGTCCACGACGACGCCCACGGCGGTGGGCGGGGAGGTCCACTGCTCGGTGTCGCCGCTGCGGGCCAGGCCGGCGAGCCAGCCCAGGCCGAGCCCGGACAGCGCCGAGGTGGCGGCCAGCGCGGCCAGCACGCCGCCGGCCAGCCAGCCCCCGTCCCGGAGCAGCGCGCGCGGGGTGTACCGGCCGAGCACCGCCGCGAGGGCCGCGAACGGCAGCACCACCACGGCGGTGGCCTTCACCGTCACCGCCAGGCCGAGCAGCACCCCGGCGGCCAGCAGCGCCGTCGGCTTGCCGGGCAGCCGGACCAGCACCAGCAGGCCGAGCAGGAGCAGCCCGAGCATCACCGCGTCGTTGTGCGCCCCGGCCACCAGGTGCACCCCGACCAGCGGGCAGGCCAGCGCCAGCCAGGCCGCCCGGGCGGTGGGCACCCCGGCGGCCCGGGCCAGCCCGGGCAGGCAGAGCGCGGCCAGCAGCACCCCGGCCAGCGCGACGAGCCGCAGCAGCACGACGGTGCCGACCAGGCCGCCGCCGAGGGTCACGGCCAGCGCGGCGAGCAGCACGAAGAACGGGCCGTACGGCGCGGGAGTGTCCCGCCAGATCGGCGCGACCGACTCCACCCAGGGGCAGCCGGCCGCCGCCACCCCGATGTCGTACGGGTCGTGGCCGGCGGCGTACGCCCAGCCCTGGCAGGCGTACGAGTAGACGTCCCGGCTGCCCAGCGGCGGCGCGGCCAGCAGCGGGACCAGCCACAGCCCGGCGGTCAGGTACGCCCACCGGGTCGACGGGGCGCCCCGGCGCAGCGACCACCAGGCCCCGACCAGCAGCGCCGTGCCGAGCAGCCAGCAGCCCAGCGCCCACGGGGCGTTTCCGGCGCGCCAGGGGCCGGCGGGCGGGATGTCGGGCAGCGCCCCGCCCAGCCACCCGGCGACGGTGAGCAGCACCGCGCCAAGCAGGCCGGCGTACCGGGCGAGCCGGGCCTGGCCGATGGTCGGCGGGCCGGGCTCGGTCACCGGCAACCTCTCCTCAGGCGGCGGGGGCCGGCCGGCGGGCCGCCCGAGCCGACCGTACCAACCGGACGGCCACCACGATCACCAACAGCGTCATCAGCGGCGCACCGGGCATCTTGGTGAACCGGGCCAGGCCGGTGCCGTCGGCCAGCACCAGGAACGACGACACCAGCGCGACCAGCGAGAACCATCCGGTACGCCGGGCGGTGGCGGCCAGCACGGTCAGCGGCCAGATCCAGTACCAGGGGTGGAAGAGCGGGGACAGGGCCACCGTGGCGGCCAGGGCCAGCCCGGCGTGCCAGAGCGGGTCCCGGGTACGGGCCCGCCACCACAGCCACACCAGCAGCACGGCGAGCACCAGCACGCCGATCGCCCTGGTCACCGGCAGCGCGTCGACGTGCGCGCCGAAGAGCGCCGCGACGTACCCGACGGTCTGCCCGACCGCGGTGGACGGCGAGGTCCAGGCGATCACCAGGCTCCCCTGCTCCAGTCCGCTGATCCAGCCGAAGCCCAGGCCCGACGCGACGGTCGCCGCGACCGTCGCGGCGAGCGCCCCGCCGACCACCGGGCCGCCGTCACGGATCAGCGTCCGGATCCGGTACGGCCCGGCCATCGCGGCCAGCGCGGCGAACGGCACCACCACCAACGCGGTGATCTTCACGGCGGCGGCGAGCCCGAGCAGCACTCCCCCGGCAAGCAGCGCCCAGCGGCGACCGGGCCGGGAGACCACCACCGCCAGCCCGGCGACCATCAGGCCGACCATCAGCGCGTCGTTGTGCGCGCCGGAGATCAGGTGCACGCCGACCAGGGGGGACGCCAGCGCCAGCCAGAGCGCCCGCGGCACCGGAACCCCGCAGCGGCGGGCCACCACCGGCAGGCACCAGGCGGTCAGCGCCACCCCGGCCAGCGCCAGCAGCCGGAACAGCGCGGCGGCGGCGGTGAGCGAGCCGGTGGCCTTGACGATCGCGCCGGAGATCATGACGAACAGCGGCCCGTACGGCGCGGGGGTGTCCCGCCAGATGTACGAGATGGTGTCCAACCACGGGCAGGGCAGCGCGGAGACGCCCTGCTCGTACGGACTGATCCCGGCCGCGTAGCTCGCGCCCTGGCAGGCGTACGCGTAGACGTCCCGGCTGCCCAGCGGCGGCGCAACCAGCAGCGGGACCAGCCAGAGCCCGGCGGTGACCAGCGCCCAGCGGGCGGACGGCACCCGGTCGCGCAGCGACCACCAGGCCCACGCCATCAGCGCGGTGCCGACCAGCCAGAGGCCGATGACCAGCGGCCCATGCCGGCCCTGCCAGATGCTGACCGGGGTGGGGCGCAGCGGGGAGTCTGGCAGCGCGCCACCGAGGTACGCGGCGACGGCGAGCAGCGCCGAGCCGGCCAGGCCGATCCAGCGCGAGAGGTGGTGAGGCACGTCCGACATGCTGCCAGTACGGTGGTCGCGGACCGGAGGTGGGCATGCGGCGCAGCAGGGTGGTGGGGCTCTCCGCCGGCTGCGCCGCCGTGGCCGGCGCGGTGTGGCTGGCCCTGCCGCCGATGGGTTCGGACCTCTCCGCCCAGGTCACCCGGGCCGACTTCTTCGCCGCGCACGGCACCGCCCTGGTGGACCTGCGCTGGTACGCCGGCATCCACCCGCTCGGCTACAGCCTGGTCACGCCGCCGCTGATGGCCACCCTCGGGGTGGGCGTCATCGGCGTCCTCGCCCTGGTCGCGGCGGCCACCGCGTTCGCGGCGCTGCTGGTGCGCACGCCGGTGCCCCGTCCCCTGCTCGGCAGCCTGGTCGGGGTGCTCACCATCACCGGCAACCTGGTCTCCGGCCGGGTGACCTACGCGCTCGGCGTGGCGTTCGGGCTGGCCGCGCTGCTGGCGCTGACCCTGCCGACGCACGGCCCGCCGGGCCGCCGCTGGGCGCGCCCCGTCCTGGTCGCGGCGGGCGCGCTGCTGGCCTCGGCGACCAGCCCCGTCGCCGGCCTCTTCGTCGGCCTGGCCGGCGCGGCACTGCTGCTCACCCGCCGGTACGCCGACGGCCTGCTGCTCGGCGTCGCCGCCGCGCTGCCGCTGGGGGTGACCGGGCTGCTCTTCGGCGAGGGCGGCTGGATGAACATCAGCCGCACCGACACGTTGCGGGCGGTGCTGACCAGTCTGCTGGTGGCGGCGCTGGTGGCGTACCGGCCGGTGCGGGTGGGGGCGCTGCTGTCGGCGGCGGGAGTGCTGGCGGCGGCACTGGTGCACACCCCGGTCGGGTTGAACGCCACCCGGCTGGCGGTGATGTTCGCGCTGCCGGTGCTGGCCGCCGCCGCCCGGCCGCCCCGCTGGCTGACCGCCCGGCTGGCGAGCGGGGGGGCCCGGTGGGGCCGGGTGGCCGGTGGCGTGGCGCTCGCCGTGCTGCTGGCCGCGGTCTGCGCGTGGCAGCCGCCGGTGGTCGCCGCCGACCTGCGCAGCGTCGACGACCCGACCGCCGCCCGGTCGTTCTTCGCGCCGCTGCGGGCCGAGCTGGCCCGGCGCGGGCTCAGCGGCCGGGTGGAGGTCCCGCCGACCCGCAACTACTGGGAGGCGGCCCGGCTCGGCGAGGTGCCGCTGGCCCGGGGCTGGCTGCGGCAGGCGGACATCGCCCGCAACCCGCTCTTCTTCACCACCGTGCCGGGGGCCGCCGGCACGGGCGTGCCGCTGACCGCCGAGAGCTACCGGGCCTGGCTCGACGAGTTCGCCGTGCAGTACGTGGCGGTGCCCGACGCGCCGCTGTCCTGGGTCGGCCGGGCCGAGGCCGAGCTGGTCTCCGCCGGCCTGCCGTACCTGACGGAGGTCTGGTCGGACGGGCGGTGGCGGCTCTACGCGGTGGCCGACCCGACGCCGATCGTGGGCGCTCCCGGCGAGTTCGTCGGGCAGGACGGGGCCTCGCTGACGTTCCGCACGTCCGCCGCCGGCACGGTCCCGGTCCGGGTGTGGCACATCCGCTGGCTGACCGCCTCCGGCGGCGCCACCGTCGCCGCGGACGGGGACTGGACGACGGTCACCGTGCCGCGCGCCGGCACCTACACCCTGAGCGGGTGACGGACCGCCGGCGCGGACGGGCGCTGCGAGGTGCCTCCTCCACGCCCTTTCGAGCTGATGTCGTAGACGATTCACAGCGATGGCACCGAATAGGTAGGGCGGAGAGCCCGCTGACTCGTCTGCGTCATCAGCTCCACAGGGCCGCACGGCCGGCCGGGACGGGCCAGGCCGGTCAGCCGAGGTCGCGGCGTACCGGGGAGGGGCGGGCGCGGACGTGCAGCCGCTCCCCCTGCGGCCCGAAGAGGCTGAGGATCTCCAGCGGGCTGTCGTACGGGTTGCCGAACCAGTGCGGCGTACGGGTGTCGAACTCGGCGACCTCCCCCGCCTCCAGGGTCAGCTCGTGGCTGCCGAGCAGCAGCCGGCACCGCCCGGAGAGCACGTAGAGCCACTCGTACCCCTCGTGCACCTGCTGCTCGGGCTCCCCCGGCCGCCCGCCGGGCGGGTAGATCATCTTGTAGGCCTGCACCCCGCCGGGACGGCGGGTCAGCGGCACGATGGTGACCCCGTTGCGGACCACCGACCGGAGCCGGACCCGCGGGTCCCCGGTCTCCGGCGCGCCGACCAGGTCGTCCAGCGGTACCCGGTGGAACCGGGCCAGCGGGAGCAGCAGCTCCAGGGTGGGCCGGCGGCCACCGGACTCCAGCCGGGACAGGGTGCTCACCGAGATGCCGGTGGCGGCGGAGAGCTGGGCCAGCGTCACGGCGCGCTGCTGACGCAGGGCCCGCAGGCGCGGCCCGACCGCCGTCAGCACCTCGTCCGGGGCCGCGGTGTCGTCCGCCATCCGTTCGTTTGCCATCTCGGCAACGATACTTGTCGGTCCGGGAAGTAGCGCGGACGATCCGGGGCATGGGCGGGACGGACCCGCCCGGAGGGGGAACGAGGATGCATGAGCACCGGATCTACGACGTGGTGGTGGTCGGCGGCGGCGCGGCGGGGCTCAGCGGCGCGCTCACCCTGGGCCGGTCCCGCCGGTCGGTGCTGGTGATCGACGGCGGGGCGCCGCGCAACGCCCCCGCCGGGCACGTGCACAACTACCTCACGAGCGAGGGCGTCGCCCCCGCCGAGCTGTACGCGACGGGCCGGGCCGAGGTCGCCGGGTACGGCGTCGAGGTCGTCGACGGCACGGTCACCAAGGCGCACCGGGTCGAGGGGCACGACCGGGCCCGGTTCGAGGTGGAACTGGCCGACGGAGAGCTGGTGCGGGCGCGGCGGCTGCTGGTCACCACGGGGTTGGTCGACGAGCTGCCCGCGATCCCGGGGCTGGCCGAACGCTGGGGCCGGGACGTGCTGCACTGCCCGTACTGCCACGGCTGGGAGGTGCGGGACCAGGCCGTTGGCGTGCTGGCCACCGGGCCGATGACCACCCACCAAGCGCTGCTGTTCCGCCAGCTCACCGACGACGTGGTGGTGTTCACGCACACCGGCCCGCCGCTGGCCCCGGAGCAGGCCGAGCAGCTCGCCGCCCGGGGCGTACGGGTGGTCGAGGGCGAGGTGACGGGGCTGGAGGTGACCGACGACCGGCTCACCGGCGTACGGCTGCGCTCCGGGGAACTCGTCGCCCGGCAGACGCTGGTGGTCGGGCCCCGGTTCGCCGCGCGGGCCGACCTGCTGGCCGGGCTCGGCCTGACGACCAGCGAGTTCGTCGTCGGCGGGCACGTCTTCGGCGACCACGTCGCCGCCGACGCCAGCGGGGCGACCGCGGTGCCGGGGGTCTGGGTGGCCGGCAACGTGACCGACCCGCAGGCCACCGTGATCGCCGCCGCGGCGGCGGGGATGAAGGCCGGCGCGGCGCTCAACGCCGACCTGATCGCCGAGGAGACCGACCGGGCGGTCACCGCGCTGCGCGCCGGCGCGGACACCGAGGCCGGGGCCAGAGCGGATACCGGCGCGGACGCGGTGGACGCCGAGACGGCGCGGCACTGGGACGAGCTCTACCAGCGGCGGGAGCGGATCTGGAGCGGGCGGGCCAACCCGCACCTGGTCGACGTCGTCGACCCGCTGCCGGCGGGCACCGCGCTGGACCTCGGCTGCGGCGAGGGCGCCGACGCGATCTGGCTGGCCGGTCGGGGCTGGCGGGTGACCGCGGTGGACGTCTCCACCACCGCCCTGGACCGGGCGGCCGCCGAGGCCGCCACGGCCGGGGTGGCGGCCCGGATCGACTTCCAGCGGCACGACCTGACCCGCACCTTCCCGGAGGGGGTGTTCGACCTGGTCTCCGCGCAGTTCCTCCAGTCGCCGCTGGAGTTCCCCCGAGCCGACGTGCTCCGGGCGGCGGCGCGGGCGGTGGCGCCCGGAGGCCGGCTGCTGATCGTCGAGCACGGCGAGGTCCCGCCGTGGTCCCGACTGGCCCACCCGGACGTGCGCTTCCCCACCCCGGAGGAGACGCTGGCCGAACTCGACCTGGACCCGGACGGGTGGCGGACCGAGCGGTTGGACGCGCCCCGGCGCGAGGTCACCGACCCGGACGGGCGGCCGGCCACTCTGGTCGACCACCTGGTGCTGGTCCAGCGCCGCTGACGGCGCGGAGTGGGTGGACTGTGAGCCGCGCGCGGAAGCCAATGCCGTAACCACGTCGAGCGGTGACGGGCCAGTGACGAAAAGCATCGAAGTCCTTGACACTGAAATACGGCCTCCCGTAGGTTGGCAATCACGACAAGCAGTTACACGGGGGTAAATGCTTATCGCCTTCCTGATGGGTCGCTGTCATCCATGCGATCCATCATGGCGGTCGCAGCCTTTACGCCCGCAGCATCGCCTTGTGTCGATGCTATGGGCAGGCTGGCCGCGCCGGGCCAACACCCTGGCGCGGTCCACCCCTCGTCGCTGCGCCCCCCACAAGGAAGGAAGATCATGCGACGGATCGGCAGTACCCTGGCGGCCCTCACCCTCGTCGGCACCGCCGTGCTGAGCGGCTCGCCGGCCCAGGCGGCCACCTCGTCCACCGACACCAACCTGGCATTGAGCTGCCCCTCCACCGGCGCTCTCTGCCTCTACCGGGACGCCGGGTTCCTCAACCTGATGGACGTGCTCAACGGCAGCTCCAGCCTGGTCGGCACCACCGCCGACAACAAGACCACCTCCGTGCGGAACCGCTCGAGCTGCGCCTACCGGCTCTACAAGAACGGCGACCGCTCCGACTCGCCCATCACGATGGGACCGCGCACGGAAATCAGCAACCTCGGCACCTTCTGGGGCCTCCAGTGGAACGACTCCATCAGCTACGCGCAGATCTACTGCTGACGGATCGCGCCACCTTTTCTCAACGGCGCACACCCGGACGATCAATTGAGCAGTAACAATTCTCGCCAATATCTGCGCACAATTTCCGGGTAATGCTGTTCCTCGACGTCGGTGTGCTCAGGCACCGGCGTCGAGGACGCGTTCCATGGCGGCCCGGGACCGCCGGGCGGTGCGCAGGTACTCGTCGAGGAACTCGCCGGGGTCGTCGCGGCCGAGCAGCCGGACGACCCCGGCCAGCTCCACGCCGTGCCGGGGCAGCTGGTCGCCGGCGCGGCCACGGACCAGCATGAGCGCGTTGCGGACCTGCGCGGCGAGCGTCCAGCCGGCGGCCATCCCGGCGGCGTCCGCCGGGTCGACCAGGCCGGCGTCCCGGGCCGCCGCCAGCGCGTCGAGGGTCCGGGTGCCCCGCAGTTGCGGGTACGCCCCGGCGTGCCGGAGCTGGAGCAGCTGCACCGCCCACTCGACGTCGGCCAGGCCGCCCCGCCCCAGTTTGGTGTGGGTGGCCGGGTCGGCGCCCCGGGGCAGCCGCTCGTTCTCCACCCGGGCCTTGATCCGGCGGATCTCCACCACCTGCTCGCGGCTCAGCCCGTCGGCCGGCCAGCGGACCGGGTCGATCAGCGCCTCGAACTCGGCACCCAGGTCGGCGTCGCCGCAGACGAACCGCGCACGCAGCAGCGCCTGCGCCTCCCACACCTTCGACCAGCGGGCGTAGTACTGCGCGTATGCGGCGAGGCTACGGACCAGGGGCCCCTGCCGGCCCTCGGGGCGCAGGTCGGCGTCGACGCCGAGCGGCGGGTCGGGGGCGGGCACGCCGAGCAACCGGCGCAGCTCCTCGGCGATGCCGTGGGCGGCGGCGCTGGCCGCCTGCTCGTCCGCCCCGGCCGGCGAGTCGTGGACGAAGAGCACGTCGGCGTCGGAGAGGTAGTTCGACTCGTACCCGCCGAGCCGGCCCACGCCGATCACGGCGAACCGCAGTCCGGGGGGCCCCGGCCTGGCGGCCCGCGCGGTGCGCAGCGCGGCGGTGAGGGTGGCATCGGTGACGTCGGAGAGCGCGGTGCCGACCCCGGTGACGTCGGCCAGGGGCGCGGCGGCCTCCGAGCCCCGCTCCGGGCGCGGAGCGAGCCCGCCGGCCCGGCTGAGCAGGTCGGCGCAGGCGATCCGGACCAGCTCCCGCCGGCGCAGCGCGCGTACCGCCCGGATCGCCTGCTCCGGGTCGGGGTACCGGCCCGCGGCGGCGGCGAAGCCGTCGCAGAGCACCTCCCGGGTACGCGGGGCCAGCTCGCTCTCCTCGGCCAGCAGGCGCAGCGCCTCGGGCTCCCGGGCCAGCAGGTCGGCGGCGTACCGGGAGGAGGAGAGCACCCGGGCCAGCCGGCGGGCCACCGGCCCGGAGTCCCGCAGCAGCCGCAGGTACCAGGGGGTGCTGCCGAGCTTGTCGGAGACCTGGCGGTAGTTGAGCAGGCCGCGGTCCGGCTCGGGGGCGTCGGCGAACTCGCTGAGCAGCACCGGCAGCAGGGTGCGCTGGATGGCGGCGGTGCGGCTGACCCCGCCGGTGAGGGCCTGGAGGTGGCGCAGCGCCCCGGCGGGATCGGCGAAGCCGAGGATCTCCAGCCGGTGCCGGGCCGCCTCCGGGGTGAGCCGCAGCCCGTCGGCGGGTACCCGGGCCACCGACTCCAGCAGCGGCCGGTAGAGCAGCTTGGCGTGCAGCCGGCGTACCTCGGTTGCGTGGGCGACCCACTCGGCGCGGAAGCTCTCCACGGCGCTGCGGCCCGGCGTGGCGGTGCACCCGAGCGCGGCGGCGAGCCAGCGCAGCGCGGCCGGATCGGTCGGCACGGTGTGGGTCCGGCGCAGGCCCTGGAGCTGGAGCCGGTGCTCGACCCCGCGCAGGAAGCGGTACCCGCGCAGCAGCGCCTCGCCGTCGGCGCGGCCGACGTAGCCGCCGGTGACGAGCGCGCGCAGCGCCGGGATGGTGCCCGGCGCCCGCAACGACTCGTCGCCGCGGCCGTGCACCAGTTGCAGCAGCTGGACGGCGAACTCGATGTCGCGCAGCCCGCCCGGCCCGCGCTTGATCTCGCGTTCCAGCTCCTTCGGCGGAATGTTGTCGATGATCTTGCGGCGCATGGACCGGACGTCGGAGACCGCCTCGGGCCGCTCGGCGGCGGTCCAGACCAGCGGGGCGAGCGCCTCGATCCACTCCCGCGCCAGGGCCAGGTCGCCGGCGGCCGGCCGGGCCTTGAGCAGGGCCTGGAACTCCCAGGTCCGGGCCCAGCGCTGGTAGTAGGCCAGATGGCTGGCGAGGGTGCGCACCAGCGGCCCCCGGTTGCCCTCGGGGCGCAGCGCGGCGTCCACCGGCCAGGCGACCAGCCCGCAGACGCCGATCAGCCGGGCGGCGACCGTGGTGGCGACGCTGAGGTCCGCGTCGTCGGCGGCCACGAAGATCACGTCGACGTCGGAGACGTAGTTCAGCTCGTCGCCGCCGCACTTGCCCATCGCCACCACCGCGAGCCGGGGCCGGGCAGTGCCCGCGGGCAGCTCGTCGACGGCGATCTCGTACGCCGCCGCCAGGGTCGCGTCGGCCAGCGCGGAGAGCGCGGCCATGGTCTGCTCCAGGCCGCGCCCACCGGTCAGGTCGGCCGCCGCGATCCGCAGCAGCGCCAACCGGTACGCCTGCCGCAGCACCGCCACCGGCGCGGTGGCGGCGGTCAGCCGCCCGGCGGCGGGGAGGTCCAGCCGGCCGTCGGCGGTGGGGGCGAGCCCGTCCGGTGCGGTGGCCAGCACCGTCCACTGCTCCGGGTTGGCGACCAGGTGGTCGCCGAGCGCCGACGAGGCGCCGAGCACGGCGACCAGCCGGCGGCGCAGCCCCGGGTCGGCGTGCACCGCGTCCAGCAGGGCGGGCGGGTCGACGGCCCGGCGCTCCGCCTCGACCAGGCGGTGCAGCTGGCGCAGGGCCAGGTCCGGGTCGGCGGCCCGGGAGAGCGCGGCCAGCAGCTCGGCGGCCGGCTCGTCGACCGGCTCCTGCTCCTCGACCCGCCACAGTCCGAGGCCGTCCGGGCCGAGCAGGTCGGCCGCGCGGGAGCCGCCATCGGACTGCGCGGTGCCGAAGCCGTACCGGGCGAGCCGTCCCCTGGCCGGTCTGGTCATCTCACTGCCCGAGCAGCGGCAGGCTTCGCCGGGTGGGGTCGTCGCCCAGCTCGCCGAGGGCCAGCGCGGCGAAGCGGACGGCGAACGGCTGCCAGACCTCCTCCACGTCGGCCATCACCCGGTCGCAGGCGGCCACCACCAGCTCCGGGTCGTAGCCCAGCTCGGCCAGCAGGTCGGAGTCGCGGGCCCAGTCGGCGATCATCGCGGTGTCGCACTCGATGTGGAACTGCAACCCCCAGGCCCGGTCACCGAGCCGGAACGCCTGGTGCGGGTAGCGGGTCGAGGCGGCCAGCAGGGTGGCGCCCCGGGGCAGCTCGGTGATCTCGTCGGTGTGCCACTGGAGCACGTCCGGGATCAGCGGCACGTACCGGAACAGCGGGTCGGCGTCGGCGGCGTCCCGCTTGCCCACCACGCCGGGGCCGACCTCCGGGCCGGACGGGCTCCGCTCGACCAGGCCGGCGTGCGCGGTGGCCAGCAGCTGACCGCCGAGGCAGACGCCGAGGGTCGGCACCCGGTACCGGACCGCCTTGCGCAGCAGCCCCTCCAGCGCCGGGAACCAGGGCGCGCCGGGGCTGCCGTCGGGCAGCGGGTACGCCTGCTGCTCGCCGCCGAGCACCACCAGCGCGGCGTACCCCTCCAGGTCGGCGGGGAGCGCGTCGCCGGCGTGCGGGCGGAGCACCCGCAGGTCGAGGCCCCCCTCGGTCAGCCACTCCCCCAGCCGGCGGAGGTCGTCGGTCGGGTCGTTCTCGATCACCAGCGCGGTCGCCACGGTGTCGAGGCTAGCGGGTGCGCCGGCGCAGACCCGGAACGGCTCGGCCGCCCACCGCGCCGACTAGGCTCTGCCGCTGTGATCACCGACGAATGCCTGCGCCCGCCGGTCCTGCGCCCCGGTGACACGGTGATGCTCGTGTCGCCGTCCGGCCCGACCCGGCCCGAACGGGTGGCCCGGGGCGTCGAGCTGCTGACCGGTTGGGGGCTGCGCCCGGTGCTGGCGCCGAACGCGTACGCCCGGCGGGGCTACCTGGCCGGCGACGACGCGCTGCGTGCCGCCGACCTGAACACCGCCTTCGCCGACCCCGAGGTGCGCGGGGTGATCTGCACCCGGGGCGGCTACGGCGCGCAGCGGGTGGTCGACCTGCTCGACATGGCCGCCGTACGGCGGGACCCGAAGGTGGTCGCCGGCTTCTCGGACATCACCGCGTTGCAGTTCGCGCTCTGGCGGGGCGCCCGGCTGGCCGGCGTGCACGGCCCCGGCGCGGCCTGGCTGGACGAGCGGACCCCGCTGCGCTCGGCGGAGTCGCTGCACGCCGCGCTGATGACCACCGAGCCGGTGACCGTCGCCGCCACGCCGGACGAGGAGACCTTCGCCGTCCGGGTGCCCGGCCGGGCGGTCGGTCCGCTGCTCGGCGGCAATCTCTGCCTGATCACCGCCTCCATCGGCACTCCGGACATGCCCGACCTGACCGGCGCGGTGCTGCTGATCGAGGAGGTGCAGGAGCCGCCGTACAAGGTCGACCGGATGCTGACCCACCTGCGCCGGGCGGGCGTGCTGGACGGCCTGGCCGGGGTGGCGGTCGGCCAGTTCACCGAGTGCGCCGACGGCTGGGACACCACGGTCACCGACGTGCTCACCGAGTGCCTGGGCGATCTCGGCGTCCCGGTCCTCGGCGGCCTCCCGGTCGGCCACGGCGTCGGCCAGCTCACCGTCCCGGTCGGCACCCGCGCCACCCTCGACGCCGAGGCCGGCACCCTCACCGTCTCCCCCGCCGTCCGCTGACCCACCCCGCCCGCCGCCCCGCCTCCGCCTGGGCTCGGCGCGGTGATCAAGAAGTTTGCGTCCGGGAAAGCGTCTTCCGCTGACGCGAACTTCTTGATCACCTCTAGCGGGGGGTGGATTTTCAGCTGGGTGACAGGGTCGGCACGGGTTCGGCCCAGGTTCGGTGGTCACTGTCGGTGAGGTCATCGCACCAACCACCGATCACTGGAGGACTGATGTCCCGCACGATGTCGAAGAAGCACCTGCTGGCCGGGCTCGCCGCCGCCGGAGTGCTCGGCGTGGGGATCGCCGCCCCGACGGTGGCCTTCGCCGAGGACGCCACCCCGTCGCCCAGCGCCAGCAGCAGCGCCGACCAGGGCACCGACCGGCAGCAGCAGAAGGCCGACCGCCAGAGCGAGTTCGCCGAGGCGCTGGCCAAGGAGCTCGGCGTGCCCACCGAGAAGGTGACCGCCGCGCTGGAGAAGCTGCGCGAGCAGCGCAAGGCCGACCGCCCGGAGCGCCCCTCCGGCGAGGACCGGCAGGCGGCGCTCAAGGACCGGCTGGCCCAGGCGGTCAAGGACGGCAAGCTCACTCAGGAGCAGGCCGACGCCATCACCAAGGCCGCCGAGTCCGGCGTCTTCCCGGGCCCGGGCGGCCGTGGCCACCACGGCGGTCCGGGCATGACCGGCAGGTGACCCGGGTGGCCCCGCCGTCCCCTCCCCCGGCCGTCGGTCTCCTCCCGGCCGGCCCACCCCCAGCGGCGGGGCCATCCCTCTACTCGATCCGACCGCGCACGACGTGGTCCGCCCCGGCGGCGCTGCCGGGGCGGACCTGCGGTGGGCTCAGGCCCCGGCGGGCGGCGGCGCGAAGACGCCGAAGTGGTTTCCGGCCGGGTCGAGCAGGTGGGCGAAGGTCAGGCCGTTGTCGTTCGACTTCAGCGGGACCAGCACCTTGCCGCCGGCCGCCTCGGCCCGCCGGCAGGTGTCGGCCACGTCGGCCACCTGCACGTAGAACACCGCGTAGTTCGGGCCGGCCCCGCCGGTGGCCCGGATCGCGCCCTGGATCGACCCCTCCGGCCCCGGCTCCACCACCCGGTACGACGTCTCCGGGCTGCCCTGTTCGGTGAACGCCCAGCCGAACACGTCGGTGTAGAACCGCCCGGTCTCCTCGGGCCGGTCGGTGCCGACCTCGAACCAGCTGACCGCGTTGGTGATCGTGGACATGTGTGTCGCCTCCCGTCGCAGGCCCGGCCGGTCGGCCGGGCTCGTCAGGAGTCAGCCTCGGGGTCGTCCGCGACACCGTCCTGTCGGTGTTTCCCCGACGACTCGACCCCGCGGCCGGACGCTCAGACCAGGCTCAGCGCGCGGACCCGCTCGTGCGGGATGTCCAGGTCGTCGAGGCGCAACTCCCGGGTGACCACCTCGGGCAGCGCCTCCACCTCACGGATCCGATCGGTGCGGAAGCAGCGCAGCCCGTCGCGCAACCGGCACCAGGCGAGCAGGTACCAGTGTCGGGGGTTGCCGAGGTAGCCCAGCGGTTCGACCTCGCGTACCGACGCCGTGCCGGCGCCGTCGGCGTACCGCAGGCGCAGCACGCGCCGCGCGGAGACCGCGTCGGCGACGACGGCCGGGACGGGCGTGGCCGGCCCGTCGCCGATCAGGTGCACCCGGCCGGCGAGCCGGTGCGCCTCGGCCGCGTCGGCGGCCGGCATGACCGCCAGCAGTTTGCGCAGGGCAGTGGCGCCCGCCCCGGCGAACGGCGTGCCGCCGAGCCGGTGCAGCGCGACGGCCATCGCGACCGCCTCGGCGGCGGTCAGGTTGACCGGTGGCAGGGTGTGCGCCCGGTCGACCACGTAGCCGCCGGTGCGGCCGGGCTCGGCCCAGATCGGCACGCCGGAGCCCTGCAGCGCGCTGATGTCCCGCTCGATGGTGCGGGTGCTCACCTCGAAGCGCCCGGCCAGCCAGCGGGCGCTGCGCGGCCGGGGCGACACCGCCCGCAGCTCCTCCACCAGGGCGTAGAGGCGGTCGGTCCGGTTCACCCCCGCAACCTAGGCCGGGGGTACGACAGCGGCGCTCAGGCGATGCAGGCGCAGACGATCAGCGCGGCGCCGAAGTGGGTGGCGGCGCTGACCCGGGCCGCGGGGTGCGGCTCGTCGGAGCAGATGATCTCGCCCAGCCGGCCCGGGGTGAGCAGGTCGAGCACGAAGAAGGCCAGCGCCATGATAGCCAGCCCGATCAGCCCGAAGATCACCGTGGAGGCGAGCCCCTTGGCGAAGTCGCTGTAGCTGGTCAGGATCGCGGTGAAGACGATCCCGGCGATGCCGAGCTGGTTGGCGGCGAGCAGCAGCGCGGCGTTGCCGTTGCGCCGCACCCAGATCAGCTCGCGCAGCCTCCCCGGGGTCAGCATGTCGACCAGCAGGAAGCCGGCCGCCATCAGGGCCACCCCGACGACCCCGAACACCACGCTCTGCCACGCCCCGCTGAGCAGATCCTCCAGCACCGACTGCCTCCCGGCCTCCTACGCCCGGCGAGGGTGCCGGCGCGGTGATCGAGACGATAGCGGCACCGCGCCACCGCGATCTAGAGCGACAGGTATCGCTGCCGCTCGTACGGGGTGACCTCGCGGCGGTACTGCTCCCACTCGGCGCGCTTGTTGCGCAGGAAGAAGTCGAAGACGTGCTCGCCGAGCACCTCGGCGATCAGCTCCGAGCCGGCCATCACGTCGATCGCCTCGGCGAGGTTCTCCGGCAGCGCCTCGTACCCCATCGCCCGCCGCTCGGCGCTGGTCAGCGACCAGACGTCGTCCTCGGCGCCCGGCGGCAGCTCGTAGCCCTCCTCGATGCCCTTGAGGCCGGCGCCGAGCAGCACCGCGAAGGCGAGGTACGGGTTCGTCGCCGAGTCCAGTGAGCGGACCTCCACCCGGGCCGAGTTCGGCTTGCCGTACGCGGGCACCCGGACCAGCGCCGACCGGTTCAGGTGACCCCAGCAGACGTACGCCGGGCTCTCGGTGATCCGGTCCGGCAGTGCCAGCGGGAAGAGCCGCTTGTACGAGTTCACCCACTGGTTGGTGACCGCGGTGTACTCGCGGGCGTGCATCAGCAGGCCGGCGATGAACGACTTGGCCACCTTGGAGAGCTTCATCGGGTCGCCGGCGTCGTGGAACGCGTTGCGCTCCCCCTCGAACAGCGACAGGTGGGTGTGCATGCCGCTGCCCGGCTGGTCGGTGAAGGGCTTCGGCATGAAGGTGGCCTGCACGCCGGTGGAGAGCGCCACCTCCTTGACCACGTGCCGGAAGGTCATGATGTTGTCGGCGGTGGTCAGCGCGTCGGCGTAGCGCAGGTCGATCTCCTGCTGGCCGGGGGCCACCTCGTGGTGGCTGAACTCCACCGAGATGCCGATCCGTTCCAGGGCCAGCACGGCCTGGCGGCGGAAGTCCCGCGCGACGGCGTGCGTGGTGTGCTCGAAGTAGCCGCCGGTGTCCACCGGGGTCGGCAGGGAGCCGTCCTGGGGGCCGTTCTCGAGCAGGAAGAACTCGATCTCCGGGTGGGTGTAGAAGGTGAAGCCCTTCTCGGCGGCCTTGGACAGCATCCGGCGCAGCACGTGCCGCGGGTCCGCCCAGGAGGGCCCGCCGTCGGGGAGCAGGATGTCGCAGAACATCCGGGCGCTCTCGCCGCTGACCCCGCCCTCGAAGGGGAAGACCTGGAAGGTGGTCGGGTCCGGCATGGCGACCATGTCGGACTCGAAGACCCGGGCGAAGCCCTCGATCGCGGAGCCGTCGAACCCGATGCCCTCCTCGAAGGCGGCCTCCAGCTCGGCGGGGGCGACCGACACGCTCTTGAGCGTGCCGAGCACGTCGGTGAACCACAGCCGGACGAACCGGATGTCCCGCTCTTCCAGCGTACGGAGGACGAACTCCTGCTGACGGTCCACTTCCCCAACCCCTCGCGACACTCTTTGTCCGCCTTCGACCGGGCTGCGCCCGACCTGACCGCCCAGTCTCCCCGGGCCTCGTTACGCCGACGTTACGCGAAGCACCGCCGCCCGTCCCGTCGTGTCCCGCCCGCCGGTGGCCGCCCGGGAGGGTGGCCGCCGTCTCGTCCCGGCCATCGCGTCGGTCCGCCGGCGCTGGGGCAAGATGAGGGCATGCCCACCCTGCGTCTCGCCCTGTCACAGGTCAACCCGACCGTCGGCGACCTCGCCGGCAACGCCGAACTGGTCCGCACGTGGAGCCGCCGCGCCGCCGACGCCGGCGCCCAGCTCGTCGCCTTCCCGGAGATGATGCTGACCGGCTACCCGGTCGAGGACCTGGTCTTCCGCCGCTCCTTCGTGGCGGCGTCTAAGGCCGCGCTGGAGCAGCTCGCGGCCGACCTGGCCGCCGACGGCCTCGGCGACCTGCCGATCGTGGTCGGCTACCTGGACGCGGACGGCCCGCCGCAGGTCAGCGGGGACGCCCAGCCGGGCCGGGGCGCCCGCAACGCCGCCGCGCTGCTGCACTCAGGCGGCGTCGTGGCCACGTACTTCAAGCACCACCTGCCCAACTACGGCGTCTTCGACGAGGACCGCTACTTCGTTCCCGGCGACGCCCTCACCGTCGTGCGGGTCGGCGGGGTGGACGTCGGGCTGACCATCTGCGAGGACCTCTGGCAGGCCGGCGGCCCGTTCGCGGTGGCCCGGCAGGCCGGCGTGGGGCTGGTGATCAACATCAACGGCTCGCCGTACGAGCTGAACAAGGACGACATCCGGCTGCCGCTGGTCCGCCGCCGGGCCGCCGAGGCCGGCGCGACCATCGCGTACGTCAACATGATCGGTGGCCAGGACGAACTGGTCTTCGAGGGCGACTCGATGATCGTGGCGGCCGACGGCACCCTGCTCACCCGCGCCCCGCAGTTCGTCGAGCACCTGCTGATGCACGACGTCGAGCTGCCCGAGGCGGGCGAGCGCGGCGCGGACGAGGAGGAGCTGGCCGACGGGATGCGGGTGGTCCGCCGTACCGTCGGATCCATCCCGCCGGCCCCGACGGGCCCGGCGGCCGCCGGCGGGGTGATGGAACCGGTCGCCGACGAGGCCGAGGTGTGGCAGGCGCTGGTGCTCGGCCTGCGCGACTACGTCAACAAGAACCGCTTCCCGTCGGTGGTGCTGGGCCTGTCCGGCGGCATCGACTCGGCGGTGGTGGCGGCGATCGCCGTCGACGCGCTCGGACCGCAGCGGGTGGTCGGGGTGTCGCTGCCCAGCCAGCACTCCTCGGAGCACTCCCGGGCCGACGCCGAGGACCTGGGCAAGCGGACCGGCCTCGACTACCGGGTCGAGCCGATCCAGCCGATGGTGGACAGCTTCCTGGCCAACATGTCGCTGTCCGGGGTGACGGTGGAGAACCTCCAGGCGAGGGTCCGGGGCGTGATCCTGATGGCGCTGTCGAACCAGGAGGGCCACCTGGTCCTCACCACCGGCAACAAGAGCGAGCTGGCGGTGGGCTACTCGACCCTGTACGGCGACTCGGTCGGCGGCTTCAACCCGGTCAAGGACGTCTGGAAGACGCTGATCTGGCGGCTGGCGAAGTGGCGCAACGCCGACGCGGCCAGCCGGGGCGAGACCCCGCCGATCCCGGAGAACTCGATCGGCAAGCCGCCGTCGGCCGAGCTGAGCCCCGGCCAGCTCGACAGCGACAGCCTGCCCGAGTACGACGTGCTCGACCCGATCCTGATCGGCTACGTCGACGGCGACCTGGGCCGCCACGGGCTGGTGGAGTCCGGCCACGACCCGGCGGTCGTCGACCGGGCGCTCCGACTGGTGGATGTCGCCGAGTACAAGCGGCGGCAGTCCGCGCCGGGCACGAAGATCTCCATGAAGGCGTTCGGACGCGACCGGCGGCTGCCCATCACCAACCGCTGGCGCGAACACGGCTGAGCGGGGCTGTTCCCGGTGCAGCGGCGACCGGTCCCCGGTCCCGCCGCGCCGGTTGCGCCGAGTGAAATCCTGCACTGTGCCCTGCCGTGAGGCGGTCGTCCGGTGCGACGATCGCGGCGGAACCCGGGGACCGCGACGGCGGCCTCGAGGAAAGGAGACAGTCATGGTGGAATCCACCCCGACCGAGGTGACCGCCCTCTACGGCGGCCCGGCCACTCGGCGGGTACGCACCCGCGACCTGATCGCCGCCAAGGAGCGCGGCGACCGCTGGGCGATGCTCACCTCGTACGACCAGTACACCGCCTCGATCTTCGACACGGCCGGCATCCCCGTGCTGCTGGTCGGCGACTCGGCGGCGAACAACGTGTTCGGCTACGAGACCACCCTGCCGGTGACCGCCGAGGAGCTGCTGCCGCTGGTCCGGGCCGTGGTCCGGGCGACGAAGCACTCGCTGATCGTCGGTGACCTGCCCTTCGGCTCGTACGAGGAGGGCCCGACCCAGGCGCTGCGTACGGCGGTGCGGTTCATGAAGGAGGGCGGCTGCCACGCGGTGAAGCTGGAGGGCGGCCGGCGCTGCGCCGACCAGATCGCCGCGATCGTCGGCGCCGGCATCCCGGTGATGGCGCACATCGGCTTCACCCCGCAGAGCGAGCACACCCTGGGCGGCTACCGGGTCCAGGGGCGGGGCGACGCCGCCGACGAGGTGATCGCCGACGCCCGGGCGGTGGCCGAGGCGGGTGCCTTCGCGGTGGTGCTGGAGATGGTGCCGGGCGAGGTGGCCAAGCGGATCACCGCGGAGCTGCCGATCCCGACGGTGGGCATCGGCGCCGGCCCGGACACCGACGCCCAGGTGCTGGTCTGGCAGGACATGGCCGGCCTGCGTACCGGTAAGGCGCCGCGTTTCGTCAAGCGCTACGCGGACCTGGCCGGGACGCTGTCGGAGGCGACCCGGCGCTTCGCCGACGAGGTACGCGGCGGCGAGTTCCCCGCCGCCGAGCACACCTTCTAGGACGACGGGGCGGTGGGGGTCGTCCGCACGACCCCCACCGCCCCGCTCGCCGGGTCCACAGTCACCCGGTGTTCACCCTCTGCCACGCCCTCGACGAACGGCCTCGGGTTCGGGCCACCGCCGCCACCCGCGGCCCCGGCCGAGACCCGATGCCGGACTGACCGCAGCGCCGTCCGGGACGGCGCCGGGGGTCAGAGGTCGGTGACGCGGATGCCGGCGTGCGCCTTGTAGCGCTTGTTGATGGCGATCAGGTTGGCGGTGAACGCCTCGATCTGGTGGGCGTTGCGCAGCCGGCCCGCGTAGATGCCCCGCATGCCGGGGATCCGGGCGGCCAGCGCGCCGACGATGTCGACCAGCTCCCGGTCCTCGGTGCAGATCAGCACGTCGAGGTCGATCCGGTCGATCTCCGGGTCGGCCAGCAGCGGCGCGCTGACGTGGTTGAACGCCGCGCAGACCCGGGAGTCCGGCAGCAGACCGGCGGCCTGCTGCACCGCGCTGCCCTCGGGGACCGGGAGGGCGTACGGGCCCTGCTTGTCGAAGCCGAGCGGGTTGACGCAGTCGACCACGATCTTGCCGGCGAGCGGCTCGGCGAGGGCGGCGACGATGGCGGCGTGCCCGTCCCACGGCACCGCGATGATCACCACGTCGCTGCGGCGGGCCACTTCGTCGTTGTCGGCCCCGGTCACGTCCACTCCGGCCGGTACGCCGGGCAGCGCCGCGATCTCGGCGGCGGCGTCCGCGGCCCGCTCGGCGGAACGGGAACCGATCAGCACGGTCTGCCCGGCCCGGGCGAGCCGGTAGGCGAGGCCCCGCCCCTGGTCGCCGGTGCCACCGATGATGCCGACGGTCAGCCCGGAGACGTCGGGCAGCGTGGTCGCGTCGTAAGCCATGCGGCCATCCTCGCAAATCGTCCCCGCCCCCAGCAGCGCCCGCCGCTGTGACAATCCCCGCTACCCACCCCGCCGCGCGCCGCCCGCCCGCCGCCACCCGGTACCCGCACTTTCAGAGAAAGCGTGGCTATTCGGCGCGCGAAGGCCACGCTTTCTCTGAAAGTGCGGGGATCTTGGGGCGCGGATGGGGGCGGCGGCGGCAGAGACGGGCGGGCATGGGCAGGCGCGGGGGTCAGGTGCGTTCGAAGACGACCTTGCGCTGGGTGGGGTCGGCGGTGACCAGGCGGACCGGGATCCGCTCGCCGAGCGGCAGCTCGCCGGTGCAGCGGGCGCGCACCGGCGGGGCGTCCAGCGCCACCGTGCCGCCGGGCGGGCGGCCGGGCTTCGACTGGCCGTTCGGCGGGGCGTCCACGTCCAGCACGGCGGCCTCGAAGACCTCCCCCACCCGATGCTCCAGCAGCACCGCCTCGGCCAGCTCGATGGCGCCCCGGGTGGCCGCGCCCGCCGTCCGGTCGGTCGCCGCCATCACCTCGGGCAGCTTCGGCAGCGCCGCGCGGGCCCAGTCCGGCACCGGCCGCTCCTCGTGCAGGGCCAGGCAGACCTCCGTCGCGTACCGGTCGGCGAGCCGGCGCAGCGGGGCCGTGACATGGGCGTACGCGGCCGCGACCCCGCCGTGCTCCGGCTGCCCGGGCAACTCGCCGTCGAACGCCGTGTACGCGGCGCCCCGCATCAGCTCCGCCGCCTGGTCGGCGAAGGCGGCGGCCCGGGGCTGCGAGGCGTCCAGCCCGGCGAGCACCTCGCCCACGCCGGCGCCGTCGGGCCACGGCACGCCCAGCGGGGCGGCGGCGGCGCGCAGCCGGGCCACCGCCTCGGGCTTCGGCGGCGGCATGGTGCGCAGCAGCCCGATCCGGCCGGCCAGCATGATGTCGGCCGCGGCCATCCCGGTCAGCAGGGAGATCTGCGCGTTGTGGTCCTCCATCGGGACCGGCCCGCGCAGCACCAGCCGCCAGCCGTCACCGTCCGGCTCGACGTCCTGCTCGGGCAGGGGCAGGTTGACCGCGCCCCGGCCCAGGCCCCGGACGGTGAGCAGGGCGCCGATCTCGGGCAGCAGGGCGACCGGTTCGGGCAGCCGCCCGGCGTCCGCGGCGGCCTGCACTCCCTCGTAGTCGAGCTTGGCCCGGCTGCGGACCCGGGCGCGTTCCAGCGCGACGCCGGTGGTCGCGCCGTCGGCGTCGAGGTCGATGGTCCACACCACCGCCGCCCGGTCGACGTCGGGCAGCAGGCTGGCCGCGCCCTCGCTGAGGGTGTGCGGGTGCAGCGGCACGTTGCCGTCGGGCAGGTAGACGGTCTGCCCGCGGCGCCAGGTCTCCTCCTCCAGCGCGCCGCCGGGGCGTACGTGGGCGGCGACATCGGCGATGGCGTACCGCACGCGGTAGCCGCCACCGGGACGGCGGGCGAGGTGCATCGCCTGGTCGAGGTCGCGCGACGCCGCCGGGTCGATCGTGACGAACGGGACGTCGGTACGATCGACCCCGGTGGCCGGCGGTGCGGCGGCGGCCTGGTCCGCCTCGCGCTGCGCCGCGTCCGGGAAGCCCTCGGGCAGTCCCAGCTCGCGGCGCAGCGCGCCGAAGTCGATACGGGGCGCCAGTACGCGTCGGATGACCACGGGGTCAATCCTGGCAGTCCGGCGCGTGATCCGCCCTCCGGCGATGCGACGGCGGTCGCCGTACGGTCAGCCGGTGGCCTTGCGGGCGCGGGACCGGGCACTGGTGGGCGCGGTGGCCCGGGCGGCGGCCGGGCGGGCCGGTGCCTTGCGGGCGGTGACCTTCTTGGCGGCCGTGGTCTTCGTCGCCGGCGCCTTCTTCGCGGTCACCTTGCGGGTGGTGGTCGGCGAGGTGGCGGTCGTCTTTCGCGCCGGCGCCTTCTTGGCGGTGGTCTTCGACGCCGGCGCCGTCCTGGCGGTGGTCTTCTTCGCCGGTGCCTTCTTCGCCGCCGTGGTCTTCCTGGCCGCGGCACCGGTGGTCTTCTTCGCCGCGCCGGTGGTCTTCCTGACCGCGGCGGTGGCCTTCTTACCCGTGGAGGTGACCTTGCGGGCGGCGGTCGAGGCCTTCGCGGCCGTGGTCTTCTTCGCGGCGGCGGTGGTCTTCTTCGCCGCGGGCGCGGTCTTCTTCGCGGCGGCGGTGGTCTTCTTCGCCGCAGGCGCGGTCTTCTTCGCGGCGGCGGTGGTCTTCTTCGCCGCGGTCGTGGTCTTCGCGGCGGCCTTGCGGGCGGGGGCCTTCGTCGCCGTCGCCTTCGTCGCGGCGGTCTTCTTCGCGGTGGCCTTGACGGCGGGGGCCTTCTTCGCCGTGGTCCTGACGGCGGGGGCCTTCTTGGCGGTGGTCTTGGTGGCGGGGGCCTTCTTGGCGGTGGTCTTCGAAGCGGGGGCCTTCCTGGCCGCCGTCTTCTTCGCGGCGGTCGCCGTGGTGGTCGGGGTCCGTCCCGACCCGGCGCCCGCCGCGCTCGTCGCCGCCCGGCCGGCCGACGCCTTCCGGGCCGCCGCGGTGGTCGTGGTGGGCCGGCGTGCCACGGTGCTGCGGGTGGCGCCCGCCGTCCGCGTGGCCGCGGCGGACTTCTTGGCGGCCGGGCGGGTGGTGGCCTGTTGTGCTTCGGCCATCTCGGTTCCCTCCTTGGGGACATGCGCTCGCGCGCCCCCGGTGCGGAGGCACGGAGTTCCTCGACACGGGCGTCCCGCGCCGTTTAGCTGCCCTCCCCGGCCCAGCGAGCGTCCTCGGCCTCCCACGCCTCGTTGCGCTCCCGCACCGTCTGCAGGGCGTTCTCGGCGTCGGCGGACGAGTCGTACGGTCCGAGAACGTGCTTCGCAGGGCACACGTCGGCATCGGTCTCGACCCGGTGGTGTCGGGTGCACCAGTAGTAGTGCCCACCACTTCCGCTGTCGTTCATGAGATCACTGTGCACCGGGAGCAGCCCGGCCGCCACCGGATCGCGCAAATAGTCGCGACGACCTCCACAGTAGACGTGCTGGTGGGGGCCACGCGGCGGAATGCGGGAAGCCCTACCCGGACGGACGGGGCAGCCGGAAGGGCGGTCGGTGGCGGAGAATTTCCCGGTGCGTCTCGGGGGCAGAACATCGGCACGGGTACGCCGCGGCCTGCTCGCCGCGGCCGTGGTCACGGTCTTCGCCGTGACGGCGGTGGCGGTGGCGGCGCCGCTGCTGCGGGACCGTTCGCAGCAGCGGCTGGAGCGGCGGGCCGAGCGGGAGGTGACCGCCATCGCGCAGCGGGCGCGGGGCGAACTGCTGGCCGATCCGGCGGCCGGAGAGGCCGACCTGCGCCGCGCCGCGGAGCGGGTCGACGGCGTCGAGGTGTTGGCCGTGGAGGGTGGCGCGCAGCGCCGGGAGGCCGGGGTGCGCCTGGTCTTCCGGGTACGCGTGGCGAAGACCGCCGCCAGCGTCTTCGGCTGGCAGCGGGCCACCACCGAGCGGTGCTTCGCACAGCTGGTGCGCCCCGGCGCCGGTCCGGCCGCGCTGGAGCGGGTGCCCTGCCCGTCGTGAACGGAACGGTGGCGTGAGGACGTGACCGAGCGGGTGCCGTGACCGGCGAGATTGGGCCGGTGGCGTGCGCGGCGGGCAGGGCGTGCGGGGTGTGACCAGCTCGGCTGAACGGCCGGTACCGCCGGGCGGCCGGCACCGGCAGGATCGGCGCTCATGATCAAGACGACGGCCGGGGCGGGGTCGTGCCCGCGATGCGGCACGGCCACGGTGTCGGTACGCGAGGCGATGCCCTGGTGCGCCGACTGCGAGTGGAACCTGGACGGCTACGACCGGGCCCGGCAGGCGCCGGAGTTCGGCTGGTCGTGGGTCGACCGGCGGACCCACCGGCTCGCCGCCCGGCTCACCCGGCAGCAGTACGCCGCACTCGTCGAGCGCCCGTTGGCCGCGACCGGTCTCGGGTTGGCCGGGACGGTGACGGTGGTCGCCTCGCTGCTGCTCGTCGCGGCGGTGCTGGCGATGGCGGTGCTCGGCGGCTGGCTGATGTTCGCGTACCCGTTCCCGAGCCTCGCCGTCGTGGTCGGGCTGGCGCTGGTCGGCCTGGCGGTGGCGCTGCGACCGCGGTTCGGTCGGGTGGACCCGGAGCTGGAGGTGCTCTCCCCCGACCAGGCACCCCAGTTGCACGCCCTAATCGAGGAGGTGGCGGCGGCGATCGGCGCGCCGGGGCCGTACGTGGTCGGCGTCGACGGCAGCATCAACGCGTACGCGACGTCGGTGGGGCTGCGCCGACGGCGGGTGCTCTGCCTGGGGTTGCCGCTGTGGGGCTCGCTCGACGGGCAGGCGCGGGTCGCGCTGCTCGGCCACGAGCTGGGCCACTTCGTCAACGGCGACGTGCGGCGGCTGCTGGTGACCGACCCGGCGCTGACCATGCTCGGCTCCGCCGCCGACCTGTTCCGGCCCGCCCAGGCCGGCCAGGGCGGTGGGCTGCTGGAGATGATCGGCGAGGCGATCGGCCGGCTGCTGTCGTGGCTGCTGTCCCGGCTGCTCTTCGCCGGCCACCTGCTGCTGGTGGTGACGGCGCTGCGGGACAGCCAGCGGGCCGAGTACCTGGCCGACGAGATGTCCGCCCGGGCCGCCGGCACCGCCGGGGCGACCCGGCTGCTCGACGTCCTGCTCAGCGGCGAGTCGGTGGCGCTGGTCGTCCGGCAGGGGTCGCGGGGCGGGCACGGACCGGCGACGTGGCGGGCGGGCGTGGCGAGGTCGCTGGCCGGCGCCGCCGAGCGGCTGCCGCTGCTGCGCCAACTCTCCGTCCGCGAGCAGGTGTCGCTCTTCGCCTCCCACCCGCCGGCCGGCCTCCGGCACCGGATGCTCACCGCCCGCGCCTGGCAGGACCCCACGGTGGTGCTCACCGACACCCGCGCAGACGCAATCGACGCGGAACTGGACCGCCACTACCGGCGGGTGAGCCGGGCGGTGGCCTGGTCCGGCTGACGCCGCGGCGCGGCCATCGGTCGGCACGGGCGGGGCCGTGCCGGTTAGGGTCGCCGGATGGGCGTACCGGACTACATCCTGCGGATGCGCGAGCACGTCGGCCACGACCTGCTCTGGCTGCCGAGCGTCAGCGCGGTGGTCCGCAACGACGCCGGCGAGCTGCTGTTGGGACGGCGCTCCGACGACGGTCGCTGGTCGGTGGTGAGCGGCTTCGTCGAGCCGGGCGAGCAGCCGGCCACCGCCGTGGTGCGCGAGGTCGAGGAGGAGACCGGCCTGCACGTCGAGCCGGTACGCCTCAGCAGCGTCGTGTCGCACCCGCACACCTACCCGAACGGTGACCGCTGCGAGTACCTCAACCTCGGTTTTCACTGCCGACTCGTCTCCGGTACGGCCCGGGTCAACGACGACGAGTCGGTGGCCGTCGAGTGGTTCGGGCCAGACCGGCTGCCCGAACTGGACGCGCACGCCCGGCTGGTGATCGCGCGGGCGCTCGCCGACGACCCGGCCGCCTGGTACCTCCCGGCGGGCGCGACCTGGAACGAGTTCTCCGGCGCGCGCTGACCCGGCAGGCCGGGTTGCCGGTGGCCGACGAGACCGCAGCACCTGCCGGTGCTCTTCGCCTGCGCCGTGGTCCGCCGACCGACGCCGCAGCTGGCCACGTCCGGTCCCCGGTCCTTGGTGGAAGCGGGCCGGCGTCAGGCGTCGGTGTGCAGGCGGGCGTGCAGGTGCATGTCGTGCCAGCCGTCGGCGTGCAGCCCCTCGCCGCGCTTCGTACCCTCGGCGGTGAAGCCGGCGCGCCGCGCAACCCGGCAGGACGCCTCGTTCGCCGTGGAGTGGCACAGCTCGACCCGGTGCAACCGGAGGGTGTCGAAGCACCAGGCGGAGACCGCGGCGAGCGCCCGCGGGGCGACCCGGCGGCCCCGCGCGGCCGGCAGCACCCAGTACGACACCTCGGCCAGCCCGTCGGCGAGGACGAGCCGGCGCAGGCTGAGCTGCCCGACCACCGCCCCGGCGTCGCACACCGCCCACCCGGCGCCGGTCTCCGCCCGCCACCGGCCCGGCCAGGCGGCGATCCAGTCGGCGGCCTCGTCGTCGGTCATCGACCGGCAGTGCCAACGCCGGATCGCGGCGTCGGCGTACGCGGCCACCACCACCGCACGGTCCGCCAGCAGCCACGGACGCAGGTGTACGCCGTCGGCGCGCAGTTCCGGCTGCGCCAGCGCGGCCATCGATCCGGGCGGTACGGCGGGCGCGGAGAGCATCGGCACGAGTGGACTGTAGGCGGTGCTCCTGCCGCGCGGGGGCCCCGACGAGGCGCCGGCACGCCGTAGGCTGCCGCGAGGTCCCGGCCCCACAGGAGGACGACGATGGACACCCGCACCGACCCGGTCGAGATCCTTGACCGGGTGAGCGAGCAGGACGGTCGCCAGCGGGCGTTCGAGGTGTGGGTGCACAAGGCGATCAAGGCGGGTTGGGCGGTGACGGTTGAGTCGACCTCCGACCGGCCCGGGCCCGAGTGCGGTGTGGTGGAGATCGAAGGACTGCGGTACCGGGTCCTGCACGCCGAACGGGTCCGCCAGCGGGTGGCCATCGTGCCGGCCGGCGAACACCTGATCGCCGCGTCCGTGCGGCTCTCTAGGGGCGACGCGGAGGGCATCTCCTGGGCCTGGGAGTTCGGGCACGCCGCCTGGGCGGAACCGATCGTGTCGTAGATCGCGATGGTGTGCCGGAAGACGGCGGACCTATGCTCACCGACTGAAGATCGAGAAGTCTGAGGTGTGCCGGTGAGACGGGTCAGCGTTTTCCGCACCGCAGCCCTGCTGGCCGCGTTGGCACTGGCCGTCGGCGGGTGCGGCCGGCTGGGCGATGCGATATCCGGGGATCTCTCCCACCGCGACTGCCATCCCGACCCGGATACGGTCGCCGCACTGCGTCAGGAGCCGGTGTTGACCCGGACGCCATTCGGCGCCACCGCCGGGCCGACGACCGAGACCGTCAGTTGCGGCAATGAGCCACCCAGCTTCGGAATGCTCGACCGCCAGGTCACCTGGGCCGGTGCCGCCGACGACGTGTCACGCTTCTACGCGGACCTCGGCCGCTCCAGTGGCTGGGAGAGGTTCGACCATGGCGTCCATGTCTACGACGCCGGGAAGCCGGACGACACGAGGTGCTCGTGGCGGCTTCAGGTGGTCAGCACCGCCGAGGGGATCTACCACGTGCAGGTCTTCTACACGCCTCGGGATCTCCGGCCCACCTGCCTCTGACCGGATGACCACCCACGACGATCTGTCGACGGGCATCCCATCGACAGCCGTGGTGGGCGGATGATGGGCGCGGCGGCGGTGCGTCGATACTGATTCCCATGGCGGAGGAGCAGGCGACGGAGCTGACCCGATGGACCATCCACGGTGAGCGGGTCGTCGACGACACCCGGCGGGCGCGGCTGAGCATCGCCGAGGTGGAGTTGCCCGACGGCGTGCGGTTCGAGCAGTACGTGATCCGGGCGCCCCGGTCGGCGATGGTCGCCGTTCTGGACGAGCGGCAGCGTCTGCTGCTGATCCGGCGGCACAGGTTCGTGTTCGACCGGTGGGTGTGGGAGCTTCCCGGCGGCTATGTCGATGATCGGGAACAGGCGGTGGCCTGCGCGGTTCGTGAGGTGGAGGAGGAGACGGGCTGGTGCCCGCGCGAGGTGGAGCCGCTGCTGTCGTTCCAGCCGTGGGTGGGAACCGCGGACGCCGAGAACCTGCTGTTCCTCGCGCGCAGGGCTCAGTACACGGGCGTTCCGGTGGACGTGAACGAGGCCGAGCAGGTGGCCTGGATCCCGTTGGCCGAGGCGCGCGAACTGGTGACCAGCGGCGAGATCGTCGGGGCCGGCACGGTGATCGCGGTGCTTGAGCTGGTCGCCAGGCAGGCGCGGGGCGAGTTGTAGGCGTCAGGCGCGGGCGCCGAGGACCGCGTCGACATGGCGGATGAACTGCCGGACGGTGGGCCGCCGGCGGTGGGGCGCGAGCTGGGCCTGCAGATCGCGCATGTAGCGGACAGCTCGGGCCGACTGAAGTCGCGAGGTGAGCGACAACGCGTCGGTTCCGATGGCGCAAGCTCGGTCCGGCTCGCCCCGCTGCGCCTGGACAGTGGCGAGCAGAGCGAGGTTGAAGGCCTTGCCGCGAACATAGCGCTCGTCCATCCGCAAGGAGCGGGCGGCGAAGCCCTCGGCCCTGGCCGGCTTGCCGAGCGCGTGTAGGCAGTGACCGAACTTCGCCGACAGGTAAGCCTCGTCGAAGTAGCCGAGCCACTGGGGATCACTGCTTCGGTCGGCCCGGTCGAGGGCCTGTTCGGCCAGATGGAGGGCAGCCGCACACGCCCGTTCGTCTCTGATCACGGCATGCCCGTGGGCCTCCATGACGGACGCCTCCGCGGTCAGGACGGTGAGCCCGGCGCGCTGTGCCGTCTCCCGTGCGGCTCGCGCGAGGTCGACGCCCGCCGTGCCGTGCCCGAGGTAGGTGGCCTGGTGGCTCATGGCGGACAGGATCTCCGCGCCCAGGCCGGGATCGCCGGCGGCCCGGGCCAGGTCCAGGGCGCGGGTCAGGTAGAGCTGCGCCACCCCGTGGTCGGCCATGTCGTACGCCTGCCAACCGGCAAGCTGCGTCAGCTCTGCAACCGCGCTCAGGAGTCGCCGTCCCGTCCCGGCGTCGTAGCGTCCGTCGCTGAGCAGCGGTGTGACCTCCTGGTGGAGGTACCGGGTGACGGCGGCCCGGGAGTGGCCGCCGCCGTACTGGTTGTCCAGTCTGCGGTAGGTGCTGGTCATCTCCCGGATGGTGTCGATGTCAGGCTGGCCGACAAACCGACGGCCGCCCTGCTCGACAGCCGGCGCGGCGGGTGCGGTGAACCAGCGCAGGGCCGGCAGCGTGTAGCCGGCAGAGGTGAACGCCACCTGCCGGATCACGTCTCGACGGTTCACATCGCCTTCCCACAACTGCACGGCGGCGCGGACCTCCTCGCGCCAGGAACGGTAGACCGGCTGGTCACTCTGCCGCTCCCCCGCCGGTGATGCCATGCCCAGGAGACATGACGGGTCCTGCGGAGCGAGCCCCAGCGCCATTCGGGCCTGGTCAGGCATTCGAAAGCCTTCGGCGATGCGTTCCAGCACGTCGATGGACGTCACCTTCCGTCCCGCCATGACGCGGCTGACGTACCCCTGCTCCAAGCCGACGGTCGCGCCGATCCGGGTCTGGCTCGCACCGGTCAGTTGGCTGACGCGACGAAAGAGTGCGCCGACGTCACGTCGGGTCAGAGCATCGCGGACGACGGCGTCGGACCACACGTCGTCCGGAATCCGAAGCGGATCGAGCAGCACACCGGCTCCCAGCGTCGCGGACTGACTACCCAAGGTGCTCACCGCGGAGCCTAAGCGGCGAAGACGCGCAGGTCGAGGCAGGTCATGTCACCGTGACATGACCGCTCGACATGGCCGCCGACCGCTGCCGGACAGGACAGTCGAAGCATGCTTCCGACCGGCCGGCCTCCAGTGGGCATTCGCCCCGCACCGTGTGTTGTGCCCCATGGGACGGCGCCGTGAGAGCGGCCCGCAGGGAGCCATCGCGCCGAGTCTCGTACGACGAGTACCTGCTCGCCGTGGCGATGACTCTGGCCCGCCGCCACAAGCCGGTCTGGTCGTGGCGCAAGTGGCGACACGTCTGCCGCTGCGGCGCCGAACTTCCGTGCCGCGCCCAGCATCACATCCCGATCAACAGAGGTCACTGGCCGGTGAAGGATGAGCGGTGAACGACAATCAGGAACAGCAGATTCTTGCCGCGCACCTGCCAGGGGCGGCCGGGATGTGCATCGGCTGCCGCATCTGGTGGGCGCGGATGACGCCGTATCCCTGCTGCCAGGTGCAGTGGGCAACCAGTCGGCAGGCCCGGTCGATGACCGCACACTTCCTCCGCTGGGTGCGGTGACCACCCACGGACCCGTACTGCCGATCTGGAGTTGCGGAGGATGCGACGGCCCTTGGCCCTGCCCGACCCGCCAGCGCGAGTTGCGTGCGGAGTTCGACGGCGCGCCAGTCTCCCTGGCCCTCTACATGGGTGCCCAACTGGTTCGCGCCTCGGAGGATCTGACCTGGATGCCAGCCGGTAGCTTGCACCGGCGCTTCCTAGGGTGGGTGCGGTGAGCATCCTGCGGCTGGGTGACGAGAAGTTCCACTACAGCGACGGATCGCACAAGTGGATCCCGCCGGACCCGGACTACGAGCAGCAGGTCTGGGACGAGCAGGTTCGCCAACACAAGTATCGGCACCTAGCAGGAGAGCGACCGAAGGTGCGCGTGCAGCGGTTCGTCTGAGCTGCGTCGGGGTGAGTACGCGAGCTGCACTGCCGAATTGGCCTGTATTAGATCAAGGCGCTCCGCGCGGCGCGGGCCGGGGCGCGGTAACCGGCTCCTGCGGAGCCGCCGCCCCGGCCGCCTACGGCGCCGGGGCGGAATGTCAGCCGGGCCCGAACCCCACACCCCGCCCCGCGCGTCAGCCTGGGTCAATAGGTGACCGGTGACGAGTCCCGGAGATGACCAGGGCCAGGCAGAAACGCCTTCACCCGTTCTCGACGCTCCAAAGGCACCAGAAGGCCGGAGGCCACCACAAGGAAGTTGCCGAACGGTCCGTACGAGGCCGCTGAGGCCCCAGGGAGGGGAGGGGGAGGGGGGAGGTGGTGGTAAGGGCGGGAGGCGAGGGAGGGGGCGGGGTTAGAGCTGCGCCTCTGGCGGGGGCCAGACGACTCCCAGGATGGAGCTGCCGAACGGTTGGGTGGGTGGGGTGGTTGGGGAGCGGCCATCCCGCCAGCCACCGACCCAGGCAAGCCGAGCAGACCAGGGCCAGCTCCACCGAGGTGTGGGTCGGCGGAAGACAGTGGCAGGTCGCACGACTTGTTGTCTGACCGACGCATGCCACCGTGAGCGTCCCCGCAGGATGTTCGTTCGTTGAGGCGATCAGTGGCACATCTATCAGCCCTGCGACACCGCCCAACTTCAAGAAGTAGCCGGGCGTTCCATGGAAAATGTCGTACACGCGTGTCATGGTTGACGTACACCAAGTCGGGGAGGTATACATGCAGCCCCTCAACCAGCACGGCGAAGTGGCCCCGCCGAACGGCTGCCGATGGTGTGGCGTGGCCGAGCGCGAGCATGTCCAGTTGTGGACACCGGGTCATGGCTGGCACGGGTGGGAGCCCCCGACCAGCCTCCAGCGTCGTCACCGCATGCTTGCCCGAAGAGCCGCTTCCCTGGCTCACGCGTCTAGCGCTGCCATCTCCACGAGCTTGCGGAAGATCTCCTGAAGAGGTGCAGGAACATCCGCGGCCTCATCGAAGCTTTGGACTAAAGCGAACATTGTCGCCGGCTTCCCGCTTGGTCCCTGTTCACTACTCTCGCGGAACGTATCCGCTAGGCGGGCGCTGAACTTTTTTTCCTCTCGGAGGACTGCAATGTCCTCTGGCGCCCAGGGCCGCCCATCGACTCGTGGCCAGTTTACATTGGCGGCCCTGCACCATTGCTCATCCGTGAACAGGTGCTCCAACTCCTTATCGGGCAGACCAACAAGGTGAACGTGCTCGCGCAGTCTCAGCCCGGCATCCGCAAGCCGCCCTTCGTTATAGAACTTCTGCTTGCTGGTGTCCCCGTCAACGACGAAGGCTACTTGCCTACCATGCTTGACTAGATGCCCTGCGAACAAGATTGCACCCTCGTTCTTGTTGCAGGCCACCAATGCTATGCCGGCCTGCTGGAGCGTCTTGCCGGTGGAAAGCCGGAAGAGGATCGGGAAAGATTGCACCTCGGTATCGCCTTCCACCGCGAGGAAGAACCGCTCGTGCAGAAGAACCGTATTCCGAAGACCCAACGAGATGGCAACGTTCATCAAGTGTCGATCATGCTCATGGTGCGAGCTCGTCGAAAGAAGGCAATCGACCTCGGTTCGTCCGCTGTCGTTCAGCCTCAAGTGGACCAATTCATGAACCGCGGCGCCGTCGATCAGATTCATGGAGTGTGTCGCAAGCACGACGCCGATGTTCGGCGCGTCCGATTGCTCCTGAATAATCTTCATTATGCGCCGTTGCTGACGATAATCCAGGTGCGTATCCGGCTCGTCGTATAAGACGACGGCGTCTGGTGGTTGCGCGTCGAGCTGGTGCTCTACCCTACTAGCCTCGGCCGACCCGTCCTCCACGTGTTGCGGCCGAGGCAGAGAGCTACGAAGGGTTTCGCTGGCCCACTCCCAGATTGCCAGGCTCACCCGACGGCCGCGGCCTGCACCGAAGCGGCCTATACCAACCTCCTCACCGTCGGTCGTCGCAAGATGCAAGCGCGTCGCGCGTAGGGCTTTGCTGAAGCTAATTTCAGGCTCAATCTCTACAGAGGTCAGATCCCGGCATCGGTCTTTGACGTGTTTGACCAGCTCCTTGGCGTCCTCTCGAACCCTGCTGCTAAGTTCGCCCTTAAGGTCGTCAATCCTCGACTTCAAGGCAGGGTCATCGAGGTACTGCTGGAATCTCGTGTTCAAGGCGGCCTTGATGGCCGTCTCGGCAGAGTCTTGATCGCCAAATTTCAGCGGGTGGGGCAGCATTGACTGAACATCGGCCGGGAGTGATACCCAATCGATCGTTGACGGGGTGGCTTTGTCGTGCAGGCCAATTCGGTCCACCAAGTCGCTCTTCTTGGTGATGCCCCGGATATCGATGCCGTGGACTTTGGCGAGATCTCGGAGTTGGTCGTTCTTCTTGGAGGGCAGGTCTCGAAACTCTACATCCTCCGGCACCTTGGCTTCGATCTCGTATCTTCCTTGATCGTCCGCGGTGGCCTGGCGGCGGATCCGGACCCGCTCCGAGAGGCCGGACTCCTCCTGCTCCTGCAGCGAGAGCACGAATTCGCCGGTTACGGTAGTCGCCTCTACCCGAGCCGATCGTCCGTTCACGCCGCTAGAGGCAGGGTCTGACGGCTCCCGGAGATAGGTTCTGTCCTCTTCACCTAGCGTGTAGCTGTCGAGCAAGTACGCGATCGAATCGAGGAGTGCCGTCTTTCCGCTGTCATTGTGACCAACCAAGATGGTCGGACGAGTGATCTCAATTGGACCCACGTCTGCCAGACTGCGGAAACCCTGTACGTGTATCGACGCGAGGCGCACTGATCAACTCCAGCCTTCGGAGGGATTCGACTCCACTAAAGCATGTGAGGGATACGTCAGAGTAGTCCGGACGGCGGTCGCTTGGATGCCGACACCTCGCGGCTGGGTGGTTCTGTCGCTAACCGGGTATACCGGACGAAGTACCGATATCCCGCCCCAAAAGGCTGCAAAACTGCTGGGACTACTTGGCGGCGAGACTTGGCGGGCCGCTGACGGGCCCGCGTGGTCCAGGGAGATTGTCGTCCCTGGGACCTACTCTGCCGCATATGGCGCTAAGTGCGACGACCCGCGTCCTCACCTCAAACCGCGGGTGGGCCAGTCTGCGAGACCTACGTGTCGGCGATCATGTCTTCCACCCCTCTGGCTCGACGACCACCGTGACCGCCGTTGGCCAGGTGCAGGACGACCGCCACTGCTACCTGGTAGCGACGACCGATGGGCGTACCGCCATCGCCGACGCTGATCACCTGTGGGAGGTAACAGACAAGAGGGCCAGGCGGTCCCTCGGCCCCCGCGGGGCGACACGCAAGTGGTTCGAGAAGCGAGTCCTGTCGACACGGGAACTGCTCGCCTCCGGTTTGTCGCGCTACCCGGGCGGCGGACGAACCTCGATGACAGGTGGCAAGCAGTACGCCACCAACGAGTACCGGTACGTGCTTCCAGAGCAAGGAGGACTGGTGTCCGACGACGTGCCGTTACCTCTGGACCCATACCTGCTCGGTGCCTGGCTCGGTGACGGCACCTCCTCCAGTGCCTCCCTGACGGCACACGTTTCGGACGTTCCTCACTGGATCGCGGTCATCGAGGCCGCCGGGTTTATTCCAACCGTACGACCTGGCGGCGGGACGCGGGACACGCGGGCTGTGGGCATCACCTGTACACCCGGGCAGGGCCGTCGCGGCCGGTCCTTCATGGGTCGGCTGGTCGAGCTCGACCTTCGCCAAAATAAGCACGTTCCGGATGGCTATCTCTCAGCCGGCGCAGCGCAACGCGAGGCGCTGCTACAAGGACTCCTGGACACCGACGGCACCATCAACACAACCCGAGGCCAAGTCGAGTTCTGCTCCATGAACAGTCACCTGGCCACCGCAGTCCTGCAACTCGCTCGATCTCTCGGGTGGCGGGCTACATTGCGCACCGGCCGCGCCACGCTGGCGGGTAGGGACTGTGGCGAGAAGCTTCGGGTCTTTTTCACGCCTGTACGGACCGATCCATTCGTGCCGTTCCGTCTCGCCCGCAAGCGCGATCGTGTCAAAGAGTTGGACGGCGGCAAGGGTCGTTCAACGCTTTCCATAGCGGCCATCACCCAGGTCGAGCCTGTGCCGCTGTGCAGCATCCAGGTGGCGGCCTTGGACGGAATGGTCGTGCTTGGCGACCACTTCGTTCCGACTCTGGCGAACCTACATAACTTCATGTCTTACAGGACTGGGAGAGTCCCTGCATGACCAGTGTTCCGCAGCCTCGCGCCCAAGGTGCCGGCATACGCAAGAAGCTGCCGCCGGCAACGTTGGCTGCCCTCTGGACTATCAGCAACGGCAAGTGTTATGCACCCGGGTGCCCCGTGCCCGTGGTGCTAGAGGTACGGCCGGGTGTGTACCGGAAGAATGCCCAGGTCGCCCACATCTACGGAGTGAGGCCGGGCGCCGCCCGCTACCGTAGCGACCTGTCCGCTGATGAACGGGACTCCTTCTCCAACTTGCTCTTGCTGTGTCTCGGTCATCACGAGGAAATCGATGGCGACGGCCTGCGCTATCCGCCTGAGGTGCTCAGGACCTGGAAGGTTGAGCACGAAGGCATGGACAACTCCGTCCTAAACAGGCTCAGGGTCCTCGACGCTGAGGCGCTGACGAAGCTGCTCACCGAGCTTGCGACCCCTCCGCTGGAGAGACTCGAAGCCATCACGAAGCAGCTGGAGGAGACTGGCACAGCTACTGCTGACACAGTCGCCGAGCTCAAGCGGGTCATTGCAACGCTGTCGATGTCGGGAAGCGGAGTCGACGCTCGGACAGCTCGATCGCTCGCCTACTCGGCCGAGGTATTCGGAACATCGAGCTTCAAGAGGAGCGCCAGCGCGCTTGCTGAGGCTGCTCAGGTCCTGCCTCGCGTAGCGCGGCGGATCGAGGACGCGGCTAGCAGGATGTCCCGGTTCAAATGACAGCCGGGGCAATACCAGCCGTACAGCAGCGAAGTGCAGCAACCAATCGGGCCGCCAGAGCTATAACGCGGCGACCAGGAGCTATCTGACATCGAGGATGGCCGTAGGAGATCGCACTGCCCGGAGCTACGGATCAGAAGTCTAGGGATTCTAACTAGCAGGAGAGGCTTCGTCTACTGGTGAGGGATAGCCCGCTCCCACACGCTACGGGTGCTCGCCAGTAGTTCGAGCGTGTCACGAGCGTCTTGTACTTGCTGCGGAGTAAAGAACCGCAGAAGTTGTTCATCCGTCAAGTCGAGTTCGAAATAGCCGTCGCTCATTAGCTCCTCGGGCGTGTGCCCGTGGTAGTTGAGCCCTGCCGTGACCACGGCGTCGGAGCACCGACGGAACGCGGCACGGTACAAGGTCTGCTGTTCTGCTGCGCGCTGTCGCTGTTCCTCGCTCAGGCTGCCGACGGCTGCTCCCTTTCTCAGGTTGCAGTGACGGCACGACCCAGCCATGTTGCTCCATGTGTCGGTGCCTCCGTACAGGCGCGGATGAACATGCTCAGCGTGTTCGACCTTGGGGAGTCCACAGAGGTAGCAGGACGGCGCCAAACGCCTGACGATGGGAGGAAACGTCTCGATGTCGTAAGTCCCCGCAACTGCCCAGGTCAACGCGGCGTAGAGGCAGTCTGCATGGAAGGTGCGGCCGGTCTGGCAGACAGGACAGGGGCCCTGGGTCCATCGTCTGACCATCAAAGACCGCCTTGAGCCGTTGGCGTCCAGTGCCGGCCGCCTGGCGCGGACGATCGCCCCGCCAGCCGCTCGGTAGGAACGACTGCTGTACAGCAGCAAAGTACAGCATTGAACGACACCGAGCGGGGCTGCCGGGGACCCTGACTCCCCTGCCTGACCTCGAACGAGGCTTTAGCGGGCTGCTTGCTCACAGTTCGCGTCGAAGGGTCACTGTTCGAGATCCAGCTAGGTAGTCCCGCATGTCGACGTCGTGCGCTGCGGCGGTGGCGCGCCAACGGGCGAGATCAACATTCACACCGAAGAGGTCGATGGCGCGGCGAGATCAACATTCATACCGAAGGCTCGTTCGACTCAGTATCGCCCACGCAGGTCAAGGGCCACCTTCCACTGATGGAGGTGTCCCTTCTGCTGCCTGTATAGCAGCCAACTAAGAAGACGGCACGGTCACTTGCGGCGCCAATCTGCCGCGTCGTAGAGGAGTCTGTAGATCTGGACATCTTGCCCGCCTGCGTACACGATCGTGATGTCAGAAAGTAGTTGCTTGTAGGTGGCTCGCCGGGCCCGATATTCCTCCGGATCATCTACGATCCAGCGTTCAATCCTATCTGGAAGACTGAAGCGTAGCTCGACCCTTTGATCAGCCGATTCGATCAACCAGCTCCCTGCCGTATCAGTGTCGCCCACGTGTCGGAGCCGTACACGCGTCACGGGCCTCTGTGCCAGAGCGGCGAGCGTCGCAGCCATGTTGGGGACAAGCATCGGCAGGATGAGCGGAGCGGCGGGAAAACCCAAGAGCATTCGCGCTTGCCATTCAGTGGTTACGAAAGCCGCAAAGTCCTCGACCTCACCACCCAGAAGTTCCCCGACAGGGACGCCGTTTGCAAGGCCACCCGGTCTCTGATCGGCTGTTCCGAGCAGCCGACGGAGCTGGGTGCGAACCCAAGCCGTAGGGAAGTCATCCATCGGCCAAGCCTCCACCAGCCGGCGGGCAGAGTCACGGACCGCGTTCCGAAGGTCTTTGAAGGCGGGCATCGAGAGATCGACCAGAACGATCTGATGTGCCTGTGCGTATTCTTGCGCCCCAGAGGTAAAACCGGAGGTGGAGAACATTGAATATAGGTAATGGTATCGTTGCCGAGGCTGGCCTGAGCGAGGTTGAGTCGCCCAGTTTTGATTTACGTCGTGAATGACCCCATGAGCATTCCGAACCTCCCCCAGCCCGACACGCTCGGTTTTATAGCATTTCGCCTCGACGAACATGCGTAGCGGTAGTGAGAAGGGCGGCACGTACATCAGCTCCCCCAGCACGTCGGCTTGATGCTGCGCCCCTCGGCCACGGACCCGGAGTCCGTTGGCGCCATCGTCTAGCTCGACCGGGTCGTCGCTCGGTCGAGTTAGCAACCTATAGCCGCTACTCAGAAGCATCCAGGCGATGATCTCCTCAAGGAGATACCCACCGAGCTGAGCCGGACTGATGCGAGCCATCGCTCCACATTAGGACAGCGTGGGGTAGAGCGGTAGCCCGTCGTTTTCTGGTTGCAGACCGTTCACTGAAATCCAGTACAGCCAACTTACTGGCGCAGACGATGCCCTGCGAGTTGCCCCCGCTAACGGGCGGCGGGTAATTCGGCGAGCCGTAACCTGTGCAGGCGTCAGCGCCAGCATCACCAGGCGGCTGGAGCCGGGACACGCTCGGGCTGCTGCGTCAGCAAGAAGCAGCAAGAGGCGTGGTGCCCTCCAGCAATGAACGGCCTTCGGCGGTGGCCGGAACGTGTGCGACGACATCAGGTGGCAGGGGTGATGTACGCCTTCGCGGCCTGGGCATCGGCACTGGCGTCGGTCATGCGGCTGGCGGCATGTCGAGGGCGCCCGGCTCGACGGAGAAGCTCACGACAACCGGCCCCCGATTACACCCGTCACCACGAGAAGGACGGCGGCGAGCAGGAGGGCGAGGCCCATAACCCTGCCGCGGCGCTTGGCCTCCGCACTGCTGGACGCCCGTTAGACGCCGAAGCCCGACGCCGCGGCTACACCCAGAGGAACCGCCACCGACAGGAAGCGGAAGAAAGACCAGCCGTCGAAGGTTGCGTCACCACTACGGGTGGCAAGCTGGTAGACGAGGAATCCGAGGCCGACGACGCAGAAGAAGAACAGCACCATCGACAGCAGTGCGATGCCCCGGCGGAAGTCGTGCCACTGATCTGGTCTGTCTGGTGACGCCGTCGCCGGATCGGTCTGCCCGGTCTCATTCAGGACAGAACCATCCCACAGCACAACCACGGACCGCGACCCCGCGCCTACCTAAACGTTCAATTGTCGCGAAGTAGGCAGGTCAATGCAGGGCGGACGCATCTCGCTGCCGTGCCACCGGCCAGCGACAGACTCCGGAGACAGCAGCAACGGTTCCAGATTCGCCAAGATCAGGGCGTATCCAGGGCGTCAGGGCGTCTCTAGGGCGTCAGACGCCGACCAGAAATGCCCAACAACACCCATAGGCAGCCGGGTATACGCCGAGGCAGCAGCCTTGATCGAGGCTGCGACCTGGTGGGCGACGGACGAGTCGACCTGTACGCCGGATTCTGTGCGCGGCGCGTACCCCTCGCGGGGTACGGGCCGGCGGCGGCCATCCATCTCGGCCTGCCGTTGCCGACAGGCTCATGCGGCCTACCCGCAGACATCGGGCGGGCAGCCCTCAAGCGTCTGCGCCGGGTCGTCATCTTGCGGTGACGGCCCTTTCTTGGCCTTGCTCCGGGTGGGGTTTACCGAGCCACCCCGGTCACCCGGGGTGCTGGTGGGCTCTTACCCCACCGTTTCACCCTTACCGACCCGATGGGCCGGCGGTCTGTTTTCTGTGGCACTGTCCCGCGGGTCACCCCGGGTTGCCGTTAGCAACCACCCTGCCCTGTGGAGTCCGGACGTTCCTCGGCGGCGGGCCGGAGCCCGCCGACGCGACCGCCCGGTCGACTCGTCCGTCGCACCCTCATCCTAACGACGCGGGGTCACCGCCCATTTCCGCCCCGGACGGCCTCCCGGGGAGTCCCCGCTGCCCCGGTTTGCGGCGTGTCGCGGTGTCCGGGGCCGGGACACCGCGACACGCCGCAAACCGCACCCGCCGCGCGGCCCGCGCCGGGCGGGGTGGTCGGGGGCGCGGGGCGGAGCGGGGCGTACTAGCCTCGGGGCACCATGGATCTTTCCGACGCCGCGCTGCTGCTCGCCGCCGGTCTCGCCGCGGGCACGGTCAACGCGGTGGCCGGGGGCGGTTCGCTGATCACCTTCCCGGCGCTGATCGCGGTGGGCCTGCCGCCGGTGCCGGCGAACGTCACCAACTCGGTCTCGGTCTGCCCCGGTTACCTGGCCAGCGTGGCGGGCAGCCGGGCGGACCTGCCGCCGAGGCGTTCGCTCGCGACGCTGGTGCCCACCACGGTCGTCGGCACGATCCTCGGTTGCCTGCTGCTGCTGGCCACCCCGGCCCGGGCGTTCGAGGTGGTCGTACCGTTCCTGGTGCTCGGCGCGACGGCGGTGCTCGCCTTCCAGGATCCGCTGCGCGCGCTGGTCGGGCATCCGCGCGACCTGTCGCCGCGCCGCCGTACCGTCACGGTGCAGGCCATGGTCGCGCTCGGCGCCGTGTACGGCGGCTACTTCGGCGCGGCCCTCGGGGTGATGCTGGTCGCCGGCCTGGCCCTGGTGCTGGACGCGACGCTGGCCCGGGTCACCGCGATCAAGAACCTGCTCTCGGCGGTGGTCGGGCTGACCACGGTAGCGGTCTTCTCGCTCTTCGGGCCGGTGAACTGGGCGGCGGTCGCGGTGGTCGCACCGGCCACGCTGGTTGGCGGGTACGCCGGGGCCCGGCTGGTCCGCCGGCTGCCACCGGTGCTCCTCAAGATGATGATCGTGGCCTTCGGCACGGTGATCGGCCTCTACCTGCTCTGGCGGGCGCTGCGCTGACCCGTCCGAGACGGGTCGAGACACGGCCGTACGGACCCGATGATTGCCACGCATGGACCTTCCCACCCGCAATGAGCTGCATCTACATTCAAGGTTGCCGACGTACGGAGCTGACGCGTCGGTAGTCCTCGTCACCCAACCAGGGAGGTGCGGCACATCGTGGTGTCTCTCCGCAAGACGGTCGCCGGCGTTTCCATCGGCACCCTCATCGGATCGATGGCCCTCGTCGGGCCAGTCCAGGCCAATCCCAACAACAACTCCGTCAAGAAACTGACCAAGGCCGTCACGGTGGATGGCGTACTGCGCCACCTCGACGCCTTCCAGTCGATAGCCGACGCCAACGGCGACACCCGTGCGTCCGGCACGCCCGGCTACGACGCCAGTGCCGACTACGTGGCCGGGCTGCTCGAGCAGGCCGGCTACCAGGTGACCCGGCAGCCGTTCGAGTTCCCGTTCTTCGAGGAGATGGGCTCGGCGTTCGCCCAGGTCGCGCCGACGGCGACGACCTATGTCGACGGCACCGACTACGACCTGATGGAGTTTTCGGGCGCCGGCACCGCCGAGGCGCCGGTCGTCGGCGTCGACCTGGCGCTCAGCCCGCCGCGGGCCTCCTCGTCAGGCTGTGAGGCCAGCGACTTCGCCGGCATCGACGTGACCGGCAAGATCGCCCTCCTGCAACGCGGCACCTGCAGCTTCGGCGAGAAGGCGGCGAACGCCGAGGCGGCCGGAGCGGCCGGAGCGATCATCATGAACCAGGGCAACGGCACCCCGGAGGCGAACCCGGACCGGCACGAACTGTTCAGCGGCACGCTGGGCGGGCCGGTCGGCATTCCGACCGTCTCGGTGTCGTACCCGCTGGGGGCGCAGTTCGCCACCACCCCCGGCCTGATCCTCCGAATCAGCGCCGAGACCACCTCCGAGATCCGCAACACCGAGAACGTCATCGCCCAGTCCCGCGACGGCCGCACGGACAACGTGGTGATGGCCGGGTCGCACCTGGATTCCGTGCCGGAGGGCCCGGGCATCAACGACAACGGCAGCGGCAGCGCCGCGCTGCTCGAGGTCGCGTTGCAGATGGCCAAGGTCAAGCCGAACAACGCGGTGCGATTCGCCTGGTGGGGCGCGGAGGAGGCCGGCCTGCTCGGGTCGGAGTTCTACGTGGACCAGCTGTCCGAGCAACAGGTCGCCGACATCGCTCTCTACCTGAACTTCGACATGGTCGCCTCGCCCAACTACGTCTTCGGCGTCTACGACGGCGACGACTCGGCGGCCCAGGGCTCCGGCCCGGGTCCGAAGGGCTCGGCGGAGGTCGAGGACGTCTTCGAGGGGTTCTTCGCCTCTCGCGGGCTGGCCACCGTCCCGTCCGACTTCACCGGCCGCTCCGACTACGGGCCGTTCATCGCCGCCGGGATCGACATCCCGTCCGGTGGTCTGTTTACCGGTGCGGAGGGCCGCAAGTCGGCGGCCGAGGCGGCGCTGTTCGGCGGCGTGGCCGGCGCGTCGTACGACCCCTGCTACCACCAGGGGTGCGACAGCATGACGCCGGTCGCTGACGGCGCCGACGCCGCGCTGTACGCGCAGCTCGACGCCGCGTACGACCTGTACGGCAACCTGAACACCTTCGCCTTGGACGTGAACGCCGACGCCATCGCCACCGCGATCATCACGTTCGCGTACGGCACCTCGCCGGTGAACGACGAGCCGCGCGCCCCGGGCAAGTCGCACGGGGCCGGGCACAGCGCCGACGCGCACGGGCACCCCGCCATGTGACGCGACACCGCAACGCCTGCGGGCCGGGTCCCGTCTCGGGGACCCGGCCCGCTGCTGCGAGCGGAGACGCCGGACCGCCGGCGTCGCGGCGCTGCGACACCGGCGGTCCGAGTTCGGAGCGGTCAGTACGCCTCGCCGACCGGCTCCTCCGGGGCATGCTCGGCGTCCGCGGCGGCCCGGTTCCAGCGGGACCAGAGCACCCGCTCGCCGTAGCCGGCGGCCATCAGGTGCGCGAAGGCCAGGTAGACCAGCACGCCGACGGCGAGGACGCCGAAGCCGACCCAGAACGGCAGGGCCAGGCCGTGTTCGGCGAGCTTGCCCGAGATGATCGGGGCGGGCGCGGCGGCCCCCCAGCGGACCAGGTTGAACGCGCCGGTGGCGACCCGCCGGTCGGCGGAGCCGAGGCCGAGCGCGAGGTCGGTGAGGTTGGCGTTGGCCAGGCCCATGCAGAGGCCGGCGAGGACCAGCACCACCAGCGACTCGGCGGTGCTGCCGGAGGTGGCGAAGAGGACCATGCAGACCACCAGGCCGGCGATGGCGACGCCGACGGTCTGCACGGCGCCGATCCGGTGCGCGAGGCGGTGGCCGATCACCAGGATGCCGGTGGCCAGGCCGAGGCCCCAGCCGGTGAAGGCCAGCCCCAGCGGGACGATGTCCAGGCCGAGGAAGAGCGGCGTGTAGCCGAGCACCACGAAGAAGACGAAGTTGTAGGCGGCGGTGACCACGCAGAGGGTGACGAAGGCCGGCTTGCGGTAGGTGGCGAAGATCTGACCCACGCGTACGGGCGCCTGCCGGTTGCCCGGCTCGCGGAGCTTGCGGGAGGCCACGGCGAGCGCGAGCACCATGAACACGCCGCAGACGAAGAACGGCAGCCGCCAGCTGACCTGGCCGAGCAGGCCGCCGATCAGCGGGCCGACGGCGAAGCCGAGACCGAGCGCGGTCTCGAACAGGCCGACCACCCATTCCCGGTCGTTGGCGAGGTTGACCAGCACCACCATGGCGGTGGCGAAGAACATCGCGTTGCCGAGTCCCCAGACGCCGCGCAGCACCGACAGTTGGACGATGTCGTTGCTGAACGAGGCGAGGATGGCGGCCAGGCCGACGACGGAGACGCCGGTGACGAGAACCGGTTTGAAGCCGAACCTCCCGCTGGCCAGGGTGGCCGGGATCATGCCGACGGCCATCACCGCGATGTACGCGGTGAAGAGGAGTTCGACCTGCCAGGCGGTGACCCCGATGGCCTCGCCGATGGCGGGCAGGATCGGGTCGACGACGGCGATGCCGGCGATGGCGAGGAAGGCCACCAGCGTGGTGGCGTAGATGGCACTGCGGTGGGGCTCGGTACGCCGGTCCACTCCGCCTCCCAGATAGCTGTATCATACAGGTAGTTTTGTTTGTATCATACAGCTATGAGCGACGACCAGCGCACGGGAGCGGACGACCAGGCCACCCTCGGCCGGATCGAGACCGAGGTGGCCCTGCTGATGCGCCTGGGCGAGGCGACCCGCCGGGCCACCGGCACCGCCGAGCACCGGGTGCTGGACCGGGCGGCGTACGTGATCCTGCGCCACCTGGACGCGGCCGGTCCGCAGAACGTCTCCGCGCTCGCGGCGCAGCTCAACCTGGACGGCTCGACGGTCACCCGGCAGGTCTCGGCCCTGCAACGCGACGGGCTGATCACCCGCGCCCCCGACCCGGCGGACGGGCGTGGCACGGTGGTCTCCCCCACCGCGGCCGGCCTGCAACGGATGGCGGCGGTGCGGGCGGCGCGTACCCGGCTCTACGGCGACATCCTCGGCGACTGGGACACCGAGGACCGGGACACCCTGGCGCGGTTGCTGGGCCGGCTCAACGAGGCGCTGAGCGCCCGCAACCGGCGCCGCTGAGCGCCGGTGTTCCACCCGTCGCCTGGCGCCGGCGAGGACGGGCGGCGGACAGTACGGAGCTGATGACGTGAACGACTCAGCGGCCGGGCGCGGCCACCGATCCGTTCACGTCATCAGCTCCGTAGCGTTTCGGCACAGCGGCCGGCCCCGGGACCCCCGGGTGCCCACCGCAGCGGGCACCCGGGGGCGGGCCGACCTTTACGCCACCGGCTCGCGGGCCGAGTCGGCGTCGCGCTCGGTGCCCGGGGTGACCCGGGGGTCGCCCTCGTCGGCGACGTAGTCGTCCGGCGTGGTGTGGTCCACCCCGTCGGTGACCTTCGCGGCCCGCAGGACCAGGGTCAGCAGCGCGGCCACCACCAGGTTGACCAGCACCGCCACGATGCCCACGTAGATCGTCTTCTTGGTGTCGAAGCCGAACTCGGAGAGCGGGAAGGCCGAGCCGGCGAAGTGCTTCTTCCCGGTCGCCGGGTTCGCGATCTGGTAGAGCATCCACATGCCCATGCCCATGCCGGCCGCCCAGCCGGCGATCAGCGCGGTGCGGTGGAACCAGCGGGTGTAGAGGCCCAGCGCCACCGCCGGCAGCGTCTGGAGGATGATCACGCCGCCGATGAGCTGGAGGTCGATGGAGAACTGCGGGTCGAGGAAGATGATGAACGCCAGCGCGCCCACCTTGACCAGCAGCGAGGTCACCTTCGAGACCTGCGCCTCCTGTGCCGGGGAGGCGTCCCGCTTCAGGTACTCCTTGTAGATGTTGCGGGTGAACAGGTTCGCCGCCGCGATCGACATGATCGCCGCCGGTACCAGCGCGCCGATGCCGATGGCCGCGTACGCGACCCCGGCGAACCAGTTCGGGAACTGCTGGTCGAACAGGACCGGCACCACGGTGTTGCTGTCCACGCTCCCCGCCGTCGCCCCGGGCAGCGGCTTCACCCCGGCCGCGATGGCCATGAAGCCGAGCAGCGCGATCAACCCGAGCAACAGGCTGTACGCCGGCAGCGCGGACATGTTCCGCTTGATCACGTCGCGGTTCCGGCTGGCCAGCACGCCGGTGATGCTGTGCGGGTAGAGGAACAGCGCCAGCGCCGAGCCGAACGCCAGGGTGATGTACTGGAGCTGGTTGTTGGCGTTGAGCAGGATGCCGTCGCCCGGCGCCGGTGACGCCTTGAACTTCGCGTCCGCCGCGTCGAAGATCTCGCCCCAGCCGCCGAGCTTGTAGGGCAGGTACAGCACCGCCACCAGGATCACGATGTAGATCAGCGTGTCCTTGACGAACGCGATCAGCGCCGGCGCCCGCAGCCCGGACTGGTACGTGTACGCGGCCAGGATGGCGAAGGCGATGATGATCGGCAGGTGCCGGGCCAGGGTGCTCTCGCCGGTCACCCCCATCGTCTTCAACACCGCCTCGATGCCGACCAGTTGGAGCGCGATGTAGGGCATCGTGGCGACGATGCCGGTGATCGCGACCAGCAGCGCCAGCACCGGCGAGTCGAACCGGTTCCGGACGAAGTCGGCCGGGGTGACGAAGCCGTGCCGGTGCGAGACCGACCAGAGCCGGCAGAGCACCAGGAACACCAGCGGGTAGATGACGATGGTGTACGGCACGGCGAAGAAGCCCATCGCGCCCGCGCCGAACACCAACGCCGGCACCGCGACGAAGGTGTAGGCGGTGTAGAGGTCACCGCCGACCAGGAACCAGGTGATCCAGCCGCCGAAGTTGCGCCCGCCCAGCCCCCACTCGTCGAGGTGGGCCATGTCGCGCGGGGCGCGCCAGCGGGCCGCGACGAAGCCCATCGCGCTGACCAGCAGGAAGAGCACCGTGAAGACGATGATCTCGGTCAGGTGGTCACGCCACATCACCGACCACCCCGCTTCTTCGTCATCTGGTAGACCAGGGTCGTGGTGGTCACGCCGAGCAGGATGTAGGCCAGTTGCAGCCAGTAGAAGCGCGGGAAGCCGAAGAGCCGGGGCGAGTCCGCGTTGAAGAACGCCGGGATCAGCGGCACCAGGATCGGGATGAAGAGCAGCCAGTTCCAGGGACTGTGGTCCTTCGCCCTGGACGACGCCGTGGCCGCCGCGGGATCAGGTCCCGGCTCGGCCGGCGGTGTTCCGGGATCACTCATCTGCGTCTCCGAAGGGTCGTGGGTCGGTGCGATCGCGCGGAGGCTAACCACGCTGTGACTCCCGTCACGCCACTGGTCGTCGCACCCTGCGCCGAGCGGCAAGTCCGCTGCGCCGAATGACCTGCCCGGCCCTGGACGGGGCAGCCGGCCGGGCCACGCGCCGCTAGCCTGAGGCATCACGCACTGAGACGGGGGTGGTGCAGGGTGTCGCTGTACGCGACCGAGGCGATGCGGGCGTTGGGCTCCTCCTTCTCGACGTACGCCGACGACCTCGACCAGCAGACCCGCCCGACGCTGGCCGGGCTGGAGCTGCCGCAGGGGGCCTTCCCGCTCTTCGCGATGTCCGCGGCGGACGACTACGCGCAGTCCCTGGCGGCGGTGGGCGCGGTGACCACCGCGCTGCGCGACACCTTCGACGCGATCGGCACGGCGCTGCACCGGGTCGCCGGCCACTACGAGCAGTTGGAGGCCGACCAGGCGGCCGGCCTCCAGCGCAGTCACGACTGACCGGGGGGGACGGATGCCGGCGGGCTGGGACGAGGGCGGCTGGACCGACACCGACAGCGACGCGTTCGACACACTGCTGATCCGGGGGCTGGTGGTCGCCGCCACCAGCGGCCTGATCGTCGCGCTGGAGCCCTCCGGGGCCGGCATGGCGGCGGCCGCCCTGACCGGGCTGCTGGTGATGCCGAACGTCGTCGATCCTGAGCCGTGGATCAGCAACTCCGGCACGTGGGGCGAGCTGAAGAACGCGTACGACAGCATGCACGCCCAACTGCTGAGCCAGATCGAGAAGGTCGACGGGTTCTGGCAGGACTCGGCGGCCACCCAGTTCCACGCGTTCGCCACCGGCGACCTGCTGCCGGCCCTGGAGCGACTGGCGCAGACCTGCTCCCTGATGGACTCGTACTGCGCGCAGCTGGCGGCCGGCGTGATCACCACCCTCGGCGCGTTCCTGGTCGCCACGGTCAGCGCCGCCGTCGCCGCCGTGGCCGCCAACGCCGCCGGCCCGGTCTCGCCGGCCGTCAAGATCGGCATCTTCGCCTCCTGGGCGGCCTTCGCGGTCGCCGTGATCGGCCTGCTGGCCGGCTTCGTGATGACGGTCTGGCTCTCCGCCAAGACCCTCGGCGACGCCAACGACGAGCTGGCCAACAAGTTCGCCGACCGGAGCGGGCGGATCGACACGGCGAGCATCCGGCTGCCCGAGTCCCTGAAGATCGTCATCGGCGATCCGGCCGAGTGGGTGCAGCGGTGAACGCGGACGCGGAGGCCATCGCGGCGGCGGCGGACGAGGCGCGCCGCCAGGGCTACACCGACCCCTCGCTGCGCGCCGTCCGGGAGCGGGTGGACGGCCTCGCCGCCCGGATCGCCGCGCTGCCGGAGGAGAGCGTCGAGGCCAGTGACGCCACCGGCACGGTGACCGCCCGGGTGACCGGCGACGGCGAGGTGGCCGAGGTCTACCTCAGCCCGCAGGCCGTCCGGGACCTCGACGCCGACCAGCTCGGGGCCGCCTGCCTGGAGGCGGTACGCCAGGCCCAGACCCGGCTGTCGACCACCCTCACCGACCGGATCCGGGAGATCACCGGCAACGACGGCGTCGACCAGCCGCCCGCACCCCGGCAGGCGCTCGACGAGTTCCTCCGTGGCACCGGGGCGGTGGGCTGATGCAACGACCGGACCTGAGCGCCCTGGCCCGGCAGATGACCTCGGCGATGACCGCCGCGGTCGAGTTCGCCGAGGGGGCCGCGCACCGGCGGCACGTCGTCTCCTCGCCCGACGGCGAGGTCACCGTGGAGATGTCCGGGGCGCGGGAGCTGCTGGACATCCGCATCGACCCCCGGGCCCGCCGTACCGTCGACAACCTGACCCTCGGCGAGCTGGTCACCGAGACGATCCGGGCGGCCGGCCGGCAGGTGGACGAGGCCCGCCAGGAGCTGCTCGATTCGCTGCGGGTCGGCGACCACGCCATCGGTGACGTACTGCGCGACCCCCTGCGGCTGGTGTCGCGGCTGACCGAAGGGACGCCCCGCCCGTGACCCGGCCGCCCCGCTCGCCACGCCGCAACGCGGCGATCCTCGGCTACCTGCTCGTCGTCGCCACCATCGGCCTGGGCTTCCTCGCCCTCCAGCCGGGGCTGCCGGGCCTGGTCCGGCTCGCCGTGGGCCTGATGTGGCTGGCGGTCGCGCTGCCGTGCCTCTACCTCATCCGCTGGCTGCTGCGCTCCGGTCGCGGCTGAGCCGTCGGTCAGCGCGCGGCGAGGTGGGCGGTGTCGTTGACGCTGCGTACCGCCACGCCGCCGTCGGGCCACATGTCCAGCACCGAGATGCCGGCCGCGTCCAGGTAGAGCCGGTGCAGGAAGGCGTCGCCGGCCGCCAGGGCGTCGCGCAACGCCAGCTTGATCGGCGAGACGTGCGAGACGACCACCACGGTCTCCCCGGGGTACGCCTCGCGCAGCGCCGCCACCGCCCGGTCGACCCGCTCGGCGACGGCGGTGAACGACTCCCCGCCGGGCGGCGCGATCCGCGTCGAGGCGAGCCAGGCGTCCAGCTCCCCCGGCCACCCCTCGCGTACCTCGGCGAAGGTTTTGCCGTCCCAGTCGCCGAAGTCGCACTCGATCCAGTCGTCCTGCGGGCGTACCGGGATGCCGCCGAGCGCCCCGGCGATCGCCTCGGCGGTCGCCGTACACCGGGACAGCGGTGAGCTGAGCACGGCCGCGACGGACGGGGCCAGCTCGGCCACCCGCGCGGCCGTGGCCCGGGCCTGGGCCCGGCCCTGGTCGGAGAGCGGGACGTCGGCGCGGCCGGCGTAGCGGTGCTGCACGGTCCACTCGGTCTCGCCGTGGCGGACCAGGATCAGCCGGGTGGCGGTGAAGCTGGGCCGCGGCTCCCAGGAGGGCCTGGTGGTCGCCGGATCGGTGCCGGCGGTACGGGTGGTGGCGCGGGCGGCGACCTCGCGGGCTTGCGCACGGGCCGCCGAGTCCGCGGCGGCCACCTCACGCGGCTCGGCGGCGGCGGCGCGCTTCGGCGGCTTGCCGGCGGCGGCGTCCATCGCCGCGTTGGCCAACGCGTCGGCGTGCCGGTTGCGCTCCCGGGGGATCCAGCTGAACCGGACCGACTCGAAACGGTCGACCAGCGCGGCGGCCTGCGCGGCGAGCGGGCGCAGCCCCGGGTGCTTGATCTGCCAGCGGCCGCACATCTGCTCGACGACCAGCTTGGAGTCCATCCGCGCCTCGACCTCGGCCGCGCCCAGCTCGGCGGCGGCCTCCAGCCCGGCGATCAGCCCCCGGTACTCGGCGACGTTGTTGGTGGAGACCCCGATCGCCTCGGAGCGCTCCAGCAGCACCTCCCCGGAGTCCGGGTCCCGGACCACCGCGCCGTAGCCGGCCGGGCCGGGATTGCCCCGGGACCCGCCGTCGGCCTCGACGACGACCGCGCGCACCGCCACCGGCTACAGACCCGACTCGTTGGAGCGGACCATGATCCGTCGGCACTCCTCGCAGCGGACCACGTCGTCCGGGGCCGCCTTGCGGATCCGGGACAGGTCGGCGCCGGAGAGCTCCAGCCGGCAGCCGCCGCAGCGCCCGGCGGTGAGCAGCGCCGCGCCCAGGCCGGTGTCCTCGCGAACCTTGTCGTAGAGGGTGACCAGATCGGCCGGGAGGTCGCCGGCGAGCGGCTTGCGGGCCGCCTTCTTGAACTCCTCCTCCTTGGCGATCTCGGCCAGCGTGTCGTCCCGACGCTGCTCGGCCGCCGCCCGGCGCTCGCGCGCCTCGGCCATCCGGGCCTCGATGCCGTCGAGCACGCCCTGCGCGGTCTCCCGCTGCTCCATCAGCTCCAGCTCGGCGTCCTCCAGATCGCCCTGCCGCCGGTTGAGCGAGACCAGCTCGTGCTGGAGCGCCTCCAGCTCGCGGGCCGGGCCGGAGCCGGCAGCCAGCCGCGCCTCGTCCTTGCTCTTGCGGGCGCGGACCTGGTCGATGTCCTTCTCCAGCCGGGCGATGTCCCGGTCCAGGTCGTCCACGGCGACCTGGGCGCGGACCCGCTCGTCCTCCAGCGCGGACAGCTCACGGGCCAGCCCCTCCAGCTCGGCCCGCTCGGGCAGGGTGCGCCGGCGGTGCGCCAGCTGGGCGAGGGAGGTGTCGATGGCCTGCAGATCGAGCAGGCGGCGCTGGACCTGGGATTCAGCCTTCACGGTCGGGGCTCCTTGTCGTCCAGTACGGGCGCGGCGGCGTGCACGGTCCAGGGGTCGGTGTCCAGGTCGGACACCACGGTCTCGACGCCGAGGTCGTCCCGCAGGTGGGCGGCCAGGTCGTCCAACCAGGGTCGTTCGGTCGCCCAGTGGGCGGCGTCGAGCAGGGCGGGCCCACCCGCGGCGAGGTGCTCGCCCGCCGGGTGGTGCCGCAGGTCGGCGGTGAGGAAGGCGTCCACCCCGGCGGCGGTCGCCTCGGCCAGGAAGACGTCGCCGGCGCCGCCGCTGACGGCGAGGGTACGCACGATACGCCCGGGATCGCCCGCGGCGCGAACTCCCCAGGCGGTGGCGGGCAGCACGGCGGCGGCGTGCCGGGTCAGCTCGGCCAGGGTCAGCGGGGCGGGCAGCTCGCCGATCCGGCCGGTGCCCCGGCCCGGGCCGTCGGCCGGGGAGCCGGGCGACGGGCGGTGCAGCGGGCGCAGCCCGGTCAGCCCGAACCGGGCGGCCAGCGCGTCGGAGACGCCCGGGGCCGCCACGTCGGCGTTGGTGTGCGCGACGTACAGGGCGACGCCGGCCCGGATCAGGTCGTGCACGATCCGCCCCTTGTACGTGGTCGGGGCGACCGAGGAGACGCCGCGCAGCAGCAGCGGATGGTGGGCGACGATCATGTCGGCCCCGGCGGCGCGCGACTCGGCGACCGTCTCGGGCACCACGTCGACCACGCAGGCGACCCGGCGCACGGCGGCGGTGGGCTCACCGAGCACCAGGCCGACCCGGTCCCACTCCTCGGCCCAGGAGGGCGGATACCGGCGCTCCAGGACCGCCACCACGTCGGCGACGGTCGGTGGGGCTGCGGTTGTGCTCACGGCCGGTCAGCTTACCGGCGCGGACGGGCGGCCACGGCCTCGCCCGCCGCCCGTGTCCCCCGGCACAGCCCGGGTGATCGACTCCAGGTCGGCGATGTGGCGGGGTGCGCGGTGGTCGGAAACCGCCATGTCGCCGACACGGTGTGGATCAGCCCAGCCATGCGGCCGGGACCGTCAGGCGGCCGAGGTGAGGCGGGACCGGTCGGGCAGTGCCGCCACCGCCGCCTCCCACGGGAAGGCCTGGAGGTGCCGCTCCCCCGTGCCCGGCGCGTGCAGGGGGAAGACGTGGTCGCCGAAGAGCACCGTGGTGCCCCACTCGCGCAGCCGGGCCAGGCCGGCCCGGAAGGCCGGGTGGGCGGCCATCGCGGCGTTGGTGAACGGCACCGCCACCACGGGCAGCCCCATGCCCTGCCCCTCCACCAGCAGGCCGAGGGCGAGGGTGTCGGTGATCCCCGCCGCCCACTTGTTGACCGTGTTGACCGTGGCCGGGCAGACGATCATGGCGTCGGCCGGGGGCAGCAGGTCAGGGTCGCCGGCGTTCTTGTAGTGGGTGCGTACCGGGTGGCCGGTCTGCCGGGCCAGCGCGGCCCGGTCGACGAACTTCGCCCCGTCGGGCGTGGTCACCAGGCAGACCTCCCAGCCGTCCTGCTGGGCCAGGTCGACCAGGCGACCGACGTGCCGGGCCAGCGGCGAACCGCAGGCGATGACGTAGAGCACCTCGCGGCGCTCGCTGGTCGGGTGCGGGCCACTCATTCGGCCGGCACCGTGTTCATACTCCGACTCCCATGTGCTCAGCCAACTCCGCTATCGGCGGAGGCGGCGCACCACGTGTGCGACGCAGCACGTCCGACATCACCTCGTGGGCGATCGGCCGGCAGCGGATCTCCGAGGGCGCGAGCCGGTCGCCGCGCAGCAGCATCTCGCCGGCGTTGGCCACGTCGCCGATCTGGGCGAAGCCCCGGGCGATGTCGAGCAGGTGGTGCGCCCGGCGTTCGGGCAGCAGCGCGTTGAACGCGGGCTCCGGCAGGCGCTGGTGGATCTCCACCGCCCGGCCGCCGTCGCCCAGCTCGACCGCGGCGGCGGCGCGGTGCAGCTCCAGGTTGGTCGGGCCGAACGAGGTCCAGTAGTGGTTCTGGTCGCTGCCGAGCAGGGTGGCCGCCTCGTGGGCGCCGTTGAGCAGGTCGTCGACGGTGGCGGAGTCGCCGATCCGGGCGGCCGCCATCGCGCCCTGGAGCAGCAGCATGCCGTAGACGGAGAGCCGGTCCGGGGAAGCGTCGTTGCTCCCGCCCGGGGCGAGCCGGTTGGCGATGGTGACGTTCAGCTCCAACGCGGGCCGGGCCCGGCCCATGGCGACCAGCGCGTTGCAGACCCGGGTGGTGGCGACGCCGGCCAGCAGCTGGTCGTCGGCCCGCTGGGCGACCGCCATCGACCGGTCGGCGGCCAGCCAGGCCAGCTCGCACTCACCCAGCTTGCGCAGCACCGAGGAGGCGATCTGGTAGACCTGCCCGAGCAGATGGGCCGCTTCGCACGCCTGGTCGCCGCGGCAGCCCGCGTCGGCCGCCTGGGCGTCGCGCAGCAGCTTCGGCAGCGCCCGGGTCAGCATCCCGTAGCGGCCGTACTGGTAGGTGAGCCAGGCGTGGTTGACAGCCTTGCGCATGTCGGCCAGCGGCGGCGGGTACGGGGCGGCGTCGAAGTAGGCGCTCATCGAGTCGTACCGCTCCAGGGCGGCCCGGATCTCCTGCACCTCGATCTGGTCGATGCAGTTGAGCGCGTCGGTACGCCGCTCCGGGTCCTTGCCGAGCAGCAGCTGCACGTCGACCTGGAGGATGTCGGCGATCTCGTAGAGGACGGAGAACTTGTCGAGCCGGCGTACCCCGCGCTCGACCTTGTCGACCCAGCTCTTGGACTTGCCCAGTCGGTCGGCGAAGACCTGTTGCGACATCTTCCGCCGGCCTCGCCAGTAGGCGACCCGCCGGCCTATCGGCAGCTCGTCCATCCTCTTGCTCCTCCCCCTCGTCGCCCGTCCGGTGGATCTCCGGACGGCCCCCCCGCGGGTACGGCGCTCCGTCCGTCTCAGGTTTTCGCTGGTCGCACAGGTTGTACGTCGGCCATACGGCCAGTCCTCGTAGCTTTCGTGCAAGTTGCACGGGGCCGTTCGACAGCTCAACGATCGTGGGTTACGGCAGTGACGGTGCTCGACACGTTGCCTGACGGGGTGTCCGGTAGGGCGAGGGGAGATCACGGATTATGTGGGGGAACGTCGGACCTCGGGTCGCCCAGCTGTCGCCGATCGAGCGGGTTCGGCTGCGCCGGATCGCCGTCCGGTACGCCATGCACGGCTGGGAGGTCACCCCGGGCGCCTGCCTGGCGCGCAGCCGCTTCGTCTGCGGTCGGGCCGGCTGCCCCACCGTCGGCTGCCACCCCGCCCTCGAGGACTGGGAGTACGCGGCCAGCGCCGACCCGGCCCGGGTGGCCACCTGGTGGCGCAGCCGGCCGCACGCGGTGCTGCTGCCCACCGGGCGGTCCTTCGACGTGCTGGAGGTGCCGGCCCACCTCGGTCGGCGGGTACTCGACACGCTCCCGACCCACCCGGCCGGCCCCGCGGTCCGGGGTCCGGTGCTGGTGACCCCGACCGGCCGCTGGATGTTCCTCGTCCGCCCCGGCGACCCGCTGCGGCCGGAGCTGGAGCACTGCTTCCACGTGGTGCGCCACGGGCCCGGCTCGTGGATCGCGGCGCCGCCGACCCGGCTGCCGGAGGGTCCGGTGCGCTGGGCGGTCGCCCCGGAACAGGCGCGCTGGCAGCTACCCGACTCGTACCTGTTGCAGAACACCCTGGCCGACGCGCTGCGGGCCACCGGGGTGACGCTCCCCCCGGAGCTGCTCCCCGGCCACCTCCCGCTCCCCCGACGGGGTCACTGACCCGCGAATCGGTGACCGGCAGCGTCCCCGCCGGTGCCGGGGTCGTTGAACCGGTGACGGCGCGGACGCGCCGGGAGCAGGGGTACGTGATGGCCAGGGACGACGCGACGTGGCCCGCCGGCGGCGCCGAGCCGCCGCCGCACCACCGGCGGCGGCACCGCCGGTCGGGCACCCGCCCGGGCGGCTCCCGGCCGGAGCGCGCCCGCCCCGCCGGCTCCCGTCCGGCCGGCAGCCCCCGCCCGGCCCGCTGACCGGGGCCGGTCAGTCGGTCAGCGGGAGGCGGGTGGAGTGCAGCAGGCGGCCGTCGTCGGTGACGACCGCGTGCAGGTGGTCGGGGAGGCGGTCCAACCAGCCGATGCCGGCCTCGCCCATGGCCACCGCCGCGGTGGCGTACGCGTCGGCGACGCCCAGGTCCGCGCCGACCACGGTGACCGAGCGCAGGCCCCGGGCCGGCTCGCCCCGGCGCGGGTCCCGCACGTGCTGGCCCCGGTGCTGCACGCCCGAGGTGGCGACGGCCAGGTCGCTGCCGGCGAGGACCAGACAGGTGGCCATCGGGTTCCACGGGTGGGCGATGCCGATCCGCCACGGCTCCCGGGTCGGTGACAGTCCCCGGACCACCACGTCACCCCCGGCGTTGAGGCAGTGGTTGGCCGCCCCGGCGGCGACCAGCCGGTCCGAGGCGACCTGCGCCGACCAGCCCTTGACGTACCCGGACGGGTCGAGCCGCCCGGTGGCGTACGCGTCGAAGTAGCCGTCGGTGGCGGCCCACAGGTCGGCGCAGCGCTCCAGCACCGCCCGCAGGTCCGCCGACGCGTCGGCCAGCCGCAGCTCGCCCCGGTCCAGCCGGCACACCTCGCTGTCGTCGCGGTAGGTGCTGAACCGGGCGTCGACCTCGCGCAGCCAGCCGAAGGTCTCCTCGGCGAGGTCGTGCAGGGTCGTGGCGGGCAGGTCGTCGGCCAGGTCGAGGCTGATCGCCGTACCCATGACGTGCTCGACCCGGCGCAGACCGGGACGGGCCGGCGAGACCGGCACCTCAGCCGGCCCGGTCGATCGCCGCCTGGAGCGACTGCTGGTACGCGTCGCTGGTGGCGGTGGCGTCGCTGACGGTGTTCAGGTCGGCGGTCTGCTGCTGCACCACCTCGCCGCTGGTGCCGCTGTAGGTGCGCTGCACGTCGTCGCTGCGCTGGCCCGACTGTCCGCTCTGCGGCAGGCCGATCCCGGTGGCGTTGACGATCCTGCCGCCGGAGAGGGTGATCTGCACCGACAGGGAGCCGTATTCGTAGTTGACGGTCGGGCCGCTCACCGTGCGCAGCGCCGGCTTCGGTGCGGCGGTGGTGGTCCGCGGCGCGGCGGGAGCCCGGGTGCCGGTGGTGGACCGCGCGGCCGGGGTGCGGGGCGCGCCGGAGGTGGGGCGCGCCGCCGGGGCGCGTCCGGAGGCGGAGGGGCGCGGCGCCGGGCGGACCCCGCCCGCCGCGCCCGGGTCGCCGGCCGCGGGGGCGACGGACGCCTGGTCGGCCGGGAGGTCCTGGGCGACCTGGTTGGCGCCCGGAGAGCCCTTGAGCACCACCAGCGCGCTGGTGCTGGCGGCCAGACCGGTGATCGCGAGGATCGCGCGACGCATGTCGGGTGCCTTTCTACAGCTCGAACGTGGCGAGGTGGATCTGCCGGCGGGGCACGCCGGCGGCGCGCAGCACCCGCACCGACTCCTCGACCAGCCCGGACGGGCCGCAGAGGTAGACGTCGCGGCGGGCCACGTCGGGCACCAGCCGGCGCAGCCCCTCCGGGTTCATCACCTGGCGGGGGCCGGCGTCGTCCCGGGAGCCGATGACGTACCAGACGGAGACCTGGCGGGCCTGGGCGAGCCAGTCCAGCTCGTGGTGCAGCAGCACGTCGGCGGGGGTGCGGGCGCGGTAGATCAGCGCCGCGCCGGGCGGCAGTTCCTCCAGCATCGCCCGCAGCGGGGCGATGCCGCTGCCGCCGGCGATCAGCAGGGCCCGCTCCCGGGTGCGGTGCGCGGCGGTGAAGGTGCCGGACGGCCCCTCCGCCCAGACCCGGGTGCCCGGGTCAAGGTCGCGCAGGTCGGCGGTGTGCGCGCCGACCACCTTGACGGTCAGCCGCAGCCAGCGGCCGTTGGCGGCGGCGGAGAGCGAGAACGGGTGCGACTGCCACCAGCAGCCGCGGGTGAGGAACCGCCAGCGGAAGTACTGCCCGCCGAGCATGTCGATCTGGTTGAGCCGCGCGCCGGTCAGGTAGATCGAGATGGTGTCCGGGGTCTCGGCGACCACGTCGGCCACCTGGAGCCGGTGGCGCAGGTTGAAGCGCAGCGGGGCGACCAGCCGCCCCCAGACCAGGGCGGCGACCACCAGCAGGTAGGCGGCGATCCAGCCGGTGCGCACCGGCCCGGGCTGGAAGAGCTGGGCGCCGTTGCTGAACTGGTGGCCGAAGCCCAGCAGCAGGGCCGCGTAGCTGGTCAGGTGCAGGTGGTACCAGAGCTCGTAGGGCAGCAGGGTGCGGATCGCCCGGACGCCGGTGAGGCCGACCAGCACCATGATGCCGGCGGCGGCGAACGCGGAGAGCATGTCCTCGTAGTCGCGCAGCAACACGCCCACCTCGCCCACCACCGACTGCTCGTCGGCCTCGGCGTAGGCCACCAGCAGCAGCGACATGTGGGCGAGCACCGCGACGAGCAGGGTGGCGCCGACGTCCCGGTGCAGCCGGGAGATCCGCTCGCCGCCGAGCGAGCGTTCCAGCACGCCGAGGCGGCTCATCATCAGCACCTGCACCAGCAGCAGGTAGCCGGCGACCAGGCCGGTGATCCGCCCGGCGGCGGTGAGCACGTCGCCGGTGTCGGCCAGCGCGCCGGCCGGGGTGTCCAGCCACCAGGGCAGCACGCCGGCCACCAGGCCGAGCCAGAACAGCGCGGACACCGCCCGTCGGCCGCCGGGCCCGCGCCGGGGCAGCGCCGGTGTCGGGGGTACGGGGGCGGCCGAACGGCCGCCGTGCCGGGACGAGTTCCCGGTACGGCGGCCGCCGGCGTACGTCTCCTGGTACGTCACGCGTACAGCTTCATGGGGGTGTACTTCTGCCTCGGGAAGATCTTGTCCACCTCGGCGTTGGTCAGGCCGAACCGCCCCTGCGCCACGCTTCCGTAGACGTTGAACATGTTGTTGTACTCAGGTACGTCGCCACTGTCCAGATCGTTCAACCCGTTCCAGGTGCCGAGCAGCGAGCCGGCGAGCTTGCGGCCGGAGAGCAGGGTGACCACGCCGCCGTGGCCGTGGTCGGTGCCGCCGCTGTTGGAGGCGACCCGGCGGCCGAACTCGCTGGACACCATGATGGTGACGTCGGCGGCCCGGTCACCGAGATCGGTGAAGAACGCGGCCATCGCCGTGGCCAGCTCGTTGAGCCGCCGGTGCAGCTGGCCGCCGTCGCGGGTGCCCTGGTTCTCGTGGGTGTCGTAGCCGCCCATGCCGACGGTGGCCACCCGGACGTTCGCCCCGCCCTTGATCAGCTGGGCGAGCTGCTGGAACGCGGACCCGACGCCCTCGTATTTCACCCCGGCCGCCGGCTGGTACGGCTTGGCCGCCAGCCGCTGCGCCGTGGCCAGCGCGCCCATGCCGTCGAGCACCGCCTCCTGGACGGGATGGTTGATCCCGGTGAACAGGCCCCGGATCGCCTTCTCGGTGGCCGCCCGGTACTTCTCGTCGCCGTTGAGCCGCAGCGAGCCGACGTTGTTGATCGACAGCGCGCCGTTGGTGCCCACCAGCGACCGGGGCAGCGTGCTGCCGATGCCGACGCTGCGGAACGCGGTGCCCTTGCCCAGCGCGTCGACCAGGCTGTCCAGCCAGCCCCGGCCGCCGGTCTCGTTGGGCAGGCCGCCCAGGTTGCAGGCGTCGGCGGCCTGGAAGTGGCTGCGGGACAGCCGTTCGTCGGAGACCGCCGGGATGAAGCCGAGCTGGCCGGCCTTGAGCCACTGCTCCAGCGGCTGGAACGCGCTGGTCAGCTTGAAGCCGCGGCCCAGGGCCAGCGAGTCGTTGCCGAGCAGCAGGTCGGGCCGGGCCTTGGCCAGCACCGGGTCGTTGTCCGGAGCGACCAGGCTGAGCCCGTCCAGCCCGCCGTAGAGGAAGACGTGGATCAGGGTGCCGGTCTTCGTCGCCGCGAACGACGCCGAGGTGGTGACGAACTGCGCGGTGGCCAGCGCGGTGGCGGTGGCGGCGGCGCCGGCGACGAAGGTCCGCCGGGTCACCCCCCGCCCGTCCTGCTGGGCCTCCTCCAGGTCCTCCAGCCGGCGGTAGCGGTCGGCCTCGGCGGCGCTCTCGGCGGCGACGATGTCGGCCTCGGCGCGCAGCAGCGCCTCGGCCGGGTCGTCGGCCAGCCGCCGCAGGTCGGGGCATTCGGGGTGCAGGGGGAACGAGTGCACTGTCTTCTCCATCGGGTGCCTCACCGGAGGTGGTGCTGGGGGGAAGCGAGGATCGCCCGCGCGACGGCGGTGACGGCCCCGTTGAACGTCGCGTCGACCTTGGCGCCGGCCGGCACGCCGGCGACACCGAGGATCAGCGCCTTCTCCTTGGCGCTCAGCTTCTGGTGCACCAGCCGCTGGGCGAGCGCGTCCACGTACGCCCCGGCGGTCGCCGGCGGCTTCGCCACCAGGTTCTCCGCGCTGGTGTAGGTGAACTCGGTGCGGTAGCCGTTGAGCAGGTCGGCGGCCTCGTTCCAGCCGTTGACCATGGTGCCGGCCGAGGTCCAGGCGACGTAGACGTCCGGGTAGCCGTCCGGCGTGGGCTGGCCCATCGGGTACTGGCCGAGCTCGCGCAGCTTGTCGTGGACCTGGCGCAGCCCCCGGGCGAACGCCGGGCGCCCGCCGTCCTGCTTGAAGCCCCGCGACGCCTCCGGCCGGACGTTGAGGGTCCGGTAGGTGGCGATCAGGTACTCCATCGGCCGGCGCACCTTCTGCCCCACCGCCGCCCAGAACTCGGAGGAGCTGAGGAGCGTCATCAGCAGCGGCTTCACCATGCCCTTGTTGACCGTGTACGTCTTGGCCAGCCGGTCCACCAGGGACTTCGGCGGGGTGTCCGAGACGAACCGGGTGGCGAGGCTGCGCGCCACGTACTGGGCGGTCGACGGGTGCAGGGCGATGTAACGGATGTACGAGTCGATGACCGCGTCGGCCTTCTTCGGGTCCGCCGAGGCGTTCGCGTGGCTGAAGCCGAGAATCTTGACCTTGCCGAGGTAGTGCTGGTCGGCGCGGAAGACGTACCTGCCGTCCTGGACACCGCGGCCGGTCTGGAGCATGGCCGCCTGCCGGACGTCCTTCTCGGTGTAGCCGCCGTCGACGCCGACCGAGTACAGCTCGAGGTTCTCGCGGGCGAGGTTCTCGTTGATGGCGTCCTTGCGGGAGTCGTTCTGGCTCAGGTAGAGCAGCAGCGCGGGGTGCTTGTTCGCGGCGACCAGCATGTCCGGGTAGCTGCCCAGCGCGTTCGGCCGTACGACGTCCCGGTCGAACGAGTTGCGGTAGACCTCGCCGCCGTCGAAGTCGGCGGCGACGTGCAGGAAGTCGTTCCAGAAGTCGACCATCACCTCGAAGAGCTGCCGCTCGGACCAGATCTGGCGGGCGATGGTGGCGTCCACCATCTCCTTCTCCGGCTGCACGCCCGTGTCGTTGAGCTGGTCGCGCTGCTCGCGCAGCTGGACCGGGCTCAGCCTGAGGCTGGGCAGCTCGGCCAGCTTCAGCTCGGCCGGGCTCGGCGCGATCTTCTCCGGGTCGAGCTGCCAGCGGATCCAGCCGTCGATGCCCAGCCGGCGGATGTCGGCGAGCGTCCTGGGCGAGGCGCCGAAGGTGGCCCGGCTGGCGAGGTGTCGTACCGGATCCTTGGCCAGCACCGTCTTCACCGTCACCGGGGTCTCCGCCGCGGCGGCGGCCGGGCCGGAGAAGGTCCGCCCGCCGGCGGGGGCGTTCCTCTTCAGCGCGGCCCCGGCCCGGGAGCCCATGTAGCTCTCGTTCTGCTCGGTGTAGGTGCGCACCGTGCTCGCCTGCTGCCCGCTGGGACGGGCGGCGGTGCCGTCGGTGACGGTGGTGCCGGTGGCGTCGCCCGCCACCGCGTCGTCGCCGCCGAAGAGGCCGCGCACCGACGAGTTCATCGCGAGGGCGGCGCCGCCGGCGACCACGGCGGCGGTGCCGCCGATCGCGGCCAGGGCGCGCCGCCGGCCGACCCGGCCGCCGGGCTCGTCGCCGTCGTCCAGTTGGGGCAGTCCGGTGCCGGCCGGCTGGTGGAACGACTGCCGACCCAGGCCCTCCGGGCCGACCCACTGCGGGCCGCGGGGGGCCGGCTGGGTGGCGTACCCGGCGTGCGGCTGGCCGGGGTCGACCTGGCCCTGGTACTGCACCGCGTACGGCGTCGAGCGGTGGACGTTGCGGTATTCGTCCGGGGTGGGGTGTTGTCCAGCAGTCCAGCCGCGGTCTTCCCACGGTCCGCGCGGTGGCACATTCTGGTCGGCCATGCACCAATCCCGATTTCTTCAAGGCGCCGACACGCTGCGACCGGAGCGGGGCGGAGGGTGCGGCGACTGTTGCCTGAGGGGGTTGCTACGGGAAGGTAACCAAGGGGTGGGGGGCCTTCAAGGCGCTCACCAGCGGCTCCCGACGGCACTTAAGACACCGCTCAGCGGGCCCTCCGGCGGCCCGGTTTCCCCCCTGCCGGGCACCGGCGTCCGGAGCAGGGGCGACTCGGCCCCTGAGGACCGGGACGTAACGTTTCCGGACCACGCGACGCTTTTAGCGCCGTTCACGGGCACAGCGAAACTTAAGGAAGGGATAAGCCCGCGCTGAGCCGTTCCTGACCCGCGTCCGGTACCCGCGTCCCGCCACCCCGCCGGCGGCGCAAAGTGGCAGCAGCGCAAGGGCGTGAGCCGCCGCAACAGCGGGTAAGCCGCCGAACCGCTGAAGCCGTGAGGGGAAGGCATCGCCATGCTCAGCAAAGAGGATCAGCGCAGATTCGAACAGATCACCCGGCAGCTCCGGGAGAGCGACCCGAAGTTCTTCGCGAGACTCGACCATCGGGCGCGAGCCCGACGCGGGCGCTGGCTGATGATCCTGACGATCGTGCTCTGGGCGTCACTGCCGGCAATGACGGTACTGGCCGGACGCATGGCCGGGGCGATCTGCGCCGTCGTACTGGCGGCCAACGCCGCCCTGATGTGGCGCTTCCGCCGCCGCTGGCTATGACCCGTCGGCCACCACGGCCCGGCACCGGCGCCCCGTCGCCCGGTTCGAGATCGTGGACGGTCGGCGTCCACTGCGGACGGCGACTGTCCACGATCCGCCGCGGCCGGCGGGGTCAGGACCGGCCGAAGGTCCGGTACGCCCGGCGCAGCCGCTCCAGCAGACCCGGGCCGCCGATGGCGGGCGCGGGCGCGCCGAGCTGCCGCAGCAGCAGCTCGGGGCCGGTCGCCAGGGTGGGCGGCCGGTCCGGCAGCGGCACCGGCGGCAGCCAGAACCGGTCCACCGCCTCGTCCAGCGGGATCGCGGGCAGTGCGGCGAGCACCCGCGCCGCCCCGGCGGCCGGGACCGGTTGCACGCCGGCCGCCGAACCGGCGATGACCCCGGCCGTCGCGCCGGTGTCCGAACCGGACCGTTCCGGCGTACCGGCGGGGTCGGTCGCGCCGGCGCGCAGGGCACGCAGCCGGTCCAGCAGCTCGGCCCGGCCACGGCCGCGCCAGTGCAGCAGCTGGAACGGGTCCGCGTCGAACGCCTCGGCGAGCAGGTAGAAGGTCGCCGCCAGGTGCTTGCAGGGCACCGCGAAGTCGGGACAGCTGCACCGCTGGGTCAGCTCCGCCACCCCGCTCGGGAAGAGCGGGGCGCCGGCGTCGGCGAACACCTCCTCCAGCTCCGCCGGGAGGTCACCGGCGAGCAGCCGGGCACTGAAGAACGCCTGCGCGGCGAGGTCCCGCTCGACCCGCTCCCAGAGCGCCGCCGGGAACACCGGCAGCTCGATACCGACCCGGTACGGCTCGGCCCGGGAGCCCTGCACGGTGGCCTCGACCCGACCGGGCGTCACGTCGAGCCGCAGCACCTGGCCCTTGCGGGCGTACGACCGGCCACGGGTCAGCCGGGTGCCGAGGGCGAACGACTCCAGCACCTCCAGGAAGCGCCGCGACCACCAGGAGACCCCGATCGCGCCCCGGGTGCTGCGCGCCTTCAGCCCGCCGTCGACCCGCCGGGGCCGGCCGAAGTCGGCGAACCGGCCGGCCGCGCCCGCGTCGCCGTCGGGCGCCGGGTCGCCGGGCGGTGGCGTGCGGTCGGGGCCGGTCACTCGACCACCGCCCCGGCCTCCAGCGCGAACAGCTCGCGCAGCTGGGCGGTGGACAGCTCGGTGACCCACTGCTCGCCGCTGCCCACCACCGAGGCGGCCAGGCTGCGCTTGTCGGCAATCATCGCGGCCACCTTCTCCTCCACCGTGCCGGCGCAGACGAACTTGCGTACCTGGACCCGGCGACGCTGGCCGATCCGGAACGCCCGGTCGGTGGCCTGGTCCTCCACCGCCGGGTTCCACCACCGGTCGACGTGGACGACGTGGTTGGCGGCGGTGAGGGTCAGCCCGGTGCCGCCGGCCTTGAGCGACAGCACGAAGATCGCCGGGCCGTCCGGCGACTGGAACCGGGTGACCATGGCGTCCCGGTCCGCCTTGCCGACCCCGCCGTACAGGAAGAGCACCTCGCGGCCGAACCGGGCCGACAGGTGCCCGCGCAGCATCCCGCCGAACTCGGCGTACTGGGTGAAGAGCAGGGCCTTCTCCCCCGCCGCGAGCACCTCGTCGAGGATCTCCTCCAGCCGTTCCAGCTTGCCGGAGCGCCCGGGCAGCGCCGAGCCGTCGCGCAGCAGCTGCGCCGGGTGGTTGCAGACCTGCTTGAGTCGGGTCATGGTGGCCAGCACCAGGCCGCGGCGCTCCATCCCGTCGCTGGACTCGATCTTCGCCAGCATGTCGTCCACGATGGCCCGGTAGAGCGACGCCTGCTCGGCGGTGAGGTTGCAGAGCACCTCCATCTCCAGCTTCTCCGGCAGGTCGGAGATGATCGAGGAGTCGGTCTTGAGCCGGCGCAGCACGAACGGGCCGGTCATCCGGCGCAGCCGGGCGGCGACCTCGGCGTCCCCGTGCCGCTCGATCGGCACCGCGTACGCCTTCTTGAAGCTGGCGGCCGGGCCGAGCAGCCCGGGGTTGGCGAACTGCATGATCGACCAGAGGTCGGCCAGCCGGTTCTCCACCGGCGTACCGGTGACCGCGACCCGGTGCCGCGCGGGCAGCGACCGGACGGCCTCGGCCTGCCGGGTCGAGGCGTTCTTGATCGCCTGCGCCTCGTCCACCACCACCCGGTGCCAGCCGATCGAGGCGAGCGCGACGGCGTCCCGGGCCGCCACCGAGTAGGTGGTCACCACCAGGTCGGCGGCGTGCACGGCCTCGGTGAACTCCGCGCCGCGCGCCCGGTCCGCGCCGTGGTGCACGTGCACGCGCAGCCCGGGGGTGAACTTCGCCGCCTCCCGCTGCCAGTTGCCGACCAGCGACATCGGACAGACCAGCAGGGTCGGCCCGGCCGCCGGCGGGTCCCCGGCGAGCAGGGCCAGCAGCTGCACCGTCTTGCCCAGTCCCATGTCGTCGGCGAGCACCCCGCCGAGCCCGAGCGACTGGAGGAAGGCCAGCCAGGCCAGCCCCCGCCGCTGGTACGGACGCAGGGTGCCCTTGAAGCCCGGCGGCGGGTCGAGCGGGGTGAGCCGCCGTTCGGCCTCCCCGGCGAGCAGGTCGCCCAGCGGCCCGTCGGCGGTCACCTCCAGCACCGGCAGCGCCTCGGGCCGGTCGGCCCCGGACAGGCCGAGCCGGAGCAGGTCGGCGACGGTCAGCTCGCCGGAGGACCGCAGCAGCCGCAGCCCGGCGGCCAGCCGCTTCGGGTCCAGCTCCACCCACCGGCCGCGTAGCCGCACCAGCGGGGTCTTCAGCGCGGCCAGCGCGGCCAGCTCGTCGGCGTCGAGCGTCTCGTCGCCGAGCGCCACCTCCCACCGGTAGTCGACCAGGGCGTCCAGCCCGAGCCCGCCGCCGGCGCCGGCGACGGTGCCCGGGGCGGTACGCCCCCGGGCCTGCAACCGGGCGCCGAGTCGCGTCGACGGCCGCTGCCACCAGCCGGGCAGCAGCACCCCGAAGCCGGCGGCGTGCAGCACCGGTGCGCCGTCGCGCAGGAACAGGTGCGCGCCCTCGGCGTCCAGCTCCAGCTCCTCCGGCGCCGGGGTGCGCAGCGCGGCGTCCAGCGCGGGCCAGAGCCGGCCGGCCCGACCCAGCTCGGCCAGGAGGGTCTCCTGCGGGTCGTCCCGCCGGCCGGCGAGCGCGGGTACGGTCTCCGGCGCGCGCCAGACCTGGGCGGCGTCGACGTGCAGGCTCGGCTCGTCGGCGGCCTGGAGGCCGAACTCGACCCGCCAGCGGCCGGCGGGCCGGACCACCGTGGCCGGGTCGGCCGGCACCACCACCAGCGGTTCGACGATCTCGTCGGCCGGCGGCTCGACCAGCCGGAAGCTGGCCCGTACCGCCCCGCCGGCGGCGTCGCGCTGCCAGTTGTCCAGCTCGGCGCGGAGGGTGGCCAGCGCGGCGCGGTCGGCGGTGAACTCCCGGTCCGGCCCGGACAGCGCGGTCAGCCAGCCGGCGACCACCCCGTCGCGGCGCCCGCCCCGGGCCAGGTCGGTCTCGGCCAGCGCCGCCCGGGCGGCGGCGTCGGTCAGCGCGTCCAACGCGTCGGCGACCAGCGCGCCCGGCCCCGGATCGGCCGGCCCGGCACCGCCCGACGCGGCGGACCGGGCGGCCGGGGGCAGGGCCAGCGCGAGCGAGCGGGCCCAACCGGCGTCGGTGCCGGTGAGCAGTGGCCGCCAGCGCGCCCCGGCCACCGCCATCGCGCCGCCCTCGTCCGGGGCGGGCTCAGCCAGCCCGGGCAGCAGCCGCCCGCGGGACACCAGGTCGACCGCGAACTCGGCCAGCTCGGCGAGGTGGCGCAGGGTGGCGCCCGGCACGGCGGCGGCCGCGTTGAGGCCGCGCAGCAGGGTCAGCGCCTCGGCCGGGGCGAACGTCAGGACGGGCACCCGCCACCCGGCCAGGGTGACCGGGCCGCGGACCGGTTCGGCGACGGCGGTCCGCACTAGCTCGGGCGAGTCCAGCGGGGATCCCGCCCGGGTGGGCAGGGTGAGCCGCAGCGAGCCGGCCTCGGCCGGGACGTCGCCCAGCGCGGCGGCGAGCGTGGCGTGGTCGGCGGCGAACGGGTGGGCGCGCTCGCGCGGGGCCCGGCCGGGCCGGCGCGGCGCCCGGGCCGGCGCGGCGCTGTCCTCCGCCCAGACGGCGAGACCGACGTCGACCAGCCACAACCCGTGGATGACCAACAAAGCTCCCCCTCGTCGACGCCCGGCCCAAGGATAGGCGGCGGCCACCGGCTAGCGTCGGCGCCATGTTCGACCTGCTCGTGGTCGGCGGCCTGGGGGTGGATCTGCGGGTACGCGTGCCCGCGATCCCGCCCCCCGCCACCGACTCGCTCATCGTCCCGCCGATCGAGGCCCGGATCGGCAACACCGGCGCCGGGGTGGCCCTGGCCGCGCACGCGCTCGGGCTGCGGGTCGCCCTGGTGGACGTGCTCGGCACCGATCCCGCCGGCCAGGTGGTGCGCGCGGCGCTGGCCCGAACCTCGGTGCACACGGTGTTGGTGGACAACCCGGGCGGCAGCCGGCAGTCGGTGAACCTGGTCGACCCGGCCGGGCGGCGGATGTCGCTGTACGACCCGTCCCCGTGGACCGGCGCGGCGGCGCCGTTCGCCGACGACGAGCTGGCGAAGCTGGTGCGCGACGCCGCCCACGTACACGTCTCGATCATGGACTGGGCCCGGGACCGGCTGCCGGTGCTGCGCGCCGCGCTGCCCGACGGGGTGCCGCTCTCCACCGACGTGCACGACTGGGACGGGCAGAACCCCTACCACCGTCCGTTCGCCGAGGCCGCCGACCTGGTCCTCGTCAGCGGCGTACGGCTGGGCGACCGGGCCCCGGCGGTGGCCGCCGGGCTGGCGCCGCGCACGGTGGTGGTGACCCGGGGCGCGGACGGCGCCGACCTGCACCCGGGTGGCGGCGTCCCGGTGCGGGTGCCCGCCACCGTGCCGGCCGCGCCGGTGGTGGACACCAACGGTGCGGGGGACGCCTTCGCCGCCGGGCTGGTCGCCGGCCGGCTGCGCGGCGCGGCGCTGCCCGACGCGGCGGCCTACGCGGCGACGGTGGCCGCCGCGGCCTGCACCCACGACGGGATGGAGTATCCGCCGGGGCTGCTGCCGCGCGGCTGACTCAGAGCACGCCGGTCTCGCCGTCGGTCAGCTCGCGGAGGATGTCGGCGTGACCGGCGTGCCGGGCCGTCTCCTCGATCATGTGCACCAGGATCCAGCGCAGCGACACCTCGCCGAGCTGGGGGTGCGGCACGACGTGTTCCAGCGGGAACCGGGCCGCCACCTCCCGGGACCGCGCGCAGGCCCGCTCGTAGGCGTCGACGAGCGCGTCGAGGGTCTCCCCCTCGTCCACGGCGAAGCTGGCGGCCGCGTCCTCCTCGGCGGTCGGGAAGACCTCCCCTGGGGCGGGGTCGAGCAGGATCGGAAACCAGTTCCGCTCGATCAGGGTCAGGTGCTTGAGCAGGCCGGCCAGGGTGGTCGCGGACGGCACCAGCCGGCGGCGGGCGTCGACGTCGGCCAGGCCGCGCACCTTGCGCAGCACGATGCCCCGGTGGAAGTCGAGGAACGCCGTCAGCACGGCCCGTTCGTCGCCGGTGCGAGCCAGGACCGGCGCTAGCGTGGGGTCGATCTCGATGTCCGCCATTCCTGAACCGTAGACCCCCGGCCCGCCCTGGCCGCTGCCGGCAAATCCTGCGGTCCGGCGATGGTCGGGGCAGGATGGGCCCATGGCATCAACGGTGCGGATCCCGCTGGCGGACGGCCCGGCGGACGGCGAGTCGGTCCACGTCGAGCTGGACAGCAACAACCGTCCGCCGCTGACCCATCACCACCTCGGCCCCGAGGGGCTGGCCGACGCGCAGATCTACGAGCTGGAGTCCGTCGGCGACGAGTACTGCTACCGCTGGCGCGGCCCGGCGGTCTGAGGCGGTCCGGGCTGGCACCGGCCGGCGGTCAGGCTTCCATCCGGGCCAGCGCCCGGGACCGCAGGCTCTCCAGCACCGCCCGGGTGACCTGCGAGGTGCCCCGGGCCTGGTCGCAGACCTCGGCGACCAGGCGGGCGGTGGACTCCGCCCGGGACTCGCGTTCGTCCCAGAGCCGGTCGACCTCCGCGAGCAGCGGGCCCTCCACCTCCCGCTCCACGCCTCGCAGCGCCGGCACCCCGAGCCGCTGGGCCAGGTCGAAGACCTTTCCCGCGTACGGCAGGGGAAGGAACGGCGTGCCCACCATCGCCGCGAAGATCAGGAAGTGCAGTCGCATGCCGACCGCCAGGTCGAAGTGCCTCATCAGGCCGAGCACCTGTCGGGGCGAGTAGTCGCCGTGCAGGACGCGGCCCCGGTCGGCGGCGATCATGTGGGACATCACACCGTGCGAGTGCCGGATGTCGTCCCGCTCCATCGGGACGAAGAGGACGTAGGCGTCGATCCGCTGCACCAGGAAGTCGCCGATCTGGGCGATCAGCCGGTGGTACCCGTCGACGTCGAGCCGCTCGGCGGCCCGGCCGGGCTCGCGGACGCTCAGCCCGACCAGACGCTTGCCGGCGGGCACGCCCTCCTCGCGCAGCAGCCGGGCGGGGAAGTCCTCGGGTTCCAGCAGGAACGCCGGGTCGGCGGTGACGGTGATCGGATTGAGCAGCCCCGCCTCCTCCAGCACCATCCGGGACTCCTGGTCCCGCACGGTCACCTCGATGGCGTCGGCCAGGGTCTCCCGGACCATGCCGGTGTCGACCCCGTCGCTGAGCGGTCCCACCCCCACCGCGTACGTCAGCAGCGGCAGGCCCCGCTCCTGGGCGACCCGGACGACGCGCAGGTAGCGGCGGGCCTCCCGGTCGTACAGGATGCCACCGCCACCGAGGATCAGCAGGTCGAGCTGGCCGAGCACCTCCGCGGAGTCGACCCGGCTGACCCCCTCCCAGGGCACCGCCTCCACGTCCGGGTGGGCGAGCATGGTGTGCGACGGGTTGCGGGAGAAGACGATGATCCGGGCGCTGGGTTCCTGTTCACGCAGGTCGGCCAGGAGACCGGTCAGGATCGCCTCGTCGCCGAGGTTGCGTCCGCCGTACGAGCCGAGCACACCGATGGTCAGGCCGGCGCCGTCTCTCATCCGCCACTCCTCCCGGGGTACGTCGCAGGCGGTTTCCCGTTGCGGCGGGTGGCATACCTCGGGCCGCACCGGGCGGCGGGGGTGTGCTCAGGCGCGGGCGACCAGCCGGGACACCAGGGCGGACACCACCTCGTCCGGGTCGAAACCGGCGTCGATCGAGGTGGTGAGGAGATCGAGCAGGAGCCCGTCCAGCGCGTAGTGCAGCAGCGCCACCTCGAACGCCCCGCCGGGCAGCCCGGCGGCGACGTGGAACGCGACGTCGTCGCGGTAGCCGCGGCGCAGCGTGTCGCCGAGGATCCGGGCCAGTTCCGGCCGGCGCACCGCCTCCAGCCGCAGCTCGATCAGCGCCCGGGTCAGCTCCGGCTGGGCGGTGGTGCGCTCGACGATGTAGCGGACGTAGTCGGTGAACAGTTCCAGTGACGGCTCCCGGGCGCCCAGCTGTGCGAGGGTGCCCTCGTCCGGGGCGAACCGTTCCATGATCCGCTCGCCGAGCGCGCCGAGCATGGCGTCGCGGGAGCGGAAGTAGTTGGAGGCCGTACCGAGCGGGACGCCGGCCTCGGCGTCCACGGCGCGGTGGGTCAGGCCCCGCGCCCCGGTCGCCGCCAGCACCCGCAACCCGGCGTCGGCCAGCGCCGCCCGCCGCTCCACGTTTCTCGCCACGACATCACCCTAGCGGAAACCACGACAGGTGTTGTAGTTTCTCAACCACGACAGCAGTAGTGATTGAGGAGTTCGTTTGCGCAAGCTCGTGTACTACGTCGCCAGCACGCTCGACGGCTTCATCGCCGCTCCCGACGGGTCGGCCGACTTCTTCCCGCTCGACGCCGACGTGCTGGAGCAGCTGGTGGCGACCTGGCCCCAGACGTTGCCCACCTTCACCCACGAACGGTTCGGCATCGACCGGCCGGCCGGCCGCTTCGACGCGGTGGTGATGGGCCGCGCCACCTACGACCCAGGGCTCGCCATCGGCGTCACCAGCCCCTACGCCCACCTGACCCAGTACGTCTTCTCCCGCTCGCTGCCCCCGGCGGACTACCCGGACGTGCAGCTGGTCGACGCCGACCCGGTCGAGTTCGTCCGCGACCTGAAGCGGCGCGACGGCGGCGACATCTGGCTCGCCGGCGGCGGCCAGCTCGCCGGCCAGCTGCTGCCCGAGGTCGACGAGCTGGTGGTCAAGCTCAACCCGTTCCTGATCGGCCGGGGCGTGCCGATCGTCGACCGGGAGTTCGACCCGCGCCGCTTCCGGCTGGTGGAGACGCGCCCCTTCGACAGCGGGGTCGTCGTGCTGCGCTACCTCGCCGCGTAACGCGGTTGCCCGCCGGCCCGGCCCTGCACCACGCTGGACGGATGGGTGAGCTGGCCAGGACCCGGATCGGCTGGGCCGACCTGCCCGGCCACGTCCGGTCGGCGGTGCAGGACGTCCTCGGCGGCCGGGTGGTCGAGGCGGTGTCCCAGCCGGGCGGCTTCTCCCCCGGCACCGCCGACCGGGTCCGCACCGCCGACGGGCGGCGCGCCTTCGTCAAGGCGGTCAGCCGGGCGCGGAACGCCCACAGCGTCGCGCTGCACCGCGCCGAGGGGGCCGTCGCCGCCGCGCTGCCGCCGTCCGCCCCGACGCCCCGGCTGCTCGGGCGCCACGACGACGGCGAGTGGGTGGCGCTGGTCTTCGCGGACGTCGAAGGCCGGCACCCGGCCACCCCCTGGCGTGCCGACGAGCTGACCGCCGTACTCGACACGCTGGCGGCGATGGCCGCGGCGCTCACCCCCGACCCGGTCCGGCACGCGCCGACCGCCGTCGAGCGCCTGACGTACGACTTCACCGGCTGGGACCGGATCGCCGCCGACCCGCCCGCCGACCTCGACCCGTGGGCCCGCGCGCACCTGGACGACCTGCGCGCCTCGGCCGCACGAGGGCTGGCCGCCCTCGACGGCGACACGCTCTGCCACATCGACCTCCGGACCGACAACCTGCTCGTCGACCCGGCCGGCGCGGTGACCGTGGTCGACTGGCCGCACGCCTGCCGGGGCCCGGCCTGGTTGGACACCGCGCTGCTGCTGGTCAACGTCGAGCTGCACGGCGGACACGACACCGAAGCGCTGCTGCGCCGACTCCCGCTGACCGCCGCCGTCGACCCGGACGCGCTGACCGGCGTCTACGCCGGCCTGGCCGGCTTCTTCACCGACGGCGCCCGGCAGCCGCCCCCGCCGGGCATCCCCACCGTCCGGGCGTTCCAGCAGGCCCAGGCGGACGCCCTGCTGCCCTGGGTACGCCGCCGACTGGGCTGACCAGCAGGTCGCCGACCGGCACGACACCGGTCCGGGCCGTGGCACCATGACCTGTGGTCCACCGGGGAGGAGCCGTCAGGTGAGCGACATGGACATCCCGCGCGCGGTCGGCGTGCCCGCCCGGCGGGCGTTGGCCGGCGCGGGCTGGACCCGGCTGGACCAGCTGACCGCCGTCACCGAGCGGGAACTGCGGGCCCTGCACGGCATGGGACCGAAGGCGATCGGCGTACTGCGGGCGGCGCTGCGCGATCGCGGCCTGAGTCTCGCCGGGGAGCAGGCAGGCACCTGACCACCCGAACGAGGCGTCCGATCGCCGCCAGACCGCCGGCCCGGCCGCGCCGATGCTGAGCTGCATGACGACGACACTTCTGGACGGCAAGGTGGCCCTGGTGACCGGCGGTGGGCGGGGCATCGGGGCGGCGACGGCGCTGCGCCTCGCCGCCGACGGCGCCGACGTGGCGGTGACCTGGCAGCGCGACGCCGAGCGGGCGGCGACGGTGGTGAAGCAGATCGAGGCGCTCGGCCGGCGGGCGATCGCCGTGCGGGCGGACAGCGCCGACCCGGCCGCGCTGCGGGAGGCGGTGGACCGGACGGCGGACGAGCTGGGCCGGCTGGACATCCTGGTGAACAACGCCGGGGCCTTCCTGGTCGGCGCGATCGACGAGTTCACCGCCGACGACCTGGAGCGCACCATCGCGGTCAACGTCCGGGGGCCATTCGTCGCCGCCCAGGCGGCCGTGCGGCACATGACCGCCGGGGGCCGGATCATCTCGATCGGCAGCAATGTCGGCGAGCGGGCGGTCTTCCCCGGCCTGGCCGCGTACGCGATGAGCAAGACCGCGCTCGCCGGGCTGACCCGGGGCCTCGCCCGCGAGCTGGGGCCACGGGGCATCACGGTGAACCTGGTCGTGCCCGGGCCGACCAACACCGACGCCAACCCCGCCGACGGACCGAACGCCGCCGCCATCCGGGGGTTCACCGCCCTGGGCCGGTACGCCTCCCCCGCCGAGATCGCGGCCATGGTCGCCCACCTGGCCGGCGACGACACCGGCTACGTCACCGGTGCGGTGATCGCCGTGGACGGCGGCTTCACCAGTTGAATCCGACCGGCGGGGGCGGCGGGCCCACCGCCGCGCCCGCCGGCAACCGCCGGCGCTGACGGCTGTCCTCCGGAGCGCCACCGTCGGCACCCGCGCCGCCGGGGCATTCACTGCGGTGCGCGGACCTCGTGGGTGAGGAACGGCAGGACGGCGGCGGGCAGGGCCGGTGCGGCGACGATGTCGTAGTGGGTGAGGCCGGGCAGCACGGCCAGCCGGGATGCCGGCCGGTCGGTGCCGTCCCAGCCGGCGTCCCGTCGGCCGCCGCCGAGCAGCCCGAAGAACTCCGCCATGTGGGTGACCGGGATCGAGTCGGCGTCGGCGTAGACCAGCATGGTCGGCACGGTGAGGGCGGCGACCTCGGCCGACCAGTCGTACTCGCGGCGCAGCAGGTCGCCGCCCTTGGCCCAGAGCCGCGGCCAGTCCTCGGGCCGGGGCGCGATCCGCGCGTACAGCTCGTGCGGGGGCGTGCCCCGCATCTGCTCACCGACCCGCTCGTCCTGGCCGGCCATCGCGGCGAGCACCTCGGGATACCAGCCCTGCCGCCGGCACGGGGTGGAGACCAGCACCAGCCGCCGGACCAGCCCGGGATGCTGGATCGCGGTACGCAGCGCCACCCCGCCGCCGAGGGAGTAGCCGAGCACGTCGGCTCCGGACAGGTCGAGGTGCCGCAGCAGCGCCGCGACGTCCTCGGCCATCGTCTCGTACCGCAGTGGACGGTCGACGTCGGCGGTGCGCCCGTGCCCCTGGAGGTCGACGGCGATCACCTGCCGCCGCTGCGCGAGGGCGGGCAGGATCGGGGCGAACATTTCCGTCGCGCCGTACCCGCCGTGCAGCAGCACCAGCGGCCGGCCGCTGCCGTGCGTCTCGTACCAGAGGTGCAGACCGTTGACGTCCGCGTAGCTCACCGGCGGTGCCTCCCGTTCCTCCCCGTCCCCGTGCCGCCCCCCATCCTGACAACGCCGTACACGGCGCGAGCACCGGTCGCGAGATCGGCCCCGGGCAGCGTGCGGAAGACGTAGGGCTCAGCGGGCGAACGGGGAGTCGGGCAGCGGGGGCAGCGGTGGGGCGTCGCTCCCCGCGTCCACCCGATCGGTCTGCCAGCGGACCAGGGTGGGCGCGGCCCACCGACCGGCGTGCCAGGCGAGCACACCCACGGCGACGACCAGCGCACCGACGACCACGACGGCCAGCAGTCGGCGCAGGGCGGCCCGACCGTCGACCGGATTGCGGGGTGGCGGGGAATGCTCCAGCTCGAACAACCACTGTGGCCAGGTCATAGCGACGCCCACACCTCCCGCGCGACGGTGGTGGCGGCGGCGACGATGGCGGGAGCGGTGACACCGCGCGCCTCGTACCGCACGTAGACCCCGTACGTCCCCAGGCAGGACGACAGGTGGACGACGTGGCCGTCGGGCTGGTCGCCCCGCTCGAAGTAGTACGTCCCGACGTCGCCGATCGGGACCGGGTGGTTGGTCCGGTTCACCGGCAGGGTCAGCGCCCCGGGTCGGTCGGCGCAGCGCGGCCCCTCGCCCTCCTCGTTGCGCCCGTAGCCGGTCAGGGCGACGAACAGGCTGGCGCCGTCGGCGCCCGGTGGGCCCTCGGCCCGGCAGGAGGTGCCGGACCAGCTCGGCTGAACCTCCGCCTCGGCGGTCAGCGCGCCGTGACCGGGGACGAGGATGTCGAAGACCGCCGGCCGGACGAGTCCGCAGACGGAGGGGGGTGCGCTCGGGTCGACCACCGCGCTGCCGTACCCGAGCTGGAACCCGACGCTGGCCGCGATCAGCACGCAGACGATGGCGACCGTCAGCCAGACGACCCGGCGCGTGCTCATGCCGTGAGTGTGGCGCGGGCCGGCAACGAGGCGCCGACCGTCAAGGTCGTCGTCCCGTCGCGGCAGCGGCGACGGCGATCGGGACCGGGTTGGTGAGTGGTGGGCGCGGCAGGTTTCGAACCTGCGACCCCCCGCTTGTAAGGCGGGTGCTCTCCCACTGAGCTACGCGCCCGGAACGCCCCGTACGGCGGGCCGGAGGGTGGCAAGCTTACCTGCCGGCCTCCGGCCCGGTCGAACGGTGTGCCCGGTCAGGCGTCAGGCGGCGACGGCCTCCGCGAGGGCCTTGCGCCAGCCCTGCTGGTCGCGCGCCTCGCCCGGCATGTTCATCTCGGCGAACCGGACGACGCCGGCCTTGTCGATGACGAAGGTGCCCCGGTTGGCGATGCCGGCGACGTCGTTGAAGACGCCGTACGCCTGGGCGACCGCCCCGTGCGGCCAGAAGTCGGCCAGCAACGGGAACTGGTAGCCCTCCCGCTCAGCCCAGATCTTGTGGCTGTAGACCGAGTCGACGCTGACGGTGAGCACCTGGACGTCGTCGTTGACGTACTCGTTGAGGTTGTCCCGCACCTCGCACAGCTCGCCCTGGCAGATGCCGGTGAAGGCGAGCGGGTAGAAGACCAGCAGCACGGTGCGCCGGCCCCGGAAGTCCGAGAGCCGGACCTCCTGGTTGTTCTGGTCCTTGAGCACGAAGTCCGGCGCCTCGGCGCCAACCTCGATGGGCATGCGAGCTCCTTGGGTTGAGTCTGGAGGTGGCAACAGCCTGCCACACCCGGCGGCGACCGCCGCCGGGTCACGAACGGCCGGCTACTTCTTGCCCTTGGACCCCCGCCGCAGCACCAGGCGGGCGCCACTCCAGTCCCGGCCGGCGTTGATCGTCGAGGTCTGCTGGAGCCCGGCGGTCTGCGCCGACTCGGCGACCTCGCTCGGCTCGACGTGCCCGTCCCGGCCGGCCTTCGGGGTCAGCAGCCACACGACTCCGGCGTCGGCCAGCGGGCCGAGGGCGTCGACGAGGAGTTCGAAGAGGTCACCGTCGCCGTCGCGGTACCAGACCAGCACCGCGTCGACCACCTCGTCGGTGTCCTCGTCGACCAGATCTCCACAGCGGTCGGTCAGGGCGTCGCGGAGATCCTGGTCGACGTCATCGTCGTACCCCATCTCCATGACGACCATCCCCGGCTCGATCCCGAACCGGTCCGCCAGGCTGCGTACCCCGTCGGCGGCCTGACCTGCGGTCGCGCTCACTGTCGCGTGCCTCCTCATCTCATCCCTGCTCGCGGCGTCGTGCGACGCCGTCAGGCAAAGTCCACACAGTTGCGGGCCCACGCGCAAGTGGCGCACCGGGTGGAACGGAATTTACCGTGCCAGCAGCGTACGGGCACCCTGGGTAATGGCTTCCTCGGAGACCAGAACCTGACGGGCGGCCGGACCTAATGGTACAAACGAGTCGACTCCGGCCACTCGTCGCGCTGCACCTACATATCCGGCGTCGACCAGCGCCGCGATGATCCCCTCGCCGACGCCGCCGGACCGGCGGGTCTCGTCCACCACCAGCACCCGGCCGGTCGCCGACGCCTCGCGGATGATGTCCGCCACCGGCAGCGGGGCCAGCCACCGCAGGTCCACCACCCGGGTGCCGATCCCCTCGTCGGCCAGGACGGCGGCGGCCCGCAGCGACATCCGCACCCCGTTACCGAAGGTGAGGATGGTGACATCCTGGGCCGAGCCGACGCCGTAGACCCGGGCGCGGCCGATCGGCACGTGCCCGGCCGCCCACCCGCCCGGCTCCGCGTACTGCCCCAGCCACTCGCCGTCGCCCGGTTCGTACAGGTCACGGGTGTGGTAGAGCGCGATGGGCTCCAGGAAGACGCAGACGCTGCCGTCCACCGCCGCGGCGGCCAGGCAGCTCCGCAGCAGCGGCGCGGCGTCGTCCGGCCGCGCCGGCACCGCGATCACCAGGCCGGGCACATCCCGGAGTACGGCCACCGAGTTGTCGTTGTGGAAGTGCCCGCCGAACCCCTCCTGGTACGCCAGCCCCGGCACCCGCACCACCATCGGGTTGCGGAACGCCCCCTGCGAGAAGAACTGCATGGTGGCCGCCTCGCCACGTAGCTGGTCCTCGGCGTTGTGCAGGTACGCCAGGTACTGGATCTCGGGCACCGGCAGCAGCCCGGCCAGCCCGGCTCCCAGGCCCAGCCCCAGCACGGAGGTCTCGTCGAGCAGCGTGTCGAAGACCCGCGCCGGGCCGAACTTCTCGCGCAGCCCCTTGGTCACCCCGTACACCCCGCCCTTGGCGGCGACGTCCTCGCCGAAGACCGCCATTTGCGGATGGGCGAGCAGCCCGTCGGCCAGGGCCGCGTTGATGCTCTGCGCGAGGGTGAGCGGCCCGGCCAGCTCCGGCGGCTTCCCGCCGAACGCCTCGACGCGGGCGCCGGCCCCCGACCCGCCGGCCCGCGCCGCCACCTCCGCCACCGCCGCGGCGACCCGTGCCGGCCGGCGTGGCGCGAGCGGGGCCACCACCTCGGCCGCCGTGGCGAGCTTGGGCTCGTCGAGCACCTCCTCGGCGATCCGACGGATCTGCCAGCCGCGCTCGTCGTACCGGGACAGCAGGTCCCCGCCCGTGGCCAGCCCCGCGTCGACCAGCAGCCGGGCGGTGGCGAGCACCGGGTCGCGCGCCTCGTCCGCGGCGATCTCGGCGGCGCTGCGGTAGGCGCTCTCCGCGTCCGCGCCGGCGTGCCCCAGCAGCCGTACGGTGCGCAGGTGCAGCACCGCCGGCCGCCGGTGCCGGCGCACCCAGGCCGCCGCCTCGGCAGCCACCTGATACGCCTCGACCGGGTCCGCGCCGTCGGCGGCGAACCAGCGCAGCCCGGGCCGGGCCCGCAGGGTCCGCTCGACCCAGCCCTGCGGCGAGCGGACGCTGATGCCCAGCCCGTTGTCCTCGCAGACGAAGAGCACCGGGATCCGCAGCCCGGTGTGGTCGTACCAGCCGGCGGTGTTCAGCGCGGCGGTGGCGCTGGCGTGGTTGACCGAGGCGTCACCGAAGGAGCAGACCACGATGGCGTCGCGCGGCCACGGCGAGCGCGGCGGGGCGTCGGCGCCGTCCCGGCGGCCGGCGGTCTCCACCCTGCGCAGCCGTTCCAGGGCCAGGCCCAGGCCGACCGCCCGGGGCAGGTGCGAGGCGATGGTGGAGGTGGTGGGCACCACCGCGAGGTCGGCCCGGCCGAAGACCTTGTGCCGGCCCCCGGCGAGCGGCTCCCGCGCCGAGGCGACCATGCCGCGCAGCACGTCCCGCGCGGCGGCGGCGTACGCGTCCGGCTGGACCGCGCCGAACGCCGGGTCGCCCGAGGCAGCGCCGCCACCGGCAGCCGGGTCGACGTCAGTCGGGTCTGCGACCGGGTCGGCGGACGCGGGGACCGCCTCGGCGGTGCCGTCCGCGTCGACCTGGTAGGCGGCCGTGGGTGCCCCACCGACCGGGAACGGGTCCGGGCTGGTTGCCTGCTCGTCGGACGGCTCGTCACCCGCCACCGACGTGGCGTCATCGGGGGCGCCGGCGGGCTCGGGGACGCCGGAGGTGGGCGTGGCCTCGTCGCCGTCGGCGGCCGGGAACTCGCTGGCGGCCCGGGCGGCGCGGGCGCAGTAGAAGGCGCCGGAGCGGTAGTGCAGCAGGGCCGGATCGGTGGGGCGCAGCGCGGCGGCGACGGCGGCGTTGGCCTCGTGTCCGGCCGAGCCGATGGTGTAGAAGCCCTCCCCGAAGCTGCGCAGCCAGCGGCCGGCCAGGTCGAGCTGGCGGCTGGTGACCTGGGCGTCGAAGAGGGCGAGCAGTTGGTGCCCGGTCAGCGCGGCGCCGTCGCGGACCGGCTGCGCCGGGTCACGTCGCCGCTCGGGCTCGGGCAGCGCGCCCAGGCTCTCCCGGAACCGGTCGTCGAGATGCTGCGGGGTGGTCACGTCGATCAGCATTACCGACGGAGGCCAGGGTCGCCCACTCGGACACGATCCGCCCGGCCGGGCTCACTCCGGGCCGCACTGCTCCGGGCAGCCGCCGTCGGAGACCTTCCACACCAGCTCGCGCAGGGTGGCCAGCTCGTCGGCGCTCAGGCCGGCGAGCAGTCGTGAGTCGCTCATCACCCGGTGCACCCGCTCGCGCATCCGGCGGCCGGCGTCCGTCACGACCAGCGTCTTCTGCCGCCGGTCGGCCGGGTCGACCCGGCGCTCGACCAGCCCGGCCTGCTCCAGCTTGTCGACCAGCGCGGTCACGTTGGACCGGTCGCAGCGCAACTGCTCGGCGAGGTCGCGGGCGGGCAGCGGCCGGTCCGGGTCAAGCTCGTCCAACGCGCGGGCCGCCGCCGGGGTCAGCCCCAGCTCGCCGATTTCGACGTCCTGGTAGTGCCGGATGGCGGAGGCGATGTGCATGATCCGGCGCACCGCGTCCCCGGCCAGCCCGGAGCGGTCGCCCAGGTCGGATCCGGTGGCGGCGGTGCTCTGCGTCATGTCTCACATCCTACTTGCGGCCAGATAGTTGAGTAGCTCTACTATTGACAAGCTCACGTATCTGCGATCGAGGGGATCCACATGTCCGACCTCACCGTCCTCGCCATCTCCGGCAGCCTCCGCGAGGCGTCGTTCAACACGGCGCTGATCCGGGCCGCGCAGCGGCTCGCCCCGGCCGGCGTGACCATCGAGCAGTACACCGGCCTCGGCGCGATCCCGCCCTTCAGCGAGGACGTCGAGCCCGAGCCACCGGCGGCCGTGACGGACCTGCGGGAGCGGATCGCCGCGGCGGACGCCCTGCTCATCGCCACCCCGGAGTACAACTACGGCGTACCGGGCGTGCTGAAGAACGCCCTCGACTGGGCGTCGCGCCCCAGCTTCCCGATCACCTCGTGGGTCTCCCCGCTGGCGCACAAGCCGATCGCCATCGTCGGTGCCGCGCCGACCGGGATGGGCACCGTCCGCGCCCAGCTCCAGCTGCGCCAGCTCTTCCTCTGGACCGACTCCGCGGTGGTCACCAAGCCCGAGATCATCGTCACCAACGCGCACGAGAAGCTCGCCGCCGACGGCACCGTCAAGGACGAGACCACCGAGACCCTCCTGCGCGCCCTCCTCGACGCCCTCGCCACCAAGATCCGCGTGACGCAGCTCGCCGCCGCCACCGCCTGACGCCCACCGATCACGAGGTCGCCGGACCGGCGACGGCGACCTCGTGATCGACGGCGGGGACCGGGCGGCGCGGGCCGTTCCTGGTGTTCGGCGGATGGCGACGGTCCGGGGCCCCGGTCGTCACCTGCCGGCCATCCACGCTCGCGACGCTCCCCGGGTCGGCACGGAACCGGACCCTGGGGAGGAAATCGTGTCAGTGTCCCGACGTACCATCCTGCTCTCCGGCGCGGCGCTCGGCGCCGCCGGCGCGGTGACCGGGCTGCCCGCGGCGGCCGGCGCGGCCGCCGCCCGGCCGCTGCGGCAGGACCCGTTCACCCTGGGGGTGGCCTCCGGCGACCCCGACCACGACGGCTTCGTGCTCTGGACCCGGCTCGCGCCGCAGCCGCTCGCCGAGGACGGGCTCGGCGGCATGCCCGACCGGCCGGTGCCGGTGCGCTGGGAGGTCGCCGCCGACGAGCGCTTCCGGTACGTGGTGCGCCGCGGCGTCGTGCCGGCCCGGCCGGAGGCGGCGCACAGCGTGCACGTGGAGCTGGACGGGCTGCTGCCCGGCCGCGAGTACTTCTACCGGTTCCACGCCGAGGCGTACACCTCGCCGGTCGGGCGGACCCGGACCGCGCCGGCGCCGTGGGCCATGCCCGCGACGCTCGCCATGGGCTTCGTCTCCTGCTCCCAGTACGAGCACGGGTACTTCACGGCGTACCGGCGGCTGGCGGAGACCGAGCCGGAGCTGGTCCTGCACCTGGGCGACTACCAGTACGAGTACGCGAAGGACACCTACACCGTGCCGGGCGGCAACCCGCGCGACCACGAGGGACCGGAGACCCGGACCCTGGCCAACTACCGCCAGCGGCACGCCCAGTACAAGACCGACGCCGACCTGCGGGCCGCGCACGCGGTCGCCCCGTGGGTGGTGGTCTTCGACGACCACGAGGTGGAGAACAACTGGGCCGACGAGGTGCCCGAGGCGCCGGACCCGGACTTCCCCGCCCGGCGGGCCGCGGCCTTCCAGGCGTACTACGAGAACATGCCGCTGCGCCGCAGCTCGATCCCGCTCGGCATCGACATGCAGCTCTACCGCCGGGTCCGGTGGGGCCGGCTGGCCACCTTCCACATGCTCGACACCCGCCAGTACCGCGACGACCAGGCCTGCGGCGACGGGTACCGCAGCTGCGCCGCCGCCGCCGACCCGGCCCGCTCGATCACCGGGGCCGAGCAGGAGGCCTGGCTGCTCGACGGCTTCCGCCGCTCGGAGGCGCGCTGGGACGTCCTCGGCCAGCAGGTCTTCTTCGCCCAGCGGGACAACAACGCCGGCCCGCTGACGGTGACCAGCATGGACGCCTGGGACGGGTACGTCGCCTCCCGGGACCGGATCACCCGCGGCTGGCTCTCCGCCGGGGTGCGCAACCCGGTGGTGCTCACCGGCGACGTGCACGCGCACTGGGCCAGCGACCTGAAGCTCGACTACGCCGACCCGACCTCCCGCACCGTCGGCAGCGAGCTGGTCTGCTCGTCGATCACCTCCGGCGGCGACGGCGCCGACTCGGCCAGCGGCTCCCACCCGTGGCTGAAGATCAATCCGCACCTGCGCTTCCAGAACAACCTGCGCGGGTACGTCCGCACCACGATCGCCCCGGACCAGTTCGCCGCCGACTTCGCCGTGCTGCCGTACGTGAGCCGGCCGGACGCACCGGCGTACACCCGGGCGTCGTTCGTGATCGAGGACCGGGTGCCCGGGCTGCACCAGACCGGCGACCGCCCGCTCCCCTCCCCCCGCCCGCACCGCCGCTCCCGACTCGACCACCGACGAGGGCAGCCGCACCGTCGACCGCGAAACCACCCGCCCCTGACCCGCACCCCCACCGCGGGGCGCACCCCTCCTGGGCGCACTTTCACGGAAAGAGTGGCTATTCCACGCGGGATAGCCACTCTTTCCGTGAAAGAGGGCCCCGACGCGGCCCCCGGGGGGGTCAGGCGGGGAGGAAGGAGAGGCGGACCTGGCGGGTGGGGTTGTCGCCGTTGGTGTCGACCAGGGTGAGGGACTGCCAGGTGCCCAGCGCCAGGCGGCCGTCGAGCACCGGCAGGGTCGCGTACGGGGGCACGAACGCCGGCAGCACGTGGTCGCGCCCGTGCCCCGGCGAGCCGTGCCGGTGCCGCCACCGGTCGTCGGTGGGGAGCAGGTCGTCCAGCGCCCGCAGCAGGTCGTCGTCGGAGCCGGAGCCGGTCTCGATGATCGCCAGGCCGGCGGTGGCGTGCGGCACGAAGACGTGCAGCAGCCCGTCGCCCTGGCCGGCGACGAACCGCTCGGCCTCGGCGGTGATGTCCTGGACGGTCGGCCGGGACCCGGTCCGGACGGTGATCACCTCACTGCGCATACGGCGCATTCTGCCGCACCGGCTCAGTAGCTGCCGCCGCCTCCGCCGTCCGAGCCGCCCCAGCTCGATCCGCCGCCGTCCGAGCCGCTGAGCGAACCCGAGCCGCCGTCGCCCCAGAAGCCGCCACCGTCGGAGCCGCCACCGTCGGAGTCGCCGCCCCGACCGGAGTCCGATCCGCCGTCGCCCCCGCAGCCCGGGTCCGCGCCGACGTCTCCGTACGGCCCCGGCGTGTACCAGCCGGCCGTCGCGCCGTCGGCGCGGGACCGGCGGCGGGGGCGGCGGGCGTCGCGGGCCAGCCCGACGACGAGCAGCAGCGCGAGCGCGCCCAGTGCCACGAATCCCACCATCTCCGGCTTCCCCGCCGCCAGGCCGGCCAGCCCCACGCCGATGCCGGCCACGCCGGCGACGGCCGTCACGAGCCCCAGGAGCAGCAGTCGCGATCGCATGCCCGAAGGGTAGGGACGGCGGACAAGCGGCCGGTCGGCTAGCGCATCGGTCGGTTGCGCAAAGTTACTGACGGGTACCTGTGTTGAGCGTCGCGTCTGGGGGAGCTAGACGTGACGACGGGTGCCACCAGGGGGCAGGATGGCGCTAGAGACCTATCCCACACACAACCGAGGGAACGCCTGTGGCTACGGAACGCAAGCGCCCGGTGATCACCGCTGGTCTGCCGAGCCAGCTTCCGGACATCGACCCTGAAGAGACCGGCGAATGGGTCGAGTCGCTCGACGGTGTCATCGACGAGCGCGGGACAAAGCGCGCCCGCTACGTCATGCTGCGCCTGCTGGAGCGGGCCCGCGAGCGCCAGGTCGGGGTGCCGTCGCTGACCACCACCGACTACATCAACACCATCGCCCCGGAGCGGGAGCCGTGGTTCCCCGGTGACGAGCACGTCGAGCGGCGGATCCGGGCGTACGTCCGGTGGAACGCGGCGATGCTGGTGCACCGGGCGCAGCGCCCGGAGATCGGCGTCGGCGGGCACATCTCCACCTTCGCCAGCTCCGCCTCGCTCTACGAGGTGGGCTTCAACCACTTCTTCAGGGGCAAGAACCACCCCGGCGGCGGCGACCACATCTACTACCAGGGTCACGCCTCCCCCGGCATGTACGCGCGGGCGTACCTGGAGGGGCGGCTGAGCGAGGACCAGCTCGACGGGTTCCGCCAGGAGCTGTCCCACCCGGGCGGCGGACTGCCGTCGTACCCGCACCCGCGGCTGATGCCGGACTTCTGGGAGTTCCCCACCGTCTCGATGGGGCTCGGCGGCCTGAACGCCATCTACCAGGCCCGGTTCAACCGGTACCTGCACCACCGGGGCATCAAGGACACCTCCCAGCAGCACGTCTGGGCGTTCCTCGGCGACGGCGAGATGGACGAGCCGGAGACCCTCGGCGCGATCGGCGTGGCCGCCCGTGAGGAGCTGGACAACCTCACCTTCGTGATCAACTGCAACCTGCAGCGGCTGGACGGCCCGGTCCGGGGCAACGGCAAGGTCATGCAGGAGCTGGAGGCCTTCTTCCGGGGCGCCGGCTGGAACGTGATCAAGGTGGTCTGGGGCCGGGAGTGGGACCCGCTGCTCGCCGCGGACACCGACGGCGCGCTGGTGAACCTGATGAACACCACGGCCGACGGCGACTACCAGACCTACAAGGCGGAGTCCGGGGCGTACGTCCGGGAGCACTTCTTCGGCCGCGACCCGCGGACCCGCAAGATGGTCGAGCACCTCTCCGACGACGAGATCTGGAACCTCAAGCGGGGTGGCCACGACTACCGCAAGCTCTACGCGGCGTACAAGGCGGCGACCGAGCACACCGGGCAGCCGACGGTCATCCTGGCCAAGACGATCAAGGGCTGGACGCTCGGCTCGCACTTCGAGGCCCGCAACGCCACCCACCAGATGAAGAAGCTGACGCTGGAGGATCTGAAGACCTTCCGCGACCGCCTCTACCTGGACATCCCGGACAAGGTGCTGGAGGACAACCCCTACCTGCCGCCGTACTACACCCCGGGTGAGAAGTCCGACGAGATCGCGTACCTCAAGGAGCGGCGCCAGCAGCTCGGCGGCTACCTGCCGTCCCGGCGGACCAGCAGCAAGCGGCTGACCATCCCGGGTCCGGAGCGGTTCGCCGACGTCAAGCGCGGCTCCGGCAAGCAGAAGGTGGCCACCACGATGGCCTTCGTCCGCCTGCTCAAGGACGTGATGAAGGACAAGGAGTTCGGCAAGCGCTGGGTGCCGATCATCCCGGACGAGGCCCGCACCTTCGGCCTGGACTCGATCTTCCCGACCGCCAAGATCTACTCGCCGCACGGCCAGCGGTACACCTCGGTCGACCGGGAGCTGTTCCTGTCGTACAAGGAGTCGACCACCGGGCAGATCCTGCACGAGGGGATCAACGAGGCCGGCTCGGTCGCCTCGTTCACCGCGGCCGGCTCGTCGTACGCCACCCACGACGAGCCGATGATCCCGATGTACATCTTCTACTCGATGTTCGGGTTCCAGCGCACCGCCGACGGGCTCTGGGCGGCCGCCGACCAGATGGCGCGGGGCTTCCTGCTCGGCGCGACCGCCGGCCGGACCACGCTCAACGGCGAGGGTCTGCAGCACGAGGACGGGCACTCGCTGCTGCTCGCCGCCACCAACCCGGCGGTGGTCGCGTACGACCCGGCGTTCTCGTTCGAGATCGCGCACATCATGGAGAGCGGCCTGCACCGGATGTACGGAGACGCTCAGGAGAACGTCTTCTACTACCTGACGGTCTACAACGAGCCGATCCTCCAGCCGGCCGAGCCGGCGGGCGTGGACGTCGAGGGCCTGCTCAAGGGCATCTACCGCTACTCGCCGGCGCCCGAGGTGGGCGGGGACGCGCCGAAGGCCAACATCCTGGCCTCCGGCACCGGCATGCAGTGGGCGCTGAGGGCGCAGGAGCTGCTCGCCCAGGACTGGGGGGTGGCCGCCGATGTCTGGTCGGTGACCTCCTGGACCGAGCTGCGCCGGGACGCGGTCGAGTGCGAGGAGCACAACCTGCTGAACCCGGGCAGCGAGCCGCGGGTGCCGTACGTCCAGCAGAAGCTGGCCGACGCCGACGGGCCGAAGGTCGCGGTCAGCGACTGGATGCGCGCGGTGCCGGACCTGATCTCGCGCTGGATCCCCGGCGACTACACCTCGCTCGGCACCGACGGCTTCGGCATGTCGGACACCCGGCACGCGCTGCGTCGGCACTTCCACGTCGACGCCGAGTCGGTGGCGGTCGCGACGCTGCGGCAGCTCGCGCTGCGCGGCACGGTGCCGGCGAACGTGCCGGCCGAGGCGGCCAAGAAGTACGCCCTCGAGGACGTCACCGCCGCCCCGGTCGGCGAGACCGGCGGCGACAGCTAGTCCCCGCGTACGACGGACGGGCCCGGCGCACCGCGCGCCGGGCCCTTCGTCGTTCCCGGCCCGCCGCCTCCTGATCGACTCCACGTCGGCGACGTGGCGGTGTCCCGGTGCCGACGATGCCGCCACCTCGCCGACCTGGAGTCGATCTCCACCCGCCGGGCGGCGCAAGAGCGGGGCCGGTTACGGAAGCGGCGGTGGTCCGGAGCCCCTGGCGGGGACGCCGGGCCACCGCCGTCGCGGGTGACGCCGTAGGACGCGCCCTGCTCAGCCGACGGCGGCCAGGTCGGTGAGCCGGGCCAGCGAGTCCTCCAGGTCGGCGCCGACCCGACGCAGCCCGAGCCGGAGCAGGGCCGCCTTGACCGGTCCGGCCGGCCACCGTACGACGATGAGCCGCACGATCGTTCCGCCCTCCTCCTCGTCGGGGGTGAGCTGGACGTAGATCTCGGTGCGCGCCTCGGCCCGGGCGCCGGCGCCCCTGGCCCGCTCCCGCCACCCGATCAGGGTCGGCTCCTGGTAGGCGATCACCTCTGCCTCGTGCGCCGCGCCGCGGCCGGCCTGTACCAGCTGTCGCCGGCCGAAGCCCTCCCCCGAGAGGACCTCGGCCGCGCGGACGCCCGCCAGCCAGGCCGGCAACTGCTCGGCCCGCTGCACGACGTCCCAGACCGCTTCCATCGGCGCCATCACGTGCGCACTGCGTTCCACGAGGATCATTTCTGTCTTCCCCCACTGAGGACATCCGCGATATTCCGCACTGTATGCGCAAATTCGGACGTACCAGGACGGGTTCGGAAAAGACACGCCGAAAACCCTTGCGCCGGCACCGTTGCGGGCCTATGGCGCTTCGCGGGTCCGCGTCCTAGAGTCCCGAACACGTCTCATGTTTCTGGGAGGGCGACTGTGACGACCGCGCCGATGCCCGCGTTCCCCGCCGGCTTCCGCTGGGGGGTCTCCACCTCCGCGTACCAGATCGAGGGTGGCGCCGACGCCGACGGACGCGGGCCGTCCATCTGGGACACCTTCGCGCACACCCCCGGGCGGATCGCCGACGGCAGCACCGGCGACGTGGCCTGCGACCACTACCACCGGCACGGCGAGGACGTCGCGCTGATGGCCGGGCTGGGCGTCTCGGCGTACCGGTTCTCGATCGCCTGGCCCCGGGTGCAGCCCGGCGGGACCGGGGCGGCCAACCCGGCCGGCCTCGACTTCTACGACCGGCTCGTCGACGACCTGCTCGCCGCCGGCATCGATCCGGTGGCCACCCTCTTCCACTGGGACCTGCCGCAGCCGCTGGAGGACGCCGGCGGCTGGCTGAACCGGGACACCGCGCACCGCTTCGCCGAGTACGCCGACCTGGTCGCCGCCCGCCTCGGCGACCGGGTGAAGCTCTGGATCACCCTGAACGAGCCGTTCATCCACATGAGCCTCGGCCACGGCACGGGGGTGCACGCGCCGGGCCGGTTCCTGCTCTTCGACGCCCTGCCGGTCGCCCACCACCAGCTACTCGGGCACGGCCTCGCGGTCGCCGCGCTGCGCGCCCGCAGCAGCAGTCCGGTCGCCATCGCCAACAACTACTCGCCGGTGCGGCTGCTCGGCGGCACCGACGCCGACCGGGCCGCCGGGGCGGCGTACGACGCGCTGCACAACCGGCTCTTCACCGATCCGCTGCTCGGCCGGGGCTACCCGCCCGGCTTCGAGGACGCCCCGGTGCGCGACGGGGACCTGGACATCATCGCCGCGCCGATCGACGTGCTCGGGGTGAACTACTACAACCCGACCGGGATCCGCGCGCCGGAGGAGGGCGCGCCGCTGCCGTTCGAGATGGTGCCGCTGGAGGGCTACCCGAGGACCGCCTTCGACTGGCCGGTGGTCCCGGAAGGGCTACGGGAACTGCTCACCTGGCTGCACGACACCTACGGCGAGGCGCTGCCCCCGATCCAGATCACCGAGAGCGGCTGCGCCTACGACGACGTACCCGACGCCGGCGGCCGGGTGCACGACCCGGAGCGGATCGCGTACCTCGACGGGCACCTGCGGGCGGTCCGGGCGGCGATCGACGACGGCGTCGACGTGACCGGGTACTTCGTCTGGTCGCTGCTGGACAACTGGGAGTGGGCGGAGGGCTTCACCAAGCGCTTCGGCCTGGTGCACGTCGACTTCGACACCCAGGTCCGCACGCCCAAGTCCTCGTACGCCTGGTACCGGGACCAGGTCATCCGGCGATGACCACGATCGACCCGACGCCGACCTCGCTGCCGGCGGCGCTCGCCGAGCCGATGGCGCCGGTCCGGCGGAGCTGGATCGCGCTGATCTTCGCGGCCAACCTCGGCGTCTGGATGGCCTTCTTCACCCCGATCCAGGTGCTGCTGCCGCAGCAGGTCGAGCGGATCGCCCCGCTCGACAAGGAGGCCATGCTGGCCGTCGTCACCGGGATCGGCGCGCTCGCGGCGGTGCTCGCCAACCCGCTCGCCGGGGCGTTGTCGGACCGTACCTGCCTGCGGATCGGCGGGCGGGAGTTCGGCCGCCGGCACGTCTGGACGGCGGGCGGCGCGGTGCTCGGCGCGCTCGCCCTGGTGCTGCTGGCCCGGCAGGACACCATCGCCGGGGTGACGGTGGGCTGGGTGGCCGCGCAGGTGTGCTTCAACGCGATGCTGGCCAGCCTGACCGCGGCCATCCCCGACCGGGTGCCGGTCGCCCAGCGCGGCGGCGTCTCCGGCTGGGTGGGCATCCCGCAGGCCCTCGGCCTGGTGGTCGGCGCGGTGCTGGTCACCGCCGTGGTCAGTGGCACCACCGCCGGGTACGCGGCCATCGCGGTGGCCGTGCTGCTGCTCTCGCTGCCGTTCGCCCTGCTCACCGCCGACGACCCGCTGCCCCGGGCGCACCGCCCGGCGCTGCGCTGGCGGGCGCTGGCCGCCTCGATGTGGATCAGCCCGCGCCGGCACCCGGACTTCGCCTGGGCCTGGATCACCCGGTTCCTGGTCCAGATCGGCAACGCGCTCGGCACCCTCTACCTGCTGTACTTCCTCACCGACGGGGTGCGCCACCCCGACCCCGAGGGCGCGCTGCTGGTGCTGATCCTGCTCTACACCGTCGGGATGATGCTGACCGCGGTGGTCGCCGGCCGGCTCTCCGACCGCTCCGGCCGGCGCAAGGTCTTCGTGATCACCTCCGGAGTGATCATGGCGGTGGCGGCGCTGCTGCTCGCCGTCGCGCCGGTCTGGTCGATGGCGGTGGCCGCCGCGCTGCTGCTCGGCGCCGGCTACGGCGTCTACCTGTCGGTGGACGCCGCGCTGATCACCGAGGTGCTGCCCCGCGCCACCGACCGGGCCAAGGACCTCGGGGTGATCAACATCGCCAACTCCGCCCCGCAGGTGCTCGGTCCGGCCATCTCCGCCCCGATCGTGGTCCACCTCGGCGGCTACCCCACCCTCTACGCCGTGACGGCCGCCGTCACCCTCCTCGGCAGCGCCCTGGTCCTCAAGATCCGCGCCGTCCGCTGACCCCCACCCCACCCCCGCTGCCCGCACTTTCCCGGAAAGAGTGCTCGTTCGGCGCCGAATGGCCACGCTTCCCGGGAAAGTGCGTGGATCTTGGGGGGTGCGGCTCGGGACCCCTGGGGGAATGGGGTCGCGGGCGGCCGTAGGCTGGAGGACGTGACGGTACGTGTGCGCTTCGCCCCCTCCCCGACCGGTATGTTCCACGTCGGCGGCGCCCGCTCGGCGCTGCAGAACTGGATCTACGCCAAGCAGCAGGGCGGGGTCTTCGTGCTGCGCATCGAGGACACCGACGCCGCGCGCAACAAGCCCGAGTGGACCGAGGGCATCCTCTCCGCGCTGGAGTGGATCGGCATCGCCCGGGGCAGCTACGAGGGCCCGTACTTCCAGTCGCAGTACGCCACCGAGCACCGCGCCGCCGCCCAGCGGCTCCACGAGGCCGGCCGGGCCTACTACTGCGACTGCACCCGCGAGGACGTGCAGGCCCGCACCGGCTCGCAGTACCAGGGCTACGACGGCTTCTGCCGGGACCGGGGCCTGGAGCCCGGCCCGGGGCGCGCGCTGCGCTTCCGCACCCCGGACGAGGGCGAGACCGTGGTGGTCGACCTGATCCGCGGCGAGCCGACCTTCGAGAACAAGCTGATCGAGGACTTCGTCATCGCCCGCGGCGACGGCTCTGCGGTCTTCCTGCTGGCCAACGTTGTCGACGACATGACCATGGGGATCACCCACGTGGTCCGGGCCGAGGAGCACCTGCCCAACACCCCCAAGCAGCAGCTGCTCTGGGACGCCCTCGGGGTGAAGCCGCCGGTCTGGGCCCACGTCCCCGTGGTGGTCAACGAGAAGCGGCAGAAGCTCTCCAAGCGCCGCGACAAGGTCGCCCTGGAGGCGTACCGGGACGAGGGCTACCTCGCCGACGCCATGCGCAACTACCTGATGCTGCTCGGCTGGGCGCCGTCGGGCGACCGGGAGATCGTGCCCTGGTCGGTGATCGAGGAGGAGTTCCGGCTGGAGGAGGTGAACGCCTCCCCCGCCTTCTTTGACGAGAAGAAGCTGCGCGCGTTCAACGGCGAGTACATCCGCGCCCTGCCGGTCGACGAGTTCGTGGCCGCCTGCCAGCCCTGGCTGACCGGCACCGGCACGATCGCCCCGCCGCCGTGGCAGCCGGACGAGTTCGACGCCGAGGCGTTCGCGGCGGTGGCGCCGCTGGCCCAGACCCGGATCGCGGTGCTGAGCGAGATCGTGCCGAACGTCGACTTCCTCTTCCTGGCCGACCCGCTGATCGACGAGGCCGCCTGGGCCAAGGCGATGAAGGAGGGCGCGGCCGAGCTGCTGGACGCGGCGATCGCCGCGTACGAGGCGTTGGAGTCGTGGGACGCCGAGTCGCTGAAGGCGACCCTGGAGGCGGTGGGCGCCGAGCGCGGCCTGAAGCTGGGCAAGGCGCAGGCGCCGGTCCGGGTCGCGGTCACCGGCCGCACCGTCGGGCTGCCGCTGTTCGAGTCGCTGGAGGTGCTCGGCCGGGAGCGCACCCTGGCCCGGCTGCTCGCCGCCCGGGTCCGCCTGGTCTGAGACGTACCCGAGAAGGGCCCGCCGGTTCCCCGGCGGGCCCTTCGTCGTAGCTGCGTCGGACCTGGTGACCAAACTCCGTCACGCCGGTACGGCGTCGACCCCCGGCCGGGGACCGTGCGGGACCGGTCAGGAGCGGGTGGCGCGGCGGCGCAGCAGGACGGCGCCGAGCCCGGCCACCACCAGCCCGGCGACGACCAGCCAGGGCCAGACCGGCGTGCCGTCGTCGGAGCGGGCAGCGGGGACGGCCGGCCCGGCCGTCGTCGCGGCGCCCGTCGACGGCAACGCCGTCCCGACGGACGGCGACGGGGGCGCCGAGGACGGCGACGGCGACAGGGACGGCGAGGCCGGATCGGCCGGCGTACCGGTGGTGAGGGTGAAGCGCACCTCCCCCTTGACGGGATGGCCGTCGCTGGACGAGAGCTGGTAGCCGACGATGTAGAGGCCGGCCTTTCCGGGCTTGAACGGCACGGCGACCCGGCTGCCGACGAAGCGCGGCGCGCCGCCGGCGGCTGGCACGTTGTCCGGCCCGACCACTGTGATCTTCGTCGTAGCCGGGTCGACCCTGGACAGGAAACGAAGCTCGATCCGGGCGGGTGCCGCAGCGACCCGCGCGCCGTCGGCCGGGTCGCTGCCGGTCAGCGAGTTGTGCGCTGCTGCCGGCGTCGCCGGCAGCAGCAAAGACACACCGAGCGCCACGCCCATAACCGCTAGCGAGGTACGCGCCATACGTGCGACCCTGCCCCCCATGAACCCCTCCGCAAAGGTACGATCCGCCCGCTGATCAACGGCTGACCATTAGTCGGGCCCGGATCGCAGATAGTTCCAGATAATGGTCCAGCAGCTGCAACCTAGCGCCGTTCTGCGGAGTCTTTGAGATGGGGGATCCCCGGCCTGCGGGCACGGTCACCGCCATCGACGAGCAACGCGTGACCCTGCAGCACAGCCATCCATCGAACGGGGCGAGGAGGCGGCTATGGTCGGAAGGGTGAGGCGGCTGCTCGGCGTGGTGGTCGCGATGGCGGCAGCCGTGGTGCTCAGCGCCGGAATGGCCGCGCCCGCGCAGGCCACCAGCCCGCAACGGGCCGCCCCGAAGCCGCCCCCGGCCGGGGTGGACATCACCGGCGACGGGCTGACCGAGCCGCTGCGGCTGCGCGCCGACAGCCAGCCCGCCCACGTGCTCGCGGTGATCGATCAGGTCAACTGGTTCGGCCGTAGCGGCGCCGCCGCCGGTCCCAAGCGCGCCGACCTCGGTCCGAAGTACACGATCGTGGTGCTCGCCGGGGACGTGCCGAAGCAGACCTTCGACCTCTACCCGCTGGCCAAGGGCGGGCCCCGGGCCTACCGGCCGGCCAAGCAGCCGGACTCCCGCAAGACCAGCGCCGGTTGGTTCCTCGGCCGGCTCAACATGTCGGAGACGCTGCGTACCGCCGGGGTGCCGCTGGAGCGGCAGTTCGACACGGTCAGCGGCGGCGTCGGCGGCGGCGAGCGGGTCATCCCGGAGGACGCCCTCAACCCGGGCCGGGACATCGACGCCGCGATCAGCGAGTTGCAGCGCCTGCTGCTGCTCAACGCCGGGGTGATGCTGGTGATCACCTCCGGGCTGGCCGGGATCGCGCTGCTGGTCCGCCGCCGTACCCGCTGAGCCGCCCACCCGGGCGGCGCAGACCTCCAGCAGGCTCAGACCTCCAGCACCACCTTGCCGCGGACGTGCCCCGCCTCCACCAGGCGCTGCGCGTCCGCAGCCTGCGCCAGGGGGAACGTCCGTTCGACGTGCACGGTCAGCCGGCCGGCGTCGACCAGCCCGGCCAGCACGGTGAGGTCCTGGGTGGACGGTTTGACGAAGACGTAGCTGCCACCGAGCCGGGTCACGTGCTCCGGGTCGGCGGTGGAGATCAGCCGGGCCGGGCGGGTGAGCAGCTCGGCGGAGACGTCCAGCGCCTCCCCGCCGAACAGGTCCAGCGCCACGTCGACCCCGTCGGGCGCGACCGCGCAGAGCCGGTCGGCCAGGCCGTCGCCGTAGCTGACCGGCTCGGCACCGAGCGCGCGGACGAAGTCGTGGTTGGCCTCGCTCGCCGTGCCGATCACCCGGTCGGCGCCGAGCGCCCGGGCCACCTGCACGGCCAGGTGGCCGACCCCGCCCGAGGCCCCGTGCACCAGCACGGTGTCCCCCGCGCCGGTGCGCGCCGCCTGCAACGCCTGGTACGCGGTGAGCCCGGCCAGCGGCAGGCCGGCGGCCTCCGCCCAGGACGCCTGCGGCGGCTTGTCGGCCAGGCAGCGCTCGGGGGCCGGGACGAGTTCGGCGTACGTGCCGTACTGGAGGTCGTCGCGGCGGACGTACCCGATCACCTCGTCGCCGACCGCGAACCCGGCCACCGCCGGCCCCACCGCGACCACCTCGCCGGCGGCGTCCCAGCCGGGCACCAGCGGGAAGTGACCGGGGATCGCGGCGGCCAGGTGGCCCTCGCGGACCTTCCAGTCGACCGGGTTCACGCCCGCCCCGCGCACCCGCACCAGCACCGTGTCGGGGCCCACCGGCGGGTCCGGCAGATCCCGGAGGGCGAGTTGGTCGGCCGGGCCGTACGCGTCGATCGCGATCGCCTTCACCCTGCCCACGCTAGCGGCCGGACGGCCGCCGGGTGGTCAGCACCAGCGGTGCGGGGGCCGCTCCCGGCGGTCGGGGCGGCGGCTGGGGCGGACCGGGCCGTGCCGGTGCGCGCCGGCCCAGCCGGCCAGGTCGCTGCGGCAGGCCCGGGGGGTGGTCGGGTCGGGCTCGCCCGACGTGGCCGGCTCGCCGGCCGACGGGCGCGGGCCCGGCTCGACGCCGCGCGGCCGGGACGTCGCCGCCTCCGCAGGGGCCGGCTCGGCGGGACGCTGCCGGGGCACCGTCACCTCGTCGTCGGCCCGCTCGGGCGCCCGGCCGGCCTGCTCGGCCGGGCAGGGCACCGCCGCGAGCCGGCGGTGGGGCCGCAGCGGCCCCTGCTGCTCGTGGTTGCCGAGCCGGCAGGGCTCGCCCTGGGCGCAGCCGTGTTCGGCCTCCCCGTGCGCCATCCCGGTCTCCTCACGCTCGCGTCGCGCGCCGGGAGGTCGCCCCGGCGCCCACGTCACCGTACTGGCCGGCACCGACGCCGTGTGCAGCGCGTACCCGGGTGTCAGCGCTTCGGGCGGCGCGGAAAGATCGTCTCCCAGACCGGGAAGGCGACCAGCCAGAGCACGATGACCATCGTGCGGCTGCGGATCCGGTTCACCAGCTCGCGGATGCGCTCGGCGTCGTCGACGTAGATGATCGCCGCGCCGAGCAGGCCGCAGGCGATCGCCCAGCCGAGCAGCGCCCTGCCCTGTCCCACCAGCAGATCGCGCAGCGGCCGGCGATGGCGGAAAGCACCACAAAGACCCACGTGAGCCGGATCCTGGCGAAACCGGAGCTGCGCAGCCGGGTGCAGGCGGCCATCCTGGCCCAGGAGCTGGGGCTGACCGCGCCCCAGTGACCGCCCGGCGTGGATCGCCAGGTCAGCACGTGTCAGGCTGGACCGGTGAGCGAGCCGGGCGGGATGGAGCTGTCGGCCACGCTCCGCCGGATCGAACGGGCGGCGGGGGCGTTGGCCACCGCCAGCGTGGCCCGGATGGACGAGAGCCTGCCCTGGTTCCGCGAGCTCCCGGCCGACCAGCGCTCCTGGGTCATGCTGGTGGCCCAGGCCGGGGCCCGGTCCCTGGTGCAGTGGCTGCGCTCGGGCGGCGGCAGCGCGGACAGCACCCAGGAGGTCTCCGACGAGGTCTTCGCCACCGCGCCGGAGGCCCTCGCGCGCTCGATCAGCCTCCAGCAGACGGTGGCGCTGATCAAGGTGACCATCGACGTGGTCGAGGAGCAGGTGTCGCACCTGGCCGCCCCGGGCGAGGAGCAGCAGCTGCGCGAGGCGGTGCTGCGGTTCTCCCGGGAGATCGCCTTCGCCGCCGCCCGGGTGTACGCCCGGGCCGCCGAGTCCCGCGGGTCATGGGACGCCCGGCTCCAGGCGCTGCTGGTCGACGCGCTGCTGCGCGGCGACTCCCCCGACGTGCTGGCCAGCCGGGCGGCGGCGCTGGGCTGGTCGGACGCGCCGCCGGTGGCGGTGGCGGTGGGCCGCTCCCCCGGCGGCGAGGTGGCCGCCGTGCTGCACACCGTCTACCGGCAGGCCCGCCGGATCGGCGTGGAGGTGATCGGCGGCGTGCACGGCGACCGGCTGGTCATCGTGCTCGGCGGGGCGGCGGACCCGGTGGCCGCCACCGAGAAGCTGCTGCCCGCGTTCGGCGAGGGGCCGGTGGTGGTGGGGCCGGCCGTACCCAGCCTGGACGAGGCGACGGAGTCGGCGCGGGCGGCGCTCGCCGGGTTCCGCGCCGCGTCGGCCTGGCCGACCGCACCGCGCCCGGTGCCGGCGGCGGAGCTGCTGCCCGAGCGGGCCCTCGCCGGCGACGCCGAGGCCCGCCGGCGGCTGCGGCACGACGTGTACGCGGCGCTGGTGCGCGCGGGCGGCGAGCTGCTGGAGACCCTGGACGCCTTCTTCACCGCGGGCGGGACGCTGGAGAGCGCGGCCCGGTCGCTGTTCGTGCACCCGAACACGGTCCGCTACCGGCTGCGCCGGATCGCCGAGGTCACCGGCTTCTCGCCGCTGTCGCCCCGGGACGCGTTCGCCCTCCAGGTGGCGCTGACCGTCGGTCGGCTCGACCCGGTCGTCCCGGCGGTCACGCCCGTCCCGACCCAGACAATGACCCCAGGCGTCAGGAAAACGTCACAGACGGGTGATGACCGCCGTTGATTTTTGTAGGATCCCTCCAAAGGTTCTAGTGCGGTTTGGTCGGTGCCAGTACAGCGCTACCCAGAGGTATCCAGGAGAGTCATAGACGTGCTCGCCGTACTCTCCCCCGGCCAGGGTTCCCAGAAACCCGGCTTCCTGACCCCCTGGCTCGACCTGCCCGGCACCGAGGCCCGCCTGCGGTGGTGGTCCGCGCTCGCCGGGGTCGACCTGGTGCACCTCGGCACCGAGGCCGACGCCGACGAGATCAAGGACACCGCCCGGACGCAGCCGCTGCTGGTCGCGGCGGCCCTGCTCGCCGCCGAGCACCTGCCGATGTACGACGTCGCGGTCACCGCCGGCCACAGCGTCGGCGAGCTCGGCGCCGCCGCGCTCGCCGGGGTCCTCCCGGCCGAGGCGGCGATCACCCTCGCCGGGGTACGCGGCCGGGAGATGGCCGCCGCCTGCGCCCTGGAGCCCACCGGGATGGCCGCCGTGCTCGGCGGCGACCCGGACGAGGTGCTCGCCGCGATCACGGCGCACGGGCTGCACCCGGCCAACCGCAACGGCGCCGGCCAGATCGTCGCCGCCGGGGCGCTCGACGCGCTGGACAAGCTCGCCGCCGAGCCGCCCGCGAAGGCCCGGATCACCCGGCTCAAGGTCGCCGGCGCGTTCCACACCCCGTACATGGCCCCCGCCGAGGCCGCGCTGGCCGGCGTGGCCGCCGGGATCACCCCGGCCGAGCCGGCCCGGATCCTGCTGTCCAACCTCGACGGCTCGGCGGTCAACCACGGTCGGGAGATGGTGCAGCGGCTGGTCCGCCAGGTCACCGCGCCGGTCCGCTGGGACCTGTGCATGCGCACCCTGGCCGACCTCGGCGTCACCGGCGTGATCGAGCTGCCCCCGGCCGGCACCCTGGCCGGGCTGATCAAGCGGGAGCTGAAGGCCACCGGCGGGCCCGAGATCGTCACCCTCAACACCCCCGACGACCTGCCGGCCGCGCGCGACCTGATCGCCCGGCACAGCGGGCTGCGCGGTCACGAGCCGGTGGTCCAGTTCCGGGTGGTGGTCTCCCCCGCCGCCGGGACGTTCGAACCGACCGCCGACCTCGCCGAGGGCGCCGACCTGCGCACCGGCCAGGTGATCGGCCACATCGCGACCCGGCAGGGGCCGGTCGAGGTGACCGCGCACGACAGCGGCCTGCTCACCGAGTGGCTCGCCCACCACGACGACCCGGTCGCGCCGGGCCAACCCCTCGCCCGCATCGGAGGCCACGTATGACCGGCAGTCGGATCCTCGCGATGGGCCACTACCAGCCCTCCCGCATCGTCACCAACGACGACATCGCCCAGCTGGTCGACACCAACGACGAGTGGATCCGGGACCGGGTCGGCATCGTCACCCGGCGGATCGCCGACGGGGAGACGGTGGCCGACATGGCGACCGCCGCCGCCGGCAAGGCGCTGGCCAACTCCGGCCTCACCGCCGCCGACATCGACCTCGTCGTCGTGGCCACCTGCACGTCGGTCGACCGCAGCCCGAACGTGGCCTGCCGGGTCGCCGCCAAGCTGGGCATCGCCGCCCCGGGCGCGTACGACATCAACACCGCCTGCTCCGGCTTCGCGTACGCCCTCGGCACCGTGGACCACGCGATCCGGGCCGGGGCGGCGCGCAACGCGATCGTCGTCGGCGCGGAGAAGCTTTCCGACTTCACCGACTGGACCGACCGCTCCACCTGCATCATCTTCGGCGACGGCGCCGGGGCCGCGGTGGTCACCGCCGCCGCCGAGGGCGAGCCGGCCGGGGTCGGCCCGGTGGTCTGGGGCTCGGTGCCGGAGAAGAGCGACGCGGTACGCATCGAGGGCTGGCGCCCGTACATCGCGCAGGAGGGTCAGGCGGTCTTCCGCTGGGCCACCACCGCGCTGGCGCCGCTCGCCCTGCAGGCCTGCGAGCGGGCCGGGGTCGACCCGTCGGAGCTGGCCGCGTTCGTGCCGCACCAGGCCAACGCCCGGATCATCGACGGCATCGCGAAGCGGCTGAACATCCCGCAGGCGATCATCGCCAAGGACATCGTCGAGTCCGGCAACACCTCGGCGGCGAGCGTGCCGCTGGCCCTGTCCAAGCTGATCGAGCGGCGGGAGGTGCCCTCGGGCGCCCCGGTGCTGCTGTTCGGCTTCGGCGGCGGCCTGACCTACGCCGGTCAGGTCGTCCGCTGCCCCTGAGACCCCCTCCGGCGCGCCAGCGCCGAGGAGTGGCGGTCGGCGCGTCGCCGCCCGCCGAGTAACCCCCGATGAAAGGAACCAACCGAAATGACCCGTGACGAGATCACCACCGGCCTCGCCGAGATCCTCGAAGAGGTTGCCGGGGTGAACCCGGACGACGTGGCCGAGGGGAAGTCCTTCACCGACGACCTCGATGTCGACTCGCTCTCCATGGTGGAGGTCGTGGTGGCGGCCGAGGAGAAGTTCGGCGTCAAGATCCCGGACAACGAGGTGCAGAACCTCAAGACCGTCGGCGACGCCGTCACCTACATCGAGGCGCAGTCCTGATCATGAGTCGCATCGACGTCGTCGTCACCGGGCTCGGCGCGACCACCCCGCTGGGCGGGGACGTCGCGTCGACCTGGGACGCCATGCTCGCCGGCCGCTCCGGGGTGAGTGCGCTCACCCAGGAGTGGGCCGGGCAGCTGCCGGTCCGGATCGCGGCCCAGCTGGCGGTCGACCCGGCCGGCCTGCTGGACCGGGTCAAGCTGCGCCGGCTCGACCGTTCCGAGGCGATCGCGATCATCGCGGCGCAGCAGGCCTGGGCGGACGCCGGCCTGGCCGACAACGGGCCCGACCCGGACCGGCTGGGCGTCAGCGTCGGCTCCGGCATCGGCGGCGCGCTGACCCTGCTCGCCCAGGACGACATCCTGGAGGCGTCCGGCCCGCGCCGGGTCTCCCCGCACACCATCCCGATGCTGATGCCCAACGGCCCCGCCGCCTGGGTGGGGCTGGAGCTGGGCGCCCGGGCGGGCGTCCACTCGGTGGCCAGCGCCTGCGCGACCGGCGCGGAGGCCATCGCGCTCGGCATGGACATGATCCGTGCCGGCCGGGCCGACGTGGTGGTGGCCGGCGGCACCGAGGCGGTCATCCACCAGCTGCCGATCGCCGGCTTCAGCTCGATGCGGGCCATGTCGACCCGCAACGACGAGCCGGAGCGGGCCTCCCGCCCCTGGGACAAGGGCCGTGACGGGTTCGTGCTCGGCGAGGGCGCCGGCATCCTGGTGCTGGAGCGGGCCGAGCACGCGGCCGCCCGGGGCGCCCGGGTGTACGCGCGGCTGGCCGGTTCGGGCATCACCTCCGACGGCTACGACATCGTCCAGCCGCACCCGGACGGTGCGGGCGCGATCCGGGCCATCGCCAAGGCGATCGCCGACGCGGACGTGGCGAAGTCCGACATCGTCCACGTCAACGCGCACGCCACCTCGACCCCGGTCGGGGACATCGCCGAGATCAAGGCGCTGCACGAGGCGCTCGGCGACCACCCGGTGCTGACCGCCACCAAGTCCATGTCCGGTCACCTGCTGGGCGCGGCGGGCGCGCTGGAGTCGATCGCCACGATCCTGGCGATCCGCGACGGTGTCGTACCCCCGACGATCAACCTCGATGACCCGGACGACGGCCTCACTCTGGACGTGGCCGCCAACAAGGCGCGCCACATGGACATCCCCGCCGCGCTGAACAACTCGTTCGGCTTCGGCGGACACAACGTGGCTCTCGTCTTCACGCGGGCCTGAGACCACAGCCTTGGAGGCTCACGTGACCACCACCGCCGTCGGTGCGGACACATCCACCGTGGACTACCGGGATCCGGAGCTGCGCCTCCGGGCCCTGTTCGACGCCGGTTCGCTGCGCCTGCTGGCACCGCGGGACACCTCCGGCGTCCTCTGGGCGCGGGGTGAGATCGACGGCACGCCGGCGATCGCGTACGCCACGGACGCCACGAAGATGGGCGGCGCGATGGGCACCGAGGGGTGCCGGCACATCGTCGACGCGATCGACACCGCCGTCCGGGAGCGGGTGCCGGTGCTCGGCCTGTGGCACTCCGGCGGCGCGCGGCTGGCCGAGGGCGTGGTCGCGCTCGACGCCGTCGGGCAGGTCTTCGCCGCCATGGTGCGCGCCTCCGGCCGGGTGCCGCAGATCTCGGTGGTGCTCGGACCGGCGGCCGGTGGCGCGGCGTACGGGCCGGCGCTGACCGACATCGTGGTGATGAGCGGCGCCGGGCGGATCTTCGTCACCGGGCCCGAGGTGGTCCGCAGCGTCACCGGCGAGCAGGTCGACATGGCGCGGCTCGGCGGCCCCGAGCCGCACGGCCGGCGCTCCGGCGTGGTGCACGTGACCTGCGCCGACGACGAGGCGGCGATGGTCGAGTCGCGCAAGCTCGCCGCGCTGCTCGGCCGCCAGGGCCGGCTCTCCCCCGACGACGTGGCGACCGGCGTCGAGGACGGGCACGACCTGATGGCGAAGATGCCCGCCGAGACCAACCGGGCGTACGACGTCAAGCCGGTGGTCAAGGCGCTGCTGGACGCCCCCGGCGTGGAGCTGCACGCCAAGTGGGCGCCGAACGTGGTCACCACGCTCGGCCGGTTCGCCGGCCGGACGGTCGGCGTGATCGCCAACAACCCGCTGCGGCTGGGTGGCTGCCTCGACGCGTCCAGCGCCGAGAAGGCGGCCCGCTTCGTGCGGATGTGCGACTCGCTCGGGGTGCCGCTGATCGTGCTGGTCGACGTGCCCGGCTACCTGCCCGGCCTGGGCCAGGAGTGGGACGGCGTGGTCCGGCGCGGGGCGAAGCTGCTGCACGCCTTCGCCGAGGCGGTGGTGCCGCGGGTGACGCTGGTGACCCGCAAGGCGTACGGCGGGGCGTACATCGCGATGAACTCCCGCTCGCTCGGCGCGACCGCGGTCTTCGCCTGGCCGAACGCGGAGGTCGCGGTGATGGGCGCCAGCGCGGCGGTCAACATCCTGCACCGCAAGAAGCTCGCCGCCGCCCCGGCGGAGGAGCGCGAGACGCTGCGCGCGCAGCTGATCGAGGAGCAGACCCGGGTCGCCGGCGGGGTGAACCGGGCACTGGAGATCGGCGTGGTGGACGACGTGATCAAGCCGGAGGAGACCCGGCGCCGGATCGCCGAGGCGCTCGCCGGGGCGCCCGCCGCGCGGGGCGCGCACGGCAACATCCCGCTGTAGCACCGGTCGTACCAGTCAGGGTCCGCGCCTATTCGGGCGCGGGCCCTGACCGCGTCTCAGCCCCGGTTGCGTGGGTGCTGCCGGGCGGTCCGCTCGTTGCCCCGGCGGTAGTTGCCGGTCCACTCCTCGATGCGGTCACCAACCGGGCGGTTAGGGTGAGGGCCGCCGAACCCGCGAGGAGCACGCCGTGGAAGCGACGGAGATCCGCAAGCTCGCCGCGCTCGAGGACGCCCACTGGTGGTACCGCGAGCGGCGTGCCCTGCTGGCCCGGTCGCTGCGCCGGCTGGCCGCGGCCGGGGCACGTCCCGGGCGGGCGCTGGACGTCGGCGCGGCCGGCGGCGGCAACACCCGGGTGCTGCGGGCGCACGGGTGGCGCCCGCTGGCCCTGGAGTACAGCGTCGACGGCGCCGGGGTGGCCCGGGAACGCGGGCTCGACGTGATCCGGGCCGACGCCCGGCACCTGCCCGTCGGATCGGCGAGCCTCGGCCTGGTGGTCGCCTTCGACATCCTCGAACACTTCGACGAGGACCACCTGGCCGCCGCCGAGATCCGCCGCACGCTGCGCCCAGGCGGGACGGCCCTGATCGCGGTGCCCTGCGACATGGCGCTCTGGTCGGCCCACGACGTGGCGGTCGGGCACGTCCGCCGCTACGACCGGGAGTCGCTGCGGGCGGTGGTGGAGAAGGCCGGCCTGGTGGTCGACGAGCTGTGGAGCTGGAACGTCCTGCTCCGCCCGGTCGCCGCCTGGCGGCGCCGCACCTCCACCGGCAGCGACCTGGGCGAGCTGCACCCGCTGGTCAACCTGGGGCTGCGCACGGTCGTCACCGCCGAGCGGTACCTGCCGGTGCGGTCGCTGCCCGGGGTCTCGCTGATGCTGCGGGCCCACCGCCCGGCCTGAACCGCCCACCCCGCAAGGGGTCCCGTCCGCTAGCATCGGCCGGCCGTCGCATCGACGGCACGAGATCCGACGGGGGACGTGACAGATGATCCGACGGGTGGCCGTACTGGCCGCGCTCACCCTGACCGTGGCGACCGGCTGTGCCGAGGACGCGAAGGAGCCCGCCGTGGCGCCGTCGCCGTCGCCGTCGGCCAGCCCGACCGCCTCGCCGATCGCGGCCGGTGCACCCTGGTACGACGAGGTCGCCCCGGCCGCCGCCGGCACCACGGTCGGCCCGGAGGGCAGCACCTGCCCGCTGCCGATCACCTTCTCGGTGCCGGCGAAGTGGAAGGTCAAGGCGGTCACCTCCGGCAAGGACTTCCAGATCGGACCGGCGGTGCCGCTCTGCGAGATCGACGCGAAGCCGGCCGGGCACATCGGCTTCCTGCGGGTCTGGCGGGTCGAGGGGGCGACGCCCCGGACGCCGCAGATCACCCTGGACAAGTTCATCGACGATTACGGCTCGGCCGAGGAGCGGCAGTACCGGCGCACCAAGGCCGGCCCGCTGGACTCGTTCGAGGCGACCTGGACCGGTGACGACGGACGGAAGCGGGCGATCCTGGTGTCCAGCCTCTACGGCAAGATCCTGGTCACCCTCGGCGGGGCGGACGACGAGGAGTTCACCGCGATGCTCCCGGCGTACCAGCTGGCCAAGTCGAGCACCAACCTGCCGAAGTGACCGCCGGGCGCCCGGCCCGCCACCCGGCGGGCCGGGCGTCAACGCAGGCGGTAGACGGCCATCCGCGCGTTCTCGTGGCGCAGGTCGGCCAGCTCGGCCAGGTCCGGGGACTCCGGGTCGACCGTGCGGTCGACCACCAGCCAGCGCACGCCGTACCGGTCGCGCAGCTCGGCCAGGCCGGCGGCGGTGGGCGCGGTGAACGCGGCGTCGTTGGCGCGCAGCCGCTCGGCGTCCCAGAACGGGGCGTACGGGCCTTCGGGCCGGCCCACCATCCGGGGCGCGAACGCCCAGCCCTCCACCAGCACCGGCCGTTCGGCGTAGCCGCTGAGCCAGAACGAGCGGGCGTCGCACCAGCCGCTCACCACCACCCGGCAGTGCACGTTGGTGGCCAGCACGTCCTCCGGCGCGCTGTGCGCGCGCACCCAGCGGGCCGCCTGCACCCGGGAGGCCGGCATCCGCTCCACCGCGTACGCCCCGCCGTTGGTGAAGTGCCGGGCCGCCGCCGCGTCGAGCACCAGGCCCGGCGCGCCGGCCACCAGCACCGCGGTGAGCAGCACCAGCGGGCCCCGGCCGGCCAGCCCGGGCCAGCGGTCGACCAGCCCCGGCCAGAGCAGGGCCACCAGGACGACCGCCACCAGCAGGGCCGCCGCCCAGCAGAGCAGCGGCAGCACCGCGGCGTACGGCCGGTCGGGCGGCACGGTCGCCGGGAAGCGCAGCTGGTACGCGGTCAGCGCCAGCGCGAGGCCGGCCGCGCCCGCGCCGAGCAGCACCCGTCCCCGGGTGGTGAGCGCGGCCCGGTCCAGCAGCTCGACGAAGCCCCAGCCGGACAGCAGCACCCCGAACGCGAAGCCGGTCCGGGTGAAGTACTGGTTGCTGCTGCCCGGGTGGGCGAGCAGCAGGTAGACCGCCGGACCGGCCAGCGCCCCGCCGAGCAGGAAGACCTGCGCCGGCTCCAGCCGCCACCGGCGCAGCCTCAGCAGCGCCACCACGCCGGCGAGGCGGAGCTGGAGGTTGAGCAGGAAGGCGACCAGGACCCCGGCCCAGAGCAGCGCGGTCACCGGGCCGGAGTGCCCCTCGCCGACGTACGGGCGCAGCCCGGAGAAGGGCCCCACGGTCACCCCGTGGCTCTCGAAGGCGAAGAGGACGGCGGTGGCGAACACCTGCGCCGCCAGGGCCAGCGCCGCCGCGACGAGCACCGGCCGAGGCGGCCGCCGCCGGGTCACCAGCAGCACCGCGACGGTGAATGCCAGCGCGGCCAGCACCACCGGCACCGAGCTGGCCTTGGCCCCGGTGGAGGCGGCGAGCAGCAGGACCGCCAGCATCCAGGCGCCCCGGCCCACCGGCGGGACGGTGCTGCCCCGGGCCCGGCCGACGATCTCGGCCAGCACGGCGATCAGCGGCAGCAGCAGCACCCAGCTGTACGTCATCGACGGGCTGCCCCAGACGATGAAGGTGACCTGGCTGCCGAAGAGCTGCCGCAGCCCGTTCTCGAAGCCGAACTCCCCCACGGTGAACATCAGCCCGGCGGCGACCAGCCCGGCGTACGGCCGGCCGGTGACCCGCCAGCCGACCACCGCGACCAGCACGGCGGCGAGCGCACAGAGCGCCGGCACGGCGAGCCGGAAGAAGACCGTGGGCAGGTCGACGCCGCTGACCAGGCTGGCTGCCGCGAGGTGGGCGAAGCCGAACCAGTGGTAGTGCAGCGGCTCGCCGGCCACCTGGGGGACCTCCGGGGGCACCTGGTGGGTGGCCGCGCCGGCCAGCGAGAGCTGGAACGCCAGGTCGATGTACTGGGCCTGCCCCTCGTCGGTGGGCAGCACCGGGTTGACCCGCAGGAACGACTCGCTGAGGTAGAGGGTGAACCCGGCGACCACCCCGGCGAGCGACCAGGCCCAGCCGGTCGGCACCGAGGTCGTCGCACCGGTCCGCCAGTGCCGGCGCAGCCGGGGCACGGCGGCGTACGGCAGCAGCACCGCCACCGGCCAGAGCCGCAGCCAGCCCGGCAGGCCGGCGGCGGTGCAGGCGGCCCAGGCGACCAGCTCCAGCACCAGCCCGAGGGCGCTGCCCATCGCCACGTCCTCGACCAGCGTGTGCGGCCGGCGGCGCAGCGTGCGCCAGAGCAGCGTGCCGGGCAGCGCCACGGCGAGCGCGGCGTAGAGCGTGTAGCGGATCAGGTCCGCTGCGGGGGTGCCGGCGGCCAGCAGGGTGACCGCGACGACGGCGTACCCGGAGAGAGCCGGCGCGAAGCGGGCCGGGGCCGGCCGGCGGCGCGGCGCGGCGGCGGCCCGGGCGGCGTCGCCGGTGGCGAGGGCGGTCACCGCAGGCTGTCGGCCAGCTCGCCCGCGCCCGCCGGGCCGGCGGCGTCCGCTCCGGCCGCCGGGCCGTCGGGGCTGTCGGGGCTGTCGGCGCTGTCGGCGCTGTCGGCGCTGTCGGCGGCGACGAAGTACGCCGGCCGGCCCTGCACGGCGGTGTAGATCCGGGCCACGTACTCGCCGAGCAGGCCGAGGCAGAGCAGTTGCACCGCGCCGAGGAAGAGCACCGCCACGTAGAGCGAGGGCCAGCCGGAGACAGTGGACCCGGCCAGCCAGGCCAGGACGGCCACCACCACCAGCACCCCGCAGACCGCCACCCCGGCCAGCCCGAGCCAGGTGGCGACGCGCAGCGGCGCGGCGGAGAAGCTGGTGACGCTCTCGGCGGCCAGCCCGGCCATCCGGGACAGCGGGTACTTCGTCCGCCCGGCGGCCCGCTCGTCGCGCTGGTAGCTGACCTCGCCGCTGGGGAAGCCGAGCCAGGGCACCACCAGCCGCAGCACCGGGCTGCGCTCGGGCAGCTCCCGCAGCGCCTCGACGGCGGCGCGGCTGAGCAGCCGGAAGTCGCCGGCCTGGGCGGGCACCTGCTTGCCGACCAGGCGGCGCATCAGCCGGTAGTAGCCGGCTGCGGTCCACCGCTTGAACGCGCTGTCGGTGCGGCGGTCGGCCCGGACGCCGTAGACGATGTCGAGGTCGTCGTCGCGGGCGAGGCGGAGCATCTCGACGATCGTCTCCGGCGGGTCCTGGAGGTCGGCGTCGATGCTGACCACGTACCGGCCACGGGCCCGGAGCACCCCGGCGACCAGGGCCGCCTGGTGGCCGCTGTTGCGGCGCAGCCGCAGCACCCGCAGCTGGGGCCAGCCGGCGCGCAGCGCGGCCAGCCCGGCCCCGGTGCCGTCGGTGCTGCCGTCGTCAACGGCCACCACCTCGTACGCCTCGCCGAGGCCGTCGAGGACCGCGCGCAGCCGCCGGGCGAGCAGCGGCAGGACGCTCTCCTCGTCGAACATCGGCACCACCACCGAGAGGGCCGGCTCCGGTCGCGTCACGGCGCTCGCCCCTCCCGCGCGTCTTTCCCCTGGTGGACCACCGCACGCTATCAGCCGGACGGGCTCCGTCCGGGCCGGTCGCGGGGACCTCAGGCCGCGCAGGTGGTGGCCGGCAGCCCCGGCACCCGCACCGGCGACCGGCCGCCCGGCCGCTGCCGGCCGGCGAGCACGTCGGCGAGGGCGGTCATCGAGGTACGGCTGGAGGAGTAGGTGGCCAGCAGGGTCGGCGACTTCGCCTTCTCCAGCACGTACGGGGTGTCCATCGCCACCGTCACCGCCGCGTCGGCGCTCAGGTCGTCCGCGCCGTCGCCGTAGCCGACCAGGTGCACCTTGGTGCCGCCGCTCGGCACCACCGGCACGCCGGCCGCGGTGAGCGCCTCGGTCAGCGCGGCCCGGGTGTGGTCCCGGCCGGCGGAGGAGGTGACGGTCACCGGGCCGCGCACCGGGGCGCCGCAGGAGCCGCGCAGCACGGTCACCGCCGCCGCCGCGAGGTCCTGCGCCGCCTTGCGGTGCTCCGCGCTATTCAGCGTGGACATCGCCGGGGCGGGCCGGTCGGCGAGCTGGAACTTCATGGTCAGCACCCGGGTGGCCGCCTCGACCAGCCGGGGCCGGGGCAGCGACCCGTCGCGCAGCGCGGCCAGCAGCCCGTCGTACGCCTGGCCGACGTGCGGGGTCATCAGGATCAGGTCGTTGCCGGCGAGCAGCGCCCGGACCGCGGCCTCGCCCGGCGCCCAGCGCTTGGCCGGCGCCATGTTCATCCCGTCGGTGATCACCACGCCCCGGAAGCCGAGCTGCCCGCGCAGCACGTCGGTGAGGAGCTTGCGGGAGAAGGTGGCCGGGGTGCCCGGGTCGACCGCCTTGACGTCGAGGTGGGCCGACATCACCGCCATCGCCCCGGCGTCGATGCCGGCGGTGAACGGCGGGAACGCGGTGGCGTCGAGTTCCTTGCGCGGCTGGCTGATCACCGGCAGGTCCTTGTGCGAGTCGGCGGCGCTGAGCCCGTGGCCCGGGAAGTGCTTGACGCTGGCCGCGACGCCGGCGCTCTGCAGGCCCTTCACCGCGCCGGCGACCTGGGCCGACGCCCGCTTCGGGTCGGCGCCGAAGGAGCGGGAGCCGATCACCGTGCTGCGGGTGGCCAGCACGTCGGCGACCGGGGCGAAGTCCAGGTTGATCCCCATCGCGGCCAGCTCGGCGCCGGCGGCGCGCCAGGCGGCCTCGGTCAGCGCCGGGTCGTCGGCCGCCCCGGCGGCCAGCGCGCTGGGCAGGGTGGTCACCCCGTCGGTGATCCGGGTCACCACGCCGTACTCCTGGTCGGTGCCGATCAGGAAGGGCGCCGCCCCGGTGGGGAGCTTCGCCGCGGCGGCGCGCAGCCCGGTGGTGAGGTCGCGCACCTGGGCCGGGTTGTCGACGTTGGTGGTTGCCTGGTTGCCGGAGGTCGGGTCGTCGGCGCTGAAGCCGACCAGGATCACCCCGCCGAGGCGGTACTTCGCGACCATCTCCGCGGGGGTGTCGACCCCGGCGAGGGCGCGGTTGCCGGCGGCCGAGGCGGCGGTGACGTCGGTGGCGGAGCTGCCGTACGCGTAGGGCATCAGCACCTGGCCGACCAGGTCCTCGTCGGCGAGCGTGCCGACCAGCGCGGCGGCCCGGGCGGCCGGGTCGGCCGCCGGGGTGCCGGCCGGGCCGGGCGTGGCGGAGGCCGACGGGCTCGGCGCCGGGCGCGGTCGTTCCGGCTCCGCCGAGCACCCGGAGACGAGTAGCGCGGTCAGGGCGGCGAGGGCGACGCCGGCACGTCGCGGTGAGGTCGGCACGAAGCCCATCAAACCCGCTGCCGACTCGTCGCGGCAACCGGAGCCGGGCGGCCGGCCGGTGGGGTGTGCCGGTCCCCCACCGGGTGTCCGGGTGCCCGCCCGGGCTCAGCCGACCCGGGTGAGCAGCGTCACCGGGGCGCCGTCCCCGGCGTACCGGTAGGGCTCCAGCTCGGCGTCCCAGGCGGTGCCGAGCGCCTTGTCGAGGGCGTGCGCCAGCGCCTCCGGGGCGCGGGCGGTCGCCATGATGCTGCGCAGCCGGTCCTCGCCGAGCTGGATGTCGCCGGCCGCGCCGACGGTGGCCCGGAACAGGCCACGGCCGGGGACGTACATGAAGCGTTCACCGTCGGCGCCCGGACTGGGCTCCTCGGTGACCTCGAAACGGATCATGGGCCACTGCCGGAGGGCAGCAGCCAGTTCGGCGCCCGTCCCCGGGCTACCGGTCCACCCGCACTCGGCCCGGCGGGCGCCGGGATCGACGGGCTGGCCCGTCCACTGCAGGTTGACCGGCGCGGCGAGGACGCGCGCGATCGCCCACTCGACGTGCGAGCACACGGCGAGCGGGGTTGAGTGGACGTATACGACGCCACGCGTTGGCACGGTGACCTCCCGGAGACCGAGGTGCGTCTTCCCCTACGACCTCGACCACCCGAGTGGTTCCTGCAACACATGATGACTCTGTGACGGATGGTGCGCCAGCGAATCGGAAAATTCGCCGGGGGGAAATACCCGGACCGGTGACCCGGTTGTGCTCTCCGGACAGGCACGGTGGCCGACCAGGCATCGTGTTCGTGTACAGTTCTCTGGGCGGTTCTGCGCCGTCGTACATCTTCGCGGGCCGAGGCTCATCCGGGCGTCTCCCGCATTCAGCCCCCGGACGTTTTCCGTCCTCCCGTACGTCTTGCAAGGAGTACCTCCGTGGCGAGCAACACCTCTAAGACCGCGCGCGCGTCAGTCCGGGCCGGCCAGGCTGGCCAGGGTGGGGCCCTCAGCGTGCTGGGCGAGTTCAAGTACCTCATCCCGCTCAACGGCGGCAAGCACGCCTACGTGCGGAACCTGACCAACGGCAAGACCGCGCACCTGCGCACCGACTCGGACGCCTTCGTCGAGGAGATCCGGGTGCTGGCCGCCGCCGGCCACGCCGCCAAGATCCGCGCCGAGATCAACAACCTCGCCGCCACCCACCCGGGCGACGGCTGGGACAAGACCGAGAAGCGCCTCGTCGAGGCTGGCGTCTTCGAGGGCTGAGCCCTCCCCCCAAGCGCCACCTGGAACCGCCCGTCGGGTCACCCCGGCGGGCGGTTCCGTCTTTCCCGGGTACCCGGCACCACCGCCACCCCCGGCCCCGGCCCGGCTTGCGGCGTGTCGCGGTGTCCCGCCGCCGGGATGCCGCGACACGCCGCATCTCGTATGGATCTTGACGAGGCCGGGATCGAGGCCGGGACCATCGCTGACCGGTGGGCCGGTCAGCGGTCGAGGAGGGTGACCTCGCCGGTGGCCAGGTCGTAGACCGCGCCGACGACGTCCACCCGGCCCTCGGCGACCGGCCCGGTGAGCAGGTCGTCGGTGAGCAGGGTGGCCACCGTGCGCAGCACGTGCCGGCGTACCGCCATCGGATGCGCCCGCGGGTCGTCCGCCCCCACCTCGGTCACCGCCGGGGCGATCTGGTCCACCAGGTACGCCAGCGAGCCGCCCGGCCGCTCCCCGGTGCGCAGGGTGTCCACCGCCGAGGCGACCGCCCCGCACCGCTCGTGGCCGAGCACCATCACCAGCGGCACCCCGAGCTGGCCCACCACGTACTCGATGGAGCCGCAGACCGCCCGGTCCAGCACGTGCGCGCCGGTGCGGATCACGCAGATCGACCCGAAGGTCTGGTCGAAGATCGCCTCCAGCGGCACCCGCGAGTCGATGCAGCCGAGCAGCACCGCGTACGGCTGCTGGTCGCCGGAGGCGACGGCCGCGGCGGCGGTGACGTCGTGGCCGTGCACCGGCTGCCCGCTGACGAAGCGGCGGTTGCCGGTCAGCAGCTCGGCCAGCGCGGCCCGGGGCGTCCGCGCCGCTCCCGCGCTCGAACCGGTCATGTCCCCAGCCTGGTCACGGATCCGGCCTGGCGGGGCGGGATGCGAATCTTCTCACCACCACGGTTGGCGTGGTGTCATGACGGGTAGCCGGTGTTTCCGCCGGGTTAACCCGGTACGAGGTACCGGACGGCCCGGGGAGGTCACGATGTCGGAGCAGCAGCAGATACGGCTTCCCGACGACGTGCGCCTGCACGTGGAGGTGACCGGGTCGGCGGACGCCGAGGTCACCGTGATCATGCTGCACGGCTGGACGCTGGACGGGCGGGCCTGGCACCGGCAGCTCGCCGACCTGACGGCCCGCTTCGGGCGGCGGGTCCGGGTGGTGACCTATGACGCCCGCGGGCACGGCCGGTCGAGCTGCATGGCCCTGCGCACGGCGACCCTGGCCCAGCTCGGCGACGATCTCGCCGCGGTGCTCGACGCGGTGGCCCCGACGGGCAGGGTCGTGCTGGTCGGCCACTCGATGGGTGGGATGACCGTGATGGAGTACGCCCACCGCCACCCCGAGCACTTCGCCGCCCGTACCGCCGGGCTGGTCTTCGTCTCGACCACCGCCGAGGGGCACACGCACACGGTCTACGGGCTCTCGCCGCGCATCGCCCGGCTGATCCGGATCGCCGAGACCACCGGCGCCGGGGTGCTGGCCCGCTGCGGCTCCTGGCGCCCGCCACGGGCGCTGCTCCGCGCGCTGCGGCCCAGCATCCGCTGGATGCTCTTCGGCGACCGCTGCGACCCGTCCGACATCCGCCTGGTCACCTCGGCGGTGGCCCGCGCCTCGCTGCGCTCGATCGGCGGGTTCCGCGCCTCGATCGGCGCCCAGCACCGGCTGGAGACCCTGGCCGAGCTGGCCCACCTGCCGGCGGCGGCGCTGGTCGGCGACCGGGACCGGCTCACCCCGCCGCCCTGCGCGGAGTCGATCGCCGCCGCGCTGCCGGTGACCGAGCTGACCGTCTGTCCCGGCGCCGGGCACATGCTGATGATGGAGCGGCCGGACGAGGTGAACGCCGCGCTGGCCGGGGTGCTGGACCGGGTGCTGGCCGGCGCGCCGGAGATCGGCGCGACCGAGATCGGCGCCACGGTGATCGGCCCGACCGGGCCGACGACGACGGGCGCGACGGAGCCGATCCCGGCCGGCTGAGCGGGCCCGTGGAGGGTGGCGGACGTCGCGGGACGCGGCATGGCCCCGAAGGGGGGTGGCAGGCTGCCCGTACCCTCATTCCGCCTGGCGTGCGCCCGCGCCCGGCCGCCGCCGTCGCACAGGAGCCGTCACGTTGACCGACCAGACCACCCTGGAGCAGGAGATCGCCGCCGAGCAGCGGCATCTCGACCGGGTGTACGCCCGCCTCGTAGAACTGCGCCGCTCAGCGGCGAAGGCCGAGAAGGAGGGCTATCGGCTGGCCCGGGTGGGCAACTTCGGCGCGCTGGTCGAGCGGGACGCGATGGTGTTCCACGCCGCGCAGCGGCGGTACGTGCTGGACGCCGAGCACGAGGGGCTGGTCTTCGGCCGGCTCGACCTGCGCACCGGCCAGGTGCTGCACGTGGGGCGGCTCGGCGTGCGGGGCGAGAACGCCGAGACGCTGGTCGTGGACTGGCGGGCCCCGGCCGCCGCCGCGTTCTACCAGGCCACCCCGGCCGAGCCGCTGGGCGTGGTGCGGCGGCGCACCATCCAGTCGTCGGCCGAGAAGGTCACCCGGATCGAGGACGACCTGCTCGACCCGGAGTCGGCGCCGGCCGAAATGGCGGTGGTCGGTGACGGGGCCCTGCTGGCGACCCTGTCCCGGGCGACCGGCCGGGGCATGCGCGACATCGTGGCCACCATCCAGCGGGAGCAGGACGAGGCGATCCGCTCCCCCGGCTCCGGGGTCACCATCGTCTCCGGCGGCCCGGGCACCGGCAAGACGGCGGTCGCGCTGCACCGGGCGGCGTACCTGCTCTATTCCGACCGCAGCCGGTACGCCGGCGGCGGCATCCTGGTGGTCGGGCCGTCCTCGGTCTTCGTGGAGTACATCGCCTCGGTGCTGCCCTCGCTCGGCGAGGAGACCGCCACGCTGCACTCGCTGGGCTCGCTCTTCCCGGGCATGTCGGCGACCCGGACCGACCCGCCGGAGGTGGCGGCGGTGAAGGGCTCGCTGCGGATGCGGAAGGTGCTCGAGCGGGCGGTACGCGACGCGGTGCCGGACGGGCCGGACGAGCTGCGCCTGCTCTACCGGGGCGGACTGCTCCGGCTGGAGCGCCGCGAGCTGGACGGCGTCCGGGACCGGGCGCTGTCCCGGGGCGCCCGGCGCAACGAGGTACGGCGGGTCGCCTTCGACGCGGTCCTCGCGGCGCTGTACGCCCAGGCCCGCCGGCTGGGCGTCCCCCGGCTGCCGGAGCAGCGCGCCTTCGAGGACGAGATCATCGACCGGCCGGAGTTCCGCGAGTTCCTCAAGGCGTGGTGGCCCCGGCTGCACCCGCGGCACGTGCTGGGCTGGCTGGCCCGGCCGGAGCGACTGCGCCGGTACGCCGGCGGCATCCTGTCCCGGGCGGAGACCGCGCTGCTGGTCGAGGCGTACCGGGTGCTGGACGCGCAGGGGCTGACGGTGGCCGACATCGCCCTGCTCGACGAGCTGGACGCGCTGCTGGGCAAGCCGGTGCAGCCGGCCCGGGCCAAGCGCGACCCGTACCAGTTGGCCGGCGGCGTGCGCGAGCTGAGCACGTTCGCCGACCGGCAGCGGGCCGCCCGGGCGGCGGCCCGGGAACGTCCGGAGGACTACCGCGACTACGCGCACGTGGTGGTGGACGAGTCGCAGGACGTCTCCCCGATGCAGTGGCGGATGATCGGCCGGCGCGGCCGGCTGGCCTCCTGGACGGTGGTGGGCGACCCGGCGCAGACCGCCTGGACCGGTGACCCGCAGGAGCTGGACCGGGCCCGGGACCAGGCGCTGGGCCGGCGCCGCCGGCACCGCTTCGCGCTGACCACGAACTACCGCAACTCGGCGGAGATCTTCGCGGTGGCGGCGGCGGAGATCCGCCGGCTCTACCCCGACCTGGAGCTGCCGACGGCGGTCCGCTCCACCGGCGTGGAGCCGATCGCGCTGACCGTCGCCGCCGACCGCCTGCCGGCGGCGACCGTCCAGGCCGTGGACGCGCTGCTCACCGAGGTGGAGGGCACGGTCGGCGTGATCACGCCGGTGCCGCGCCGCGACGAGGTGGCCGGCTGGCTGGGCGGACGCGGCGGCTCCCGGCTCCAGGTGGTGACCAGCCTCCAGGCCAAGGGCATGGAGTACGACGGCGTCGTGCTCATCGCCCCGAGCGAGATCCGGGCCGACCCCGGCTCGGGCGTGCGCACCCTCTACGTCGCCCTCTCCCGCGCCACCCAGCGCCTCACCACCATCGACCCCACCCCCTGACCCCCGCCCCGGGGTCGGGCACTTTCGAAGAAGGAGTGGCTGTTCCGGGCGCGGAGGCCACTCGTTCTCCACAGTGCGGGATGGTCGCGGTGTTAGTTGCACACATAGCGATGTGAGCATAGATTGGGTTCGGGCCGCCGGGGCGACGGAGGGTGTGGGCGTGGGCGCAGGTCATGACCACCACGGGTCGGTCGCGAACGCGGCGCACCGCCACCGGGGGCGGCTCTGGACGGCCTTCGCGCTGCTCGCCGCGCTGATGGTGGTCGAGGCGGTCACCGCGTTCGCCACCGGCTCGCTGGCCCTGCTCTCCGACGCCGGGCACATGTTCACCGACGTGCTCGGCATCGGCATGGCGCTGGCCGCCATCACCGCCATCCGGCGCGGCGACCGGGACCCGCAGCGCACCTTCGGGCTCTACCGGCTCGAGGTGCTGGCCGCGCTCGCCAACGCCGTCCTGCTCAGCGGGGTGGCGATCTATGTGCTGATCGAGGCGGTCCGCCGGTTCGGCGACCCGCCGGAGGTGCGGACCGGGCCGATGCTGGCGGTGGCGGTGCTCGGCCTGCTGGCCAACCTCGTCGCGTTCGCGCTGCTGCGCGAGGGGGCGCAGGAGAGCATCAACCTGCGCGGGGCGTACCTGGAGGTGCTCGGCGACCTGCTCGGCTCACTGGGCGTGATCGGGGCCGCGCTGCTCATCGCCGGCACCGGCTGGTGGTGGGCCGACCCGGCGGTGGCGGTCGCGATCGGCCTGTTCATCCTCCCCCGCACCTGGCGGCTCGGCCGCGCGGCGGTGCGCATCCTGGTCCAGGCCGCCCCGGAGCATCTCCAGGTGACCGCCGTGCACGACCGGCTGACCGCCGTCCCCGGCGTCGCCGAGGTGCACGACCTGCACGTCTGGACGCTCACCTCCGGCATGGAGGTCGCCTCCGCCCACCTCACCATGGTCCCCGGCGCCGAGGTCGGCACGGTGCTCGCCGCCGCCCGCACCGCCCTGCACGAGGACTTCCACATCGAGCACGCCACCCTCCAGATCGAGCCGGGGGCCGCCCCCGGCGCCTGCGGGCAGGTCGAGTGGTGACGAAAGCGGACACCTATTGTCCCGTTACGTCACCTAAACCAGGATTCACTCCAGTACCGTCAGTCACGAAACGGGCGGGTGTCACACCCGTACCGGTAGGCTCGGTCCCGGCCTCCGCCAGGCGGCACCCTCCGGTGCCGGCGGTGGCCGCCGCCTAATCGCCTGCCAGGGCGAGCCGGGGAACCATGTTCGTGGGGTGCATCCGCGTCAGCGGTAGGGATCTTCCGTCCCGAACCCGTCAGCTAACCCGGTCGGCGGCTGACGGAAGGACATGTGCATGCACGTACGACGTACCACCGCACGGCTGGCGGCCGCGGTCGTCGCGGCACTCGCCCTCGGCGTGTCGTCCGCGCCGGTCCCGGCGACCGCCGCCGGCCCCGCCACCCGGCTCGCCGCCGCCCCCGGCGACGAGGAGGGCGGCACCCCCGCGCTGCGCGCCCAGCTCGACGCGGCCAGCAAGGGCTGGATCGACGCCAAGGCCGCGCTGGAACGCTCCACCAAGCGGCAGCAGGAGCTCGGCAACCAGCTCAAGACCATCGAGTCGGAGCTGACCGTCCGGCAGGGCAAGGTCGGCCAGATCGCCGGCGTGGCCTACCGGACCGGACGGCTCGGGCCGGTGTCGGCGCTGCTGAACAGCTCCAGCCCCGAAGGCTTCCTGGACCGGGCGGCGGCGCTGGAGACGGTCGCTTCCAACGAGGACCGGGAGCTGCGCAACCTGATCCAGACCCGCGACGACGCCACCCGCACCCGGGCCGCGCTGGACCAGGAGATCGTCGAGGAGCGCAAGCAGGTCGCGGTGATGGCCAAGCGCAAGGAGCAGGCCGAACGGGCCCTGGCGGTGGCCGCCGCCGACAAGCCCGCCGCCAGCACCGCCGGCGGCTCCAACCGCGGCACCTCCACCGCCAACGCCCGGCCGGCGCCGCGCAACCCCGACGGCTCCTGGCCGCCGGAGTCGTGCAGCGTCAACGACCCGACCCCGGCCGACGGCTGCATCACCCCGCGCATGCTCAACGCGCTCCAGCAGGCCCAGGCGGCCGGCTTCACCCGGTACGTCTCCTGCCACCGTCCCAGCGGCTCCGGCGAGCACCCCAAGGGCCGGGCCTGCGACTTCGCCGCGCAGAAGAGCGGCTTCGGCGGCGACGCGACCGGCGGCGACAAGACGTACGGCAACAACCTGGCCGCGTACTTCATCCGCAACGCCGACCGGCTCGGGGTGCTGTACGTGATCTGGTACCGGCAGATCTGGCTGCCCAGCAGTGGGTGGAAGTCGTACAGCGGGGCCGGCGGGGACCCGTCCAGCGACCACACCAACCACGTGCACCTGTCGGTCTACTGACCGACCCGCGGCGGGGCCCGTCCACGGCGGACGGGCCCCGTCGTACGCGCGCCGACGTACCCGGGATGTCGTCGACCGGCCCACGACGCAGCGCGACGGCCGGGCGAGCATCGAGGCATGACCCGACTCTCCCCCGACGGCCGCAAGACCCTGCTCACCCTGCACCTGGTGACCGCGCTGGGCTGGCTCGGCGCGGACCTCGTGCTGCTCACTCTCGGCATCGCCGGGCTGCGCGGCGCCGACCCGGGGGTGGTCTACCCGGCGGCGGCGCTGGTGGCGACCTGGCTCTTCGCGCCGCTGAGCGTGCTGGTCTGGGTGGTCGGCGTGACCAGCGCGCTGCTGACCCCCTGGGGGCTGCTGCGCTGGCGCTGGGTGGTGGTCAAGCTGGTGCTCACCACGGTGATGATCGGCCTGGTGCTCTTCGCGCTGACGCCGAACCTGCGCGCCGCCGCCGGACCGGACGCCACCGCGCACCAGCGCATCGACGTGGTGGTCGCCCCGGCGGTCTCCACCGGCCTGCTGGTCACCATGACCGTGATCTCCACCTGGAAGCCGTGGGGCCGCAACCGCCGGGCCGTCCCACCGCCCCGCCGGACGGCGGCGCCCGCCGGCCACCGCTGAGTGGACGGGGGCGTCAGCTCGGGACCGGGCCGCCGTCGGCCTTTCGGTCCAGCACCGCGCCGAGCCGGCTGGCCAGGCCCAGGTGCGCGGCGCGGGCCTGGCGGAACGCGTACCCGAACAGCGGCGCCGGCGCGGAGAGGGTGATCTCCACGTCGATCCGCAGCACGTCGCCCTCCTCCTGGAGCCGGGTGTGGTTGCGCACCGTCGTGCCGGGCTGCTGCCGGGCCACCGTGACGATCTCGTCGTCGGTGACCACCAGGACGTCGGCCTGGTAGGTGACCGGGAACCGCAGCGGCCCCAGCTCCAGCCGGTCGGTGATGGCGTAGCTGGCTCGGGCGCCCGGACGGGTCGGCAGCTGGCGCACCCGGACGATCAGCGGATGCAGCTCCCCCTGCCGGGCCGGATCGCTCAACAGCGCCACCGCGTCCGCCCGTGAGCAGCGCGCCTGCACCGTGTAGCTGAACGACTCCCGCCGGACCACTCCACCCTCCACCCCTCGTCGGTCGCCCGATCGTCCCGTACGGCGGCCGGGCTGGCAATCGCAGGCGGCATGACGGTGCCCCGGCGGGGAATCCGGCCGGCGACGGCCACGGGAGGCGGGGCATGGACGGGTACCGGTGACGCTGCGGGTGCTGGTCACCAACGACGACGGGATCGCCGCGCCGGGCATCCTGGCGCTGGCCCGGGCGGCGACCGAGCGTGGCCTGGACGTGGTGGTGGCCGCCCCGCTGGAGGAGGCGAGCGGTACGAGCGCCTCGATGACCGCGGTGGAGCGCGAGGGGCACATGGTCGTCCGCGACCATCCACTGCCGGAGCTGCCGGGGGTGCCCGCGTACGGGGTCGGCGGCTCGCCCGGCTTCATCGCGCTGATCGCCGTGCACGGGGCCTTCGGGCCGCCGCCGACGATGGTGCTCTCCGGGATCAACCGGGGCGCCAACGCCGGCCGGGCGGTGCTGCACTCGGGCACGGTGGGCGCGGCCTTCACCGCCGCCGCCAACGGCTGCCGCGCCATGGCCGTCTCGCTGGACGTGCTCTCCGTCGGCGAGGCCACCGCCGTCAGCGGCGGCGCCGCGGTCTCCGCCGCCGCCCGGGTACGCGACGCGGAACGGCACTGGGACACCGCCGCCCGGATGGCGCTGGACCTGCTACCCCGACTGACCGCCGGGCCGGTGGAGAGCGTGCTCAACGTCAACGCCCCGGACCTGCCCCACGGGCGGCTGCGCGGCGTGCGCCGGGCCACCCTGGCCAGCTTCGGCCAGGTGCAGATGACGGTGGCCGAGTCCGGGCACGGCTTCGTGCGGACCTCGCTGGAGGAGCCGGGGCAGGCCGTACAGCCCGGCACCGACCTGGCCCTGCTGGCCGCCGGGTACGCCTCCGTCACCGCCGTCCGGGCGGTCACCGAGGTCACCGACGTGGACCTCTCCGGCCTGGGCGGCGACTGACCGTCCGCCACGTGGGGGCCGGCAGTGCCGGCGTCAGGCGCCGGGAAGGACCTCGGGGGTCGGGGCTGCGTGGCCGGCGAAGTAGGGCTCCGGCGCGCCGAAGAGGCCGAGCAGGCCGGTGACCCAGAGCTGCCGGTGGACGAACCGGCTGGGCTGGGTGACCACCAGCTTGACGCCGCTGACCTCGGCCGTCTGGAACCCGGCGACCATCGCGCTGATGCCGACGGAGTCGATGAAGGTGACGAGTCGCATGTTCAGCTCGATCCGGGACGGACGGCCCTTCGCGAGCACCTCGGCGATCGCCTCACGCACCTCGTACGCGGTGTCGACGTCGATCTCCCCTCGCGGAGCGATCTCCATGACACCACCCGGCAGAACCGACTTCACGATCGACAGGCTCACGCGAGCACCTCCACTCGCCCGTCCACGGGCGCCTCATCAGTACGCGGGCCGCGACCGAGAGTATTCCTCCGACGGCCTCGGTCGCCACCCCTCGGGATGAGCAATTCGCGGATCCGGACGGACCGGACCGTTCTTCCCCGAGTTGTTCCTGGTCCCGTTCATTCCAACGAGCGACCGGGTTCGGCCGCTCCAACCGATCCAGGGTAGCGACCCCGGTCCAGTCGATTCCGTACCCGGCCCGCCCGGCGAGCCCCGGTGCGCGCCGATCCTCCGGTGTTGCCCCACCCGCCTAGGGTCGGCGGGCGAGGGTTCCACCACGACGGAAGGAACGATCGATGCTCAAGAGACTGCTCGGCCTGGCCGGTGTCGGCGCGCTGCTCGCTCTCGTACTGGCCTGCGGCTTCGGCGGCGGGGACGACGACGATGACGACGACGACGACGATTTCGCCCGCGGCGTCGCGGTGGTCACGGTCCGCTGAGGGTCCGACCCGGGTTTGCGGCGCGTCCCGGATGGGCACTGGCGGGACAGGCGACCGTGACGCGCCGCAGACGTCGACGTCCGAAGTGGCCGCAGACTTCGGCACCCCGAGGAGGTACCCATGTTCGGCAGCAACCTGCTGGAGCGCCGCAGCAAGCCGGAGCGGATCGCCGACCAGGCCTGGCAGCAGCTGGTCTCGGCGGTCGGTTCCGCCGGTGACAGCGTGCGGGACACGGCGCGGTCGGTCCGCGGCGGCGCCCACCTTTCCGACGCCGGTGACCTGGTGGGCTCGGCGGCGGACGAGGCGCGGCGACGGGCCACGCTCGCCTTCGACGCGCTCGCCGGGCGCCGTCCGGCCCTGCCGTGGACGCTACTGATCAGCGCGGCGCTGGTCGGGGCCGCGATCGGTTGGGCCGCCGGGACCGCCGCGCGGGCCGCCGGCAGCCGGGACGGTCGGGCCGCCGACGACATCGAGTTCGTCGACGTGGACCGGCCGAACTCACCGGTCGGCCTCGACGGCTGACCGACGGCACGCCGGGGACTGCCCGGGTGGATCAAACGACGTGGCGGTGTCCGGGACTCCGGACACCGCCACGTCGCGTAGGGCGGTCGGTCGCGCCGGCCGGGGTCAGCGGCTGGTGCAGGTGACCGTCGGCACGCCGGTGCTGCCGCTCGAGCTGCCGAGGAAGCCGACGCTGCTGGTGGCGCCGGCGCCGAGGGCGCCGTTCCAGCCGGCGTCCCGCACCGACTCGGCGACGTCGCTCCCAGTCAGCTTGCCCGGTCGAGGTGGTAGACCACCGCGTCGCCGACCCGCTCGCGGTGGATCCCCAGCCCGTCGACCGGACGGGCCGCCGCGCCCTGCCACGGCGTGCCGGTCGCGTACCGGGGCAGCAGCACCACCGTGCGCACCCCGGCCGCCCGCAGGTACGCCACCGCCCCGGCGTCCGGGAAACCCGTGCCGGCCGCCCGGATCCGCTGCTGACTGTCCGGAGTGAACGAGGCCAGCCCGTTGACCGTGGACGGGAAGCCGTCGGTCGACCAGAGCATCACGTGGTAGTCGCGGATGCCGCCCAGCGGCAGCACGAGCACCGGGCCCGCGACCCCGCGCAACGCCACCGGCTGCGCCGGCACCGGCACGTGCGGGGTCCGGTTCACCCCCTCGGCCAGCACCAGCAGCGCCGGGAGCACCAGCGCCACCCGCGCCGACCGACGCCAGTCCCCGCGACCGGCCACGGCCGGCGGCGGCTCCCGGACCGTCAGCGCCCCGGCGGCCAGTACGCCCAGTAGCAGCGTCGTCCAGAGCACCAGCCGGCCCGGGGTGCGCAGGGCGTCCCAGCCCGGCAGGTGCCGCATCAGGGTCAGGTAGCCCGGGTCGCCGTCGCCGAAGCTGGTCCCCGCCGCGAGGGCGAGGCTGACCAGCACCCCGGCGGCCAGCGCGACCCGCTGCCACACCCGCCAGGCCGAGAAGACCAGCCCGGCCACCGCCAGCCCGATCAGCACGACGCCGGGCAGCAGGGTCATCTCCCCCGGGAAGCCGAGCGCCGCCCGCGCCGCGCCGTGCCGCTCGCCCCACAGCCACGACTCCGGCGGCGCCGTCAGGAAACCACGGGCCGGCGGGGAGAACATCGCCACCTGCGCGGCCGTCCGCCGGCCGGCCGGATGGCGGGCCACCACCTCCAGGTACGGCGCCGCCATCAGCAGGCTCACCCCGGCGAACCCGGTGACCCCGGCCAGGTCGACCAGGAGCAGGCCGCGCGGAACCGCCGGCCGGGACCGGCGCCGCCACCAGGTGACGCCGTACGCCCCGGCGACGGCGAGGCCGAGCAGACCCAGGACGTACGCGAACGGCAGGCCGACGCCGAAGCCGAGGGTGACCTGCCAGGCGGCAACCGCCCAGCCGGCCCCCGCCCAGCCCGGACGGACCCGGTCGGGCCGGTACCCGTGACGCAGCGACCAGCCGTGGCCCCGGGCCAGCATGGCCAGCGCGAGGGCCACCCCGCCGATGCTGAGCACGTGCAGGTGCCCGGCCTGGGCCAGCTTCCACGGCGCGTACGCGAACGACGCCCCGGCCACCGCCGCTCCCGCCCGTCCGGCCCCCAACTGCCGCGACAGCGCGTACGCCCCGACGAAGGCGAGCGCGTGCACCAGCACGTAGAGCAGGTTGTAGCGGACGACGGCGGCCACCGGCCCCTCGCCGATGAGGGCGAACGGGGCGAAGCCCAGCAGGGTGTCGGAGTAGGCGTAGGTGTACGGCTCGGGGAAGAACGTGTTCGAGTGCCAGAGGTGGGCCGGTTCGGTGCGCAGCGCGTGCCCGCCCCAGGCGACCTGCCACGCCTGCAGGGTCGGGTCGCCGGTGTCCTGCGGGAGGGTGCCGGCCGGGTCGCGCAGCGTCGGCCAGGTCAGCGCGGCGGCCAGCGGCAGTGACGCGACCACCACGAGGGTCCACTCGTGCCGGGCCACCCGCCACAGCGCCCGCCCCGCCCGGCGCACCCCGTCCATCGCCCCCGCCCCTCGCCGACCGCCAGATCGTGCCCGAGCCCACCCCGGGTTGTCGATGCCCGGGCAGCCGGTCACCCGGTGCGGGTGAGGGGGGCTCATCCGGTGTGCCGGCAGGATCGCGGTTCGGCGGGCTGTGCGCCCGCCCCGTGTCCCGATCCCGGGAGGAGTGAGCGCATGGCCAGCGCGACCATCGTCACGCGTACCGACCAGGACATCCAGACCGACGTGCTCGACGAGTTGACCTGGGAGCCCCGGGTGAGCCCGGCCGAGGTGGGGGTCACCGTCGCCGAGGGGGTGGTGACGCTGACCGGACGGGTGGACAGCTACGCCGCGAAGTGGGCCGCCGAGCGGGCCGCGCACCGGGTGGCCCGGGTCCGGGCCGTCGCCAACGACCTGGCCGTACGGATCACCCCGTCGGCCGAGCGCACCGACACGGAGATCGCCGGGGCGGCCGAGCGGGCCCTGGAGTGGGACGCCTTCGTGCCGGTGGAGGACCTGGAGGTGACCGTCGCCGACGGGTGGGTGACGCTGCGCGGCGGGGTGGAGTGGGAGTACCAGCGCCGGGCCGCCGAGCGCGTCGTCGGCCGGCTCACCGGCGTACGCGGGGTCAGCAACGGCATCACCGTCCGGCCGTCCACCCCGCCGACCGGCGACGAACTGCCCGACCGGATCGTCGACGCGCTCGCCCGCAGCGGCGCCACCGAGCCGGACCGGATCAGCGTCCGGGTGTACGGCGACACCGTGGTCATCGACGGCCTGGTGCACTCCGTGCCCGAGCGCGACGAGGTGGAGCGGATCGTCTGGTCCGCCCCCGGCATCCGGGAGGTGCACAACCACGTCACGGTGGGCCGCTGAGACCACCCGGGCCGGGTGAACCGGCCTCACCCGGCCGGCGGGCAACGTGGGAGTCATGACTGATTCCGACGGGCTGATCACACCCGGGAGCCCGGCGCCCGACTTCACCCTGCCGGCCACCCCGGACGGGCGACGTACGGGCCCCGGGCAGTTCCGCGGCCGGCCGGTGGTGCTCGCCTTCTACCCCGCCGACTGGACCCCGGTCTGCGGTGACCAGATGGCGCTGTACCAGGCCGCGATGCCGGAGTTCGAGCGGTACGACGCGGTGGTGCTCGGCCTCTCCGTCGACAGCATCTGGTCGCACCAGGCCTTCGCCGAGGCCAGGGGGATCACGTTCCCGTTGCTGGCCGACTTCGAGCCCAAGGGCGAGGTGTCCCGCCGGTACGGCGCGTACACCCCGCAGGGGGAGTCGGCGCGGGCGCTGGTGGTGCTCGACCCGGATCAGACGGTGGCCTGGAGCTACCTGTCGCCGCCGGAGGTGAATCCCGGCGCCGACGGCATCCTCGACGCGCTGGAGCAACTCGTCTCCGATCGGCGGGTGGTGACTCGATGACGACGCCGCTCCAGGTCACCGCCCGGCTGCGCACGCCGGTGGACGGGACCGACCACGTCCGGGGGCCGGTGGACGCGCCGGTCACCATCGTCGAGTACGGCGACTTCCAGTGCCGCTTCTGCGGCGCGGCGTACCTGAACCTGGCCGAGGTGCTGCGCCAGCGCACCGCCACCGTCCGGCTGGTCTTCCGGCACTTCCCGATCGCCAACGTCCACCCGTACGCGGAGAGCGCGGCCGAGGTCGCCGAGGCGGCCGCCCGGCGCGGCAAGTTCTGGGAGATGCACGACTGGCTCTACGAGCACCAGGACCAGTTGGACCCGGTGCACCTGTCCCTCGGCGTCGAACAGCTCGGCCTGCCACCCGAGGAGGTGAGCGCCGAGGTCGAGCGGCAGGCGTATTCCGACCGGGTACGCCGGGACTTCGTCGGCGGGATCCGCAGCGGGGTCAACGGCACCCCCACCCTGTTCATCAACGAGGTCCGGCACGAGGGCGGGCACGACCTGCCGGAGCTGCTCGCCGCCGTGGACGCGGCGGCCGGCAGCTGACCGCGCCGCGCCGACCACCGCCGGGATCGCACCGCCCGGCGGCGGTCGGCCCACGCGTGGGTCAGATCAGCCGCAGTTCGCGGGCCCGTCGCACGGCCTCGCGCCGACGGGTCGCGTCGAGCTTGCGGTAGATGTTGCGCACGTGCGTCTTGACGGTGTTGACCGACACCGACAGCTCGCTGGCAATCTCCACGTTGGACAGAATGCTCTGCAGGTAGCGCAGGATGGTCAGCTCCCGCTCGGTCAGCGGCTCGTCCAGCGCCCGCTCCGCGCCGGCCGGTCCCCGTTCGGCGGGCTCGTCGGCGCCCCGGACCAGGTCGCTCACCGTCGGCCAGTGCGCCGTGCCGGAGTCGAGGTGGGCGGCGAGCAGGTCGCGCACCGCCGGTTCCGCGCGGGTGAACACCCGCCGGTGGCCCTCCGGGCCGGCCAGGTCGAGCACCCGTTCCAGCAGCCGCCCGGCACGTCGGTCGTCGCCGCCCCGGCGGGCCAGCACCGCCTCCAGCAGCCCGGAGGCGAGGCGTACCGGCAGCGGCCAGTCCCCGGCGGCCGGGGCGTCCCAGTCCGGCAGGGCGTAACCGGCCGCCCGCACGTCGCCGGCGCGCAGCTCCACCCGGGCCAGGGCCAGGGCCAGCACCGGCGCCGGTTCGGGCGCCCGCGCCCAGTCGGCGAGCAGCCCGCGCGCCGTGTCCACGTCGCCCTGCTCGCTGCGCAGGTCCGCCTCCTCGGCGAGCAGCCGGTCGGCAAGGTCCCCGGCGGCGGACCGGGACGCCAGCTCCTCCCGGGCCCGGGCGACCAGCTGGGTCGCCGCCGCCGGCTCCGCCGCGTCGCGCAGCAAGGCGCCCCGGCACAGCACCGCCGCGGCGGCGACCGTCGCGTCCCCGCCGGCCCCGCCGGTGAGCGCCAGGTGCGCGGTGGCCTCCTCGGGCTGGTCGCGGTGCAGCGCCACCAGGGCCAGCGCCAGGTGGGCGTGGGCGCACTCGGCCCGGCTCGACCACCCCTGGCAGGACGGCATCTCCAGCGCCGCCCGGGCGGTCCGCTCCGCCGCCCGCAGCTCCCCGGCCAGCGCGTGCAGCAGCGCACAGCGCGCCGCGCAGACCAGCTCGGTGCGCGGCCGACCGGCCCGCCGGGCGGCGTCGAGCGCCGCGCCGAAGGTCGCCGAGGCCGCCCGCAGGTCACCCTCGGCGAGGTCGACCAGGCCGAGCGCGGTGCCGGCCACCGCCCGCACGTCGGCGTCCTCGCCGGTCCGCGGGTCGTCGGTGTCCGGGCTCTCCACCTGCGCCGGGTCGCGGGTCGCGAGCAGCCGGGCGGCGGCGTCGCGTACCTCCCGGTGGTCGCCGCCAAGCCGGGCCAGGGTGAGTTCCAGCGCGGTGGCCAGCCGGCGGAACCGGTCCCGGCGCGGCGCGGGCAGTGACCGGGCCGCCGCCACGGCCTCGCGCAGCCGGGCGGCGGCGGTCGCGGCGTCCCCCGCGTACGCCCGTTCGGCCGCGCCGGCCAGGGCCAGCTCCGGGTCCCGGCGCACCGCCTCGGCCGGCGGCGCCGGTGGCGGTGGGCCGGCGGCGGCCTCCCGGTCGTACGGGACCAGCTCCGGCCAGCCGGCGAGCAGCAGCTCGCTGGCCCGGTCCCACTCCCCCGCGGCCAGCGCGTGCCGCAGCGCCTCGGCGGGCCGGTCGTGGCCGGCGTACCAGCCCGCGGCCCGCAGGTGCAGGTCGCGCCGCTCGTCGTCGCCCAGCCCGTCGAGTTCCTCGCGGAGCAGGTCGGCCAGCAGCGGGTGGGCCCGGTACCAGGGTGGGTCGCTGTCGTCGCGGTACAGGAAGCCGCCGTCCCGGGCCAGCCCGGCCAGCACCTGCCCACCGTCGCCCCGGCCGGTCAGCGCGTCGCCGAGGTCGGCGCGGACCGCCGGCGCGACCGCCGCCCGCAGCAGCAGGTCCCGCGCCGCCGGCGTCAGCCCGGACAGCACCTCCGACCGCAGGTACGCGGCGACGTCCGGCTGGTCGCCGCCGAACCGCTCGGCCCACCGTTGCGGGTCGGGACGGTCCCGGGCCGCCAGCGCGGCGAACCGCAGCCCGGCCGGCCAGCCGCCGGTCCGCTCGCGGAGCCGGGCGACCGCCGTCGCGGGCAGCGGCGCGCCGTGCGCGACCAGCAGGTCGGCGACCTCGTCGTCGGTGAAGGCCAGCTCCTCAGGGCCGATCTCGGTCAGCTCGCCGGCCAGCCGCAGCCGGTGCAGGGCCAGCGGCAGCTCGGTGCGGGCCCCGGCGACCAGGCGCAGCCGCCCGTCGGTGTGCCGCAGCAGGAACTCCAACCCGGTCAGCGCGGCCGGGTCGGTGACCCGGTGCAGGTCGTCCAGGACCAGCAGCACGGGCCGGTCCCGGGCGGCCAGGGCGGCGGCGAGCAGCTCCAACTGATCGGGGCGGGGCGGGGCCACCGGCACGGCCGGTTCCTCCTCCTCCGCCTCCGCCACCCCGCGCAGCGCCGCCGCCAGGTACGCCCAGAGCCGCTCCCCGGTGTCCCCCTCCTCCACCTGGACCCACGCCGGCCCGGGCTCCGGCGCGCCGCGCGCCCAGGCGGCGAGCAGGGTGGTCTTGCCCCAGCCGGCCGGCGCGCGGACCAGGGTGACCGGTCCGGCGGTCCCGGCGTCCAGCCGTGCGGTCAGCCGGGGCCGCAGCAGCAGCGGCTCGGGCAGCGCGGGCGGGGTCAGCCGGGAGGCGAGCAGCGGCGGCGGGCCGGCGGACGCCTCGGCGATCCCGTTGCTGACCTGCGGCTGCGGCATACACCCACCCCCGTCGACGCGTTCCTCCCCCGGTCGGCGGCGCTTACCCGGCCGGGACGGGTTCACCCCTTCGGGGGGAGCACAGCTCACCCGCGCCGGGCCGACCATCGGCGTACGCGGGCGACCGGCCGCGCGTGACCGGTCGCCCGTACCGCAACCGGTCCGGAGACCGGAGGGACAGGTGGTACGGATGGGACGGCGGTTCCTCGGCGGGCTCACCCTCGCGGCGGTCGCCGGTGGGACGGTGGCGCTGCGCGCGCTGGTCGTACCCCGGCGGAGACACTGGCCCCGCGCGGCCGGCGCCGACCCGCGACCCGGCCGCTGGCAGGTGGTGACGGTGGACCGCCCGCCCGCGGCGGTGCTGCCCGACGGACGGTGGCCGGAGCCGCTGCGCCCGCTGGACGGCGCTGTGGAGCTGCGCCTGCGCCCGGCCCCCGGCGGGCGCGGCAGCGAGCTGGCCGCCCGGCCGCTCGGCGGGGTGGCGACCCTGCCCGGGATGGCGGCGCACCTGGTCGGTGACGACCCCGGCCTGTTCCTGCGGGACGTGCTGCGCCGGGTCAAGCAGCTCACCGAGACCGGCGAGGTGCTGCGCGCGGACCGCTCGGCGGTGGACCGGCCGGCGGTGCCGGGGTGAGGGCGCTCTGCTGGGAGGGCGTCGACTCGCTGGCGGTACGCCAGGTGCCCGACCCGGAGCTGCGCAACGCGCACGACATGATCGTCCGGGTCCGGCGCAGCGCCACCTGCGGGGCGGACCTGCCGCTGCTCGGCGGCCGGCTGCCCTTCGTCGCCGCCGGGGACGTGCTGGGGCACGAGTTCGTCGGCGAGGTGGCCGAGGTCGGCCCGGAGGTACGCCGGCACCGGGTCGGCGACCGGGTGGTGGTCAGCGCGGCGGTGGCCTGCGGCAGCTGCTGGTACTGCCGGCAGGGGCTGCACTCCTGCTGCGACAACTCCGGCACCGCCCCGGCCGTCACCGAGTCGGCGTGGGGTCAGCCCACCGCCGGCTGCTACGGCCAGCCCGGGGCGATGGGCGGCTTCGCCGGCAGCCACGCCGAGTACGTCCGGGTGCCGTACGCCGATGTCGGCGCGTTCACCGTGCCCGACCCGGTCAGCGACGACCGGGCGGTCTTCGCCTCGGACGCTGCCCCGGCCGGCTGGATGGGCGCGGAACTGGGCGAGGTGGGCCCCGGCGACGTCGTCGCGGTCTGGGGCGCGGGCGCGGTGGGGCAGTTGACCGCGCAGGCGGCGACGCTGCTCGGCGCGGACCGGGTGATCGTGATCGACCGGCATCCGGAGCGGCTGGCGATGGCCGAGCGGCACACCGGCGCGGAGACACTCAACTACGAACTGACCGACGTCCCCGCGGAGCTGCGCGAACGCAGCGGCGGGCGCGGCCCGGACGTCTGCGTGGAGGCGGTCGGCACGGCCGACGGCGGCGGGACGCCGGCGTCGCTGGCCGCCCGGCTCACCGGCCACCGGGGCGACGGCGAGGACCCGCTCGCGGTGCGGGAGGCGGTGCACGCCTGCCGCAAGGGCGGCACCGTCTTCGTCTCCGGCACCTTCACCGGCTTCGTCCACACCTTCCCGCTCGGCGCGGTGATGAACAAGGGGCTCACCCTGCGCAGCGCCCGCCAGCACGGGCAGCGGTGGATTCCCATGCTGCTGGACCGGATGGCCCGCGACGAGCTGCGCACGGAACACCTGGCCACCCACCGGTTCCCGCTGGAGCAGGGCCCGGCCGGGTACGCGCTGTTCCGGGACCGGGCCGACGGCTGCGTCCGGACCGTCTTCACGCCGGAGGGGTGAAAAGCCCTCGCGGATGGCAGACTCGGCGGATGCGTGACGACCGCCCGTACGACATCGTCCTGTTCGGTGCGACCGGCTTCACCGGTGGCCTGACCGCCGAGTACCTGGCCCGGCACGCCCCCGCCGGGCTGCGCTGGGCTCTCGCCGGCCGCAACCCGGCCAAGCTGGCGGCGGTCCGCGACCGGCTGGCCGACATCGACGCGGCGCTGGCGGAGCTGCCGCTGCTCACCGCCGACGTCACCGACGCCGCCTCGCTGCGGGCGGTCGCCGAGAGCGCCCGGGTGGTGGCCAGCACCGTCGGCCCGTACATCCACCACGGGGAGCCGCTGGTGGCCGCCTGCGCCGCCGCCGGCACCGACTACCTGGACATCACCGGCGAGCCGGAGTTCGTCGACCTGATGTACGTGCGACACCACGCCGAGGCGGTGCGCACCGGGGCGCGGCTGGTGCACGCCTGCGGCTTCGACTCGATCCCGCACGACCTGGGCGCGTGGTACACCGTGAAGCAGCTCCCGTCGGACGCGCCGATCACGGTGGACGGCTTCGTCCGGGCGGGCGGCCGGTTCTCCGCCGGCACCTACCACTCGGCGCTGACCGCGTTCTCCCGCACCGGCGAGATGAGCCGGGCGGCGAAGGAGCGCAAGGCCGTCGAGCCCCGGCCCGAGGGTCGGCGGGTCCACGCGGTGCCGGGCCGGGTGGGCCGGTCGAAGGAGATCGGCATGTGGGCGGTGCCGCTGCCCACCATCGACCCGCAGGTGGTCCGCCGGTCCGCGGCGGCCCGCCCGGAGTACGGCCCGGACTTCCGTTACCGGCACTTCGCCGCGGTGAAGCGACTGCCCACGGTGCTGGTCAGTGGGGTCGGGTTCGCCGGCCTGATCGGCCTGGTGAAGCTGCCGCCGACCCGGCGTTGGCTGCTCGGCCGGCTCGCCTCCGGGCAGGGGCCGACCGCTGAGCAGCGGGCGAAGTCCTGGTTCCGGGTGCGCTTCCTCGGCTCCGGCGGGGGCCGGCGGGTGCTGACCGAGGTCTCCGGCGGCGACCCCGGGTACAACGAGACGGCGAAGATGCTCGCCGAGTCGGCGCTCTGCCTGGCCTGCGACGACCTGCCGTCCACCGCCGGGCAGGTCACCCCGGTGACCGCGATGGGCGACGCGCTGCTGGACCGGCTGGTCAAGGCCGGCATCACGTTCCGGGTGCTGGACGCGCCGCGGTGAGCGCCGGCCGCCCCGCCGCTTGACCCTCGACCTGGTTGAGGCGACAGGATCACCGTCGTGGAGAGCGAGCTGCGCAGCATCGGCGAGCTGGCCCGGGCCAGCGGCCTGACGGTCAGCGCCCTGCGGTTCTACGACCGCAGCGGGGTGCTGGCCCCGGCGCGGGTGGACCCGGTGACCGGCTACCGGTGGTACACCGACGAGCAGGTGGCCCCGGCCCGGCTGGTCGCCGGCCTGCGCCGGGTCGGCATGCCGTTGGCGGGCATCGCCGAGGCGCTACGCCACCGGGCCGAGCCGGCGGTGGTCGGGCGGCTGCTCGACGCGCACCTGCGCCGGCTGGAGGACGGCCTCGCCGACGCCCGCAGGGAACTCTCCCGGATCCGCGTCCTGCTCGATCCCGAGGAGACCCCGATGACCACCCGTATCGTGCTGTCCCGCGTCGACCTGGCCGCCGCCGTCGACGCCGTCCGCTTCGCCGTCGGCGCCGACCCGGAGCTGCCGGTGCTCTCCGGCGTGCTGCTCGACGTGGAGGCCGACGGCGTACGGCTGGTCGCGACCGACCGGCACCGCCTGGCGCTGGCGCGTACCCCGGGAAGGGTGGACGGCCCCGCGGTGCGCGCCCTGCTCCCGGTCGACGCGGTGGACGAGGTCCGCGCCCTGCTGGACACCGGCGCCGGGGTGACCCCCGAGGCGCAGCTGACCCTGGCCGGCCTCGACGTGACGGTCTCCGTGGCGGGTCGGGCGGTCACCGCGACCGCCCTGCCGTACGACTTCCCCGACTACCGCCGGCTGCTGCACCGGGCGGCCGGCGCCGCCCCCGCCCGGCGGATCCCGGTGGACGGGCCCGCCCTGCGCGCGGCGCTGCGCGACGGCGGCGCGCCCACCGTCACCCGCGACCATGACGGCGTGCCGCTGGCGGTGACCGTGCTCGGCCTCGACGAGTCCGACGGGCTGCGCCTGCTCGGCCCGGACGACCTCACCGCGGACTCCGGGGAGCTGCGGGTCGGCGTGAACGGCGGCTACCTGCTCGACGCGCTGGACGCCGCGGGCGGCCCGCAGCTGGTGCTGGAGCTGGACGGCCCGATCGCCCCGCTGGCCATCCGCCGCCTCGACGACGAGGACGCCTTCTCGATCCTGATGCCGATCCGACTCTGACCGGACTCCGGCGCGCACCACCCGTCGGCGCGGTAGCGCCCGCCGGCACCGCGATCGCTGCGGCGACCTGGCACTCACGCACGGTAGCCACCTCCCCGACCCCCACCCACCCTGCTCGCACGCTTTGCTCTGCTGCCCCGACGGCAACAGTCACCCATCGTTGCTGTTGCCTCGGCGGCAGCAGAGCAAAGCGTCGGAAGGGGGTGCCCGGCCGGACGACCGGCGTGGCGGGTCGGCGCTGGTCAGGTAGGTGTGGACGGATCCCGGGGCGGCGGTGCGGGCGCAGCGGCTCGGCGGGCATCACCCACAGTGACGCCAGTGCCCTCGGCGGGTCGCCGTGACGGTGGGTGAGGGGCGCCCGGCCACCGTGCGAGGCGAGACCGGGCGCGGTGGAGACCGCGCCGAAAAGAGCGACGCCGGACCGGACCGGCAGCGGCGGCTCGTCGGGCCGGACCGGGGGCGGGAAGGCGCGACGGTAGCATCTGGGGGTCTCACCTGACATCCCGGACGGAGGCGTACGGAGCAGCATGCTCGACATGGAGTTGATCCGGAAGGATCGCGAGGCGGTGGCGACCGCGCTGGCGAAGCGACTGGATCCCGCCGAGGTCAACCGGGTCCTGGACGAGATCCAGCGGCTCGACCAGGAACGTCGCGCGCTGATCAGCGAGATCGACGCCGAGCGGCAGCGCCGCAAGGCGGAGGCGCGGGCGTACGCGGCGGCGAAGCGTGCCGGCGCCGAGCCGGAGGTCTCCGCGCCGGAGTCCGGCCGGAAGCAGCTCGCGGAGCTGGAGTCCGAGCTGGACGAGGTGCAGGCCCGGCTGCGCGGCACGATGAGCGAGCTGCCCAACCTGCCCGCCGACGACGTGCTGCCCGGCGGCAAGGAAGCCAACCGGGTGGTGAAGACCTTCGGCGCGCCGCCGGCCATCGAGAAGGTCCGCGACCACATCGAGCTGAGCCGGATGCTGGGCCTGGTCGACCACGAGCGCGGGGTCAAGCTCGGCGGTTCCGGTTTCTGGATGTACACCGGCATCGGCGCCCGGCTGGAGTGGGCGCTGATCAGCTGGTTCATCGACGAGCACGTCAAGGCCGGCTACGAGTTCCTGCTCCCGCCGCACCTGCTGCTGGACACCGCCGGCTTCGCCGCCGGCCAGTTCCCCAAGTTCTACGACGACGTCTACCACCTGGACCGCGAGTCGGCCCCGCGTGGGCAGTTCCTGCTGCCCACCTCGGAGACGGCGATCCTCGGGGCGTACCAGGACGAGATCCTGGACACCGGGAAGCTGCCGTTGAAGGCGTTCGCCTACACCCCGTGCTACCGGCGCGAGGCCGCCGGCTCGCACTCCGACGAGCGCGGCACCGTGCGGGGCCACCAGTTCAACAAGGTGGAGATCTTCCAGTTCTGCCTGCCGGAGCAGGCCGACACGGCGCTGGAGGAAATGCTCACCCACGCCGAGAGCCTGGTCGAGAAGCTGGGCCTGCACTACCAGCGCAGCCTGCTCTCCGCCGGCGACGCGAGCGCGGCGATGAAGAAGACCCTCGACATCGAGGTCTGGATGCCGAGCACCGGCAAGTACAAGGAGGTGTCGTCGGTCTCCTGGGCCGGCGACTACCAGGCCCGCCGGGCGGCCATCCGCTACCGCGAGCCGGGCGGCAAGCAGACCCGCTTCGTGCACACCCTCAACGGGTCGGCGCTGGCCACCAGCCGGCTCTTCCCGGCCATCCTGGAGCAGTTCCAGCAGCCCGACGGCTCGGTGCTGCTGCCCGAGGTGCTCCGCGACCGGCTCGGCACCGACCGGCTCACGCCGGTCCGCTGACCGCCTGAGCGTCGGCGGGGATCGGGTCTCCCGGTCCCCGCCGTCCGTCTTCCGCGACCGGCGAGGCGGCGGGCACCGACGACGCCACCCCGGGGCGGGCGCGGCGGCGGGACAGCATCGCCGCCGCCAGCAGGCCCACCAGCAGCGCCGCGAGCACCGCCGGGCCGACCGCGTCCAGCGCGGTGACCAGTGTCCGCTGGACCCGGGCCGCGCCCACCACCACCGGATCGCCGAACGCGTCGCGCCGGCCCTGCGCCAGCCGGACCTCGTACCAGCCGTACCAGGCGACGTAACTCCCGGCGAGGAGCAGCACCAGCCCGCTGAGCCGGGGCACCCAGGCGCCGGCGGCGCGCAGCCGGGCCACCACCGCGCCGCGCAGCAGCGCCACGCCGAGCGCGGCCACCGTCGCCACCAGCCCCATCCCGACCGCGTACGCGACGAAGAGCGCCAGCCCGTGCAGCGTGGAGCCGGCCTGGAGGCTGGTCACCACGATCGCCAGGAACGGGGCGATGGTGCAGGTCAGCGAGGCCAGCGCGTACGCCATCCCGAACAGCGCCATGGACGCCCAGGAGCGGGTGAGTCGGGGCGCCCGGCCGAGGCCCGCGCCCGGGGCGGGCAGCCGGCGGCCGGCGAGCAGCCAGCAGCCGAGGGCCAGCAGGCCCAGCCCGAGGGTCACGGTGAGCCAGGGCAGCCGGGGGCGCAGCCAGCCGGCCAGCGGCGCCACGGCCAGCCCGAAGGCGCCGAACACCACGACGTACCCGCAGGTCAGGCCGGTGGCGGCGGTGAGAGCGCGGCGGACCGGGCCGCGCCCGTCGCCCGCGCCGGCGACCAGCAGCGACAGGTACGCCGGCAGCATCGCGAAGCCGCACGGGTTGACCGCCCCGAGCATGCCGGCGGTCAGCGCGAGCAGTAGCGGGGTCTCCATCAGCCGGCCAGCGCGGCGACCCGGCGGGTCAGGTCCGCACCGTCCAGGAAGCCCTGGTGCAGGACCTTCCCGTCCCGGTCGATCACCAGGAAGGTGCTCTGCTCGACCACCTCGAAGCGGCGCCACAGCGCCCCGGCCCGGTCGTCGAGCTGGGGCGTGCCGGCGAGGTCGAACTCGGTGACGAAGTCCTTCATGGCCCGCTGCTCGCCCAGGCCGGCCACCCCGACGATCGGCACGGTGTCCCGGTACTTCGGGGCGATCTCGGCGACGGTCCACGCCTGGCTGGCGCAGGTGGCGCACCACGGCGCCCAGAACCAGAGCACCACCGGCCGGCCGGCCAGCTCGGCCGCCGAGAACGCCGTACCGTCGAGGGTCTTGGCGGTGAAGCGCAGCGTGTCCGGCACCCGGGCCGGGGCCGACGGGCTCGCCGGGCCGGGGCCGGCGGGCAGCGGCGACGCGGTGGCCGCCGGCACGGCGACCTCGGCGGGCGGTCCGGCCGGGTCCGGGCCGACCGCGCAGCCGCCGGCGGCGAGCAGCGCGCCGACCAGTACGACGCCGACAGCGGCGAGCCGGCCCGCGCCGGGCGGTCGTCCACCCGGCCCGCTCCTGGGGTACGACCGCATGGCGCGTCTCCTCTCGGTGGTGCTGCTATTCGGCCCTGGCCAGGCGCAGCGCGAGCTCAGGGCAGACCTTGACCGCCTTCAGCGCGCCCTCCCGGAGCCAGGTCGGCACGGGGGTGGACGGGAAGGCGGGGTATCCGTTGGCGTCCAGCCGGATGAAGTCGGGCACGACGTGCGCGCAGAGCCCGTGCCCGTCGCAGCGGGACCAGTCGAGGGTGAGCTTCTGCGGGTTGGCGTCGGGCGCGCCGGGCAGCCCCATCACACCCTTGACCCGCCGGCCGCAGCCGTCCCCGGTGGTGTGCAGGCGCAGGTCCTCGGCGAAGACCTCCATCGCCGAGAGCGCGAACCGGGCCGTACCGTCGGGGTGGCTGCACGCGCCGCGGCCCTTGACGTCGCCGGCGGCGGCCCGGACGACCTCCACCGGCGCGCTGCCGGAGACCGCCAGGTCGACGGCGCGGGCCAGGTCGGGCAGCCCCATCTTGCACGGTCCGCACTGGCCGGCGGACTCGCCGGCGAGGTAGCGGACCACCTGCGCGGCCTCGCCGAGCGGGCAGGTGTCGGTGCCCAGCGGCAGGATGATGCCGGCGCCGAGGGTGCCGCCGACCTTGGTGAGCCCCTTGCGGGACACCTCCGCCCGGTCCGCGGCCTCCTGGGTGATCCACTTGCCGTGGAAGCCGCCCATCAGGATGCCCGGTGAGTCCGGCACCTCGCACAGGTCGAGGATCTCCCGCAGCGGGGTGCCGGCGGCGCACTCCACGACGGCCGGGCGCTTCGCCGCGCCGGTCACGGTGAGCAGCACCGTGCCCGGCTCGTCGTCGGTGCCGAGCGCCGCGTACTCGTACGGGCCGAGCCGGGCGGCGACCGCGAGCTGCGCATACGTCTCGGCGTTGGAGAGCAGGGTGGGCAGGTTGTTCACCCCGGAGTCGCTGGAGCGCTTCTTGGTGCCGGGCGGGATGTGCGGCAGCCCGTTGATCCCGTTGACCAGCGCGCCGCCCTCGCCGGAGATGAACCGGTGCGGCACGGTGACGATGCTGGTCGGCACCGGCATCCGGCGCTCCTGGAGGGCCTGGGTGATCGAGTCCCGACCCACCCCGTCGTCGGCCACCCCGATCACGATCTCCTCGGCGTCCAGCGCGTACGCGGCCAGCGCGGCCCCGTCGAGGATCAGGTGCGGCGCCCGGGTGAGCAGGACCTTGTCCTTCCAGCTCGCCGGCTCGCCCTCGGTGGCGTTGACCACCACCACGGCGGGCAGGTCCTGCCGCTCGCAGGACTCCAGCACCGCCGTGAGCTTGCGGGCGAACGGGAAGCCGGCGCCACCCTTGCCCTTGAGCTGCATGCTCTCGGCCAGCCGGAGCAGGTTCGCCGGCTCCATCGGGCCGATCGGGCCGTGCACCTCCTCGTGCGCGACCAGGTCGAGCCGGCCGAACTCGGCGAACCCGGCGGTGAGCCGGGGCTCGCCGACGCACGCCACCGGCGGCACCTTGGTCCGCATCACTTCGCCTCACCCCGCAGCCCGGCCCAGTACGCCCCGTCCACCGCGTCCGCTTCGGCCCGCCGGCGGCGCCGGCGGCTCTCGCCGGTGGCCTTCAGGGCACGACGGGAGGCCAGGTCGACAAGGGTGGGGGTGTCGTCGACGGGCACCTCGTCCGGGACGTACCGGGCCGGCGGCCGCCAGTAGTCCGGCTCCTCCGGCACCTCGTCGTCGACGCTGTGCCGGCCGGCGCCGCTGCGCGGCATGGCGGAGATGGGCTCGGCCGACACCGGCAGCGAGTTCTCCCAGCGGCGCGGGCTGTCCCACGGCTCCTCAGGCTCCTCGCGGCGCCGGGGCGGGGCGGAGTAGCTCGCCGCCACGTCCTCGTCGTCGCGGCGGGCCCGCCGGCCGCTGGAGACCGGCGCGACGTCCTCGGCGTCGAGGCGGGCCCGCCGGCCGGCCGAGACCGGGGCGACGTCCTCGTCCCGCCGGGCCCGCCGGCCGCCGGAGACCGGCGCGACGTCCTCGTCGGAGCGGGCGCGGCGACCGTCCGAGACCGGGGCGGTCTCCTCGTCGTACCGGGCGCGGCGGCCCCCGGAGACCGGGGCGACGTCCTCGTCGCGGCGGCGCGGGCGGTCGGCGTCCCGGCGGCGCTCGACGGGCTCGGCGTCCCGGCGGCGGGCGGCCGGCTCCAGGTCACGCTCCCGGCGCGGGGTCGGCACGTCCTCGACGTCGCGGCGGGACCGGCCGCCCCGGACGGGCTCGCGCAGCGTGCCGGGCTCGGGCACCACCGGCACGGTGAACCGGTCGGGGTCGCGGCGCCGGGCGGTGCCGGTGGGCGCGGTCCACGACGCGGCGACGGTGGTCTCGGCCCAGCCGCCCCGGACGTCCTTCTCCCCGGCTCCGGCCTTGCGGCGGCCGAGCCCGGCGAGCAGCGTCCGGCCCGTGCCCTCGTCGGTCGCCCGGCCGGCCATCGCCTTGTTGATCGCGGCGGCCTGGTGCTGCTCCCGGCTGCGCTTGCCGAGGTGGACGGAGACCCGCACCAGCAGCGCCACCACCACCAGCAGCACGCAGGCGAGGTAGCTCAGCGTCACCCAGGACTTCGCCGCCCGGCCGGCGTTGAGGCCGTGCAGCAGCGCGAACGGCCAGGCGACGTACGCCATGGAGTGCAGCGCGCGCCAGAACCACTTCGGACCGACGCCGGCGAAGCGGACCCGGATGATGCCGGTCCAGAGCACGCTCACCATCAGGAACGCGGCGACCGTGCCGAGCCCGACGTAGAGGCCCCGCCCGCCCACGAACGGCACCACGGCGTCGGTCGGCCCGGCCCGGCCGATGGCGACCTTGGTGATGACGTGGAAGACCAGCCCGGCCACGCCGAGCACGCCGGTGGCCCGGTGCGCGGACTGCAGCAGCACCCGGTGCGGAATCTTCAGCACCAGCCGGTCCGTGGCGAGCAGCCCCATCATCACGGTGAGGCTCAGCGCGACCAGGGCGACCACCCCGGCGAAGAACTCGGTGAAGAAGAAGCCGTACGAGTACATCGACCCGCCGGCGCCGCTGAGCTCCACACCAGCCCACATCAGGGCGAGCGCGGATCCGATCAGCAGTGCCATCGCGGGTTTCGACGTGGTCCGGACACCACGGCTGCTGGTGCTGGTCCGGACGGTCGTCACCTTCTGGTTCTGCTTTGCCCGGCCCATCTGCTCCTCGATCGCGACTCACGGCGGCACCACCACCGGCCGACCTGCTCCGTCATCCAGTACGGACGTCCGGCCCGTACGGATCAGTGCCGGTGGCGAATTTCTCGGGCGATCCGTCGAACCGTCCCGGCCCGGGGCGCGTGTAGCGCCCAGCGCAACGACGCATGTCCATCCATTGACAGCTGTTGCAACACGCTTGTAACCTTTCCGAAAATTTTCAGCCTGGCTGCAAGAAGCCATCAGGCGAACCCCTCCCCCGCGTCGCCACCACCCCCGACCCCCAGGGAGTTCCGATGCATCGACGCCGATGCCGCTCGGCGATCCTCGCCCTCGCCGTGCTCGCCAGCCTGCTCGTCCCGACCACCGTGGCGGCTCCCCCGGCCGCTGCGGCGCCCGCCGGCGCCAGGAACGTCATCGTCCAGCTCTTCGAGTGGAACTGGCCGTCGGTGGCCAGCGAGTGCACGAACGTGCTGGGCCCCAAGGGCTACGGCTACGTCCAGGTCTCACCGCCCCAGGAACACGTCCGCGGCAACCAGTGGTGGCTGGCGTACCAGCCGGTCAGCTACCGGATCGAGTCGCGCAAGGGCACCCGGGCACAGTTCCAGTCGATGGTGAACACCTGCCACGCCGCCGGCGTGAAGGTCATCGTCGACGCGGTGATCAACCACATGTCCGGCCAGGACACCCCCGGCACCGGCTGGGCCGGCTCGTCGTACAGCCACTACGACTACCCGGGCATCTACCAGACGCAGGACTTCCACCACTGCGGCCGCAACGGCGGCGACGACATCGCCAACTACAACGACCGGTACGAGGTGCAGAACTGCGAGCTGGTCAACCTCTCCGATCTGAAGACCGAGTCCGACTACGTCCGATCGAAGATCGCGGCGTACCTCAACGACCTGCTCGCCCTCGGGGTGGACGGCTTCCGGCTGGACGCCAGCAAGCACATGCCGGCCGCCGACATCGCCGCCATCAAGGGCAAGCTGTCCCGCTCGGCGTACGTCGTGCAGGAGGTCATCTACGGCGCCGGCGAGCCGATCGGCCCGGGTGAGTACACCGGCAACGGCGACGTGCACGAGTTCCGGTACGGCAAGGACCTGGCCCGGATGTTCAACAACGAGCGGCTGGCGTACCTGCGCAACTTCGGCGAGGCGTGGGGTTACCTGCCCAGCGGCTCGGCCGAGGTGTTCGTCGACAACCACGACACCCAGCGCGACGGCAACGTGCTGACCTACCGCAACGGGGCCGCCTACGCCCTGGCCAACGCGTTCATGCTGGCCTGGCCGTACGGGGCGCCGACCGTGATGTCCAGCTACACCTTCAGCTCCCGCGACCAGGGCCCACCGTCGGACGCCAACAACAAGACCTTGAACACCACCTGCTACTCCGGCTGGGAGTGCGAGCACCGCTGGCGGGTCGTCGCCAACATGGTCGGCTTCCACAACGCCACCCAGGGCGCCGCGGTCGCCAACTGGTACGACAACGGCTACCAGCACATCGCCTTCAGCCGTGCCGGCAAGGGCTACCTGACCATCAACGACGAGGGCTCGGCGATCACCGGCCGGTCCTACTACGCCGGGCTGCCCGCCGGCCGGTACTGCGACGTGATCCACGGCGACTACGCCAACGGCTCCTGCTCCGGGCCGGTGATCACGGTGGACGCCAACGGCTGGTTCGCGGCGAACATCCCGGCCCACGACGCGGTCGCCATCCACGTCGGCGCCAAGCTGTCCTGACCCGTCCCCGGCAGGGCTCCCGTCCGGCGCAGTTCCGCCGGGGCGGGAGCCCCTCGCGTTTTCTGTCCTTTAGAGTAGTTTGGTGTTCTTTGACCGATTGACGTCCCGCTTCGGCATCGCCTGGCTGGCCGCCGCGTTCGGCGTACCGGCGGTGCTGGCACTCGCGCTGCTGGTCAACTCGGCGCTGCGCCACGACCAGACGTCCCCGCCGCCGGCCCGGGTCGCACCGGCCACCCCGACCGCCGAGCCGACCGCCGAGCCGACGGTCGAGCCGACCCCCGAGGAGTCGGTGCCGGCCGCGGCGCCCGCCCCGGACGGCCTGCCGGTGGTCGACTACGACCCGGCACCCGCCGGCTTCCCCGCCGACCCGCGCCCGCAGGACACCACCCCGCTGACCGAGGGGCTGACGCCGACCCGGCGGATCGCCGCGTACGACGCCCCGGGCGGGCGCCCGCTGGCCCTGCTCGCCCCGACCATCAGCGGCGTGGAGGTGACGATGCCGGTGGTGGAGCACCGTACGGGCTGGACGGCGGTGCTGCTGCCGTCGGCGAACCGGCGGATCGCCTGGCTGCCGGCGGGCGGCTGGAGCACCGTCGCGCTGCGCCACCAGCTCGTGGTGGAGCGCCGCTCGCACCGGCTGACCTGGTACCGGGACGGCCGGGCCACCCACTCCTGGCCGGTCAGCCTCGGGATGCCGGGCCAGTCCACCCCGCTCGGTCGGACCTTCGTCCTCGGCCGTACCCCACCGCCCCAGGAGGTCTACGGCGGCGTCGACGTCTTCGCCCTCGGCGCGATACCCGACGACCCGGAGGCGGTGCCGACGGGCCTGCGGGGCGCGCACATCGGCCTGCACAGCTGGTACAACGACGACACGCTCGGCAAGAACGTCACCAACGGCTGCATCCGGCTGACCCGCAGCGCCCAGCGGCAACTGCTCGCCGAGGTGCCCCCCGGCGCACCGCTGGTGGTGGTCGAGCGACTGTCCACCCCACCGCCCACCGCTTGAGGCCCTCCGAAACAGGCCCAGGTCATCCGCCGAGCAGCCAGCCGTTCTGCTCGGCGATGCGCACCGCGTCGGCCCGGTTGCGGGCGCCGGTCTTGCCGATCGCCGCCGAGAGGTGGTTGCGCACCGTCCCCTCCGACAGGTGCAGCGCCGCCGCCAGCTCGGCGACCGTGCCGCCGTCCCGGGCCGCGCGCAGCACCTCGGTCTCCCGTCCGGTCAGCGGGCTGGCGCCGGTGGCCAGGGTCTCCGCCGCCAGGGTGGGGTCGACCACCCGCAGGCCGGCGTGCACCCGCCGGACGGCGTCGGCGAGCTGCCGGGCCGGGGTGTCCTTGACCACGAAGCCGTTCGCCCCGGCCTCCATCGCGCGGCGCAGGTAGCCGGGACGGCCGAAGGTGGTCACCACCAGCACCCGGCAGCCGGGCACCGCCGCCCGCAGCGCGGCGGTGGCGGAGATGCCGTCCAGCCCGGGCATCTCCACGTCCAGCAGGGCCACGTCCGGGCCGGTGCGGCGGGCCTCGTCGACCACCTCGTCGCCCCGGCCCACCTCGGCCACCACGGTCAGGTCCGGCTCCAGCGAGAGCAGCGCGGCCAGCGCACCCCGGACCAGCGCCTGGTCGTCGGCGAGCAGCAGCCGGATCGGCGCGCTCACGCGCCGACCCGCAACAGGAAGCCGGGGCCGTCGGCCCGCCGACCGACGGTGACGGTGGCGTCCAGCCGGCGCGCCCGCTCCCGCAGGCCGGTCAGGCCGTGCCCCGCGCCGTCCGGGTCGGCCGGCCCGCGCCCGTCGTCGGCGATCTCCACCCGGTCCGGCCGGACCTGGATGACGCACCGCCGCGCCCCGCTGTGCCGCACCACGTTGGTCACTCCCTCCCGCACCGCCCACCCGAACAGCTCGTCCCGCTCCGCCGACAGCTCCGGCACGTCGTCCGGCAGCTCCGCGACGATGCCCGCGGCGGCCAGCGCCGTCCGGGCGCCGGCCAGTTCGCCGGCCAGGCTGATCTCCCGGTACGCCCCGACGGTGCGCCGCACGTCGGCGAGCGCCTGCCGGGCCAGCCGCTCGACGTCGGCGATCTCGGTGGCCGCCCGGGCCGTGTCCAGCTCCAGCAGCCGACCGGCCAGTTCCGCCTTGACCGCCACCACCGTCAGCGAGTGGCCGAGGATGTCGTGCAGGTCCCGGGCGGTGCGGGCCCGCTCCTCGGCGACCGCGAGCCGGCGGATCTCGGCCTGGGCCGCCTGGAGTTCGGCGTTGCGCTGGGCCAGCCGGCTCACCCCGAACATGGCGAAGGAGGCGAGCAGCACCGCGAAGACCACGGTGCTCTCCGCCTCCCAGCCGGGCACCAGCCGGGCGACCACCGGCGGGGTGAGCGCGGCGAGCGCCACCACCACCAGCGCCTCGACGCCGGGCAGCAGGAACACCGCCGCCGCGGCGACGAAGACCAGGGTGGCCAGCCAGTCCCCGCCGGTGCCGGGGATGCCGGCCAGCCCGAGCCCCAGCAGCAGCGCGACGAGGGCCCGGGCCCGACCGACCGGCACCGGCCGGTGCTCCTGCCGGCGGCCCCGCGCCCACTGGAACACCACCACGTAGACCAGGCCGAAGGCGACCAGTGTGGTCACGCCCACCGCCCGCCGCCACAGCTGCGCCTGGTGCAGGGCGGTGGCCAGCGGGATGTTGAGGAAGAAGAGCCAGACCGCGGCGAGCAGCCAGCCGGTGAACCGCCAGTGGCGACTCACCGGCGCGGGCCGGCCCGGTGCACGCTCCATCGGGTACACGCTATCCACCGCCGTCGCACCTCAGACCCGGGCGGTGTCCCGGCGGAACAGCCGGGACGCGGCGTAGCCGAACAGCGCCGTCCAGCCGACCACGTTGGCCAGCTCCGCCGGCCCCACCCCGGTGTCGGTCAGCGGGGCGCGGGCCAACTGGCCGACCCCGTAGACCGGGGTCCAGCGGGCGATCTCCTGGAGCGCGTGCGGCAGCACGTCGAGCGGGACGAACAGGCCGCCGAGCATGGCCAGCACCGCCAGCACCGGGCCCAGGTACTGCATGACGTTCTCGGCCGGGGCGAGGTAGCCGACGAAGAGCCCGAGCGCGGCGAAGACCAGCGAGCCGAGCCAGGCGGCCAGGCCGGCGAGCAGCCAGACGGGCACCGGCAGGCGTACCCCGGCGGCCGCGCCGACGCCGAACTCGACGACGACCGCGGCGAGGCCGAGCACCATCGCGGTGACCACCTTGGTCGCCACGTACGCGGCCGGCCGCAGCGGGGTGAGCCGTAGCTGCCGGGTCCAGCCGAGCGCCCGTTCGGTGGCGACCGCGGCGCCGGCGCTGGTGGTGGCGACCATCGCGGCGTACACGGCGAGGCTGATCATGATCCAGGCGGTGACCGGTCGGCCGTTGGGCAGCTCCTGCCCGCGCTGCGGCAGGCCGAACAGGAGGAAGAAGACCGCCGGCATGACCAGGGTGAAGCCCAGCGTGCGGCGGTTGCGCAGCAGCCGGCGCAGCTCGATGGCGAGCACCGCCGGGGAGAAGCCGCCGAGCGCCGGCGGGCGGCGATCCGGGCGGGCGGCGGCGACGGGGGCGGGCGAGGTCAGCGTCATCTCAGGCTCCGGGGTTCTCGGCGGCGGTCAGGGCGAGGAAGGCGTCTTCCAGGTTGCGCGAGGTGATCTCGACGTCCCGGGCGGCGGTGCGGGTCAACAGGTGCCGGGCGACCGCGTCCGAGTCGTCGCAGCGCACCACCACGCCGTCGCCGCGTACCTCGACCGCCACGACCCCGGGCAGGGCGGCAAGGGCGGCCTGGTCGGCGTTGGGCAGGGTGGCCCGGACCAGCCGCCCGGCGGCCAGGTTCTTGATCTCGGCGGTGGTGCCGTCGGCGACCACCCGCCCCTGCCGGACCAGCACGATCCGGTCCGCGTACGCGTCGGCCTCGTCCAGGTAGTGGGTGGCGAAGACGACGGTTCGGCCGGCGCGGGCGTCGGCCCGGATGGCCTGCCAGAAGTCCCGCCGCCCCTCGACGTCCATCCCGGTGGTCGGCTCGTCGAGGATCATCAGGTCCGGGTCGGGCAGCAGCGCCAGGGCGAAGCGCAGCCGCTGCTGCTGACCGCCCGAGCACTTGCCGACCGGGCGGTCCGCCGCCTCGGTGAGCCCGGCCCGCGCCAGCACCTCGGCCACCGGGCGGGTACGGCCGTGAAAGTGCGCGGTCATCCGTACCATCTCGGCGACGGTGAGGTCCTTGAGCAGGCCGCCGGTCTGCATGACGGCGGTGACCCGGCCGTGCCGGACGGCGTCGCCCGGGTCGCCGCCGAAGATCCGGACGGTGCCGGCGTCCGGGCGAGCCAGGCCGAGCAGCATGTCGATCGTGGTGGTCTTGCCGGCGCCGTTGGGACCGAGGAAGGCGACCACCTCGCCGGGGGCGATGCGCAGGTCGAGTGAGTCGACGGCGGTCACCGGTCCGAAGCTCTTGCGGAGGCCGGCCAGCTCGACGGCCGGATGCGTACTGGTCATGACATCGATCCTGGGCCGCACCGGGGCCGCGTCCCCGGCCCCGGCGTCACGACCCGGGCATGACAAATGTCAGCCCCCGCCGGTTCCGATGCCGTCCGGTGGGTATGCCGCCGGGTCCGCGCACACCGGGGAGGTACGCCAATGGGCACCGCGCCGACCGGACGGGTCGACACGATCGTGCTGATTCACGGTCTGTGGATGACACCACGCAGTTGGGAGCACTGGGCGCGGCGCTACCGGGCCTTCGGCTTCCAGGTGCACACCCCCGCCTGGCCGGGGATGGAGGCGGAGGTCCAAGCGCTGCGCGACGATCCCGCCCCGATCGCCGGGCTGACCCTGGGGCAGATCGTCGACCATTACGCGGCGGTCGTCCGGGAGCTGCCGAACCCGCCGCTGATCATGGGGCACTCCTTCGGCGGGCTGGTCGCCCAGGTGCTGCTCGACCGGGGGCTCGGCGCGGCCACGGTGGCCATCGCCCCGGCGCCGCCCAGGGGTGTGGTCCGGCTGCCGGTGAGCACCCTGCGGTCGGCGTACCCGGTGCTGCGCAGCCCTGGCAACCGGCACCGGGCCGTGCCGATCACGCACGACGAGTTCCGGTACGCCTTCGGCAACACCCTCACCCGCGAGGAGTCCGACCGGGCCTGGCAGCGGTACGCCGTGCCGGCGGCCGGGCACGTGCTCTTCGAGGGGGCGTTCGCCAACCTCGACGCCCGCTCGGCGGCGACGGTGGACAACGGGCGCGACGACCGGGCGCCGCTGCTCCTGATCGCGGGCGGCGAAGATCACGTGTCGCCGCCGGCCCTGGTCAAGTCGAACGCCAACCTGTACCGCAAGTCCCGGGCGGTCACCGACTACCAGGAGTTCCCGGGGCGGTCGCACTTCACCGTGGGCGAGCGGGGCTGGGAGCAGGTGGCCGACCGCGCGCTGGACTGGGCGGTGGAGATGGCCACCACCCGTTCGCCGGCGATCGTCGGCGAGGCGCCCCGGTGGTGACGCCCGGCCCTGGCATGGGACGGCGTCGGCCGGGTAAGACCCGGGCATGAGGGCGAGCTTCCGGCTTGGCCGGATCGCGGGGGTACCCGTCGGGGTCAACTGGAGCGTCCTGGTCATCTTCCTGCTGATCGCCTGGGGGCTGGCGGCCAACCTGTTCCCCCGCTCCTACCCCGGCCATTCCACCTTGGCGTACATCTTCGCGGGGCTGGCCGCGGCGGTGGTCTTCTTCTTCGGCCTGCTCGCCCACGAGGTCTCCCACGCGGTCGTCGCCAAGCGCAACGGCCTGCACGTCGAGGGGATCACGCTGTGGCTCTTCGGCGGCGTCGCGGAGCTGCGCGGCGAGGCGCGCGACCCGGGCGCGGAGCTGCGCATCGCCGGGGTCGGGCCGCTGGTGAGCCTGCTCCTCGGGGTCTTCTTCGGCGGGATCGCGGTGGCGCTCGCCCTCGCCGGCGTGCACGGTCTGCTGCTCGGTGCGCTGTCCTGGCTGGCCGGCATCAACGTCCTGCTGGCGATCTTCAACGTGCTGCCGGCCGCGCCGCTGGACGGTGGCCGGCTGCTGCGCGCCGCGGTGTGGAAGGCCACCGGCGACCGGACGAAGGCCTCCGTGGTGGCCGCCCGGGCCGGCTGGGTCCTCGGCGCGCTGCTGATCGGTCTGGGGCTGGTGCAGTTCCTGACCGGCTTCGGCGTGGGCGGGCTCTGGCTGGCGCTGATCGGCTGGTTCCTGATCGGCGCGGCCGGCGTGGAGGAACGCCAGGCCCGGATGGGCAGCGCGCTGCACGGGGTACGGGTCGGCGACGTGATGACCCCGCAGCCGCAGACCGCGTCGGCGGAGATGACAGTGGCCGACTTCGTCGACCACTACCTGTTCGCGTACCGGCACTCGGCGCTGCCGCTGACCGAGGAGGGCCGGCCGGTCGGCCTGGTCACCCTCGACCGGGTACGCGGCATCCCGGCCGACCGCCGGGGCAGCACCACCCTGGCCGAGGTCTCCTGCCGGGCCGAGGACCTGGTGCTCGCCCGGCCGGAGGAGCAGCTCAACGACCTGCTCCCCCGGCTCAGCGAGTGCGCCGACGGCCGCGCGCTGGTGGTCACCGACCAGCGGCTGGTCGGCATCGTCTCGCCCAGCGACATCAGCCGCGCGGTGCAGCGCGGCAGCATGCGCGACCAGTTGGCCGGTAGCCGGCACTAGGCCCCGGCCCGCTCCACCGGGATCCACAGCTCGGCGTCCACCCGCGTGCCGTCCGCCGAGATCCGGTTCCGGGAGATCTCCGGCCCGGGCCGGCTGCGGTAGGCGTTCGACGGGAACCACTGGGTGAACACGTCCCGCCACAGCTCCTGCACGGCGGCCGGGAACTCGCCGGCGGTCTCGAAGACCGCCCACGTCCCCGCCGGGACGGTCGTCGAGTCCAGGTCGGCCGGGGCATCCGCGCCGGTGACCACCCCGTGCCAGTAGTCCAGCTCGCTGCCCTCGGCCCGGTCGTCGGCCACCTTGTCGCTGACGTTGACGATCCCGGCCGGCTCCTGGTCCGACAGGGCCGCGATCCGGGCGACGGTCTCCTTCGGGATGCCCCGGATGAACTCCACGATCGCCGGGTTCATCCCCTGGTGCACCAGGGGCACCCGGGCCCGCCGGCCCACCAGCCGGAACTCCGGCTTCTCCACCACGCGGTAACGCATGCTGCCACTCCCTTCGACGACGAGGCGGAAGGACAACCGCTGCTGGGAGCGGAGCGCCGCGCCGGTCCGCCGGGCCTCGCCGGGCCCGACCCCGTGCAGCGCGCGGAACGCCCGGGTGAACGCCTCGGTCGAGCCGTACCCGTGCCGGACCGCGATGTCGAGCAGCGTCCGCTCGCCGGCCGTCACCTCGGCCGCGGCCACCGTGAGCCGGCGGCGGCGGACGTACTCGGACAGCGGCATGCCGGCCAGCGCGGAGAACATCCGCCGGAAGTGGTACTCCGACGTGAGGGCGATCCGCGCCAGCTCGGCGACCTCGATCCGCTGGTCGAGGTGCCGCTCGATGTGGGCCATGGCCTCGTTCAGCCGCTCCAGCACCTGGTCTCCTTCCCGTGTGCCTCGACGCTAGGCGGCCGGCGGACGGCGGGACCCGACATCCGGTGCCCGCTCCGGTCGGGTCCGCGCCGGTCGGCGCGCTGACCGGTCGCCCCGACGGCCGGTCAGCGTGGGAAGTAGTGGTCGAGCAGGTCGGTGCGGAACTTTCCGGTCGGGTCCAGCTCGGAAAGCAGGGCGGCGAAGTCGGCGTACCGGCCGAAGGCGGCGGCCACCGAGGATCGGTCCAGCGTGAAGACCTTGCCCCAGTGCGGGCGGGGCGCGAAGGGGGCCAGCCGCTGTTCCACCTCGGCCAGCACCGGCAGCACCGCCGCCGGGTCGTCGACCCAGGTGAAGTGGATCGCCAGGCTGTCGCGCCCCTGGTTCGGGCTGAGCCAGAGGTCGTCGGCGGCGATCGTGCGCAGTTCGGAGATCTGGAGCACGGCGGCGATCCGGTCCCGCATCCCGTCCAGCGCGGCCAGCGCGCCGGCCGCCGCCGCGCGGGGCAGGTGGTACTCGGACTGGAGTTCGTCGCCGCTGCTCGGGGTGAAGCCGAGCCGGAAGTGCGGCAGCCGCTCGTGGCACGGGCCGGGCTCGCCCAGTTGGGCGGTGCAGTGCACCGGGTCCAGGCCGGGCACCGGGTGCAGCGGGGCCTCGGCGGCGGTGGTGCCGAGCCAGTCCGCCGGGGGCGGCGGCTGGTCGGCGAGCTGCTTGCGCCAGACCTGGTCGATCGCCGACGACCGCCAGGTGGTGAACCCGCTGACGCTGTACGCCGAGGCGAACGCCGCGTCGAGCCGGTCGGCGGGCAGGTCGCGGCGGACGTACTGGCGGATCGCGAAGGTCGGCACCACGTCCAGGGTGACCCGGGTGACGACGCCGAGCGCGCCGAGCGACACCACCATGCCGGCGAACCGGTCGCCGTCGGCCCGGCTCACGGTGAGCAGGTCACCGTCGGCAGTGACCAGTTCCAGCCCGGCGACGGCGGCGGCCAGGTTGCGGTTGCCGTCGCCGGAGCCGTGGGTGCCGGTCGCCACCGATCCGGCCACCGAGATGTGCGGCAGGGAGGCGAGGTTGGCCACGGCCAGCCCCTCGGCGTGCAGCCGGGTCGCCAGGTCCCCGTACCGCAGGGCGGCGGCGACGGTGACCGTGCCGCGTTCCCGGTCCACTTCGACGGTGGGTGGCAGCCCGGCGAGGGTGACCAGGTCGCCGGTGGTGTCACCGAGCCGGTTGAAGGAGTGCCCGGTGCCGACCGCCCGGATCCGGTCGCTGCCGGCCACCAGCCGACGCAGCTCGTCCAGGGTGGACGGCCGGTGGAAGCGGCGGGCGGCGTACGCGACGTTGCCGGCCCAGTTGCGGCGCGCGACGTCGGTCACGAGGGCTCCCGTTCGGCGGGCTCGTCGGCCAGCGCCGCGCCGAGGGCGTCCAGCGCCTCGTCCACCTGCAGGGTGCTGTAGCCGCGCAGGTCGACCGGCAGACCGGCCCGCCGGGCCTGGTCGATCTCGGCCCAGGCCGTGCGGCGCCGGGTCGGGTCGCCCGAGGCAAGCGCCTCCTGCCCGCCCCGGATCAGCGCGTCCACCACGTCGACCCGGTAGCCACGCAGGCCGACGGCGAAGTCGGGGTCGGCGAAGGCGGCCCGGCGCAGCGCGCGGGCGTCGAGGAAGCGCTCGCCGGCGTACCGGGCGAGCGTCGCCGCGATCTCCCCCGGCGACTCCCGGATCCCGGCGAGGTCGAGCAGCACGACCGCCGGACGCTCGTCGAGCGGGTGCCGGGCGTCCAGCGGGCCGATTCCGGCGCCGGTGGCCGGCACGGCGAGCAGGCGCGGCGCGGCCGGTACGCCGGAGCGGGGCGCCGGCTGGTCGAGCACCACCGCGGCCAACTCCGGCCAGCGGATCGTCCGGCGCAGGCCCGGCCGGCGGACGGTCAGGCCGTCGGCGTCGACGACGAACCGGAACGGCCGCAGCGCGCCGACGAGCACCACCCCGCCGAGCGCGATCCCGCCGAGGGCCACCAGGGTCCGCAGCAACCGCCCGCCGTCACCGAGCGTCAGCAGGACGATCCCGGCCAGGATGCAGATCGCCGGTAGCAGCAGCCGGCCCGGCCTGCGGTGCAGTTCCACGTCGTACCCCCGTCCGCGATCGTGTCGGAGTGCATCATCCGGCACGCTTGGCGACGGCGTCCATGGGAAGAATGGGTGGATGAGCAGCTACCGCGACCCCACTCTGCACGGCGACGTCTACCCGTCCGAGGAGGAGATGGACCCGACCGGCGTGGGCCTGGAGCCGACGAGCACACCGCCGGCGGCGTATCCGGATCGGACCGAGCCGGTGCCGCCGCCGACGCCCGAGCCGGAGCCCACCCCGCCGACCCCCGGTCCGCCGCCGCGCGCGGCCGGGCCGGGTTCGGTCTCGATCGTCACCCACCACGTGGACGGGTCGACCCAGGTGGTCACCGACCTGGACGGCGACGGGATCGCCGACGTGGTGCAGTTCGACCTGGACGGTGACGGCGTCCCGGACATCACCTATCTGGACAGCGACCGGGACGGCCGGCTGGACACCGTGCTGCGCGAGCCGGGCGGCCTGCGGGCGCGCTGACCGGCCGGGCGCTCAGAGCTGCGGCATCACCTCGGCGGCGACCAGCTCCAGCTGGTCCAGGTCGGTGAGGTCCAACAGCTGGAGATAGATCCGCTCGCTGCCGGCCTCGGCGTACCGGCCGATCTTGTCGACCAGTTCGGCCGGGGTGCCGGCGAGGCCGTTCTCGCGCAGCTCGGCGGGCTCGCGGCCGATCGCCTCGGCCCGGCGGGCGACCTCGGCCTCGTCGCGCCCGCAGCAGAGCACCAGGGCGTTGGACCAGCGCATGGTGGCCGAGTCGCGGCCGATCTCCGCGCACGCCTCGCGCACCCGGCCGATCTGCGCGACGGTGTCCTCGATCGAGGCGAAGGGCAGGTTGAACTCGTCGGCGTAGCGGGCGGCCAGGCGCGGGGTGCGCTTCGGGCCCATCCCGCCGAGCAGGATCGGCGGGCGCGGCTGCTGCACCGGCTTGGGCAGCGCCGGCGAGTCGGTGACCGGGTAGTACGTCCCGAGGTGGTCGAAGGTCTTGCCGACCGGGGTCTCCCAGAGCCCGGTGATGACCGCCAGCTGCTCCTCCAGCCGCGCGAACCGCTCCCCGAGCGTCGGGAACGGGATGCCGTACGCGGTGTGCTCCTCGGCGTACCAGCCGGTGCCGATGCCCAGCTCGACCCGGCCGCCGCTCATCTGGTCGACCTGCGCCACCGTGATGGCGAGCGGGCCGGGCAGCCGGAAGGTGGCCGCGGTCATCAGCGTGCCGAGCCGGATGCGGGAGGTGTCGCGGGCCAGGCCGGCCAAGGTGGTCCAGGCGTCGGTCGGCCCGGGCTCCCCGCTCACCGAGCCCATCTTCAGGTAGTGGTCGGAGCGGAAGAAGGCGCCGTACCCGGCGTCCTCGACGGCGCGGGCCACGGCGAGCAGCTGGTCGTAGCTGGCGCCCTGCTGGGGCTCGGTGAAGATCCGCAGTTCCATGTTCCGAGCATATGGAGGCGGCGGCGCCGTCGCCTCCGTTCCCGGACAAGCCTTCATTCCTTGACAGGCATATGAACGATGCGGCATATTGTGGTGGTGTCCGTCGACGCCTTCGCCGTGCTGGCCGAGCCCACCCGACGCCGGATCCTCGACGCGCTGCGCCGCTCGGAGCACAGCGTCGGCGAGCTGGTCGACGTGCTGGGCATGAGCCAGCCGGCCGTCTCCAAGCACCTCAAGGTGCTGCGCGAGGCCGGCTTCGTCTCCTGCCGCACCGCCGCCCAGCACCGCATCTACCGCATCGACGTACGCCCGTTCCGCGCCGTGGACGGCTGGCTCGCGCCGTACCGCGAAATGTGGACCGCGCACCTGGACGCCCTGGAGCGCCACCTCGACAAGGAGTGACCATGGACCGCGACTCGTTCCGCCCCGGCCCGCCGGCCGAGATCGACGCCGAGCCCGCCGGCGACCGGTGGACGCTGCTCTTCGTCCGCGAGCTACGACACGCGCCGGAGAAGGTGTGGGCGGCGCTGACCGACCCGGCCCGACTGCGCGAGTGGGCGCCGTTCCTGGCCGACCGCGACCTCGGCGCCCCGGGCGCCGCGACGCTCACCCTGGTCGACGGCGACACGGCCGTGCCGCAACCCGCGACGGTACGCCGGGCCGAGCCACCCCACCTGCTCGAATACACCTGGGGTGACGACCTGCTCCGCTGGGAGCTGACCCCGTCCGGCACCGGCACCCGGTTGCTGCTGCGACACACCCTCGCCGAGCGGGGGATGCTGCCGATGATGGCGGCCGGCTGGCACCTCTGCCTCGACGTCGCCGACCACCTGCTGGCCGGCGACCCGGTGGGCCCGATCCGGGGCGCGGAGGCGAAGAACTTCGGCTGGGCGGAGCTGCGCGACACGTACGCCGACCGGCTCGGCGGGCAACCGCCTCGCCCCTGATCCGCCGTCCGCCTGCCTCAGGCGCCACGCTGCGCCGGGGCGGGATCGGGCAGGGCGATCGCGTTCGCGGCCCGGCGGATCGGCCCGGCGACCCGCCCGATCATGCGGTCCCGGCCGGGCAGGTGCGGCATCAGCCGGAGCATCAGGAACTGGAACCGGATCTGCGCCGTCGAGCCGAGCACCATCCCCCGGAGGTTGCGGTCGGCGAGACGCTGGTTCGCCTCGACGAAGGGACGCATCCGCCGCTCGTAGTCGGCGAACCCGACGGCCGGATCGCCGCCCGCCTCGGCCAGGGCGGTGGCCAGCACGTACGCCCCGACCAGGCCGAGGCTGGTGCCCTGCCCGGAAGCGGGCGACGGCGCGTACGCCGCATCGCCGACCAGTGCGACCCGCCCGGCGGACCAGCGCCGCATCCGTACCTGGCTGATCGAGTCGAGGTAGAAGTCCGGCGCGTCGCGCATCGCCTCCAGCAGCCGGGGCACCTGCCAGCCCTGACCCGCGAACGCCTCGGCGAGCAGCGCCTGCTGAGCGGCGACGTCGCGGTCCCCGTCGCCGCCGGTCGGGGACCGGAACAGGAACAGCGCCCGAGCGTCGGGTGCGCCGGCCGTGCGGTAGACGCCGACGCTGCGCCCCGGGGTGACGTGCATCAGCTCGGTGCGGTCGAGGCCGAACCGTCCCGGCACCGAAAAGATCGCGATGTGGTGCCCGAGCGAACGCAGCGGGGACTCCTCCGGCCCGAAGGCCAGCCGGCGGACCGTCGAGTGCAGCCCGTCGGCGCCGATCACCAGGTCGAACCTCCGGCGCGCGGAGCGCGCGAAGTCGACCTCCACCCCGCTGTCGGTGGGGGTCAGCCCCGTGACGGAGTCGTCGAAGACGTACTCGACGTCGTCGGCGGTGGCCGCGGCGAGGACGCGGGCCAGGTCGCCGCGCATGATCTCGACGTCGTCGCCCACGCGACCGCCGAAGAGCTGGGCGTCCATGGTGGCGAGCCGGTTGCCGTCGGCGTCGACGAAGTGGGCCAGTCGCATGCCGGTGTCGTGCCGCCGGACCTGCTCGCACAGCCCCATCCGGTCGATCACCGCCAACGCCGCGCCCCGGATGTCCACCTTGTAGCCGCCGTCGCGTGGCGCGGGAGCGCGCTCGACCACGGTCGGACGGAAGCCGTAGTGGCGTAGCCACCAGGCCAGTGCGGGGCCGGCGACGCCGGCGCCGGAGATGAGTACGTCGGTCATGGCGGCGACTGTACAAACGTTTTAGACAGTTGTGCAAGACGTTTGTTCTACAGATCCGCTAGGGTGGCGCCATGGGAAACCGGGAAGACCTCCTCGCCGGCGCCAAGCGCTGCCTGATCGAGAAGGGGTACGCCGCCACCACCGCCCGCGACGTCGCCGCCGCCGCCGGCACCAGCCTCGCCGCCATCGGATACCACTTCCGGACTACCCGGGCGCTGCTCGACCAGGCCCTGTTCGAGGCGATGGCGGAGTGGGGCGAGGAGCTGCAACGCACCCTCGCGGTGGAGGTCGCGCCGGACGCCGGCCCCGAGGAGCGGTTCGAGGCCGCCTGGACCCGGATCATCGAGTCCTTCGCCCGGCTCCGGCCGCTGTGGGCCGTCCAGTTCGAGCTGATCGGCCAGATGGACCGGTCGCCGGAGCTGCGGGAGGCGTTCGCCACCGCCAACCACCAGGCCCGGCTCGGGCTGGCCGAGGTCTTCCACCGCCTCGACCCCGTCGCCGACGAGTCGCAGGCCCTCGCTCTCGGCGCCTTCTACCAGGCGCTGCTCGGCGGGCTGGCGGCGCAGTGGCTGGTCGACCCCGACCGCGCCCCCTCCGCCGCCGACCTGACCCGCGCGCTGCGCACCGTCACGGCAGAGTTCGGCAGCTGAGCCGGCGCCCGGCTCAGGGCTGCCCCAGTCCCGCCTCCCGGGCCCGGACGATGGCCTGGCTGCGGTCGGCATCACCTCGCGGGCGAAGAGCCCGCCCGGCAGGGCCGTGCCACGTGCGCCCGCCGGGCGAGCGGGGTCACGCCGGCGGCGCCGGGTGCCGACGCCGCCGGCTCCCCTCAGACGTATGGCCTGGTCCCGTACGCCGCCCGCAGCGCCGCGAGCCCGTCGGTGCGGGGCGCCAGGGTGCCCCAGCTCGAGTTGAAGTAGTTGGTCCGGACGATGCGCGGGCCGCGCTCGCTGTTGAGCCGGGCGACGGCCGCCGGCACGGTGGCGATCCAGGCCGCCTGGTCGGGGATCTCGGCGGCCCGTACCCCCCACTCGGCGATGATCACGGGACGGGAGAGCGCCACCGGCCCGAGGTCGGCGACCGCCCAGTCCTTCGCGCGGCGGAACCGGGCGAGTGGGGTGTGGCTCGGGTCGGTGGCGTAGGCGTTCCACTGGAGGAAGTCCAGCGTGGCCATCAGCGACTCCGGGTGGGTGCGCTGGAAGCAGGCCCGGTCGAAGCCGCCCGACCCGACGGAGAAAGTGGTGTCGGCCGGCAGCGCGCGGGCCCGGAACCAGTTCACGATGTAGGTCATCGCCTGCACCGCGCGGGCGTCCGACTCCGCCCAGCCGTACGACACCCCGGACTCGGTGGTGCCGAACTCGTGGTCGGTGTCCAGCTCGGAGGCGAGCTGGATGTTCACCCCGAAACCCATCGTCCGGTACTGCGACAGCGCCCGGGCGAAGAGGCCGTCGCAGAGCCCGGCGAGCACCTGGCCGTACCCGTACGCCTTCGGCCAGGTCGTCCCGGGACGCTGCTGGATGGTCATCGCCGGCGCCGGGACGGTGTAGCTGACGCCGTCCACGGCGAAGGTCTGCGCCGCCGTGGTGGCCGCGCCGTAGTGCTTCAGCTCCAGCACCATGTTGATCGCGAACCCGCTGCGGCCCAGGCTGAGCAGCCAGGGCTTGTTGTAGCCGGGGAACGTGTAGCCGTCGGCGAAGCTGCGGTACTGGGTCAACGAGCGGAAGTTGCCGCCGGCCATGTCGGCCGTCGGGTCGGCGTTGCCCGCCAGGTAGTAGCCGCCGAGGACCGGTGGGGCGAGGGCGTAGTCGGCGGTCGCGGTGGCGGTGCGCCCACCGTTGTCGCGGACGGTCACGGTGACCCGGGGCATCACGCCACCGCCCGGTAGACGGCCACCGACCCGTTGTCCGACGCCCGGGTCCAGGTACGTCCGGAGTCGTCGGTGACGGTGAGGGTGAGCGGGTCGATCACGGCGGTGACCTTGACCGGGGCGCTGCTGTTGCCCTGCGCGTCGGTCACCACGACGGTGACGGTGAGGGGCCTGCTGTCCGGGTCGCCGTAGGTGACCGTGAGGGTCATCTGGTCGCCGGGGGAATAGGTCGCGGCGTTCAGGCTCGCGGTGACGGTGGGAGCGGCCATGTCCGCCCCCTCCTTCCTGGCTCGTGCGCCCGGCTCTCGCCGGTGCGCCCGGTCGAGGCGCGGGACTGCCGCCGGTCAGGGCGGAGCGGACGCGCGACGGCGTCGACCGGAGGTGATGACGTCCTTGTCCTGGTGGAAGCTGACCCCGGCCCTGGCGTCCGGGACGGGGTCCACCGGGACGCGACGTGGCCGTGGGCGCGGTCGGACCGGCGCGGCCGTGTCCGCCGCGACGGCCGGGCCGGGCCCGGCGATGGCGGCGTCCGACGGCGACCGTGCTGTCGCCGTCGGGGTGAGGGATGGGATGTGGCCCGCCATCCGCAGCCTCTCCACCTGCATAAACAATGCGTCGGCAGGGGGTACGGCGTCCTGTCGGCTATCCGTCCCCGGGGTTGGCCGTGTGGCCGATTGCGACCCCGGCTGTGGCGTGCGGTGCCGGCTCAGTCGAGGTGGTCGGCGGGCGACGTCTGCAGCAGCCAGGCCAGCGGCATTCTCGCCCGCTCCTCGTACCCGCCCTGCCCGGTGAGCCGGTGCAGCGTGACGGTCTGTCCACCGTCCCGGTCCACCACCCAGTACTGGGGGATGCCCGCCGTGGCGTACTCCCGGACCTTCGTCACGGAGTCCATGGCCTCCGAACCGGGCGAGACGATCTCGATCACCAGGGCGACGTCGGCCACCGCAGACCAGACTCCGCGAGGTGGGGGCTTGCGCCACACGGTCAGGTCGGGGATCCGGCCGCCGTCGCCGTCCGGCCCCGGAATGCGCACACCGGCCGCCTGGAGCACCTGCTCGGCGGGCCACCCGGCCATGATCAGCCAGGCGAAGAGGCGACTTGCGATCATCGCGTGTTCCGAGTCGGGCGGCGGCATGACCGACAGGACCCCCTCGGGGCTCGTCTCGTAGCGATGACCGTTGGGGTCGGCGGCGTTCATCGCCGCGACGTCGTCGAGCGTGACGACGGCGGGCATGTGCATGCCGACGGCCTCAGCGCTCATGAGTCCCATCCTAGGCGACGCGCGACGCTGACCCGGTCAGCGCGACGCCGGCCGGGCGAGCCGTGGTGCGGTGTGGCTCCGCCGACCCAGGTACCGCCCCGCTGAGCGCTCGGTGTGCCGAAAGCCGACAGCCGAGAGGGCTTCCTGTCAGACTGACAATAAGCCTAGGGTGCATCCATGTCCGACGATCGTTGGGTTCCTCCCACCGTGCTGCTCGCGGTGGACCTGGTCATCCTCACCCTCCGCCAGTCCGGCCTTGAGGTGCTGCTCGTGGAGCGTGGGATCGAGCCGTACCGGGGCGCGCTGGCCCTTCCCGGCGGCTTCCTCAATCACACGGATGAGGACCTGCTCGCGGCGGCTCACCGGGAGTTGTCCGAGGAGGCCGGTCTCGACGCCGGCCAGCTGCACCTCGAACAGCTGGGCGTGTACGGCACGCCGGGGCGCGACCCCCGGGGACGCGTCGTTTCGGTGGCCTACCTGGCGATCGCGCCCCGACTGCCCGAGCCGGTCGCCGGCACGGACGCCTCCGACGCGTGCTGGACGCCCACCGACCGCGCGCTCTCCGCCGACGTCCGGCTCGCCTTCGACCACAGACGGATCATCGCGGACGGCGTGGAGCGGGCCCGTACCAAGTTGGAGCACTCGGCGCTGGCGACCGCGTTCTGCGGCCCGACGTTCACGATCTCCGAGTTGCAGGAGGTCTACGAGGCGGTCTGGGGCGTCCGCCTCGATCCCCGCAACTTCTACCGCAAGGTCCAGAGCGTCAACGGCTTCATCGTCCCCGCCGGCCCCACGAGGAAGACGGACACCGGGCGTCCCGCACGACTGTTCCGCCCCGGCCCACGCACGGCACTTCACCCCCCGATGACCCGACCTACCGGTGCGACAGACAAGGAGACGGCAGAAGCATGAACAGCAGTCTCGTCGTGATCCTCACGGCCCTAAACCTGGAGTACGAGGCGGTCTGGGAGAAGTTGACCGACCTGCGAGTCCACCGGCATCCGGCCGGGACCCGGTTCGAGGTGGGCCGGCTCGGCAGGAGCGGATGTCGAGTGGCGCTGGGCCTGGTGGGCAAGGGCAACCACCCGGCGGCAGTGCTGGCCGAACGCGCAATCGCCAAGTTCACCCCGGCCGCGGTGCTCTTCGTCGGCGTGGCCGGCGGCCTGTGGCCCAACATCCGGCTCGGCGACGTGGTGGTGGCGACCAAGATCTACGCCTATCACGGCGGCACGAGCGAGGACGACGGCCTGAAGGCCCGGCCGAAGGCGTGGGAGATCCCGCACGGCCCGAGCCAGATCGCCCACCACCTGGCGCGGCGCGGTGACTGGGCTCTTGGCCTTTCCGCCGGCAACCCGCCGGCCGTTCACTTCGGACCGATCGCCGCCGGCGAGATCGTGCAGGACTCCGCGGTCTCCGAGCAGGCCCGTTGGGTACGCGATCACTACAACGACGCGGTGGCGATCGAAATGGAGGCGGCCGGTGTCGCCCAGGCCGGCCACCTCAACCATGCCCTGCCCGTGGTCGTGGTACGCGGCATCAGCGACCGCGCCGACGGGAGCAAGACGATCACTGACGGCGAGAACTGGCAGCCACGGGCGGTGGCGCACGCCGCCGCGTTCGCGACGGCACTGGCACAGGAGCTGATAGCCGAGGGCGCGGCCGACCGGCCGTCGTTGGCCGGCAAGGGCGGGAGTGAGTCGATGAGCATGACCAACCGGAACATCGCGACGGGTAACGCCCGGGTGGGAGTTCAGGCCGGGCAGATCTACGGCAACGTCACGGTCGGCCCCGACGGGGATCGGCCGGTCGACCTGACGGCCGGTATCGCCGAGCTACGGGACCGGGTGAGGAAGGCCCACCGGGACGGTCAGCTCGACGAGGAGACGTACGCGGCAGCAGAGTCGGAGCTGGACGTCGCGAGTGACTGCCTCAAGGAGGACACCGTCCGCAGCAGAGGCACCTTGATGGTGACGCTCAAGAGACTGCGCGGCCTGGTGGCCGATGTGGCGGAGCTGGCCGCGAAGCTGGCCGCACTGATAGCCGCGGCAAAGGGGTTGTCATGACTGCCCCGATCATGGCCAACATCGCCCAGGACGGCGCGCAGGTCGGGGTGCAGGCCCAGGCGATCCACGGCGACGTCTACTACCAGCTGCCCCCGGATGCCTCTCCAGAACACAAGTTCCGGGTAGGGGTCAGGTATCTCAACGCCCGGGTGCGGGACAGGGCGCGGCAGCTCATTGAGGAGGCCGCCGCCGAGGGGTACGTGACCGACGAGGTCCAGTTCCACCGCCTGCTCGCCCTGCTGAGCGGGCGTACCCTGCGGCAGTTGGGCGAGGACTTCGACCACCTGACCGCCATCTGCGACAGCCTCCCGCACCTCGACGGGGGCGATGAGTGGAGGGCTGGGCTACGGGCCGTTCTGCGGCTGCTCAATTCCCTGAACACCGCCGAGACCGAGCTCGTGATCAAGGAACTCGACGAGCTGAAGCGCGGTCAGCGCGACAAGATCGTGGATCACCTCGGGGTGCTGCTCGAGGGTCCGATGGAGGACCAGATGTGGCGCCGCTCGGTCGAGCGGGCCAGCGCCGGTCGTCTGGCGGGTGACAGGGCGGGACGGATCTGGAAGTTCTTCCACCCCTCACCCGTGCCGCCCCGGGTCCTGCCCGTCGAGCCGGCGTCGACTCCCCTGGGCGAGTGGGCGCGTGCCGCCGTGGGAACAGCCGCGTTCGTGCTCGCCGCCGGCAAGGTCGCCACGTTGCTGCTGCACCGCGGCGAGCTGTCCCCGATCCTCGGCTACCTCGCCTGTGTGGCCGGTCTCGCCGCGTTCGCCGTGGGCGGTGCCGACCGGCATTTCCGGCAGGCACGCCGCAGAGCCAAGGAATCGACGTTCACGCCACCCCGCCAGCGACGGGCCGAGGCGCCGGCGGGCGGTTTCGCCCGCAAGGTGGACCGGTACTTCGATGACTACTTCAGGCGGTACGTGCCCAGCGACACCGACCGCTCCCACTGGCTGACCCAGACCACCGGCATCCGCCGGCACCTTCGCAACGAGGTCGTCGAGCTCTACCGGGAAGAGCGGGTCGGCGCCGAGCGGGTCGCCTGGCTGATCCGTCATCTCGTCAGTGACGTGCGACAGCGGTGGGAGCAGGACACCCTGATGGCGCACCGGGTCGAACTCCGTGTCCCGGTCACCACGACAGCCCTGCACCTGGGCGGGCTGGCGGTCCTTGCCGTAGGAGCTTTCTGGATGGTGCCGGCCACCGTGCTGACCGCCCCGTTGACCGGAACGGCGTGGCTGCTGCTCGCCGCGGCTGCCGCGGTGATCGGGGCACGGGCCTGCTTTCGTATCATGGCGGAGCGGCGGCGGGTGGCGGCGGACGAGGCGGAACGGGCCCGCCAGTTGGCGGCACGGCGGGAGGCGTTCGACCGCTGGCGGCAGAAGCTGTCGAACAAGCCGTCGGACGCGGAAATGGCGTCGTGGCTGGAGTGTGACCGCAAGATCCTGGTGAACGCGGCCATGCGGCACTACCGGCTCCGGCCGAGCCAGGTGATCGCGCAAGCCTTCATCGAGGCGCCCGCTCGGTCGTACCAGCGGGCACGGGTTCCCCACGGGCCGTGGCGCTACTCGCGGTACCGGCTCCTGCTCTTCCTCCTGACCGACGACGGCGTCCGCCAGGTGAACATCGACCTCGACTTCAAGGATGGCGATTACCGGACTACACAGCGGCTGAACTACCGCTTCGACGCGGTCGCCGCTGTTCGGATCGACGGCCTGGAGACGCAGCAGCAGACTTTCGAGCTGACCCTGTTCAACGGTGAACCAATCTCGGTCCGGGTGACCGAATCCATCACGGAGGGCGTCCAGCCGGACGAGGACGCGTCGATGCTGGCCAAGCTCTCGCTGGACGCGTCCGGACTCGTCCACACCCTCAACGTCCTCGAGGGGATCGCCGCCGAGGGGAAGGAGTGGGTCAGGCACCAGCGCCGTCGGGCGGACGAGCGGCTCGCCGAACTCACGGCGACCGTCCGAAATCTGATCGATTGAGCCGGGACCACGAACGACCACGAGGTGCTGGTGTGCTGCCCGGCACCTCGTGGTCCAGCCGTCGCCCCTGAATAGCTGACCGTTGCCGGCCTCAGCCCCGCCGGCGCCGCAGCAGGTGGGCGACCCCGCTCACCACCGTCGTCCCGAGCCCCGTGCCGACCAGCACCAGCGCCGCCCCCACCGCCCAGAGCCCGCTGCCGTCGGTCGAGGCGGCGTGCACCGTCCAGGCGGCGGTGAAGGCGACCGTCAGCACCGGGGCGACCAGCCACGGCCGGAGCCGCCAGCCGCCCACGGCGGCGACCAGGGCGAGGGTGAGCACGCAGCCGGCCACCTGCCACGGCTGGTAGGGCCCGCTGACGGCGCCCGTCTCGGGGTCGATGGTGTAGCCGGTGTCCCACCCCAGCCAGGCCCACCAGGTGGCGACCGCCGCCACGGCGAGGACGAGAGCGGCGAGGAGGGCGCGCGTCACGCTGTTCACGCCCCGATCCTCGCGGTAAGGACGGCGTCGCGGATGAGCATTCGTACTCACGATCGGGGTGCCGGTGCGGTCCCCCGGACCGCCCAGGCGCGGGCGGTGAGTCGGATGGCGCCGTCCGGTCCGGCCGGCACCCGGGCGCGCAGCAGCTCCCGCAGCTCGGCCCGGTCCGGCTCGGCGAGCGAGCTGACGTAGCCGGGCGCGGACCCCTGCCCACCGAGGAACGGCGTCCAGTAGTCGGCGAAGTCGGCGAAGACGGTGGACACCTCGACGGGCCGCACGGTCACGTCGCGGAGCCCGGCGCCGGCCCAGAGCGCGCGTAGCGGCTCCGGTTGGCACAGCGAGTAGCGGCGACCCTCGTCCAGCTCCGCCGCCGCCGGGTCGCGCGCCGCCGCGGCGTCCCAGAAGTGGCGCATCATCACCATGCCGTCGGCGTAGTCCCAGACGTAGGCGGCGGCCACGCCGCCCGGGGCGAGAACGCGGGCGAACTCCGCCACGGCGCGCGCCGGGTCGGGCACGAAGTTCAGCGCCAGGCCGCTGACGACGACGTCGACGGCGGCATCGGGCAGCGGCAACGAGCGGGCGTCGCCGACGTGGAAGACCACGCGCGGGTCGTCGACCCGGGTACGGGCGTGCGCCACGAAGCCTTTAGAGGGGTCGACGCCGTCCACCCGGGCCGGCTCGGTGCGGGCCAGCACCGTGGAGGTCAGCGCGCCGGTGCCGCAGCCCACGTCCAGCCAGCGCAGGCCGGGCGGCTGGTCCAGCCCGGCCAGGAAGTCCGCCGCCACGAGGCGACTCCACCGGCCCACGTACGCCTCGTACGCCGCACCGTCGGCCCATACCTCGCGCGCCATGCGGACACCTTACGTACGCCGCAGCCGGCGCGTTCCCGGCAGTGACCCCGGGTGTCCACCGTAGACCTTCTGTCCACAAGCGGAGGTAAGCCGCGAACTTCCGCAGGGTGTTAACGAACTTTTGCATCTATGAACGAAAGGCATGGGCCTGTAGATAGAAGTTTGTTAATGTTGTCCATCACCGCAGCTCCGGACGCGTCATTCGTCGGCGTCGATGACTCGTCCGGGCTCGCCCGGCGGCTACCGCTCCCCCAACCGCATCCCACGGCATGCCGCCGGACCACCCCGACCTCCCAGGAGGAGCAATGGGCACACGGCTGCTGCGCCGATTCCGCAGTCCTGTCCTGACCACCATCGCCGCACTCGTCATGGCCACCGGCGTCTGGGTGACCCCCGCCCACGCCGCCCCCGCCCAGGAACCGGGCGTCACGCTGCGCGTCTTCGACGTGCAGGTGCCGCTGAACGAGATCTGCACCCTCAAGCCGGGGCAGACGCCGAACGTCGACAAGCTCATGCCCACCATCAACTGGACGTCGACCACCGACTTCGGCTTCGACCAGTACTTCGTCTCCCAGGTGCTCGGCAACCTGAACATCGCCCAGGCCGGCAGCTACACGTTCCGGCTGACCAGCGACGACGGCTCCCGGCTGTCGATCGACGACAAGGTCGTCATCAACCACGACGGGCTGCACGGGCCGACCCCGGCAAAGGAGGGCACCGTCACCCTCACCGCCGGGCTGCACCCGCTGCGCATCGACCATTTCGAGCGCGAGGGTGGGCAGCAGATCACCCTGGAGTGGAAGACCCCGGGCTCGTCGGCCTTCGTCGTGGTGCCCAACTCGGCGCTGAGCACCGATGCCGGTGTGGTGCGGGTGACCGCCCCGGGCCGGAAGGAGTGCGAGGGCCTCACCGACTCCCCCGGCGACGGCCTGCCGCTGACCGGCGTGTATCCCGGCTACACCCTGACCAACCTGCGGCCCAGCGGCTTCCAGCCGAAGGTGACCGGGATGGACTGGCTGGCCGACGGCCGCCTGGTGATCTCCACCTGGGGCGGCAGCGACCAGTCCGGCACCTCGCAGGACGGCGAGGTGTACATCCTCAACAACACCGGCGGGTCGACCGGCCCGGGCAGCGTGACCATCAAGAAGATCGCCGGTGCCCTCAAGGAGCCGATGGGGCTGAAGGTCGTCGACGGCGTGGTCTACGTGTCAGAGAAGCAACGGCTGACGAGACTGGTCGACACCAACGGTGATGAGGTCGCCGACCGCCTCGACACGGTCGCCACCTGGCCGTACGGGGGCAACTTCCACGAGTTCGCCTTCGGCCTGCTCTACCAGAGCGGGTACTTCTACCTGAACCTGTCGGTGTCGATCAACTACGGCGGCGCGACCACCAACCCGCAGCCGGCTCCCAACCGGGGCACCACCATCAAGGTGAACAAGGACACCGGTGCCGTCTCCTACGTCGCCGGTGGCCTGCGTACGCCGCACGGCATCGGCTGGGGTCCGGAGGACGGCATCTTCGTCACCGACAACCAGGGCGGCTGGCTGCCGTCGTCGAAGCTGCTGCACGTCAAGCAGGGCCGGTTCTTCAACCACTACATGAACCCGGCCGGCCCGTTCGACGCCAACCCGGTGACCCCGCCGGTGCTCTGGATGCCGCAGAACGAGATCGCGAACTCCCCGAGCACCCCGCTGTACCTGAAGTCCGGCCCGTTCGCCGGGCAGTTCGTCATCGGCGACGTCACCTACGGTGGCCTCCAGCGTGCGTACGTGGAGAAGGTCAACGGCGAGTACCAGGGCGCCCTGTTCCGGCTCACCCAGGGCTTGGAGGCGGGCGTCTCGGAGGTCAACCTCGGCCCGGACGGCGCGATCTACGTCGGTGGCCTCGGCGCCGGCGGCAACTGGGGTCAGAGCGGCAAGCTCTCGTACGGCCTGCAGAAGCTGACCCCGAACGGCACCACCGCCTTCGACATCCTGGCCATGCGCGCCACCACCGGCGGATTCGAGCTGGAGTACACCCAGCCGCTCTCCGCCGACACGGCCGCGAACCTGGCCGGCCACTACAAGGTCAAGCAGTGGCGCTACGAGCCGACCGCCAGCTACGGCGGCCCGAAGATCGACGAGGAGACGCTGACCGTCACCTCGGCCACCCTCTCGACGGACCGCAAGAAGGTCAGCCTGGCCGTCGACGGGCGCAAGGCCGGCCGGGTGGTGTACGTCCGCTCGCCCCGCCCGTTCACCTCCGAGAGCGGCCAGTCGCTCTGGAGCACCGAGGCCTGGTACACCCTCAACGCCATCCCCGGCAGCACCCCGCCGCCGACCGGCGGAAGCAACCTGGCCCTGAACAAGCCGGCCACCGCCGACAGCTCCTGCACCACCACGGAGGGCCCGGACAAGGCGGTCAACGGCTCCGTCGCCGGCGGCACCACCGACAAGTGGTGTTCGAAGGGCACCACGAAGTACCTCCAGGTCGACCTCGGGGCCAGCACCAACGTGAACCGGTTCGTGGTCAAGCACGCCGGCGCCGGCGGCGAGAACACCGCCTGGAACACGAAGGACTTCACCATCGCCACCAGCACCGACGGATCGAACTGGACGACCCGGACCACGGTGACCGGCAACACCGCCAGCACCACCACGCACGACATCGCCGCGGTGACCGCACGCCACGTACGCCTGAACATCACCGCGCCGACCAGCACCACCGACCCGGCGGCCCGGATCTACGAGTTCGAGGTCTACGGCCCGAGCGGGTCCGGCACCATCACCGGCATCGCCGGCAAGTGCCTCGACGTCAGCAACGCGGCCACCGCCGACGGCACGAAGATCCAGCTCTGGACGTGCAACGGCACCAACGCCCAGAAGTGGAGCCGGGTCGGCGACACCTATCGGGCGCTGGGCAAGTGCCTGGACGTCGACAACGGCGGCACCGCCAACGGCACCAAGGTCCAGCTCTGGACCTGCAACGGCACCGCCGCGCAGGTCTGGCAGCCGCAGAGCAACGGATCGCTGCTCAACCCACAGTCCGGCAAGGTCCTGGAGACGGCCGGCGCCGGCACCGCCGACGGCACCCAGGCCCAGATCGGGACGTACGCCGGGGGCGCCCACCAGCACTGGGTGGTCAACGGCTGAGCGATGACGGCGGGCCACCGGTGAAGAGGTTCCTTCGCCGGTGGCCCACCGGTTTTCATACGCCGGGTCAGCGCTCGACGCCCGCGTCGAGCAGCGGATGTCCAGCCCGTACACGGCTCCGGTCCCGGTCACCCGTCCATCGGCGGTCCGTCCTGGAGTCAGTCCGCTTCGATGCCGCCGGCCACCGGCGGTGCCTCCCGGGCGCGCGGCTCGTGGGCCGACGAGCCGTGGTGACATGCGTGTCCGTCCTGAAGTCCGTTTATCGTCTGGCGGTGACGATCTTCGCGCCGCACGGCGGTCGGCCTCTGGTCCGGTTACGCGCGCATGGGCAACTGGCGTCCCCGGTCGCGGGTGATGTGTTGGTGACAGCCTCGGTCGGCCCATCCGGGGAGGCGATCACGCTGTGGGCGGATCCCGCTGGCCGGGAGGCGTTGCTGACTCCCCCGGGATTGGCCGCGTCCTGCGCCAGACAGCCGGTCTCCGCCCGCGTGGTCGTCCAAGACGCGAGCACGACGACGGTTACCGCCATCGCCGCCCTGGATCTTCCCTTCAGTCATGTCCAACCGCTACCTGGCGGAAGAATCCTGGTGGTGCCGACCAGGGGCGGCAGGGCTACGGTCTTCGATGCCGCCGGTGATCCCGTGAAACAGGGCGATGTCGGCGACGGGATCGAGCATGTGCTGACCACACCTGAAGCACTACTGGCACGAGGCGGCGTTCATCCCCAACCTCGCCGATGGCGAGACGGCCTGGAAGGTGGCAAGCCGCCTGCGGCACCTTCGTGAGGACGACTTCGTCGGCGGGTTCGTCCTACGCCGCTATGAGCGATTCACCTCCGCCGAGGCGCGTACCTGGTGGGTCAACGGCGGTTGCGTCCTGGTCAGTTCGCACCCGGACACCCCGAACGACTCCCCGCACCTGGACGTAGACCTTGACGCGGTTGCACCGATGATCACCGCGCTGGGCCTGCCGTTCATCACGGTGGACCTTGCCCTACGCGCCGACGGAGTCTGGCGGGTCATCGACATCGGCGACGGGCAGGTCAGCGACCGTCCGGCCACCACCGAGCCCAGCAAGCTGATCACAGCGCTGCTCGCCCGCACCCCCTGACTGTCATACATGCACCGCCTGCCGGGGCATCCGCTTCTGCCGCAGATCGTGCACGCCAGCCTACGGCGCGCTTCTCACCGTCCATGTCAGCTCGGGGTTATGGACGCCGACCGCAACGTCCGGACATGCTTGACGAAGAACGAGGATCGCGGCGATCACGGCGGTGGCGTGTTGCTGGCAGCAGTGCAGCTTGTTCAAGTAGTTCCAGGCTTTGAGGGTGGCGATGACTCGTCGGCCGATGGCACGGATCTTGGCGTGGCTGCGGTTGACGGCGTGTGTCGGCGTGACAGTGGCGGCGTTTGAACGGTCTGCGGAGGCTGCCGCCGACGCCGGATCAGTCGCTGACTCCAAGGTGCAGCAGCCATACCCGGTCGCCCACGCGGACCACGAGATCGACGTAGGCCGCCTCGTACCAGTCCCGGGTGTCCACCGTGAGAACCCAGGACTCGGCGGAGTCCGGCCAGAGTCGCCCCATCAGTGCCACCGCCCAGTCCGTGAGCGCTTGGGCCAGCCCCTGCGCAGCCGACTGCTCGGCCCAGGCTTGCGGCTGCCGCCCCGGAACGAACAACCCAGGCAGCGCCTCACGGACCAGCGCGGACCAGGAATTCACCGACTCCAGCCCCGAGACCCGGCAATGCGTCGGTAGCAGCACGTTCACCGATGCGACCACGTCGTCGTCAGTCAGCGGACCGTCCACGAGCGTGAATGTGCACGCGTGGTCGACCTCTTCCAGAAGGTCCTCGAGGACCTGCAGGGCGTGGCTAATCATCTCCGGAACCGCGTCCAGCCTCGCGATCCTCGCCGCCGACAGCGCGGCCCAGTCGAATCCCGTCACGTCGATCAGGCTAATGATCATCGCCGTCGATCACCACGCCAAACTGTTCGAACATCATGCTGCCGGCTCGCATCGCCGAATTGCTGACCAGCGGACCGCTCCAAGGCCGCCGCGCCGTGCACACATCTGCCGCTCCAGGCGTCCTGGCGTTCATCGCCGCTGGGGACGCACGGTGATGTATGGCTGTCTTTCCTGCTCCCGCTGCCGGTGTCGTACCTGATCAGCTTGTTTTGCGCGCCGCGGTGTCCGCCTTTCTGGGGCCGCTACCGTGGCCAGACTCGCGTCCATACCGAGTCCGACCTGCGAGTCTTCCTACGCTGATGCACCGACCAGGACCTCGACCCGCTGGCTGCGGCACGGGTGGACATCGAGCGGTACGTGCGCTGGCTGCAGGACGTACGCCGGTACCAGCCCTCGACGGTCTCGCGGCGCCTGTCCGTCGTGGTCGGGTTCTGTCGGATCTGCGTCATCGACGCCATCCTGGACCACTCGCCGGCCGATTACGCCCGCCGGCCCACAGCGCCGGCCGAGTCGCCGACCCTCAGGCTGGGTCACCTGCAGTTCGAGGCCCTGATCACCACCGCCCGGCTGTCGACCAACCCGAACGACTTCGCCCTGGTCGCGCTTCTGGGCCTGCTCGGCCTGCGGATCTTCGAAGCCTGCGGGGCCAGCATCGCCGACCTGGGCGAGGAGCACGGACACCGGGTACTGCGCGTGCGCGGCAAGGGTGGCAAGGTCGTGCTCGTCCCGCTGCCACCCGCGGTGGACAACCATGCTCGACGCCGGCGTCAGCCTGCGCGACGTGCAGATCGTCGCCCGCCACGCCGACCCGCGAACCACCATGCGCTACGACCGGGCCCGCAAGAACCTCGACCGGCACCCCAACTACATCCTGGCCGCGTACCTGGCCTCCGGGGCATAGCCAGCCGCTCGTGGCTCTGCCGATGAGCGATGGACGGTTCCGAAGGACCACCGATCGCGCGGGAGCTACGGGCTGCCCCAACGGGCGATCGGGCTACCGCGTCTGAGCCGGTCGCGAAGGGGCGTCGAGGAGTACCTCGTATAGGTAGAGGTCACCGTTGGTGCCTTTTTGGCGGAACCCGGCACGTTCGAGGGTCCGCTGGGAAGCGACGTTGTCCCCGGTGGTGTCGGCGACAACTCGGGACAATCCGTGATCGGCCGCGACGTTCAGCAGGGCGACGAGTGCCTCCGCCGCATAGCCGTGACCACGGGCTGATGGGGCAAGGCCGTAACCGACCTCGACACATCCGTCGTCCGGCTGACCCTTGAAACCGATTCCACCGATGGCCTTCCCGTCGACGGTCCGGGTGATCCGGTAGTGCCCGAAAAGGCGCTGGTCCCCGTGGGCAGCCGTAGCTGTGAGAAAGGCCGTGACGCCGATGACGTCGCCGTCGAAAGGAAAATCCTCGGCCCAGGCATCCCCCGCTCCGGCGCGCCGCCCGACGATACGTTCACCCTCTGCTGTGTCGATGGCGTGCAAGCACAGTCGCGGCGTTCGAAGCTCGGTCACGGGCAACAGCGAAGCAGCCCCTCGACACTCCGCACAAGCCGATTACGCCACCTCGGAAAAGACCGGTCGCGGAACCCCTTGGGACACGCGCACATGCCGCCGATCGTGAGCGCCGACCGCCGCACCCCTGGATCAATCAGACATCTTGCGACCTCGCCGGACCGTGACACAGCCAGGTAGCACCCGCTACCACCGCGACCGGCCCAGCTCGGTGGCGCTGCGCGACGAGCTGCTGGAAGAACATCGGTCCTACCTGGATCGCTACTCGAGAGAAATGATCGCTCGCGGCCCGACCCTTGCCGGCGACGGCGACACGCCCACCGGCAGCGTGCACATCGTCGACCTGCCCGATCCCGCCGCCGCGCGCGTGTTCGCCTTCGACGAGCCCAACTATCAGGCCGGCGTGTACCGGGACGTGCTGCTGCGCCGGTGGCGCAACGCGCTGGGCCGCACCATGTGGGACTTCCCCGGAGGCCGGACCGGTGGTAACCGGTACCTGGTGCTCGGCCTCGGCGCGGGGCAGGCCGCCGACCTCGCGGTGCCGCCCGACCGGGACGAGCTGATCGCGTACGGGCCGCTGCTGTCCGACGACGGCGCCACCTGGCTGGGTACGGCGGTGCTTGTCCGGACGCCGAATCCGGACAAGGCGCGCGCCGTGCTGACCCCGGACCGCTACGCCGACATCGAGGTGCACAACTGGCAGTTTGGCGGGCGGCCGGCATGACCCGAGGCTGGCTGTGGACTTGGTGCAGCGGATGCTCGGGCACGCCTCGGCGGCGATGACGCTGGACGTCTACGCGGACCTGTTCGAAGACGACCTGGGCTCAGTGCGGACCGACGCCGTTGGTCCGGATCTTGACGCGGTTCGCTCAGGTCACCGGCAGCATGCCTGAGCAGGGGTTTTGCGTGGTGGGGCGGGCGGGACTCGAACCCGCGACCGAGGGATTATGAGTCCCCTGCTCTAACCGGCTGAGCTACCGCCCCGATACCGCGCCGGATCGTAACCCGCTCGACGGATCACCGGCCACCACCGAAACGGCCGACACAGACACCCGACCGGCACGATGGGCTACGCGAGGATAACAGTCAGCAGCGGTCCGCAAGACCCCCCGCACCGGCCCGGATCACCCCACCGCGCGCAGCTCCGCCAGCACCGCCCCGGCGGTCCGCCAGCCGCTGGCCAGCGCCCCCTGGATCGATGGGCTGTCCCGGTGGTCGCCGGCCACGAACAGCCCGTCGCCGAGCGCCACCGGCTTGCGCAGTCGCCCCTGCGGCGGCGGCGCGGCGGGCAGCGCGTCGGGGACCTCGACGGTCGTCAGGTGGGTCCAGTCCGCGGTGGAGCGTCCGTAGAGCCGGTCCAGCTCACGCCGGATCGCCGGCTCGGGCGGGGCGCTCGGGCCGACCACCGAGGTGGCCACCAGGTGCCACCCGTCCGGCGCGTACGTCGGGGCGGCGTGGCTGACCACGACGGTGTTGGCGACCAGCTCCCGCCGGTCCCCGTCGACCAGCAGGATCGGCTCGGCCAGCGGCGCCTCCGGCGCGCTGTGGTAGTAGGTCGTGTAGCTGTGCATGCGTACCCGGGCCAGGGTGGGCAGCAGCATTCCCGCCGCGGGCGGGTCGACGGCGACCACGACGGCGCGGCAGCCGATGTCGCCGGCCTGGGTGCGGACCCGGCCGGGCGCGACCTCGGAGACCGGGGTGTCCAGCTCGATCAGGTCGGCGGGCAGCGGTTCGGCGACGGCCCGGGGCAGCGCGGCCATCCCCCGGGCGGGCAGGCCGATCCGGCCGCGCGCGAAGGAGCGCAGGATCATCGCCAGCACGTGGCTGGAGGTCTCCAGCTCCCGGTCGATGAGGACGCCGGAGAGGAACGGCCGCAGCAGCTCCTCGATGATCGTGTCGGAGAGCCCGGCCCGGCGCAGCGCGGCCTCGGTGGTGGTCTCGGGCGCGGTGAGCAGGCGGCTCTTCGGCAGGGTGGCGCAGCCGGTGGCGAGCGCGGCGAAGCGGATCCGGTCGAGCAGCGAGCCGATACCGGCCAGGGCCGTGCCGGGCGCGCCGCCGGGCTCGCGCAGCGGGTTGACCAGCCGGTCGAGCCGGTCGCCCCGGCGCACCAGCACCCCGGAGGTGAACCAGCCCAGCTCCAGGCTGTCGACGTCGAGCAGGGTGCCCAGCCTCGGGTAGGCGGTGTTCAACACCTGGAAGCCGCGGTCGAGCAGGTAGCCGTCGACCGCGTCGGTGGCGACCCGGCCGCCGAGCCGGCCACCGGCCTCCAGCAGCCGCCAGGGCACGCCGGCGCGGTGCAGCCGGCGGGCGGCGGCCAGCCCGGCGAGGCCGCCGCCGACGATGACGACGTCCGTCTCAGCCAGCATGCCCGGCCTCCGTCCCGGTCCGGGCCGTCCGGGCCAGCCGGCTCGGCCACCAGATTTTCGGCCCGATGTCGTACGACAGCGCGGGCACCAGCAGCGAGCGGACCACGATGGTGTCCAGGAGTACGCCCACCGCCACCGCCACGCCGAGTTCCACCAGCACCACCAGCGGCAGGACGGCCAGCGCGGAGAAGGTCGCGGCGAGCACGATGCCGGCGGAGGTGATCACTCCGCCGGTGACGGCGAGGCCGGCCAGCACCCCGCCCCGGGTGCCCCGCTTGAGCGACTCCTCGCGGACCCGGCTCATCAAAAAGATGTTGTAGTCGATGCCGAGGGCGACCAGGAAGACGAACGCGAAGAGGGGGAAGGACGCGTCGACCCCGGGGAAGTCGAAGACGTACCGGAAGATCAGCGCGCACAGCCCGAGGGTGGCCAGGAACGACAGCACCACGGTGGCGATCAGCAGCACCGGGGCGAGCAGGGCCCGCAGCAGCAGGGCCAGGATCACCGCGATGACCAGCAGCACCACCGGGATGATCACGTTGCGGTCCCGGGTGGAGGCGGCGGAGGTGTCCACGTTGATCGCGGTGAACCCGCCGACCACCGCGTCGGCGCCGGCGACCCGGTGCACCGCCACCCGCAGGTCACGGATGGCCCGCTCCGCGCCGTCGCTGTCCGGCGGGTCGGACAGCGTCGCCTCCAGCTGCACCTTGCCGTCGACCACCTTGGGGGGCGCGTTCTCCTCGGGCGGCCCGGCCCGCTCACCGGTCACCGGCCGTACGGCGGCGACGCCGGGGACGCCCTGGGCCACCCGGGCGACCTCCTGGGCGGCCTGCTGGTTCGTGAAGATGGTCGCCGGGCTGCCGGTGCCGGCCGGGTAGTGCCGGGCGATGACCTCCTGGCCGGCGACCGAGTCGGTCCGGTTGGTGAACAGGTCGGACTGGCCGAGGGTGGTGACGCCGAGCTGGGTCAGGCCGAGGGTGAGCAGGGCCAGCGCCGCGGCGGTCACCAACCAGACCGGGCGGGCGCGCCGGGCGACGAAGCCGGCGACCCGGGTCCAGATGCCGTTTTCGGCCCGCGGGTCGGCCTGGTCGGCGCGGGGCCGGCGGGGCCAGAAAGCCCATCGGCCGCCGAGCACCAGCAGCGCCGGCAGGAAGGTGAGCATCACGACCAGCGTGGCGGCGATGCCGACGGCGGCGACCGGGCCGAGCGCCCGGTTGGAGTTGAGGCTGGACAGCAGCAGGCAGAGCAGGCTGACGATCACCGTGGCCCCGGAGGCGATGATCGCCGGGGCGGCGCCCCGCCAGGCGGTCTTCATCGCGTCCCAGGAACGGTCGTGCCGGTGCAGTTCCTCCCGGTAGCGGGCGATCAGCAGCAGCGCGTAGTCGGTGCCGGCGCCGAAGACCAGCACGGTCAGGATGCCCTGCGCCTGCCCGTTCAGTTTGATCACGTCGTTCTTCGCCAGGTAATAGACGAACACCGACGCCAGCGCGTACGACATCCCCGCCGCGAGCAGCGGAAAGAGCCAGAGCACCGGGCTGCGGTAGACGATCAGCAGGATCACCAGCACCACGACCAGGGTGACCAGCAGCAGCGGCCCGTCGATGGCGCCGAACACCTCGATCAGGTCGGCCAGCAGCCCGGCCGGTCCGGCGACGTCGACGGTGAGCCCGTCCCGGTCGCCGCCGGCGATCCCGCGCAACTCCTCGACCACCCGGCCGATCGCCTCGCCCTCCGCCTCGTCGATCGGTACGACGACCTGGAGCGCCTGACCGTCCTGGCTGGGAATCGGCGGCGGCAGCGGCCCGAGCACGCCCGGGACCTGGGCGAACCGCGCGGTGTCGGCGGCCGCCCGCTGCCTGTCGGCGTCGGTGATGCCGGAGCGGCGTTCGTAGACCACCAGCGCCGGGGTGCTCTCCCGCTCCACGAAGCCGCCGGCGAGGTTCTGCGCCCGGGTCGCCTCGGCGTCGGCGGGCAGGAACGAGGCGTTGTCGTTGGTGGCGACCTCGCCCAGTTTCCCGGAGTACGGCCCGGCGATCCCGCCGACCACCAGCCAGCCGAGCACCACCAGCACCGCGATCAGCGTCGCCGCGCCAGGTCCCCGTCTTCCGGCCATCTCCAACCGTCCTTGAATCGACGCACCAATCGACGCAGCGGGAGTCCAAGTCGACATCGCCCATCCTGCCGCCCGAGCACACCCCAGCGGGCCGAAACCGGACGCGGGACCCCCGCACCCTCTCCACGGTCCGCCCTCGTCGGTGATCAAGAAGTTTGCGTCTGCGGACGGCCCGTCGGTGACGCAAACTTCTTGATCACCGGGGAGGGCCGCGGCCGGACTGGGGCCGAGGTGGTGTGCGGCCGGCGGGGCGGGGGGCAGAGCCGTGGGAACGAGAAACGCCCGTCGGCGGGGCCGACGGGCGCGGGTGGAGCGGGAGCTCCCCCGTTTGGACTCGAACCAAAAACCTGCCGGTTAACAGCCGGCTGCTCTGCCAATTGAGCTACGGGGGACTGCTTGTCACCGCGCTCCGGATCTCCCCGGCGCTCGGCGACGGCACAAGAGTACAGGATTCCCGGGGGGTCTGGTCCAGGGGGTTACCTCCACGAACCCCCGCTGCGGAGGGGTGCGACACGGCAGGAATAAAACCGGACAAATCGTCATCACGGCACAACCAGGCATGAGCGCGGAGCAGGATGGGTAGTTAGCTGCCGACAGAGGACTAGGGCGCGACATGGTCGGACCCAACCGGATCTCCGGGCGGGAACGGCGGAGCGTCAGGTACGAAAGGAGCCGCCATGCGCGGAAAGATCATGTTCCTTGGCGGGCTGGCTGCGGGCTTCGTCCTGGGCGCCCGTGCCGGCCGGGAGAAGTACGAGGAGCTGGTCGTCCGGGGCCGTAAGGTGCTCGACCACCCGACCGTCCAGGAGGCGGCGGGTGTCGCGCAGGCCCAGGCGACCCGGCTCTACAGCGAGGGCAAGGACAAGCTCGGCCAGTCCAAGCTCGGCGAGAAGCTGGGCACCGGCAACGGCAACAAGCAGGAGCTGACCGCGGCGGACGATGCCTTCGCGGGCACGCCGGCCACCGTCGGCGCGAAGTCGGGCAGCTCGTCGAGCTCCCCCAGCTCGTCGTCGTCCACCACCCCGCGGCCCAAGCCGTCGGGCACGGGCACCAACGCCAGCACCCTCTAACCGCACCTTCCCAGCGGGCCGGTCGTCGTCGACGACCGGCCCGCTGGCGTGTGGGGCGGAAACAGCGGCAGCTCCGGCGGCTGTCCACTCCCGCCGATGCCACTTTCGCCGATTTGAAGCAAAAGTTCGCACCGAACATCGAAAACTTCTGCCGTCAACCTCTTCTCTTTGGTCCGCCGCGCAAATATCGTCCTGCGTAGAACCTGGCCAGGCTCTTGGTACTCGTAGCGACCCTCCTCAGCGACGGCGCTGAGGCGGACCCGCCCCGACCAGAGCGAGGTTCGATGCGCAGACCCACCGGCCGAAGGGCCATCGCCTACCTCAGCCTTCTCACCCTCGTCGGCGCGACACTCGTCGCGACCGCACCACCGCAGCCGACGCCGGCGCTCGCCGCCCCGGTGCCCGCCAGCAACGGCATGGACTACAAGGTCCTCGTGTTCACCCGGTCCGCCGGAGGCAGCCACGCCGCCACCGCCGCCGGAGTGGACGCGATCCGGCAGCTCGGCAACGACCGGCGGTTCACCGTCGAGGTGACCGACGACGCCCGCAAGTTCGACGAGCCGCATCTCAAGCAGTTCCGCGCCGTGGTGTTCCTGAACACCTCCGGCGACGTCCTCACCGACGGCCAGCAGGCCGCGTTCGAGCAGTACTACCGCGACGGCGGCGGCTTCGTCGGCGTCCACTCGGCCATCGAGGCCGAGCCCGGCTGGTCCTTCCTGGACAAGGTCCTGGGCACTCGGGCGACCGGTGCCGCCACGTCGGCGAGCCCGGCCACCGTCACCGTCGCCGACCGGGTGCACCCCGCCTCGGAGCGGCTGCCGGAACGGTGGACGCACACCGACCGCTGGTACAACTTCGCCGACAACGTCCGGGGCGTGTCGCACGTACTGGCCACCGTGGACGAGAAGACGTACGCCGGCGGGTCGATGGGCTTCGACCACCCGGTCACCTGGTGCAAGGACTACCAGGGCGGTCGCTCCTTCTACACCGGACTCGGCGCGACGCCGGAGAGCTACGGCAGCACCGACCTGCGCGCCCACCTCGGCGGGGCGATCCAGTGGGCGGCCGGCGTGACCGACGGCGACTGTGGCGCGACCGTGCTGGCCAACTACCAGATGACCGTGATCGGGGCCCAGCCGAACGTCAACGAGCCGATCGGCTTCGACACGCTCCCCGACGGGCGGGTGATCCAGACCGACCGCCGCGGCGGCGTACGCCTGCACGACCCGGAAAGCAACCAGACCACCGTGCTGGCCCAGATCCCGGTCTACACCCACAGCGAGGACGGAATGTACGGCCCGGCGATCGACCGGGACTTCGCCACCAACAAGTGGGTCTACCTGTACTACGCGCCCCCGCTGGCCACCCCCGCCGGAGGCGCGCCGACCACCAGCACCGACCCCACGACCTGGGATCAGTGGAAGGGCTACTTCCAGCTCTCCCGCTACAAGTTCGTCGACGGCGAGACCCCGTCGCTGGATCTGAGCACGGAGCAGAAGATCCTCCAGGTGCCGGTGGACCGGGGCGCCTGCTGCCACGTGGCCGGCGACATCGCGTTCGACTCCAAGAACAACCTCTGGCTGGTCACCGGGGACGACACCCCGGCCGGTGGCGGCGGCTCCGGCGGCTTCTCGCCGCACAACGACTCGGTCAGCGCCACCGGCGTCTACCAGGCGCCCTTCGTGGACGCCCGGCGCAGCTCCGCCAACACCAACGACCTGCGGGGCAAGGTGCTGCGCATCGCGGTGGGGGCGGATGGCTCGTACACCGTCCCGGCGGGCAACCTCTTCCCGGCCGGCGCCGAGAAGACCCGACCGGAGATCTACGCGATGGGGCTGCGCAACCCGTTCCGGATCACCCTGGACAAGAACGACGTCGCGTACGTCACCGACTACTCCCCCGACTCCTCGACGGCCGCGGTCGGCCGGGGACCGGCGGGCACCGGGCGGATGATGGTGATCGACAAGCCGGCGAACTACGGCTGGCCGATGTGCGTGCAGCCGAACCTGCCGTACATCGAGATGAACTGGACCACCAACCCGATCTCGCCGGTCGCGCCGTTCGACTGCGCGGCGCCGAAGAACACCTCGCGGCACAACACCGGCCTGACCGACCTCCCGACGGTCGAGAAGTCCGAACTCTGGTACTCCTTCCAGGCGCCGACCCCGTGCCCGGAGTCCTACCTGTCGACACCGACGCAGACCTGCCCGGTGCTCTTCCCCGAACTCGGCACCGGCGGCGTCGGACCGCACGGCGCCGCCCGCTACGACTTCGACCCGGAGCTGAGGTCGGAGACGAAGTTCCCCGAGTACTACGACGGCGCGGTCTTCTTCGGCGAGTTCACCCGGGACACCCTCAAGGAGGTCCGGCTCGACGCCAAGGGTGACATCCTGAAGATCAACAATGTGCTGAACTGCGGCCAGGCGCCCACCACAGCGGCCAAGCCGTTCCTCTGCGACAACCCGATGGACATGAAGTGGGGCGCCGACGGCAACTTCTACCTGCTGACGTACGGCGACGGGTTCTTCAACGTCAACCCGGACGCGGCGATGCTGAAGTTCAGCTACGTCAAGGGGCTGCGAGCGCCGAGCGCGGTGCTCACCGCGACGCCCACCAACGGCATCGCGCCGCTGACCGTCGCCTTCTCCAGCGAGGGCTCCAAGGACCCCGACCCGGCGGACTCGATCTCGTTCGCCTGGGACTTCGACAGCAACGGCACCACCGACTCGGTCGACCCGAACCCGTCGCACACCTACACCGCCAACGGGGTGTACACCGCCCGGCTGACGGTGACCGACTCGAGCGGCAAGAGCGCGTCGGCGAACACCACCATCACCGTCGGCAACACCGCGCCGACCGTCACGGTCAACACCCCGCTCGAAGGCGGCTTCTTCAGCTGGGGCGACGACATCCCCTGGTCGGTGACGGTCACCGACCCGGAGGACGGGCCGGTCGACTGCGCCAAGGTGGAGGTGACCTTCGTCCTCGGCCACGACCAGCACGGCCACGGCGAGGCCAACCAGTTCGGCTGCTCCGGAGTGCTGCCCACCGACCCGGACGACGCGTCCCACGGCGGCTACATCTACGGCGTGGTCAGCGCGTCGTACACCGACGGCGGCGCGAACGGCCAACCGGCGCTGACCACTGTCGACCAGCAGATCGTCCAGGCGAAGCGGCAGGAGGTCGAGTTCGCCACCGACGAGTCGGGCACCACCGTCGGGACCAGCGCCGACACCGGCGGCGGGCAGCAGCGCGGCAGCCTCGACCCGGGCGACTGGATCGCGATCAACAACACCGTCAACCTGCTCAACATGCAGTCGATCACGCTGCGGACCTCGGGCGGCAGCGCGGCCACCGCCGGGCAGCCCCGGTTCGGCGTCCAGCTGCGGCTGGACTCCCCCACCGGCCCGCTGCTGACCACCGCCGTGGTCAACGCGACCAGCGGCAACAACGCCTTCACCAGCACAGGCGTGCCGATCACCGACCCGGGCGGCACGCACCGGCTCTACCTCGTGTTCACCACCGTCCCCGGCGGCCCGACCAGCGGTTTCGGAAACCTGAACTGGGTCGAGTTCGCCGGCCAGGGCATCGGCGTCACGCCCTAGCGACGCCGTGGCCGGGGGCCGCCGCCGGCGGCCCCCGGCCGCTCCACCTGTCACCACGCACACCGGAACCGAGAAAGGCAGCAGCAGATGAACGACAGTCAGCACGGAATGAGCCGGCGCCGGATGCTCGGCGCCATGGCCGGCGTCGCCGGCGCGGCCGCCGTCGGGGCCGCCGGACTGGGCTCCCCGGCCTTCGCCGGCAACGGCCTGCTCGTCCCGACCGGGAAGCGCGGCATCATCCTCTACAGCGTCCGGGACCGGGTCAGCGCCGCCCCGGACGCCACCGGCGTGCCGTACGGGTTCGAGCGGGTGCTCGGCCGACTCGCCGAGATCGGCTACAAGGAGGTCGAGTTCGCCGGGTACACCCAGCACACCTCGATCCTCGGCCGGCAGATCACCCCCGAGGAGATCCGCAAGATCCTCGACGACAACGGGCTGCGCGCCAACGGCTCGCACGCCTCCGTCCCGGGCACGGTCACCCCGGACACCATCGCCGCCTTCGAGCGGACGCTGGACACCGCCGAGATCCTCGGCATGACGCACATCGGCACCGGCAACGACCCGACCGGCAGCAACTACAAGGCCGATTGGGACGCCGCCGTGGACCGGTGGAACACCTTCGGCGAGATGGCCGCGGCCCGGGGCCTGAAGCTGTACACGCACAACCACGACGCCGCGTACAACTTCCTGCTGGACAGCGGGCCGCTGGACGCGCTGGGCCGGCCGACCCGGTCCTCCGGCGTCCGCAAGCTGGAATACTTCATCGCGCGGACCAACCCGGAGTGGGTCTGGTTCGAGATGGACATCTACTGGGCGCACGTGGCCCAGCACCGGTTCCGCAGCTACACCGACCCGGACGGGGTGACCCAGACCAACGTCTTCGACCCGCTGGCCGTGGTCGCCGCCCAACCCATCCGGTTCCCGCTGTTCCACGCCAAGGACGGCACGTACGACCCGGCGAGCGCCGCCGGGTACGCGATGGTGCCGCTCGGCGAGGGCGACATCGACTACGGGAACTTCTTCGCCAACATGGGTGCCAAGGGCTACCACAACCCGATGTGGGAGCAGGACAACGCGCCGGGCGGCAGCGCCGACCCGGGCCGCTCGCTGCGCTACGCCGAGGTGAGCTACCAGCACATGTCGGGTCTGCGGGGCTGACGGACCCGACCGTCGATCGAGTGGCCGCACCCAAGCGTACCGGGTGCGGCCACTCGCGCCATCGGACGTAACACCGCCGTGGAAGACTCCGGCCGGAGGTGGTGGCGATGGTTCCCGTCCGACCGGAGAACGCGTACCAGGCCCGGCTGCTGCGGATGCTGCGCGACGACGGCCCGCGGTCGCGGGTGGAACTGGGCGACGCGGTGGGCCTGTCCCGGTCGAGGCTGATCGCGGAGGTGGACCGCCTCGTGGAGCTCGGCCTGGTCGAGACCGCCGGGCCGGCGGCCTCCCGCGGCGGCCGGAGGTCGTCGCTGCTGCGCGTCGCCGGCACGGTCCGCTTCGCCGGCGTCGTGATCGGCACGGACCGGCTCACCGTCGCCGTCACCGACGGCGAGCTGAACGTGCTGGCCGAGCTCCGCGAGCCGGCCGACGTCCGGTCCGGTCCGGGGCCGGTGGTCGCCCGGGCCGGGGAACTCGTCGGCAAGCTTCGGGCCGAACTGGGCCTGGCCCAGCTCACCGGCGTCGGCGTCGGGCTGCCGGGGCCGGTCGCCTTCCGGGAGGGCACCCCGATCGCACCCGGCGTCCTGCCCGGCTGGCACGGGTTTCCGGTGCGGGACACCCTCGGCGCGGAGCTGGGCTGCCCGACGCTGGTCGACAACGACGCCAACGTGATGGCGCTCGGCGAACAGCACGCCGGGATCGGCCGTACCTTCGACGACTTCCTGTACGTCAAGCTCGGCACCGCGATCGGCTGCGGCCTGGTGCTGCGGGGCGCGCCGCACCGGGGCGCGACGAGCGGCGCCGGCGACATCGCCCACCTGCGGCTCGCCGACGACGGCCCGGGCTGCGCCTGCGGCGAGGCGGGGTGCCTGGAGGCGTACTGCGGCGAGGCCGGGCTGGTCGCCGCCGCGCTGGACGCGGCGGGGTCGGGCCGCTCGCCCGCCCTGGCCGACCGGCTCGCCGGGACCGGCTCCCTGACCATGGCGGACGTCGCCGGGGCGGCGGCCGGAGGCGATCCGGCGGTCCAGGCCGTCGTGCGGGACGCCGCCCGCCGGTTGGGCCAGGTGCTGGTCGGGCTGGTGAGCTTCGTCAACCCCGGCATTGTGATCATCGGAGGCGCCCCGGACGGCCTCGGGCACACCCTGCTGGCCGAGATCCGGGCCGTGGTCTACCGCCGGTCGGCGCCGCTGACCACCGGCACGATGCCGATCGTCCTGTCCGACCTCGGCGAGCGGGCCGGCGTGGTGGGCGCGGCCCGGTTGATCAGCGAGCAGGCCTTCGCCGCCGAGTGACCGGCCCCGCCGGGCAGCCTGACCGACCACCTCCCGCCGCACCGTGCGGGCAGGGAGGCGGTCGATCGGGCCGGGGCGCGTCAGTCCTTGCTGCTGAAGGCGGCGTCGAACGCCGCCGCGGGGGCGTCGAAGGCGAGCCGGCGGACGAACTGCAACGCCTCGGGCGCGCCGACCAGCCGGTCCATCCCGGCGTCCTCCCACTCGATGGAGATCGGCCCGTCGTAGCCGATCGCGTTGAGTGCCCGGAAGCAGTCCTCCCACGGCACGTCGCCGTGGCCGGTGGAGACGAAGTCCCAGCCCCGGCGCAGGTCGGCCCAGGGCAGGTGGGACGAGAGCCGACCGCGCCGCCCGTCGCCGGTGCGTACCTTCGCGTCCTTGCAGTCCACGTGGTAGATCCGGTCGGCGAACTCGAGGATGAAGTTCACCGGGTCCAGCTCCTGCCAGACGAAGTGCGACGGGTCCCAGTTGAGCCCGAACGCCGGCCGGTGGCCGATCGCCTCCAAGGTTCGCCGCGTCGTCCAGTAGTCGTAGGCGATCTCGCTGGGGTGCACCTCGTGGGCGAAGCGGACCCCGACGGAGTCGAAGACGTCGAGGATGGGGTTCCACCGGTCGGCGAAGTCCCGGTAGCCCCGCTCGATCATCTCCGGCGGCACCGGCGGGAACATCGCCAGGGTGTGCCAGATGGACGAGCCGGTGAACCCGACCACCGTCTTCACCCCGAGCTTCGCCGCCGCGCGGGCGGTGTCCTTCATCTCCTCGGCGGCGCGCCGGCGTACCCCCTCGGGCTCGCCGTCGCCCCAGATCCGGGCCGGCAGGATGCCCTGGTGCCGCTCGTCGATCGGGTGGTCGCAGACCGCCTGGCCGACCAGGTGGTTGGAGATGGCGTGGACGCTGAGGTGGTGCTTGGCGAGGGTCTCCCGCTTGCGCTCGACGTACGAGTCGTCGGCGAGGGCCTTGTCGACCTCGAAGTGGTCGCCCCAGCAGGCGATCTCCAGCCCGTCGTAGCCCCACTCGGAGGCGAGCCGGCAGACCTCGTCGAACGGAAGATCGGCCCACTGGCCGGTGAAGAGCGTGATCGGTCGCGCCATCGTCGTTGTCTCCCCTGTTGTGATGGGGATTCCTCAGCATGGGCGGGGCGAGGGGCCACCAGTGCGGAGGCGTCACGAGTCGCCGGTGGGTGCGGCACGCACCTGGGCCCCGACGGGTTGCGCCTCCCGCCGGGTCACCGGCCACCTCGCGGTCGCCGCCCTCACTCTAGGACCGCCGGGACCGGCTGGGAAGGGCCCGCCCAGGACCCGCGGACGGTCAGTCGGCCTGCTCCTCGGCGGCGGGCAGCTCGGCGCGCACCGACCAGCCGCCGTCCGGGTGGGGGCCGGCGGTGAAGGTGCCGCCGACCGCCTCGGCCCGCTCGCGCAGGCCGGGCAGGCCGAGCCCGGCGGTCGGTTCCGGCGCCGGGGGCGCCTCGGCGCCGGTGTCGCGTACCTCGATGGCGACGCCGTCGGGGTCGTAGCGCAGCCGGACCGCGACCGCCGCGCCCGGCGCGTGCCGGTGCGCGTTGGTCAGCGACTCCTGGATGATCCGGTACGCCGCGACATCCACCTCGGTGGGCAGCGGGCGGGGCTGGCCGGCCACGGTCCAGCGCACCGGCTGGCCGGTGCTGAACCCCTCCACCAGCGCGTCCAGCCGGTTCAGGCTGGGGGCCGGCTCGGTGGGCGCCTCGGCGACCCGGCGCACCGCCTCCTCCGCGCGGATCCGCTCGGCGCGCCGGGCCCCCTCCTCCCGCACCGTCACGTACGCCCGCCGGCTGCGCACCGCGTCGCCGACGGCCACCGCGACGCCGAACCAGAGCAGCAGCACCACCACCGCCGGGTCCAGCCCGACCACGCCGAGCGTGGCGATCGCCGCCGCGCCGACGGCCAGGGCGCCGACCAGGCCGGCCACGGCGGCGGTCCGCCGGTCGGCGCGGGTGGCGACGGTGTACGCGGCGATCGCCACGGTGAGCACCATGGGCCCCCGGGCGACCCCGGCGAGCTGCGCGAGCACCACGCTGACGGCGGTCACGGCGAGCACCGGCAGCGGGTGGCGGCGGCGCACCGCCAGCGCCCCGGAGCCGATGGCGGCGAGCAGCACCGCGGCGAGGCTGAGCGGCGCCTCGGGCGGCCCGCCGGGCGGGTTCACCGGCAGCAGGCCGGCCACGAAGAGCGCGGCGGCCAGCAGCGCGTCGACGACCGCCGGGTGCGCCCGTGCGATCCGGCGCCACTCCGCGAGCCGTCCCATGCGGTCAAGGTACGGCAGCCGCCCGGCCCCGGACGCGGCACCGCCGGGGTGCGTGGGCACCCCGGCGGCGTCGGTGTCGATCGGGCCGGCTCCGTGGACGACCCGGTCAGTGGGTCAGGGCAGGGTCCACTTCTGGTTGGCGGCGCCGGTGCAGGTCCAGAGCTGGACCGGGGTGCCGTCGGCGGAGTTGTTGCCGGCCACGTCCAGGCACTTGCCGGACTGCGGGTTGCGCAGCGACCCGTCGGCCTGGGCCGACCAGTTCTGGGCGCCGCTGCCGTTGCAGGTCCAGAGCTGGATCTTGGTGCCGTCGGCGGAACCGCCGCCGGAGACGTCCAGGCACTTGCCCAGCGCCTTGATCGTCGAGTTCGGCGTCACCGTCCAGGTCTGCGCCGTGGTGCCGTTGCAGGTGTAGAGCTGGATCTGGGTGCCGTCGGCGGTGCCGCTGCTGCGGACGTCCAGGCACTTGCCGGCGAGGCCCTTGATCGGTCCGGTGCCGCCGGTGCCGCCGCCACCGCCCCGGACCAGGGTGAAGTCGTCGACGTCGAAGAGCCCGGTGCCGGTGCCGGTGTAGGTCAGGTACAGGTTCTGGCTGCCGGACGGCACCCCGGTCAGGGCGGTGGTGACGTCGGCGTACGTCGTCCAGCTGCCGGTGTTGGGCACCGCGACCGAGCCGAGGACGGTGCCGGTGGTCAAGCCGGTACGCACCTGGATGGTGCCGCCGGGCCCGCCGGAGACGACCCGCGCCCGGAACGACGTCACCCCGGTCAGGTCCACCCCGTTGTACGCCGACCAGTCACCCGGGTCGATGTAGCCGAGGGTCTGCCCGCCGTTCGCGCCGGCCTTCGTGAACGGGGTGACCCCGCTGGCCGAGCTGAACGCCTCCGCCTGGACGGTGGTGTTGCCGCCCGGCGGGGTGGAACCGAGTTCCTTGATCCGGATGTTGCGGAACGAGGCGTCGTCGCCGGTGCCGTGGTTCTGCAGGCCGATGTGCCCGGCGAGCGAGCGGACCGGGTTGGTGTTGGTGAAGTCGTTGATCTTCACACCGTTGAGGAAGACCTGGAGCCGCTCGCCCTCGACCAGCAGCTCGTAGGTGTTCCACTCGCCCGGCGGGTTCAGCGCCGCGTCCCGGGCGGCGATGTCCGCGGACTTGAAGGTGTAGACCGCGCCGGTGGTGCGGTCGGCCGCGTCGGTGGCGTCGATCTGGATCTCGTAGCCGTTGTTCACCGCGGACCAGGGGTCGGTCGACGGCGGGAAGCCGATGAAGACCCCGGAGTTGTCGTCGCCGGCGAGCCGCCAGTCCAGCTTGAGCGAGTAGTTGGTGAACTGCTTCGCGCTGTACCAGTAGAGACCCATCCCGCCGACCGAGGTGAGCGTGGCGTCGGCATTGGTGAAGCTGCCCGGCCCGGCCTGCGACCAGCCGGTGGTGGAACCGTTGTAGAGGGCGGTGTAGCCGGCCTCCGGCCGGCAGTCGGCCTTGGCGCGGCCGGCCGCGTAGCGGATGCCGCCGAGCAGGTGGGCCCGGAACGCCGGTTCGGCGTACGACGCCTGGGTGTGCCCGCCGCCGGTGTAGAAGGCCCGGCCGCCGCTGTAGGTCTTGCACCAGGAGTGCGGGTGGTCCGCGCCCATCCCGCCACCGGAGTACGACGACTCGTCCAGGGTGGCCAGCACGCGGGCGGTGGAGCGGGCGTTGGTCTGGTAGTTGTACCACTCGTCGGTGCGGGTCCAGGTCTGCGGCAGGTGCGCGCTGGCCGGGTGCGCCCGGTTCTCCACCTTGACGTTGGCCTGCTGAATGGCCGGGTGCGAGGCGAAGTACGCCCCGACCAGGTTGCCGTAGAACGACCAGCCGTACTCGGTGTCGGCGGCGGCGTGCACGCCGACGTACCCGCCGCCGGAGCCGATGTACGACTCGAAGGCGGTCTGCTGGCTGGCGTTGAGCACGTCGCCGGTGGTGTTGAGGAAGACCACCGCCTCGTACTGGGCCAGGTTGCCGGTGGTGAACGCGGCGGCGTCCTCGGTGGCGGTGACGGTGAAGCTGTTGGCCGCGCCCAGGTCGCGGATGGCCTGGGTGCCGACGGCGATGGAGTCGTGCCGGAACCCGGCGGTCTTGGAGAAGACCAGCACGTCGTACGGGGCGTCGGCGGCGGACGCCGGGGTGGCGGGGGTGGTGCAGGCGATTGCGGCGAGGACGGCGGTGGCCGCGCCGAGGACGGGACGCAGGAGTCTGCGCATGTCGCTCTCCTATCGGTGGGCGGGGGCCCCGGGCGGGCCGGCGGGCCGGGCGGGACCCCGCGCGTTCACTCGGTTACGGCAGGGTCCACTTCTGGTTGGCGGCGCCGGTGCAGGTCCACAGGTGCACCGGGGTGCTGTCGGCGGAGTTGTTGCCCGAGACGTCGAGGCACTTGCCGGACTGCGGGTTGCGCACCGTGCCGTCGGCCTGGGCGGACCAGTTCTGGGCGCCGCTGCCGTTGCAGGTCCAGAGCTGGATCTTGGTCCCGTCGGCCGAGCCGCCGCCGGAGACGTCCAGGCACTTGCCCAGCGCCTTGATCGTCGAGTTCGGCGTCACCGTCCAGGTCTGCGCCGTGGTGCCGTTGCAGGTGTAGAGCTGGATCTGGGTGCCGTCGGCGGTGGCGGCACTGCGGACGTCCAGGCACTTGCCGGCGAGCCCGACCACCGGCCCGGTGCGCACCGTCGCTCCCGTGGCGAAGGTGAACGAGTCGACGTCGTAGAGCGCCCCGGTGCCCGACCCGGCGAAGGTCAGGTAGAGCGTCGTGGTGCCCGCCGGCGCCCCGGAGATCGCGCCGGTGACCGTGGTGAAGGAGTCCCAGGCGCCGGTGACCGGCACCGTGGCGGAGCCGAGCACCGTGCCGGTGGCCGACCCGGCCCGGACCTGGAGGGTGCCGCCCGCGCCGGCCGAGGAGACCCGGGCGCTGAACGAGGTGACGTCGCCCAGCTGGTACGGCTGGAAGGCGATCCAGTCCCCGTTGTTGATGTCGCCGACGGTCTTGCCGCCCTCGGCGGTCGCCTTGTCGAAGGTGTTGATGCCGGACGAGGTCTTGAAGTGCTCGGCCTGCCGGTGCCGGGGCTGGAGGGTGTGCTGGGTGTGCGTGGTCAGCCCGCCCGCGTCGGTGTACTCGGCGTCGAAGATGGCGAAGATGTTCGCCGCGTCGTCGTGCTCACCGTCGACCGGGATGGCGATCGAGCCGGAGCAGCCGGTCTTCGAGGTGATCTGGTGGCCGTGCTGGTCGTGGCCGAGCACGTAGGTCATCTTGACCTTGGTGCAGTCGATCGTGCCGTCCTCGGGGTCGGTGACGGTGATGCTGAAGGGCACCGTGTCGCCGTAGGAGAAGAGCTTGCCGTTGCCGGGGCTGTTGATCGTCACGGTCGGGGCGGTGTTGCCGACGCTGATCACCACGCTGGCGCTGCCGGTGGCGTTCTGCGGGTCCTTGACCGTCAGGGTGGCGGTGTACGTCCCGTTGGCGGTGTAGGTCTTCGACGGGTTGGCGGCGGTGGAGGTGGTGCCGTCGCCGAAGTTCCACGCGTACGTCAGCGCCCCGCCCTCCGGGTCCGACGACCCGGCCGAGGAGAAGGCGACGGTCAACGGGGCGGCGCCGGAGGTCTTGTCGGCGGTCGCCTTCGCCGTCGGCGCCCGGTTGCCGCCGCCGATGTGGTCGAAGCGGTAGAGCGCCGAGTTGGCGTCGCCGTTGAAGTAGCCGGTGCCGTAGTCCAGCACGTAGTACGCGCCGTCCGGGCCGAAGGCGGAGTCCATCACCTGCTTGCCGGTCCACGGGAAGCTGTCGATGGCGCCGCGCGAGCCGTCGGCGTTGACGTGGATCGGCTTGATCCAGCCGCGGCCGAACTCGGTGGCGAAGAACTGCCCGTCGAACGACTGCGGGAACTTGGTGGTCGAGGTCGACGACGCGTTGTAGCGGTAGACCGGGCCGGCCATCGGGGACTCGGAGCCGCCGCCGAACTCGGGCGGGCTGCCGGCGTCGCCGCCGTACCGGATCCAGGCCGGCTTGGCCGCGGGCAGCGTGCTCTGGCCGGTGTTGCGGAACGAGTTGTTGGTGGGGCCGCCGGTGCAGTTGTACTTGGCGCCGCCGGTGCCGGTGGCGAAGTCCCACTCGTTGTAGGTCTCGGTGCTGGTGTTGGTGCCGGTGCAGTACGGCCAGCCGTAGTTGCCGGGCGCGGTGACCCGGTTGAACTCGACCTGGCCGGAGGGGCCCCGGGTGGCCGAGGTGGTGCCGGCGTCGGGGCCGTAGTCGCCGACGTAGACGATGCCGGTGGCCTTGTCGACGCTCATCCGGAACGGGTTGCGGAAGCCCATCGCGTAGATCTCGGGCCGGGTCCTCGCGGTGCCGACCGGGAAGAGGTTGCCGGACGGGATCGAGTACGACCCGTTGGCGTTCACCTTGATCCGCAGGATCTTGCCGCGCAGGTCGTTGGTGTTGCCGGCGCTGCGCTGCGCGTCGTACCCGGGGTTGCGGTTGGTCCGCTCGTCCAGCGGGGCGTAGCCGGCGGAGTCGAACGGGTTGGTGTCGTCCCCGGTGGACAGGTAGAGGTTGCCGGCGGCGTCGAAGTCGATGTCGCCGCCGACGTGGCAGCACAGCCCCCGGTCGGCGGGTACGTCCAGCACGTCGACCTTGCTGGCCTGGTTGACGGTGAAGTCGGCGTTGAGGGTGAACCGGGACAGCCGGTTGACGCCCTGCCAGGCGGAGAAGTCGCTGCCGGTGGCCGGTGCGTCGCCGGCGGGGGTGGACAGCGGCGGGGCGTAGTAGAGGTAGATGTGCCGGTTGGTGGCGAAGTTCGGGTCGACGCCGACGCCCTGCAACCCCTCCTCGTCGTGGGTGTAGACGGACAGGGTGCCGATCACCGAGGTGGTGCCGTTGGCGTCGGTGCGCCGCAGGGTGCCGTTGCGGGCGGTGTGCAGGACCGAGCGGTCCGGCAGCACGGCCAGGGACATCGGCTCGCCCGTCTCGGCGACGCCGCGGGCCAGCTCGACCTGCTGGAAGTCGGTGGCGGTGATGACATGGGCGGCGGCCGGGGCGGGGCCGCCGAGGGCGGTCGGGCCGGCCGTGACGCCGACGGTGCCGACGGCCGCCACCAGGAGCAGGGCGGACGCGGCGGAGGACCATCGTGGGGAGCGGAGGGTGGGTGCGTCCTTCATGGACATGCTGTGCTGTCCCTTCCTGACGAGTGACTGCCAGGGTGGGGCGCGCGCCGTCGCGCCGGTGCCGGGTACGGGGATGCGGCAGGGCCGTCCGGGCGGCGCCGGACCGGCCGTGACCACCGGTCGGGGCGGGGGGACCGCGCGCCCGGAGGCCACCAGTCGATGGGTTACCGCGCCGCCGGTTCACCTCGACGAAACATGTTCGTGATGCCACGAACATTAAGGCTTGTGAATGTGTCTGTCCATACCTTCTGCCGCACGGAAGCGAACTTTTGCTCAATCGGCTGAAAGCTCGCGGGCGCGGCGAGGAAAGGCCCCGGCGGGCCGGGGCGCGCGCCGGCGTCAGCTCCGGCGGTGCACCGCCTGGTCGGCCAGCGCGGCCAGCGCCGCCAGGGCCGGCTCCTGCAGCGGCAGCCGGTCCAGCGCCGCCCGGGCGGCGTCCGCGCGCAGCAGGATCAGCCGCTCGATCTGCTCCCGGGCCCCGGTCGCCTCGATGATCGCGCGCAGTTCGGCCGCGCCGTCGGCGTCCAGGCCGGGATTGCCGAACAGGTCGCGCAGCCGGGCGCTCTGCGCCCGGTCGGCCGCGTCGCGGGCCAGCGCCATCATCACCGTCGGCTTGCCCTCGCGCAGGTCGTCCAGGACGGACTTGCCGGTCACCGCCGGGTCACCGAAGACGCCGAGCACGTCGTCACGGAGCTGGAACGCGTCGCCGAGCGGGTCGCCGAAGTCGGTGAGCGCGGCCACCAGCTCCGGCTCGGCGCCGGCCAGCGCCGCGCCGATCTGCAACGGGCGGGTGACCGTGTACCGGGCGGCCTTCATCCGGATCACGGTGAGCGCGCTGGCCACCGAGCCGTCCCCGACACCGGAGACCAGGTCCAGGTACTCCCCCGCGATCACCTCGGTCCGCATCCGGGCGAAGACCGCGTACCCCCGGCAGACCTGCGCGGTGCTCAACCCGCACTCGTGGAACATCTGGTCCGACCAGGCGGCACAGAGGTCCCCGCAGAGCAGCGCGGTGTTGCGCCCGTACGCCTCCGGGTCGCCGCGCCAGGCGGACCGGGTGTGCAGGTCGGCGAAGAGCCGGTGCACCGACGGCGCGCCCCGGCGGCGGTCGCTGCCGTCGAGGATGTCGTCGTGGATCAGGGCGAACGCGTGGAACAGCTCCAGCGCCGCCGCGGCGACCACGATCGGCCGGTCGTCCCCGCCGCCGGCGCCGCGCCAGCCCCAGTAGCAGAACAGCGGGCGCAACCGCTTGCCGCCGGCCAGCACGAAGCGGTGCAGGGCGGCGAAGATGCCGCGCGGCGCGCCGTCCGGCCAGTCCGGCCCCTGCCGGTCCAGGAAGGCCACCAGTTCGGCGTCGAAGCGCGCCCGCAGCCCGCTGGTGTCGGTCGGGGGCGCGGTGACGGTCACCGCCGCTCCCCCGGTCCCGGCGGCGGTCCGGCCGGACCGGGCGGTCGCCCGCCCGACGACGCCACGGGGGACGGCACCCGCGCCGCACCAGCCGGGGCGGATGGCGGGGCCAGCCCGGCCAGCTCCAGCAGCAGCGCCTTCACCTCGGTGGCCGCGAGCCGGTCCCGGGCGGCGGCCGGGTCGGAGCAGAGCAGCACCGGGGCGTCCGCCGGGTCGGCGGGAAGCCGACCGTGCGAGCCCCGGACCGCCCGCGCCCCGGCGTCGAGGCCGACCACGCTCATCAGATACCGCATGCCCAGCTTCTTGCGGGCCAGCGCGACCGCCGCCCGGCGCTTCGCCGCCCCGGGCGCGGCTGGGTCGAAGAAGAGCTCCGCCGGGTCGTACCCGGGTTTGCGGTGGATCTCGACGAGCCGGGCGAAGTCCGGTGCGCGGGCGTCGTCGAGCCAGTAGTAGTACGTGAACCAGGCGTCCGGCTCGGCCACCAGCACCAGCTCGCCGGCGCGCGGATGGTCCAGCCCGGCCGCCGCCTTGTCGTCGGCGTCGAGCACCTCGGCCACCCCGGGCAGGCCGGCGCAGAGCTTCGCCACCGCCGGCACGTCGGCCGGGTCGCGGACGTAGACGTGGGCCACCTGGTGGTCGGCCACGGCGAAGGCCCGCGACGTCCACGGGTCCAGGTATTCCATCCCGGCCTGGGTGTAGACCCGGAGCAGCCCCTCGGCCCGCAGCAGCCGGTTGACGTCCACCGGGCGGGAGACGTCGGTGATGCCGTACTCGGACAGCGCCACCACGGTCGCGTCCCGCGCGCGGGCGGCGTCCAGCAGCGGGCCCAGCACCGCGTCCAGCTCCGCCGCCGCGGCGGCGGCCCGGGGCGAGGACGGGCCGAAGCGTTGCAGGTCGTAGTCGAGGTGCGGGACGTAGACCAGGGTGAGGTCCGGGGCGTGGTCGGCGAGGATCCGCTCGGCGGCCTTGCAGATCCACGCCGAGGAGGGCAGCCCGGCGCCGGGCCCCCAGTAGGTGAAGAGCGGGAAGGTGCCCAGCGCGTCGGTGAGCGTGTCGTGCAGCTCCGGCGGGTCCGTCCAGCAGTCCGGTTCCTTGCGCCCGTCGGCGTGGTAGACGGGGCGCGGGGTGACCGTCCAGTTCACGTCCGCGCCCATCGCGTACCACCAGCAGACGTTGGCCACCGTGTAACCCGGTTCGGCCCGGCGGGCGGCCTGCCAGAGCTTCTCCCCACCGACCAGCGCGTGGTGCTGCCGCCACAGCAGCACCTCGCCGAGGTCGCGGAAGTACCAGCCGTTGCCCACGATCCCGTGCCCGGCGGGCGGCTCCCCGGTGAGCAGGGTCGCCTGCGCCGAGCAGGTCACCGCGGGCAGCACCGTGCCCAGGCCGGCGGCGCACCCCTCGTCGGCGACCGCGCGCAGCCGGGGCATGTGCGCCAGCAGCCGCGGGGTCAACCCGACCACGTCCAGCACCACCAGTCGACGGCTCATGCCGGCACCTCGGAATGTCGGTCGGCCATTCGTTCGCTCATCGTCGTACCCCTCCGGTCGTCGGGACGGGACTCCCCGGTGTCAGGCCGAGCGCGACCAGCTCGTCGCGGGCGAAGGCCAGCTCGGCGGCGATGCCGGCGGCCAGTTCCGCGTCGGTGCGCGGCCGACGCGCCGCCGGCAGCACCCCCCACGTGTACGTCTCGACGTCGAGGTGGTCGCAGCCGGCGCCGGGACCGGCGAACAGCTCGGCCAGCGCGGTGCGCAGCACCGGCACGGTCGAGGTCAGCGGTGGTTCGGGCGGGGCGTGCAGCGGCACGTGGTAGTGCACCCGCCACGGCCCCGGCGGCCGCCCGGCCAGCGCGCCGTCCAGGTCGTCGGCGGCGTACGCCGGGTCGGCCGGGTCGGCGGCGTGGGCGGTGCCGGCGGCCCGGGTCTGGTGCAGGAAGCGGGGCTCCACCCAGCGCGCCAGCGCGTCGGCGGCGGTCGGCGGGTGAGCCGCCTCCAGGGCGGCGGAGACCTGCACCTTGACCACCGGGAGCCCGGCGGCGCGCAGCCGGGCCAGCGCCTCGGCCGGCTCCTCCCAGGCGCAGGCGAGGTGCGCCAGGTCCAGGCAGACGCCGAGCCGGTCGGTGTCCACGCCGGCCAGCGCGGTGACCGCCTGGCCGGTGCGCTCGACCACGCAGCCCGGCTCCGGCTCGAAGCCGACCCGCACCGGGCGGCCGGTGTCCCGTTCGATCGCGGCGAGCCCGGCCGCGAGGTCGTCCAGCCGACGGCGGGCGGTGTCGGCGCGGGTGGCGTCCCAGGGCTGCCGCCAGGCCAGCGGCAGGGTGGAGACCGAGCCCCGGGCCGCGTCGTCGGGGAGCAGGTCGGCCAGGATCCGGGCCAGGTCGAGGGTGTAGCGCAGCCGGGCGTCGGTGGTCCAGTCCGGACGGTAGACCGCGCCCTTGACCACGGGTGCCTGGAAGGCCGCGTACGGGAAGCCGTTGAGGGTGACCACCTCCAGCCCGCGACGGGTCAGCTCGGCGCGCAGCCGGCGCCGGGCGGCCGGGTCGGCGGCCAGCTCGGCGGCGACCGGCGCGGCCAGCCAGAGGCCGAGCCCGAGCAGGTCGGCGCCGAGCGCCTCGCGCACCGGCTCGGCGTGGGTCTGCAGTTGGGCGAGGATGCCGGCGGCGTCCTCGGCGGGGTGCACGTTGGTGCAGTAGCCGAGGTGGACGGTGCTGCCGTCGGCGTGCCGCAGCCGCATCAGTCGCCGCCGCGCAGGATCGAGTTCCCGGCGAAGGTCCCGGCGGACGCGGCGTCCAGGTCGGTCAGGTCGAGCCGGCCGGACTGCCCGTAGAACTCCACCGGGTTGCGCCAGAGCACCCGGTCGACGTCGTCGTCGGTGAACCCGGCCAGCAGCATCGCCTCGCCGGTGGCCCGGGTCAGCAGCGGGTCCGAGCGCCCCCAGTCGGCGGCGGAGTTGACCAGCACCCGCTCCGGCCCGTACGTGCGCAGCAGCTCCACCATCCGAGGCGGGGACATCTTGGTGTCCGGATAGATGGAGAAGCCCAGCCAGCAGCCGGTGTCCCGGACCAGCTTGACGGTCACCTCGTTGAGGTGGTCCAGCACCACCCGGCCGGGGTCGATGCCGGACTCGGCGACCACCGCGAGGCTGCGCTCGACGCCCCGGGCCTTGTCCCGGTGCGGGGTGTGCACCAGCGCCGGCAGGTCGTGCGCCACGGCCAGGGCCAGCTGGGCAGCGAACGCCTCGTCCTCCTGCGGGGTCATCGAGTCGTACCCGATCTCGCCGACGGCCACCACGGTGTCCTTCTCCAGGTAGCGCGGGAGCAGGTCGAGCACCGGTCGGCAGCGCGGGTCGTTGGCCTCCTTCGGGTTGAGCGCGACGGTGGCGTGGTGCCGGACGCCGAACTGCCCGGCCCGGAACGGCTCCCACCCGATCAGCGAGTCGAAGTAGTCGGCGAAGGAGGCGGGGCTGGTGCGCGGCTGCCCCAGCCAGAACGCCGGCTCCACCACCGCGCGGACCCCGGCGGCGGCCATCCGCTCGTAGTCGTCGGTGGTCCGCGACGTCATGTGGATGTGCGGGTCGAAGATGCGCATTCACGCCTCCCTGATGGTGTGCCGGTCGAGCAGGTCGGTGGCGTCGGCGGGCAGTTCCCGGCCGGCGGCGTGCCGCTCCGCGGCGAGCGCGGCGAGCATCGCGGCCAGCTCGCCGTCGGCGCGGCGGTCCAGGTCGGCCACGACGGCCAGCGGCACGCCGGCGAAGACGCACTTGAGCACCGCCTGCCGCCAGGACGCCGGGTCCAGGTGCCGGGCGTACGGGCCGAGGGCGGCGGCCACCAGCCGGGTGTCGTTGGTGCGGATCGCGTCGTGCAGCAGCGGCACCCCGGCCGCGCCGACGGGCAGCAGCGGCAGGGCCTTGAGCACGGCCCGCTTCTCGGCGGCGTCGCCGTGCCGGTACAGCGCCTCGGCGTGCGTGGCGTGGTCGGCGGGCAGCGCGGTGAGCAGCAGCGCGCGGGCCGCCTCGTCGGCGGTCCAGCCGGGCGCGTCGGCCAGGTCACCCCGACCGCAGTGCCGGCCGGCGGCCGGGAAGAACCGCGCGATCGTCGCGGGTTCGGCCGCGACGCGGCGCAGCGCCGCCGCCAGCCAGTCGGGATCGGGTACGCCCTCGAGCGCGGCCCGCAGTCGATCCGGTGTCATCCGTCTCTCCTCCCCTGGTGCTGGTCGGTGTCTAGGCCACCTCGGTCGCCCGGTGCGGCAGGCCGGTCGGGGCGGCCCCGGCGGCTCGGCCCGCCTCGGCGGCGGCGCGCAGGAAGTCGATGGACCGGGCGGCGACGGTGGGCGCGGCGTGCGAGTGCCGGGGCAGCTCCACCGCCACCAGCCCCCGGTAGCCGGCGTCGGTGAGGGCGCGCAGCACCGGCGGGAAGTCGATCTCGCCGGCGCCGAACTCCAGGTGTTCGTGCACGCCCCGGCGCATGTCGTCGATCTGCACGTTGACCAGGTGCGCGGCCACCTCGTGGACACACTCGGGCACCGGGCGCGGCTCCAGGCAGCGGCAGTGTCCGATGTCGAGGGTGATGCCGAAGCGCGCCGGGTCGCCGAGGGCCTGCCGGAGCCGCCGCCAGCCGGCGATGTCCTCGACGAGCATCCCGGGCTCCGGCTCGAAGCCGAGGGTCACCCCGGCACGGTCCGCGGCGTCGAGCACCGTGGCGCAGCCGGCGACCAGCCGGTCCCAGGCGACGGCCGGCGGTACGGCGTCGGGGCGGACACCGGCCCAGCAGGAGACCGCCTCCGCGCCGAGGTCGGCGCCGATCCGGACCGCCCGGGTCAGGAAGTCGATCCGCCGGGCCGGCTCGTCGTGCAGCAGCGTCGGCGCGTGCTTGTGCCAGGGGTCGAGCAGGTAGCGGGCCCCGGTCTCGACGACCACGGCGAGGCCGAGCGAGTCCAGCCGGCGGGCCACCTCGTCGACCCGGCGGGCCAGCCCGGGCGCGAACGGGTCGAGGTGGTCGTGGTCGAGGGTGAGCGCGACGCCCTGGTAGCCCAGCTCGGCGATGACCGCGAGGGCGTCGTCCAGCCGGTGGTTGGCGAAGCCGTTGGTCCCGTAGCCGAACCGCGGCCCCGCCCCGGCCCGCTGCTCCGGGCCGACCGGGTCAGGGGTCGGCCGCGGCGGCGGGGCCGGCGGGCGGGGCCGCGGGGTGCTCATGTCGGGGAGACCCTGCGGGCCAGCCGGCGGCCCAGCGGCGCGGCGGCCGCCACCGCCAGGCCGAGCAGACCGGCACCGGCCCGGGCGGTGAGCGCGCCCTGCAACGCCGGCAGCCCGGTGATCCCGGCGCCGACCGCGGCGCGCACCCGGCCGGCGGACGGGTCGGCCGCCACCCGGACCTGCGCCCCGCCGTACCGGGCGGCGTACCAGCCGGCCAGCGCGACGGGCAGCGCGGCGGCGGCGCGGCGCGCACCGGCACCGGGGCCGGCGGTGGCCGACGCGACGGACCAGGCGGCGGCCGACGCCACGAGGCCGGTGCGAGCCGGGCGACCGGCGGCGGTCGACGCGACGAGCCCGACGGTGGGCGGAGCCGGGCGGGCCCCGGGTGCCGGGGCGGGGCGGGCGGCAGGGGCCGTGGACCGGCGGGCGGCGGCGAGCGCGACCAGGGCGGTGCCGACGAGGGTGCGCAGCGGCAGCGCGGTGTCCGCGCCGGCCACCTCGCGCCGGGAGAGCGCGGTGACGGTGACGGTGTGCGCGGCGACGGTGAGCGCCGCCGGCAGCGCCCGGACCGGCCGCCCGCCGGTCGCGCCGAGCAGCACGTCCAGCCCCCGGCAGGCGGCCATCACGGCCGGGCCGGCGGCGGTGTTCTTCGCCGCCAGGTCGTACCCCCAGATCGTCGCGGCGAGCGGGATCGCGACGGCGGCGGCCCGGCGGCCGCCCGTGACGGCGGCCAGACCCAGGCCGGCGGCGGTGAGGCCGGCGGCGAGACCGAGCGCGGTCGCGGACGAGACCCGGCCGCTGGGGATCGGCCGCTCGGGGCGTTCGACGGCGTCCAGCCGGCGGTCGGCCCAGTCGTTGGCGGCCATCCCGGCCCAGTACAGCAGCACCGACGCGCCGGCCAGCCCGGCGGTACGCGGACCGAGCGCCCCGGCCGCGGCGGCGCCGGCGACCACGTCGCCCGGTACGGAGAGCGCGGCCGGCGCCCGGACCAGCTCGGCCAGGTCGCCCAGCCTGCTCATGCCGTCGCCGCCCTTTGGTCGGCGACGCCATGAGGCTCCACCGCGCTGCGCTGAATGATTCGCTCGCTGCGCTCGCTCATGCCGTCGCCTCGGCGTGCAGCCGCCCGGTGAACTCGACCAGCCGCTGCCACTGCTCGCTCAGCGAGTGGGTGGGTGAGCCGAGCGGGTCCTTGAAGAAGAACGCCAGGTCGGTCAGGGGGCCGACCCGGCCGGCGGCATGCGCGGCGGCGGTCAGCCGGGCCAGGTCGAGCACGAGCGGGGCGGCGAGCGCGGAGTCGCAGCCGTGCCAGCTGAACTCCATCCGCATGCCGGTGCCGAGGAAACCGGTGAAGGTGATCAGGTCCCAGGCGGTCTTGAAGTCGCCCAGTTCCTCGACGTACTCGATGCGGGTGCCGCCCTGCGGCAGGTAGCCGAGGGTCTCGCCGAGGACGCGCTGCTTGCTCTCCACCTTGGCGGCGTTGGCGGCCGGGTCGGCGAGGGTGGCGCCGTCACCGCCGCCGAGCAGGTTGACCCCGGACCAGGAGCGCACGGCCAGGTGCCGCATCGCGAACATCGGCGCGAGCACCGACTTCACCAGCGTCTCCCCGGTCTTGCCGTCGTGCCCGGCGTACGGCAGGCCGCGCGCGACGGCCAGTTCGGCCAGCGCCGGCAGCCGCAGCCCGGTGGACGGGGTGAAGTCGACGTACGGGCAGCCGGCCTCGACGGCGGCGTACCCGTAGAGCGAGCTGGGCGGCAGCACCTCGTCGGGGCCGGCGAGCGCGGCCCGCAGGGCGGCCGGGTCGGCGTGCCCGGGGTGCGGCCGGGCGGCCGGTTCGGTGGCGGAGACGTCGACCATCACCACCCGGTCCAGCCGGTGCCGCCGGCGGAACGCGGTGAGGTCGGCGACGACGGCGGCGGCCCGGTCGGCCTGGGTGCCGCCGGTGGGGGCGGGTCGCAGGTCCTCCTCGACGGCGGTCAGCTCGGCGGCGAGGGTGGCGGCCAGCCGGCCGGGCAGCACGCCCGCGTCGGCCAGCGTCTCGGCCCGCTTGGTCAGCGGGGTGGTGACCAGGTCGTGGCCGCCGAAGAACAGGTCGGCGAAGGTGGGCAGGGCCGGCCCGCGCAGCGCGGGCAGCTCGGTGACGCAACCGGTCGGCGCGGTGAGTCCGGCCCGCAGGGCGAGACCGCCGACGATGCTGGTGGTCGCGACCGAACCGCGCGCCCCCACCAGCCAGACACCCGTACGCATGGTGCTCCTTCCGTCCGGAGGAACCGCCCCTTGCATCTAGCTACATCAATATCAGATGGTTCGCCGGAAAGATACCGGTCCGCCGGGGCCCCGTCCGCCCGGACGTCCGGGGCGGGACCGGGCCGCGGCGGCGACGTCGGCGGCGCGACGCCGGACCCGGTACCCCGCACGGCGTGCGGACGGGGCTGGCAGGCAGGGTCGGTCGGCGTCTCGGCCCTGCCTCCCCCGTATCCGGTCGACGGGCGGCGACGCGCCCCGCGACCGGACGTGTGGTGGTGGCGGCCCGGGCCCGGCCGGTGGCGGCCGGACGTGCTGCGGGTCGCCGGGACGGTGGTGGCGGTCCTCCGGTGCGGCCGGGGAATCCCGGTCCGGCCGCACCGGACGACCGTCGTACGCGTGCGCCGCCGGCCGTGTGGCCGGGGTGGCACGCCCTCCGGTGCCGATCCCGTCCCGTCCGCGGGGCGCAACCGCGGTCGGTCCTCGCCGGTCAGCGCCGGAGGTGGCCTGGTCAGACGGAGAGCGCGGCCAGCGCGGGCTCCACCTCCGTCCACCGGGAGCCCAGCTCCGCCGAGCGGGTCACCGCGTCCAGCACCAGCTGGACCTGCAACGCGTCGGCGAAGGAGGGCGTCGGGTCGACGCCGGTCGCGACCGCCTCGACGAAGTCGCGCATCTGGTGGGTGAAGGAGTGCTCGTAGCCGATGATGTGCCCCGGCGGCCACCAGGCCGACAGGTACGGATGCTCCGCCTCGGTCACCAGGATGCGGGTGAAGCCCTGCTCGGCCGTGGGCCGGGTGGCGTCGTAGAACTCCAGCTCGTTGAGGCGTTCCAGGTCGAAGGCGACGGTCCCGAGGGACCCGTTGATCTCCACCCGGAGGGCGTTCTTGCGACCGGTGGCGAACCGGCTCGCCTCGTACGTGGCCAGCGCCCCGTCGTCCAGCCGGGCGACGAAGACCGCCGCGTCGTCGACGGTGACCGCACCGGTGGCCCGGCCGTTACCGTCGGCCTGCGCGGCCAGGCCGCTCGACCCGCCCGGCAACGGCCGTTCCTTGACGAACGTCTCGGTCACCGCGCTGACCCCGGTGATCCGCTGGCCCGTGACGTACTGGGTCAGGTCGATGATGTGCGCGCCGATGTCACCGAGCGCGCCGGAGCCCGCCCTGTCCTTCTGCAACCGCCACACCAGCGGGAACTGCGGGTCGACGATCCAGTCCTGGAGGTACGCCGCCCGGACGTGCCGCAGCACCCCGAGCCGGCCCTCGGCGACGAGCTGCCGCATCAGGGCGACCGCAGGCACCCGGCGGTAGTTGAACCCGCACATCGACCGTACCCCCGCGGCCCGGGCGGTGGCCGCGGCGGCGGTCATCTCCCGGGCCTCGGCCACCGTGTTGGCCAGCGGCTTCTCGCAGATGACGTGCTTGCCGGCGGCGAGCGCGGCGAGCGCGATCTCGGCGTGGCTGTCCCCGGGCGTGCAGATGTCGACCACGTCGATGTCGTCCGAGGCGACCAGGTCCCGCCAGTCGGTGCTGTACGCGTCCCAGCCGAGCCGGTCGGCCGCGGCGGCGACCTTCCCGGCGTCCCGGCCGCAGATCGTCGCCATCCGGACCCGCGCCGGCAGCTCGAACACCCGGTTCACGGTGCGCCACGCCTGCGAGTGCGCGGCGCCCATGAACTCGTAGCCGACCATGCCGACCCGCAGTTCACTGTGCTGTGTGGACAAGGTGGGTCTCCCCCCGTGTGTCAGAACCCGAGCTTGAGGTAGTTGCTCGCGTTCTCCTTGGTGATCGTCTCGGAGGCGAGCACGATCTCCTTGGGCACCTGGAGTTCCACCAGGTCGGACATGCCCTTGCCCTGGCCGATCAGGCGCGCCAGGGAGATGGCCGAGGAGGCCATCGACGGGCTGTAGGTGACGGTGGCCTTGAGCACCGTGTTGTCGGACTGGATGTCCTCCATCGCCTTCTTCGAGCCGGCGCCGCCGACCATGAAGAACTCCTTGCGGTTGGCCTGACTGACCGCCGCGAGAACGCCGATGCCCTGGTCGTCGTCGTGGTTCCAGAGCGCGTCGATCTTCGGCAGCGCCTGGAACAGGCCGCTCGCCTCCTGCTGGCCGGAGTCGGCGGTGAACCGCGCCGCCCGCCGGTTGGCGACCTTGAGGCCGTTCGCCGCGAGGGTGTCGGCGAAGCCCTTCGACCGCTCCTGGGTCAGCTCCAGCTCGTCCATGCCGGCGATCTCCCCGATCACCGGGTTGCTGACGCCCTTGGCCTTGAGCTGCGCCACGATGTAGGTGGCCGCGGCCACCCCCATGCCGTAGTTGTCGCCCTTGATCTGCAGCCGGTAGGCGCGCGCGTCGGGGAAGGCCCGGTCCAGGTTGACCACCGGGATGCCGGCCTTCATCGCCTCCAGACCGAAGGCGTTGAGTTCCTTGCCGTCGTGCGGCAGCAGCACGATGACGTCGGGCTTCTGCGAGATCAGCGTGGACAGCGCCGCCCGCTGCGCCGCCGCGTCCGCGCCGGCCTCGACGGACTTGAACTCCACGTCCGAGTACGCCTGGGCCTGCGCCTTGGCGTTGTTGGTGATGGCGGCGATCCAGCCGTGGTCGGCGGCCGGGGCGGAGAAGCCGATGGTCACCTTCTTGCCCGGCTCGGCGTTGCCGCCGGTCGCGGCCGCCTTGGTCTGCGCGGCGGTGGGCTCGGTCTCGTTGCTGGTGCAGCCGGCGAGGAGCACGCCGGCGCCGACGGCGGCCCCGCCGAACAGCAACCGACGGCGGGACAGGTCACGACTGTGCTGGGTCATGACGACCTCCAAAGTGACGGTGGTGGAGCGAAAAGGGTGTGCGGATCCCGGCCACCGTCGTCAGGTGGCCGCCGAGATGCGGTGTGTCGTGAGGAGGGCGGCGCGTCACCGCGCCGCGGACGGTCAGGCGGTGGTGGCCCGGTTGCGGCCGAGGAACTGGGTCAGACTGCGGAACTGCACCTGCTGGACCAGGACGGCGCCGACGATGATGCCGCCCTTGACCATGTTCTGCGCCTCCGTGGAGAGGCCGTTGATGGCGAAGAGGTTGGTGATGGTGGAGAAGATCAGCACCCCGAGCAGGGAGCCGACGATGGTGCCCCGGCCGCCGCTGAGCAGCGTCCCGCCGATGATGGCCGCGGCGATCGCGTCCAGCTCGTACAGGTTGGCCATGGCGGCCTGGGCGGAGTTGGCCTGCGCGGTGAGCATGACCGCGGCGATGCCGCAGCAGAGGCCGGAGAGCGCGTAGAGCAGCAGGGTGTGCCGGCGGACGTCGATGCCGGCCAGTCGGGCCGCCTCCGGGTTGCCGCCGACGGCGACCGTGCGCCGGCCGAAGGTGGTGCGGTTGAGCAGCACCCAGCCCGCCGCGACCACGGCCGCCAGGATGTAGACCAGCAACGGGATGCCGAGCAGCTTCGTGCTGGCGATGTCGTTGATGAAGGTGTTGTTCGAGACCTGGGTCTGCTTGTCGGAGATCTCCGCGGCCAGGCCGCGGGCGGCGACCATCATGGCCAGCGTGGCGATGAACGGCACCAGTCGCCCGTACGAGATCAGCAGGCCGTTGACCAGCCCGACCGCCACGCCCACGGTGAGCGCGCTGAAGATCATGCCGCCGGCGCCGTAGCTCTGGGTGGCGACCGTGGTGCACCAGACCCCGGCCAGCGCGACGATCGCGCCGACGGAGAGGTCGATGCCCCCGCCGATGATGACGAAGGTCATCCCGACGGTCACCACGCCGACCACCGAGGCCAGCTTGAGGATGGTCAGGGTGTTGTTCCACACCCAGTCCGGGTCGGAGTAGAGGTCCGAGCGGGTGGCGGCGCCGATGACGACCAGCACCGCCAGCACCGCGATCAGGCCGAGGTTGCGCTTCGCGCCCTCGCCGCCGTCGCCGTGCCACCAGGACAGCCGGCCCGGCCCGGCGGACTTCCCGCCGGCCGCCGCCGTCTCGGCCGGGTCGACGGGCGGGGACTGCGCCGGCAGCTCCGCCCGGCTCTCCGGCGTCGCGGTCTCGCTCATGCCGCCACCTCGCTCCGCTGTGTGCGCTCGTTCATGCCGGCGCGCCTTCCATCAGAGACCCCGCCATGACGAGGTCGAGCACGGTGTTCTCGTCCAGTTCGCCGGCCGGCGCCTCGCGCACCCTCCGGCCCTCGCGCATGACCAGCACCCGGTCGGCCAGGCCGAGCACCTCGGGCACCTCGCTGGAGACCAGCAGCACCCCGACGCCCTGCGCGGCCAGGTCGCGGATCACCCGGTAGAGCTCGGCCCGGGCGCCCACGTCCACCCCGCGGGTGGGTTCGTCCAGCAGCAGCAGCCGGGTGTCGCCGAGCAGCCAGCGCCCGACCACCACCTTCTGCTGGTTGCCGCCGGAGAGCGTGCGCACCGGGCGGCGCACGTCCCGGGGCCGCAGCTGGAGGCTGTCGGCGATCCGTTCCGCCTCGTCGCGCTCGCGGCCGGCGTCGGTGAACCCGAGTCGGGCGTACCGGCTGAAGGTGGCGAGGGTGACGTTGCGGTGAATCGGCTCGCCGAGCAGCAGCGCCTGGCTCTTGCGCTCCTCGGGCGCCATCCCCAGGCCGGCCCGCACGGCCGCGCCGACGCTGCCCGGACGCAGCGCCCGACCGTCCACCCGGACGGTGCCGGTGTCGGCGCGGCGGGCGCCGAAGATGGTCTCCAGCAGCTCGGACCGGCCGGAGCCGACCAGGCCGGCGATGCCGACGATCTCGCCGGCCCGCACGGTGAGGGAGACGTCGGCGAACTCCCCGGCGCGGCCGAGCCCGTCGACCCGCAGCAGCTCCGCGCCGGCCTCGGTCGCGGCCGGGCGGTCCGGGAAGACGTACTCGATGGTGCGGCCGGTCATCTTCGCGACCAGGTCGCGGGTCGGGGTCTCCCGGGCGGGCAGGTTCGCCGCGGTGGTCCGGCCGTCCTTGAGTACGGTGACCCGGTCGCCGATCTCGCGGATCTCCTCCAACCGGTGCGAGATGTAGATGACCGCGATGCCCTGCGCGGTGAGTTCCCGGATGATCCGGAACAGGTTGCCCACCTCGTCGTGGGCCAGCACCGCGCTCGGCTCGTCCATGATGATCAGTCGCGCCTCGTGGGAGAGCGCCCGGGCCATGCTGACCACCTGCTTGCCGGCGGCCGGCAGTGCGCGGACCATCCGGCCGGGCGGGATCTCGCCGTGGCCGAGCCGGCCCAGGATCTCCCGGGTCCGGCGGGCCATCTGCCCGCGCCGGACGAAGCCGACCCGGCGCGGCTCGTGGCCGAGGAAGGCGTTCTCCGCCACCGAGAGGTCCTCGACCAGGTCGAGTTCCTGGTAGATGGTGGCGATCCCGGCACGCATGGCGGCCTGCGGGTCGGCGAAGGCGGCGGGCTGGCCGCGCCACTCGACGTGCCCCGAGTCCGGCCGGTGCACCCCGGCGAGCACCTTGATCAGGGTGGACTTGCCGGCGCCGTTCTGCCCCAGCAGGCAGTGCACCTCGCCGGCCCGCACCTCCAGCTGCACCCCGTCCAGCGCCCGTACGCCGGGGAAGGTCTTCACCACGTCGGTGAGGCGCAGGACCACCTCGCCCGCGACGGTGTCGGCGGGCGGGGTGACCAACGGAGCCGTCCCGCCCTCGGACGCGCTCACCGGGCCACCTCAGTTCGCGACTGCGGGGCTCGCAGACCCGGCTCACTCCTCGCGCTCACCGGGGCGTCTTCCGTTCGCGACTGCGGGGCTCGCAGACCCGGCTCACTCCTCGCGCTCACCGGGGCGTCTTCCGTTCGCGACTGCGGGGCTCGCAGACCCGGCTCACTCCTCGCGCTCACGATGCCTCCCCGAATGCGACGTCGCTCGCCAGCACCGCGGCGCCGGCGACACCGGCGCGGGGGCCCAGCTCGGACAGGACGACCGGCAGGTTGCCGGTGGCCAGCGGCAGCGACCGGCGGTAGACCACGCTGCGGATCTCGGCGAGCAGGATGTGACCGAGCTGGGCCAGTCCGCCGCCGATCACGATCATCGAGGGGTTGGTGAAGCTGACCAGGCCGGCCAGCACCTGGCCGACCCGCCGGCCGCCGTCGCGGATCAGCTGGATGCAGGTGACGTCGCCCTCGACCGCAGCCTCGGCGACGTCCCGGGCGGTGACCACGCCCCGGGCGGCGAGCCGTTCGGCGAGCGCCGGGGAGGTGCCGGCCCGGGCGGCGGCGATGGCCTCGCGGGCCAGGGCGGCCCCGCTGAAGACCGCCTCCAGGCAGCCGACGTTGCCGCAGGAGCAGACCGCGCCGTGCGCGTCGACCTGGATGTGGCCGATGTCGCCGGCGCAGCCGTCGGTGCCCCGGTAGACCTCGCCGCTGAGGTAGATCCCGCACCCTATGCCGGTGCCGATCTTGACGAACAGGAAGTCGTCGATCGAGTGGGCGACCCCGCCGTGCCGTTCCCCGATCGCCATGATGTTGACGTCGTTGTCGACCACCGCCGGGCAACCGTGTTCGCGGGTGAGCAGCTCACGGACGGGGAACCGGTCCCAGCCGGGCATGATGGGCGGCGAGACGGGCACCCCGTCGCGGAAGCTCACCGGCCCGGGAACGCCCACGCCGACGCCGTCCAGCTTCTCGTACGCCCCGTCCACCCGAGCCTTGTGCAACAGCTCGTTGACCCGGTGCAGGATCACCTTCGGGCCGGAGCGGATGTCGGCCGGCTCGGCGTACGCGGCGACCGGCTCCAGCCGGCCGTTGACCACCTCGACGTCGATCGAGCTGGCGCCGAGGTCGACGGCGGCGAAGCGCAACCGGGGGTCCAGCTCGACCAGGGTCGAGCGGCGCCCGCCCCGGGAGGCGGCCAGTCCCGCCTCGGCCACCAGCCCGAGCCCGACCAGCCGCTCCAGCTCGGCCAGCAGCCGGGGCCGGGGCATCTGGAGGCGGTCACCCAGCTCGGCCCGGGACGCCGGCCCCGCGTCGCGGAGCAGCCGCAACAGCCGTAGGTGCAGGGGTTCTGCCGTCCGCACGGGATCCACCTCCGCGTCGGGGTTCACACCGATGTGACGTCGATGTGTTGTGTCCGACACAGTAGGAGCCTTCCGTGCCTCCTGTCCATAGCTTCGGTCAATCCGCCGCCAACTTTTGTCCGTTAGGACAAAAGCTATAAGTGGATCAAGAAAAGGTCGACCCCGTCGCGCCGGACGCGACGGGGTCGACCTCGGGCCTGCCGGAGGGGCTAGCGCTCCCCGGCGGCGTTGCGCTTCTTCTTGAGCTTGCGGTCGTCGCGCAGCTCGACGTAGGGCTCCTCCTCCGGCGAGTGGCCGGCCGAGATGGCCCGGCCGCGCTCCAGCTCCGCGTCGAACTCGGCGCCGAGCAGGATGGCGATGTTGCTCAGCCACAGCCAGACCAGGAAGATGATCACGCCGGCCAGCGCGCCGTAGGTCTTGTTGTAGGACGCGAAGTTGCTGACGTACAGGGCGAAGAGGCCGGAGATCACCAGCCAGATCACCACGGCCAGCACGCCGCCCGGGCTGACCCAGCGGAAGCCGCCGTGCCGGGCGTTCGGCGAGGCCCAGTAGAGGATCGCGAACATCAGGCTGACCAGGAGCAGCAGCACCGGCCACTTGGCGATGTTCCACACGGTCACCGCGGTGGAGCCCAGTCCGATCGCGCTACCGACCTGCTCGGCGAGGCCGCCGGTGAAGACCACGATCACCGCGCAGGCCAGCAGCATCACGCCGATCACCGCGGTCACCCCGAGCCGGATCGGCAGGGTCTTCCAGATCGGCCGCCCCTCGGGCACGTCGTAGATGGTGTTCGAGGCGCGCATGAAGGCGGCGATGTAGCCGGAGGCGGACCAGAAGGCGGCGAGCAGACCGACGATCGCGGCGATGCTGGCCAGCCCGCCCGAGGCGCCCGCCTGCTCGATGGCGCCCTCGATGATCTTCCGGATGTTCTCCTCCGGCACCGCCTGGTTGACGGTGTCCTTGACCCCCTCGGTGGCCCGGTCGCCGAGCAGGCCGAGTAGGGAGATCAGCACCAGCAGCCCGGGGAAGATGGAGAGCACCCCGTAGTAGGTCAGCGCGGCCGCCCAGTCGGTGAGGTTGTCGTCCTGGAACTCCCTGACGGTGCGCTTCAGGGCCGCCACCCAGCCGGAGCCGGGCAGCTTGGCCGGGCTCTCCGGGCCCTCGTCGGGGCCGACCGGCCGGCTGCCGCGCGGGTTACGGCCCCCCGGGTCGCCCGAACGGGACCCGGCCGCGGTCGCGGTGTTCTGGTCGTCGCGGTCGCGCCCGGCCCGGGCGGACGTGTCGTCGGAGGCCATCGCCCCTCCTCGTGGTCAACGGTTGTCCCCCCGACATGCCCCGGGAAAGCCAGCCGTTAACCCCTCACTTGTAGAGCAGGCCCACCATCCGCCGGGACGCCACGGCCAGCCCGAGCGCGGTCAGCGCCAGCAGGTAGAGCAGGTCCAGCAACCACAGCCAACCGGACCCGCCGACACAGATGTCCCGGATCAGGTGCACCGAGCGGTAGAGCGGGGTCACCTCCACCACCCAGCGCAGCAGCGCCGGGTAGTCCTCGGCCGGCACGAAGGTGCCCGAGAAGAGGAAGAGGGTGAACTGCGCCGAGCCCATCAGGTCGAAGTCCTGCCAGCTGCGCATGAAGGTGGCCAGCGCCATGCCGATCGCGCCGAAGGTGAAGCCGACCAGCACCGCCGCCGGGAACGCCAGCAGCGCCCGCCCCACGGAGGTCAGCTCCATCGCCACCATCACCGCGAGGAAGGCCGCCGAGTAGGCCGAGCCGCGTACCATCGCCCACCCCAGCTCCCCGAGCGCGATCTCGAAGGGCCGCACCGGGGTGGCGATGATCCCGTCGTAGAGCTTGAGGTACTTCATCTTGCCGAAGAAGTTGAAGGTGGTCTCGGCCAGCGCCCCGGTCATCGCCGAGGAGGCGAGCATGGCCGGGGCGACGAACGCGGCGTACTCCACCACCCGGCCGTCGGGCAGGGTGAGCCCGTCGATCAACTGGCCCACCCCGACCCCGATGGAGAACAGGTAGAGCACCGGCTCGACGAACCCGGAGAGCAGCAACAGCCAGTAGACCGACTTGAGCGCCGCCACGTTGCGCTCGACCACCGAGGCCGACCGGCGCGACGTGCCGGAGACGTCGAGCAGCCGGGGCAGGACGAGAGTGACCACGCGAGCCTCCTAGACCACGAGCCGGCGACGGAAGAGCCGGGCGGCCAGCAGCCAGCCGCCCAGCGCCCAGGCCGCGAGGTAGAGCAGGTGGCCGACGACGGACCACTGCGGGGCCACGCCGAGCGTCGCCGCGCGGCACAGGTCGACGGCGTGCCAGAGCGGCGTCGCGTACGCCAGCCAGCGCAGCACGCCGGGCAGCGACTCGACCGGGAAGAAGATCCCGGCGAAGAGCGTCATCGGGATCACCGCGAACCGGAACAGCATGGCCAGCCAGCTGTCGCTGTCCACCACCGCCGCGTACGCGAAGGTCGGCGCGGCGACCGCCAGGCAGAGCAGCGCCACCACCGGCAGGGTGGCCACCGCCCAGCCCGAGCGCAGCGCCCCGAACAGCGCCGTCACCAGCAGGAACGCGACGCTGGCGGTGAGCGCCCGGAACAGCACGAAGGCCAGGTGGCCGGCGAGGATGTCGCGGATCCGCAGCGGCGCCGCGGTCTGCGCGGAGTAGGTCTTGATCCACTGGAAGTTGCTGAACACCGGCCAGGTCGATTCGCCGATGGTCACCTGGAGCGCGGTCGAGGCGAGCAGCCCGGGCACGATCCAGTCGAGGTAGCGCACCCCGTCGACGCCCTGGTCGACATACGCGCCCACGCCCAGGCCGAAGCCGACCACGGTCAGTGTCGGCAGCAGGAAGGACGAGAAGACCCCGGCCCGCCAGGTGCGGCGGTAGCCGGTCAGGTAGTGCGCCAGCACCGCCAGCGCCGGCACCCTGGGCAACGGGGGCCGTTGCGCCACGCTCACCCGGACCTCCTCTCACCCGCCGTCCACCACGGCCTTCCTACCCCGGGGGTACGACAGGCCGCGGCAACCCTACGGCCGGCCGCCCCGCGTGTCGCGCCCTTTACCCGGTGCGGCGGTGGAACGTCGTGGGCGCCGCTCAGGCGGTGCGGGTCCTGGCGAGCAACGCGAGCGCGGCGTAGCCCCAGAGCAGCAGCCCGGCGCCGGTGCCGACGACCAGGCCGGCCTGGACCGACGAGGTGAGCGCGACGACCAGCCCGGCCAGCGCCACCAGGCACAGCGCGCCGCCGAGCGGCACCAGCAGCCGGTCACGCAGCACCGGGGCCAGCGGCACGAAGTGCAGCCCGACCACCGCGCAGACCAGGACCGGAACGAACTCCGACCAGCCGAGCCCGACCAGGGCGAGGGCGCCGAGCACCGCCACGGCGAACTCGACGGCGACGATGACGCCGTACCGGCGGTCGGCGGCCCGGTCGCGGGGCAGGGCGGCGGCTGCGCGCCCGGTCCGGACCACGATGACCGCCCCGAGCAGCGCGGTGAGCAGGGCCAGGCCGCTGGCCACCACGAGCGCGGTGCGCAGCGGCGGGTCGGCCGCCGGCACGCTGAACCAGATTGTGGCGAACACGCCAAGGTAGAGCGCGGTCAACCCGGCCTGGCGTCTCGATCCGGCATCCATGGTGGACTCCTCCCCCGTCGACCGCCGATGCTACGCAGTGGCCGGGGCCGCCCCGGCCACGGCCGTCAGTCGACCAGGGTGCGGCCGGTGAGGTGCAGGAAGACGTCCTCCAGGCTGCTGCGCCGGACCAGGACGCTGGCCGGCGTCAGGCCCCGCGCCTCCACCTGGCCGACAGCGGCGTCCCCGTCGGTGACGTAGAGCAGGATCCGGTCGGGCAGCACCTCGACCCGCTCCCCCAGCCCGTCGAGCTTGCCGGCGAACGCCTCCTGCGACTCGGCCGCGAAGCGCAGCTCCACCACCTCGCGGGTGGAGTGCCGCTCGATCAGCGCCCGGGGCGAGCCCTCGGCGACGATCCGCCCGCCGTCCATCACCACGAGGCGGTCGCAGAGCTGCTCGGCCTCGTCCATGTAGTGGGTGGTCAGCACCAGCGTCACCCCCTGCTGCTTGAGCCGGAACAGCCGCTCCCAGACCAGGTGCCGGGCCTGCGGGTCGAGCCCGGTGGTCGGCTCGTCGAGCAGCACGATCTCGGGCTCGTTGACCAGCGCGCGGGCGATGGTCAGCCGGCGCTTCATGCCGCCGGAGAGCGGCTCGACCTTGCTGTCGGCCCGCTCGGTGAGTTGCACGAAGTCGAGCAGCTCGGCGGCGCGCGCCCGGGCCACCGCGCGGGGCACGCCGAAGTAGCGGGCGTAGGTGGTGAGGTTCTCCCGGACGGTCAGCTCGGGGTCGAGATTGTCGAGCTGGGGGCAGACGCCGAGCCGCGCCCGGATGGCGGGGCCGTCGCGCACCGGGTCCATGCCGAGGATGCGCAGCTCGCCGCCGCTGGGCGGGGAGATGCAGCCGATCATGCGCATGGTGGAGGACTTGCCGGCGCCGTTCGGCCCGAGGAAGCCGAACGCCTCGCCGGGGCGCACCTCGACGTCGATGCCGTCGACGGCGGTGAAGTCGCCGAACCGCTTCACCAGCCCCCGAGCCTGGATGAGTGGTTGAGCAGTGGTCACCGGCCGACCCTACCGGCGACGTCCGACACCCTCGACGGGTTTCCGGCCCCGCCACAGTCGGCTCGGAACCGGCAACGCAGAGTAGTTGACACTACGGACAGTCACCGCCCGGTACGCTCCCGTGCATCTGACCGTCGAGCCGTCGACGCGGCCCGCCAGCGGGGCGATGCGGGCCATAATGGACAGAATCCTTTTCGGACGCCCCCCACCCCCCGGCGCCTGTCAACAGTTCAGCTCCATCAATTTGTTAAATCCTTCTTTACTCAGATTCCGCTGCGTGATTGAAATAGATCGCCATTACCGACCGCAATGACAATAGGCAATGTTCCATGGCGTAGATAATTGGCGTATCGTGCCCCCTCGTGTCGTCCGTACGTTTCTCCGACAATCCCGCCCCACCGGTGCCGCACACCGGCTCCAGGGGTGCGGGAGCCGCCCTCAAGGACCCTCCGGCACCCCTGCCCCCGCAGGTCACGGCGGGTGCACCACCCCGCGGCACGGTGCCGGACACCCGCGAACTCGCCGCGCAATTCGAGGACGAGAAACCGGGGCGCTCGCTCACCGGCCCGGTCCGTCTTCTGGTCACCGGCACGACGGTGGGGATCGCGCTGCTGGCACTTGTCCAGGTCTTTCAACCACTTACGCAGGGCAGCAAGTACTACCTGATCCTTTTCCTGGCCGGCGTGCTGCCGACGGTGTTCCTGGCGTACCCGGCGGGCCTTTCGATCCCCTGGCGGCCGGGCCGCCCGCCCGTCGCCGGCGACGGGCCGGACCCGGCCGGGCCGACCCGGTCGGACTGGCTGCTGGCCGCCGCGGCCCTGGTCGCCTGCCTCTACCCGGTGCTGCCGTTCACCGTCGGCGGCGGGGGCGGCGGATACGACGCCTTCCTCGACCGGCAGGGCCTGCTCGTCGGGCTCGACGTCGCGATGGGCACCGTGCTGCTGCTCCTGCTGCTGGAGGCCTGCCGACGCACCACCGGCTGGATCCTGCCCGCCGTCTGCCTGCTGTTCCTGGCCTACGGCTACTACGGCGGGCTGCTGCCGCAGTCCTGGCCGGTGGCGCACGCCGGGCTCGACTTCGGCCAGCTCGTGGACGCGTTCTACAACTCCGACAGCGGGTTCTACGGCACCCCGCTCGACGTGGCGGCCTCGTACATCGTGCTGTTCACCATCTACGGCGCGGTGCTGGACCTCTCCGGGGCCGGGCGGTTCTTCGTGGAACTCTCCGCCGCCGCCTTCGGGCGCTCCCGGACGGCCGCCGGGCGCACGGCGGTCGCCTCCGGCTTCCTGCTCGGCACGGTCTCCGGATCGGGCGCGGCGACGACCGTCAGCATCGGCGCGGTGACCTGGCCGGTGCTGCGCCGGGCCGGCTACCCGGCCGAGCGTGCGGGCGGGATGCTCGCCGCCGCCGGCGTCGGGGCGATCCTGTCCCCGCCCACCCTCGGCGCGGCCGCCTTCATCATCGCCGAGTACCTGGGCGTGTCGTACCTGCAGGTGCTGGGCTGGGCGACCATCCCGACGGTGCTGTACTACCTCGGCATCCTGCTCGCGGTCGAGATCGACGCCCGGCGCTCGGGCGTGCGACCGGTGGTCGTCCACACCGACTCGCCCTGGCGGCTGCTGGGCCGCTTCGGCTACCACTTCCTGTCCCTGCTGGTGATCACCGGCCTGCTCGCCCTGGGCGTCTCGGCGACGAAGGCGGTGGTGGGGGCGACGGTGCTGGCCGCCGCGCTGTCGTTCCTGGACCGCCGGCACCGGCTCACCCCGGCCCGGCTGGTCGAGGCGCTGGGCACCGGCGCGCGCGGCGTGCTCGCGGTGAGCGCGGTCTGCGCCGCGGCCGGCATCATCACGGCGACCACCACCAAGACCGGGCTCGGCCCGCAGGCGGCGGCACTGCTGGTCTCCGGCGCGCAGGCGGTCTCGTCCGACCCGGCCGTGGTGCTGGCGCTCACCGCCGTGCTGGCCGCCGTCGCGCTCAGCCTGCTGGGGCTGGCCGTGCCGGTCACCGCCTCGTTCGTGATCGGCTGGGTGATCATCGGCCCGGCCCTGCTGGACCTGGGCGTCGCCGCGCCCGCCGCGGCGATGTTCGTCTTCTACTTCGCGGTCCTGTCCGAGGTCTCCCCGCCGACCGCGCTCGCCGCGGTGGCCGCCGCCGCGGTCACCGGCGGCCGGCTGGTGCCGACCATGTGGCAGACCCTGCGGTACGCCCTGCCGGCCTACCTGATCCCGATCGCCTTCGTGATCACCCCGACCGGTCTGGGGCTGCTCGGGATCGGCGGGCCGCAGCGGGTCGCCGTGGCCGCGGTGGTCTCCGCGCTCAGCGTCGCCGTGCTCGCCGTGGCGGCGGGCGGCTGGCTGCCCGGCGTCGGCCCGGCCGGCGTACCGGAGCGGATCCTCGGCGCGCTCGCCGGGCTGACGCTGCTCTGGCTCGAACCCGTACCGGTCACGGTCGGCGCGGTCCTGGCCGCCGCCGTGGTGGCGGGTGTCCTCGTACGACGCGGCTCCGCCAACCGGACCGGCGAGCCGTCGGCAACACCACCGGTGAACCATGGGGAGGAAAACAGTGAGACGGATCAACGTGCGGCTGGCCGCGGGAGTGGGGGCGCTCGCCCTCGTCGCGAGCGGCGCCGCCGGCTGCGGGGGCAAACAGGACGGCGCGACGAAGGACGACGCCGCCAGCGAGATCACCTGCAAGGTCACTGACAGCACCCGCGTCGGCATCGCCACCGGTAACGCCACCGGCGTGTACTACGTGGTCGGCAACGCCCTCGCCGGCCAGCTCTCCACGACGACCGACGGCAAACTGACCGGCACCGCCGCCGAGACCGGCGCCTCGGTGCAGAACATCGAGCAGCTCGTCGGGGGCCAGTACGACGTCGCCTTCTCGCTCTTCGACACCGCCGTCAACGCGGTGCAGGGCAAGGGCAGCTTCACCTCGCCGCAGCCGGTGGAGGCGCTGGCCCGGATCTACGACAACTACACCCAGGTGGTCGTGCGGGCCGACGCCGGCATCGGCTCGGTCGCCGACATGAAGGGCAAGAAGATCTCCACCGGCTCCCCCAAGTCCGGCACCGAGGTCATCGCCAACCGCCTGCTCACCGCCGCCGGTCTCGACCCGGCCAAGGACGTCCAGGCGCAGCGGCTCGACCTGGCCAAGACCGTGGAGGGGGTCAAGGACGGCAGCATCGACGGCTTCTTCTGGTCCGGCGGGGTACCGACCGGCGGGGTCACCGACCTGTTCACCACGGCCGGCGACAAGGTGAAGTTCCTCGACATCGCCCCGCTGCTGCCCAAGATGACCGAGCTGAACCCCGCGTACCAGGCCGGGACGATCCGCGCGGACGTCTACAAGACGGCGGCGGACACCCCGACCATCGTGGTGCCCAACGTGCTGCTGGTCCGCAAGGACCTCAACGCGAACGTCGCCTGCGCCGTCGCGCGGACCGTCTTCGAGAAGAAGGACGCGCTGGCCCAGGCCAGCCCGGCCGCCAAGGGCATCAATCTGGACAACGCCCGCAAGACCGACCCCGTACCGCTGCACCGCGGGGCGGCCAAGGCCCTGCAGGACCTCGGCGCGAGCTGACCGACGGCGCCGGGTCCGGGCCACCGCCCGGGCCCGGCGTCCCCGACCCTTCCCGGGAGACCCGCGTGCCGCTCCCCCGCCCTGCCCGCGTACGCCGGCACAACCGGCCGGCGGACCACACCGACCGGCTCTGGTCGGTCCGCACCCAACTGCTCGCACCGATCCTGGTCGCCACCGTCGGCCTGGTCGTGCTGGGCGCCACCCAGACCAGCACCGCGCTGGACGCCTCCGCCGACGCCGACCGGGCCCGGGTCCTCGCCGGCACCGCCACCGCGACCGTGCGCCTGGTGCACGAGCTGGAACGGGAACTCGGCGAGACGGCCGCCCTGCGCCAGCGGGGTGGCTCCACCGGCCGGCCGCTGGTGGACGCCCAGCGGCTGCGGGTGGATACCGCCGTCGACCGGTTCCGCACCGCCAGCCGGGAGGCCCGCCGGGCCGCACCGGACCTCGGGCGGGTGCTCGACACCGCCGACGACCAGCTCCACCAGCTCGACCCCGCCCGCCGGTCGGCGCCCACCTCAGAGGGGGCCGACCCCACCTACGTGGCACTGGTCGAGTCGCTGCTCACCGTCGCCGACGCGCTGCCCGCGCAGCTGCGCGACACCGAGCTGGCCAACGCCGCCCGGGAGGTGGCGGCGGTCGCCAGCCAGGAACACCTGGCCGCGCTGGAACGCGACCTGCTCCGGACGGTCTTCGTCCGCGGCGAGCTGGCCCAGGGCGAACTGGTCCGGCTCGGCCAGCTGCGGGGCGCCCGGGAGCAGCGTCAGGCCGAGTTCTCCCGGATCGCCGACGAGGACGCCGAGGACGCGTACGCCCGGCTGGTCGCCGGCGCCGACGTGGCGACCGCCCAGCGGATGCGGGACACCGCCGTCAAGGGCGAGACCCTGGCCGCCGCGCTGAAGGTCGACGGCGACGCCTGGTACGTGGCCCAGAGCGGCACGATCCGGCGCTACAACCTGCTCGGCCGGGAGCTCTCCGAGGACCTGGACCAGCAGGCCGGCAGCCTGGCCCGGGACGCCCGCCGGCGGGCCCTGGTCACCGGCGGGGCCACCACCGCCGTCGCCGCGGCCTCGCTGGTGGCCGCCGCGCTGCTCGCCGTACGCACCAGCCGCCGGCTGCGCCGGCTGCGGGTGGCGGCGCTCACCGTGGCCAACTCGGAGCTGCCCGAGCGGATCACCGCGATCGCGGCCGGCGAGGGCGCGCCGGCCGAGGGCGAGGCGACCCGGCTGACCGAGGACATCCGGCAGGGGCGGGACGAGGTCGCGCAGGTGGCCGAGGCGTTCGACACGGTCAACCGGGCGGCGCTGCGGCTCGCCGGCGAGCAGGCCGAGCTGCGGCTGGACGTGACCCGGATGGCCGAGGCGCTGGCCCGCCGGATCCGGACCCTGATCACCCGGCAGCTGCGCCTGCTCGACGACTTCGAACGCGACGAGACCGATCCGGACGCGCTGGCCCGGCTCTTCGCGCTGGACCATCTCGCCGCCCGGATGCGCCGCAACGGGGAGAACCTGCTGGTCCTCGCCGGTGGCGAGCCGGGGCGGGCGTACGAGGGGGACCACCTGCTCGCCGACGTGGTGCGCGCGGCCTCCTCGGAGATCGAGGACTACACCCGGGTGGAGATCGACGTGCCGGCGGCCGCGGTGCACGGGTCGACGGTGGGTTACCTGGTCCACCTCCTCGCCGAGCTGCTGGAGAACGCCACCAACTACTCGCCGCCGCACACCCTGGTGCAGGTCGACGGCCGGCGGACGGTCGACGGGCTCACGCTGCGCGTGCACGACCAGGGCATCGGCATCAGCGAAGGCCGCCTCGCCGCGATCAACAAGCGGCTGCTCGCCCCGGCGGTGCTCTCCAGCGCCGCCGCCGGCAGTATGGGCCTGCACGTGGTGGCCCACCTGGCCGCCCGGTACGGGATCCGGGTGCAGTTGCACAACACCGGCACCGGCACGGTGGCCCAGGTCGAGGTGCCCGAGTCGGCGCTCGTCCGGGTGGAGACGGTGTCCCGGCGTCCCGTTCCCGTCCGCCAGCCCGCCTCGACGGCGGCCTGGTTCCGGGCCGGGGCCGGCGCGCCGGCCCTGGCGACGACCGTGCCGAACCCGACGCCCGCGCCCCGGCTGACGCCGACGTACGGCGGCAGCCTGTTCCGGCCGGACCCGACCGACGTCCACCACGCGCCGACGGTGACGTTGCCGGTGGTCACCCCCGGTACCCGGGTCGCGGCCCCACCGCGGCCGCCGGTGCTCCGGGCCGCCGTGGCGCCCCCGCCCGGCGCCGCCCACCCGTCGACCGGGCCGGCGGCGGCCCCCGGCGCCGGCCTGCCCCGCCGGACCCGCGGCGGTCAGCTCCCGACGCTGCCGAACACCGCGCCGGCCCGGCCGGCGGAGGACCTGCTCGACCCGGAGGTGGTGCGGGCCCGACTGTCCGCGCTCGCCGAGGGGGTGGCCAGCGCGATGCGACGTAACCAGCAGACGAGACCCAACGGGAGACACCGATGACCACACCCGTGAGCGCCGGCCTGGACTGGCTCCTGGCGAATTTCGCCGAGCAGGTGCCGGACGTATCGCACGCCGTAGCCGTCTCCGAGGACGGGCTGCGCCTGGCCTCCTCACCGCACCTCTCCCCCGACCAGGTGGACCAGCTCGCCGCCGTGATCAGCGGCCTGGCCAGCCTGACCGTCGGCGCCGCGCGGCTGATGTCGGCCGGCCGGGTACGCCAGCAGATCGTCGACATGGACGGCGGGGTGATGCTGGTGATGGCGGTCGGCGAGCGGGCCCTGCTCGGGGTGCTCGCCGCGCCGGGCTGCGACCTGGGTCAGATCGGTTTCGAGACCGCGACCCTGGTGCAGCGGGTGGCAGAGGCGCTGGAACCGGCGGTCCGGGCGTGATCCGCCGGCCACCGCCCTGGCTGGCCGCCCTGGTGGTGACGCTGCTCGTGGCGGGCTGCGGGCAGCCGGCCGCGCCGCCGCAGGCCTGGCACGGCGGCCGGATCTTCCTCGCCACCGGCAACACCACCGGCGTGTACTACCAGCTCGGCGGCGGCTACGCCGACGTGATCAGCCGCCACCTGCCCGGGTACGAGGCGCGGGCCGAGCCGACCGGCGCCTCGGTGGAGAACGTCACCCGGCTGGCCAGCGGCGACATGGAGATCGCCTTCAGCCTCGCCGACACCGCCGCCGACGCGGTCACCGGCCAGGGCGCCTTCGTCGGGCAGCCGCAACCGGTCCGGGCGCTGGCCCGGGTCTACAGCAACTACACCCACGTGATCGTGCGGGCCGACGCCAAGGTGAAGGACTTCGCCGGGCTGCGCGGGAAGAGGGTCTCCACGGGTTCGCCGAAGTCCGGCACGGACATCATCGCCGGGCGACTGCTGACCGCCGCCGGGATGGACCCGGACCGGGACGTGGACCGGTTCACCCTGTCCCTGCCGGAGACGGTCAAGCGGATGCGGGCCGGCACGCTGGACGCGATGTTCTTCTCCGGCGGCCTGCCCACCCCGGGCATCGCCGACCTGCTCTCCAGCGCGCCGGGCACGTTCACGCTGCTGCCGATCGCCGACCTGATCGAGCCGCTCAACGCCCGATACGGCTCGGTGTACACCACCGCCGAGCTGCCGAAGGACGCCTACCGCACACCGTCGGGCACGCCGACGGTCACGGTGTCGAACATGATCCTGGTCAACGCCGACATGCCGGACGAGCTGGCGTACGACCTGACCCGACTGCTCTTCGCCTACCAGGGCGACCTGATCGGGGTGCACCCGGAGGCGGGCAACTTCACCCGGCAGAGCGCGTCCAGCACCGACCCGATCCCGCTACATCCGGGCGCGGCCCGGTTCTACCAGGGCGGATGAGCGGAGTTCAGGCGTCGGCGGGGGCGGTCGCGGCGCGGGCGGCGGCGACCAGCCGGTCGGCCTCCACCAGCACGGCCTCGTCGTCCGACGGGGTGCCCGGGTCGAAGCGCACGGTCCAGCTGAGCCCGTCCACACCGGCCACCCGCCGGGCCGCGACCCGCCCGGCGCCGCCGGGCACCGGGTGGTGCGCCGTGTACGCCACCGACCGGGTGACCCGGGCCCGCACCTGGTGCGGCAGCTCGCCCGGGTCGACCAGGAGGTAGGTCTCGGCCGGGCAGTCCGCCACCACCTGGTAGCCGTCACGCTCGGTGACCCGCTCGGCCGGGGTGACGGTCAGCTCGTGGCCGGACCACACCGCCTTGAGGATGTCGTGCCAGCCCAGCCGGTGCGCGCGGCCGGGCAGCCAGAGCCCGAGGTTGCTGGCCACCACCACGCCGTCGCCCTCGCCGTTGCCGGCGGCCGCCCAGGCGAGCACCCGTTCGTCGTCGGCGAGCGGGGGCCGGGCGGCGGGCGGCAGCTTCGGCTTGCGGTTGAACAGTCCCATCACAGTCCTCCCGCGGCCTGCTCGCGCAGCGCCCGCGCGTGCTGCTCCAGCGAGAGCAGTTCCCCGAAGAGGGCGAAGTACTCGTCCTTGTTGTTCACCGGGTTGACCCGCTGGATCTTGGATTTGAGGTCCCGGATCCGGGCGGTGACCGAGCCCCACTGCAACCGGGCCATGGTGATCGAGACGTACCGGGGGTCGGGTTCGCCGTCGATGCGCAGCGGCTCCACGGCCAGTTCGCCGACGAGCGCCCGGGCGGCCAGGTCCTCGCAGGCGTCGCGGACCGACTCGATCCAGACCGCGCCGCCGGTGGCCGCCGCGGCCCCGCCCGCCGCGGCGATCGCCGCGCGGACCGCCGCGTGCACCGGGTGCCGGTACTCCGGGGCCTCGACCGCGTCGAACATCGGCCCGGCCAGCACCGGCTCCTGCAGGGCCAGCTTCAACGCCTCGCGCTCGACCATCGACTGCGGGCTGTCCACCGCCGGCATGGGCGCCGCCGTCGACCGGGTCGGGGCGGGCGAGCGCCGCTCGGCGGTCGGGGTGGCGTCGGCGGCGAGCACCGCGCGCTGCACCGGCTCGATCTCCATGCCGAGGTCGCCGGCGAGCTTGCGGACGTACTCGGGACGCTTCTCCCGGTCCTTGATCTTGGCGACCAGCGGCGCGGCCCGGCGCATCGCCTCCACCCGGCCGTCGACGGTGTCCAGGTCGTACCGGTTGATCACGTGGCGCAGCGCGAAGTCGACCAGCGGTTCGCGGCGGGCGACCAGGTCGCGCACGGCCAGGTCGCCCTTGGCCAGGCGCAGCTCGCACGGGTCCATGTTGTCCGGGCTGACCGCGATGAAGGTACGCCCGACGAAGCGCTGGTCGTCCTCGAAGGCGCGCAGCGCGGCCTTCTGGCCGGCGGCGTCCCCGTCGAAGGTGAAGATGATCTCGCCGGCCACCGCGTCGGTGTCCAGCAGGAGCCGGCGCAGCACCGCGATGTGGTCGGCGCCGAACGCCGTGCCGCAGGTCGCCACGGCCGTCGGCACCTCGGCGAGGTGACAGGCCATCACGTCGGTGTAGCCCTCGACGACGACCACCTTGCCCTGCTTGGCGATCTCCCGCTTGGCCTGGTCGATGCCGTAGAGGACGTGCGACTTCTTGTAGATCGGCGTCTCGGGGGTGTTGAGGTATTTCGGGCCGTCGTCGTCGTCGAAGAGCTTGCGGGCGCCGAAGCCGATCACGTCGCCGGTGATGTCCCGGATCGGCCACATCAGCCGGCGGCGGAACCGGTCGATCAGCGTCCCGGAGCGCGACGGGCGGGACAGGCCGCCGGTGACCAGCTCGTCGTGGGTGAAGCCCTGCTGGCGCAGGTGCTTGGTGAGCAGGTCCCAGGCGTCCGGGGCGAAGCCGCAGCCGTACCGCTGGGCGGCGGCCCGGTCGAAGCCCCGCTGCGCCAGGAACTCCCGGGCCGGCCGGGCGGCGGCCGTGGTGAGCTGGGCCTGGTAGAACTCGACGGCGGCGGCGTGCGCGGCCACCAGCCGCTGCTTCTGCCCCTGCTGGGGGCGGGGGCGCGGGGCGGCGTTGTCGCCCTCGACGTAGCGCAGCTGGATGCCGGCGCGGGCGGCGAGCCGCTCGACGGACTCGACGAAGCTGAGGTGCTCGGCGTCCATCAGGAACTTGATGGCGTCACCGCCGGCCCCGCAGCCGAAGCAGTACCAGACGTTGCGGGCGGGCGAGACGTTGAACGACGGGCTCTTCTCGTCGTGGAACGGGCAGAGGCCCTTGAGGTTGCCGCCGCCGGCGGACTTGAGGGTCACCGTGTCGGAGATGACCTCGGCGATCGAGGTGCGTTCCCGGACCAGCGCGATGTCCTCGTCCCGGATCCGCCCAGCCATTCGCCACCCCCTCGGCGTACATCCTGCCCTGCCGGACCGACGATCCGCCGCCGGGGGCACGGGCGTGTGGCGAACGACGCCAGCAGGGGTGGTGTCACCGCGGGGGGCGGTGCAACCACCGGGTCACCGGCGGCGGATCCTCCTCCTCGTACGACCGGGCGGCCCGCATCGCGGCGACCAGGCCGTAGCGGCGTGGCCTGGCCACGGGCGGGTTGACCGCCGGGTCCCGCCCCAGGTCGCGCAGCAGGGCCACGGCGAGCCCGAGCATCACCACCACGAACGGCAGCGCGACCAGGATCGTCGCCTGTTGCAGGGCGGCCAGGCCACCGGCGAGCAGCAGCGCGGCGGCGACCGCGCCGATCAGCACGCCCCAGAGCACCACCACGCCCCGGTGCGGCCGCAGCGCGCCCCGCGAGCTGAGCGAGCCCAGCACCAGCGCGGCCGAGTCGGCGCCGGTGACGAAGAAGAGCGCGACCAGGACCATCGCCAGCACCGTGGTCAGCGCCGCCAGCGGCAGCGCCTGGAGCAGGCCGAAGAGGGCCTTCTCGGTACTCGCCGAGACATCGGCGACGAGGTCGCGGGTGCCGGTGGTCTGCACCCGCAGGGCGGTGCCGCCCATGATGGCGAACCAGATCACGCTGGCCCCGCTGGGCACCAGCAGCACCCCGGTGACGAACTGCCGGATGGTGCGCCCCTTGGAGATGCGGGCGATGAAGATGCCGACGAACGGCGCCCAGGAGATCCACCACGCCCAGTAGAAGATGGTCCACGCGCCGAGCCAGGCCGGGTCGGAGAAGGCCCCGGTCCGGGTGGACATGATCGTCAGGCCGCTGAGGTAGTCACCGACCGAGGCGGGCAGCACCTCCAGGGTGTAGATGGTCGGCCCGGCCACGAAGACGAAGACCATCAGCCCGACGGCGAGCACCACGTTGGTGGTCGAGAGCCACTTGATGCCCTTGTGCAGCCCGGTGAAGGCGGAGATCACGAAGGCGGCGGTGAGCGCGGCGATGACCACCAGCTCGATCGCGGTGCTGTCGGGCACCGCGGTCGCGCTCTCCAGGCCGGCGGCCACCTGGAGCGCCCCCAGGCCCAGGCTGGTCGCCGAGCCGAAGACGGTGGCGAAGACCGCCAGCAGGTCGACCGCCTGTCCGACCCGCCCGTACGACCGCGCGCCCAGCAGCGGTTCGAAGGCGGCGGAGATGCGGCTGCCCCGCTTCTTCCGAAACGTCGAGTACGCCAGCGCCAGCGCCGCGATGGCGTAGATCCCCCACGGGTGCAGGGTCCAGTGGAACAGGGTGTACTGCATGGCCACCTCGGCGGCGGCCGGGGTCTGCGGTTCGACGGCGGCGGCCGGTGGCGGTGCGGCGTAGTGCTGGATGGGCTCGGCCACGGCATAGAAGACCAGGCCGATGCCCATGCCGGTGCTGAACATCATCGACACCCAGGCCATCGTGCTGAACTCCGGCTCGTCGTCGTCCGCGCCGAGTCGGATCCGGCCGAAGCGGGACGCCGCGATCACCACCGAGAGCACCAGGAAGGCGTCCGCGGCGACCACGAAGAACCAGCCGAAGGTGTTGATCGCCCAGGCCAGCCCGGCGGCGCCGAACCCGGCCAGCGAGCCGCCCCCGAACACCCCCCAGCCGACCACCGCCAGCACCCCGGCGACGCCCAGCACCAGCACCACCGGGTCGATCCGCCCCGCCGGCCCGGCCTCCGGCGCCGACTCCCCCGCCTGCTCCGCCATGGTCACATGGTGTCGCCGACGAACCTCCTCAAAAGCCGCATACCATCACGGTTCACCCGTGCCGACCGGGTGATCCCGCGCTCCCGGGGCCGGCGAAGGCCGTCGCGGCCCCGAGAACGACCCGGGATACGAGGTCGGCGGGGCGCGGTCGGGTCAGCCGACCGGCGCGACCTCTTCGGCCTCGACCTGGCGGTTCCAGTCCGCCTTGGTGGACCGCCAGCCCTCGTCGTCCATGCCCCGACGCCAGTAGCCGGAGATGGAGAGCGCCTCGCGGGGCACCCCGCGCTCGACGCGCAGCAGGCGGCGCAGCTCCTTGACGAAGGTCGCCTCGCCGTGGACGAACGCGTGCACCCGGCCGGGCGGGAACTCCAGCGCCCGGACCGCCTCGACCAGCGCCTCGCCGACCGGCCGGGCGCCCCGGTGCAGCCAGGTCAGCGCCACCGTGCCGGGGCTGAGCAGCCGCTGCTCGTCGGCCGGCCCGTCGACCTCGACGAAGACGGCGGCCGGGGCGCCGAGCGGCAGCCGCTCCAGCGCCGCGCCGATCGCCGGCAGCGCGCTCTCGTCGCCGACCAGCAGGTGCCAGTCGGCCGTCGGGTCCGGCGCGTACGCCCCACCCGGACCGACGAAGAGCACCTCGTCGCCGGGGCGCAGCCGGGCCGCCCAGGGCCCGGCCAGCCCCTCGTCGCCGTGGTGCACCACGTCCACGGTGAGTTCGCCGGCCAGCGGGTCCCAGGCGCGCACGGTGTACGCGCGCAGCCGGGGCCACTGGTCGCGGGGCAGGTCACGACGGATCGCGGCCAGGTCCAGCGGCCTGGGGTGGTCGACCCCGGGCGCCGGGAAGACGATCTTGATGTAGTGGTCGGTGTACTCCCCGACCGGCAGCCCGACCAACTCCTCCCCGCCCAGGACCAGGCGGATCAGGTGCGGGGTGGGCCGCTCGGTCCGCAGGACCCGGGCGGACGTGACCTTCTTGGGGCGCTCCGTCATGTCACTTAGGCTATCCTAAGTAGGAAGGCTGCGGTCGGCCACCATGCTTGGCACCGGACCGCCTCGCTACCGCATCGACCGTCGTCAGATCGGCGACGACCCGGGGTGCCGGCGGGGCGGTTACTCGGGCGAGCAGGTCCGTCGCCTGCCGCATCAGGGACGACTCATGCGACGGATGCACGGCCAACGCCTCCCGGCAACAGGCCTCGGCCGCCTCGTCGCGGCCCGCGGCGACGTTCACCCGAGCGAGCGCGAGCAGAGCCTCGGCCTCCAACAACCGGTAACCCACCCGGCGGGCGGTGCCGAGCGCCCGGGTCGCGTCGTCCGCCGCCTCCTCGACCGCACCGCTCACCAGTCGTACCCTGGACAGCCCGATCCGCGCCTGCACCTCGAAGTACGGCAGGGAGAGCTGACCGGCCAGTTGGAGGGACATCTCGAACCGCGCCCCCGCGTCGACCACCCGGCCGGCGCAGAGCAGCGCTGAGCCGAGGGTGCTCAACAGCGCCGCCTCACTGCGCCGGTCCCCGAGCGTCCGGGTCAGTTCCAGCGCCCTGGTGGCGGCCGAGATCGCCGCCGACGGCTCGTCGCGCTGCGCGTGCAGCTGACTCAGCTCGTCGAGGACCGACAGCTCACCCTTGGGCGACCCGACTCGGCGGTAGTGCTCGAGGACCGTCTCCATGTGCTGTCGCGCGGCGTCGAACTCTCCGAGCTGACGCAGCACCATGCCGAGATTGCCCCTGTTCGCCATGGCCGACGGGCGGCGGGAGGCGCCCTGGTTGATCTGCAACGCCTCGGCGAAGTGGGCCGCCGCCTCGGTGAGCTCCCCCCGCTCGTGGCAGAGGGTTCCAAGATCGTTCAGCGTCACCGCCCGGACGTGGTCGAACTCGCCGCCCCGGCCGATCCGTAACGCGCGTCGGTACGACTCCTGTGCGTCGTCCAGCCGCCCCATCTGCGCCTGCACCAGACCGATGTTGTGCAGCTGGTACGCGAGCCCGACGGACCAACCGGCCGCGCGGGCCAGGGAGGCTGCCTGTTCGTACTCGGTCAACGCCAGGTCATGCTGCCCCACCGACAGGTACGCCTGGCCTATCGTCTGGTGCATCGCGGCAGTGGCGAGCTTGTTCCCCGCGCGCTGGGCGGCCGCCAGCCCCGCGCGGCCCGTGGCCAACCACGGCACCACCTGCTGCCGCACGAAGAAATAGCCGCGGAGCTGGTCGGCGAGCTGCCAGGATCGTTCCGGGTGCGGACCGTCGACGGCCGTCCGGACCGCGGCGGTCAGCCCGGCCAGTTCGGCGTCCAGCCAGGCCAGGGCAGCGGCCTCGTCGTCGAAGGGTGCGCCGACCTCGACGTCCGTCGTCAGACGCACCATCTCCGGGTAAACCAGCCGCACGGCGGCCATGCTGCGTGCCAGGTACCAGTCCAGCAGTCGCCGGATGCTGGCCGCGCGCTGTTCCGCCGGATCCTCCGCCTCAGCCCGCCGGACGGCGTAGAGACGTAGCAGATCGTGGTAGCGGTACCGCCCGGCGGTGAGCTGGAGGAGACTGCCGTCGACCAGGTCGTGCAGCGCGTCCTCGACCTCCACCTCGTCGATGTCCAGCAGCACCGACGCCGCGGCCACGCCGAAGTCGGTGCCGGGCAGGAGAGCCAGCAGCCGGAAGGCCCGTGCCGTGCCCTCAGGCAGCTCCTGGTAACTGAGGTCGAAGCTCGCGGCCACCGCCATGTCACCGATGCGGAGCTGACGCAGCCGGTGACGCTGATCCGCGAGGCGGGCCAACGCGGATCGCATGGTCCAGTCCGGCCGGCTCGCCAACCGGCCACCCGCGACCCGCAGCGCGATCGGCAACAGCCCGCACGCCTCGGCCAGCTCCACCGCGGCATCCGCGTCGGCGGCCACCCGCGCCGGCCCCGCCGAACTGGCGAGCATGTCCAGCGCCTCGCTGGTCGAGGGCAGACCCAACTCGACGGTGACCGCGCCGGCGAGGTCGGCCAGTCGGTTCCGACTCGTCACCAGAACCGCGTTGCCCCCCGTGCCGGGCAGCAGTGGACGGACGTGGGCGGCGTTGCGGGCGTTGTCGAGCACGAGGAGCACCCGTCGATCCGCCAGGACGCTGCGGAAGAGCGCCGCCGACTCCGCCTCGTTCTGCGGTATGCGGCGACCATCCACCCCGAGCGCGCGCAGGAAGCGGGCCAGGGCATCGACCGGAGGGACCGGTAGCGGGCCGAAGCCCTGCAGGTCGACGTAGAGCTGGCCGTCCGGGAACGCCGGACGCAGCAGCTGCGCCGCGCGCAGCGCCAGGCTCGTCTTGCCGACACCGGCCACCCCGGAGATCGCGCAGACGGTCACCAGCTGCGGAGCCGGCGACTCCGGATCACGCTCGACGAGCTGCTGGAGCTGCCGCAGGTGCTCCGCGCGGCCGGTGAAGTCGGCGGGCGGTGCGGGGGTCTGGTTCGGACGCACCGTCGCGTCGTCCCGTCGGGCGACCGGGGCCGGCCGGTGCCAGGTCTGCCTGAGCACCGAACGGTGCGCCTCCGCCAGTTCCGGGCCGGGATCGATGCCCAGCTCCTCCGCGAGGCGCCGGCGGACCTCCTCGTACGTCGTCAGCGCCGCGGCCTGCTGGCCGGCCGCCGCGAGTGCGGCGACGAGCCGGGCCTGAAGCGGTTCGTGCATCGGATGCCGGGCGGCCAGGTCCCGCAACAGCGGTAACGCCTCGTCGTCCCGGGACAGCGTGGCGGCCAGACGGGCGTGGAGAACGGTGGCGCGGATGCGCTCCTCCTCGAGCGCGGTCACGAGCGGCTCGCCATGGAGTTCGGGAACATCGGCGAGCGGTGCGCCCCGCCACAGACCCAACGCCTCGTCGAGGAGCGCCAGTGCCGGCCCCGGCTCGGCGGTGAGCTCACCGGCCCGGGCCAGCAGCTCGCGACACGCGAGCAGGTCGAGCTGCCCGGGGTCGGCGTTGAGCCGGTAGCCGCCCGCGACGAGGGTCAGCAGCTCGGTGCGGTGTCCGGACGGCCGTCGCGGCTCCAGGAGCCGGCGCAGTCGACTGACGTACGTCTGCACGAGGTTGACGGCGGAGGATGGAATCTCGTTCCGCCAGAGCAGGTCGATGAGTTCGTCCCGGCTGACACCGGTGTTGGGGGTCAGCGCCAGCCGGGCGAGCACCAGCCGGTGCCGCCCGGTGCCGAGCGGCACCTGTCTACCACCGCGGATGAGGCCGAGCGGCCCGAGCAGCAGCACCCTGACCTCGTCACCGTGTTCGTCCTCCCGCACCGGGGATCCCGCCGGCACCGCCGGCAGGACGGACGCGCGCAGGGTCGCCGCGTCCTCGGGCGACAGTCCCAGGACGGCGGCCAGCGACCGGACGGAACGCAGGCGCGGGACACGCGTGCGCCCCTGTTCGAGGTCACGGACCGCGGCCAGGCTGATGCCGGCGGCCTGCGCCAACTCCAGTTGAGTCAACCCGGCCTGTTGCCGACATCTTCGAAGTTGTCCTGCCAAGTCGCCCGACCCGACATCCGGTAAATCGACGATCTTAATCACCCCCGTGATCCAGCGAGCGCAGCGTAGTACGGGTTCGGTACGGGCGCTGCCCCTCCAGAGATCGGTCAGCGCACTGACACAGACTGATGCCTCCGAGATGGAGTCCCGTCCCGGTCCGATCAGCTCGACAGCTCAACCCCCTGAGGAGACGTACGATGAATCACCGACGGTCGAGCGGCGGCCCGGCCCGACTGCTGATGCTCGCCCTCGCCGTGCCGGTGGCACTGGCCGGCACCCTGGTCGTGGCGACACCGGCGCAAGCCGGGTCGATCACGCCGACACCCTGCGCCGACAACGGCGGGGACAGGCACGTCACCCGCGAGACCGCCCTCATCCGCGCCCGCAGCTGGCTCGATCCCAAGGTGCCGTACAGCCAGGAGCGGTGCTACCAGAACTCCTACGGCGACTACCGGACGGACTGTTCCGGCTTCGTGGCGATGGCGTGGGGCTTCGGTGGCCAGGGGAGCGACTGGTGGACCGGCAACCTGCACCTGAGGACCACCCCCATCCCCCGGGATTCGCTCCGGCAGGGGGATGCCCTGCTGCGGCACACGGGCGATCCCGACGAGAACCACGTCGCGCTCTTCGTGAAGTGGGCCGACTCCGCGCGGACGTCGCCGGTCGTCATCGAACAGACCGGTGACGACACCGTCGAGGGCACCATCCAGCGGACCTGGTCCAGCAGCAAGGCGTCCCTGTACACGCCGGTCCGCTACGACGGCATCGTCGACGCCGATGGCATCAGCGGGAGTATCAGTGACGTCAGCGGCGACGGTTACGCCGACATCCTGGCCACCAAGCCCGACAGCACGCTGCACTACTACTCGAACAACATCAACTCGAACCCTGACAACCTGCCCTACATCAGCAGCCGGCAGATCGGCAGCGGCTGGAACACCTTCAACCGCGTCATGTCCGGCGACGTCAGCGGCGACGGCTACGCCGACGTCATCGCCACCAAACCCGACGGCACCCTCTGGTACTACCCGAACAACATCAACAGCAACCCGGACAACAAGCCGTACAACACCGGCCGGGAAATCGGCGGTCCCGGCTGGAACACCTACAACCGGGTCCTGCTCGGCGACGTCAACGGGGACGGCTACGCCGACATCATCGCCACCAAACCCGACGGCACCCTGCACTACTACCCCAACAACATCAACTCGAGTCCGGACGGCAAGCCCTATGCGGGTGGTCGGGAGATCGGCGGGCCGGGGTGGAACGCCTACAACCGCCTGATGATCGGCGACGTCAGCGGCGACGGCTACGCCGACCTCATCGCCACCAAACCCGACGGCACCCTGCACTACTACTCGAACAACATCAACTCGAACCCCGACAACCTGCCGTACATCAGCAGCCGTGAGATCGGCGGTCCCGGCTGGAACGCCTACAACCGCGTCATGGCCGGCGACGTCAGCGGCGACGGCTACGCCGACCTCATCGCCACCAAACCCGACGGCACCCTGCACTACTACTCGAACAACATCAAGTCCAACCCGGACAACCTGCCCTACATCGGCAGCCGCGAAATCGGCGGCCCCGGCTGGAACAGCTACAACCGCGTCTTCTGACCCACCCCGCCCCACGCCGGGCCGGCTGCGACCTCCGCAGCCGGCCCGGCTTTCTGCCATGTCCAGGAGCGCCGTGCATGCAGGCCCACGCGACCGCCCGCCGAAGCGCGGCCACCGCGCGGCAACGGCCAGCTCACCGTCACGCTGACCGGCCGGGGAGCAGTCGACCGGCAGGCACTCCCCAGGCGGCAGCGCGGCAGCGCATCCACGCCGCCGGATCTCATGACGCCGCTGCGCTCGACCAACGTTCCGCCGGCCACACGTTGACCTCGCCGCATGGCCATCACCAGCGGTGCGGGTTCGGTACGGGAAGCGCCCAGCCAGAGGGAATTCAGCGCCGTCCATCAATCTGTGTGCCAGGTGGTCCGACACGCTCCGATCCGATCGGAGCAGCCCTCGTCGAGCCTGACAAATCTGTAACTCCCACCAGGAGGATTCCTTGCGACTTCCACTCAAGAGACAACTCATCGCCGTGCTGGCATTTCTGGTCACCGCCACCGGCACAGTGGTGGCGGGCGCCTCTCCCGCGGCCGCGGCACCCGTCACTCCGATCTTCAGCCAGGATATCGAGGACTACGCCGACTACGACGGCCAGGACACGTGCGACCCGACGGCCAAACCGGGCGTCGTGGATTTCATGAACCTGTTGAACAGCACCTACGGGGTTCATGCCACGTTGGAGAACATCGGGCGCGCATGCGGCGGCGCCACGAGTGAACACAAGGAGGGCCGGGCCCTCGACTACATCTTGGACGTCAACAACACGACTCAGCGCGGCTACGCCAACGACATTCTGAACTGGATCCAGGCGACCGATCAGTACGGCAATCGCCATGCCCTGATGCGCAGACTCGGCATCATGTACATGATCTGGAACAAGCAGATCATCAGTTCTCACCGGATCAGCGAGGGATGGCGGCCCTACTCCTGCGACGGGACCCCCGGGGACTGCCACACCAACCATATCCACTTCAGCTTCAGCTGGCCCGGCGCACGCATGGAGACGTCCTGGTGGACGAATCGACTCGCCAGCGGCGGCAGTATCAGTGATGTCAGCGGCGACGGTTACGCCGACATCCTGGCCACCAAGCCCGACAGCACGCTGCACTACTACTCGAACAACATCAACTCGAACCCTGACAACCTGCCCTACATCAGCAGCCGGCAGATCGGCAGCGGCTGGAACACCTTCAACCGCGTCATGTCCGGCGACGTCAGCGGCGACGGCTACGCCGACGTCATCGCCACCAAACCCGACGGCACCCTCTGGTACTACCCGAACAACATCAACAGCAACCCGGACAACAAGCCGTACAACACCGGCCGGGAAATCGGCGGTCCCGGCTGGAACACCTACAACCGGGTCCTGCTCGGCGACGTCAACGGGGACGGCTACGCCGACATCATCGCCACCAAACCCGACGGCACCCTGCACTACTACTCGAACAACATCAAGTCCAACCCGGACAACCTGCCCTACATCGGCAGCCGCGAAATCGGCGGCCCCGGCTGGAACGCCTACAACCGCGTCATGATCGGCGACGTCAGCGGCGACGGCTACGCCGACCTCCTGGCCACCAAGCCCGACGGCACCCTGCACTACTACTCGAACAACATCAACTCGAACCCCGACAACCTGCCGTACATCAGCAGCCGTGAGATCGGCGGCCCCGGCTGGAACGCCTACAACCGCGTCATGGCCGGCGACGTCAGCGGCGACGGCTACGCCGACCTCCTGGCCACCAAACCCGACGGCACCCTGCACTACTACTCGAACAACATCAAGTCCAACCCGAACAACCTGCCCTACATCGGCAGCCGTGAGATCGGCGGCCCCGGCTGGAACAGCTACAACCGCGTCTTCTGACCCATCCCTCACCGGGGCAGGCCGCGGTACCACGGCCTGCCCCTCCCTTGGAGATTCCATGCCACAGCTAGTGTCCGGCCGAACGGTCACGGCCCTTCTCACCCCCCTGATCGCGGCGGCATCGGTGCTGTTCGTCACCGGTCCGGCCCACGCCGCCAGCCCCCTGCCCTGCGTCTCCGGAGGACCATCCACGGCGGACGCCCAACTCGCCCAGCAACTCAACGGTCAACTGAGCGGCACGCTGACGAATGCCATGACCGCCTACCGGGTCTCCTGCGCTCGCGCCGTGGTGGATCAGGTGAAGCGGCGAGCCCTGCCGCCCCGTGCCGCGGCCATCGCCGTCACCACGACGATCGTCGAAACGACCATCCAGAACCTCGATGGTGGCGATCGCGACAGCGTCGGCCTCTTCCAGCAGCGGGAGAGTTGGGGGACGTTCGCCCAGCGGACCGATCCGGAGTGGGCGACCGACGCGTTCCTCAACAAGATGCTCAAGCTGTCGAACTGGGAGACCGACCCGATCGGCGAGGTGTGCCAGGACGTGCAGATCTCTGCCTACCCGGACCGGTACCAGGTGCAGGCGGGCGACGGGACGATCATCGCCAACGCGTTGTGGAGCGCCGATGGCATCGGCGGCAGTATCAGTGACGTCAGCGGCGACGGTTACGCCGACATCCTGGCCACCAAGCCCGACAGCACGCTGCACTACTACTCGAACAACATCAACTCGAACCCTGACAACCTGCCCTACATCAGCAGCCGGCAGATCGGCAGCGGCTGGAACACCTTCAACCGCGTCATGTCCGGCGACGTCAGCGGCGACGGCTACGCCGACGTCATCGCCACCAAACCCGACGGCACCCTCTGGTACTACCCGAACAACATCAACAGCAACCCGGACAACAAGCCGTACAACACCGGCCGGCAGATCGGCGGTCCCGGCTGGAACACCTACAACCGGGTCCTGCTCGGCGACGTCAGCGGCGACGGCTACGCCGACATCATCGCCACCAAACCCGACGGCACCCTGCACTACTACTCGAACAACATCAAGTCCAACCCGGACAACCTGCCCTACATCGGCAGCCGCGAAATCGGCGGCCCCGGCTGGAACGCCTACAACCGCGTCATGATCGGCGACGTCAGCGGCGACGGCTACGCCGACCTCCTGGCCACCAAGCCCGACGGCACCCTGCACTACTACTCGAACAACATCAACTCGAACCCCGACAACCTGCCGTACATCAGCAGCCGTGAGATCGGCGGCCCCGGCTGGAACGCCTACAACCGCGTCATGGCCGGCGACGTCAGCGGCGACGGCTACGCCGACCTCCTGGCCACCAAACCCGACGGCACCCTGCACTACTACTCGAACAACATCAAGTCCAACCCGAACAACCTGCCCTACATCGGCAGCCGTGAGATCGGCGGCCCCGGCTGGAACAGCTACAACCGCGTCTTCTGACCCACCACACCCGGACCGGGCCTGTCGCGGGTTCCCGCGACAGGCCCGGTCGCGCTCGGCCGTCGCCCTCACCGACGGAACGATGACCGGGTCAGGGGCCGACCAGGCGGTCGTGCCAGGCCACCGCCGCCGGGTCGGTGAGCGACGCCACCTGGTCGACCACCACCCGCAGCCGGGCGGCGTCGTCCGGGGCGGCCTGCCACAGCGGCGCGAAGACCGGGTCGAGCGCGTCCGGCGCCCGGTCGCCCAGCACGCCGACCAGCTCGGCCAGGATCGCCCGCTGCCGGTCGTACCGGGCGCCGGCGCCCGGGCGGTTCATCACGTAGCGCCAGGCGATCCCCTTCAGCAGCGCGCACTGGGCCCGGACCCGGCGCGGCACCACCAGGTCGGCGGCGTACCGGCGGTGCGGGCCCGGGCCGAACCGCTCCCGGGTGGCGGTCACCACGGCGGAGACGAACCGGCCGGTCAGCACGCTGGCGGTGGCCTTCAGCGCGACCTGCGCGCGGTGGCTGCCGTCGTACCCGGCGAGCGCGGCGAGCTCCGGCTCGTCGAGCAGGCCGACCAGCACCTCGCCGAGGTCGGCCGGGGACTCGCCGGAGTAGACGGCGGCCACGTCGACGCAGAGGGCGGCCCGCTCGTCCGGGTCGTCGAGGAGAGGCCGCAGCGAGAGGTACCCGCCGTGGATGCCGTCCTCCACGTCGTGCACCGAGTAGGCGACATCGTCGGCCCAGTCCATCACCTGGGCCTCCAGGCAGCGCCGCACGCCGCCGGGCGGGCCGCCGCCGTCCCCCGCGGGTACGCCCTCGCGCAGCCAGTCGAAGACCGGCCGGTCGTCGTCGTACACCCCGAACTTGCGCAGTCCCGGCTGCCGCGGCCACGGGTACTTGCCGACCGCGTCGAGCGAGGCCCGGGTGAGGTTGAGCCCGGCCGGTACGCCGTCCGGGCCGACCACCTTGGCCTCCAGCCGGGTCAGCACGCGCAGCGTCTGGGCGTTGCCCTCGAACCCGCCGCAGGGCGCGGCGAGCCGGTCGAGGGCGTCCTCGCCGTTGTGCCCGAAGGGCGGGTGGCCGAGGTCGTGCGCCAGCCCGGCGGTGTCCACCACGTCCGGGTCGCAGCCCAGCCGGGCGCCCATCTCCCGGGCGATCTGGGCCACCTCCAGCGAGTGCGTCAGCCGGGTACGCAGGAAGTCGTCGGTGCCGGCGACGTGCACCTGGGTCTTGGCGGCCAGCCGCCGGAAGGCGGCCGAGTGCAGCACCCGGGCCCGGTCCCGCTCGTACGGCGACCGGCCGTAGCCGGTGTCCTTGGGCGCCTCGTCGACCCGACGCCGCGCGTCGGCCGCGTCCCACGGCCCGGCCGGGTCGGCGTCACGCACCCCTCAGCCCTGCTGTCGCAGCACGCAGAACTCGTTGCCCTCCGGGTCGGCGAGCACCGTCCAGGAGGCGTCGCCCTGGCCGACGTCGACGTGCCGGGCCCCCATGTCGACCAGCCGCTCGACCTCGGCCTCCTGGTCGGCCGGACGCAGGTCGAGGTGGAGGCGGTTCTTGGTCTCCTTGCCGTCGGCGACCGGAACGAAGACGATGCCGGGCAGCCGGTCGCGCGACTGGCGGATCTCCACCTCGTCCGGCTTCTCCGCGATCACCTGGTAGCCCAGCGCCTCGGCCCACCAGTGGGCCAGCCGGGACGGGTCCCGGGCGTCGACGGTCAAGCTCTCCCAGACGCTGGTCATGCGGCCACCCTTCGCCGGTCGTATGCAACTGATCGCGGGAGCCCAGGTTACGCCCGGGTGGCCCCCGAGGCGCGCCGGCGAACGCCGCTTGGCGGGTCCGCAACCGCCGATCAGACGACAGTTGTCGACCGATTGCCGACCGTCACGGGATCGCGGGCACGGCGTGGCCTTCGGTAACGTGCCCGGAGCGGTACGTGACACCGACGACCGGAACGCGACGAACGGGGGACGCTCGTGCACGTTGACACGGTGATGGACGCGGAGCTGCGGAGGTTGCGCCGCCGCCGCCCCGAGGTGGCCGGCACGGTGCTGGGCGGGCGCGACGGGATGCTCATCTCCAGCGACCTGCCGACCACCGACGCGACCCACCTGGCCGCCCTCGCCGCGGTGAGTTTCGGGGTGGGGCACCAGGTCGCCCACACGGTGCGCGGCGGCGGCTTCCGCGAGTCGGTGGTGCACACGGCCACCGGCTCCGTGGTCACCTATCCGGCCGGGCGGCACGCGCTGCTCACCCTGATCACCGGCGCGGGTGCCGACCTGGAGGCGCTGCACACCGAGGCGCGGGCGGTGGCCGAGCGGGCCGGCTCGGCGTTCGACTCGCAGCGGGTGGCGGTGGGCGCGACGCCCCTGCCGCGGGTGCACGGCGCGCTCGCCGTGCGTACCCCGCTGCCGGCGCTGGCGCGGCGGCGGCCCGGATCGACCTGGCGGCGCCCGCCGCTGTAGGGCCGGGCCCGCCGCGACGCACCACACCCACCGACGACGACGGCGGCTCCGGGAGCACCCGGAGCCGCCGTCGGTCGTGCGGTCAGCGGCTGTCGGAACCGTCGGTCTCGACGGCTGCCCGGCCGGCCTCCAGCCGGGCCACCGGGACCCGGAACGGGGAGCAGGAGACGTAGTCCAGGCCCACCTCGTGGAAGAAGTGCACCGAGTCGGGGTCGCCGCCGTGCTCGCCGCAGACGCCGAGCTTCAGCTCCGGCCGGGCCGCCCGGCCCTCCTCCGCGGCGATCCGGACCAGCCGGCCCACCCCGTCCCGATCGATGGACTCGAACGGCGAGATGCCGAAGATGCCCAGCTCCAGGTAGCGCCAGAAGAACGCGCCCTCGACGTCGTCGCGGGAGAAGCCCCAGGCCATCTGGGTCAGGTCGTTGGTGCCGAAGGAGAAGAACTGCGCCGCCTCGGCGATCTGCCCGGCGGTCAGCGCCGCCCGGGGCACCTCGATCATGGTGCCGATCAGCACCTCGACGCCGCTGTCCCCGACCACCTCGGCGATGATCTTCTCGGCCTCGGCCCGTACCGTCTCCAGCTCCTGCACCGCGCCGACCAGCGGCACCATGATCTCCGGCTTGGCGACCGCGCCGGCGCGGGTGACCGCGACGGCGGCCTCCGCGATCGCCCGGACCTGCATCGCGAACAGGCCCGGGATGACCAGGCCGAGGCGCACGCCACGCAGGCCCAGCATCGGGTTCTCCTCGTGCATCCGCCGGACGGCGGCGAGCAGCGCCTCCTCCTTGGCGACGTCCTCGCCGCGCTCCTGGGCGACGGCGACGTTGACCGCGAGCTGCTCCAGCGGGGGCAGGAACTCGTGCAGCGGCGGGTCGATCAGCCGCACGGTGACCGGCAGGCCGTCCATCTCGCGGAAGATCTCCACGAAGTCGTCGCGCTGCAACGGCAGCAGCGCGGCGAGCGCCGAGTCCCGCTCGTCGTCGGTGCGGGCCAGGATCAGCCGCTCGACCAGCTCCCGCCGGTCGCCGAGGAACATGTGCTCGGTGCGGCACAGGCCGATGCCCTGGGCACCGAAGCGCCGCGCCCGGGCCGCGTCCGCCCCGGTGTCGGCGTTCGTCCGGACCGCCAGCCGCCGCTTGCCGTCGGCGTGCGTCATGATCCGGTGTACGGCCCGGACCAGCGGGTTGTCGATGTGCTCCGGCTCGATGCTGCCCTCGAAGTACTGCACCACCTCGGACGGCATGACCGGGACCTCGCCGAGGTAGACCTTGCCGGTGGTGCCGTCGATGGAGACGATGTCGCCCTCGTTGACGGTCTGCCCGGCCACGGTGAAGCGCTTGGCCGGCACGTTCACGTCGATCTCGTCGGCGCCGGAGACGCAGGTCTTGCCCATGCCCCGGGCCACCACGGCGGCGTGGCTGGTCTTGCCGCCCCGCGAGGTGAGGATGCCCTGGCTGGCGATCATGCCGTTCAGGTCGTCCGGGTTGGTCTCCCGGCGGACCAGGATCACCGACTCCCCCTCGGCGGCCAGCTCGACCGCCCGCGCGGAGGTGAAGACCACCTTGCCGGAGGCGGCGCCCGGTGAGGCGCCGATGCCCTTGGCGACCGGCTGGAACTCGTGGTCGAGGCGGAACCGGGGGAACATCAGCTGCGCCAGCTGCGCGCCGTTGACCCGGTGCAGCGCCTCGTCCAGGTCGATCAGGCCCTCGTCGACGAGCTGCCCGGCGATGACGAACGCGGCGGCGGCGGTGCGCTTGCCGACCCGGGTCTGCAGCATCCAGAGCTTGCCGCGCTCGATGGTGAACTCGATGTCGCAGAGGTCCTTGTAGTGCCCCTCCAGCCGGGCCATGAACGCGAGCAGCTCGTCGTAGGACTTCTTGTCGAGCTGCTCCAGCTCCTGCAGCGGCACGGTGTTGCGGATGCCGGCGACGACGTCCTCGCCCTGGGCGTTGGCCAGGTAGTCGCCGTAGATGCCCTGGGCGCCGCTGCCCGGGTCGCGGGTGAACGCGACGCCGGTGCCGGAGTCGGGGCCGAGGTTGCCGAAGACCATGGAGACCACGTTGACCGCGGTGCCGAGGTCGGCCGGGATGCGCTCCTGGCGGCGGTAGACCACGGCCCGCTCGGCGTTCCACGACTCGAAGACGGCACGGATGGCCAGGTCGAGCTGCTCGCGCGGCTCCTGCGGGAACTCCCGGCCGGTGTGCTTGACGAAGATCCTCTTGTACGCGTCGACCAGCCCGCGCAGGTCGTCGGCGTCGAGGTCGAGATCGTTGGTGGTGCCCTTGGCGCGCTTGGCCTCGTCCAGGGCGTGCTCGAACTCCTCGCCCGGCACCTCACAGACGGTCTTGCCGAACATCTGGATCAGCCGGCGGTACGAGTCCCAGGCGAACCGGTCGTTGCCGCCGGCCTGGGCGGAGAGCCCGACCACGCTGCGGTCGTTGAGGCCGACGTTGAGGACGGTCTCCATCATGCCGGGCATGGAGAACTTCGCGCCGGAGCGTACGGACACCAGCAGCGGGTCGTCCGGGTCGCCGAGGCGGCGGCCCATCTCGCGTTCCAGGGCCTCCAGGTGGGTGGCGATCTGACCGGCCAGCCCGGCGGGTTCCTCGCCGGTGGCCAGGTACGCCTTGCACGCCTCGGTGGTGATGATGAACCCGGGCGGGACCGGCAGCCCGAGATTGGTCATCTCGGCGAGGTTGGCCCCTTTGCCACCGAGCAGGTCCTTGAGGTCCTTGTTGCCCTCGGCGAAGTCGTAGACGTACTTGTGATCGACCGTCTCTTGCACTGCCACCAGAGCCCTCCCACGCGCGCCGGAATTGACACTTAACGAAGGTTCAGCTGCCTCATACCCCGGGGCAGGCCACCGGTAATCCCGCGCCAGCACCGATCGGTGGGCGAAGGTTAAGCGAACATTGGGGGGCCTGGGACCGTTCGGTGACAATAGGCACAGCCATCACGACTATCCGCGTTCACGGAGGTTTCTGGGAACGCTTCCACGCGCACGATCACGCAATTCCGAGTCTCCTCGTACTCTTGACGGCACCGGTTCTGCTGAACCTGACCTTTGCCATATCCGTCGCAAATACACCCCGGAGTCGCCGCCGTGCCGCCCACCCCCGCCACCACCCCGGAGACCGGTGCCGCCGCCAGCGCCGGGGCCGACCGGGAACCGCTGGGTCAGGTCGACCTGTCCGCCCACCAGCCGGCCGCCGCCGAACTGGCCCGGGCCGCCGAGCTGACCGCCGGGGAGCTGCTGGCCCCGCCCGCGCCGGTCCGACTGGGCGACGTGGTGCCGGCCCCGGAGCAGGTCCGGCCCGACCCGACGGCCGACTTCACCCTCCCCGCCGACGCGCCCGTCCGGGTGAGCCCGGACCCGGACGCCCGGGACGTCGCCGAACAGCTCGCCGAGCTGCTGCGACCGGCCACCGGGTACCCGCTGCCGGTCGTGGTCGAGGCCACCGCCACCGGCGGCCCGCTGGTGCTCACCCTGGCCGCCGCGACGCCGCCCGCCGGCGTACCCCGTCCCCGGACCGCGGCCGAGGACGCAGCGAGCGCGGGCGAGGACGCGGCGAGCGCGGCCGAGGACGCGGCGAGCGCGGGCGAGCCTGGCGGCGTCGCTGGGCCGGCCGGCGCGGCAAGCGCGGGCGGCGTCGCGGAGCTGGTGTCGCCGGGCGGCGCCGATGCTGCGCGGTCGGCCGCCGGGCCGGCCACCGTCGACGCGGATGAGCTGGGCGCCGAGGGCTACCGCCTGGACGTCACCCCCACCGGAGTGCGGATCAGCGCCGACACGGCAACGGGCCTGTTCCACGGGGTGCAGACGCTGCGGCAGCTCCTGCCGGCGGCGGTCGAGAGCCCGTCCCCGGTGGCCGCCCGCTGGGTGGTGCCCGGCGGCGTGCTCGTCGACCGGCCGCGCTTTCCGTACCGGGGCGCGATGCTCGACGTCTCCCGGCACTTCTTCGGCGTCGCCGACGTGCTGCGGGTGATCGACCACCTGGCCCGGTACAAGCTCAACCACCTGCACCTGCACCTCACCGACGACCAGGGCTGGCGGATCGCCGTCGACTCGTGGCCCACGCTGACCACCGTCGGCGGGGCCACCGAGGTCGGCGGCGGCCCGGGCGGTTTCTACACCGGCGCGGACTACCGGCGGATCGTCCGGTACGCCGCCCGCCGGCACGTCACCGTCGTCCCCGAGATCGACCTGCCCGGCCACACCAACGCGGCGCTGACCGCGTACCCGGAGCTGGCGCCGGACCGGGTCGCGCCGCCGCCGTACACCGGCACCGAGGTCGGCTTCAGCTACGTCGACCCGGCCAGCGAGCGGACGTACGACTTCGTCGCCGACGTGCTCGGCGAGGTGGCCGCCCTCACCCCCGGACCGTGGCTGCACATCGGCGGCGACGAGGCGTTCAAGGTCAAGGGTGCGGCGTACACCGGCTTCGTGGAGCGCACCCAGCGGATCGTCGCGGGCACCGGCAAGACGGTCATCGGGTGGCACCAGATCGCCCCGGCCGGGCACACCGAGGGACGGGTGCTCCAATGGTGGGGCACCGACGGCGCGGACCCGGTGGTCGCCGAGGCGGTACGCCGGGGCGCCCGGCTCATCCTCTCCCCCGGCAACCACGCCTACCTGGACATGAAGTACGCCCCGGACACCCCGATCGGGCACGACTGGGCCGGGCTGATCGACGTGCGACGCGCGTACGACTGGGATCCGGGCACCCACGTGGCCGACGTACCGGCCGACGCGGTGCTCGGCGTGGAGGCGCCGCTCTGGACCGAGTCGGTGACCACGCTGGCGGAGGTCGAGTTCATGTTCCTCCCCCGGCTGCCCGCCATCGCCGAGCTGGGCTGGTCGCCCCGCTCGGCGCACGACTGGGCCGGCTTCCGCGAGCGCCTCGCCGGCCACGGCCCGCGCTGGGCCACCGCCGGCATCGCCTTCCACCGCGCCCCGGAGATCCCCTGGCCGGCCGAGCGGGACGGCACCGCCACCCCGACCCCCACCCCGACCCCCACGGGCTGAGCCGCCCGCCGCAAACCGGCCTACCCGCACCCCAACGCCCTGCGGATCTTGGACAGTTACCGTTCCGCTCGAACGGAAACTGTCCAAGATCTCCGCGTTGACCTCCAACCAAGGCCCGCATCGCCCGTTGATCAAGAGGTTTGCGTCCGTCGGGCGGCGTGTCCCTGACGCAAACTTCTTGATCAACGAGGCGGAGGCGGCCCGGGCCGCTGGTTCGGGGCTGGATATCCGGGTTCCGGGTGGGCGGTATCTGCCCGGAACCAGAGGCGGCGGATGGGGCCCGGAGCCGCCGGTTCGGGGTTGGATGTCCGGTTCCGGCTGGGCGGCACCTGCCCGGAACCAGAGGCGAAGGAGGCCCGAGCCGCCGGTTCGGGGTTGGATGTCCGGTTCCGGGTGGGCGGTATCTGCCCGGAGCAGGCCGTCTGACCTGCGGTGTCGTGTGGGCGGGGCCGCCCCGGCGGTGGAATGGCCGGTGGGGTGGGGTCGTTGTACATGGCGTACTTCCGGCGCTCCCCCGGCCGGACGGATCCCGGGACCCGCCCCATGGAATGCGCGGCCGCACGGGCCGGTTACATCCCCCGGACACCCGAGCAGGTCGCGCCGATCGCCGGGTCGATCCCCCTTCTGACTTGTCCCGCGGCACCGCGCCCCTGTTGCGTGTGCCGCGCACCCCCGAACAGAGAGGCAACCGATCATGCGTACCGATCTGATCCGCAAGACCGCCCTGACCGCTGCCGGCCTCGCCTTCACCGGCGCCGTCGCCGGCCCGCTCGCCACCGTCAACACCGACTCGGCCACCACCGACAAGGGCGCCGCGTCGGCGAAGAACGACCGCAAGCCGCACGGCGAGCGTGAGCTGACCATGCGCTACGCGGCCCAGCCGAACTTCTACTACTGCGGCCCCGCGGCCACCCGCAACGCCCTGTCCGTGCAGGGCAAGGACATCGACGTGGACGCCATGGCCAAGGAGATGGGCACCACCGAGGCTGGCACCAACTCCATCAACGACATCACCCCGGTGCTGAACAAGGAGACCGGCAAGAAGGTCTACCGCAGCGTCGAGATCCGCGACAACAGTGCCGACCGCAAGCAGACCGAGAAGCTGCGCGCGGACGTCGTCCGCACCATCGACGACGGCCGGGCCGTGGTTGCGAACATCGCCGGCACCGCCACCGACACCGACGGCCTCACCCACTCCTTCGAGGGCGGCCACTACATCAGCGTCATCGGCTACCGCGACGGCGGCAACGTCGTCACGATCGCCGACTCGGCGAACTCCGACCAGATGTCCTACCGGATGAGCGTGGACAACCTGGCCGACTGGATCGCCACCCGCGGCTACTCCGCCGCCGCCTGATCCACGGCAACACCGACAAGGGCCGGCCCCCACCCGGGGGCCGGCCCTTCGTCGTGTGCGCGTCCGGGCGGCTCGGCGGACCAGCGGCGGTCAGCCGCCGGAGTCGGCCAGCTCGGCGCCCTCGGGCACGGTGTCGTCGTCCCGGCTGGCCAGCCAGCCGTCGGGCAGGAAGACCTTGCCCGGGGAGTTGGTGCGACCGCGCGGCTGACCGAGGGTGGCCACCGGGAAGGGCTCCGTCGGGTCCAGCTTGCCGAGCAGGTCGTCGAGCTGCGCCAGGCTCTCGATCATCGCCAGTTCGCGGCGCAGCTCGCTGCCGACCGGGAAGCCCTTGAGGTACCAGGCGACGTGCTTGCGGAAGTCGGTGCAGCCGTCCCGCTCGCCCCGGGCCGGGGTACGGCTGCCGGCGGTGAACTGGTCGACCAGCAGCTCGGCGTGGCGGCGCATGGTCTGCGCGACCTCGCCGAGGGTGGGCAGCCGCCGCTCGGGGCGGCCGTCGAACGCGGCCTCCAGGTCGGCGAAGAGCCAGGGCCGGCCCAGGCAGCCTCGGCCGATCACCACCCCGTCCACGCCGGTGTGCGCCACCATTCGCAGCGCGTCGTCGGCCTCCCAGATGTCGCCGTTGCCGAGCACCGGCACGTCGAGGGCCTGCTTCAAGGTGGCGATGGCGTCCCAGTCGGCGGTGCCCGAGTAGCGCTGCGCGGCCGTACGCCCGTGCAGGGCGACCGCCGCCACCCCGGCGTCCTGCGCGGCCAGCCCGGCCTCCACGTACGTCAGGTGGTCGTCGTCGATGCCCTTGCGCATCTTCACGGTGACCGGCACCCCGGCCGGTGCGGCGGCGTCCACCGCGGCCCTGACCAGGCGAGCGAAGAGCCGCCGCCGCCACGGCAGCGCGGAGCCGCCGCCCTTGCGGGTCACCTTGGGCACCGGGCAGCCGAAGTTCAGGTCGATGTGGTCGGCGAGGTTCTTCTCCACCACGATCCGCACCGCGGCGGCGGTGATCTCCGGATCGGTGCCGTAGAGCTGGAGGCTGCGGGGCCGCTCGTCGGCGCCGAAGGCGATCATGCGCAGCGTCTTCGGGTTTCGCTCGACCAGGGCGACGGTGGTGATCATCTCGCAGACATAGATACCGCCGCCCTGCTCCCGGCAGAGCTGCCGGAAGCCGACATTGGTGATGCCGGCCATCGGGGCGAGCACCACCGGCGGCCACACCTGGTGCGGCCCGAGGGTGAGCGGGCGGAGCGCGACGGACGGAGCGGGACTGGTCACGTACCCAAGAATCCCATGCCCGGCGCGGTGGCCCGGGGTCCGGTGGCCGGTCACCGCCGCGATGGTGAGCGAACTCGCACCGCGACGGCGACCGGCGTACGGGTCAGTACGTGCCGGGGCTGGACAGGATCAGGCCGGAGACGTCCACGATGACGGACGTGGCCGCGCTGACGTGGATCGCGAACGACAGCCCGTTGCCGTTGTAGCTGCCGAGCTGGACCTCGACCAGGTTGGAGAGGATCTGGTTCGGTCCCCACCAGTTCAGCGACGAGGTCTGCGGCTTGGCGATGGAGGAGCTGAACGCGGTCAGCACCCCGGAGGAGATCGTGTTGGCCACCGTGATGTTGACGTACGCGGCGGTCGCCTTCTCCGCCAGCGCCGGCGGCACGTTCTTGACCGTCAGGTGGATGATCTTGCCGGCGCCGAGCTTGCCGGAGGTCACGCCGGTGCTTCCGGCCAGGATGTTCGCGCCGTAGTTGGCGATCGACCGGGTGTCCAGGATCCGCTGCGGCGGGACGGCCATCGTCCGGTTCGCCCACCGCGACGTGTTGACGTACGCCTTCGCGCCGCCCTTGCCACCGATCACCACGTCACCCTCGGTCGTGACGGTGAGTGAACCGGTCGGTATTTCCTGGGGAATCTGCCGGTCAATGCTCGTGCCGAGGACCAGGGGCGGATAGCCGGGCCGCGCTTCCAGAGCCAACGTGGGCCCGGCAGCGGATCCGCCGACAAGTACGGTCTGCGCTTCCCCCGCGACATTGCCCCTGCCGAGTAGGACAGAGTCGCCGGTGGCCGCTTCGGCCGGGGAGCCGACGACGGCAGCCGCCCCCACACCGGCGCCCGCTGCAACACCGGCCTTGATCATCCGACGACGGGTGGCCGGCGATGTCTCGTCGGTGCTCACGCTGACGGTTTCCTCGGTCTCACGCACGGGGCTGCACCTCCCGGGAAGCGCGCTCGGCGCTGGCCTTGATCGCGTCGGCGCGGACGCCGCTGGTGCCTGTACGGGCGGTCAGGCCCTTCGGGTTGTTGATGACGGCAGACTCGGGGTGGAACACCAGCAGGCCGGTCACGTCGAGGATGATCGCGCTGGCGCTCTTCTGCACCCAGATGGCCACGGTGTCCGGGTAGTAGTCGCCGTTGGCGGTCGACCAGGCGCCGAGCTGGGTGATCACGCCGTTGGAGAGCAGCTGGCCGGCGCCCCACCAGTTGATGGTGGAGGCGTCCGGCGCGGCGCCCCGGCCGTAGACCGTGGCGAAGCCGCCCTTCTCGGTCTTGGCCACGGTGACGTTGCCGATCAGGCCGTCGCCGTAGTTGACGATGCCGTCGAGGTGGACCAGCAGCCAGGCGCCCGCGACCGCACGGCCCTGCGAGTCGATCTGGTTGCCCCCCTCTAGCAGCCGGGTCCGGCCGGCGGCGGAGCGGGTGTCCAGCACCCGGGTCGGCGGGATCGGCACCAGCATGGTGGCGTTCGCCGTGGTGAGCGCCCCATAGTGGTGCTCGGTTCCGGTGGAGTCGCTGCCGACGACGCTGAAACCCGTCTCCGTCGGGTAGAACGCCCCGGCCCGGTCCGATGTGACGGCCTTGCGCTTGAGGTGCAGTGCCGGGCCGGTGTCGTTCTTCAGGACCAGCGTGGCGGACCGGTCGGGTACGAAGGCGACGACCGCAGTCTCGTCGCTGCCGGTGTTGACGAGGCCGAGGGCCACTGGGTCACCCACGGCGGCGGCGGCCGGCGAGGCCTGACCGGTCGAAACGGCGGTGGCCGCGACGGCCGCGCCACCGGTTACCGCAGCGCGGCGCAGGAGTGTACGTCGAGAGGCAGGGCTGTCGGGTTCGGATGAAGTCATCTGGTTCCCCCGTTGGTTGGGTGGACGTTATGGCCGCCTGGCTGCTGACCCGGCGGGCTATGAGCCGAGCAGCACCTGGCTCGGGTGGCCGACCAGCAGGCTGGTCATGTCGACGATCACGTGCGTCGGCGACGAGGTGGCCTGAAGGGTGAGCACACTGCGGTACGCCCCGAAGGCGCCCAGCTCGGTGAAGAGGAAGTTCGACAGGATGGTGCCGGCGGTGGCCCAGTTGACCGTGGAGGCGGCGGGCTTGGTGCCGCTGCCCCAGACGGTGAGCACACCCGCGCCGGTCATCCCGACCACCGTGACGTTGCCCTTGATGGCGTAGCCGTCCCGCACGTACGAGTCGAGGGCGAGCACGATCGGTACGCCCGGCGTGAGCCGGTTGAGCGAATCCAGCGACCCGGAGACGATGTTGCGCCGCAGGTTGGCGTCGCGGGTGTCGAGTACCCGGGTCGGCGGAACGGCAACAGAGGTCGTCGCGTATTCGGTCGTCCACGCCCACCCGTTGGTCGGGGCGGCGTCGGTACCTGCCGAGACGAACAGGTCGCCCTGGTCGTCCACCGCGAACGTGCCGGGCGCGGCGTCCAGCACGGCAGGGTAGAGCCCAGAACTCGGCACCAACTGGAGCGCCATCCCGAAGCTTTGCTGGAGAACCAGGGTCGGCTGGAAGGCCTCGCTCGTGAGCGTCGTGGTGGCCGGGCCGGCGTCGTTCGTCGTACCCATGATGAGGTTGTCGCCCGGGGCCGCCTGGGCCGCGCCGGGCATGCCGACCGCGGCGGCGACACCGGCGCCGGCCGTGGTGGCGGCGACCGTGGCGGCGCGGCGCAGCAGGCGCCGCCGCTTCGGGTCGTGGTCGTTGTCCTGTTGCGACGCGCGCGTCATGCACACACCCCCGTGATGAGATTCAACGCCGGGAATGCTCGCACGAGATCATGCCCGGCTCAACCACCGGGTGGGCGCAACCGCCCGCCGATGGGCCACCGACGGCGACGGCCCCGCCCCTGGTCGGGGCGGGGCCGTCGGGTGCCGGATCAGCAGCCGGGCAGGCGCTCGATCAGGTAGCGCTCGACCTGGTCCAGGGCAATCCGCTCCTGGGCCATGGTGTCCCGGTTCCGCACGGTCACCGCGTCGTCATCGAGGGTGTCGAAGTCGACGGTCACGCAGAACGGGGTGCCGATCTCGTCCTGCCGGCGGTAGCGGCGGCCGATGGCCTGCGAGTCGTCGAACTCCACCACCCAGCGCTTGCGCAGCTGTGCGGCGAGGCCCTTGGCCTTCGGGGAGAGCGCCTCGTTGCGGGACAGCGGCAGCACCGCCACCTTGACCGGCGCCAGCCGCGGGTCGAAGCGCATCACCGTGCGCTTGTCCACGCCGCCCTTGGTGTTCGGCGCCTCGTCCTCGTCGTACGCCTCCAGCAGGAACGCCAGCACCGCGCGGGTGAGACCGGCGGCCGGCTCGATGACGTACGGCATCCACCGCTCCTGCTTCGTCTGGTCGAAGTAGGACAGGTCGACGCCGGAGTGCTTGCTGTGCGTGGAGAGGTCGAAGTCGGTCCGGTTGGCGATGCCCTCCAGCTCGGCGAACTCGCTGCCACCGAACTGGAACCGGTACTCGATGTCGACGGTGCGCTTCGAGTAGTGGGAGAGCTTCTCCTTGGGGTGCTCGTACAGCCGCAGGTTGTCGGCGGAGAGGCCCAGGTCGAGGTACCAGTTCCAGCGCTCCTGGAGCCAGTACTCGTGCCACTGCTCGTCGGTGCCCGGCTCGACGAAGAACTCCATCTCCATCTGCTCGAACTCGCGGGTACGGAAGATGAAGTTGCCCGGGGTGATCTCGTTGCGGAACGACTTGCCGGTCTGCGCGATGCCGAACGGCGGCTTCTTGCGGGCGACCGTCTCCACGTTCTTGTAGTTGACGAAGATGCCCTGGGCGGTCTCGGGCCGCAGGTAGTGCATGCCCTCTTCGCTCTCCACCGGGCCGAGGTAGGTCTTCATCAGGCCGTTGAACATCTTCGGCTCGGTGAAGGTGCCCTTGTTGCCGCAGTTCGGGCAGTTCAGCTCGGACAGCGAGGTCAGCGGCTTGCCGTGCTTCTCGGCGTACGCCTCCTCCAGGTGGTCGGCGCGGAACCGCTTGTGGCAGGACTGGCACTCGGTGAGCGGGTCGACGAACTCGGCGATGTGGCCGGAGGCCTCCCACACCTTGCGGGCCAGGATGACCGCGGAGTCCAGGCCGACAACGTCGTCGCGCTGCTGGACCATGGTCTTCCACCACTGCCGGCGGACGTTCTCCTTGAGCTCCACGCCGAGCGGACCGTAGTCCCACGCCGATCGGGTGCCCCCGTAGATCTCGCTGGAGGGGAAGACGAAGCCTCGGCGCTTGGCGAGGCTGACGACGGCGTCGATACGGTCGGCTGGCATGTTTCCTCCTACGCCGGCTGGCGGTCGGCGGGGACGTGATGTGGACGGAACGAACAGTTCGGGACAACGGTACGACCAGCGGCGTCCCGAGCCCAGCAGAATACTCCGGACCGCTCAGTTGACCCCGCAGACCTCCATGCCGCCGGTCTGCTGGTCCGGCGCGAGGGTGACCTGCTGGGTGTCCCGGAAGCCGCCGCTGAAGGTGACGTCCACCGGCACGGTGAGCGCGTTGGGGTCGACCTCGCCCACCCGGTAGGCGGCGACCGCCGGCTCGTCGGCCGCCCGCTGGGCGAACTCCGCCCGGGACTCGCGCCGCTGCTCCTCGTCGCAGAGCTTGTCGTAGGCCGCGCCGTACTCCTTGCGCACCAGCGCGCGGTAGTAGGCGTCGGTGACCGCGTGCCCCTGCTCCTCGATCGCCTGGGCGTTGCTGATGGTCAGGCCGACCACGGCCGCCCCGCCCCCGCCGCAGCAGATCAGCAGGGCGAGCGCCCCGACGCCGAGGCCCAGCCAGAGCCGCTTGCGGCCACCCTCGGTGGGCGGCGCGGCGAACGGCGGGGCCACTCCCGGGCCGGGCGGCGGGGCCGGCACCCCCGGGTCGGCCGGCGGGGCGCCGTCCCGGCCGGACGTCGCGGGGTACGGCGGTGGGGCTGCCGGGCCGGGTGCGGTCATGAGTGCAGGGTAGTGCCCGCCGGCTCAGCGGTGCGGACTCGCGGCCCGATCACTGCTGGCCACCACGACCCCGCCGTCCGGGGCGGCGCTGGCCAGCGTCTCGTACGCGGACGGCTCGTCGAGCGACTCGGCGAGCAGCGGCACCGCGGCGATCTTGACGTCGAACCCGCCCAGCGCCCGCCGGTACGCCCCGACCGACTCCCACTCGGTGACCAGGCACCAGTGGGCCGGGTCGTCGAGCGCCCGCAGCAGTTCGCCGCGCAGGTAGCCGGGGCGGGCGGCGAGCGCGGCGAGCGCGGCGTGCGCCCGGGCGACGAAGTCGTCGGACTCGATCTCGACCACGAACCGGTTGGTGACCAGCACCGGCGTCCTCCTCGTAGAGTCTGTGGGATGCAGCGTACGCAGAGCCCCCTGCTGGTCCGGCTCTCCCGGGCCAACCCGACGTCGGTGTTCCTCGCCACCCTGGTGGTGGTGCTGGTGGCGTTCTTCGCACCCGGGCCGGTGGGCGGCGTGCTGCTGCTCGCGCTCGCCGCCGGGCTGATCTGGCTGTTGGCGACCACCTGGCCGGTGCAGGCGCCGCAGACCCGGATGATCCGGCTGGTGATGTTGACCCTGCTGGTCGCGGTCGCGCTGGCCAAGCTGCTCTGACATGCACTCATGCGTTTTTGACAATCATTTCCGTTGTCACGGACAGTTGATGTCATGAACATCCGCTCCGCTCCGCGCGCCCTGGCCGCCGCCACCGCCCTGCTCGCCCTGGGCGGCGTCGCCGCCTGCTCGTCCAGCGGGGCGGGCGCCGATCCGCAGCGGGTCGACGTGGTGGCCGCGTTCTACCCGTTGCAGTTCCTCGCCGAGCGGATCGGCGGCGACGCGGTCGCCGTCAGCAACCTGGCCAAGCCGGGGGCCGAGCCGCACGACCTGGAGCTCAACCCGCGCCAGGTCGGGCAGGTCAGCGAGGCGGAGCTGGTCGTCTACCTCAAGGGCTTCCAGCCGAACGTGGACGAGGCGGTGGACCAGAACGCCGCCGACCGCGCCTTCGACGTGGCGACCGTGCAGCCCCTGCTGACCGCCGCGGCCGGCGGCCACGAGCACGAGGGTGAGGCCGGTCACGCCGAGGAGTCCTCCGGCGGCCTCGACCCGCATCTCTGGCTGGACCCGACCCGGCTGGCCACCGTCGGCGACCAGCTCGCCGAGCGGCTCGGCCGGGCCGACCCGGAGCGGGCCGCCGACTACACCGCCCGGGCCAGCACGCTCCGCGGCGAGCTGGAGCAGCTCGACGCCGAGTTCGCCGCCGGGCTGAAGACCTGCCAGCGCCGGGAGATCGTGGTCAGCCACACCGCCTTCGGCTACCTGACCGAGCGCTACCAGCTCGAACAGGTCGGCATCACCGGCCTCACCCCCGACACCGAGCCCTCCCCGCAGCGCCTGGCCGAGGTCGCCGCCGAGGCCCGCGAGCACCGGGCCACCACGATCTTCTTCGAGACCCTGGTCAGCCCGAAGGTCGCCGAGACCATCGCGGCGGAGGTCGGCGCGAAGACCGCGGTGCTGGACCCGATCGAAGGGCTGTCGACCGACTCCGGCGGGGACTACCTTTCGGTGATGCGCACCAACCTGCAGGCCCTGCGGACGGCGTTGAGCTGCTCGTGACCGCACCTGTCATCACCGTCACGCACGGGGCGGTCGGCTACGACGGCCGACCTGTGCTGCGTGACGTCTCGCTCACCGTCACCGCCGGCGAGGTGGTCGCCGTCCTGGGGGCCAACGGCTCCGGCAAGTCCACCCTGATCCGCGCCGTGCTCGGGCTGGTCCCGCTGGCCGCCGGCTCCGTCGAGCTCTTCGGCACCCCGCAGCGCCGGTTCCGGCAGTGGCGGCGCATCGGGTACGTCCCGCAGCGGCTCGGCGCCGGCGGCGGCGTACCGGCGACGGTGCGCGAGGTGGTCGCCTCCGGCCGGCTGGCCCGCCGGGGCGTGCTCCGCCCGCCGGGGCGGGCCGACCGGGAGGCGGTCGACGCGGCGCTGCGCGCCGTCGGGCTCGCCGACCGGGCCGCCGATCCGGTCGCCACCCTCTCCGGCGGTCAGCAGCAGCGCACCCTGATCGCCCGGGCCCTCGCCGGCCGGCCGGAGCTGCTGGTGCTCGACGAGCCGACCGCCGGGGTCGACGCGGCCAGCCAGGAGGCGTTCGCCACCGCGCTGCGCGACTTCGTCGCCGACGGCGGCACCGTGCTGCTCGTCGCCCACGAGCTGGGCCCGCTGCGACCGCTGATCAGCCGGGCGGTGGTGGTGCACCAGGGTGGGATCTGCCACGACGGCGCGGTGCCCGAGCCCGCCGGCCACCACGCGGAGCCCGACCACGACCACGTGCACCCGCACGGTCCCGACGAGCCCGCCGGGCTGTGGAGCAGCTGACCATGGAACTCTTCCAGTACCCCTACATGCAGCGCGCGCTGATCGGCGCCCTGGTCATCGGCCTGGCCGCCCCGGCGCTCGGCATCTACCTGGTGCAGCGGCGGCTGACCCTGATCGGCGACGGCATCGGCCACGTGGCGCTGACCGGTGTCGGCGCCGGGCTGCTGCTCAACCGCTCCCCGGTGCTGGTGGCGGTGGTCGTGGCGACCCTCGGCGCGATCACCATCGAGCTGGTCCGGGCGCGCGGACGCACCTCCGGCGACCTCGCGCTGGCACTGCTCTTCTACGGCGGCATCGCCGGCGGGGTGATGCTCGTCGGGCTCTCCGACGCCACCAGCGCGAACCTCAACGCGTACCTGTTCGGCTCGCTGACCACCATCTCGCCGCAGGACCTGATCACCATCGCGGTACTCGGCGCGGCCATCCTGGTCACCATGCTGGCGCTGCGCCCGGCGCTCTTCGCGGTCTGCCACGACGAGGAGTACGCCCGGGTCGCCGGGCTGCCGGTCCGGACGTTGAACCTGCTGCTGGCGGTGGCCACCGCGGTCACCGTCACCATCGCCATGCGGGCGGTCGGGGTGCTGCTGATCAGCGCCCTGATGGTGGTGCCGGTGGCGACCGCGCAGCAGGTCACCCGGGGTTTCCGCAGCACCATGACGGCGGCCATGGCGCTCGGCCTCTTCGCGGCCGGGGCCGGGGTCTGGGTGGCGGCCACCGCCGACACCGCCCCGGGCGCCTCGGTGGTGCTGCTGGCGATCGCCTCGTTCCTGGTGGTCGCGCTCGCCGCCGCCGGCTGGCGGACGCTGCGCCGGCGGTCCACCCCGGCGGGTACGCCGGCGGCCGAGCCGCACGAGGTCGTGCTCCGGTGACGCCGCCCCGGCACCTGTCGGTGGTATTGGTTAGCGTTGCAGGGTGACCGGCACGAACGGCTACGAGGCCTACGAGGGCGCAGGTGACCTGCTCCGCGCCCTGTCCGCCCCGATCCGGCTGGCGATCGTGAGCGAGCTGGCGCAGGGTGAACGGTGTGTGCACGAGCTGGTGGAGAAGCTCGGCGCCCCCCAGCCGCTGGTCTCCCAGCACCTGCGGGTGCTGCGCGGGGCGGGGGTGGTCCGCGGCTCGCGGCGCGGCCGCGAGATCGCGTACGCGCTGGTCGACGAGCACGTGGCGCACATCGTGGCGGACGCGGTGAGCCACGCCGGGGAGGGGTCATGAGCGAGGGGGCGCTGCGGAACACGCGGCAGCGCACGGCGGTGAGTTCCCTGCTCGCCGAGGTGGAGGGCTTCCACAGCGCGCAGGAACTGCACGCGATGCTCCGTGACCGGGGCGAGCGGGTCGGGCTGACCACCGTCTACCGCACGTTGCAGGGTCTCGCCGACGCGGGCGAGATCGACGTGATGCGCCCGCCCGGTGGGGAGCACCTCTACCGCCGGTGCAGCGAGGGGCACCACCACCACCTGGTCTGCCGGGCCTGCGGTCGCACCGTCGAGGTGGCCGGGCCGGCGGTGGAGACCTGGGCCGAGCGGGTCGCCGCCCAACACGGGTACGCCGACGTCAGCCACACCCTGGAGATCTTCGGCACCTGCCCGAAGTGCGCCGCCTGACGGCGATTCAGGGGGTGCCCGCCGCGCCGCGTCGTGGCACGCTGTCCGGCGTGAAGATCTACGCCGATCGCTTCCCCGTCGCCCTCCGTCAGCTCCTCACCGACCTGCTCGTCGTCGTCTGGGTGTACGCGGCAATCCGCTTCGCCCTGTGGGTGCACGACCTGGTGCAGAAACTCGCCGTACCCGGACAGAAGCTGGAGGGGGCCGGCGGTGGTCTCGCCGACAACCTGGCCGAGGCCGGCGGCAAGGTCGGCCGGGTGCCGCTGGTCGGCGACGAGCTGACCGCCCCCTTCGAGCGGGCGGCCGAGGCGGCCCGCGCGGTCGCCGACGCCGGCCGGGACCAGCAGGAACTGGTCGGCCAGCTCGCCCTGGCCCTCGCCATCGCCGTGCTGGTCTTCCCGCTCGCCCTGGTGCTCTTCGGCTGGCTGCCGCTGCGGGTGCGCTGGATGCGCCGGGCCGCCTCGGCGAAGGCGCTCGCCACCGCCCCGGCCGGGCGGGACCTGCTGGCGCTGCGTGCCCTCGTCGGGCAGCCGCTGCGCAAGCTGACCAGGATCGATCCGGACGTGGCGGAGGCGTGGCGGCGGGGCGACGACGCCACCGTCGACGCGCTCGCCGCACTGGAGCTGCGCCGACTCGGCCTGCGGGGCGGCCGCTAGGGTGTGGCGGTGCTGTACTTCCTGATCGTCGTCGCCGTGCTGCTGCTCGGGTACGCCGCCGTCCTGGTGAGCTTCGTCCGCAAGGGTCGCAAGATCCCGCCGCAGGCGTACCTGGTGCTCGCCCTGCTCAACGGGCTGATCCTCGCGGCGGTGCTGGCCTGGGCCATCGCCCGCTGACGCGAGCGACGGCCCAGCCCTTGCTCAGCCGCCCTGGCGCGGGATCCGGCGGCGGACGTCCGGCGTGGTCGACGGGCCGGGTGACCAGCGCGCCACCCAGGGGGTGTCGGCCGGCGGGGTGAGCACGCCGGACTCCAGCGCGGCGTACCGGCCGGCGAGGATCCGCTTCGCCGCCGCGACGTCGACGGAGTCGGTGTTCTCCCACAGCGCGATGAACAGCTGATCCACCCGGACCCGGGCCTGCCGGCAGAACAGGTCGGCCAGCTCGACGTTCTCCGGGCGGGTGTCCCGCTCCGCGTACGCCCGCACGCAGACCGCGGACATCGCGAACAGCTCCGCGCCGATGTCCACCACCCGGCCGAGGAACGCCTGCTTGCGTTCCATCTTTCCCTGCCAGCGGGACATCGCGTAGAAGGTCGAGCGGGCAAGCTTGCGGGAGTGCCGCTCCACCTGCCGCAGGTGGGCGGCGAGCGGGCCGAACTCGCCGTACGCGTTGGGAGTCTGTCCCCTGCCGACGGCGAGGGTGGGCAGCCACCTGGCGTAGAAGGCCCCGGCCCGCGCCCCCGCCCTGGCCTTGCGGCCGAGGCCGGCGTCCGGGTCGATGATGTCGCCGGCGACCGAGAGGTGCGCGTCGACCGCCTCCCGGGCGATGAGCAGGTGCATGATCTCGGTGGAGCCCTCGAAGATCCGGTTGATCCGCAGGTCCCGCAGCATCTGCTCGACCGCGGCCGGGCGTTCGCCCCGGGCGGCGAGCGAGTCGGCCGTCTCGTAGCCGCGCCCGCCCCGGATCTGGATCAGCTCGTCGGCGATCTTCCAGGCCATCTCGCTGGCGTAGAGCTTGACCAGGGCCGCCTCGATCCGGATGTCGTTGCGGTCGTCGTCGGCGAGCAGGCAGCAGAGGTCGAGCATGGTCTCCATGCCGTACGTGGTGGCGGCGGTGAAGGCGAGCTTCTGGGCGACCGCCTCGTGCTCGCCGACCGGCCGGCCCCACTGCACCCGGTCGGCGGCCCACTCCCGGGCCACGTTCAGCGACCACTTGCCCGCGCCGACGCACATCGCCGGCAGCGACAGCCGACCGGTGTTCAGCGTGGTCAGGGCGATCTTCAGCCCCTTGCCCTCGCCGCCGATGACGTTCTCCCGGGGCACGAAGACGTCGTGGAACCGGGTGAGGCTGTTCTCCAGGCCGCGCAGGCCGAGGAAGGCGTTGCGCCGCTCGACCGTGATGCCGTCGCTGTCGCCGTCGACCACGAACGCGGTGATGCCGCCGCGCCGCCCCTCGCCGGCCGGCACCCGGGCCATCACCACCAGCAGGGTGGCCACGGTGCCGTTGGTGGCCCAGAGCTTCACCCCGTTGAGCCGGTAGCCCGTGCCGTCGGCGGTCGGCTCGGCGATGGTGGCCAGGCGGGCCGGGTCGGAGCCGACGTCCGGCTCGGTGAGCAGGAACGCGGAGACCTCCCCGGCGGCCAGCCGGGGCAGGAAGCGCTGCTTCTGCTCGTCGGTGCCGAACATCTTCAGCGGCTGCGGCACGCCGATCGACTGGTGGGCGGAGAGCAGCGCGCCGATCGCCGGGCTGACCGAGCCGGCCAGCATCAGCGCCCGGCAGTAGTGCAGGTTGCTCAGGCCGAGACCACCGTACTTCCGGTCGATCTTCATGCCGAACGCGCCGAGTCGGGCCAGGCCCTGGAACACCTCGTCCGGGATGGACGCGTCGCGCTCGATGGCCCCGCCGTCCACCTCGGACCGCAGGTACGCCCCGAACTCGGTGAGGAACCGCTCGGCCCGCGCGTCGTCGTCCGGGTCGGACCGGGGCCAGGGGTGGATCAGGTCGAGCCGGAACCGGCCGAGGAAGAGCTCCTTGCCGAAGCTGGGCCGGTCCCAGGCGGTTTCCCGGGCCGCCTCGGCGACCTGTCGGGCCTCCTTCTCGGAGACCTGGCCCGCCTCGGCCGGCAGCGGCCCGGCGCCGTCCTCGGTGGGTCGGCTGTTGTGCGTCGTGGTCACGGCTGCCCCCTCGAACCTCGGTCCGGATGCGTCAACGTGCTCGACAAAAGCAACGCTACCCCCGGGTGTTACCCAGGGGTAGCGTTGCGCGCACGTCGATTTCCCGGCCCGGTGACCGGGTCAGTCGCCGGTCAGCACCTGCGGCTCGTCATCGTCGTCGTCTTCGACGTCCTCACCCCAGTTGCGCCGGGCGATCGGCAGGAAGACCCAGAAGGTCAGGAACCACAGCGCGGTGAGCGCGCTCAGCACCAGGGCCACGCCGCGGTGCAGCACGAAGTCAGTGATCAGCAGCACCGCGCTGACCATCGAGATCAGCATGAAGGCGAGGCCGGCGCTGGCCATCCGGTGGGCGAAGCGCACCAGCTCCGGCTTGCGCCCTTGGCGGAACAGCGCGCGATGGAAGGCGACCGGCGAGATGATCATCGCGGTGGCGGCCGCCGCCGACAGCAGCGAGACGATGTAGACGTCCTTCTGGAAGCCGCTGGTCCGGGTGAAGCCGTTGCTGAACGGCAGGGTCAGCAGAAAGGCGAAGAGGATCTGCACGCCGGTCTGCGCGACGCGCAACTCCTGGAGCAGGTCGGCGAAGTTGCGCTGCCAGCGCTGCTTCTCGGATTCCTTCGACACGCGCTACCTCCGGAAGAGACGGTACTGCCGACAGGGCTCACCCCGCCGGCAGCAACGCCAATGCCCCTACCAAAGCAGCGCGAAACCGGCTCACGATGCCTCCCCTCGTTTGCGACTGCGGGGCTCGCAAACCCGGCTCACTCCTCGCGCTCACGCCCCTCGGCGGATACGGCCGGCGTACCGGGCCTCCAGCGCGGCGTTGTGCTCGTCGCCGCCGGTGATGTTCGCCGACAGGTAGACCGGGGGCCGCTCCCCCGCCGCGATCAGCCGGGTCACCGTCTCGGCCACGATCTGCTGGGCCAGCAGGGCCGCGGTGATCGAGGAGACCGCGCCGACCGCGCCGCCGTCGGGCAGCGGCAGGGTCGCGTCACCGTACGGGGCGCCGTTGTCCAGCACCACGTCGGCGAAGTCGGCGAGCTTGCGCCCGGACGGGTGCCGCGAGGCCATCCGGCCCGAGTGCTGCGCCGAGGTGATCGCCACCAGCCGGTGCCCGCGCTCGACGACCAGCGACGCGAACTCCACCATCGCGCCGTTGACGCCGGAGTTGGAGGCCAGCACGAAGATGTCCGACGGGCGGACCGGGGCCAGCTCGTAGAGCCGGTGCGCCACGGCCGGATCGCGCTCCAGGTGCGGCCCGAGGATGCTCGCCGGCTCGCCGCCCAGCAGCACCAGGTCGCGCAGCGCGATCCGGTTGGTCGGCACCAGCCCGCCGGCCCGGCCGGCGATCTCCATCGCCAGCGCCTCGGAGTGGCCGGTGCCGAAGGCGTGCACCACCCCGTCGGCGCGCAGCGCCTCGGCGATCAGGTCGGCCGCCCGACCCACCGCCTCCCGCTGGCTCGCGGCCACCCGGCCGATCGTCTCGGTCACCACCGCCAGGTATGCCTCGGCGCTCACCGTCATGCGTTCCTCCGTCCGCTCGTCGGTCCTGTTCGTCGGGTCGGCCCGCGGCGGGCTCAGTCCAGGCCGCGTACCCGGGCCAGGATCGCCTCGGCCAGCGGGGCCGGCGCCTCGTCGGGAATCCAGTGGGTGACGCCGGGGAGCGCGACGAACCGGTACGGCCCGGTCACCTGGGCGGCGCAGGCCTCGGCGGCGGTCCGGCCGATCGCGACGTCCCCATCGCTCCAGACGAAGGTGGTGGGCACCGCGACCGGCCCGGTCCGCGCCAGGTCGGCCCGGGACATGGCCCGGTACCAGTTCAGCGCCCCGGTCAGCGCGCCCGGCTCCCGCATCGGCTCGGCGTACCGGGCCACCTGCCGAGCGGCGCCCACCCCGGAGAGCAGCCGGCGCAGGGCGGTCGCCTGCATGGCCAGCAGCACCTTCTCGGCCTTGCCCGGCTGGCGGAACAGCAGCATGTACGACGAGCGCGCCTTCTGCCGCGGGTCGTTCGCCAGCGCGTGCGCCATCGCAGCCGGATGCGGCACGGAGACGGCGGTCAGGGTGCGGACCCGCTCGGGATGACCCGCGGCGAGGCCCCAGGCGACGATGGCGCCCCAGTCGTGCCCCACCACGTGGGCCGCCTGGACACCCAGCGCGTCGAGCAGCGCCACCGCGTCCGCGACCAGCTCCGGCAGCCGGTAGGCGGCCACCTCGGTCGGGCGGGCGGCCGGCGAGTAGCCCCGCTGGTCCGGCGCGTACGTGCGCAGGCCGGCGGCGTGCAGCGCCGGCACCACGTCGTCCCACTCGCCGCCGTGCTGCGGGAAGCCGTGCAGCAGGAGGACGGGTTCGCCGCCCTCCGGGCCGCCGGTGCGTACCTCGAACGTCAGCCCTCGCGCCTCGACCCGCATGATCGGCAGCCTACCCAGCCCGGCGGTCGTCCACCCGGGCCGACCGTGGCGGGGTCGGAGCTGTTAGCGTCGACGAGACAACTTCACATCCGACAGGGGAGCGCACAGCGCTGAGAGTGCGGGCACCGCCCGCAGACCCTCGAACCTGATCTGGGTAATGCCAGCGCAGGGAGTTCGGTCGACCTCCAGCCGCGCCGCCGTCCGGTCCCACACCGGGCGCGGCGTGCGTCTTCTCCTGGTTCGATCATTTGGACTGGGAGCACACATGACCAACACCGACAGCAACCGGTGGCGCACCATCGACATCGTCATCGCGGCGGTGCTCGGGGTGGCCTTCGGCATCATCTTCTGGGCCTGGGGCCTGCTCTGGAACGGCCCCGCCGACGCGATCCCGCTGCCCGGCCGGGCGGCCATCTACGGCGTCTGGCTGGTCCCCGCCGTCCTCGGCGGTCTGATCATCCGCAAGCCGGGCGCCGCGTTCTTCACGCTCACCGTCGCCGCGCTGGTCTCGGTGGCGCTGGGCAGCAGCTGGGGCTGGACGTTGGTCATCCAGGGTCCGCTGGAGGCCGCCGCGGCGGAACTCGCCTTCGCGGCCTTCGGGTACCGCGTCTTCCGGCTGCCCATCGCCCTGCTGGCCGCCACGCTGGCCGGCCTGGCGGCGGCGATCTACGACGTCTTCGTCTGGTACCCGGACACCGCCTGGGGCAGCTTCCGCCTCCCCTACATCCTGATCACCGCCGCCAGCTCCCTGGTGGTCGCCGGCCTCGGCGGCATGGCCCTCACCCGGGCCCTCGCCCGCACCGGCGTCCTCGACCGGTTCCCCGCCGGCCGCGAGCGCGCCGCCATCTGACCGCCCCCCGCTTCGTTGATCAAGAGGTTTGCGTCAACGGGAGCCACCGTCGTGACGCAAACCTCTTGATCACCGGCCGGGAGCCGGGCGGGCCTGGGTAGGGAGGGGGTCAGGTGGGCGCGGTGGAGATGCGTGGGTTCGGGTGGCGGCACGCCGGGCGGAAGGCGTGGGCCGTGCGCGGGGTGGACCTGCGGATCGAGGCCGGGGAACGGGTCCTGCTGCTCGGGCCGTCCGGGGCGGGCAAGAGCACCCTGCTGGCGGCGCTGGCCGGGCTGCTGCCCGAGGACTCCGGCGAGCAGGAGGGCACCGTCGAGATCGACGGGCTCGACCCGCGCAAGGACCGGGAACGGGTCGGCATCGTCTTCCAGGACCCGGAGACCCAGCTCGTGATGGCCCGCAGCGGCGACGACGTCGCGTTCGGGCTGGAGAACCGGGGGGTGCCGGCCGGGGAGATCTGGCCGCGGGTGGACGAGGCGTTGCGCCGGGTCGGTTTCCCGTACCACCGGGACCGGCCCACCGCGGCGCTCTCCGGCGGCGAGCAGCAGCGCCTGGCCCTGGCCGGCGCGCTCGCCCTGCGCCCCGGCCTGCTGCTGCTCGACGAGCCGACCGCCAACCTCGACCCGGCCGGCGCGGACCTGGTCCGCCGGGCGGTCGCCGGCGCGCTGTCCGCCGACACCACCCTGATCCTGGTCGAACACCGGGTCGCCGAGGCCCTGCCGCTGGTCGACCGGGTGGTGGTGCTGGAGCCGGGCGGCGGCGTCCGCGCGGACGGCCCGCCGGAGGCGGTCTTCGCCGCGCACGGCGAGGCACTGGCCGCCGAGGGCGTCTGGGTGCCGGGCCGGACCATCCCGCCCCGGCACGCCACCACGCCGCCCGGCGAGGAGTTGCTCACCGCCGAGCGGCTCGGCCTGCCGCCCCGGCTGGCCCCCACCGACCTGCGGGTACGCGCCGGCGAGGCGCTCGCCGTGCTCGGGCCCAACGGCGTCGGCAAGTCCACCCTGGCCCTGCTCCTCGGCGGGCTGCTCCGCCCCGGCGTCGGCCGGGTCACCGCCACGGCAGCGCTGGCCGGGGCGGACGACCGTACTCCCCCGCACCGCTGGCGGGCGCCCGCGCTGGCCCGGCGGATCGGCTCGGTCTTCCAGGACCCGGAGCACCAGTTCGTCACCGCCACGGTCTTCGACGAGCTGGCGCTCGGCCCCCGCCGGACCGGCCAGTCCGAGCCGGCGGTACGCGCCACCGTGGACGCCCTGCTGGACCGCCTGCGGCTGACCCGGCTGGCCGGGGCGAACCCGTACACCCTCTCCGGCGGGGAGGCGCGGCGGCTGAGCGTGGCGACCGCGCTGGCCACCGCGCCCCGCCTGCTGATCTGCGACGAACCGACCTTCGGCCAGGACCGGCGCACCTGGCGGGAGCTGCTCGACCTCTTCGCCGAGCTGCGCGACGCCGGGCACGGCGTCGTCACCGTCACCCACGACGCGGACTTCGTCGCCGCGCTCGCCGACCGCACCGTCACCCTGCACCGGCGGCCCGACCCGGCCGGCGGCGACTCCGGGCGGCGCCCGTGATCAGCCTGGAACCGGTCGCGGCGCCCGGCGCGCCGCTGGCCCGGCGCAACCCGGTGGCGAAGCTGGCCGCCGCGTTGGTCTTCTCGGCCGTCCTGGTCGCCACCCTGGACCCGGTCGCCCCGGCCATCGCGATCGCCGTGGAGCTGGCCGTGCTGCCGCTGTTCGGGATCCGGTACCGGGTGCTGGCCCGGCGGGCCCTGCCGCTGCTGGCCGGCGCGGCCGGCATCGTGGTCACGCTGGTGCTCTTCGCCGCCGACCGGTCCGGCCGGGTGCTGCTGGACGCCGGGCCGCTGCTGGTCACCTCGGGCGTGCTGCTGACCGCGCTCGGGCTGGCGCTGCGGATGTTCGCGGTGGCCCTGCCGGGCGTGATCGTCTTCGCCACCACCGACCCGACCGACCTGGCCGACGCGCTGGTGCAGAACGCGAAGGCGCCGGCCCGCTTCGCCATCGGGACGCTGGCCGCGTTCCGGCTGGTCCCGCTGCTCGGCCAGGAGTGGCAGATGATCGAGATGGCCCGCCGGGCGCGCGGCGTGGACGCCGGGCGCAACCCGGTGGCGAAGCTACGGCTGTTCGTGTCGACCGCGTTCGCCCTGCTGGTCGGGGCGATCCGGCGGGGCACCCGGCTGGCGGTGGCGATGGACGCCCGGGGCTTCGACGCCGGCACCCCGCGCACCTTCGCCCGCCGGCAGCGGTTCGGCGTGGCCGACGGGCTGCTCGTCGCCGGAGCGGCCGTGCTGGGCGCTGCGGCGATCGCGGTCAGCGTCGCGCTCGGCACCTTCCGCCCGCTGATCGGCTGACCCGAGGCGACCGGGGCCGGACCGGGCGGCCCGGTGGTCGGGTCCGGACCGGAGGCCCGGTGGTCGGGTCCGGACCGGAGGCCCGGTGGTCGGGTCCGGACCGGAGGCCCGGTGGCCGGGTCCGGACCGGAGGCCCGGTGGCCGGGTCCAGACCGGCGGCCCGGTGGCCGGGTCCAGACCGGCGGCCCGGTGGTCGGGTCCAGCCGTGCGGCGCCGGCGACCCCTCCCGGCCGGCCACTGGTGGCGGGAAGGTGTCCGGTGAGCGTGATACCTCTGAGGCATCTTGATACCTCAGAGGTATCACGCTCGTCGCGGTCATACCTCCGCGCCGCGACACGCCGAACCGGCCCACCGGGCCGCTCCGGACCCGGTCCCGGTGCAGCAGAGGACGGATCGCCGCGCCGGGAGCGCGCTCCCGGCGCTCACGTGCGCCACCGGCCGCCGGATCAGGTACGCGACCGACCGGCATCCGTACCAGCAGCGCCGATCAGCTGCGGCGGAACGCGTACCGGCGGGTCTGGCCACGGGCGGCGGTGGAGCCGCCGCGCACCGACGGGCCGGTCCACGGCGGGGTCGCCGGGGCGGGTCGGGCGGCGGCGGGCGCGGAGCCCGTCTCCTCCGGCAGGGTGACCGGGGCGGCGGGCGCCACGGTGAGCGCGTCGAGATCCGGCGGGCTCACCGCCACCTTGGACGGCGCCGACGGGCGGGACTTCTTCGGACTGCGCTTGGCGGGCATACGCTGCCTCCTTCGGATGCGGGGACCGCGCCGCGAGGCGGGCGGTCGGCGGGCAGGGAACGGCCCGGGCGACCCGACCATGGAGACACCACCCGTACGAGACAAGGTGGGGATGCGGACGCCCGGCGCGGCCGGACCCCCGACGACGGCGGCGGGCCCGACTGGCTGAAGGTGAGGCGTCAGATACACATGCCGACAGGCTAACCCGCCGATGGCGGCGGCCGCAGCCGATTTACTGGCACCATCGGCGGCATGCTGATCGCGTTCTCGATTACCCCGCTGGGCGTCGGCGAGTCCGTCGGCGACCTGGTCGCCGAGGCGGTCCGGGTGGTCCGCGCCTCCGGCCTGCCCAACCACACCGACGCCATGTTCACCACCGTCGAGGGTGAGTGGGACGAGGTGATGGCGGTGGTCAAGCGGGCGGTCGACGTGGTGGCCGAACAGGCACCCCGGGTCAGCGTGGTGCTCAAGGCCGACGTGCGGCCCGGCGTCACCAACGCGCTCACCGGCAAGGTGGCCCATGTCGAGGCCCGCCTGGCCGAGGGCTGACCGCCCGGCGCCGCCGCTGGCGAGCCCGGCGTCCGCGACGGCCCGCACCGCGCCGCTCACCGAGCGTCGATGTCCGGACCCCGGCGGCGGGTGGCCGCGATACGGTCGCAGGACGGCAGGCCGACGAGAGGTGGCGGACGGATGGCTCAGCAGGCGACGGCGCAGATCGGGGTCACGGGGCTGGCGGTGATGGGCCGCAACCTGGCCCGGAACCTGGCCCGCAACGGCTTCACGGTGGCCCTGCACAACCGCTCCCCCGAGCGCACCCGCAGCCTCGTCGCCGAGCACGGCGGCGAGGGCACCTTCGTCGCGTCCGAGTCCCTCGCGGACTTCGTCGCCACTCTGGAGCGACCCCGCGCGGTGATCGTCATGGTGAAGGCCGGCGGCCCCACCGACGCGGTGATCGACGAGCTGGTCCCGCTGCTCGAGGAGGGCGACATCGTCGTCGACTGCGGCAACGCGCACTTCGCGGACACCCGCCGCCGGGAGGAGACGCTGCGCGGACACGGCCTGCACTTCGTCGGCACCGGGGTCTCCGGCGGGGAGGAGGGCGCGCTGCGCGGCCCGAGCATCATGCCCGGCGGCTCCGCCGAGTCGTACTCGAAGCTCGGGCCGATCTTCGAGAAGATCGCCGCCCAGGTGGACGGTACCCCGTGCTGCCGGCACATCGGCCCGGACGGCGCCGGCCACTTCGTCAAGATGGTGCACAACGGCATCGAGTACGCCGACATGCAGCTCATCGCCGAGGCGTACGACCTGCTGCGGGCGGGGTTGTCGGCGAGCCCGGCGGAGATCGCCGACATCTTCCGGGAGTGGAACACCGGCGAGCTGGAGTCCTTCCTCATCGAGATCACCGCCGACGTGCTGGCACACACCGACGCGGCGACCGGTCGGGCCTTCGTCGACGTGGTGCTCGACCAGGCCGAGCAGAAGGGCACCGGCCGGTGGACCGTGCAGAGCGCGCTCGACCTGGGCATCCCGATCACCGGCATCGCCGAGGCGACCTTCGCCCGGTCGCTCTCCGGCCACGCCGACCAGCGTGCCGCCGCCCGCCGGGCCTTCGCCGACGCCGGCGAGAAGTGGCAGGTCGAGGAGCGGGAGACCTTCGTCGAGGACGTCCGGCGCGCGCTGCTGGCCAGCAAGATCGTCGCGTACGCGCAGGGCTTCGACCACATCCGCGCCGGCAGCCGCGAGTACGACTGGGACATCGACCTCGGGGGCACCGCCACCATCTGGCGGGGCGGCTGCATCATCCGGGCCCGCTTCCTCGACCGCATCCGGGAGGCGTACGACGCCCAGCCGGACCTGCCGACGCTGCTGGTGGCGCCGTACTTCGCCGAGGCGGTCGGCGCCGGGGTGCCGAGCTGGCGGCGGGTGGTCGCCGATGCGGCCCGGGCCGGCGTGCCCACCCCGGCGTTCTCCTCGTCACTGGCCTACTTCGACGCGCTGCGCGCGGAGCGGCTGCCGGCGGCGCTGATCCAGGGCCTGCGGGACAACTTCGGCGCGCACACCTACCACCGGGTCGACCGGGAGGGCTCGTTCCACACCCTCTGGGCCGGCGACCGCTCCGAGGTGGCCGGCTGAGGCGGGACTGATCGACTCGGTTTGCGGCGCGGGCGGCGCGGGCGGGGGGCTCAGGCGAGGGTGGCGTGCATCTCCCAGACCAGAATCTCGGCGGCCTCGGTGGCGCTGACCCGGTGGCCGCCGGTCATCGTGATGCGGGCGGCGTCGCCCGCGCCGAGCCGGCCGGCGCCCTCCAGCGTCACCGCGCCGCTGGGAACGTAGAGGTGCAGGTAGGGCGCGTCGGGCAGGGTCACCTCGTCGCCGGGGGCGAGCCGGGCGGCGTGCAGGGTGGCGTACCGGTTGCGGATTCGGATCGCCGAGGCGCCGTCGTACCGGTCCATGCCGGAGGCGACCGGCACCAGGCCGCCGCGCAGCAGTTCGTCACCGATCTCCAGCTGCTCGTAGCCGGGGTCGACGCCGTCGGTGTCGGGCACCACCCACATCTGCACGAAGTGGACCGGGTCGCCGTGCGGCTCCCGGCCGTCCAGCCGCCAGGAGTCGTTCTTCTCCGAGTGCATGATGCCGGTGCCGGCGCTCATCCGCTGGGCCAGCCCGGGATAGATGACGCCGCTGTGGCCGGTGGAGTCCTGGTGCACCAGGGAGCCGCGCAGCACCCAGGTCACGATCTCCATGTCCTCGTGCGGGTGGGTCTCGAACCCGGTGCCCGGGTGGACGATGTCGTCGTTGTTGACCAGCAGCAGGCCGTGGTGGGTGTTGGCCGGGTCGTAGTGCCGGGAGAACGAGAACGAGTGCTTCGAGTCGAGCCAGGACAGTCGGGTCTTGAACCGGTCCTCGGCCCGGCGGACGTCCACCGCCGGGCTCGGCGCCAGCGCGCTCACCAGGCCCGCTGCCCGGTCTCGTTCGGCGCCCAGGTCAGCGCCGGTTCACCGGTTGCCAGCTCGGCGATCTCGCCGGAGCGCACGCTCGGGGCGTGCCCCAGCTCGGCGCAGTGCTGCTCGGCGATCTCGGCGCAGATCCCGGCCACCTGTTCGCAGATCGGGCTGCCCAGGTCGGCGGCGTTCAGCGCCATGATCATCTTGTACCGGAGATCCGCCATGCCCACCCCCGTGGCGGACGCGCCCGGGCGGCGCGCCCTGCGCCGATCGTACGCGCGCGGGCCGCGCCGACCGGCCGGAACGCGTCAGCGCCGCCCCCGAGGGAGCGGCGCCGACGGCGTGGTGCGGGTCGCTGGTGAGCGCGAGGAACGCAGCGCAGCGGAGTCCCGCAGTCGTGAACGAAAGGCTGGCCGGTCACCAGAACCGGCGACGCTTGGCCTTCTGCGGACGCAGCATGTCCGCGCCCTTGCTGAGCAGTCGGCTCACGCCGGTCGGGCCCCGGCGGGCCTCCAGCGTGTGGCTGAGCCGGCGCGCACCGGCCGCGGCCAGCGGCACGGCGACCGCCATGACCGCCCACTGGGCAATCCGCTTCTGAATCATGTGGGTTCACCTCCGCGTCTTGGCTGCTACCCCAAGAGGTACCCCACCCGAGGCTCGGATAAGCGCGAGCGTCTCGACGTCTACACCTGCGGGGCGACCGGGTTGGGCAGCGCGCCCCCGAACCGGCGGTCCCGCTGCGCGTACAGCTCGCAGGCGTACCAGAGGTGCCGGCGGTCGAAGTCCGGCCAGAGGGTGTCGAGGAACACCAGCTCCGCGTACGCCGTCTGCCAGAGCAGGAAGTTGGAGATCCGCTCCTCACCCGAGGGACGCAGGAACAGGTCCACCTCCGGGATCTCCGGGTGGTAGAGGTACTTCGCCACGGTCTTCTCGTTGACCTTCGCCGGGTCGAGCCGACCGGCAGCCACGTCGCGGGCGATCGCGGCGGCGGCGTCGGCGATCTCCGCCTGGCCGCCGTAGTTCACGCAGAACTGCAGGGTCAGCGTCGAGTTGCCCCGGGACATCTCCTCGGCGGTCTGCAACTCGGAGATGACGCTCTTCCACAGCCGCCCCGCCCGGCCCGACCAGACCACCCGCACGCCGAGGTCGACGAGCTGGTCGCGGCGGCGGCGGATGACGTCCCGGTTGAAGCCCATCAGGAACCGCACCTCGTCCGGCGAGCGCCGCCAGTTCTCGGTGGAGAACGCGTACGCCGACAGGTAGGGAATGCCCAGCTCGATCGCGCCCTCGATGGTGTCGAAGAGGCTGAACTCCCCCGCCTCGTGACCCTTGGTGCGGGGCAGGCCGCGCTCCTTGGCCCACCGGCCGTTGCCGTCCATCACCACCGCGACGTGCTTCGGCACCGCCTCGGCGGGCAGCGCCGGCGGCCGGGCGCCCGACGGGTGCGGTGTCGGCGGCACCGGCGCGCGCCGGCCGGCCCTCAACGATCGGATCACTCGGTCATCTCCCTGTCCACGCCGTCCACGCCGGCCCCGACGCCGGGCGGCGACGGAACCGGACCGGCCACGCCACCGCCGGGTGACGGGACCGCGCCGGCCGCCGGGGCACCCCGGTCGACCAGCGGCAGCGAGCGTAGCGCGCGCTCCAGGTGCCACTGCAGGTGCGCCGCGACCAGGCCGCTGCACTCCCGGCGTACGCCGGTCTCGGTGGCGTCGGCGACCCGCCAGTCGCCACTGGTCAGCGCGGACATCAGGTCGATGGTGGCCGGGGCGGGGTGGGCCGCGCCCGGCGGCCGGCAGTCCGGGCAGACGGCGCCGCCGGCCGGCACGGAGAAGGCCCGGTGCCGCCCCGGCGTGCCGCAGACCGCGCAGGCGATCAGCGCCGGCGCCCAGCCCGCCAGCGCCATCCCGCGCAGCAGGTACGCGTCGAGGACCAGCGTGGTGGCGTGGCTCCCGTCGGCCAGCGCCCGCAGCGCGCCGAGGGTGAGCTGGAACAGCCGCAGCGAGGGTTCCCGCTCGACCGGAGTGAGCCGCTCCGCGGTCTCGGCGATCGCGCTGGCCGCGGTGTAGCGGGGGTAGTCGCCGAGGAACCGCTTGCCGTAGAGGTCGATCCCCTCGACCTGGCTGACCGTGTGCAGCGAGCTGCCCAGGTTGCCCTTCGGGTCGCCGGCGAGCTGCACGTCGACGTGGCCGAACGGCTCCAGCCGAGCGCCGAACTTGCTGGTGGTGCGCCGGATGCCCCGGGCCACGGCGCGCAGCCGGCCGTGCCGGCGGGTCAGCAGGGTGATGATCCGGTCGGACTCGCCCAGCTTCTGCACACGCAGGACCACCGCGTCGTCGCGGTAGAGCTGGCGGCGGTACCCGGGCATCGGGCCATTCTCCCTCGGGGTGGGAAATCAGGGTCGGTTCGGGGTGGACCGGCGTCGCGTCCCCGATGTGCGGCGGACGGGGCCGGCCGTAGGTTGCTGACCATGGCTCTTCCCCGCACCGCCGTCGCCCTGGGCGCGGCCGCCACCGTCATCCTCGCCGCCGGGTGCGACACGCTCTCCTTCCGGCGGCTGGACTTCGACCACACCGAGGCGGTGCGGATCAGCACCGTCACCGTACGGCCGGGCGCGGGCGACGTGGTGGTCCGGGCCACCGGGCCGGCCACCGAGGTACGCATCAAGCGGGTGCTGCGCTACCAGGGCGAACAGCCGCGCACCACGTACGAGGTGCGGGGCGACGAGCTGGTGCTGGACGCGGAGTGCGGCCCCCGCTGCTCGGTGTCGTACGAGGTGACCGCCCCGGAGGGGGTCCGGGTGCGGGGCGAGACCGGCTCCGGCGACGTCGAGCTGACCCGGGTCGGTGTGGTGGAGCTGGCCCTCGGCTCGGGCAACATCCGGGTGGCCGGCGCCACCGGCCCGGTACGCGCGACGACCGGCTCCGGGAACATCGAGGTGGAGGACGTGGCCGCCCCGGTCGAGCTGCGCGCCTCGTCGGGCGACATCACCGGGCTGCGGCTGCGGGGCCAGGTGAACGCCGAGGCGGAGTCCGGCAACGTCACGATCGAGCTGGACGAGCCCGCCTCGGCGCGGGCGCACGCCTCCAGCGGCGACGTGGAGGTGCTGGTGCCCGCCGGCCGGTACCGGGTGCGGTCCAGCACCGGGTCGGGCGACAGCGACCTGGGGGTGCCGAACGATCCGGGGGCGTCGCTGGTGCTCGACCTGAGCACCGGCAGCGGGAACGTGCGGGTCAGCCAGCGTTGATCTCGACGGTGGCCAGTTCGGCCACCCGGGGGGCGGGGACCACGGCCCGGCCGGCGGCGCCGACCGTCGACCGCTCGCGCCGCTTTTCGCCGGGCCCGGTGGCCGGCCGTCCGGCCGTACCCGCCGGGCCGGCCGGCACGCCGAGCGTCCGGACCGGGCGGGCCGGCGTCCGGGGGCCGGCCGGCGCGGGGCTCACCGGCACGGCGGGTACGCCCCGGTCGGCGGCCACCGGCGCCGAGCGCGGCACGGGTACGCCTCGGCGGGCGGCCACCGGCGCCGGGCGCGCCGGCCCGGCGGGCTCCTGGCGGTCGTCGCCGTCACCGAGACAGAGGCCGACCGCTCGCGGCGGAAGGGCACCGGCCGTCGGCTCGACGGTGTGGGCCGGCCGGGGTGCCGGCGCACGCCGCCGCCCGCCCGGCACCAGCTCGGGCCGGCGCCGGGCGGCCACGTCCTCCACCCAGCCGACCAGCAGGGTCACCACCCCGACCAGGGCGAAGACCAGCACCACCCGAACGGCCAGGCCGAGCGGGTCCTCGTGCGACCAGCCGACCACGTCGACCAGCGGGGTGAGCAGCACCACGAACGACATGTGCCACAGGTAGACGGTCAGCGCCCGGCGGTTGAGCACGGTGACCGCCCGGCTGAACAGCGGGCTGCGCTCGATCCAGTGCGCCGTGGCCGGAGCCCGGCCCAGCAGGACCAGGATGAACGCCGCGGACCAGAGCGCGTTGCCCAGGTCGATGTCGTTGAGGTCGAAGCCGCGCGGCCCGGGATGGGTGACGATCCAGGCGGCTCCGGCGCCCGCCAGGGCCAGCGCGATCGGCAGCAGCACCCGGTTCGAGAGCCGGCGCAGCAGGCCGTCGTGGTGGGCGAAGCCCAGCAGCCAGGCGCCGAAGTAGACGCCGAACTCGCGCAGCGGGACCGGCGCGGCGGGCAGCAGGCCCAGCTCGATCACCAGCAGCAGCGCGTACGGCAGGGCCAGGGTGGCGACCGGCGCCCGGCGAAACAGCCACAGGGCGACCGGTGAGGCGAGCAGGAACCAGAGGTAGTCGCGCAGGTACCAGATGGGGCTCAACGCCAGCGCGCCCCAGTAGTTGGCCGGCGGGTCGGCGACCGGGAAGAGCCAGAGCAGCACCTTCGGGCCCGGCGGCAGGCCGGTCATCAGCATGGCGGGCACGAGGACGACCGCGACCACCCAGAGCGAGGGCAGCAGGCGACGCAACCGGCGCAGCAGCGCGGCCGGACCGGAGCGGTCCAGCGAGGCGGCCATCAGCGACCCGGCCAGGGCGAACATCACCGCCATCGCCGGGAAGACGAGGGTCAGCGACGCCCACCCGGTGACGTGGTAGACCACGACCCGGATGATGGCCAGGAAGCGGAGCAGGTCCAGGTATCGGTTGCGCATCAGCCTGCATCTATGTCGGGGGCGGCGGAGCAGAAACGCTCCCTACCCTCCGACTTCACCCCGCCAAACGGCCGTCGCCCCCGGCCGGACGTGAACCTTCCCATACCGCCGCCGGACCGGTGACCGACCGGACATCGTCGGTCACCGCCCGCGGTGCGGTCAGAAGCCGAGCTTGCGCAGCTGCTTCGGGTCCCGCTGCCAGTCCTTGGCCACCCGTACGTGCAGGTCCAGGTAGACCCGGCTGCCCAGCAGCTCCTCGATCTGCTTGCGGGCCGCCGTGCCGACCGCCTTCAGCCGGCTGGCCTTGTGACCGATCACGATCGCCTTCTGGCTGGGCCGCTCGACGTAGACGTCGGCGAAGATCTTGATGACCTGGCCCTCGGGGACCATCTCCTCGACGACGACCGCGATCGAGTGCGGCAGCTCGTCCCGGACCCCCTCCAGCGCCGCCTCCCGGATCAGCTCCGCGACCATCACCTGCTCGGGGTCGTCGGTGAGCATGTCGTCCGGGTAGAGCTGCGGCGACGGCGGCAGGTACTTGGTCATCACATCGACCAGGGTGTCCACCTGGTGCCCGGAGACCGCGCTGACCGGCACCACCTCGGCGAACTCGCCCAGCTGGCTGACCGCCAGCAGCTGCTCGGCCAGGCGCTTCTTGTCGACCAGGTCGGTCTTGGTCACCACGGCCAGCACGGTGGCCTTCAGCTCGGCCAGCTCACCGGTGATGAACCGGTCGCCCCGGCCGATCGGCTCGTCCGCCGGGATGCAGAGGCCGATCACGTCGACCTCGCTCCAGGTCGAGCGGACCAGGTCGTTGAGGCGCTCACCGAGCAGCGTCCGGGGGCGGTGCAGGCCGGGGGTGTCCACCAGCACGAGCTGCGACTCCGGGCGGTGCAGCACGGCCCGGATGACGTGCCGGGTGGTCTGCGGCTTGTTGGAGGTGATCGCGATCTTCTGACCGACGATCGCGTTGGTCAGCGTCGACTTGCCCGCGTTGGGCCGCCCGACGAAACAGGCGAACCCGGCCCGGTACGGACGCTCCTCGGTGCCGGTCACTCGACCACCGTGCCGAGGACCGTGCCGTCCGGCGCCGCGACGTGGATCGGCGCGTCGGCGGAGAGGTCGCGCACGGCGGCGTGCCCCGCCCCGTCCAGCGTCGACGCCTCGGTCACCACCACGGCCGCCTCCAGCCGGCTCGCGCCCGCCGCCACGGCGGAGGCGACGGCGAGCTGGAGCGCGGTGATGGTCAGCGAGGGCAGCGAGACGCTCGCCGCGGCGTACGTCCGACCGTCCTGGTCACGCACCGCCGCGCCCTCCACGGCCGCGACCCGGCCACGGGCGCCCCGCGCCAGGACGACCAGCTTGCCGTCCTCGGCGCTCAGTTCGGCCGGGTCGGACGGGGTGGGCCGGGCGGCCGGTACGGCGGGTGACTCAGGCATCGGCGGGTTGCCTCTCCTCGGTTCTGGTCTGGTTGTTGCGGGTCTCGGCCTGCTCGCCGCGCCCCGCCCCGTCCGGCGCGTCACTCGGTTCGACCCGGCTGACCAGCACGGTGTCTATCCGGTTGCGCCGCCCGGTGGTGCCCTCGGCGATCAGCCGCAGCCCGGCCACCTCGGCGCGGGCGCCGGGGATCGGCACCCGGCCCAGGGACTGGGCCAGCAGGCCGCCGACGGTCTCCACCTCGTCGGTGGGGAGCTCGGTGTCGAACAGCTCGCCCAGGTTCTCCACGGGGAGCCGGGCGGTGACCCGCACCGCACCGTCCTCCAGGTGTTCCACCGGCGGGCGTTCGACATCGTACTCGTCGGTGATCTCACCGACGATCTCCTCCAGGATGTCCTCGATCGTCACCAGGCCGCCGGTGCCGCCGTACTCGTCGACGACGATGACCAGGTGGTTGCGGGCGGCCTGCATCTCCGAGAGCAGGTCGTCGACCGGCTTGGACTCGGGCACGAAGGTCGCCGGGCGCATCAGCTCGGAGACCGGACTCTGGTGGGCCCGCAGGTCGCCGCCCCGGGTACGCCGGATGAGGTCCTTGAGGTAGAGCACGCCGAGCACGTCGTCGACGCTCTCGCCGATGACCGGGATGCGGGAGAAGCCGGAGCGCAGGAAGAGCGCCAGCGCCTGGGAGAGCGTCTTGCCCTCCTCTATCCAGACCATCTCCGTGCGGGGCACCATCACCTCGCGGGCGATGGTGTCGCCGAGCGCGAAGACCGAGTGGATCATCTGCCGCTCGCCGTGCTCCACCACGCCGCGCTGCTCGGCCAGGTCGACCAGCTCGCGCAGCTCCACCTGGCTGGCGAACGGCCCCTCGCGGAAGCCGCGCCCCGGGGTGACCGCGTTGCCGATCAGGATCAGCAGCGAGGCGAGCGGGTTCAGCGCCCGGCCCAGCCAGCGGACCAACGGCGCCACCGCCCGGCCCACCGCGTACGCGTGCTGCCGGCCGATGGTGCGCGGCGCCACGCCGACCACGACGAAGCTGACCACGGTCATCGCGCCGGCGGTGACCAGCGCCGCCCGCCAGCCCGCGCCGAAGGTGTCCACCGCGACGAGGGCGACCAGCGTGGTGGCGGTCAGCTCGGCCAGTAGCCGGAGCAGCAGCAGCAGGTTGAGGTGGCGGACCACGTCGCCGGCGACGGCCTGGAGGGTACGCGCGCCGCGCGCCCCGTCCCGGGCCAGCTCGGCGGCCCGGGCCGGGGAGACGGCGGCGAGCGCCGCCTCGGTCATCGCGATCAGACCGGCGAGCACCACCAGCCCCGCCGCGAAGAAGATCAGCTGGAGGTCGGGTAGGCCGGCGGCGGCCGCCGCCTGGGTGGTCATCACCGGGTCCGGGTCGACCGCCAGCTGGCCAGCAGTCGGGCCTGGAGCGTGAACATCTCCCGCTCCTCCTCCGGCTCGGCGTGGTCGTACCCGAGCAGGTGCAGCACGCCGTGCACGGTGAGCAGGTGCAGCTCGTCGGCGGTGGTGTGGCCGGCGGTGACGGCCTGCTTGGCCGCCACCTCCGGGCAGAGCACGATGTCGCCGAGCAGGGCCGGCTCACCGCCGGCCGGGGCGCTCTCCCCCGGACCGTGGTCGACGCTGCCCTCGTCCATCGGGAAGGCGAGCACGTCGGTCGGCCCGTCCCCACCCATCCAGCGGTGGTTCAGCTCGGTCATGTATTCGATGTCGACCAGCAGCACGGAGAGCTCGGCGAGGGGGTTGACCCCCATCTCGTCGAGGGCGTGCCGGGCGACGGCGAGCACGGCGTCGGTGTCGACGTCGACACCGGACTCGTTGGCGATCTCGATGGACAACTGTCTTCCTCTGAGTTAGCGGCGCCGGCCGGCCCGGCCGCCCTGGGCGGTCCGCCCCGGCACGGCGTGCACGCTCTGCGCCTGCTGGTTCTCCCGCTCGGCGTCCCAGCGGGCGTACGCGTCGACGATCTCGCCGACCAGCTTGTGCCGGACCACGTCCGAGCTGGAGAGCTGGGCGAAGTGCACGTCCTCGACGTTCTCCAGGATCTCCCGGACCACCCGCAGACCGCTGGTCGTCCCGCCGGGGAGGTCGACCTGGGTGACGTCACCGGTCACGACGATCTTGGAGTTGAAGCCGAGTCGGGTGAGGAACATCTTCATCTGCTCGGGCGTGGTGTTCTGCGCCTCGTCCAGGATGATGAACGCGTCGTTGAGGGTCCGGCCCCGCATGTACGCCAGCGGCGCGACCTCGATCGTGCCGGCGGCCATCAGCTTGGGGATGGACTCCGGGTCGAGCATGTCGTGCAGCGCGTCGTAGAGCGGCCGCAGGTACGGGTCGATCTTCTCGTTGAGGGTGCCGGGCAGGAAGCCCAGCCGCTCCCCCGCCTCGACCGCCGGCCGGGTCAGGATGATCCGGTTGACCTGCTTCGCCTGGAGCGCCTGGACGGCCTTCGCCATGGCGAGGTAGGTCTTTCCGGTGCCGGCGGGGCCGATGCCGAAGACGATGGTGTGGGTGTCGATCGCGTCGACGTAGCGCTTCTGCCCGAGCGTCTTGGGGCGGATGGTGCGCCCGCGCCGGGAGAGGATGTTGAGGGTGAGGACCTCGGCGGGCCGCTCCGCGCTGCCCTGCTCGAGCATGCCGACGGTACGCCGGACGGCATCAGTGGTCAGGGTCTCGCCTTTCTCGATCAGTTCGAGCAGCTCGCTGAAGAGGCGCTCGGCGAGGGCGTTGTCGGCGGGGGCACCGGTGATGGTGATCTCGTTGCCGCGCACGTGCACGTCACTGTCGACCGAGCGTTCGACGAGTCGCAGGATCTCGTCACCCGCGCCGAGCAGGTTGACCATGATCTTGGAATCGGGAACCGTGATCCTGGTCTGCACCCGGGGCGGGCCGGGAGGTGGGGTGCCGGTCATAAATCGGGCCGTCGGGCCCTGCGCCACCTGCTTCCGATCTCGGCCGCCGGCCCTGCTGGCGCGGCGTGCGGACGTTACACCCATCGTATCCGCTCAACACCCGCGGCACCGCGTCCATTTCCGCCGCCCCCGGGGCGGGCGCAGGGCGGGCGATACCTCCCGGCGGCACCCACACCACGCACCCGCGCCCAGGGCGGGGGCCGGGTCAGCCGGCGCGGAAGTCGTACCGGTCGAAGGCCTCCTGACGGCGGGTGAAGCGGTAGGTCGCCCAGTGCATCCGGACCACCGTGCCGTGCTCGTCCCGGGTCAGCCGCAGCAGCTCGCCGACCTCCCGACCGGCGACCGTCCGGAAGACGTCCGGAGCGTCCGGCAGCGGCGCGAAGACCGCCGGGGGCTTCCCCGCCGGGTCGTCGGCGCCCCGGGCGCGCAGCGCCCCGTCGTGCCAGCTGAAGACGTACTCGAAGCCCTCGCCCCACCAGCGGCCCAGCATCCCGCGCAGCGGCCCGGGGGCGGGTTCGCCCGGCCGCCACGGCGTGACGTCGGCCGGGTCGTGCTCGGCGGACGCGGCCAGCAGCCGGTGCGGCAGGTCGAAGACCTCCGCCGCGGTGCCGGAGGAGCCGAGCACCGCGCAGCCCATCGCGCCGGCCGTGCCGTCGCCGCCGCGCCGGCCGTAGACCGCGGCGAGGAAGCCCGGCATGGCGCCGTCGTGCCCCACGTGCACCACCCGGTCCGGGTACGGCACCAGGATCAGGCCGAGCCCGAAACCGGCCGCCCAGAGCGTCTCGTCGGTGGTGGTCAGCGGCCAGCGCATCTCGTCCAGCGAGGCCGGGGCGAGAACCGCGCCGGCCGGGTCCAGCGCCACCGGGTCGGCCAGGAAGGCCGCCCAGCGGGCCATGTCGGTCGCGGTGCTCCAGAGCTGGGCGGCCGGGGCGATCGCGCCGAAGTCGGTCGGCGGCTCCGGGTGTGCCTCGTCGGAGTAGGCGTCGACCAGGAACCCGGTGGCCGCCGCCGGCCCCGGCGTGACCGAGGTGGCGGCCAGGCCCAGCGGGGTCAGCACCCGTTCGGTGAGCACCTCGGCCCAGGAGCCGCCGCGCAGCTCGCCGACCAGCCGACCGAGCAGTGCCATGCCCAGGTTGGAGTAGTGGTAGCGGCGCCCGGTCGGCAGCACCCGCTCGGCCCGGGCCAGCTCGGCGACCAGCTCGTCCGCGCCGGGGGCGCGCAGCGTGTCCCAGACGTCGCCGTACGGCTCGCGTTGCAGGCCGGCGGTGTGCGACAGCAGCCGGCGTACGGTCAGCTCGCCGTGCGCGGGTAGCGCCAGGTGACGGCCGATCGGGTCGTCCAGGTCGAGCAGGCCGTCGTCGCGGCACTGCATCACCAGCACCGAGGTGAAGGTCTTGGTCACCGAGCCGATCCGGAACCGGGTGCCCGGGCCGAGGTCGGCGTCGGTGCCGGTGCCGCCGGCCTCGCAGGTCCACAGCGGCCGGTCGGCGCGGTGCAGGGCCGCCGCCAGGGCCGGCACCCGGGCCTGCGCCTGCACCCGGCGCACCATCCGGGCCAGCCGGTCGGGCCCAGCCGTCACGCGACGTTCCGGGCCAGCATCGGGCCGAGCGGCGCGCCGCCGAGCAGGTGCGCGTGCACGTGGAAGAGCTCCTGGCCGCCGTACGCGCCGGTGTTGAACATCAGCCGGAAGCCGTCCCCGAGCAGCCCCTCGTCCTCCGCCACCGCGGCCGCCGTGGCGAGCAGGTCGCCGGCGAGCTTCGGGTCGCCCTGGCCCAGCGTGGCCACGTCGGCGTAGTGCTCCTTCGGGATGACCAGCACGTGCACCGGCGCCTTCGGGGCGAGGTCCCGGAAGGCGAGGGTGGTGTCGGTTTCCCGGACGATGGTGGCCGGGATCTCCCCGGCGGCGATGCGGCAGAACAGGCAGTCGGATCCCATCGGGGCATGGTAAGGCGTGCCGAGGGCCTCGGGCATGATGTGCCGCGTGACTTCACGAGCGGTACTGGTGACGGGGGCCTCGCGCGGCATCGGCCGCGCCGTGGCGCGGGCGTTCGCGGCGGACGGGGACCGGGTGGCGATCCACCATCGGGACTCGGCCGAGCTGGCCGAGGCGCTCCGCGCCGAGCTGCCCGGCGACGGCCACGTGGTGGTCCGCGCGGACCTCACCGACCCGGCGGCGGTCAAGACCATGGTGGACGACGCCGCCGCCCGGCTCGGGGGGCTCGACGTGCTGGTCAACAACGCCGGCGTGTACGGCGAGCGGGACGCCCCGCACCCGGTCTTCGGCGCCTCGTACGAGCAGTGGCAGCGGCAGTGGCGGCGGGTGCTGGAGACCAACCTGACCGGGGCGGGCAACGTCACCTGGTGCGCAGCCCAGCACATGCGGGAACGCGGTGGCCGGGTGGTGAACGTGTCGTCGCGGGGCGCGTTCCGGGGCGAGCCGGACCAGCCCGCGTACGGCGCCAGCAAGGCCGGCCTGAACGCGCTCGGGCAGTCCCTCGCCGTCGCGCTCGCGCCGTACGGCATCGCGATCGCCACGGTCGCCCCGGGCTTCGTGGCGACCGACATGACCACGGAGCACCTGACCGGCGAGCAGGGCGACGCGATCCGGGCGCAGAGCCCGTTCGGCCGGGTGGCCCGCCCCGAGGAGATCGCCGCCGCCGTGCACTGGCTGGCCAGCCCCGAGGCGCAGTGGGCCTCCGGCACCATCGTCGACCTCAACGGCGCTTCCTACCTGCGTACCTGACGCCGGCCGGCCCTCGCCAAACGGTGGGCAAGGATCCGGCGGTGGTCGGCACGCCCGACCCGCTGATCATCGGCCCGGCCGGTCTGGACCTGCGGCCGGAGGAGGAGCCGGTGCCGGTCTTCCCCCGCCCCTGACCGAGCCGGCTACCAGCGGCCGAGGCGGGTGGCCAGCACGCTCAGCGCGGCCACCCCGGCCGTGGAGGTGCGCAGCACCGACGGACCGAGCCGCACCGGGCGGGCGCCGGCGTCGGCGAAGGCGGTCAGCTCGACCGGGGCGATGCCGCCCTCCGGGCCGACCACCAGCACGATCTCGCCCGTGTCGGGCAGCTCGGCGGTGGTCAGCCGCTCCTCGGCCTCCTCGTGCAGCACGAACGCGGCGCCGGCGCCGGCGATCCGCCGGACCACGGTCCCGGTGGACTCGTCCGGGGCGCCGGCCACCACCGGCAGCCAGGGCCGGCGGGCCTGCTTGGCCGCCTCCCGGGCGGTCGCCACCCACTTGTCCCGGGCCCGTACGCCCCGGTCGCCGCGCCACTGGGTCACCGAGCGGGACGCCGCCCAGGGCACGATCTCGTCCACCCCGACCTCGGTCATCGCCTGCACGGCCAGCTCGCCCCGGTCCCCCTTGGCGATGCCCTGCACCACCACGATCCGGGGCACCGGCGCGTCGGCGTACCCGCGGGAGGTGACGCGCAGGTCGAGGGTGCCCCGGCCGACGGTGGTGACCACGGCGGCGGCCGTGCCGCCCCGGCCGTCGGCCAGCAGCAGCTCCTCACCGACGCGCAGCCGCTGCACGGTGGCCGCGTGGTGGCCCTCCGGGCCGTTCAGGGTCAGCGTGTCGCCGGTGGGCAGCGCCTCGACCAGGAACAGCGGCGCGGACACCTCAGGCGTGCCCGTTGAAGGCGTCGCGCATCCGGGAGAAGAAGCCGCCCTGCTTGGTCAGCTCGGCGACCTCCTCGCCCCGGGTCTTGGCGAAGTCGCGCAGCATCTTCTCCTGGTCGGCGTCGAGCTTCGTCGGGGTCCGCACGTCGAGGTGGACGTAGAGGTCGCCCCGGCCGGTGCCGCGCAGGTGCGGCACGCCCCGGGCCCGCAGCCGCAGCGTGCTGCCCGGCTGGGTGCCGGCCTTGACGTCGACCGTCTCCTCGCTGTCCAGCGTCTTGATGGTCAGCCGGGTGCCGAGCGCGGCGGCGGTCATCGGCACGGTGACCCGGCAGTGCAGGTCGTCGCCCTTGCGGGAGTACACGTCGTGCGGCCGCTCGTGGATCTCCACGTAGAGGTCGCCGGCGGTGCCGCCACCCGGGCCCACCTCACCCTGCTGGGCGAGCCGGATCCGCATGCCGTCCTCGACCCCGGCGGGGATCTTGACGGTCAGCGAGCGGCGGGTGCGCACCCGGCCGTCGCCGGCGCAGGTCGGGCAGGGGTGCGGGATGGTGGTGCCGTACCCCTGGCAGACGGTGCAGGGGCGGGCGGAGACCACCTGGCCGAGAAAGGTGCGCTGCACCGACTGCACCTCGCCCCGGCCGCCGCACGCCTCGCAGGTGGCCAGGTGGGTGCCGGCGGCGGTGCCGGCGCCGGCGCAGGTGGTGCAGAGCACCGCGGTGTCGACCGTGATCGGCGCCTCGACGCCGAACGCGGTCTCGTGCAGGTCCAGCTCCAGCCGCAGGATCGCGTCGGCGCCCGGCCGGGTACGCGGCCGCGGCCCCCGGGCGCCGCCCGCGGCGCCGCCGAAGAACGCGTCCATGATGTCCTGGAAGCCGACGAACGGGCCCGCGCCGCCGGGGCCGCCCGGCCCCGCGCCGCCGCCACCCGGGGCGAGCGGGTCGCCACCCAGGTCGACGATCTGCCGTTTCCGGTCGTCCGAGAGGACCTCGTACGCGGCGTTGATGTCCTTGAACTTCTCCTGAGCCTCCGGGTCCGGATTGACGTCCGGGTGGAACTGCCGCGCCAGCTTGCGGTAGGCGCGCTTGATCTCGTCGTCGGAGGCTTCCCGGCTCACGCCGAGAATGCCGTAGTAGTCCCTGGCCACTGCGTTCGGTGTCCTCATGTTCGTCTCGCGTTGCGCCGGTCGTCGGCCGGAGCCGGGTGCCGGCCCCTGCCCTGGATCAGTTCTGGGCCAGCAGCTCGCCCACGTAGCGTGCCACGGCCCTCACCGTGGCGATGGTGCCGGGGTAGTCCATCCGGGTGGGCCCGAGCACGCCCAGACCGCCGACGATGGTCGCGCCCGGGCCGTACCCGGTGCTGACCACCGAGGCGGCCCGCAGGTTGTCGATCTCGTTCTCGTCGCCGATGAGCACCCGGGTGGTGCTCGGCTCGGCCTCCCCGATGAGCTTGAGCAGCACGACCTCCTCCTCGAGGGCTTCGAGGATCGGGCGCAGCGAGCCCTGGAAGTCGAGCAGGCCGCCCCGGGTGAGGTTCGCGGTGCCGGCGAGCGCGATGCGCTCCTCGTGCCGTTCGACCAGGGTCTCCAGCAGCACGGTGGAGAGCGTGGTCATCGCCCCGCGCAGGTGCGGCGCGGACTCGTCGACCAGCGCCTGGACCAGCGGCGGGGTCTCCGACAGCCGGCTGCCGACCAACTTCTCGTTGACCAGCCGGCGCAGGTCGGTGACGTGGTCGGCGGGGATCGGCGCGGGCAGCTCCACCAGCCGCTGCTCGACCCGGCCGGTGTCGGCGATCATGACCAGCATCAGCCGGGTGGTGGAGATCGGCACCAGCTCCAGGTGGCGCACCGAGGAGCGGGCCAGCGACGGGTACTGCACCACGGCGACCTGCCGGGTCAGCTGGGCCAGCAGCCGCACGGTGCGGTGCACCACGTCGTCCAGGTCGACCGCGCCGACCAGGAAGCGCTCGATCGCCCGGCGCTCGGCCGGGCTCAGCGGCTTGACCCGGGAGAGCCGGTCGACGAAAAGGCGGTAGCCACGGTCGGTGGGCACCCGGCCGGCACTGGTGTGCGGCTGCCGGATGTAGCCCTCCTCCTCCAGCACGGCCATGTCGTTGCGCACCGTGGCCGGCGAGACGCCGAGCTGGTGCCGCTCCACCAGGGCCTTGCTGCCGACCGGCTCCTGCGTGGCGACGTAGTCCTCGACGATCGCGCGCAGCACGGCGAGCTTGCGGTCGTCGAGACCCATCTCCCCACCTCCTGACGCACGTCGGCCCGGGGCGGCTGAGGCGCCCCGGGCGAGCGCACTGGCACTCGACTGTAGCGAGTGCCAGTCTACGTCGGCGTCCCCGCTGACGCGATGATCAGCGACGGACCACGGGTGCGCCCCGCCGCCCGAACGGCGCGCCAGGGCCGATCATCCGGACATCCGGGGCGGTGTCGCTCTGGTGAGGGCTTGCCGGCAACCCCTACCGTGACGTCCATGACTGAACCACCTCGCCCTCCCGGAGCGGGGGACCCCGGCGACCGCCCGGACCCGACCGCCCCGTCCGGCTCGTCGTACGAGCCGCCCACCGCACCACTGTCCGGGGCGCCCGGGGCGGGCGGCTATCCCCCGCCCGGTGGCTATCCGCCACCCACCGGTGACCAACCGCCGTCGGGCGGCTACCCACCGCCGGGCGGTTACTCCGCGCCGGGCGTCGGCTATCCGACCGCCGGCGGGTACGGCGCTCCCGGCGGCGGGTACGGCGCCCCGGGCGCCGGCTACGCCACCGACGACGACAAGACCTGGTCGCTGATCGCGCACTTCGGCGGCCCGGTCGGCGTGATCGTCGGCGGCAGCCTGCTCGGCTGGGTGGCGCCGCTGATCGCACTCTCCGCCAAGGGCCAGCAGTCCCCGACCGTGCGGGCGCACGCCACGGCCTCGCTGAACTTCCAGATCACCTGGGCGATCGCCAACATCATCGGCTTCGTCCTGGCCATCGTCACCTGCGGGGTGCTCTTCTTCATCCCGATCCTGACCGCTCTGGTGCCGATCATCTTCGGCATCATCGGCGGGGTGAAGGCCACCGAGGGCGTCGTCTACCGCTACCCAGCGAGCTACGCCTTCAAGAAGTGACCGGTCCCGGCCGGCCCACCCGGGCCGGCCGGGCCGCACGGGATCAGGGCAGCAGGTCGCGGACCACGGCGTCGGCCAGCAGCCGCCCGCGCAGGGTGAGCACCGCCCGCCCCGCCGCGTGCCCCGCCGGGTCCAGCAGGCCGTCGGCCAGCGCCCGCTCGGCAGCCGCCCGACCCGCCGGGTCGAGGGCGTCCAGCGGCAGGCCGGAGGCGAGCCGCAGCCGGAGCATGACGTCCTCCATGTGCGCCTCGCCGGCGGTCAGCACCTCCCGGGCCAGGCCCGGCGACTCCCCGGCGGCCAGGCGCTTCGCGTACGCCGTGGGGTGCTTGACGTTCCACCAGCGCACCCCGCCGACGTGGCTGTGCGCCCCCGGGCCGAGGCCCCACCAGTCCGCGCCGGTCCAGTAGAGCAGGTTGTGCCGGCACCGGGCCGCCTCCGAGCGGGCCCAGTTGGAGACCTCGTACCAGGAGAAGCCGGCCGCGCCGAGGGCGGCCTCCGCGGCCAGGTACCGGTCCGCCGCCACGTCGTCCGACGGGTACGGCAGCTCGCCGCGCCGCATCCGGGCGGCGAGCCGGGTGCCGTCCTCCACGATCAGGGCGTACGCGCTGACGTGGTCCACCCCGGCGGCGACCACCTGGTCGAGGCTGGCGGCGAAGTCCGCCGCGCTCTCCCCCGGCGTGCCGTAGATCAGGTCCAGGTTGACGTGCTCGAACCCGGCGTCGCGGGCCTCCAGTGCGGCGGCGACCGCCCGGCCGGCGCTGTGCCGGCGATCGAGGATCGCCAGCACCCCGGGCGCCGCGGACTGCATGCCCAAAGAGATCCGGGTGTAGCCGGCCGCGCGCAGGGTGCGCAACGACTGCGGGGTGACCGACTCGGGGTTGGCCTCGGTGGTCACCTCGGCGTCGGCGGCCAGCCCCCAGGTGCGGTCGATGCCGTCCAGGATGCGGGCCAGGTCGTCGGCGGGGAGCAGGGTCGGCGTGCCACCGCCGACGAAGACGGTGTCCACCCGGGGCGGCGGGGTGTCGCCGAGGACCCGGGCGGCCAGCGCCAGCTCGGCCGGCACGGTGTCGGCGTACGACTCCCGGTCGGCGCCGCCGCCGAGCTCGGCCGCCGTGTAGGTGTTGAAGTCGCAGTAGCCGCAGCGGCTGGCACAGAACGGCACGTGGACGTACACGCCGAAGCCGCGCGCGCCGACCGCGCGCAGGGCGGTGGCGGGCAGCGACCCGTCGACGGGGACGGTCTCGCCTTCTGGAAGGACGCCGGGCATGGCCACTAGTGTGCCCGGCATGACCTCTCCCGACCGCCTCGTGCGGGCCGCCACCGCCCGCGGGGTGACCACCCTCACCCTGGACAGCCCGCACAACCGCAACGCGCTCTCCACGCCGCTGATGACCGAGCTGCTGGCCGGGGTCGCCGCGGCGGTCGCCGACGACGCCGTCCGGGTGATCGTGCTGGACCACACCGGGCCGGTCTTCTGCTCGGGCGCGGACCTGAAGGAGACGGCCGCCGCGTACGCCAGCGGGAGCGTGCCGGCCGGGATGCTCGGCGACGTGCTGGCGGCGGTCTGGGAGTGCCCGAAGCCGGTGCTGGCGAAGGTGGCCGGGCCGGCGCGGGCCGGCGGGCTGGGCCTGATCGCGGCGGCCGACCTGGCGGTCTGCGCCGAGGAGGCGACGTTCGCCTTCACCGAGGTGCGGATCGGGGTGATCCCGGCGGTCATCTCCGCCACGGTGCTGCCCCGGCTGCACCCGCGCGCGGCGGCCGAGCTGTATCTGACCGGGGACACCTTCGACGGTCGGCGGGCCGCCGAGATCGGCCTGGTGACCGCGGCGGTGCCGGCGGACGGGCTCGACGCGGCGGTGGAGCGCTACTGCGCTTCGCTGGTGCGCGGCGCGCCGGGGGCGCTGGCCGGGGCGAAGGGCCTGCTGCGCCGCCCGGCCCCCACCGACCTGCGCGGCGAGATCGCCGAGCTGTCCGCCCTCTCCACCGGCTACTTCCTCTCCGAGGAGGGCCGCGAGGGTGTGCTCGCCTTCCGCGAGAAGAGGAACGCCGCCTGGGTGCCGGTGGATTAGGCGCGTTTCCTTCCTTTGCTCCCGAAAATGTGAACCGGTCGGCCGACCCGGCTCGCCTTTTCGGGCACGTACGCTGGGGATGACCGTGAAACAGGAGGTGCGGGTGCGAAGTCGGGCAATTGTCGCAGTCGGTGTCGTGTTCGCGGTCGTCGCTCTTCTCGGGGTCTGGGTCGTCGTCCGTCAGCTCGGCGGCGAGCTCCGGCTCCCCGTGGCCAGCCGTACCTGCACCGTCCAGGCCGACGGCACGGTGCTGCTCGACGCCGACCAGATGGCGAACGCGGCGACCATCGCGGCGATCGGCATCCAGCGGCAGATGCCCGAGCGGGCGGTGGTGGTCGCGCTGGCCACCGCGTACCAGGAGTCGGGCCTGCGCAACCTCTCCGGCGGCGACCGGGACTCGATCGGCCTGTTCCAGCAGCGGCCGAGCCAGGGCTGGGGCACCCCGCAGCAGATCCGCGACCAGCGGTACGCGGCCAACCGCTTCTACGCCGCGCTGAAGAAGGTGCGCGGCTGGGAGGAGATGCGGGTCACCGACGCGGCCCAGGCGGTCCAGCGGTCGGCTTTCCCGACGGCGTACCAGAAGTGGGCGGACGAGTCCGAGGTGCTGACCCGGGCCCTGCTCGGCGAGGCGACCGGCGCGGTGGCCTGCACGGTGAGCCGCACGCCGGTCATGCGGGGCGAGGCGGCCGCGGCGGCGCTGACCCGCGGCCTGACCCTGGACTGGGGGCTGCCGGGCACCGGCACGGTGGCCGCCCTGACCGGGCTCACCGTGCCCGCCGCCGACCGTCGCGACGGCTGGCGGTACGCCCACTGGCTGGTGTCGCACGCGCCCGACCACGGGGTGAAGCGGGTCCGCTTCGCCGGCCTGGAGTGGACCGCCGAGGACGGCACCTGGGCCAAGGTCTCCGACGGCCGCCCGGCCGACGGCCAGGTGCTGGCGGAGGTCTTCGCCGAGGGGTGACCCCGGCACCTCGCGGCCCGGCCAGGACGCCGGCCCAACGGTGTGGCCCGCCCGAGGCCCCACCGGGTCAGGGGCGGCTGCCGGCCACCCGGCGACGGACCTTCTCCATGACCGACTCCGGCAGCTCCGCGGCGTCCAGCAGCCGGGGCAGCAGCTCCGGTTCGAGGTTCATCGCCCGGAACACCTCGCCGATGGTGACCCCGTGCGCGGGCCGGTCCACCAGCTCGACCGGGTCGCCCGCGCCGACCTCGCCCTCGCGCAGCACCCGCAGGTACGCCCCGGGCGCCGCCCGCACCGTGAACCGCTTGATCAGGTCGGGTACGCCCCAGAACCCGGCGAAGGTGGTGCAGGGGGTGCGCGGCTTGGTCACCTGGAGCACGGCCGAGCCGATGGCCCACAGCTCGCCGATGACCGCCCCGGTCACGTCCACCGCCGAGGTGGTCAGGTTCTCGCCGAACCCGCCGGGCGGGACGGTGCGCCCCAGCTCCGCCGACCACCACTCGGCGTCCTCCCCCGCGTACGCGTAGACCGCCTGGTCGGGGCCGCCGTGGTGGGCCCGCTCGCCGATGAAGTCCCCGGCCACCCCGTCGGCGCGCAGCAGCACCGGGACGTCGACCGGTCGCTTGTCGATGCCGGTGCGGCCGCTCGCGTCGCCCGCCCACTCCGCCTCGGTCACCACGCCGAGGTTCGCCGCCGCCAGCCTGCCCGTCATGGCGCAGAGCCTAGCCGTGGACGCCCGGTCCGGGGCACCCGCCGATCCGCCGTCGGCTCAGCCCTTGACGGCGCCGGTCGACCCTCGACGAGCGCGGGGCTAAGCCCTTGACCGCGCTGCTCAGCCCTTGACGGCGCCGGCGACCAGCCCGGAGACCATCCGGCGCTGCACCAGCAGGAAGAAGACGACCACCGGCAGGGTGAACAGCGTCGAGGCGGCCATCACGGACCCCCACGCGGTGTCGTCCCGGCCGAAGAAGAAGGTCATCGCCACCGGCAGGGTGTACTTGTCCTGGTCGTTGACGAAGGTCAACGCGAAGATCAGCTCGTTCCAGGCGGTGATGAAGGAGAAGATGCTGGTCGCGACCAGGCCCGGTGCCACCAGCGGGAAGAGGATCCGGCGGAAGATCTGGGCCCGGCTGGCCCCGTCGATCGCCGCGGCCTCCTCCAGCTCCTTGGGCACCGCGGCCACGAAGCCGCGCAGCATCCAGACCGCGAACGGCAGCGAGAAGCCGAGGTAGGTTAGGATCAGGCTGGGCAGGGTGTTGTAGAGACCGAGCCGCTGGATCATCAGGAACAGCGGGATGACCAGCGCCTCCAGCGGGATCATCTGCACCACCAGCAGCATGATCAGGAAGCTGGTCCGGAGCGTGAACCGAAACCGGGCCACCGCGGTGGCCGCGAGCAGCGCGACCAGGCCACTGAGCAGCACCGTGCTCACCGCCACCAGGGCGCTGTTGAGGAAGAAGTCGGCGAACGTCACGCCCGGGATCAGGTTGCCGGTGAGGATCTCCCGGTAGTGCTCCAGGGTCGGTTCGGCCGGCACCGGCCGGGGCGTCGACGAGAAGATCTCCCGGTTGGGCTTCAGCGACGTGGCGACCATCCAGTAGACGGGGAAGGCGGCGAAGAGCGCCACCAGCAGGCCCGCGCCGTTGAGGGCGATCCGCTTCACCACCGCGCCGCGCCTCACGCGTCCTCCTCCTGCTTGAGCACCATGCGGACGTAGAGACCGGTCACCACCAGCAGGATCAGGGTGAGGATGACCGCGATCGCGGAACCCACGCCGTACTTGGGCGGCGGCGAGAAGGCCTCGGCGTACGAGTAGATGGAGAGCATGAACGTCGGCCGGTCCTGGGTGCCGCCGGCGAGCACGAACTGCTGGGTGAAGACCTTGAAGTCCCAGATGGTGCTGAGCACGATCAGGATCCCGAAGACCGGCCGCAGCAACGGGAAGGTGATCTTCCAGAACACCTTCCACGGCCCGGCCCCGTCGACCCGGGCCGCCTCGTGCAGCTCGCTCGGCACGCTCTTGAGCCCGGCGAGCACGCTCACCGCGATGAACGGGAACGAGTGCCAGACCACCACCAGGGTGAGGATGGCGAAGAAGAGCAGCGGCGAGTTGAACCAGCCGTACCCGGTCCAGTCGCTGCGGCCGAAGAGCGTGGTCGACAGCCCGTCGGGCAGCTTGTTGAACAGCCAGGTGACCAGCCCGCTGGTGTCGTCGAAGATCCACTTCCAGACGATGGTGCCGGTCAGCGCCGGGGTGGCCCAGGCGAGCATGACGCAGCTCGCCACGAAGGTGGCCATCCGCCGGCCGAGCCGGTTGAGCAGCAGCCCGACCAGGGTGCCGAGGATCATCGTCAGCACGACGTTCGCGGCGGCGAAGAGCACCGTGTTGCGCAGCACCGTACGGAAGAACGGGTCGCCGAGGATCTGGGTGTAGTTGCCCAGCCCCACCCACGGCCACTCGCGGTCGCCGCGCAACTGCCGGACGCTGTCCAGCTTGTAGAACGACATCGCCACCACCTGGCCGAGCGGCCAGAGCAGCAGCACCCCGATGACCACCAGGCAGGGCAGCAGGAGCAGGTACGGCAGGCGGTCCACGCGGGGCCGCCGCCGTGCGGAGGTCTTCCGCACGGCGGCAGTCCCGGTGTTCTTGGTCAGTAAGCTCACTTCTTGTTCAAAATGCCTTCCATCTCGGCGGCGGCGTCGGCGGTGGCCTGCTCGACCGTCTTCTGACCCTTCATCACCGAGCTGTTCATCGCCTGGGTCACCGTCTTGGTGCGGCTGACCTCCACCCACTTCGGGGTCAGCGGGGTGACCTTGGTGTTCTGCATGGTCGTGGCGAACGCGGCCATGATCTTGTCGCTGGCGTACTCGCCACCGCTGACCTGGTCGGAGTACACCGGGAAGAAGTTCAGGCTGCTGGCGAAGGTCTTCGCGTTCTTCTTGTTCAGCAGGACGGTGAGGTAGTCCCACGCCAGGTCCTGCTTCTTGCTGTCCTTCCAGAGGGCGATGTCGGAGCCGCCGGCGAACGCCGGGGCCGGCTTGCCGTCCGGGCCGGGGATCGGGAAGGTGCCCCAGACCTTCTCGATGTCGGGGTTGTCCTTCTTGATGGCGCCGCCCTGCCAGCTACCGGCGAAGGCCATCGCCGCCTTGCCGGTGGCGAACTGGGTGCGGGCGTCGATCTCGTTCCAGCCGGCGGCGGCCGGCGGGGCGACCTTGTGCACGGTGACCAGGTCGGTCCAGAACTTGACCGCCTTCTGCGCCTCCGGCGTGTTGTAGCCGGACTTCCAGGTGCCGCCCTGGTTGGTGGCGATCTCGCCGCCGGCGCCCCAGAGGAACGAGTAGAAGGGCAGCTCGGAGTTGCCCGGCAGCGCGATGCCGTAGGTGCCCGGCTTCTTGGCCTGCACGGCCTTGGCGGTGGCGACCAGCTCGTCCCAGTTCGTCGGCGTCTTAACGCCGGCCTCGGCGAACCAGTCGGTGCGGTAGTAGATGGCGCGGACGCCGGCGTACCAGGGGACGCCGTACTGCTTGCCGTCGAGCTGGGCGTTCTTCACCAGGTCGGGCAGGATGTCCTTGCTCTCGGCCCAGCCGGACATCTTCCCGGTGACGTCGGCGAGCGCCTCCTGGGCCGCCCAGCCCTGGGTCTCGGTGTTGCCCAGCTCGGTGACGTCCGGCCCCTCACCGCCGGCGAGCGCCGCCTGGAACTTCTTCGGCGCCTCCAGCCAGGGGATGTACTGGACGACCACGTCAGTGTCGGGGTGCTTCTGCCGGAACTCGGTCTCGACGCCGTCGAGGAACTTCGTCTGGGCGTCGCTGCCCTCGCCCATCATCCAGACCGTGAGCTTGCTCTTGTCGGCCGCTTCGTCGTCGCCGGAGCCCCCGCAACCGGCGAGCACCATCGCGGCCGAGGCCACGACGGCGGTGACCGGAGCCAGCCGCTTCCACCTGTTCACGCCACTTCTCCCTCGCGCCGTCTGGCAGTAACCTTCTCTGCCGCACCCTAGTAGGAAAAATTCCTTTACGACAGGGGCGGGTTCCGGGCGAGGCGACGGTACCGCAGCCGGCGGGTCGGGGAGCAGACCCGTTCCGGGTACGCGGACGGGCGCCCGACCTTGAGGTCGGGCGCCCGTCGAAGAGCGTTGTCGCTGCTTACTGGTGGGTGACGCCGCGGCGACGACCCACGCCGGCCACCAGGGCCACGGCGATGGCGGCCAGCACGACCTGCACCAGCAGTTCCATCCAGTCGATGCCGGCGGTCTCGGTGGCGATGCCCATGGCCCGCGCCAGCACGGTGCCCAGCAGGGCGGCGCCGATACCGATCAGCATGTGCAGCCAGATCGGCATGTTCTGCCGGCCCGGCACGAGCAGGCGGCCCAGCGCGCCGACGATGAGACCGACGACGATGGCGGTGATGATGCCCCAGACGGTGAGCTCCACGACCGTCCTCCTTCTGTAGGTATGACACACGATGTGTGGTTCTTGGCGTGATCGATAAGGTTCCCGATCCCGCGATTTTCCAAACCGACTCCGGGAACGATCTGGTCGAGACTCGCCGTGACCTGCCCTTTCGTCGCAGCACTGTCAGGCTTCGGCAGCCGACGTGAGTTGGGCGTCGGCCGGATCCGGGCGCAGACGCGAGCGGGCGCCCGCCCCCGAGGGGTACGGGCGCCCGCCGAGCGTGCGCTGCGCTGGATTACCGGTGCGTGACGCTGCGGCGACGACCCACGCCGGCCACCAGGGCCACGGCGATGGCGGCCAGCACGACCTGCACCAGCAGTTCCATCCAGTCGATGCCGGCGGTCTCGGTCGCGATGCCCATGGCCCGCGCCAGCACGGTGCCCAGCAGGGCCGCGCCGATACCGATCAGCATGTGCAGCCAGATCGGCATGTTCTGACGGCCCGGCACGACCAGGCGGCCAAGAGCGCCGACGATGAGACCAACAACGATCGCGGTGATGATGCCCCAAACGGTGAGCTCCACGGTCGCCCTCCTTCTGAAGATTGAGTCACACGGTGTGTGTGTGGTTCCTGTCGTGACCGCTAGATTCCCGACCGTCCGAAAATCCAAACCGACTCAGCGAAACAGCTGTCGCCCCCCGTCGATACGCGACCCCCGCGTCGATTGCCGCGCAGCACAGCAAAGCCGCAGCTCAGGCCGCATGGGCCGACACCGGGCGGGGCCGCCGCGGCCATCGGAAATTTCCCGGGTACGGCCCGGCGGCGGGCACGCGAAACGGCCGGCACCCCCGCGGGAGGATGCCGGCCGTCAGCCGTCGCGCTACTTCTTGCCGGGCGCCTTGGCGTCGCCGGAGTCGGAGGAGAGGGCGGCGATGAAGGCCTCCTGGGGGACCTCCACCCGGCCGACCATCTTCATCCGCTTCTTGCCTTCCTTCTGCTTCTCCAGCAGCTTGCGCTTACGGCTGATGTCACCGCCGTAGCACTTGGCGAGCACGTCCTTGCGGATCGCCCGGATGGTCTCCCGCGCGATCACCCGGCTGCCGATGGCGGCCTGGATCGGCACCTCGAACTGCTGGCGCGGGATCAGGTTGCGCAGCTTGGCCGCGATGGTGACCCCGTAGTTGTACGCCTTGTCCTTGTGCACGATCGCGCTGAACGCGTCCACCGGCTCGCCGTGCAGCAGGATGTCGACCTTGACCAGGTCGGACGCCTGCTCGCCGGAGGGCTCGTAGTCCAACGAGGCGTAGCCCTTGGTGCGGCTCTTCAACTGATCGAAGAAGTCGAAGATGATCTCCGCGAGCGGCAGCGTGTAGCGCAGCTCCACCCGGTCGGCGGAGAGGTAGTCCATGCCGAGCAGGCTGCCCCGGCGGCCCTGGCAGAGCTCCATCACCGCGCCCACGTAGTCGTTCGGGGTCAGCACGGTGGCGCGCACGACCGGCTCGTACACCTCGGCGATCTTGCCGGTGGGGTACTCGCTCGGGTTGGTTACGACGATCTCCTGGTCGTCCTCGGTGATGGCCCGGTAGACCACGTTCGGCGCGGTGGAGATCAGGTCGAGGTTGTACTCCCGCTCCAGCCGCTCCCGGATGATCTCCAGGTGCAGCAGGCCGAGGAAGCCGCAGCGGAAGCCGAAGCCGAGCGCACCGGAGGTCTCCGGCTCGTAGTCGAGCGCGGCGTCGTTGAGCTTGAGCTTGTCCAGCGCCTCACGCAGGTTGGGGTAGTCCGAGCCGTCGATCGGGTAGAGGCCCGAGTAGACCATCGGCTTCGGGTCCTTGTAGCCACCGAGGGCCTCCTTCGCCGGCCGCGAGTTGATGGTGACCGTGTCACCGACCCGGGACTGGCGGACGTCCTTCACGCCGGTGATCAGGTAGCCGACCTCGCCGACGCCGAGCGCCTCGGCCTTCACCATCTCGGGCGAGATGACGCCGATCTCCAGCAGCTCGTGCACGGCACCCGTGGACATCATCTTGATCCGGTCGCGGGCGCTGATCCGCCCGTCGATCACCCGGACGTAGGTGACCACGCCCCGGTAGACGTCGTACACCGAGTCGAAGATCATCGCCCGGGCGGGCGCGTCGGCGTCGCCGACGGGCGGCCGGAACTGTCGGACGATCTCGTCGAGCAGGTACGGCACGCCCTCGCCGGTCTTGCCGGAGACCTTGATGCAGTCCGCCGGGTCGCCGCCGATCAGGTGGGCCAGCTCCTCGGCGTACTTCTCCGGCTGGGCGGCCGGCAGGTCGATCTTGTTGAGCACCGGGATGATGCGCAGGTCGTTCTCGAGCGCGAGGTAGAGGTTCGCCAGCGTCTGCGCCTCGATGCCCTGCGCGGCGTCGACCAGCAGCACGGCACCCTCGCAGGCGGCCAGCGAGCGGGACACCTCGTAGGTGAAGTCGACGTGGCCGGGGGTGTCGATCATGTTGAGCACGGCCTGCTCGCCGGCCCGGTCGCCCTCGCGGATGGTCCACGGCATCCGGACGGCCTGGCTCTTGATGGTGATGCCGCGCTCGCGCTCGATGTCCATCCGGTCGAGGTACTGCGCCCGCATCTGCCGGGGGTCGACCACGCCGGTGAGCTGCAACATCCGGTCGGCCAGGGTCGACTTCCCGTGGTCGATGTGGGCGATGATGCCGAAGTTCCGGATGCGGCCGGGGTCGGTGGCACCAGGAGCGTTCGCGCCGGGATCGAGCTTCGGTGGCACAGCGGTCCGTTCTGGTCGGCTGACGTGAGCGGGCCGGCGCGCCGCCGGCCCCCTCTATGCTCCCACGTCGCTCCGGACGCGGTCCGATCACACCTGGGTGCCGCGGCTCACCGCCGGGCGGTCCACCCCCGGCCTTCCCCGGCCGAGCCGGGTCACTCCTCCCACGGCCCGCCCGCCGGTCGCTCAGCCCGGCGGCCTCCCCCGGCCCGGCCGGATCACTCCTTCCACGGCCCGCCCGGCCCGTGCCGGCGCTCGGCCCGGCGGCCACCCCCGGCCGGGCGGGTCACTCCTCCGGCGGCTCCACGAAGAGCGCCGCCAGCCGGGGCAGCCGGCGCCGGGCCTCGTCCTCGTCGTCGAAGTCCCAGAATTCGTTGAGGTCGGGCACCGCGACCGGGTCCCGCTCCGCCGGCAGCTCGGTCGCGGTCGCCTTCCGGTACGCCTCCCACGGCACCGCGAGCATGTCCTCGCACTCGAACTCCTCGCCGCTGAGCGCGGCGGACCGGACCCGGGGCAGCTCCGCCAGGGAGTCCGGGTCGGCCACCGCCCGGGCGAACACCGCCCGGCCCTGGGTCATCAGCCAGCCCCGGAAGTACTCGAAACCGTCGTCCGAGGCGCCCCCGTTGATCAGGTAGGCCGCGCCCCAGAGGTCGACCCGGTAGGAGGCGGACAGCACCCGCTGCTGGTGGCGCGCGTACCCGACGATGTCCTCCGGGTCCCGCTCGGCCAGCAAAGCGACCGCGCGGGCGGCGACCGCGTCGCCCTCTCCCCCGGCCCCGGCCCGCGCCTCGTCGATCAGCTGCCAGAAGTCGTCGGTCCTCATGGCCTGGCAGTCTCCCAGACCCGCTCCCGGCGGCGATCCGGCAGCGGGAACATGGCGGCGAGTCGCGGGTACCGGCGGGCCAGCTCGGCCCGGTCGCCGAGATCCCACCGCTCGTCGGCGGGCTCGGGCGAAGAACTCAGCTCCCGCCCCCGGGCCTCGACGGCCTCGTCCAGGCCCTCCTCCTCGCCGGTGACCCGCTCGTACGCCTCGTCCGCGACGTAGTCCAGGCACTCCCACTCCGGCCACTCGTCCTCCGCCCACTCGCGCGGGTGCCGCCCCGCGAGACGACGCACCTGCGGGACTTCGGCGAGCGCGTCCGGGTCGTCGGCGACCCGCTCGAAGGCCACCCGGCCGAGCCCGACCAGCCAGGCCTGGAAGTAGTGGAAGCCGTCGTCGGAGCAGAGGCCGCCGCAGATCAGCAGCGCCGCGCCCCAGTGCCGCCAGGTGTCGACCCGGCCCCGCAGCTCGTCGAGCCGGACGGCGAAGTCCACCGCCTCGCCGGCGGGCCGCTCGGCCAGGCGGTCGGTGAGCCAGGTCAACCGCTCGTCAGGGATGGCGGTGACGGCGGCAGACCGCTCGATCAACGCCCAGAACTCGTCCATGCGCACGGGGCGGATGCTGCCAGCGCGGTACGACAGGAAGCCGGGACGGGCCGCGCGGCTGGGCGGGGGCGCACCGGCAGGGCAGCATGGTGGGCGTGCCCGCGCTCCCGCCGCCCCCGGTGCCGTACCACGCCACCGCCGTCCGGCCGGACTGGTCAGCGCTGCCCGCCGGGCTGCGCGCCGCGGTGGCCGCCCGGTTCGGCGCGCCGGTGGCGTCGGCGCGGACCGCGACAGCGGGCTTCACCGGCGGGTTCGCCGCCCTGCTGACCGGCGCGGACGGCCGCCGGATCTTCGTCAAGGCCGCCGACCTGACCCACCAGCGACGCCTGGCCGACTGGTACGCCCGGGAGGCGGCGGTCCTCGCCCGGCTCCCGGCCGGCCTGCCGGTCCCCCGCCCACGCTGGGCGCTGACCGCGTCCGGCTGGTACGCGCTCGCCCTGGACGCCGTCGACGGCCGCACGCCCCGGCTGCCCTGGGACCGGACCGAGCTGGACGCCGTGCTCGCCGGGTACGCCGAGCTGGCCGCCGCGCTGGCCGACCCGCCCGCCGAGCTGCTCGCCCTCGGCCTGCCCCACCTGGCAGACCTGGCCCGCGACGACATCCTGTGGTGGGGCGAGGTGGCCGCCGGGCGCGAACCGGTGCCACCGATGCCGGCCGCCGCGCACGGCCGCCTGCCCGAGCTGGTCGCGCTGGAGTCCCGGCTGCCCGGGTACGCCGCCGCCGGCCACGGCCTGGTCCACGGCGACCTACGGGTGGACAACGTGCTGCTCGACGCCGGCGGGCGGGCCTGGTTCTGCGACTGGAACTGGATCTGCCACGGCCCCGCCTGGTTCGACCTGGCCGGCCTGCTGATCACCGGGTACGCCGACGGGCTGCCCGTGGACGCGATCTTCGCCGGCCATCCGGCCGCGGTCGGCGCCCCGCCGGACGCCCTCGACGTGACGCTGGCCGCGCTGGCCGGCTACTACCTCACCTCCGCCGCCGCCGGCCCACCACCGGCCCCACCCGCCCCGCGCCCCGCGCCGGCGGTCTCCCCGCACCTGGGGGCGCACCAGCGGTTCAGCGGGGAGCAGGCGCTGCGCTGGCTGGCTGCCCGGCGGGGCTGGAGCTGAGTCGTTTTGGCTCGTCCCGGCCGACCTGGTAACCTGGCTCTTCGCGCAGCGATGACGCCTGCTTGTCGCGCGCAGAAGCAGACCAAACCGAGCTATCAAGACGAGGCTGTCGCGTGGCGAACATCAAGTCCCAGATCAAGCGCAACCGGCAGAACGAGAAGCGCCGGCTGCGTAACAAGTCGGTCAAGTCGTCGCTGAAGACCGCCATCCGGAAGTTCCACGAGGCTGCGGAGGCCGGTGACGCCGAGAAGGCCACCGTTCTCATGCGTGACGCGGCCCGCAAGCTGGACCAGGCCGCCAGCAAGGGCGTCATCCACGCCAACCAGGCGGCGAACCGGAAGTCGGCGATCTCGAAGCGCGTCGGCTCGCTCTCGGCCTGACCGAGCGACCCCAGACCTGACCTGAAGCCCCGGGCTACGCCCGGGGCTTCAGGCTGTCTGTGTTCCGGCGGCCGGTTGATCGACTCCATTCCGCCGACATGGCGGCATCCGGACCCCGCGACACCACCATGTCCCGTACCTGGAGCTGGTCGCGGGCGACCGCGGGCCGGTCAGGGTCGGTCGACGGGATCGCCGGTCGGGCCGGCGGGTCCGCGCGCTCCCCAGGGCCGGTCCGACGTGCCGTGTCGCCAGGCGGGAGCACCGGGCGGTTCGGTGGCGACCACCATGCCGGGCAGAGTGCGGGGCACCCGCGCCCGCCCGACGACCGGCTCCATCTGCCGCCGGAACCGGTCCCGCTCCTGCTCCGGCACGAGCGCCGCCGAGCGGACGACCCGCTCGGCCACCATGTCGTTGAGCTTGACCATCAGGGCCACGGCGGCGGGCAGCACCACCACGGCCCACCAGCTCACCAGCTCGGCCAGGGCGAGCAGCACGGCGAGCGCCACCGCGCCTTCGAAGAAGAGGAAGCAGAGCACCCCACCCGGGTTGACGACGCGCAGTCCGAGCGCCCGGGCGTAGAGCGGGCGGTACCGCTCGTCCTCGCCGGGCACGGTGCTCCACGCCATCCGGGTGGGGCGGGTCACCGGGCGCCGCCCCGCCGGGCGGCCGCGACGGAGAAGACCGCCTTCTCCAGCGCGTACGCCCGGTCGTCCGCGCCGCCCTTGACCGCCGCGTTGCACTCGGCGGCCGCCCGCATCGCCTCGACCAGGCCCTCCGGCGTCCAGCCCCGGGCCCGTTGCTGCGCATTCTTGATCTTCCAGGCGGGCATGCCGAGGGTGCTGGCGAGCTGGTACGGGTCGCCCCGGCCGGCGGCGGCGACCCGGGCCACGGTGCGCACCCCGTCGGCGAGGGCGTCGGCGATCGGCACCGGGTCGACCCCGACGTGCAGGGCCCAGCGCAGCGCCTCCAGCGCCCCCGGGACGTCGCCGATCATGGTCGCGTCGGCGACCGTGAAGCCGGTCACCTCGACCCGGCCCCGGTAGTACCGGGCCACCGTGTCGGCGCCGATCCGCCCGTCGGTGTCGGCGATCAGCTGGGAGCAGGCGGCGGCCAGGTCCCGCAGGTCTCCGCCGACGGCGGCGATCAGCGCCTCGGCGGCGTCCTCGGTGCACTTCCCGCCGCCCCGGCGGATCTCGTCCCGAACGAACGCCACCCGATCCCGGTGGGCCTTGAGCTTCATCGCGGGCACCACGGTGGCACCGGCCGCCTTCAGCCCGTCGGCGAACGCCTTGCCCTTCGCCCCGCCCACATGCAGCACCACCAGATGGACGTCCGGGTCCGGGTTCTTCGCGTACGCGAGCAGCGCGGTCGCGAGATCCTTCCGGGCGTCCTGGCCGGCCCGGAGCACCAGCACCCGCCGCCCGCCGAAGAGCGAAGGGCTGAGCATCTCGGCGATCTCGCCGACCGTCAGCGACCCGGCCTGGTACTCCCGGACGTCCACGTCGGCGTCGACGCTGCGGACCTTCGCCACCGCTTCCGTCACCGCGCGCGTGGCGAGCAGCTCCTCGTCGCCGAGGACGAGCAGAATGGGAGGAAGGCTGGCGGCGGTCACGCCGCCCATCTTGGCACGGTCCACCGCGGGATCGTGCCTGGTCATGGGCGGCTGTGACGGCGGACCCCGCACTCAGCGCAAATCCAGACATTTACGTTAATGCAGGCTCAGCCCCACAATGCGCCTCGATCCGGCGATCCCCTCGACCCGGTCACCGTCGTCCCGGCGCAACTCCCCGCGTCACCACCGCCAGGCCGTGCCGACCGGTCACCACCGCCACGTCCCCGTCCGTGTCGGTACGCAGCACCCGCACGCCGCTACGGGCCAGCCGGGCCAACACCGACGGGCTGGGGTGCCCGTAGTCGTTGTCGACGCCGACCTCGACCAGCGCGACGGCGGGCCGGACCGCGTCGAGGAACGCAGGATCCTGGTACGCGCTGCCGTGGTGCGCGACCTTGAGCACCACGGCCCGCAGGCCGGCGGGCGGCACCCGGTCCAGCAGGGCGCGCTGCTCCTCGGTCTCGGCGTCCCCGGCGAGCAGGATGCGCACCCCGGCCACGGTGGCGCGCAGCACCAGGGAGTTGTTGTTCGGGTCGGACCGGGTGCCGTGCAGCGGGTACGGCGGACCGAGCGCCACCAGCTCCACACCGCCCGCCCGGTACGACCAGCCGGCCGCGGCAGCTCCGAGTACGACGGCGCCGGCCGCCGCGCCGGCGACGAGGGCACGCCCGGCCGCCGGCTCGGCGAGCCCCGGGGTACGCACCTCGACCACGCGCCGCCCCCGGAAGACCCCGGCGACACCGCCCACGTGGTCGGCGTGGAAGTGGCTCACCACCAGCAGCGACACCTCCCGTACGCCGAGCCGGCGCAGGCAGCCGTCCACGGCGGACGGTTCCGGGCCGGCGTCGACCACCACGGCCCGACCGGCCGCCACCGGCAGCACCAGCGCGTCGCCCTGGCCCACCGCGCAGCCGACGACCACCCAGCCGGACGGCGGCCACCCGCTGGCGAGGATCCGGACGGGCAGGGTCCCGAGGATCACCGCGGCGGTGCCGACCGCCACCAGCCGGCGCACCACCGGCCGCCGGGTGGCGAGCAGCAGCGCCACGGTCAGACCGGCCAGCAGCAGCGCACCCGGCACCCCGCCGGGCCAGGGCAGCGTGCCCGCCGGCAACCGCGCACCGACCCGGGCGACAGTCACCAGCCACCAGGCCGGCCAGCTCGCCAGCCAGGCGGCGAACTCCGCGCCGGCCGGCCAGACCGGCGAGACGGCGGCGGCCAGCACCCCGAGCACCGTGGCGGGCGCGATGGCAGGCACCACCAGCAGGTTCGCCGGCACCGCGACCAAGCTGACCGTGCCGGAGATGCCGGCCACCACCGGCCCGCAGGCGAGCTGCGCCGCCGCCGGGACGGCCAGCGCCTCGGCCACCCCCGCCGGTACGCCCCGCCGCCGCAACGCGTCCCGCCACCTCGGCGCCAGCAACAGCAGTCCTCCGGTGGCCAGCACGGAGAGCGCGAAGCCGGCGTCCCCGGCCAGTTCAGGGTCCGCCAGGACCAGGACAGCCACCGCGGCGCTCAGCGCGGGTAGCGCCGCCCGGGGCCGCCCGGCGGCCAGCGCGGCCAGGCCGATCGCGCCCATGGTCGCGGCCCGTACCACGCTCGGTGAGGGGCGGACCAGGATCACGAAGCCGACCAGGGCCAGGCCGCAGAGCACGGCGGCCACGGCCGGGCCGGCCCGCGCCCAGCGGACCAGGAGCAGCACCGCACCCACCACGATCGCCACGTTGGAGCCGGAGACGGCGTTGAGGTGCGTCATGCCGGTGGCCCGGAAGTCCTCCTCCACCGTGGCCGGCAGGCGGCTGGTGTCCCCCACCACCAGGCCGGGAAGCAGCCCGCCCTGGTCGTCCGGGAGCGGGGCGCAGGCTCGTTGCAGGCCGGCGCGGAGCGTACCGGCGGCCCGCTGGAGCCACGGCGGTGGTCCGTGCGCCGCCGGCGGGCCCGGCACGATCAGCACGGCGGCGGTCAGGTCTCCCCCGCGCGGCGCGGTCAGCCGCCCCTCGGCGGTGAGCCGCTGCCCCGGCAGCCGCCCCCGCCAGGCCGGGTCGGTGGCCAGCACCAGCACCCGTGCCGGGGCGCTCACCCGTCGGCCGTCGGGGTCGGTGAGGTAGATCAGCTCGGCGGCCACCAGCAGCGTCGCAGGCCGACCGGGAGCGCCGCGGATCGGACGGGGATCGTCGCGGAGCACCAGCTCGGCGGTGACCCGGGCCCGCTCGTCGACCAGCGCGCGCAGCGGGGCGGCGTCGCGGACGTGCAGGCGGGCGGCGGTGGCGCTGGCGCCGCAGACCACCCCGATCAGCACCGCGACGGCGATCCAGCCGTAACGGCGGACGGGCCCGGCCGGACGGCCGAGCACGCCGAGCAGGTGCGCGGCCGCCAGGGCGGCGAGACCCGCGGCGGTGGCGGCGAGCAGCGCCGCCGTCGGCGCGGTGAGGTGCAGGCAGACCAACGCGGCCAGCCACGCCGCCACCGCCAGGCCGGCGAGCCTCAGGTCCGGCGGCTCGCCGGACGACTGCACACCGAAGGTCGAACCACCGGCGCGATCCGTCCGGTGCCCGGCCACGCCGGACATGGCATCCGTTCCCCGGCTCACACCGTCACCAGGTCCTTGAGCTGTTCGTAGCGGGCGTCGCCGATGCCCTCGACCTGGCGCAGGTCCCCGACCGAGCGGAAACCGCCGTGCTGGTCGCGGTGGGTCAGGATGCGCTGGGCGAGCACCGGACCGACCCCGGGCAGCCCGTCGAGCTGCGCCAGGGTCGCGGTGTTGAGGTTGACCAGGCCGCCCGGGACGGCCGGGTCACCGGCGGCCGGCGGCGCGGCGGCGCCGGGCTGGCCGGACGGCGCGGCGACCCCGACCAGGATCAGCTCCCCGTCGGCCACCTTGCGGGCCGGATTGAGCAGGGCCACGTCCACGCCGGGAAGCGCGCCGCCGGCCGCCTGCACCGCGTCGGCGACCCGCGCGCCGGCCGGCACCCGGACCAGGCCGGGCCGGCGTACCTTGCCGGCGACCGCGACGACCAACTCGCCGGGGGGAGTCACGGTCGCCTCGGGGGCGGTGGACACCTCGGGCGCGGCGACCGACGCCGCCGGGCGGACCGGTTCGGCCTGCGGCCGGGACCGCCAGGCCCAGAAGCCGGCCCCGAGCACCACGAGCGCCGCGCCGGCGGCCAGCGCCCGGACGCCACGGCGACCCGGATCAAAGGCCCCAGGGCCGGGCAGCCGGGACGGCGGGGCGACAGTGAGAGCATCCTCGGCGGGTAGCGGCATCCCGTGATCGGCCTCGCCGACGGGCGTCCGCGGCCGGCCAGACAGGGACGGCGGCGCGGCGACGTCGGTGGACGGGCGAAGCGGGACAGCAGAAACCGAATCGGCGACCGGAGCGGACTGGAGCGCCGGAGCCGGTTCGGCGGGCGGGACATGCGCCGCCTCACCCCCGGACGGCACCGCCGGGACCAGCCGGAACAGCCGCTGTCGCACCATCGTCTCCTCGTCACGTGACACGCGGCGAGGCTAGGAGGGAAAGGGCCCGCGCTACCGGCCGACGGTCACGACCTGTGGACGAGGCAGAGCCCTGTGGACAACGGCCTGATCATGCAACATCGTGCTATGTGAAGCGCGGTGACCAGCTACCACGCGGGCCAACTCGCCAGCCAGGCGGCGAACTCCACCAAAGTCTCTGGTTCGACCCGAGTCGATCTACGGTAGCCTCGCCGGCATGGGTGCGACCTGGTCTACGGTGAAGCGGCTCGGCCTCTTGTGGATCGTTGCAGTGCTGCTCCTTGTGCTGTTTGCGCACGGATTGCGTGCCGAGTACCTCCCGATCGAGGCGCTCACCGTCACCGTCTGGGCGGCGCTTCTCGGCCTGGGCGCGTTCCTGGCGAACCGGATGGTGAGGCGGGGGCACGCCAAAGGCGCCATCGTGCTGCTCTGCGTCGCGACCCTGGTCGCCAGCGACGTGGCGGTCGTCGTCGATAGTGCGTTGATCTACGACGTGGCCGGTTACTGGACGCTCAACGATGGTGTCGGGCTGCCGTATCCGTCCGCGCCGCTGTGGTACCCGGCCTCGCTGCTGCCGTCGATGGACATCCTCGGCGTCGATCAAACGACTATCACCGCAGGCGACGTCGAGTGGCAGACGGAGCACGTCGCTCCTGTTGCCGCAGTGCTGACCATCGCGTCAGCCGCCTTCAGCGCTCCCGTGGTGCGGGCGCTGTTCGGAAGCCGGCAGGCCGGCCCGGGGCTCCGACCGGGACGGGCCAGTTCATAACTCTGTCGACGGCCACCGGGGAAGGAGTGGTGGATGCCGCCCACCCGCCCGGAGATCCTGGTTGAGCTGGAGCTGTGCGGGTCGACCGGCCGGCCTCCTACTTCTGGAACATGACGGAAGCAACATCCGCCATAACGCCTAGAGCCCAATCGAGCTGACGACAGTTGTCCCGATCCCGGCACTCGAGGCATCCCCCTGCTCGCCATGGCTGGTCAAGTGCCCGGCTCCAATGAGCGTCGATGATCCTCATCATCGCGAACAGCTCATCTGCGGAAGTGATGTCGCCGTCATCCATCGGCACGCCGGGCACCTTCCGTCACATCACGATGAAGGCCCGCCCTGGGGGCAGAGTCCGTGCGTCGTGCTCCCCAGAGCGGGATGGCCCGGATACCTCGGATTGCTGAAGCCCAGAGCAGCCGGACACTGTCTCACTGTATCCACAGTCTCACTGTAGTTAAGTTTTCACTGTGCTCACTTTGCCGGGTTGTCCGCTTGTCCTGATCATCTTCAGGCTGGAAACATGATCTCCGCTGAAGCCCAGGAGAGCCGATCATGCCAACCAGACCACCGCACTACCGGCGGGTCGCCGATGACATCGAGGCCAAGATTCGTTCTGGCGAGTACGGGCCTGGGCAACAACTGCCATCGGTTTCCGAGATCGGCGAGATTTACAACGTCGCTCGGTCAACCGCGTACCGGGCCGTCAAAGAACTGCACGAGCGGAACCTGATTTACGGGCAACAGGGTCAAGGCGTCTTCGTCGCCGAATCTGACTAGGTCGCACCTTCACCTGCAACGACCATCCGCGGGCGGTCAGCGGGCCTCCGGGTCCAGCCCCAGCACCGCCCGTCCCCCGTCGACCGGCAGGGTCACCCCGTTCACGAAGGTCGCCGAGAGCAGGTACGCCACAGCGTCCGCCACCTCGTCCACGCGACCGGTCCGCCCGACCGGATGCAACCGGGCCAGCTCCGCCTCGACCCACTCCACCTCGGCGGGCTCCCGTTCGGCCAGGAACGCGGCATGCCGCTCGGTGTGGATCGAGCCGAGCGCGACGGCGTTCGTGCGCACTCCCCGGGGCCCGTATTCGACGGCCAGCGCCCGGGTCAGCCCCTCGACGGCCGCCTTGGCGGTGGCGTACGGCAGGCAGCCCGGCACCGGCCGGCGGGCCTGGTGGGACGAGACGTTGACGATCGCGCCTCCGGTGCCGGCGGCGAGGAACCGGCGTACCGCCGTCGTCGCGCCGACCAGGGCCGGCCGCACGTTGAGCCCGATGAGGTCCCACACCTGCGCCGGCGGCGCGGAGTGCACCGAGGCGTCCCGGAACACCGCCGCGTTGTTGACCCAGCCCGCCAGCGGCGCGGCCCGCTCGGCCAGGTCGGCGGCGTGCCCGGCGACCTCTTCGTCCGCCGCGTCGCCGACCACCGGCACCAGCCGGTCGGCGGCGGGGTGCGCCGGCAACCAGCTCAGCGCGTCCGATTCCCGCTCGACGACGACCACCGTGCCGCCGGAGTCGAGCAGCCGCTCCGTCACGGCACGGCCAACGCCCCGGCCACCGCCGGTCACCACGTACGACATGACCCTCCCCATCCAGCAAGATCAGGGGCGGCGGTGCACGACCACGCTGGCCAGGCCCGGCCCGGCGTGGGCGGCGACCACCGCGCCGGCCTCGGAGACGTACGTGTCGTGCAGCCGGTCGCCGAGCCGCTCGGTGAGCGCCGCCAGCAGCTGCGCGGCCCGCTGCGGCGCGGCGAGGTGGTGCACCCCGAGGTCCACCTCGGCGTCGCCGGCCGCCTCGACCGCCAGGTCGACCAGGCGGGCCACGCCCCGGCTGGCGGTACGCACCTTGTCCCGCACCACGATCGCGCCGTCCGGCATGTGCATGATCGGCTTGACCGAGAGGGCGGTGCCGAGCAGGGCCTCGGCCGCGTTGATCCGGCCGCCCCGGCGGAGGAACTCCAGCGTGTCGACGTAGAAGTAGATGGTGGTGCGGTCGACGGCGTCCAGCGCGGCCTGCCGTACCTCGGGGAGGTCGGCGCCGGCCGCGGCGGCCGTGGCGGCGGCGAGCACCGGGAAGCCCAGGCCCATGCCGGTGGAGCGGCTGTCGACCACCTCGACCCGGTCGCCCAGCTCGGCGGCGGCCAGCTGGGCCGCCTCGACGGTGCCGGAGAGTTCCGCCGACAGGTGCACCGACACCACGGCGTCCGCGCCACCGTCGAGCAGTTCCCGGTACGTCCGCGCGAACTGCTCCGGGGCCGGGCGGGAGGTGCTGACCGAGACCCGCCGGCCGCCGAGCACCCGGGTGGCATCGGCGGGGAAGGTCTCGATCCCCTCCAGCCCCTCCGCGCCGTTGAGCACGACGGTCAGGGGCACCACGGTGAGCCGGTGCGCCCGCACCAGCTCGGGCGGGAGGTAGGCGGTGGAGTCGGTGACGACCGCGACGGGCATGCCCGGCACGCTAGCCGATGCCGCGACCGAGTGCCCGCGCCGGATGACTCAGACCGGCTCCCCGGGTGCCGGCCGGGTGATCAGCCCGACATTGTGGGCGCGCAGGTGCCAGCCCCGGACGTCGTCGTGGCGCAGCTCGGTCCAGTGGCAGTTGGCCAGGGAGCCGATGGTGCGCAGCACGGTGTGCTCCCAGCCGAGCAGCTGACCGACGCCCTGGCGGGCCGCGCCGCCGTGGGTGGCCACCACGATGGTGCCGCCGGGTACGAGGTCGGCCGCGTCCTGCAGCGCCGCGCCGACCCGCTTGCCGAGGTCGTCGAGGGTCTCGATCTCCGCGCCCGGGTCCGGGTCGCCGGCCCGCCAGCGCGCGTACTCCTCGGGGAAGCGGGCGGCGGCGTCGGTGAGGGCCAGGCCCTGCCAGCGGCCGAAGTGGCGCTCACGCAGCCGGGCGTCGGCGCGGACCGGAAGGCCGGTGAGGGCGGCGAGCGCGGCGGCGGTGGCGGTGGCCCGACTGAGGTCGGAGGCGACGATGGCGTCCGGACGCAGGGCCGCGAGCAGCGGCGCGGCACCGCGCGCCTGCTCGTGGCCCAGGTCGTTCAGCGCCACGTCGGTCTGCCCCTGGACGCGGCTGGCGGCGTTCCAGTCGGTGTTGCCGTGCCGCCAGACGATCAGGCGGGTCATTCCGCGCTGGCGGTGCCGGCGGAGGCGTCCGCCTCGACCAGGTCCCGATCCACGAACGGGATCTGGGGGCAGTCCTTCCAGAGCCGGTCGAGGGCGTAGAACTCCCGCTCCTCGGTGTGCTGCACGTGCACGACGATGTCGACGTAGTCGAGCAGCACCCAGCGGCCGCCCCGCTCGCCCTCGCGGCGCACCGGCTTGGCCTTCTCCGGCAGCTCGAGCAGCCGCTCCTCGATGGCGTCGACGATGGCCAGCACCTGACGCTCGTTGGGGGCCGCGGCGAGGACGAACGCGTCGGTGATGGCGAGTTGGTCGCCCACGTCGATGATGACGATGTCCTGCGCCTTCTTGTCGGCCGCGGCCTGGGCGGCGGCCATCGCCAGCTCGTGAGCGCGTTCGGAAACTGTCACCGTTCTCCTTCGATCAACCGTACGACCCTCCAAGCGTCTCATACCCGGGGGCACGACGACTTGTCAGTTCTGGTCGATTATCCGGACAGACCCTCACATACCAGGCCCAGTCACTGCTGGTAGAGCCGGCGTTTCGCGATGTACTGCACCACACCGTCCGGCAGCAGGTACCAGACCGGCTCCCCCCGGGCCACCCGCTCGCGGCAGTCGGTGGAGGAGATCGCCATCGCCGGGACCTGCACCAGGCTCACCGTGTCGGCGGGCAGGTGCTTGTCGGTGAGCTCGAACCCGGGGCGGGTCACCCCGATGAAATGGGCCAGCTCGAAGATCTCGTCCAGGTCCTTCCAGGAGAGGATCTTCTCCAGCGCGTCCGCGCCGGTGATGAAGTAGAGCTGCACCTTCGGGCCGTACTCGGCGTGCAGGTCGCGCAGGGTGTCGACGGTGTAGGTGGGGCCAGTGCGGTCGATGTCCACCCGGCTGACCTGGAAACGCGGGTTGGAGGCGGTGGCGATCACCGTCATCAGGTAGCGGTCCTCGGCGGGGCTGACCGGCTCGTCCGCCTTCTGCCACGGCTGACCGGTCGGGACGAAGACCACCTCGTCCAGGCCGAACCGGTCCGCCACCTCGCTGGCCGCCACGAGGTGCCCGTGGTGGATCGGGTCGAAGGTGCCGCCCATGATGCCGATCCGCCGGATGTCTTCCTCCACCCGACGATCGTAGGCCGGGGACGGCCGGCGGCCCGTCGGGGCCGCCGCGCCGTCCCAACCTCCGGCCCGACTCAGGCCGACGCGGCGGCCACCGCCGTCCGCGCGACCAGCGCGCGGCGCAGGTCGTCGTCCAGGTCGGTGACCCAGCGGCGCAGCCCGGGCGTCAGGTCGTCGCGGGCCAGCAGCGCCGCGGCCAACTCCCGGGTGGGTTGCGCCACGGCGTACCGGGGGAACGCCAGGGTGGTCACCCGGTCGGCCGTCCAGGCGGTACGCAGCCGCGCGGCCGCCGGCATGTCGGCGAAGTACCGCTCGACGTACGGCGCGGTCAGCTCGGCCTGCTCGGGCTGCCAGAAGCCCTCGGCGGTCGCCTCGACCAGCCGGTTGGACAGTTCGGTGCTGGTGGTGACGATCTCCCAGGCGACCCGCTTGCCCTCGGCGTCCGGCAGCGCCGCCCGGCAGCACGCGGCCCGTTCCGCCCCGGTGGCGCTGCGGTCGGCGGCCGCCTGCGCGGCGATCTCCGGCTCGCCCGCCGCACCCAGCACCACCAGCCGCAGTAGCAGTGCCCAGCGCAGGTCGGTGTCCACCGCCAGCCCTTCCGGCACCCCGTCCCCGGCCAGCCAGCCGGCGAGCAGCCCGGTGTCGGTGCTGGCGGCGATCAGGCCCCGCGCGGCGGCGAGCTGCAACGAGCCGCCGGCCGGCGCCCCGGCGAGCAGCGCGGCGCACGCCCCGGCGACCCGCAGCAGCGCGGCCTCGCGGGCCAGTGGGTCGAGGTAGCGGTCGATCAGGCCGCGGCTCAGCGTGAGCACGTCCTCGGCGATGATCACCTCGGTCTCGGCGGGCAGCGCCGCCGTGATCAGCGCGACCACGGCGGCGACCGGGCGCTCGCCGTCCCGGGCGGCGTCCAGCGCCTCACCCCAGAGCAGCGCCCGGGCGAGCGGATCGCCCAGCCCCGGCAGCACCATCGGCACCGCGTCGGCGGAGGCGGCGTCGAGGCGGATCTTGGCGAAGGTCAGGTCGCCGTCGTTGGGCAGCAGCAGGCCGGTGGCGGGCTCGCCGATCAGCGCGGTCAGCTCGGTACGGCCCTTGTCGGTGTCCGGGTCGAGGTCCACCTCGAGGCGGTGCACCGTGCCGTCGGGGGCGTACCGGCCCACGCCGACCCGGTGCGGGCGCAGCACGGGGTGGGCGTCCGGAGCGGTCTGCACCAGGGCGGCGTCGACCCAGCGGCCGTTGGCGTCCACCGCCGTCTCCATCCGCAGCGTGTTGACCTGGGGGCGGCGCAGCCAGCGCTCCGCCCAGTCGGTGAGGTCCCGGCCGCTGGCCGAGCTGAGGCTGGCCAGCAGGTCGGCCAGGGTGGCGTTGCCGAACCGGTGGGCGGCGAAGTGGGCGTTCAGGCCGGCCAGGAAGGCCTCGTCGCCGAGCCAGGCGACCAGCTGCCGCAGCACGCTGGCGCCCTTGGCGTACGAGATGCCGTCGAAGTTGAGCAGGCCCTGGGCGGCGTCGCGGACCTCCTCCGGGGCCACCGGGTGGGTGGAGGGACGCTGGTCGGCGGTGTATCCCCAGGCCTTGCGGCGCATCGCGAAGGTCGTCCAGGCCTGGTCGAAGCGGGTCGCCTCGGCGGTCACCCGGGTGCCCAGGTACTCCGCGAACGACTCGTTCAGCCACAGGTCGTCCCACCACCGCATGGTCACCAGGTCGCCGAACCACATGTGCGCCATCTCGTGGGCGATGGTGGTGGCCCGCAGCTCCCGCTGGGTGTCCGTGACCGCCGACCGGAAGACGTAGTCGTCCCGGAGGGTGACCAGGCCCGGGTTCTCCATCGCGCCGGCGTTGAACTCCGGCACGAACGCCTGGTCGTACTTGGCGAACGGGTAGCGCTCGGCGAAGAGCTGGTGGAAGCGGTCGAAGCACTGCCGGGTGACGGTGAGGATCTCGTCGATGTCGGCGTCCAGGTGCTCGGCCAGGGAACGCCGGCAGTAGACGCCGAGCGGGATGCCGTCGTGCTCGGCCCGACGCACGTGCCAGGGGCCGGCGATCAGCGAGACGAAGTACGTGGCCAGCGGCGCGGTCGGGGCGAACTCCCAGCGCCCCGGCCGGGGGTTGGCGGCGAGCTGCCCGTTGGCGGCGACCGTCCACTCCGGCGGCGCGGTGACGGACAGGGTCACCGGCGCCTTCAGGTCGGGCTGGTCGAAGGCGGCGAAGAGCCGCTGCACGTCGTCCAGGAAGGACATCGCGTAGAGGTAGGTCTCGCCGTCGGCCGGGTCGACGAAGCGGTGCATCCCCTCGCCGGTGTTCGAGTACGCCATCTCGGCGGTGACCGTCAGTGTGTTCTCCTCGGTCAGCCCGGTCAGCGGCAGCCGGTTGTCGGCCAGCGAGTCCGGGTCGAGGTCCCGGTCGTTGAGGCGCGTCCCGAGCAGTCGGGCGGGTTTGACCTCGACGAAGGTGTCGGCACCGGGGGTGGCCCGGAACCGGATGGTGGCGGTGGAGCGGAACCGCTCGGCGCCGCCGCTCAGGTCGAGGTCCACCTCGTAGGACTCGACGGTGATCAGCGCGCGACGCGCGGTCGCCTCTACACGGGTCAGGCTCGGCATCCGCTTATCCTGCCCGACGGGGAACCGGACGGGCTCCCCATGCTGCGCGGTGATGGAGGACGAACAATGGGTCAGCACCCCAAGGGCGATTTCGACCTGTCCCGGGCGGTCTGGCAGCGAGCCGAGGGCGACACCTCCGACAGCGCGGTCGAGGTGGCCTTCGTCGACGACCTGATCGGCATGCGCAACTCCGCCGAGCCGGACGGGCCGGTGCTGGTTTTCACCCAGGCCGAGTGGGACGCCTTCGTCGCGGGCGCGCAGGACGGCGAGTTCGACCTGGACTGAGCGCCGCGCGCCGCGGGCCGGGGCGCGCCTGGCTCGACGTCGGGTCGGCGGCCCGGCGGTGTCGCCCGCCATCGGGACACCGCCGGTCGCCGGCCCGCCGCGGTTCACCCGTCGCCCTCGCCCCAGCCGAGGCCACCGGGGCCCGCGGCGTGGTGGAAGCCCGGATGGCCGGCCACGTCGGCGCAGCGCTCACCGTCCGGCCCCGGCGCGCCACAGAAGAGCCGCTCGGCCCGGTGCCAGGCGTCGGCCGGTGAGAGGGCTGCCGCGCCGAGCACCAGCTCCGGGCGGAGCAGGCTCAACGCCTCGGCGTACGCGACGGCGAGGTCCCGGGCCTGCTCCGGCCCGTCCGCCTCGAAGCCGAGGTGGGCGGTGAAGCGCCGGGGCGGCCGGGGCGCCCGCCGGGCGGCGGTGATCAGCGGTGAGCCGTCGGCTCCGCCGGACCGGCCGCTCCCGAACGCCTCGACCACCCGCCGCTGCCGCCAGTACGGCGGCCTGTTGTCCCGCATCGGCCCTCCCCGTCGTCACGCCGGCCGCACACCCGTGGCCGGCCCGGAGACGAGGAAACCAGGTTTCCGGCGTCCTGGGAGGGGCCAGCGGACGGCTCGTCGACTGGCCCACACCCCCGGGCCGCACCGACGCCGGCCCGGGCGGGATTCAGTGGCTCCGACCTGGGTAACGCCATCCGGTCGACCAGTGCGGCCGGCCGCTGTCACCCGCGTCAGGAGAGTCCGATGGTCACCACTCCCGTCGACCGCAGCCCGGAGGGCACCCTGGCGTTCCTGCGCGAGGGATACCGGTACATCGGCTCCCGCTGCGACCGCTACGGCAGCGACATCTTCCAGGCCCGGCTGCTGCTGGAACGGACGATCTGCCTGCGCGGCCGGCCGGCGGCGGTGCTCTTCTACGACCCGGATCGGTTCCAGCGCGACGGCGCGATGCCCCTGCGGGGCCAGCGGACGCTGACCGGCCGGGGTGGCGTGCAGGGGCTGGACGGGCCGGCGCACACCGACCGCAAGGGCATGTTCCTGTCGATCATGACGCCGAGCGCGGTGCGGCAGCTCGGGCAGCTCTTCGCCGACGAGTGGACCGCCCGCATCCCCGTGTGGGAGCGGTCCGGCCCGGTGGTCCTCTACGACGAGGTCGGCCGGATGCTGACCCGGGCGGTCTGCGCCTGGGCGGGTGTCCCGCTGGCCAGCAGCGAGGTGGTCCGGCGCACCGACCAGCTGCACGCGATGATCGACGGGCCGGTGGCGCTCGGGCCCCGGCACTGGCGCGGGCTGCTCGGCCGCCGCCGGGGCGAACGGTGGGCCGGCGACGTGGTGGAGCGGGCCCGGGTCGGCACGCTGACCGCGCCGGAGGGCAGCGCGCTGCGGGCGATCGCCGAGCACCGGGACGCCCAGGGCCGGCTGCTGCCCCGCCGGATCGCCGCGGTGGAGCTGCTCAACGTGCTGCGCCCCACCGTCGCCGTCGACCGGTACGTGGTCTTCGCCGCCCTGGCCCTGCACGACCACCCGACCTGGCGGGAGCGGGTCCGGGCCGGCGACGAGGCCACCGAGTGCTTCGTGCAGGAGGTCCGCCGCTACTACCCGTTCTTCCCGGTCGCCGCCGCCCGGGTCCGGCGCTCCTTCGACTGGCAGGGCCACCACTTCCCGCGCGGCCGGCGGGTGGTGCTCGACCTGTACGGCACCAACCACCACCCCGACCTCTGGCCCGAGCCGGAACGGTTCCGCCCGGAACGCTTCGCCGGCTGGCGCGACGACCCGTACGGCTTCGTGCCGCAGGGCGGCGGCGAGCACCTGGGCGGGCACCGCTGCGCCGGTGAGTGGATCACCATCGAGCTGATGAAGCGCGCGGTCACCCTGCTGACCACCGCCATGCGGTACGTGGTGCCACCGCAGAACCTGGCGCTGAACCTGGGCCGGATGCCGACCCTGCCGCCCAGCGGCTTCGTCATCGACGACGTGCGCCGCACCGACTGAGCCCCGGCCGGTCCGCCCGACGGTCAGTCGGCGACCACCAGGGCCTGCGGGGCGGCCTGCTTCATCCGGGTCCGCAGCCACTTGAGCTGGTTCGCCGTCTCCCCCTCGCAGGCCCGCACCACCGCCAGCAGCTCCTCGTCCCGGACCCCGTACGCGGCCTGGCCCACCACGGTCCAGCTGATGTCGCACTCCGCGGCCATCAGGTAGAGGTCCTGGAGGTCGCGCAGCAGCCCGATGCCGCCGGTGCGGGTGCCGGCGAAGAGGTCGGAGTGCAGCCGGTCCGGTTCGGCGGGGGCGTCCTCGGCGTACCGGCGGGCGAACGGCACCAGCCGCTCCGCGTGCCCGCGGCACTGGGTGGCCAGCTTCTGGCAGCTGTGGAAGACGTCCGGCTCGTCGCGGTGTGCCGTGCCGACCTCCTCGTAGGCGTCGCCGAGCCGGCACTGGGCCTTGTGCAGCAGGCCGAGATAGTGCGCCAGATGCATCTCACGCCACCTCCGAGTGCGCGTCGGCCGCCGGTCCGCCGACCGTGGCCGGGACGTCGGCGCCCGCCACCGGGGCCGGCCCGCCGACCGTCGGCGCGGGTGAGGGTCGGCCGCCGGAGTCCGCCTCGCGGACCACCCGCACGGCGGCCACCTTGAAGATCGGCTGCTTGGAGACCGGATCCCAGGCGGTGATGGTCAGCTCGTTCGCCGCCCGGGTGTGGCCGTCGGCGTCCGGCGCGTCCCAGTAGCCGTAGTGGAAGGGGACGAAGACCACGCCGGGGCGTACCCCGCAGATCCGGGCCCGGCCCCGGACGGCGCCGCGCGGCGACTCGACCCGGACCAGGTCGCCCTCCCGCACGCCGAGCCGGTCCGCGTCGGCCGCGCTCAGCTCGACCCAGGTCTCCGGCGCGGCGTCCGCCAGCTGCGGCGCCCGGCCGGTCTTGGTACGGGTGTGGAACTGGTAGACGGTCCGGCCGGTGGTGAGCAGCAGCGGGTACTCGTCGCTGGGCACCTCGGGCGACGGCTGGTACGGCACCGCGTGCAGGAACGCCCGGCCGCCGGGCTGCTTGGCGCGGTACTCGTCCGGCAGCAGCTCCGCCCCGGTGACCAGGTCGTGGCCGTACGTCTCGCAGTAGTCCGGGTCGGTGTTGAACACCCCGTCGGTGTAAAGCCGTTCGGTGCCGTCCGGGCGCTCGTCCGTGCACGGCCACTGGATGCCGCCGGCGCGCAGCCGCTCGTAGGTGATCGCGGTGTAGTCGCAGGGCCGGCCGCGCGAGCACTCCTTCCACGCCTCGAAGACCTCCTCCGGCCCCGTCCAGCGGATCAGCGGGTCGCCATCCGAGTCCCGGAAGTCCATCCGCCGGGCGTAGTCGAGGAAGATGTCCAGGTCGGCGCGGGCCTCGCCGGGCGGGTCGACCGCCTTCTCGGAGATGTGCACGGTCCGGTCCACGCTGGTGAAGGTGCCGGTCTTCTCACCCCAGGTGGCGGCGGGGAGCACCACGTCGGCCAGCTCGGCGGTCTCGGTGCGGAAGAGGTCCTGGACCACCAGGAACAGCTCCGGCTTCGCCAGGATCCGGCGGATCCGGGCCAGGTCGGGCAGGCTGACCGCCGGATTGGTGGCCGAGACCCAAAGCAGCTTGATCGAGCCCTGCTCGGCGTACCGGAAGATCTGCATGGCGTGCGTCGGCGGCGACCAGTGCGGGATGGTGTCGACCTCGACGTTCCACAGCCGGGCCAGCTCGGCCACGTGCTCCTCGTTCTCCCAGTTGCGCAGGCCGGGCAGGTCGCCGTCGGCGCCGCACTCCCGGTTGTTCTGCGCGGTCGGCTGGCCGTTCATCTGGTAGAGCCCCGCCCCCGGCCGGCCGATCATGCCCCGGATCAGGTGCAGGTTGTTCACCTGGCAGGCCGCCGCCGTGGCCTGGTTGGACTGGTAGAAGCCCTGGAGCACGGTGGAGAGCAGCCGGGACGACTGCCCGAGCAGTTCGGCGGCCCGCTCGATGTCCCGCGCCGGCAGGTCGCAGATCTCGGCGACCGTCGGCACCGGGTAGTCCTCGACCACCCGGCACAGCTCCTCGAAGCCGATCGTGTGCGCCCGGACGTACTCCTCGTCGTACCAGCCCCGGTGGATCAGCTCACGGAGCAGGCCGTTGAGCAGCGCCATGTTGGTGCCGTTGCGTAGCGCCAGGTGCACGTCGGCCTCCCGGGCCACCGGGGTGGCGCGCGGGTCGACCGCGAGCATCGCCGGCGGGTTCGGCCCGCGCCGGCGGTCCAGCATCCGCATCCACAGCACCGTCTGGGTCTCCGCGACGTTGTGCCCCCAGAGGGCGATCGCGTCGCAGTGGTCCACGTCGGTGTACGAGCCGGGCTGCCCGTCGGTGCCGAAGCTCGCCTTCATCGCGGCGGCGGCGGTGGCGGTGCAGAGCCGGGTGTTGCCGTCCATGTGCGGGGTGCCGATGCCGGCCTTCCCGATCACGCTGAGCGTGTAGTACTCCTCGAGGAAGAGTTGCCCGCTGGTGTAGAAGCCGAAGTGGCCCCAGCCGCCCGGCCCGTCCAGCAGCCCCTTCGAGCGGGCCACGATCCGCCCCATCGCCGTGTCCCAGTCGGTCTCGACCAGCCGGTCACCCTCGCGGACCAGGGGACGGCGCAGCCGGTCCGGACTGTGGTTGGCCTGCCAGCCGTACAGGTCCTTGGGATCGACCCGGCCGTGGTTGATCCGGTCCCCGGCCCGGCCCCGGACCCCGATGATCCGGCCGTCCCGCACGGCGATGTCCATCGCGTCGCCGTTCGAGTGCAGGATGGAGGCCGTCGGCACCCAGCGCTGCACGTCCGCCTCGGTGTGCCCGTCGGCCAGGAAGCTGTCGACCCGCACCGGCCACGGCTGTCCCGGCCCGTACGGCGTGCGCGGCCCCCACGGGTCGGCGATCCGGTCCACCATCTCTCAGCCCTCCTCCGCTTCCCCACAGCTCATGACGGCCCCCCGCCACAGCGGCATCTGCCGGCCGGTGGCCCGGTTGAACAGCAGATCCACCAGCGTCACCAGCAGCACGGCGGCGCCGGCGATCACCAGCTGCGTCGGGGTGCGCAGCAACCCCAGCGCGACGATCAGCGTGGTGGCGCCGGCCGGCGGGTGGGCGGCGTCGAGCAGGGCCAGCACCGCCGCGGTGACCGCCAGCGAGCCGGCGGCGGCGACGATCCGCGGCACCGAGACGCCCTCCTGGAGCGCGGACGGGTGGTCGGTCAACCCGGTCAGTTCCAGGAGGGCGTACCCGGCGAGCAACGCCACCAGGTGGCCGATCACGGTGTTGCGCGGCGACGACTCCGGCCGGCCGGGCTGCTCCACGTGCAGCATCACCGCCGGTCCGAGGCTCGGGAAGAGCCACGGCTGCCGGGTCAGCAGGGCGACCGTGCCGGCCACCACCAGGGCGACGGCGCTGCCGCCGAAGGCCCGCGTCGCGTCGGCGGCGCGGAACGGGGTCTCATCGGTCTCGCCGGCCATGTCGGCTGCTGTACCCCGGTCGCCCGGCGACGAATCGACGCACGCGCACGCCGGTCAGGCCATCGCCGGGTGCAGGACGCTGCGCAGGCAGGCGTCCTGCTTCTTCTCGAAGATCTCGTAGCCGCGCACGCCCTCCTCCAGCGACATTGGGTGGGTGGCCAGGTAGCCGGGGTCGATCTCGCCGGCGGCGAGGCGGTCCAGCAGCATCGGGATGTAGCGCTGGGCGTGCATCTGCCCCATCCGCAGCACCAGGGCCTTGTTCATCGCCGCGCCGAGCGGGAACTTGTCGACCAGCCCGCCGTAGACGCCGACGATGCTCACCGTGCCGCCCTTGCGGCAGGCCATGATCGCCTGGCGGACGGAGGTGGGCCGGTCGGTGGTCAGCCGGGCGCTCTGCTTGGCCTTGTCGTAGGCGTACGCCGGGCCGACGTCGTGCGCCTCCATGCCGACCGCGTCGATGCAGGCGTCCGGGCCCCGGCCCGCGGTCATCTCCCGCAGCGCCTCCAGCACGTCGGTCTCGGCGTAGTTGATCGTCTCCACCCCGAGCCGGTCGGCGGCCGTGGCGAGCCGCTCCGGCAGCCGGTCGATGACGATGACCCGCCCGGCGCCGAGCAGCTGGGCGGCGCGGGCGGCCATCTGACCCACCCCGCCGGCGCCCCAGACCGCCACCACCTCGCCGCCGGAGAGACCGCAGAAGTCGGCCCCCATCCAGCCGGTGGGCATGGCGTCGGAGGCGAAGACCACGGCGTCGTCGGGCACCCCGGCGGGGACCTTGAACGCGCCGATGTCACCGAACGGCACCCGGATGTACTCGGCGTGGCTGCCGGAGTAGCCGCCGCCGGCGTGCGAGTAGCCGAGGATGCCGGCCGGCGAGTGGCCCCACAGCTTCTCCGGCATGACCGGCTGCGGGTTGGAGTTGTCGCAGAGCGAGAACTGCTCGGTGCGGCAGTACCAGCAGCCGCCGCAGGCCACCACCGAGCCGACCACCACCCGGTCGCCGACGCGCAGCCGGCCTACGCCCGGCCCGGTCTCCACCACCTCGCCCATGAACTCGTGGCCGAGGATGTCGCCCTCCCGCATCGCCGGCAGGAAGCCGTTGATCAGGTGCAGGTCGGAGCCGCAGACGCTGCTGGCCCGGACCTTGACGATGATGTCCCCCTCGGCCCGGACGCGCGGCTCGGGCACGTCCCGGACCGCCAGCTTGCCGACCCCTTCCCAGCACAGCGCCCTCACGCCCGTCCTCCCGTCGTCAGCCGCTCGCGGACCTGGTCGGTCGCGGCCTCCTGCGCGGGGCTGCGCCCGGAGGGGTCGCGCCGGGTGTCGATCACCTGGCCGGCCTCGATCAGCGACTTGATCCGCCGCAGCGCGTCGCGCAGCGCCAGGTCGGGTTCGTCGCCGCGGGCCAGGGCCAGCAGCCGGCCCAGCGGGCCGCCGGTGCGGTAGCGCAGCTCCGCCCGGATCTCGGTGCCCCGGTCCTGCGGCGCGGGGGCCAGGTCCACGTGTCCCTGCTGCGGCACCGGGCCGTCGGTGACCCGCCAGCTGAGCCGGCCCGGACCGTCGACGCTGATCTCGGCCCGCCATTCGGTGCCGCCACCGGCGGGGTCGCTGGCGACGCAGCGCCACCGGTTCTCGTCGAGCTGTTCGAGGGTGGCCCACTCGGCCAGGGCCCGGTCCAGTCGTTCCCGGTCGGTCCAGAAGCCGATGACGGCGTCCATCGGCCGGTCCACGGTGATCCCCCGGCGCACCACGTACCAGCCGCCCTGCCGGTCCGGCTGGTGCCGGCGGCGCCGCCGGGCCACCAGCCGGCCGACCCCGACCGCGGTCGCCGTGGTGGCGCCGAGCAGCACCCACCTCGTTCCGTTGCTGGTCATCACGTCTCCTCCGCCCGAGCGCCCGGAGATGGCGCCCGCATCCCGGTGCGCTACCCGGCGTGAACGCGTCGAAACGCCCCGTTTGATCCCTCAGGTTCCGGGCATGCCGTCCCGAACACCGTTTTCCGGGAGGCGGCGTTGCCCTTCGACGCGAGCGCGTACGGCCGGCACATCCCCGCGGACGGCTACGACCTGGCGTTCGCCCACCTCTCCCCCGACGCGGCCGTGGACCGCCTGGCGGCGCCGGGCCGCCCACTTCGAACACACCCTCCGCCGCCGCCTCACCGCGCGCTGATCCCCGGCGCCCGCACTGGCGCGGACGCGGAGCGGATTCAGCCGTCAAAGACAACTCGCGGCCACGTCCCGGCGGAAGCCGGGAGTGGCCGCGAGCTGCGGTGTACGACGTAGGTGCCCCAGGTCAGTACCGCACCTGTTCGCGGGACTGCTGCGCCTGGTCCTTCACGTCCTGGGCGGCCGACTTGCTGTCGTCCTTGACGGCGTGGACGGCGTCCTGGGCGGTGGCCTTCACCGACTCGGTGGCCCGCTGCGCGGGCTCGCGCAGCTCCTCCTTGATCTCGCTGGCGACCTCGCCCAGCTTCTCCTTCACCACCCCGCTGTGCTCGGTGGCCTTCTCCTTGACCTGGGCGGCCAGCTCCTGCTCCCGCCGGGTGGCCGGGATCAGCGAGGACACCAGCATGCCGACGCCGAAGGCGATCAGGCCGGCGGCCACCGGGTTGCCCTCGGACTTCTGCCGGATCACCTGCGGCGCCCGCTGCGCGGCGTCACCGACGGTCGAGGCGGCCGAGTGGGCCTTGTCGCTGACGGTCGAGGCGGCGGAGTGGGCCTTGTCGCTGACGGTGGAGGCCGCCGAGGAGGTACGGTCGCCGACCGAGTGGGCGGCGTGGCCGGTGCTGTGGCCGAGGTCGGAAGCGCTACCCATAACCTTTTCCCTCACATTCTGCAGCGCGCTACGCACCCGCTGCTTACGGTCGTCGACGATGCGGCCGGGGCTGACCTTGTACGCCAGCGCGTCCACGTCGGAGCTCAGGCTGTTGCGGGTCGCCTCGATCTCCCGGCGGATCTGGTCGGGATCGGTGCTCATCGGGTGACTCCCTCCGGGTGGGGCTTCAGCGCGTCGGGGATGCGCTGCACGCTGTCGTTGGTCTGCTTGAGGCCGCGAATCCGCTCGGCGTTCTTCTTGGCCATGGAGTAGAGGACGGCGGCGATGACCGCCCAGATCACGGCGACGATCAGCGCGGCCAGGCCCGAATCCATCACGTTGTCCAGGGCCTGCCACAGCGCGATGGACAGGAACAGCGCCACCATGTAGCCGCCGAAGCCGGCGCCGCCGAAGAGACCGGCGGCCTTGCCCGCCTTCTTCCCCTCCTGGCGGATCTCGGCCTTGGCCAGGTCCACCTCCTGCCGCATCAGGGTGGACAGGTCGGTGGTGACCTGACGCATCAGCTCACCGAGGGAGCTGCCCCTGACCTCGTCCGCGGTGTGCGGCGCACCCGCGGGGTGGTACCCGGAGTCCAGTCCGGACCCCTGCGTCGGCATGCTCATGCCGCCGCCTCCCTTCGGATGACTCGTACGCTCACGGACGCGGGGTGCCGGTGCCGCTGGACGGCACGCCCGGCAGCGGGTCGGTCTGGGTCACCGGGGGCAGCGGCTGGCCCGTGCCGCCCGCCGGGTCGGCGTAGCTGGTGGTGCCGCCGTTGTCCGGGTAGGCCGTGCCGGAGTAGCCCGGGGTCGGGTCGAGGTAGCCGCCGTTCGGCACCGCGCGCTGCACGGGCGGAGTCGGGATGACCGCGGTACGGTCCGGGTCGGCGTAGCCGCCGCCGTACAGGCCGTGGCTGCCGGTCTGGTCGTCGCCGGCGGAGGTGATGCCCTTGGTCAGCCGGCCGGCGAGCACGCCCAGCAGGGCGGCCCCGACCAGGAAGGTGCCCGGGTTGCGGCGGGCGTAGGTCTTGACCTCGTTGAGCAGGTCACCCGGCTCGCGCTCCTCCAGCCAGCCGGCCACGCCGTGCACCCGGTCGGCCGCCTGGTGGGCCAGCTCGGTCACCGGGCCGCCCGCGCCGCCGTTCTGCGCCATCGAGCGCATCTCGTCGGCCAGCGAGCGGAGCCCGCCGGCCGCGCGGCGCTGCTGCGCGCCCGTCTGGCTGGCGAGCTGGTTGCGGGCCTCGCCGTAGAGGCTGCGGGCCTGCCGCTTGGTCTCGTCGACCACCTCGCGACCCTGCTCCTTGGCGGTCTGCGCGACCGCGCCACCCGCGTTGGCGGCCTCGGCGCCGACCTGGCGGGCCTGGTCGCGGACGCCACCGCCGTTGTTCTGCTCGCTCTCGTAGGTGGAGGACGAGGATGAGAGATCGTAAGTCATGGTTTTCCTTCCGCTCGGCACTCGTGCGGCTCTGCGCTCGGGGGATCGCCGACCGTCACATCGGCGCAGCCTTTGACTACCCCCGGTCGTCGGGTCCATGCCTGATTCGCCATTTCTCTACGGTCCGTGTCCAGATGGCTACAGAATTGAGGATCGTCCGGCTGTGACCGGCAGCTGCTGCGTGGAGGTGACATCGATGGCACGAGACGTGCGCGGGCGTGGCACGGCCGGGCCGAAACCCCGGGTCCAGCTGGTCGCGCTCGTGGTGGCCGTGATCTTCCTGCTGCTCGGGGTGCTCGGCTTCGTCCCGGGCGTCACCACCGGGTACGACGACCTGGCCTTCGCCGGTCACCACTCGCTCGCGAAGCTGTTCGGCGTGTTCCGGGTGTCGATCCTGCACAACCTGCTGCACCTGCTCTTCGGGCTGGCCGGGCTGGTGATGGCCCGCCGGGTGGCCGGCGCCCGGCTGTTCCTGGCCGGCGGCGGCGCCGCCTACCTGGGGCTCTGGCTGTACGGCTTCCTGCTCGACCGGGACGCCGTGGCCAACTTCATCCCGCTCAACGGCGCCGACAACTGGCTGCACCTGGGGCTCGGCTTCGGCATGCTCACCCTCGGGCTGCTGCTCTCCAAAGACGCGGGCACGGGCGGGCGGCTGGACACCCCGATCGACCGCCCCTGAGGCAGGCCGCCCGGAGCGCCCGGCGTGTCCGAGTTTGATCCTTGGCGGAACCGGGCACCGAAGCGTCAGGCACAGGACGAGGAGGTCACGATGCCGCGGTGGATCAGGAACAACGCGCTGAGCATCGCCATGCTGGGCGCCTTCTTCGTCTTCCTGTCGCTGCAGAGCGTCTTCGGGTGGCAGACCCACAACGAGGAACTGGCGGAGTACGGGGCCCAGCCGATCGGCTGGCTGGCGTACCTGGGCACGGGGCACTTCGCCGAGTCCGTCTTCGAGAACTGGGAGTCGGAGTTCCTCCAGATGGGCGGCTACGTGCTGCTCACCGCATACCTGGTGCAGCGGGGGTCGGCCGAGTCGAAGCCGGAGGGCCAGACCGACCGCCCGGAGGACGACGAGCGCCGGGCCGGCCCGGACTCACCGTGGCCCGCGCGGGTCGGTGGCCTGCCGCTGATGGTCTACCGCAACAGCCTCTCGCTGGCCCTGCTGCTGATCTTCGCCGGCTCGTTCGTCGGCCACCTGCTCGGCGGCGCGGCCCAGTACAACGAGGAGCAGGCGCTGCAGAGCGGTGCCGCCCCGATCAGCGCCTGGCAGTTCCTCGGCACCAGCGACTTCTGGTTCCAGTCCATGCAGAACTGGCAGAGCGAGTTCCTGGCCGTCGGCGCGCTGATCCTGCTGAGCATCGTCCTGCGCCAGCACGGGTCGCCGGAGTCGAAGCCGGTCACCGTGGAGCACGCCCAGACCGGCGCCTGACCCACCCTCAGGCGGCGACCGGCAGGCGCTTGGCGAAGCAGACGCTGTACGGGTTGTCGACGTACTCGCCGTAGACCGGGATCGGCTCGTACCCGCACGAGGTGTAGAGCCCGATCGCGGCCGGCAGGTACACCCCGGTCTCCAGGCACACCACCGAGTGACCCCGCTGGAAGGCCAACTCCTCCAGCGCGGTCAGCAACTGCCGGGCGATACCCCTGCCCCGGTACGCGGGACGGACGTACATCCGCTTGAGTTCCCCGGTGGCGGCATCCAGCGACTGGATCCCGCCGCAGGCCACCGCCCGGCCGTCGACGACCACCGCGAGGTAGCGGATGTCGTCGTGCGCGACGGTGACCTGCCCGTCCAGTCCGCCGTCGGCCTCGCGCAGCTCACGCTGCTGGGCGACGACGAGGGCGTCGATCTCCGGGTCGGTGGAAGGACGGGACTCGATCAGCATCCGACCACGCTATGCCGGGTCGATTTCACGGAGGTTTCCGGCGAACGACCCGGACACGGACATGACCGAGCTATTCGAGGTCGTCGTCGTCCAGGTCGTCGGAGAGGTCCGCGTCCAGGCCGCCGGCCTCCAGCTCGTCGGCGGGGCGCTGCCGGCGCGCCTTGCGGGCGGCCAGCCGCTCCGCGGCCGAGGCCCGGGCCGACTTCTCCTCCAGCCGCACGTCCGTGCCCCGGTTGCCGGGCACGAAGTCGACGCCGGCGTAGAGGGTGGGCTGCCAGTCGAACTCCCGCTCGCCGATGCGCACCAGGTCGCCCGGCTTGGCGCCGACCTTGGCGAGCTTCTCCTCGACGCCGAGGCGGGCGAGCCGGTCGGCGAGGAAGCCGATCGCCTCGTCGTTGTCGAAGTTCGTCTGCCGGACCCAGCGCTCGGGCCGGACACCGCGCACCGTGAAGGAGCCGTCCTCCTCCACGTCGATGGTGAAGCCGGCGTCGTCCACCGCCTTCGGGCGGATGACGATCCGGGTCGGCTCGGCCGGCGGAGCCGCCTGGCGGCTCTGCTCGACCACCTCGGCCATCGCGAACATCAGCTCCTTGAGCCCTTCGCGGGTGGCCGTGGAGACCTCGAACACCCGGAAGCCGCGCGCCTCCAGGTCCGGCCGGACGATCTCGGCGAGGTCCCGCCCGTCCGGTACGTCGATCTTGTTGAGGGCGACCAGCCGCGGCCGGTCGGCGAGGCCGCCGTACTGGGTGAGCTCGGACTCGATGGCGTCGATGTCGGCGAGCGGGTCGCGGCCCGGCTCCAGCGTCGCGGTGTCGACCACGTGCACCAGCACGGCGCAGCGCTCGACGTGGCGGAGGAACTCCAGCCCCAGCCCCCGGCCGGTGGCCGCGCCCGGGATCAGGCCCGGCACGTCGGCGACGGTGAAGGTGTGGTTGTCGACCCGGACCACGCCCAGGTTGGGCACCAGCGTGGTGAACGGGTAGTCGGCGATCTTCGGCTTGGCGGCGGAGATCACCGCGATCAGCGACGACTTGCCGGCGGACGGGAAGCCCACCAGGCCGACATCGGCGACGCTCTTGAGCTCCAGCACCACGTCCAGCCGGTCGCCCGGCTCGCCCAGCTCGGCGAAGCCGGGAGCCTTGCGCCGGGCGTTGGCCAGCGACGCGTTGCCGCGACCGCCGCGACCGCCCCGCGCCGCCTCGAAGGTGGTGCCCACGCCGACCAGGTCGGCCAGCACCTCGCCGTCGATGGTCTGCACCACGGTGCCGTTCGGCACCTTGATCACCAGGTCGTGGCCGTTGGCGCCGTCGCGGTTCGATCCGGCCCCGCCCTTGCCGTTCTCGGCCTTCAGGTGCGGGCGGAAGTGGAAGTCGAGCAGCGTGGTCACCTGCGGGTCGACCACCAGCGACACGCTGCCGCCGTGCCCGCCGTTGCCCCCGTCCGGGCCGCCGAACGGCTTGAACTTCTCCCGGTGGATCGAGGCACAGCCGTGCCCGCCGTCGCCGGCCTGCATGTGCAGGACGACCCGGTCAACGAACGTCGTCACGACGCCAATCCTTCCAGCGGGGTACGCCCCCGCACGCGAAAAGACGAAGCGGGCCGGGACCCGAGGTCCGCGGCCCGCTTCGCCGGAGAATTACTGCTGCGGCACGATGCTGACGGTCTTGCGACCGCGCTTGGTGCCGAACTGGACCGCACCGGCAGCCAGCGCGAAGAGCGTGTCGTCTCCGCCGCGGCCGACCAGGTCACCGGGGTGGAACTTGGTGCCCCGCTGACGGATGAGGATCTCACCCGCGCTGACAACCTGACCACCGAAGCGCTTCACGCCGAGTCGCTGGGCCGCGGAGTCACGACCGTTACGCGAGCTGGACGCACCCTTTTTGTGAGCCATTGGAGGACGACCTACTTCCCGCTGGAGATGCCGGTCACCTTGACCTGGGTCAGCGGCTGGCGGTGACCCTGGCGCTTGTGGTAGCCGGTCTTGTTCTTGAACTTGTGGATCCGGATCTTCGGGCCCTTGGTGTGCGCGGCGATCTCGCCGGACACCGCGACCGAGGCAAGCTTCGCCGCGTCGGTCACCAGGTCGTCACCGTCGACGAGGAGCACCGCGGTGAGCTTCACCGCGTCGCCGGGGGCACCGGCGAGCTTCTCGACCTCGATCACGTCGCCCTCGGCGACCTTGTACTGCTTGCCGCCGGTCTTGACGATCGCGTACATCGGAGGCGGACTCCCTGTCGTTGAGGCTGCTGGCTGGTCGTTCCCACGGCGACTCGCCGGGTAGCAGTGACACCGGCGGCGCGGGCACGCGGGAACTCGGCACACCAAAGTGCGCCGCAGGCAAGCGTACGCCATGGACCGGGTGACACCCAAACCGGGCCCGCCGGTCAGCGCCCGCAGAGCTGGTCGAGGCGCTGCTGGAGGCGGTCGAGCTCGGTCTCGTCGATCGACTCGACGTCGGCGCCGAGCGTGCCGACCTCGGTGGCCAGGTCGGTGAGCAGGGTCTTCAACTGCGGGTCGGTGGCCCGGGCGGACTGCTCCTGCAGCGCCGACCGCCAGCTGGTCAGCGCCGACTCTGCCCGTTTCCGGGCGGTTTCCGCCCCGGTGCTGTCGTTCGCGCCGACCGCGGCGATCATCTTGCCCAGTTCCTCGACGTACGTCCGCACGGCCGCCGAGGAGGCCTGCTCGGCGGCGGCGCAGACCTGCGGCCCGTTGCCTCCCGCCGGGGCGACGCTGACCGGGGCGGACGGCAGCACGGTCGAGGTGGCCGACGGCCCGGTGGACGGGCCGGGGGTGGCCGGGGCGGCCTCGTCGGACCGGTCGCCGGAGCAGCCGGAGCCGGTCAGCAGGACGGCGGTCACCAGGGTGGCGGCGAGCAGGCGGCGCATTGTCTTCTCCTAGCCGGGGGTGACCGATCGTAGCCGGGGCCGGAGAACGCGACAGGGCCCCTCCCGCCGGCACTGTCGCCACGGAAGGGGCCCCGCGAAACGTCGGGCTGGTCAGCCGGTCACGGGCGGGTCCGCCGACGGGGGCCGCCGCGGCGGGACCGGCGCCGGCCGGTGCCGCCCTCGCCGCTCTCCTCCTCGGTGTCGCCCAGCGCGTCCGGGTCGTCCACCCCGGCCAGCCGGGCCGACTCACCCTCCAGGCTGTCGGCGACCGCCGGCGCGGCCGGCGTCTCCGTCTCGTACCGGGACAGGTCGTAGCCCATCGTGTCGTGGTACTCGGCCTCCGCCTCGGCCACCCGGTCCACGTCGGCGGCCTCGGTGGTCTCCACCACCATGCGCTCCGGCGCGGCGGCGGCCTTGCGCGAGCGCCGCCGCGACGGCCCGCCGGTCTGCTCGGTCGCCGGGGCGGCGGCCACCGAGGAGGCGACCGCCTTGACCTTCTCCCCCGCGCCGGCGCCGGCACGCGGCTTCTCCGGCACCGGCTCGGTGTGGATGATCAGGCCGCGGCCCTTGCAGCACTCGCAGGTCTCGCTGAACGCCTCCAGCAGGCCCGCGCCGATCCGCTTGCGGGTCATCTGCACCAGGCCGAGCGAGGTGATCTCGGTGACCTGGTGCTTGGTCCGGTCCCGGCCCAGGCACTCGGTCAGCCGGCGCAGCACCAGCTCACGGTTCGACTCCAGCACCATGTCGATGAAGTCGATCACCACGATGCCGCCGATGTCGCGCAGCCGGAGCTGGCGCACGATCTCCTCGGCCGCCTCCAGGTTGTTGCGGGTGACCGTCTCCTCGAGGTTGCCCCCAGAGCCGGTGTACTTGCCGGTGTTGACGTCGATGACGGTCATCGCCTCGGTGCGGTCGATGACCAGCGACCCGCCGGAGGGGAGGAAGACCTTCCGGTCCAGCCCCTTGATGATCTGCTCGTCGATCCGGTACTCGGCGAAGATGTCGGTGGCGCCGACGTGCCGGCGCAGCCGGGCGACCAGGTCGGGCGAGACGTGCGACAGGTACGACTCGACCATGTCGTACGACTGCTCGCCCTCGATGACCAGCTCGCGGAAGTCCTCGTTGAACAGGTCCCGGACGACCCGGATGACCAGGTCCGGCTCCTCGTAGAGCAGCACCGGGGCACCACCTTCGGCCGCCTTGGCCTGGATGTCCTCCCACTGGGCCTGCAGCCGCTTGACGTCGCGGGCCAGCTCGTCCTCGCTCGCCCCCTCGGCGGCGGTCCGGACGATCACGCCGGCGCCGTCCGGCACCAGCTTCTTCAGCACGTCCCGCAGCCGCTTGCGCTCGTTGTCCGGCAGCTTGCGGCTGATGCCCGAGGCGTTGCCGTTCGGCACGTAGACCAGGTGCCGGCCGGAGAGCGCGATGTGGCTGGTCAGCCGGGCGCCCTTGTGCCCGATCGGGTCCTTCGTCACCTGCACCAGCACCGAGTCGCCGGAGCGCAGCGCCTGCTCGATCGAGCGGGCCCGCCCCTCCAGTCCGCTCACGTCCCAGTTGACCTCACCGGCGTACAGCACGGCGTTGCGGCCGCGCCCGACGTCGACGAAGGCCGCCTCCATGCTGGGCAGGACGTTCTGCACCTTGCCGAGGTAGACGTTGCCGGCCATGGTGCCGGAGGAGTTGCGGGTGACGTAGTGCTCGACCAGCACGCCGTCCTCCAGAACGGCGATCTGGGTGCGGTCGCCGCGCTGGCGTACCGCCATCACCCGGTCGACCGCCTCCCGGCGGGCCAGGAACTCCGACTCGCTGAGGATCGGCGGCCGGGTCCGGCGCTGCTCGCGGCCGTCCCGACGGCGCTGGCGCTTGGCCTCCAGCCGGGTCGAGCCGGAGACGCCCTGCACCTCGTCGACGGCCTTGCGCGGCTCGCGGATCTTGACCACGGTGGGCACGCCGTCCTCGGCGCCGCCCTCGACGTCCCCGGCGCCCCGGCGGCGACGACGGCGCCGGCGGCGGGTCAGCCCGTCGCCCTCGCCCTCCTCTTCATCGGGCTCCTCGGCCTCGCCGCCCTCGGCCTGGACGGCCTCCTCGGCCTCCTCCTCGTCGCTGTCCTCGGCGCCGCCCTTGCCGCGACCGCGGCCCCGGCGACCACGACGACGGCGACGGCGGGCCGCCGCGCTCTCGTCCTCGTCCTCTTCCTCGGCCTCGGCGGCCTCCTCGGCCTCGCCGGTGGGCTCCTCCTCGACCTCGAGCACCTCGACCGGCTCGACCTCGCGGCGACCGCGGCGACGCCGGCGACCGGTCTCGGCCGGCTCCTCGACGGCCTCCTCGGCCGCCGCCGGGCCGGGCTCGACCACGCGGACGGCCGGCAGCTCCTCGGGCAGCGGGGCCATGAACAGCACGGTGGGCGCGGAGAGCGCGGCCCGCCGACGGCGGGTACGCGGCTCCGGCGCGACCTCCGCCGACTCGCCGCCGGGCACCGCGACACCGGGCGGGACCTCGCCGGCCCGGCTCTCGGCGTCGGAGGTGGCGACGGCCGGCTCGGCGGCACCCGGCCGGGCCTCCTCGGTGGCGGCCTCGGCGGCCTCGGCGGCCTCGGCCTCGTCGACCGCGGTGGGCTCGGTGGGCGCCGCCGCCTCGACGGCGGGCTCCTCCTCCTCGGCCGGCTCGACCATCGGCGCGGCGGCCTCGGCCGGCGCGGCCGGGGTCTCGGCGGCCGGCTCGGCGGCCGCCGGGGCGGCGGCCTTCTTGCGCCGGGTACGGGTGACCTTCACCGGCGGGACGACCTCTGCCGAGGGCTCCTCGGCACCGGTGGCCACCTCCGGCTCCTCGGCGGCCTTGGCGGGCGTCGCCTTGCGCCGGCGACGGGTGGTCTTGGGCGGGGTGTCCAGTTCACCGGCGACCGGGGCCAGCACCTCGGCCTCGTGCGCCTCGTCGGTGGCGGAGGCCGCGGCCGCGGACGCCTCGGCGGGCGCCTCGACCTGCTCCGGCTGGCTCAGCGGGGCCGCCTTGCGCCGGGTGGTACGCCGGCGCTTCGGCGCCGCCTCGGCGGCGCTGTCGGTGGCGGCACCCTCGGCGCTGGTGCTGTCGGTGGCGTCGGCGGTCTGGCCGGCCGGCTGTGCGCCGGTCCGTTCGCCGCCCTCGGGCTCGTTCTCGAGCATGGACGTTCTCCAGTTCTGGCCGCCCCGGGCGCGGGTGAGCGCTGCCACGCAGGGTTGCCGCAAAAGTGTTTCCGCCGGGCGCGCGAGGTGCGCGACCGCCGAAGTCTGCCTGCCTAGAGCACCGACCGTCGGTCAGTGCTCACCGATGGTTGCCCCGTCGCGGTCCGCGTCCAACGGATCCACGATCGCGCCCTGCGCGGTCAGCGTGCCCTGCGCCAGCCGGATCACCCTCGGTGAGACCGGCGGCACCAGGTCGGCCACCACGCGGAGGCCGGAAAGGACGTCATCGGGCCGTACGGACGGGGTGACCTGCCGCACGACCAGTTCGAGTATCGCACACGCGGAGTCCGGTACCCCGGAAGGCGTCTCCGCGGGCGGCACCACATCGATACGCATGACGGCGGACCGGGCGTCGAAGGTGCGCCGGCCCTGCTTGGTCATCCGCTCGACCTGGATCTCGTCGGCGGCGGTGAAGGCGGCGACGGCGCGGTGCAGCGCGGCCGGCTCGACCTCGGGCAGCTCGATGCGCCAGTGCGAGGCCTCGATCCGGTCGGCCAGGCTGCCGCTCTCTGCGACCACCGCGTCGAGCACGTCCAGCCCCGGCGAGAGCGCGGCGTCCAGCGCGGCGCGCAGCTGGTCCGGGTCGACCGGCTCGCGCAGGCCGATCTCGAGGTACTCCGCCTCGCTGGCGACGCCGGTGGGGGCCGCGCTGGCGTAGGAGATCTTGGGGTGCGGCGTGAAGCCCTGGGAGAAGGCGATCGGGACGCCGGCCCGGCGCAGCGCGCGCTCGAAGGCCCGGGCGAAGTCCCGGTGCGAGGTGAACCGGAGCGGGCCGCGCTTGGCGTACCGGATCCGGACGCGCTGGACGACCGGCGCCTGCCCGCCCTCCGGCTGTGGTTTTTTGCTGATCGTCGTGCTCCTCGGTGTCAGGACCGGTCGGTCATGAAGGTGTCACGGATGCCGGTGACAATAACTTCATGATCGCCGGGCGGGGCGGGTGGCGCGCCCACGCGCGGCGCACCCGCCCCGGTACGGTCACTGCTGGGCGCCGGTGGGGACCTTCAGGCCGTTGACCGGGGTGAGCGGGAGCAGCTTCCGGCCGGTGGGGCCGATCTGGATCTCGGTGTCCATCGACGGGCAGACGCCGCAGTCGAAGCACGGGGTCCAGCGGCAGTCGTCCTGCTCGTACTCGGAGAGCGAGTCCTGCCAGTCCTGCCAGAGCCAGTCCTTGTCCAGGCCCGAGTCGAGGTGATCCCAGGGCAGGACCTCCAGCTCGTCGCGCTCCCGGGTGGTGTACCAGTCGAGGTCCACGCCGAAGGTCGGCAGTGCCTCGGCGGCGGCGTCCACCCAGCGCTGGTACGAGAAGTGCTCGCTCCAGCCGTCGAACCGGCCGCCGTTCTCCCAGACCTTGCGGATCACCGCGCCGACCCGGCGGTCACCGCGGCTGAGCAGGCCCTCGATCAGCGACGGCTCGCCGTCGTGGTAGCGGTAGCCGATCGCCCGGCCCAGCGAGCGATCCGAGTTGATCGCCTGCTTGAGGATCTTGAGCCGGTGGTCGATGACCTCCGGGCGCTCCATCGGGGCCCACTGGAACGGGGTGTGCGGCTTCGGCACGAAGCCGCCGATGGAGACGGTGCAGCGGATGTCCTTGGAACCGGTGGCGGCCCGGCCGGCCTTGATGACCTCGTGCGCCATGTCGGCGATCTCGAGGACGTCGTCGTCGGTCTCGGTGGGCAGGCCGCACATGAAGTACAGCTTCACCTGCCGCCAGCCGTTGGTGTACGCGGTGACGACGGTGCGGATCAGGTCTTCCTTCGACACCATCTTGTTGATGACCTTGCGGATCCGCTCCGACCCGCCCTCCGGGGCGAAGGTCAGGCCGGTACGCCGGCCGTTGCGGGACAGCTCCTGGGCCAGGTCGATGTTGAACGCGTCCACCCGGGTCGACGGCAGCGACAGGGACACGTTGGTGCCCTCGTACTGCTGGGCGAGGCCGGAGCACATGTCGCCGATCTCGGAGTGGTCGGCCGAGGAGAGCGACAGCAGGCCCACCTCGTGGAAGCCGGAGAACTCCAGCCCGTCGCGGACCATCTGGCCGACGGTGGTGATCGAGCGCTCCCGGACCGGGCGGGTGATCATGCCGGCCTGGCAGAACCGGCAGCCCCGGGTGCAGCCCCGGAAGATCTCCACCGCGTACCGCTCGTGCACGGTCTCGGCGAGCGGCACGAGGGGCTTCTTCGGGTACGGCCAGGCGTCCAGGTCCATCGTCGTGCGCTTGTGCACCCGGAACGGCACGTCCGCCCGGTTCGGCACGACCCGCTGGATCCGGCCGTCGGGCAGGTAGTCCACGTCGTAGAAGCGCGGCACGTAGACGCTCTCGGTGCGGGCCAGCCGCAGCAGCAGCTCGTCGCGCCCGCCCGGGGAGCCCTCGGCCTTCCACGCCCGGACGATCGTGGTGATCTCCAGGACCGCCTCCTCGCCGTCGCCCAGCACGGCGGCGTCGACGAAGTCGGCGATCGGCTCCGGGTTGAACGCGGCGTGCCCGCCGGCCAGGATCACCGGGTCGGCGTCGGTGCGGTCGGCGGCGAGCAGCGGGATGCCGGCCAGGTCGATCGCGGTGAGCAGGTTGGTGTAGCCCAGCTCGGTGGAGAACGAGACGCCGAACACGTCGAAGTCGCGCACCGAGCGGTGCGCGTCGACGGTGAACTGCGGCACGCCGTGGGCGCGCATCAGCTTCTCCAGGTCCGGCCAGACCGCGTAGGTGCGCTCGGCGAGCACGTCGGGCAGCTCGTTGAGCACCTCGTAGAGGATCTGCACGCCCTGGTTGGGCAGGCCGACCTCGTACGCGTCGGGATACATCAGCGCCCAGCGCACGGTGGCCGCGTCCCAGTCCTTGACCACCGCACCCAACTCGCCACCGACGTACTGGATGGGCTTGGTCACCTGGGGCAGCAGCGGCTCCAGCTGGGGCCAGACGGAATTGGCCGCGGCGGGGCGCGGCGTCGTGGACGGGGCACTCATGATGCCCAAGGGTACGCGCCCGCCAGCCACCCACCGCGCCGCACCGTCCGCCAATCCCCGACGGACCCCACGAAGCGCGCCTCCTGCCCCGCCCAGGTCAACGCCCCCCGCGCAGCCCCTCCGCCCCCACCGCCCGGTCCCCATGATCCAGTCGCATCTTCCGAGACGACACGCCGTGCTCGGACTCGGAAAGATGCGACCCGATCTTGAACCCCCGCGACCACCCCGCCCCCTACCACCGGCACCACCCGCGCCCGGCGACCACCGCCCAACCTCGGCACTGGTCAAGCTATCGGCGCCCGAGCGCCCGGTCTGACCCGTTACGGCACCCTCACCCGGTGTCGCCCGGGGGCGACCGACGGTGGACGGGTTCGTCGCTGGTGGCATGCCGGTACTAACCTCGCAACCGGCGCGAGAGGAGATTGCCGCGATGCCGCAGCCCCAGCCGGGGGCGGACCGGCCGGCCGACGGGAGCCCCCCGGTCACCGACGTCGGCCGGGAGCCGGCCGTCGCCGAGGAGCAGACCCCCTCTCCCGTACCCGCCGACGCCGGGCCCCGCACGGGCCCCGAGGGCACCCGTGAGCTGCCCGCCGACCGGGCCACCGCCCCGGGCGACCCGGAGCGGACGGCGGCCGAGCCGGCCACCGCGTCCCCGGACGAGCCCACCGCGCCGACCTCACCCGCCGAGGGCCGGAGGCCCGACGACCCGGAGTCAGCCCCGGTCGAGGCCGCCCCGACAGACGACGCACCTCCGCCCACCCGGATCGACACCGCACCGCCCGCCGCACAGCCCACCGGGCTCGACACCCGTGCGCCCGACGGACCGGAGCCCACCCGGGTAGACACCGGCGCGCCTGCGGCCCCGCAGCCCAGCCGGGCTGACACCGGTTCGCCGGCCGCCACCCCGGAGCCCACCCGGGTCGACACCGGTGCGCCCGCCACCCCGGAGCCGACCCGGGTTGAGCCGGAGCCGCCCGCGCCGCGCTGGACCGGTTCGGCGGCGGTCCCGCCCCCGCCCCCGCGTCGCCGTGCCTGGGGCGAGTCGGCGGAGCCCACGCCCATCCCGCCCACCCCGGTCGACCTGCCCGAACACCGCACCCCGGTGGACCCCTGGGCGGGCGCGGACACCGGCTCCTGGGAGCTGGAGCACCACCACCACCTCCCCGCGCTCCCGCCGACCCTGCCCTACCCCGCGCCGCCGCTCACCCGGCCGTACGAAGCCGCGCCCCCGGCCACCCGGCCCTACGAGGCCGCGCCGCCGCCGTCCCGCCCGTACCCGCCGCCCGCCGCGCACCCGGTGTCACCGCCGCCGATCGCCCCGTCCCGGCCGGCACCGCCGCCTCCCCCGCCGCCCGCGCCGCCCAAGCAGCGCCGGGGCCGCCGCCCGAAGGCGGTCACCCCGCCACCGGGGTGGGAGGCGCCCCGCGGGTACGTCCCGGTGCCGGTCCGGCGTCGCCGGCGCTGGCCCTGGATGCTGCTGCTGAGCCTGGTCTGCTGCTGCGGTTGCCCGGCCTGGTTCGGCAAGCCGATGTGGGAGCAGTACCCGGCCGACGCCGCGCTGCCCGGCCAGGTGGCCGACCTGACGCTGCGGCAGGACGCCCGTAGCCAGGCCACCGCCAAGCGGCTCAAGGCCGAGGTACGCGCGGCGAACCTGCTCTCCGAGGATGTCTTCGCCGGGGTCTACGGCACCGGCGACGGCAAGCGGGTCACCGTGTTCGGCGGCACCGGCTTCCGGTTCAACCCGGAGTCCGACGCGGACGACGAGATGACCCGGCTGACCGAGACCTACCGGCTCGACGCCCCCCAGGCGGTCGAGACCGGGGTGCGCGGCCGGTACGAGCGGTGCGCCACCGGCCGGTCGGACGGCGCCGACGTGGTGGTCTGCACCTCGGTCGACTACGGCAGCATCACCACCGCCGTCTTCACCCGGCTCTCCGTCGACGACAGCGCCAGCCTGCTGGACACCCTGCGGGAACAGATCGTCACGCCGCCGCCGGCGCAGCCCTGAGGTTCGCCGGGGAGCTGTCGCGACCCGAGCAGCGCCCGCGCAGGCGCCTCGGCGTCAGACGGCGCCGGGCTCCCCCGCCAACGGCGGGTGGGCGCGCGGCGGGGCGTAGCGCGGTACGTACTCCTGGCCGGTGAGCTTCTGGATCTCGGCCATCAGCTCCTCGGTCATCGCCCGCAGCGACGTGCGGTCGTCGGACCGACCGGTGAAGTCCAGCGGCTTGCCGAACCGTACGGTGATCTTCGCGCGGCCGGGCCGGGGCACCCGGGCGCCGATCGGCTGGGCCTTGTCCGTGCCGATCATGCCGACCGGGATGATCGGCACGCCGGCCGCCACCGCCAGCCGGACCGTGCCGGTCCGCCCCCGGTAGAGCCGCCCGTCGGGCGAGCGGGTCCCCTCCGGATAGACCGCGACCAGGTCGCCACCCTGCAACGCGGGGATGGCGGCGTCGAACGCGGACAGCGCCGCCCGGCCGCCGGCCCGCTCGACCGGGATGGCGCCCAGGCCGGTGAGCACGAACTTGGAGAAGGCGCCCTTGGGCCCGGTGCCCTTGAAGTACTCCGACTTGGCCCAGAAGGCCAGGTGCCGCGGGACCACGGTGCCGAGGAAGAGCTCGTCGGCGACCGAGAGGTGGTTGCCCGCGAAGATCGCACCACCGGTTTCCGGGATGTGCTCCAACCCCTCCACGGTCGGACGGAAGGCCAGCCGGAGCGCGGGCGCCACGGTGAGCTTGCCGATGGTGTAGAGCAGGGGCACTGGTCCTCCGGCGGTCGTACGTGAACAGGCGGTGTCACGGTAGCGGACGGGTCCACGCGGCCCCGCGCGGGTGGCGGGCCGGCCGGCTGGTGAGCGGGCCGGTCGGGGGCTCGGGCGGAGCCGGTGGCGGCGGCCCGGCGAAACACCGCCGGACCACCACCGCCGCACTACCTCATACCCGGCGGACGGCCACCGTCACGCGCTCGCCCTCGCCGACCTCGCCGGCGAAGCCGTCGACGCCCTCGGCGAAGTCGACCGTGTCGGCCAGCACCTCCCGGGCCACGAAGTCGGTGTACGCCGACACCGCCGCGCGCACCTCGTCGGAGGCCGACACCGACACCACGATCCGGTCCGAGACGTCCAGGTCGGCGTCCCGGCGGGCCTGCTGCACGACCCGGACCACGTCCCGGGCCAGGCCCTCGGCGGCCAGCTCCGGGGTGACCTCGGTGTCCAGCACGACCACGCCCTCGCCGCCGGGCAGCGGCGCGGAGTGCTCGGCGTCGGCGGCGACCAGCCGCAGCTCGTACTCGCCCTCGGCCAGGGTGACGCCGGCGGCGACCGGGGCGCCGTCGACCAGCTCCCACTCCCCCGCCTTGACCGCCTTGATCACCTGCTGCACCGCCTTGCCGACCCGCGGGCCGAGCGCGCGCGGCACCACGGTCAGCACCTGCTGGCAGTACGCGGACACCTCGTCGGAGAAGACGACCTCCTTCACGTTGACCTCGTCGGCGACCAGATCGGCGAAGGGCCGCAGCTGCTCCGCGACCGGGGAGGCCACGGTCAGCTTCGACAGCGGCAGCCGCACCCGCAGGCCCTTGGCCTTGCGCAGCGACAGCGCCGCCGAGGCGACCGCGCGCACGTTGTCCATCGCGGACACCAGCTCGTGGTCGGCCGGGAACTCCTGCGCAGACGGCCAGTCGGTCAGGTGCACCGACCGCTCGCCGGTGAGGCCGCGCCAGATCTCCTCGGCGGTCAGCGGCGCCAGCGGCGCCACCACCCGGCAGAGCGTCTCCAGCACCGTCCACAGGGTGTCGAACGCCTCGGCGTCGCCCGACCAGAACCGGTCCCGGGAGCGACGCACGTACCAGTTGGTCAGCGCGTCCAGGTAGGACCGGACGGTGGCGCAGGCGCCGGAGATGTCGTACGCCTCCATCTGCCCCTGGACCGTCTCGACCAGCTCGTTCGTCTTCGCCAGCACGTACCGGTCGAGCAGGTTGCCGGCGGCTTCGCCGCCGCCCGTCGGCTCAGCGTCGGTCCTCCGCTTCGCCCTGTAGCCGTCGGCGTTGGCGTAGAGCGAGAAGAAGTACCAGACGTTCCAGAGCGGCAGCAGCACCTGCCGGACGGCGTCCCGGATGCCCGCCTCGGTGACCGCCATGTCACCGCCGCGCAGCACCGGCGAGGACATCAGCATCCAGCGCATCGCGTCCGAGCCGTACGCGTCGAAGACGTGGTAGACGTCCGGGTAGTTGCGCAGGCTCTTGGACATCTTGCGCCCGTCCGAGCCGAGCAGGATGCCGTGGCTGAGGCAGTTGCGGAACGCCGGCCGGTCGAACAGCGCGGTGGCCAGCACGTGCATGGTGTAGAACCAGCCGCGGGTCTGCCCGATGTACTCGACGATGAAGTCGCCCGGGTAGTGGTGCTCGAACCAGTCCGCGTTCTCGAACGGGTAGTGCACCTGGGCGAACGGCATCGAGCCGGACTCGAACCAGCAGTCCAGCACCTCCGGCACCCGGCGCATCATGGACTTCCCGGTCGGGTCGTCCGGGTTCGGCCGGACCAGCTCGTCCACCGCCGGCCGGTGCAGGTCGGTCAGGCGTACGCCGAAGTCCCGCTCGATGTCGGCCAGCGAGCCGTACACGTCCAGCCGCGGGTAGTTCGGGTCGTCGGACTTCCACGCCGGGATCGGCGAGCCCCAGAACCGGTTCCGGCTGATCGACCAGTCGCGGGCGTTGGCCAGCCACTTGCCGAACGAGCCGTCCTTGATGTGCCCCGGCGTCCAGTTGATCTGCTGGTTGAGCTCGACCATCCGGTCCTTGAACTTGGTCACCGCGACGAACCACGACGACACCGCCTTGTAGACCAGCGGGGTGTCGCAGCGCCAGCAGTGCGGGTACGAGTGGGTGTAGGTGTCCTGCTTGAGCACCACCCCCCGCTCCTTGAGTTCGCGGATCACCGGCTTGTTGACGTCGAAGACCTGCTCGCCCTGGTACGGCGGCACCAGCGCGGTGAACCGGGTGTGGTCGTCCACGGTGACGACGGTCGGGATGCCGGCGGCGTTGCAGACGTTCTGGTCGTCCTCGCCGAAAGCCGGAGCCAGGTGGACGATCCCGGTGCCGTCCTCGGTGGTGACGAAGTCCGCCCCGAGCACCTGGTACGCGTTCTCCCCGGCCTGCTCGACCAGGAAGTCGTAGAGCGGGACGTACCGGCGCCCGACCAGGTCCCGGCCGTACACCGTGCCGACCTGCTCGTAACCCTCCAGCTCCTTGGCGTACGCGGCCAGCCGCGCGGCGCCGACGACGTAGCGGTCCCCGTCGCGCTCCAGCACCGCGTACTCGATGTCCGGGCCGACGGCGAGCGCCAGGTTGGACGGCAGGGTCCACGGCGTGGTGGTCCAGACACCGAGCCGGACCGGCCCGCGCACCAGCTCGGGGGCGGACTCGTCGGGGGTCAGCCCGAACCAGACCGAGAGGGTCGGGTCGTGCCGGTCCCGGTAGACGTCGTCCATCCGGGTCTCGGTGTTCGACAGCGGCGTCTCGCAGCGCCAGCAGTACGCCAGCACCCGGAAACCCTCGTAGACCAGACCCTTGTCGTGCAGGGTCTTGAAGGCCCACATGACGCTTTCCATGTAGTCCAGGTCGAGGGTCTTGTAGTCGTTGGCGAAGTCGACCCAGCGGGCCTGCCGGGTGACGTACCGCTCCCAGTCCTGGGTGAACTCCAGCACGGAGGTGCGGCAGGCCTCGTTGAACCGGGCCACGCCGAGGTCGAGGATCTCCGCCTTGCTGGTGATGCCGAGCTGCTTCTCGGCCACCACCTCGGCGGGCAGGCCGTGGCAGTCCCAGCCGAAGCGCCGCTCGACGTGCCGGCCGCGCATGGTCTGGTAGCGCGGCACCACGTCCTTGACGTACCCGGTGAAGAGGTGGCCGTAGTGCGGCAGGCCGTTGGCGAACGGCGGGCCGTCGTAGAAGACGTACTCGTTCTTGCCGTCGGTGCCGGCCGGGCGGGCCTCGACGCTGGCCTCGAAGGTCTTGTCGGCCGTCCAGTGCTCCAGGACCCGGCGCTCGACCGCGGGCAGGTCCGGGCTCGCCGGGACACCGGCGGCGGTCGGGTCGTGCATCGGATAGGCCATCGGGGGTCGCTCTCCTCGCGCAGCTCACTCATCTGTGGTCTGCGAGGACGAGCCTTCCGGGTACGCCTCGACGGCGTGCCCGAGCGGCCCGCGGTACCACCCCGCTTGGCGGTCGAGGTGCGACCGCCCGCTCGTTGGCCGGCTGTGACGGGCCGGACCCGTCCGGTTCTACTGGGCCGGTCACCCGGCTGTTCTTCCGGAGGCTCGCCGGTGATGGCCGGGTCATCGCCTTACGGTCGCCAAGGATACTCGACCGGCGGTGTGCAGCGCCGCCGAGTTCTCCCGCCTGCGATCCGGGTCCACCCGACGAGGCCACCGTGGCCCGCACCAAGATCGCGGTCAGCCCGCTCTGGGAGGCCCAGACCTGCGCCGGGCAGCTGCCATGACCACCGTCACAGCCCGCCGCCGTCACGCCCCCGGCCGCGGTCCCGTCGTGTCCGTGCAACCGACGGAACACAGGGAGGCCGCAATGAGTCGGATCGACGTGGGCCAGGTCGCGCCGGAGGCGTACCAGGCGGTGCTGGGCCTGGAGAAGTACGTCCGGGCGAACGTCGACCACCGGACGCTGGAGTTGGTGAAGCTGCGCGCGTCGATGCTGAACGGCTGCTCGTTCTGCGTGGACATGCACAGCCGGGACGCGCTGGACGCCGGCGAGTCGAGCCGGCGGCTCTTCGCGGTGGCGGCCTGGCGGGAGGCGCCCTTCTTCGACGAGCGGGAGCGCACCGCGCTGGCGCTCACCGACGCCGTCACCCGGCTCGGCGAGCACGGCGTACCCGACGAGGTGTGGGACGCCGCGGCGAAGCTCTGGTCGGAGAAGGAACTGGCCGACCTGGTGATGGCGATCGCCACCATCAACGTGTGGAACCGGATCGCGGTGACCAGCCAGGCGCAGCCGCCGCTGGAGGTCTGAGGTCCGGACACGACGACGCCCGGGCCGGTTCACCGGCCCGGGCGTCGTGACGGTTCAGCCCAGCTCGGGGAACCAGAGCCCGATCTCGCGCTTGGCGCTGTCGGTGGAGTCCGAGGCGTGCACCAGGTTCTCCCGGTTGGACAGGGAGAGGTCGCCGCGGATGGTGCCGGCGGCGGCCCGACGGCCGTCGGTGGCGCCGACCAGGCCGCGCACCACGTCGATCACCTGGTCGCCGGAGAGGATCAGGGCGACCAGCGGACCGCTGGTCATGAAGTCCTTCAGCGGCGGGTAGAACGCCTTGTCGACGTGCTCGGCGTAGTGCTGGTCGGCCAGCGCGGCGTCCATCGTCCGCGTCACCATGGCGTCGATCCGCAGGCCCTTGCGCTCGAAGCGGGAGATGATCTCGCCGACCAGACCGCGGCGGACCGCGTCGGGCTTGATCAGTACGAGCGTGCGCTCATCCGGGCTGCTGCTGGACACGCTGAGTTCCTCCTGTGCGCGGAAGACGGCCGGGCTGGGTACGGTCAGCCTAGCGACCCGGTCCCGGCGTCGGCGCGGCGGCTGCTCTTTCCAGCGGCCGCCGATCCCGCCTAGCCTGGTCCTGACCCCTGGGAGGTCCACTGTGGCGAATGGCGGGAACCGCACCATCGCGCCGGTACGCAAGCTCATCGCCGCGGTCCTCGGCACCGTGGCGACGTTCGTGGTCCTGTTCGGGCTGGGCATGACCAGCTGGGCGATCGTGGCCCTCGGCGTGGCCCTGCTGGTGCTGGCGATCGCCCTGGCCACCGTCCGCGGCGGCGGACGCACCTGGGTGATCGGCGTCGGGCACGTGCACAGCGCCTCCGAGCCACCCACCCAGTACGCCTTCGGCCGCTGCGAGCTGCAGTTGGTGATCGACGCGCCGGGCCTGCCTCCCCGCTCCAAGAAGATCATCGAGCCGCGGGTGCCGGTGTCCAAGTGGCCCTCGCTGGGGCAGACGCTGCCGATCCGGGTGGCCCTGGACGACCAGCGGCACGTCCGGGTGCTCTGGGACGAGGTGCCCACCCACGCGGAGAGCGCCGCCGCCGTCGACCTGCCGCCGGAGTACGCCGACGCCGAGCCGGTCGACGAGGTGCTCATCGTCCAGGAGGCCCCGCCGTGGGCCGGCCGTACGCCCGACGACGACTTCCACGACGACTTCCACGACGACCTGCGCGACGAGTTCCGCGACCCGCCCCCGGCCGACCCGCTGCGCCCCGAGCCGGTGGTGCTGCCCGACGAGCGTGAACCGGTGGTGGTGCACCAGCGCCCCGGCGGCCCGGTGGTGCTCGAGGGCACCCTGGTCGAGCCCCCGCCGGCCGGCGGGCTGCCGCGCCGGGCGGCCACCACCCCGTCCCCCCGCCCGCCGGTGGACGAGCGCTTCGACGCCCCGGTGGTCGACCCGGTGGACGTGCCGCTGGACGACCCGGAGCCCCGGGACCGGCTCGACCCCGACGAACTGGACGAGGCGATCTTCGGGTACGACCCGGCGGCGGACCCGGTCGACCAGGGCGCCCCGATCAGCGGGGTCGGGCTGACCCTGCTGGTCACCGACCTGTCCCGGTCGCTGGCCTTCTACCGGTCGCTGGGCTTCGGCGAGATCGACCGGGGCTCCGGCAACGCGGTGCTCGCCTCCGGCGCCACCCGCCTGGTGCTGCGCGAGATCACCGGCGCCGCCCCGATGAGCCGCCGGCTGGTGCACGTCAACCTGGAGGTGGACGACATCGACGCGGCCTACCGGCGGCTGAAGGACTCCGGGGTGAAGTTCACCTACGCGCCCCGGGTGGTCAACCGGGGCACCAAGCTGGAGGTCTGGGCGGCCGCCTTCCGCGACCCGGACGGGCACGGCATCGCGCTGACCCAGTGGCGGGAGCGCGCCGACGCCTGACCCCCGGCTCAGCCGAGGATGACCCGGCGGACGTGCAGGGCGTACGCCCAGACCAGCCCGAAGATGATCCCCAGCGCCAGCAGCGACCAGTGCAGCAGCCCGGAGAGCAGCAGCAGGCCCTGCACCACCGTGCCCGCCTGCCAGGCCCAGGGCCGCCCCATCCGGCCGGCCAGCACCACGCAGACGACGGCCAGCGCCACGATCGCCGCGATGGCCGCCCCGCTCAGGTCGCCGCCGACCACCCGGATGGGCTGGATGGCGAGCAGCAGCACCAGCGCCTCCAGGGCCAGCGTCCCGGCGCCCAGGCCGCGTACCGCCTTGTCGGGGTTGCGCAGCCCGGACCGCCGCTCCCCCGGCACGCCCGGGTCGGCGACCGGGTCGCGGCGGTCCTCGTCGGGGGCGCTCATCGCTTGAGCAGCCGTCGGGCGTCGGCCACGGTCACCACCGAGCCGGTGACCAGCACCCCGACCCCGGCCAGCTCACCGGGCACGTCGGACTCGGCCTCGGCGACGGCCGCCTCGATGGCGTCCGGCATCTCGTCGGCGACCTCCACCCGATCCGGCCCGAACACCTCGCGCGCCAGCGCGGCCAGTTCGTCGGCCGGCATCGTCCGGGGCGAGCTGTTGCGGGTCACCACCACCGTGTCGAGCACCGGCTCCAGCAGCTCCAGCAGGCTGCCCGCGTCCTTGTCGGCCAGCACGGCGAGCACGCCGACCAGCTTGCTGAACGCGAACTCCTCCTGCAACGCGGTGACCGTGGCGGTCATCCCGTGCGGGTTGTGCGCCCCGTCCAGCAGGATCGTCGGGGCGGTACGCACCTTCTCCAGCCGGCCCGGCGAGCTGGCCGTGGCGAAGCCCTCCCGGACGGCCTCCACGTCGAGCTGCCGCTTCGTCCCGGCCCCCAGGAACGCCTCGACGGCGGCGAGCGCCACCGCCGCGTTCTGCGCCTGGTGCGCGCCGTGCAGCGGGATGAACACCTCCTCGTACACGCCACCGAGGCCCTGGATGGTGAGCACCTGCCCGCCGACGGCGACGGCCCGGCGCAGCACGCCGAACTCGGTGCCCTCCCGGGCGACGGTCGCGCCGACCTCGAGGCAGCGCTCCAGGATCGGTCGGGCCGCCTCGTCGTCCTGCGCGGCGCAGATCACCGTGGCGCCGGGATGGATGATCCCGGCCTTGTGCAGGGCGATGTCCTCCAGGGTGTCGCCCAGCCACTCGGTGTGGTCCAGCCCGATCGGGGTCAGCACGGCCACCCCGGCCTGAAGCACGTTGGTGGCGTCCTCGGCCCCGCCGAGCCCCACCTCGACCACCGCGACGTCGACGGGCGCGTCGGCGAAGGTGGCGAAGGCCAGCGCGGTGGTCATGTCGAAGTAGGTCAGCGGCTCCGACGAGCGCTGGTCGACCAGCTCGGCCAGCGGCTTCACCTCGCGGTACGTGGCGACGAAGCGTTCCTCGCTGACCGGCTCCCCGTCCAGGGCGATCCGCTCCCGCACCGTCTCCAGGTGCGGGCTGGTGTAGCGGCCGGTGTGCAGGCCGAAGGCCCGCAGCAGCGAGTCGATCATCCGGGCCGTGGAGGTCTTGCCGTTGGTCCCGGTCAGGTGGATCGACGGGTACGCCCGCTGCGGGCTGCCGAGCAGGTCGAGCAGGGACTCGATGCGGTCCAGCTCGAAGACCATGCGGGTGAAGCCCCGCGCGGCCAGCTCGGCGTCGACGTCGGCGAACTCGGTGCGATCGGTGCGGTCGGTCACGAGGAAAGCGCCTCCAGGGCGGCGTCGATGCGGGTCAGGTCCGCCTGGGCCACCGCCAGCCGGTCACGAATCTTGGCGACCACCGGTTCGGGGGCCTTGCCGACGAAGGCGGGGTTGTCGAGCTTCGCCCGAGCCTGCGCGACCTCCTTCTCGGCCGCCGCGCGGTCCTTGGTCAACCGGGCCCGCTCTGCCGCCACGTCGATCGAGCCGCGGGTGTCCAGCTCGACGCTGACCTCGCCGGGCATGGCGAGGGTGGCGCTGGCCTGGAAGTCGCCGGCCGGGGCGTCGAGCCGGACCAGCGAGCGGATCAGCGGCTCGTGCGCCGCGATCCCGGCCACGGCCAGGCCGTCCAGCCGGGCCGCGACCCGCTGGGTCGGGCGCAGCCCCTGGTCGGAGCGGAACCGCCGGATCTCGGTCACCACCCGCTGAACGGTGCCGACCTCGCCCTCCGCGGCGTCGTCGATCCGGGTACGGTCGGCCACCGGCCAGGCGGCCGTCATCACCGTCTCGCCGCCGGTGAGCGCGATCCACAGCTCCTCGGTGACGAACGGGATGACGGGGTGCAGCAGCCGCAGCAGCTGGTCGAGCACGTGCCCGAGGACCCGTCGGGTGGCCTCGGCCGCCGGCCCGCCCTCGGCCAGCACCGGCTTGCTCAGCTCGACGTACCAGTCGCAGACGTCGTCCCAGGCGAAGTGGTACAGCAGGTCGCAGACCTTCGCGAACTCGTACGCCTCGAACTGCTCGTCCACCTCGGCGGTGACGTGCGCCAGCCGGGACAGGATCCACCGGTCGACGGTCGACAGCTCGGCGGCGGGCGGCAGCTCCCCCTCGGTGTGCGCGCCGTTCATCAGCGCGAACCGGGTGGCGTTCCAGAGCTTGTTGCAGAAGTTCCGCGAGCCCTGGCACCACTCCTCGCTCACCGGCACGTCCTGGCCGGGGTTGGCGCCCCGGGCCAGGGTGAACCGGGTGGCGTCGGCACCGAACCGGTCGATCCAGTCCAGCGGGTCGACGACGTTGCCGAACGACTTGGACATCTTCTTGCCGTGCTCGTCGCGGACCATGCCGTGCAGGGCAACGACGTCGAACGGCTGCCGGCCGTCCATCGCGTAGAGGCCGAACATCATCATCCGGGCGACCCAGAAGAAGAGGATGTCGTAGCCGGTCACCAGGACGCTGGTCGGGTAGAACTTCGCCAGGTCCGGGGTCTGCTCCGGCCAGCCGAGGGTGGAGAAGGGCCACAGGCCGCTGGAGAACCAGGTGTCCAGGACGTCCTCGTCCTGGTGCCAGCCCTCGCCGGTGGGCGGCTGCTCGTCCGGGCCGACGCAGACGATCTCGCCGGCCGGGCCGTACCAGACCGGGATGCGGTGGCCCCACCAGAGCTGCCGCGAGATGCACCAGTCGTGCATGTTGTCGACCCAGGCGAAGTAGCGCTTGGCCAGCTCGGCGGGCTCGATCTTCACCCGGCCGTCGCGCACCGCGTCCCCGGCGGCCTTGGCCAGCGGGGCGGTGTTGACGAACCACTGCAACGACAGCCGGGGCTCGACGGTGGTCTTGCACCGGGAACAGTGCCCCACCGCGTGCACGTACGGCCGCTTCTCGGCGACGATCCGGCCCTGCTCGCGCAGCGCGGCCACGATCGCCGGGCGGGCCTCGTACCGGTCCAGGCCCTGGAACGGGCCGTGGGCGGTGATGACACCGCGCTCGTCCATGATCGTCAGCGCGGGCAGGTCGTGCCGCTGGCCGATCTCGAAGTCGTTGGGGTCGTGCGCCGGGGTCACCTTCACCATGCCGGTGCCGAAGCTCGGGTCGACGTGCTCGTCGGCCACGATCGGGATCCGCCGGTCGGTCAGCGGCACGGCGACCTCGGTGCCGATCAGGTGCTGGTAGCGGGCGTCGTCGGGGTGCACGGCCACCGCGGTGTCACCGAGCATGGTCTCGGCCCGGGTGGTGGCCACCACCACCTCGTCGCTGTACCGGATCGAGATGAGCTCGCCCTCGTCGTCGGTGTGCTCCACCTCGATGTCGGAGAGCGCGGTCAGGCAGCGCGGGCACCAGTTGATGATCCGGTTGGCCCGGTAGATGAGGCCGTCGTCGAAGAGCTTCTTGAACATGGTCTGCACGGCCCGGGACAGGCCCTCGTCCATGGTGAAGCGCTCGCGGTCCCAGTCGACCGCGTCACCGAGGCGGCGCATCTGGCCGAGGATGGCCCCGCCGGACTCGGCCTTCCACTGCCAGACCCGCTCGACGAACTTCTCCCGGCCCAGGTCGTGCCGGGACAGCCCCTCGCCGGCGAGCTGCCGCTCGACCAGGTTCTGGGTGGCGATGCCGGCGTGGTCCATGCCGGGCAGCCAGAGCGCCTCGTACCCCTGCATCCGCTTGCGCCGGTTCAGGGCGTCCATCAACGTGTGCTCGAACGCGTGCCCCATGTGCAGGGAGCCGGTGACGTTGGGTGGCGGGATGACGATGGTGAAAGGGGGCTTGTCGCTCTGCGCCGACGCCCGGAAGTGGCCGGCGGCTACCCACTGCTCGTACCGTCGCTGCTCTACCTCGCCGGGCTGGTACTGGCCGGCAAGGGTCGGGGCGTCGGGGCGTCGGGCATCCAGTCTCTCGGTCACCCTGAAAGTCTACGGAGCGCTTCCGCGGACCCGACGTGCGCCACCTGTCATTCGCGTACGGTGGCGGACATGTCCGACGCGAATCTCACCGAGCGTCAGCTCGACGAGGGGCCCGACCCGGTCGATCTGACCGACGAGCCGATCCAGCTGAGCCACCGGGACCCGGCGAGCGATCCGATCCGGCGGGCGCCGGCCTCCCGCCGTCGGCGGATCGCCCTGGCCGTGGCGCTCGCCGTCGGCCTGGCCGGCGCCGCCGCCCTGGGCACCGCCGGCTGGCGGGTGGCGCAGCAGAAGGACACCCGGCTGAGTGCCCCGGACCAGGTCGCCGGGCTGACCCGGGACGACTCGGAGCGGGCCCGCAGCACGGCGGACTACCTGCGCAGCGGCTTCGCCGCGGACATCGACCTGGACACCAGTTTCGGCACCGTCTACCGGGACCCGGCGGACGAGACCCGCGCGGTGCTGCTCTTCGGTGGCACGACGCTGCTGTGGCAGCCGGAACGGGACCTGGACAGTCTCTTCGGGTTGATGGCCGACGAGACCGGCCGGGTGGCCGGGCTGCGCGAGGTGCCCGCCGGCAAGTTGGGCGGGGTGATGAAGTGCGGCACCACCAGCGGGGACGGCGGTGACTTCACGATCTGCGGCTGGGCGGACCACGGCAGCGCCGCGATGGCGATGTTCCCCAGCCGCTCCGTTGACGACGCCGCCGGCCTGTTCCGTCAGATCCGCGAGGGCGTCCAGACCCGCGGTTGAGCCGTCGCGAAAGGGCCGTGGCGTCGAGCGACCCCGCGGCCCTTCTTCGTGTACGGCTCGCGCCCGGCGTGATTCCGGGGGTGGGTATACCAATCAGGGCCACCCCTTGAAAGGGGTGGCCCTGATCGAATGGTTGTCCGGCGGTGTCCTACTCTCCCACACCCTCCCGAGTGCAGTACCATCGGCGCTGGAGGGCTTAGCTTCCGGGTTCGGAATGTTACCGGGCGTTTCCCCTCCGCCATGACCGCCGTAACTCTATCGACATGTCAAACAACTCGACCAGCAATTGCTGGGTGTTGTTCGTTTGTCGGGAGTTGCACAGTGGACGCGTAGCAGCTTTGTAGTCAAGTCCTCGGCCTATTAGTACCGGTCAACTGAACCCGTTACCGGGCTTACATTTCCGGCCTATCAACCCAGTCGTCTAGCTGGGGGCCTTACCCATCCAAGGATGGTGGGATACCTCATCTTGAAGCGAGCTTCCCGCTTAGATGCTTTCAGCGGTTATCCCTTCCGAACGTAGCTAACCAGCCGTGCCCCTGGCGGGACAACTGGCACACCAGAGGTTCGTCCGTCCCGGTCCTCTCGTACTAGGGACAGCCCTTCTCAAGTATCCTACGCGCACGGCGGATAGGGACCGAACTGTCTCACGACGTTCTAAACCCAGCTCGCGTACCGCTTTAATGGGCGAACAGCCCAACCCTTGGGACCTGCTACAGCCCCAGGATGCGACGAGCCGACATCGAGGTGCCAAACCATCCCGTCGATATGGACTCTTGGGGAAGATCAGCCTGTTATCCCCGGGGTACCTTTTATCCGTTGAGCGACACCGCTTCCACTCGCAAGTGCCGGATCACTAGTCCCGACTTTCGTCCCTGCTCGACCTGTCAGTCTCACAGTCAAGCTCCCTTGTGTACTTGCACTCAACACCTGATTGCCAACCAGGCTGAGGGAACCTTTGGGCGCCTCCGTTACCCTTTAGGAGGCAACCGCCCCAGTTAAACTACCCACCAGACACTGTCCCTGAACCGGATAACGGTCCGAAGTTAGATACCCAAATCAACCAGAGTGGTATTTCAAGATTGCCTCCACCCATACTGGCGTATGGACTTCACCGGCTCCCACCTATCCTACACAAGCTAATTCGGATACCAATGTCAAGCTATAGTAAAGGTCCCGGGGTCTTTCCGTCCTGCCGCGCGTAACGAGCATCTTTACTCGTAATGCAATTTCGCCGGGCCTGTGGTTGAGACAGTGGGGAAGTCGTTACGCCATTCGTGCAGGTCGGAACTTACCCGACAAGGAATTTCGCTACCTTAGGATGGTTATAGTTACCACCGCCGTTTACTGGCGCTTAAGTTCTCCGCTTCGCCCCGAAGAGCTAACAGGTCCCCTTAACGTTCCAGCACCGGGCAGGCGTCAGTCCATATACATCGAATTACTTCTTCGCATGGACCTGTGTTTTTAGTAAACAGTCGCTTCCCCCTGCTCTCTGCGGCCATACAACGCTCCACCCGCGTGGGGCTTCACGTCTCCGGCCCCCCTTCTCCCTAAGTTACGGGGGCAATTTGCCGAGTTCCTTAACCACAGTTCGCCCGATCGCCTCGGTATTCTCTACCTGACCACCTGTGTCGGTTTGGGGTACGGGCCGCTAAGAACTCGCTAGAGGCTTTTCTCGGCAGCATAGGATCACTGACTTCACCTGAATCGGCTCGGCATCACGTCTCAGCCTTCATGCACCACGGATTTGCCTATGGTGCGGCCTACACGCTTACCCCGGCACAACCACCGGCCGGGCTCAGCTACCTTCCTGCGTCACCCCATCGCTTGACTACTACCCGCCAGGTTCCCACGCTCACCAACATTGACCCGAAGGTCGCCGCCGGTTTGGGTGGTTAGCACAGCGAGGTTCGTCAGGGTCGCTCTTTCGCGGGTACGGGAATATCAACCCGTTGTCCATCGACTACGCCTCTCGGCCTCGCCTTAGGTCCCGACTCACCCAGGGCGGATTAGCCTGGCCCTGGAACCCTTGGTCATCCGGCGGAAGGGTTTCTCACCCTTCTTTCGCTACTCATGCCTGCATTCTCACTCGTGCCGCGTCCACAACTGGGTCACCCCGTTGCTTCACCCGCGGCACGACGCTCCCCTACCCATCCACACACCTGCACAAGGAATCAAGTCCAAGCGAGGTTGAAATGTGAATGCCACAGCTTCGGCGGTGTGCTTGAGCCCCGCTACATTGTCGGCGCGGAACCACTTGACCAGTGAGCTATTACGCACTCTTTAAAGGGTGGCTGCTTCTAAGCCAACCTCCTGGTTGTCTATGCGACCCCACATCCTTTTCCACTTAGCACACGCTTAGGGGCCTTAGCTGGTGATCTGGGCTGTTTCCCTCTCGACTACGAAGCTTATCCCCCGCAGTCTCACTGCCGCGCTCTCACTTACCGGCATTCGGAGTTTGGCTGATTTCGGTAAGCTTGTGGGCCCCCTAGACCATCCAGTGCTCTACCTCCGGCAAGAAACACGCGACGCTGCACCTAAATGCATTTCGGGGAGAACCAGCTATCACGGAGTTTGATTGGCCTTTCACCCCTAACCACAGGTCATCCCCCAACTTTTCAACGTTGGTGGGTTCGGCCCTCCACGCGGTCTTACCCGCGCTTCAGCCTGCCCATGGCTAGATCACTCCGCTTCGGGTCTAGAGCATGCGACTGAATCGCCCTATTCAGACTCGCTTTCGCTACGGCTCCCCCACACGGGTTAACCTCGCCACATGCCACTAACTCGCAGGCTCATTCTTCAAAAGGCACGCCGTCACCCCGCAAGGCTCCGACGGATTGTAGGCGAACGGTTTCAGGTACTATTTCACTCCCCTCCCGGGGTACTTTTCACCATTCCCTCACGGTACTCGTCCGCTATCGGTCACCAGGAAGTATTTAGGCTTACCAGGTGGTCCTGGCAGATTCACGGCAGATTTCAGGGGTCCGCCGCTACTCGGGAACACCCACAGAAGGTCAGCAACTTTCACGTACCGGACTATCACCGTCTACGGTTGGCTTTTCCACACCATTCGGCTAGCCACTGACTTTGTAACTCCTCGAGTGCATGTCAGTACACTCAGTAGGGTCCCACAACCCCGACCACGCAACCCCTGACAGGTATCACACGCAGCCGGTTTAGCCTCGATCCGCTTTCGCTCGCCACTACTCACGGAATCACTAAATTTGTTTTCTCTTCCTACGGGTACTGAGATGTTTCACTTCCCCGCGTTCCCTCCATACACCCTATGTGTTCAGGTGCAGGTGACACCACATGACTGGTGCCGGGTTTCCCCATTCGGACACCCTGGGATCACAGCTTGGTTGACAGCTCCCCCAGGCCTATCGCGGCCTCCCACGTCCTTCATCGGCTCCTGGTGCCAAGGCATCCACCGTTCGCCCTTGACAACTTGACCACAAAGATGCTCGCGTCCACTGTGCAATTCTCAACAAACGACCAACCCACAACCCGATCCGCCCCACACCTCGATCCCACAGGGATCCCGTTTGCAGGGCCAGGTCATGCCTGGCAACCGTCCCCCACCACAGGTGGGGTCATGGTTCTGAAAGACAACCGATGGTTGTTCTTTCAGGACCCAACAGGGTGCTTTGCGTTCCTCCTCAGCCGCACCAGGACTCCGTTCCCACCACCCGAGGGTGGCTGTACTAGGTGATCCCGGCCGTTGCCGAGCACGAACTCGCCAGTGTCTCCGCCATTGAGCACCCCACCATCGCATTCGGATGGCGCGGGCTCCTTGCACCCTTTCGGGTGAAGGTGCTCCTTAGAAAGGAGGTGATCCAGCCGCACCTTCCGGTACGGCTACCTTGTTACGACTTCGTCCCAATCGCCAGCCCCACCTTCGACGGCTCCCTCCCACAAGGGGTTGGGCCACCGGCTTCGGGTGTTGCCGACTTTCGTGACGTGACGGGCGGTGTGTACAAGGCCCGGGAACGTATTCACCGCAGCGTTGCTGATCTGCGATTACTAGCGACTCCGACTTCACGGGGTCGAGTTGCAGACCCCGATCCGAACTGAGACCGGCTTTTTGGGATTCGCTCCACCTCACGGTATCGCAGCCCATTGTACCGGCCATTGTAGCATGCGTGAAGCCCTGGACATAAGGGGCATGATGACTTGACGTCATCCCCACCTTCCTCCGAGTTGACCCCGGCAGTCTTCGATGAGTCCCCGCCATAACGCGCTGGCAACATCGAACGAGGGTTGCGCTCGTTGCGGGACTTAACCCAACATCTCACGACACGAGCTGACGACAGCCATGCACCACCTGTGACCGCCCCCGAAGGACCTCACATCTCTGTGAGTTTTGCGGCCATGTCAAACCCAGGTAAGGTTCTTCGCGTTGCATCGAATTAATCCGCATGCTCCGCCGCTTGTGCGGGCCCCCGTCAATTCCTTTGAGTTTTAGCCTTGCGGCCGTACTCCCCAGGCGGGGCGCTTAATGCGTTAGCTGCGGCACAGGGAACCGGAGAGGCCCCCCACACCTAGCGCCCAACGTTTACAGCGTGGACTACCAGGGTATCTAATCCTGTTCGCTCCCCACGCTTTCGCTCCTCAGCGTCAGTATCGGCCCAGAGACCCGCCTTCGCCACCGGTGTTCCTCCTGATATCTGCGCATTTCACCGCTACACCAGGAATTCCAGTCTCCCCTACCGAACTCTAGCCTGCCCGTATCGACCGCAGGCTTGGGGTTGAGCCCCAAGTTTTCACGGTCGACGCGACAAGCCGCCTACGAGCTCTTTACGCCCAATAAATCCGGACAACGCTCGCGCCCTACGTCTTACCGCGGCTGCTGGCACGTAGTTGGCCGGCGCTTCTTCTGCAGGTACCGTCACTTACGCTTCGTCCCTGCTGAAAGAGGTTTACAACCCGAAGGCCGTCATCCCTCACGCGGCGTCGCTGCATCAGGCTTCCGCCCATTGTGCAATATTCCCCACTGCTGCCTCCCGTAGGAGTCTGGGCCGTGTCTCAGTCCCAGTGTGGCCGGTCGCCCTCTCAGGCCGGCTACCCGTCGTCGCCTTGGTAGGCCATCACCCCACCAACAAGCTGATAGGCCGCGAGCCCATCCCAGGCCGAAAAACTTTCCACCCAGCCTCATGCGAGGCCAGGTCATATTCGGTATTAGCCCCGGTTTCCCGGGGTTATCCCAAAGCCTAGGGCAGGTTGCTCACGTGTTACTCACCCGTTCGCCGCTCGAGTACCCCGAAGGGCCTTTCCGCTCGACTTGCATGTGTTAAGCACGCCGCCAGCGTTCGTCCTGAGCCAGGATCAAACTCTCCAACAAAAACTTGTTGAAAACATGTCCTGACAACAAAAGTGTTGCCAAAGGAATCCCAACCAACAGCACTTCCGAAGAAGAACTGCCAGTCCGGGGTATAAATCATAATTGGCACTGGCTTATCAAGCACCCTGTTGAGTTCTCAAAGAACAACCACACACCATCCGAAAGCCCCACACTGTGGAACCCCCGTCCGGGGCAACCTCTCCAACTTACCCGGTCCGACTTTCGCTGTCAACCTCGTGTTTGAGGTGATCAACTTGGTGCGGCCCGATCCACGCTGACGCTCACCGTGTCCGGTGGTCGTTTCTGGCGTGGGAAGTCGGCAAGACCGGCCGATCGCCGCTTCGCGGCCACCCGCCCGGCTCCCTGCCGGCTTTCGAACACTACCCGGTCGGTCTCGCGATCGCAACCCTGTATTCCGGATTGTCTCGCACCGCCCGCTCCTCAGCCTCGCTCGGCGTCTCCGCCACGAGCCTGGTGCCCGCTCTCAGCCGGTTTGTCCGGCCTCCCGCGTGCAGAGAGAAAGTTACGCGGACTGGCCCGGAGAAGGCAAATCAATGATCGTCATTGGCGGATCCGGCGTGCCGGTCCGGCGCCGCGCCGGCGTACCCGATCGGATCGGCGCGCCGGCCGGCCGGCGGCGTGCCAGAGTGGCTGCCATGGATCCCGTGTCCCGATCCCCGGCGGTCACCCTCGCCGACGAGGCGCTGCTCGGACTCCTGGCGCCCTTCTGGCAGCTGGTGATCGCCGCGGTCGTACTCGCCGTCGTCGTGCTCTCCACCGCCCGGCTGGCCCGGCGCGGCCGGTCCCGGATGACCACCGCGTTGCTCGTCACCGCCGCGGCGATCGTCGGCCTCACCCTGATCGGCGTGCTCGTCCAGGGATGACCGGCGCTCAGAGCCGTCGGTTGGCGAGGCTGGGCAGCTCGGTACGGATGGTGTGCAGGCGATCGAGGTCCAGCTCGACCACGGTCAGCCCGGGGCCGTCGGGCACCTGACCGACCACCGTCCCCCACGGGTCAACCACCATGCTGCGCCCGAAGCAGGTGCGCTCCGGCTCGTGGTCACCGATCTGACCGGCGGCGGCCACGAAGCACTGGTTCTCGATGGCCCGCGCCCGCAGCAGCACCTCCCAGTGGTCCCGGCCGGTGTGCATCATGAACGCAGCCGGCACGACCAGGAGCTGCGCTCCCCCGTCGACGGCCAGCAGCCGGTAGAGCTCGGGGAAGCGCAGGTCGTAGCAGATCGACAGGCCGACCCGCAGACCCTCGACGTCGACCACCACCGGCTGGTCGCCCGGGGCGACCGTCGCCGATTCGAGGTACGACACCCGCCCCGGGATCTCCACGTCGTACAGGTGGATCTTGCGGTAGCTGGCGGCGAGCGCGCCGGAGCGGTCGAAGACCAGGGAGGTGTTCCAGGTGTGCGCCGGATCCGGGCCGGCCTCGTGGAACGAGCCCGCCACCACCCAGATTCCGAGCCGCTCGGCGACGCCGGCGAAGAAGGTGCCCACCGTTCCGTCCACCGGCTCCGGCTCCGGCATCCCCTTGCCCGGGCCGAGGTAGTCGACGTACTCCGGGAGGACCGCGAGATCCGCGCCGGCCGCGGCGGCCCTGACCAGCAGGGCCTCGGCGGCGGCCAGGTTGGCCGCCCGGTCGTCGCGGGCGTTGAGCTGGCAGACGGCGACGCGCATGGAGATCAGGGTACGGGCGGACGCCGGCCGGGGACAGCGTCAGACGCTGGCGAGGACCAGGGCGCCTGCGGCGAACCCGAGACCGGCCAGCTGCACCGGCCGGAGCCGTTCCCGGTCCACCGCGAGTGCGAGCAGCACCGTGCTGGCCGGGTAGAGCGCCGCGATCGCGGCGACCACGCTCAGGTGGCCACGGGCCGCGGCGGCGAGGTAGAGCGCGTTCGCGGCGCTGTCGAGCAGGCCGGCGGCGGCCGCCCAGCCGAGTACCCGCGGGCCGATCCGCAGGCGCACGCCGGTGCCGACCGCGAGCGCGACACCGAAGGCGATGGAGCTGAGCCGCAGCGCCAGCACCGGCCACATGCCGGCGGCCGGACCGGCCTGGCCGAGCAGCGCGAAGAAGACGCCGAAGAGCGCGCCGGCGGTGAGGGCCAGCCCGATCACCCGGGTGGACACCGCGCCGCGGGCGCCACCCTCGCCGAGACTGACCAGGGCGATGGCGAGCACGGCCAGCGCCGCCCCGCAGAGCGCGAGGGTGCCCGGCCAGCGGGCGGTCAGCAGCCCGGCGATGATCGGCACCACTGCGGCGGTGATCGCCGTGACCGGCGCCACCACGGCCATCATCCCGGCGGCGAGGGCCCGGTAGAGCAGCATCACCCCGGCGGCGCCGGCGACGCCCGCACCGAGCCCCCACGCCAGGTCGACGGCGGTCGGGGTGCCGGGTACCACCAGCACCAGCAGGAGCAGCAGCGGCACGCTCAACACCTGGGAGACCACGGTGACGGCGACCGGGTCGGCGCGGCGGGACGCCTTGCCGCCGGAGAAGTCGGCCGTGCCGAACGCGACCGCGGACACCGCCGCGAGCATGATGGGGAACATCGGACGGTCCTACCAGACGACGGGCGGACCCGGCCAGTGTGATCCCGTACCGAACGACGGCACGGCCCCCAGTGGTGGCCGTGCCGTCGTCGTCAGTCCGGTGCGCCGGTCAGGCGGACTTCTCCTCGCGCTCCCGGCGGGCCCGGCGGCCGGTGAACTCCCGCGGGACGATCGTCGGGTTGACGTTCTCCAGGACCACCTCGCGGGTGATCAGCACGCGGGCGGCGTCCGGGTTGCTCGGCACCTCGTACATCGCGGAGAGCAGGACCTCCTCGATGATGGCGCGCAGGCCACGGGCACCGGTGCCGCGCAGCATCGCCTGGTCGGCGATCGCCTCCAGCGCCGGCTCGTCGAACTCCAGCTCGACCCCGTCCAGCTCGAAGAGCCGCTGGTACTGCTTGACCAGCGCGTTACGGGGCTCGGTGAGGATCCGGACCAGGGCGCTGCGGTCCAGGCTGCGCACGTTGGTGATCACCGGCAGCCGGCCGACGAACTCGGGGATCAGCCCGAACTTGAGCATGTCCTCCGGCATCACCTGGCTGAAGATGTCGTCGGTCGACCGCTCGGAGACCGACCGGAGGCGGGCGCCGAAGCCGGTGCCGCCGTGGCCGGTGCGGGCCTCGATGATCTGGTCGAGCCCGGCGAAGGCGCCACCACAGATGAACAGCACGTTGGTGGTGTCGATCTGGATGAACTCCTGGTGCGGGTGCTTGCGCCCGCCCTGCGGCGGCACGTTGGCCACCGTGCCTTCCAGCATCTTCAGCAGCGCCTGCTGCACGCCCTCGCCGGAGACGTCCCGGGTGATCGACGGGTTCTCCGACTTACGGGCGATCTTGTCGACCTCGTCGATGTAGATGATGCCGGTCTCGGCGCGCTTGATGTCGTAGTCCGCGGCCTGGATCAGCTTGAGGAGGATGTTCTCCACGTCCTCGCCGACGTACCCGGCCTCGGTCAGGGCGGTGGCGTCGGCGATGGCGAACGGGACGTTCAGCATCCGGGCCAGCGTCTGCGCCAGGTGGGTCTTGCCGCAACCCGTCGGGCCGAGCAGCATGATGTTGGACTTGGCCAGCTCGACGGTGTCGCTGCCGGAACCCGGCGCGCCGGCCGCCTCGGCCTGGATCCGCTTGTAGTGGTTGTAGACCGCGACGGCGAGCGCCTTCTTGGCCTGGTCCTGACCGACGACGTAGTTGTCGAGGAACTGGCAGATCTCCATCGGCTTGGGAAGCTCTTCCCACTTCACCTCGCCGGATTCGGCCAGCTCCTCCTCGATGATCTCGTTGCAGAGATCGATGCACTCGTCGCAGATGTAGACCCCGGGGCCCGCGATGAGTTTCTTGACCTGCTTCTGCGACTTGCCACAGAAGGAGCACTTCAGTAGGTCGCCGCCGTCACCGATCCGTGCCACCTACGTTCTCCCTGCACTCGTCGGCCGGAACGCCGGCCCTGACCTGCGGGCGCCGCGCGCCCGTCCGTCTCGATCCCTGCCGCCGGCCCGACCCGGCCCAGCGGTACGGAACCGACGTTACCCGCTGACGGAGGTTTCTCCGACCCCCAAAACGGGTGTGTCAGAGGTCGGCCAGGAACGACTTCCCGACCGACCTCCGACCCGTGCTGCGTCAGCTGGCGGCGTTGGCCGCCAGGAGACCCTTCTTGCGGCTGGTCAGGATCGTGTCGACCAGCCCGTACTCCTTGGCCTCCTCGGCCGTCATGATCTTGTCCCGGTCGATGTCCTTGCGGACCTGCTCGATCGGGCGGTTGCAGTGCCGGGAGAGCATGTCCTCCAGCTGGGTCCGCATCCGCAGGATCTCCCGGGCCTGGATCTCGATGTCCGAGCCCTGCCCGTAGCCGCCCTCGGTGGCCGGCTGGTGGATGATGATCCGCGAGTTCGGCAGCGCCATCCGCTTGCCCGGGGTGCCGGCCGACAGCAGGACCGCCGCCGCGCTGGCCGCCTGACCCAGGCAGACGGTGGAGATGTCCGGACGGACGTACTGCATGGTGTCGTAGATCGCCGTCATCGCGGTGAACGAGCCACCCGGCGAGTTGATGTACATGATGATGTCGCGGTCCGGGTCGGTGCCCTCGAGCGTCAGCAGCTGCGCCATCACGTCGTTGGCGGACGCGTCGTCCACCTGGACGCCGAGGAAGATGATCCGGTCCTCGAAGAGCTTGTTGTACGGGTTGGACTCCTTGACCCCGTACGACGTGCGCTCGACGAACGACGGCAGCACGTAGCGGTTGTGCACGGCCGCGAACTGGGGCGGCAGGCTCAGATCGGTCATCGTCAGCTCCTCAGCTCAGGGTCCCGGCGCCATCCGGAACCTGAGCGGCCCCGATGATCACCTTGTCGATGAAGCCGTAGTCCATGGCCTCCTGGGCGGTGAACCAACGGTCCCGGTCCGAATCCGCCTCGATCTGCGCCTGGCTCTGGCCGGTGTGGTGCGCGACCCGCTCCTGGAACATCCGCTTGGTGTAGAGCATCTGCTCGGCCTGGATCGCGATGTCGGAGGCCGTGCCGCCGAGACCACCGGACGGCTGGTGCATCATGATCCGCGCGTGCGGGAGGGCGTACCGCTTGCCCTTCGTGCCGGCGCAGAGCAGCAGCTGGCCCATGGAGGCAGCCATGCCCATCGCCACGGTCGACACGTCGTTGTCGATGAACTGCATGGTGTCGTAGATCGCCATGCCGGAGTAGACAGAGCCACCCGGCGAGTTGATCCAGAGGTTGATGTCGCGGTCCGGGTCCTCCGCCGCGAGCAGCAGCAGCTGCGCGCAGATGCGGTTGGCGACCTGGTCGGTCACCTCGCTGCCCAGGAAGATGATCCGCTCCTTGAGCAACCGGTTGTAGACCGAGTCGTCGAGGTTGCCAATGGAGTCGCCACCGCGGGCCTCGATCGCCCGGAGCGACTTCTTGGGGATGTGCATGTCGGTCATGGCAGCCCTTCGCTCTCCGTACCGTCCTCCCCGACACTAACCGCTCAGCCGAGTGATCGACTCCCGGTCGGGGCACTGTTCGCTCTCAGCGCAGTTGTGTCTCCGACGTACCCGGAAAACGGTTTCGGCCGCCGTCCACCGCAACGGGCGGACGGCGGCCTACCGGGGAAGATCAGTGCTCGTGGTCGTGCTCGTGCGCCTGCTCGCTCTCGGCCCGCAGCGCCTCGAGGGTGACCTCGTTGCCGGCGGTGTCCTTGATCTTGATCTTCTCCATGACCGCGGCGAGGGCCTTGCCGCGACGCACGTCACCGAAGACGGCGGCGGCCGCGCCGGAGCGCACCAGCTGGTCGTAGTACTGCTGCGGCGCCATGCCGGCCCGCTGCGCGCGGTGGACGATCTCGTGGCCGAACTCGTCGTCGGAGACCTGGACGTCCTCGGCGTCGGCCAGCGTGTCCAGCAGGAGCTGGATCTTGACGCCCTCGGTCGCCGCCTCGTTCAGCTCGGCGTCGATCTGCTCCTCGGTCTTCTCCTCGGCGGCGAGGTACTCCTCCAGCGAGGCACCGATCCGCTCCAGCTGGTCGATCATCGCCGCCTTGCGGCTCTCGACCTCCTCGCGGACGACACCCTCCGGCGCCGGCACCTCGGCGGCCGCGACGAGCTGCTCCAGGGCCTTGTCCCGGGCGGCGTAGATCTGCTCGACCCGCTTGCCCCGGGTGACCCGCTCGCGCAGGTCGTCACGGAGCTCGGCGATGGTGTCGAACTCGCTGGCCATCTGGGCGAAGTCGTCGTCCAGCTCCGGCAGCTCCTTCTCCTTGACCGTGCGGACGGTCACCGCCACCTCGGCGTCCCGGCCGGCGAAGTCGCCGCCCACGAGCTGGGTGGTGAAGGTGGTGCTCTCGCCGGCGGCGAGGCCGACCACGGCCTCGTCCAGCCCCGGCAGGAGCTGCTGGCTGCCGACCTCGTGCGAGATGTTGCTGGCCGAGCCGCCCGGCACCTCCTCGCCGTCAACGGTGGCGTTCAGGTCGATCTGGACGTAGTCGCCCTCCTGGGCGGCCCGCTCGACCGTCTTGAGGGTGGCGAACCGCTCGCGCAGGCTCTTGACCTGCTCGTCGATCTCGCTGTCGTCGATCTGCAGCTCGTCCACGGTCACCTCGACGGTGGCCGGGTCCGGCAGGGTGATCTCCGGGCGGACGTCGACCTCGGCGGTGAAGTTGAGCGAGTCACCGTCGTTGAACTCGGTGATCTCGACCTCCGGGCGGCCGAGGGTCTTCAGGTCGTGCTCACGGACCGCCGCGAGGATGTTCTGCGGAATCGCCTCCTGCACCGCCTCGTTGAGGACGGTGCCCCGGCCCACCCGCTGGTCGATGACGGCGGTCGGCACCTTGCCCCGGCGGAAGCCGGGAACCTGCACCTGCGAACCGATCTCCCGGTACGCCTTCTTGAGGCTCGGCTCGAGCTCGACGAACGGCACCTCGATGGCGAGCCGCACGCGCGTCGGGCTCAGAGTCTCGACGGTGCTCTTCACAGGCGTACTCCTTGACGGATCTCAGTTGAGTCTGGGCGTGTTTGCGCGCATCGAGTGTAGGCGAGCCGGGCTGCTGCTCCGGCAGCGCCCGGGTACCGCGCGACAAAAATCGGCGACGGCCCGGGGCGACCCGGCCGGCGGACGACAGTCGGGGTGGCGGGATTTGAACCCACGGCCCCTCGCTCCCAAAGCGAGTGCGCTACCAAGCTGCGCCACACCCCGTGGCGACGAGAAGTGTATGCCGTCGGCACCCGGCGGAGGTGCCGGGGAGGCCCCCAACCCGCCGAACCCCCACTAACCGGACTCCCCCGCCACCCGCCGGGAGCCGTCGGGCGGCGGCCGCCCCGCGCACTTTCCGAGAAAGAGTGGCCTCGCAGCGGCCGGAGACCACTCTTTCTCGGAAAGTGTGCGGGGCACGGGAGGGGACGCGTGGATATGCCTGTGCGCGGTGGGTGGGGGGACCGGGTAGGCTGTCGGCGCGTCCCGTCGTGGCGGGGCGACTGCGGGCGTAGCTCAATGGCAGAGCTTCAGTCTTCCAAACTGACGGTGCGGGTTCGATTCCCGTCGCCCGCTCCACCGGCTTCCGGCCCAGGTCAGAGGCTCCAACCCCCGATCCTGGTCGGCTCGACCAATCCCCGGCTTCGATCTTGCGGGCCATCCGTGGGCCACTAGCTGCTCTGGCCGCCCTTGCGCCGGGCCTGCCGGGCGATCCGCCGATCCATGGCCGAGGCGATCTCGCGGTCCCGCTCGCTGGTCGCGTGCTGGTAGATCAACGCCGCCCGCATGCTCGCGTGCCCCATTCGCTGCATCAGCTCGCGAGTGCTCGCGCCAGAGGCTGCGGCGAGGGTGTTGCCGGTGTGCCGCAGGTCGTGGAAGTGGAAGTCGGGCAGCCCCAGCGCTGCGACCGTCCGCGTCCACTTGACCGCCCGGCCGAAGTTGCCGGACCGCAGCAGCGCTCCTTTGTCGCCGGTGAAGACCAGGGCGTCAGCATCGGCGGCGGTGAACTCGGCCAGATGCGCCCGCAGCGCCTCCATGGCAGCGGCCGGCACGGCTACGACCCGGGCCCCGGCAGCCGACTTGGGCGGCCCGAATTCAAGGCGGCCCGCAAGGCGGGCCGCGCCGGCCCGGCCCCGGCCTGCTGGCGACCTCCGGCCGGCATCGGCCGGGCGGCCGGCCACGCTGACGGACGACCAGGACGTTGAAGACCTCGGGGCTCCGCCCCGAACCCCGGCCCTCCTCAGAGATGCCGCCACGGATCACCTCGCCGGGCACCACAAGGGCTACCAGCCTCCCCGGACGGGGCCCAGGTCGTTCGTCCGGTAGGGCGCTCCACCTGGTCCCCGTCCGGGGAGGCTGGACGGTCGCAGACTGCCCGACGAGGAGATCCGCTTCAACGGTTGGCGTTGTTCTGTTGCGCGTCAGCCCGCCGTGGCTATGCGTGGGGCTCGCACATGCTGAGAGCATCACGCTCCCAGTCGCTTCCTACGAGAGCGATGGGGTAGCTGACTCCTCTGACCTGCTTGTCCTCGGTCTCGACTGAGAACCGTAGCGATAGTGGCTCTGGCTGAAATGCGGTCGAGCACTCGAACCGCAGCTCGACCACGAGCTGACCGGTGCCGGCAGGGGGTAACAGACGGGGTTGTCCGATGCTGTGCATCACGACGCCCGGCCTCTCTGCATGAACCCCACGAACCGTGATCGGCACGGGGCCAGCGTTAATCAACATCAACTTCCCAGAGAGTTGGACCGATCCCTGCGAGGCGGACGAGCCTCCGAAGTCGGCCGATGCAGGTAGGGCCACGAGTGCGACCACACCGGCCCGCTCCCGCTGATCACGCGAGTCTCGCAGCTGGCTGACACCAAAGCCGCCAAGCACAACGCCAACCACGAACGCAGCGACGAGCTGCAGGGTCATCCTCTGTCTGACCGTAAGGCGGCCAGGAGTGGTGGTACCCGACTCCACCGGCTGGTGATTCTGCTCGTCCAGGTCGATCACCGCATGCTCCCCGACATGGGCGTCAGCCTAGGGTCTCTCCGCACCGGCGCGTTGCCCGCGTCCGGGGAGCAGGTCTGTTCCAGATGTGCGGACCCACGGCGGAGATGGGCTTTGAGGCAGAGGAGCGGTACGTGCCAGACGAGGTGTTCCCCAGCGATCTTTCCGGCCACTTCTGGGCAACGCTGAAACACCGGCCGGAACTCGATCGATGGCGCTTCGAGATCCTCGACTATCAGAACAACGTCCTGCTCAGTGGCTTGGCCTGTAGCGAGCGGCAGGCCGCAGCCATCGTCAACGCATGGGACCAGGTGATCGCAACGTCGCCCGACGAAGAGGACCCCGGCATGGATTGGGTCGATGACTCGGAATGACGGGTGGACTGCTGTCCCAGGGACGCATGCAAGCCGGTGGCCGTGACGGGCCATCCACGGGCCAGTAACCGTGGCGCGCAGCGGTCACGAGCGGGCACGAGCGGCATTGCCGGCCGCAGGCGTTTCGGGCATCACGACCCCTTGAGCACGCTCTTCCAAACTGACGGTGCGGGTTCGATTCCCGTCGCCCGCTCCACCTATGAAGGCCCAGGTAGACCGCACGATTGCGACACCTGAGCCCTTTCACCCCTCCCCATATTGGATCTTGCGTGCCATCCGGGTGCCATTCACGGCCGGCGGCGGCCATTTCCGGCGATGCGGCGGTCCATCGCCTGGGCGATCTCGCGGTCACGCTCGCTGGTGGCGTGCTGATAGATCAGGGCGGCGCGCAAGGTGGCGTGGCCCATGCGGTGCATGATCTCCCGGGTGCTGGCCCCCGCAGACGCGGCGAGCGTGTTGCCGGCATGCCGTGGGTCATGGAAGTGGAAGCCGGCCAGGCCCACCGAGGCGACCGTCTTGGTCCACCTGACCGCCCGCCCGAAGATGAAGTCAGCCCTCTCAGGCTCGTACGCCTACTACGACCGGATCGACATCCTCCCCGAGGCCGGCCGGGCCTGGTCGGACGCCCACCGCAACGACTGAACCGCCCGCTCCCCCGGCCGCCCCCGGCGTCGCCCCCGCGACCCGGGGGTGATCGTCCTATACGCCCTCGGACGGCCGCTGCCACCCGCTAACGTCACGCCATGTCGAGCGAGTCCCGCGACCAGAACGCCGACGTCGCCGACCGGGCCACCCCCGTCGAAATCTTCTTCGACGTCGTCTTCGTCCTCACCATCACCCAACTCGCCGGCCTGCTCGAGCACGAACTCAGCTGGGCCGGCGTCGGCCAGACCGTCCTGATCCTCGGCCTGCTCTGGTACCTCTACAGCGGCTACGCCTGGCTCACCAACCACGTCCCACCCCGCCGCCCCGCCCGCAAACTCCTCCTCTTCGGCGGCATGGCCGGCTTCCTGCTCACCGCCGTCGCCATCCCCGACGCCTTCACCGGCAGCGGCCTGCTCTTCGGCGTCGGCTACCTGATCGTGGTCACCGTCCACGTCGCCCTGTTCACCCGCACCATTGCCCGCCCCGCGGTCCGCCGGTTCGCCCCCTACAACCTCGGCGGCGCCGCCCTCGTGATCATCGCTGGCCTACTCACCGGACCCGCCGTGCCGGTCCTCTGGGTCGCCGCCATCTTCACCCAGACCGTCCTGCCCCACCTGCTGCCCGGCCACTCCTGGGTCGGCAGCGCCGCGAGCTTCCACATCCGCCCCGCCCACTTCGTCGAACGGCACGCCCTGCTCGTCATCGTGGCCCTCGGTGAAACCGTCGTCGCCATCGGTATGGGCGCCCGGGTCGACCATCTCAACGCCGGCGTCGCCGGCGCCGTCGTGATGGCCCTCGCCCTCCCCGTCACCCTCTGGTGGACCTACTTCACCGACACCGCCGCCGGCGAGGCGGCCCTCGAACGCGCCGACGACGCCACCCGAGCCCGCATGTCCGTCCGCGTCTACGTCCTCACCCACTTCGTGCTGCTTCTCGGCATCATCGCCACCGCCACCGGCCTGCACGCCGTGGTGGCCCACCCCGAGACCCCCGCCGGATGGCCCGCCGCGCTCGCCCTCACCGCCGGCGTGGCCCTCTTCCTCGCCGCCATCGCCGACCTTCGCCACTCCCTCGGCGTCGGGCGGACCACCAGCCGCCTTGCCACGGCCGCGCTCGTCCTGGCCAGCACCCCCATCGGCGCAAGCGTCAACTCTGCCCTGCACCTGGGCGTCGTGATCATCCTGATGCTCGTCATGCTGCTGATCGACGGGCACCGTCCCGGCGCACCACTCAGCCGCGCGGCGCGTACATGATCACTGCGACGCATGGGCGGCGCTCCTTCGCTCTGGTCGGGCGGTCGCCAGGGGGCACGAGCGGTCTCACACTCGCTGTCTTGGCGTGGCCCACCAGGGCCTTGTCCGCCCTGATCTTCGTCCTTCCAGACTGACGGTGCGGGTTCGATTCCCGTCGCCCGCTCCACTCCCGAAGGCCAGCTTGACCGCATGATCGCGGCACCTGGGCCTCCCGCTCTCCCCCATTGTTGGATCTTGGTGCCATCCGCGTGCCATTCACTGGGAGCGTCGGCCCTTGCCGGCGATGGGGCGGTCCATCGGGCGATCTCGCTGGTAGGTGCTGGTAGACGAGAACGGCCCGCATGGTGGCGTGTCCCATGCGGGGCACAAGCTCCCGGCCCGATTGATCTGTAACGGCTTCGCGTCGGGCTTGGCGAGCGTCATTCGGGCTCGGTCTGCTTCGGCACCTGCCCCCGGTCGCGTAGCAGGACGGCCAGGTTCTTCCGGGTGCTCAGGGTGTGAGGGTGCTCCTCGCCCAGGATCCGGTTGCGGGCGGCCAGCACGGCCCGGTACTCGGCCTCGGCCTGCTCCAACTGCCCCCGGTGGTGCAGCAGGACGGCCAGGTTGTGCCGGGTGGTCAGGGTGTGAGGGTGCTCCTCGCTCTGGATCCGGTTGCGGGCGGCCAGCACGGCCCGGTACTCGGCCTCGGCCTGCTCCAACTGCCCCCGGCGGCGCAGCAGAACGGCCAGGTTGTGCCGGGTGCTCAGGGCGTGAGGGTGCTCCTCGCCCTGGATCCGGTTGCGGGCGGCCAGCACGGCCCGGTACTCGGCCTCGGCCTGCTCCAGCTGCCCCCGGTCGCGCAGCAGGCCAGCCAGCTCCTGCCGGGCGGTCAGAACGTCGGGGTGCCGTTCGCCCTGGATCCGGTTGCGGGCGGCCAGCACGGCGCGGTACTCGGCCTCGGCCTGCTCCAGCTGCCCCCGATGGTGCAGCAGGACGGCCAGGTTGTGCCGGGTGGTCAGAGTGTTCGGGTGCTCCTCGCCCAGGATCCGGTTGCGGGCGGCCAGCACGGCGCGGCACTCGGCCTCGGCCTGCTCCAGCTGCCCCCGGTCGCGCAGCAGAACGGCCACCTCGTGCCGGGTGGCCAGAGTGCTGGGGTGCTCCTCGCCCAGGATCCGGTTGCGGACGGCCAGCACGGCCCGGTACTCGGCCTCGGCCTGCTCCAGCTGCCCCCGGTCGCGCAGCAGGCCAGCCAGGGTGTGCCGGGTGACCAGGACGTCTCGGTGCTCCTCGCCTAGGAGTCGCGTTTCCGCGGCGAGCACCTCACGCAGATCACTGTCGGCCTGGGCGTAACGGCCGACCGCCCTGTAGTAGTAGGCGCCGTAGGTGGCGGGCCAGCTGATTTTTTCCCTGGCTTCGTGGGGGAGGTCGGCGTCAGGCGACAGTAGGTGCAGGGCGCTCGGGGCGTGCGGGGCGACAGCCTGCCAGATCGGCCACCAGGCTGGATCACCTGGTTCTTGGGTTTCGATGTCCATGGCACGCAACAGCAGTTGCGTGACCAGCGGAAGGTAGGCGTCCAGGTGTTCGGCGACGTCAGGATGCGCCCGGTTGGTGTCACGCACCACGGGATGCAGCGCCACGGCGTCCGCAACCTCCTCGGCGGTGGTCGTGGTGTCCTGGGCGAGGGTGACCAGGCTCAGGCCGGCAAGCGCGGTCAACGCTTGCCAGAGCCGAGCGGCGCTGAGACCGGGAAACAGCGGGGAGGCGGCCATCGTTGGCACGTGCAGCAGTAGACCGTAGGGAATGGGTGCGAGCTCGAAGCAGGACAGCAGGCGCAGAAGCGGCCGCGCCTCGGCGATGCCGCGCCGCTGCAGCAGTGCCAGGGACAGCTCCCACGTGTGGGTGATGACGGCGTTGCCCGCCTCCTGCGCGGAGCCGCTTGAAGGGTTGGACCACGGGAACAGCTGGCCAAAGTCACGGTCAAGGGTGGCTTGGTACTCGGTGAACGTCACCGGAGCTCCCGGCTCCCGGAACGCCGCTGGCGTCGCGGTGACGGTCGCCAGATAGGAGCCGGCCAGGTGTAGCGCCAGTGGCAGCCCGCCGAGCCGCTCGGCGAGCGCGTCGGCTTCGGCGCGGGATCCGGCCACCGGACCGGCGACATCCTGCAGGACCTGGCCGCCGTCGCGCCCACTCAGTTCCGGCACCCAATGCAGGGCCGCCTGGGGCCCCCACGTGCGAGGGTCCCCGTCGCGGGTGGTGATGAGAATGGCCCCGTCTGGTCCCGGTGGCCTCAGCCAGCCCGTCTCGTCGGCGATTTGCCCATTCGGGGCCAGCACGGGTTGCGGATCGTCGGCGTTGTCGATCACCAGCAGCCACCGCTGCGCGTGCTGGCGCAGCAGCCGCCAGGCCAGATCCGCAGGGTTCGCCTGCGACAGCTGCTCGACGGTGGCCCCGAGCCGGTGAGTGACCGCCTGCATCCCTGCGGCGAAGATGCCGGAGTCCACGGCCGAGACCCACCACACCTCCACACCCTGGGCGGCGATCCGGCGTGCGACCTCCAGCGACAGGCGCGTCTTGCCGGTCCCGCCCAGGCCGTACAGGACGTGCACGCGCGGACTGTCACTCTGCGCGGTCACGATCCGGCTCAGCCGCTCGACCAGTGAATCCCGGCCCCGCAGCGGTGCCTGCGGATTCCGGCGCCCCCACGGCGGGGCGATCGACGGCAGTGCCTCCGCCGATGCCGGCGCCAGAAAGTAGTTGTGCTGGGTGCCAGCCCCCTGCACTGCCTGCTGCGCCCAGCCGGCGGCCGACACGAACTGATCCACGACCTGGGCATCCGCCCGGTCGATTGCCTCGGCCGTGAGCTTATCGGCCTGCGGCACCTGATCCACCACCGAAGGTGTTGGCCTGGAGTCCCTGGCCCTGCACCGCCTGCCGGGCGTTGTCGAACGCCACGGCATGCTGCTGGACCGAGCCGATCGTCGGCTGTGGCACCCGCCCAGCTGCCTCCTTGACCAGCGCCTGCAGGCGCACAATCGCATCTGGGTCGTCCTCCAGCAGATCGCCCAGGCGGGCTTGCCAGGCCGTCTCCAGCCTCGACCGGGCCTGCACCATCTCCTGACCAGACAGACCCTCCAACTCGCTCCGCGATCCTTCTAGCCGCCGCTCCACCGCCTCCACCCGCGCTGGGTCGTCGCGACCGAATAGCCGTGCGAAGCTGGTCTTGGCCCATCCCCAGGCATCCGTAGCCATCGCCCCCACCAGCGCGCTGGCCGCCGTAGCCAACAACTCCACCGCCATTGCCCCTCCAGGCTCATACCCACCGTGGTCCTAGTAGTACACGGAGAGACAACACTGGGAAACCCTGCAGGGGGTCCAGAGCTCCTGTCGAAGGCTGGACACATGGTTGGCAACCAGCCCGGGCAGAGAAGCTGCCATCCGCCCCGTGCAGGTCAGGCCAATCACAGGCGTGCCGTCGATGTGCCAGTAGCCGGTAGCCGGGACGGTCACCAGGGGCCACCTTGTCCCCGTCGGGGAGGCTGGACGGTCTACGACTGCCCGACGAGGAGATCCGCTGCGATCGGCGGCGATCACCACTCCATCAGTGGAGGAACTTGAAGACCGTTCCCGTGGCGTCCAGGGGACGCGGTGCGCCGTCAAGCCGATGAACGCCCACAGAGAACCGCACATCGTCCGGAGCGTGGAATGCCTCCTCCACGAAGCCGGCATCGCGAAGCCACGCCCGTACGGCCGGCGTCAGGTCCGGTGCTCGCCGCGCCCTGGTCCAGATCACGGTGGCGCCCTCTGCGCACAGCTGGGGCAGGGCGGCAACCGTTCGCTGCACGTCACCGTCGGAGATGTTGCCGAAGACCCCAACCATGAGCACCAGATCGGCCGGAACCGCCCCGACGTACGACGAGAGCTGCCCAGCGTCTGCCTGCCTGACCACGAGGTTCGAGAGCCCAGCCTGGCCGGCTGCGGCTTGGGCAGCGGCCACGTTGCCCGCGTCGTACTCAAGCAGGGTTCCCTGGACCCGATGGGCATCCGGCCGTGGGGCGAGGACACCGATGAGGTCATGACCCTGCCCCGCGCATGCGCTCACCACGGTCAACCGCTCATCGGGACGCTGGTCGAGCCACGAGGCGATGTGCTGCTGCACCAGCCGCAGTCGACGCGACAGCGGGGAGTTCTCATCAGCGTAGGGTTCATGCCACGCCTGCCAGTGAGTCTGGTTGGTCATCCGGCTCACCTTGTCAGAGCAAGGTCGGCACCGACGCCCCGTCGTGGACCAGCCGGACTGGGGGCCGCGCCCGCAGCCATCCCCGAATGCCTCAGTCGCCGTTCGGCGCTCCATCGTGCTGCGTCTGTTTTTCCCCGGCCCGGTCGACGGGCGGCGAGGACAAACCCGCCGGCGCCTGGCGGCCCAGGCACCGTCGCTCCCGCCGATGGCGGCGCGCGGCGAGACCCGAAGCCCGTGCTCCGGCGGGGCATCGGAGTCGACCGTCGATGGCTAGCATCCCGTCCATGACGACCGCCGATCTCGCGGCGACCCCCGCGCCGCGCACACCTGGGCGCGCCCTGGCCCGTACGCAGTTCCTGCTGGTCGGCGTCTACGTCGTCGCCGTCAGCGTCGCGCTGGGCCGGGCCGCCGCCTTCTCCGGGCACCTCTACCTGCCTCGCCAGGGTGACGCCGCCACCGGCAACGCCGACCTCTGGCCGGGGCTGTGGGGCGGGGTGTGGCTGGTGCTGGTCGTCGTCATCGGCATGGTGCCCCTGGCCGCGGCGGGCACGGCGCTGGTCGCCGTCGCCCGGCTCGCCTCCCCCCGGATGCGTGCCGGGTCCGCCCGGAGGCGCAGCCTGCTGGCGGGCACTGTCCTCGCCACCCTCGTCGTCGCCGCCTGGGTGAGCCCGCCCATGACCACTCTGTACACCTGGCTCGTCGACTGACCCCCTGGGCTGCGGGCCGACCGCCGAGCCGTTGGAAGCGCGACGATCAGGCGAGGCGCGCGCCGCCCGCCGTCCCGCTGCCGCGCACCTTCGTTTCGGCCGGCGGACGGGGCCGGGCGGTCGATCGGGTCTGCTGCATCGGCTGCGTACGATGCGGGGCCGGGCAACTCGTGGGCGTGGAGGTATCGACCGATGGCAGGCCAGCAGGACGGGTTTGCCCTCGGCGTCGACCTCGGCACGTCCAACACCGTGGCCGTGCTGCGTTGGCCGGACGGGCGGACCCGGCCGCTGCTCGTCGACGGCCAGCCGATCCTCCCCTCCGGCGTGTACGCCGACGCCGACGGGCGGCTGCACGTCGGCCGGGACGCGCAGCGGCTGGCGCAGGCCGACCCGGCCGGGTACGAGCCGAACCCGAAGCGGCGGGTGGACGAGCCGACCGTGTCGCTGGGCGGGCGGGCGTACCCCCCGGCGGAGCTGCTGGCGGCGACGCTGCGCGCGGTGGCGGAGTCGGCGGTCGCGGCGGCCGGCTTCCTGCCCCCGGCGGTGGTCACCTACCCGGCGGCGTGGGAGGCGCCCCGACGGCAGGTGCTGCACGAGGCGCTGGCACTCGCCGGCTGGCCCACGGCCGCCGAGCACACCATGTCCGGACCGATCCCGCCCGGGACCCGCCTGCTGCGGGAGCCGGTGGCCGCCGCCCGGTACTACACCGACGTGCTGCGCCGGCCGGTGCCGGTCGGCGGCGCGGTCGCGGTCTTCGACTTCGGCGGCGGCACGTTGGACGTCGCCGTGGTCCGCAACGAGGGCGCCGACCCGTGGGGGGACTCCGGCTTCACGGTGATCTCCACCGGTGGGGTGGCCGACCTGGGCGGCCTGGACCTGGACGCCGCCCTGGTGGGTCGGCTCGGGGAGCTGGTCGCCGACGTCGATCCGGCACGGTGGGCCCGGCTGACGACGCCGGAGACGGGCACCCAGTGGCGGGACCGGCAGCAGCTCTGGGACAACGTGCGCGGGGCGAAGGAGATGCTGTCGCGGGCCACCGTCGCCCCGGTCGCCGTACCGGGGGTGGAGACGGCGGCGCGGCTGGACCGGGCCGACCTGGAACGGCTCGCCGCTCCCCTGCTGGCCCGGGCGGTGGCGGAGACCCGCGAGGTGATCGCCGCCGCGGGGCTCACCCCGGAGCGGTTGGCCGGGCTCTTCCTGGTCGGCGGTTCGTCCCGGATACCGCTGGTGGCCCGGATGCTGCACGCCGAGCTGGGCATCGCGCCGACGGTGCTGGAACAGCCCGAGCTGCCGGTCGCCGAGGGCGCGCTGACCGACCTGCCGATGCCCCGCCCGCAGTCCCGGCCGGCGCCGGTCGCCGCCGGAGCACCCGGCCACGTTCCGGCAGCGGCACCCGGAGCGCCCGGGCAGGCGGCGCACGGGACGCCGGGCCGAGCGGCGGCGCCGCAGCAGACGCCGGGGCACGCGTCACCCGGCGACGCGGCGGCGCACGGAACGCCAGGCCAACCGGCGACGCCGCAGCAGACGCCGGGGCACGCGGCGGCGGCGCACGGGTCACCCGGTGAGGCGGCCGGGGTGGCCGACCCGGCGGCGAAGACGGCGACGGCGGCGACGCTGCCCCGGCCGGCGCCGACCCGGCCCGACCCGTACCTGCCCGGGCAGGCGGTGTCGCCGGCAGCCGGGACGGTGGCGGGCTGGTCGGGCGTACCTCAGTCGGCTCCGCCGGTGTCGCCGGCACCCGGCGGCGGTCCGACCGGGCCGGGACGGTCCCGGCGAGGGCTCTGGATCGCGCTCGGCGCGGGCCTGGCGGTGGTCGGCGTGCTGGCCGCGACCGTGCTCTGGCTGACCCGGGACCGCTACCCGGCGCTGGAGTTCCGGACCCTGGAGGTGGTGGCCACGCCGAAGGCCGGCGCGGAGCGCGCGACCGCCGTGTTCACCTCGGTCCTCGGCGACCGTGCCTATCTCGCCCACCAGTTGGCCGACGACCGGCTGGAGGTGATGGCGGTCGACGCGGGCAGCGGGGACGAGCTGTGGCGCAAGGCCACCCCGGTCGGCGCGCAGCGGTGGACCGGGATCCGCGCGCTGCCCGGCGGGGTGGCGGTCCTCGCGGACGCGTCCGGCGACAGCACGCCGCGCGACCTGCTGGTGCTCGACGCCGGCTCCGGCGACCAACGCTGGCGGCTCTCCGTGCACGGCGACGACGACCTGCACTACACCCGGGACACGGTGGTCTGGGTCGACCGGACCGGCGACCGACTGGTCGGCCTGCGGATGCGCGACGGCCACGAGGAGTGGCGCCAGGACAGTCCGCGCGACGAGTACGGCAGCAACCGGACCCGGGTCGTGCGGGTCGGCACCCCGGAGGCGGCGAGCGGTGCCGGGTCGGTTACCGGCGCGCCGACGGCACCCTGGCTCGGTACCGGCGGCCGGCTGGTGCAGGTGGGCGCCGACCGGTCGGTCCGGCTGATCGACATGGACAGCGGTGACGTGCTGCGCAGCCGGCCCAACGTGGCCGACGTCGACGACCTGGTGGTGGCGCACGCCGACCGGCTGTACGTCACCGAGGACGAGCGCGGTTACCGACTGCTCGGGTACGACCTGGCGAGCCTCGGCGAGCCGGACGTGCTCTACACCGCTCCGGACGGCGGGCGGCGACCGCAGTCGCTGGTCGCCTGCGGCGAGCACCGGGCCTGCCTGCTGGAGGTGCCGGACGGCGAGACCGCGCGCACCGAGGTGGTGGCGGCGACCGAGGGCAAGGGCAGCCGGCACTGGCCGGCCCCGGAGGCCGACGGGCTGGTGTCGGTCGGCGAGCACCTGCTGGCCCGGCGGGACTCCCCGCAGTACGCCGTCACCCTCTTCGACGCCGACGGCAGGGCGGTGCTGGCCGACCGGGACGGCGTGGCGGTCCGGTTGGACGCGGGCAACGTGCTGCTCTTCGCGGAACCGCCGAGCACCGCCGAGGACGACCCCAGCCTCGCCGGCATGGCGGTGGACGGAAAGTCGCCGTTCGAGATGGGTGAGCTCAAGGACGTCCGCAGCGAGTCCTGCTCGTGGAACGCCTCGCTGATCGCCTGCGGCCGGGAGAAGGACTTCGTGCTGTACCGCTTCGCCGGGGACGACTGAGCCCCCACGGCCGGAGTTCACTGCGGCGGGCGGGTCGTTTTCCCCCAAGGCGGACGCGGAGGGGCTCGGCGTGACGGCGCGGCCGGGGCGCGGATGAACCGCGGCCGGCGGGGTAAGCACCGCCGGCCTGGTGGAGAACGACCCGTTGTCGCGGCCTCCCGCGACCGGACGCGCGGGCGGGTCGGCCCCCGGCCGATCCGCCCGCGACGTACGTCAGTTGCCGGTGATGAAGTTCCAGACCGACACGACCCACTCGGTCTGCTGAAGATAGGCGACTCCGACGCCGACCAGGAAGATCGCGGTCACCAGGTGCGCGCCGCGCGCGCCGCGCCGGATCCGGCCCAGCTGACGCTCCCAGATCACCCGCCCGATCAGGCGGGACAGCGCGAACAGGCCGACCGCCACCAGCAGGCTCAGCACGAAGGTGAGCAGCGGCGCGCCCAGGTCGCCCCGCCCGGAGATGGCCCAGATCCCCCAGCAGACGAAGGCGAAGAGCGCCCCCGCCATGCTCCACTCGCGGCCCTGGCGCAGCTGCGCCAGGTGCCAGCTCATCGGCCGGCGCGGCTCGGCCGGCTCGTTCCAGGTGTGCTCGTCGGCGCCCACGGTGGGGAACTGCTCGGTGCGTGGGGTGCGCGGCCGCCCGACGGAGGCGACGCCGGGGCGGAACGCGTCCCGCTGCGGCGGCACCCCGACACCGGGCTGCGGCGGCACCTCGACTGTCCGCTCCGCCCACGGTTGTGTCTGGTCTGCCATCTCGTGTCCTCCCCTGACCGGTGCCGGCCTCCGGCCGGCCCGCCGTCTTCGAGGGTAGCCAGCCGGCAAATCGGTCGCCGCCCCGCCGATGATGGGCTAGACAGGGGCGATGACCCACCCCCTCGCCGACGTGCAGGTTCCGGCCGCGACCGACTTCGACGAGATCGCCGACCTGATGGGTGACGCGTTCCACAGCGCGTTCGACACCGACGTCCGCGAGGTCGAGCGGGGCATCTTCGAGCCGGACCGGTCGCTGCTGGTCCGCGACGGGGGTCGACCGGTGGCGCACGCCGCCGCCTTCACCCGGACGCTCACCGTTCCCGGGGCGACGGTGGCGGCGGCGCACGTCACCATGGTCGCGGTGGCCGTCACCCACCGCCGCCGGGGCCTGCTCAGCACGCTGATGGGCCGCCAGCTTCGGGAGCTCCACGACACCGGCCGGGAGCCGATCGCGGTGCTGTGGGCCAGCGAGGGACGGATCTACCCGCGGTTCGGCTACGGCCTGGCCGCGCAGCGCCTCGCCGTCGACTGCCCGGCCACCGCCGAGCTGCGGCTGCCGGAGCCGGCGTCCGCGGCGGGCACCCTCCGCCTGGCCGACCCGGTCGCGTCGCAACCCGAGCTGGCCTGGGTATACGACCGGGTACGCCCGGACCGCCCCGGCTGGTCGGACCGGAGCGAGCGCTGGTGGCGGTACGTGCTGGCCGACCCGACCGCCTGGCGGGGCGGGGCGACCCCGCGCCGGGCGTTGCTGCACGAGGGGCCGGACGGCGTGGACGGGTACGCGCTCTGGCGGACCCGGGAGGAGTGGGACCAGCGCGGGCCGCGCGGCCAGGTACGGGTGGACGAGGTGGTCGCGGCCGACCCCGAGGCGTACCTGGCGCTGTGGCGGACGATGTTCTCGGTCGACCTGACCCGGCAGCTCTCCTGCGGCCGGGTCGCCGTGGACGAGCCGCTGCTGCGCCTGGTGGACGAGCCCCGCCGGCTCGGCGCCCAGCTGGTCGACGCGCTCTGGGTGCGGGTGGTGGACGTCCCGGCCGCGCTGGCCGCCCGCCGGTACCCGACCCCCGTCGACGTGGTGATCGAGGTCACCGACGAGCTGCTGCCGGAGAACACCGGGCGCTGGCGGCTCACCGGCGGCCCCACCGGCGCGGTGTGCGTCCGCACCGAGGTCCCGGCGGAGCTGACCTGCGACGTACGCGGCCTCGGCGAGCTGTACCTCGGCGGCGTGGCACCGGCCGCGCTGGCCGCCACGGGTCGGCTCCGCGAGCTGCGTCCCGGCGCGCTCGCCGCCGTCGGCCCGGCCTTCGGTTGGCACCGCGCCCCGGGGGCGATGGAGGTCTTCTGAGCGCCGGCGGGGCCACCGGGGCCGGTGTGGGCGGTACGGTCGGCTGATGGCGGATGCGGAGCGACGGCGACGCCGGCTGCGGCACCAGCCGGACGGGATGGCCGGGGACGGCGACGGCCCGACGGCGGCCACGGCCGAGGTGCACGACGGCACGCCCGCGCCCCGGGCGCGGCGCGGCGGCGGGGCCGAGGAGAGCGAGCGGGGCCTGCGGGGGCTGGTCGGTTCCGGTTCCTCGCAGGTCGGGGTCGGCGCGGCGCTGCGGGCCCGGGACGCCGCCCGGCCGACCGACGAGGACCTGGCCGAGGCGGAGGCCCGGCTGGTGATCGTCCGCCGCAACTGGGTGCCCCGCGAGGACCTGCCCCGCTCCGGCCGGTGACGGCCGAGGCCGGCCCGCACGGGCCGGCCTCGAACGGGACCCCGGCCCGGTGCGGCGGGGGTCAGCCGACGGTCAGGGCAGCTCGGGGAGCTGGCGGGTGCGCTCGTACTCGGCCACCTGGGCGATCCGCCGGGAGTGCCGCGGGTTGCCCGAGAAGGGCGTGGTGAGGAACGCCTCGACGATGGCGGTCGCCTCGTCCAGGGTGTGCTGGCGGGCGCCGACGGCCACCACGTTGGCGTCGTTGTGCTCCCGGCCGAGCTGGGCGGTCTCGACGTTCCAGGCCAGCGCCGCCCGGACGCCGGCGATCTTGTTGGCGGCGATCTGCTCGCCGTTGCCGGAGCCGCCGATGACCACTCCGAGGCTGCCCGGGTCGTTGACCACCCGGTCACCGGTGTGCAGGCAGAAGGCCGGGTAGTCGTCGTCCGGGTCGAAGGCGTGCGGCCCGACGTCGACCAGCTCGTAGCCCTGCTTGGCCAGGTGGTTGGCCAGGTGCACCTTCAACTCGAAACCGGCGTGATCGGATCCCAGGTAGACGCGCATACCGCGCAGTCTGTCAGGCCCCGCCCCGGCACGTCGCACGGGCGGCGGACCGGGGCGGATTCGTCACAGCGTCACCGGGGCAGCTCGGCGACGACCAGGCCGCCACGCGCCTTCGGGGTGAACCAGGTGCTCTTGCGGGGCATCTTCTCCCGCGCCAGGTTCACCGCGACGAAGTCGTCCACGGTCACCGGGGCGATCAGGATCGCCAGCTCGGCCCGGCCGGCGTCGACCTCGCCGGTGAGCCAGCTCGCCGGGTAGTCGCCGCCGACGTAGGTGATCCGCTTGTCGCCGGGGTCGAGGCCGAGCGCGTCGCGCAGCAGCAGCCGCTCGACCAGCGCGTGGTCCAGGTTCTCCAGCCGGGCGGCGCCCTCGTCGTGCGGCAGCGTGACCGCGTACCCCTGGCCGGACAGCCGGAGGTGGACGGTGCCGCCGGCCTGCGGGACCTCGACCGGGCCGTCGATCGGGGTGATCGTCGCGCCGGCGGCGCGCAGCCGGTCGAGCAGCTCGTCTCCGGTGGTGGTCAGCTCGCTGACCAGCCGGTTGTAGGGCTGGATGGCGACGGACGCCGGGGTGGTGACCACCGACAGGAAGCGGGGCAGGCCGCCGGTCTGCGCGGCCAGGCTGCGGTGGTTGCCGTCGGCGACCACCAGCTCGCCGCCGCCGGCCAGCGCGGTCAGCTCGTCCTGCTGCGGGCCGGGGCCGAGCAGCCAGATGGCGTGCGTGCGGCCGGCCTGGTCGGTGTCGGTCGCGGCGGGCGCGCCGGCGGACTCGGTCGCCGCCGCGAGCGCGGCGTGCAGCTCGTCGCCGCGCCCGGTCTGGAGCAGGAGTACGGGTGAGAGCAGGTGCCCCAGCGCCTCGGCGAGGGCCACCCGCTCGCGCACCTTGGCGATGAAGACGTCCTCGTTGCGGATGACCAGGCCGGGCTCGTCGGCGCTGGTGGAGATCTGGTCGGTGTCCACCATGGCGAAGAGCCCGTACGCCGACTCCTCGCCCGGTGCGCTGATCCGGTAGAGCACCACGACCTGCTCGGCCGGGGTGTAGCTGCCGTCGGCCTTGGCCTCGGCGAGGCGGGCCACGGCGTCGCCGAGCGCGTCGAGGAAGGACTTGCCGAGGCTCTCCGGCGCCCGGTGGGGCATCTCGATGCCGAGGGCACTGTGCGGGTTCGCCTCGATGATCGCGGTGATCTCCGCGTCGTCGGCGAACTCGTCGTAGTTCTGCGCGCCGGTGCCGCCAGTGGTGATCCAGGCCCGGGCGATCGGATGCACGACCGTCATGCCCGTTGACGCTACCGGCGTCGGCCGCTCGGGCGACGCCGACCCCGCGCCGGGTCCACCAGATGAACCGGTCATCCCCGCTCGGCCGGCTCCTTGGCGCGGCGGTGCCGTCCGGTCTGGCTGGGGACGGCCGCGCCAGGGGGCGCGGGCGCGGAGCCACCCGGGCCGGCCGGCCGGGCGCCGGGCGGGGTGGCCCGAGAGGTCACCGGGACGCGGGCGACGCCGACCACGATCGGCGGGGCGAGCAGGTCGACCATCTCGACGGGGAGCTCCGGGCTGACCGTCGGCCAGTGGCAGTCGTCGACCGACCAGTACGTGGTGGGGTCGGCCACCTCCTGCCCCGTCGACAGGTCGTCAGCGGACGGACGGCGGTGCTTGGCCATCGGGAAAGCCTCCGGGTCGGCCGGGTGCGGCCGCTGCGGCCGCTGCGCTGGACACCGGGAGAAACGAAATCGTGCCGGGGAGGGTGACGCGGCGGCGGGCCGGGGCCGGCACGGCGACGGGCTGCGGAGTCGGACGCGGCCGGGCGCGGTCAGCGGGTCCGCTCGAGGGGCGAGCCCGGTGCGCGCCGGCGCCGCTGGCGGGTCGAGGTGCGCGGCAACGAGGTCTCCGGACGCTGTGGAGCTGATGTCGTGAACGAATCACCAACCAGCGACGCGGTGAATCGTCCACGTCATCAGCTCGACAGGAGCGCCACACCGTCCTCGCCCCCCGAGCCGGGTCGTCGCCCCGGACCGGACGAGCGGGCCCGGGGCGACGGCCGCGGGTCAGTCGAAGATCGGGCCCAGCTCCCGGGAGCGCTTGAGCTCGTAGAAGCCCGGGGTGCCGGCGACCAGCAGGACGCCGTCCCAGAGCCGTCCGGCGGCCTCGCCCTTCGGGGCCGGCGTGATCACCGGGCCGAAGAACGCCACCTGGCGGCCGTCCGGGCCGGGCGCGTGGATGACCGGGGTGCCGACGTCGGTGCCGACCGGGCGCATCCCGGCCTCGTGGCTGGCCCGCAGCGCCTCGTCGTACTCGGTGGTGTCGGCGACGCCGGCCAGCGCCGGGTCCAGGCCGACATCGGTGAGCGCGGCCTTGAACAACTCCGGGCCGAGCTGCTCCTTACCCAGGTGGATCCGGGTGCCCATGGCGGTGTAGAGCTTCGCCACCGCCTCCTGTCCGTGCTGCTGCTCGACGGCCACGCAGACGCGTACCGGGCCCCAGCCCTTCTTCATCAGCTCCTGGTACTCCTCGGGCAGGTCCCGACCCTCGTTGAGCACCGAGAGGCTCATCACGTGGAAGCGGATGTCCACGTCCCGGACCTTCTCGACCTCCAGCAGCCAGCGGGAGGTGATCCACGCCCAGGGGCACAGGGGGTCGAACCACATGTCGACGGTGACACGATCGGTCACGGTGAGGTCCCTTCGCGACGAGTGACGCGCCGGGCAGCCCCGGCGCCGCTGCCTCGATCCTCACCCCGCAGGGCATCGACTGGCAGGGGAATGAGAGCGTGACCTCGACCACCGCGGGGCGTCGGTGCATGGAAGACTCGGCTCGGGCCGGCCGTCACGAGCGGCCGACTGGGCTGGCGCCGCGAGGCGGCGAGAGTGGGATGGAGACGAAAAGTGCCGGGAGTGCGCAACCTGACCCAGGTGGAGGCCACCGAGCGGGCCCGCCTGCTGGAGGTGACCGGGTACGACATCAGCCTGGACCTGTCGACCGCCGTGCAGGCCGAGGGCCGTACGTTCCGGTCGGTGACCGAGGTCCGGTTCCGCTGCGCCGAGCCGGGTGCCGGCACCTTCATCGAGACCGCCGCCGAGTCGGTGCGGTCGGCGACGCTCAACGGCGCGCCGGTCGACCTCTCCGGCTGGTCGGCCGAGAAGGGCCTGGCGCTGTCCGGGCTGGCCGCGGAGAACACGCTCGTCGTGGACGCCGACTTCGCGTACTCCAACAGCGGGCAGGGCCTGCACCGCACGGTGGACCCGGTCGACGGCGAGACCTACCTCTACAGCCAGTTCGAGACGGCCGACGCGCAGCGGGTCTTCGCCTGCTTCGACCAGCCCGACCTGAAGAGCGTCTACACCTGGCACGCCACCGTCCCCGACCACTGGCGCGTGGTGTCCAACATGCCGGTGGAGCGCGAGGAGCCGGCCGGCGAGGCGCTCAAGACCGTCCACTTCGTGGAGTCGGCGCGGATGAGCACCTACATCACCGCGCTCTGCGCCGGGCCGTACCACGAGGTGCGGGACAGCCACGACGGCATCGACCTGGGGGTCTTCTGCCGGGCCTCGATGGCGCCGCACCTGGACTCCGACGACCTGTTCCTGATCACCAAGCAGGGCTTCGACTTCTTCCACGAGCAGTTCGGGGTGCGCTACCCGCTGCCCAAGTACGACCAGCTCTGGGTGCCGGACTTCAACGCCGGCGCGATGGAGAACTTCGGCTGCGTCACGCACGCCGAGTCGCACTACCTGTTCCGCTCCCAGGTCACCGACTTCGAGTACGAGCAGCGGGCCAACACGATCCTGCACGAGCTGGCGCACATGTGGTTCGGTGACCTGGTCACCATGCGCTGGTGGAACGACCTGTGGCTCAACGAGTCGTTCGCCGAATGGGCCAGCCACTGGTGCAACACCCACGCCACCCGGTTCTCCGAGGCCTGGACGACCTTCCTGTCGATCCGGAAGAACTGGGGATACCGGCAGGACCAGCTCTCCTCCACCCACCCGGTGTACTGCGAGATGCCGGACCTGGAGGCGGTCGAGGTCAACTTCGACGGCATCACCTACGCCAAGGGCGCCAGCGTGCTCAAGCAGCTCGTCGCGTACGTCGGCGAGGAGCCGTTCGTGGCCGGCCTGCGGGCGTACTTCGGCAAGCACGCCTGGGGCAACGCCACCTTCGACGACCTGCTCTCCGAGCTGGAGACCGCCTCCGGCCGGGAGCTGCGCAAGTTCGCCGCGCAGTGGCTGGAGACCGCCCAGGTCAACACGCTGCGCCCCGAGGTGACCATCGGCGACGACGGGACGTACCAGCGGGTGCTGGTCCGCCAGGAGGCGCCGGCGGGGCACCCGACGCTGCGTACCCACCGCATCGGCGTGGGCCTCTACGACCGCACCGACGGCCGGCTGGTCCGCCGGGAGCGGATCGAGGTCGACGTGACCGGCGAGCAGACCGAGCTCTCCGCGCTGCGCGGCACGCGGGCCGCCGACGTGCTGCTGCTCAACGACGACGACCTGACGTACACCAAGCTGCGGCTGGACGAGCGGTCGATGGCGACCGTGGTGCAGCACATCGCCGGGCTGGAGTCCTCGCTGGCCCGGGCCCTGTGCTGGACGGCCGCCTGGGACATGACCCGGGACGCGGAACTCGCCGCCCGCGACTACGTGGCGCTGGTGCTGGCCGGGCTCCCCGCCGAGACCGACATCAACCTGGTCACCGCCACCCTGCGCCAGGCGAGCACCACGCTCACCGTCTACGCCGACCCGGCCTGGGCGCCGACCGGCTGGGCGGAGCTGTCCCGTACCGCGAAGACGGCGCTGTCCGCCGCCGAGCCGGGCAGCGGCTTCCAGCTCGCCTGGGCCCGCGCGTACGCCTCGGCGGCCCGCTCCGCCGAGGACCTGGCGACCCTGCGCGGCTGGCTGGACGGCAGCGGCGTACCGGCCGGGCTGACCATCGACACCGAGCTGCGCTGGACGGTCCTCCAGTCGCTGGTGGCCAACGGGGCGGCCGGCGCCGCCGAGGTCGAGGCCGAGCTGGCCGCCGACCGGACGGCCAGTGGCGAGCGGGAGGCCGCGTACGCGCACGCACTGGTGCCGACCGCCGAGAACAAGGCGGCGGTCTGGGCGGAGCTGACCGGCCCGCAGTCGCTGCCGAACTGGCGCAACCGGGCGCTGCTGCAGGGCTTCACCCACCCGGCGCAGGTGGAGCTCACCGCGCCGTACCGGGAGAAGTACTTCGCCAGCGTGGCGCAGGTCTGGGCGCAGCGGGACAGCGAGCCGGCGCAGGAGTTCGTCCAGCTCGCCTACCCGGCGTACCTGGTCGAGGAGGAGACGGTGGCGGCCACCGACGCCTGGCTGGCGCAGGACGGACACCCGGCGCCGCTGCGCCGGCTGGTCGCCGAGGGCCGCGACGGGGTGGTCCGCTCGCTCAAGGCCCGCGCCAAGGACGCCCAGAGCGCCTGACCAGGAGTACCCGGTCCGGGGCCGGCGTGGGCGAGAGTCCGCGCCGGCCCCGCCCCGTCATCGGAAACACGAAGCCCGGCCCGCGTGACGCGGGCCGGGCTTCGTCGTACGTGCGGAGGCTCAGGCCCTGCCGGCGTGGCTGGCGAGCTGGTCGAGGCCGTTGATGATGCCACCGGTCAGGTCGCCGCCGCCGAACGCCGCCACCATCGACAGCGCGGCGAGCCGGGCGTACGTGTCGGGGATGCGCTTGCGCGCATGCCGGCCGGTGACCACCTCCAGCTGGCGCTGGTTGGGCGACACCGCGATCAGGACGGACCGGTCGGGCTCGGCGAGCTGGCGGTGCAGGCGCTCGGCGTGCTCGCGGATCGGCTCGTCGAGGCCGCCCACGTAGACCGAGAAGACCAGGCCGGTGCCCTGGTCGGCCAGGCGGAGCGCCTCGTCGATGCGCAGCAGCTGGCGGGTCGAGAACGGCCCGTCCAGCACGTCGGGCGGGTTACCCGTCCCGGTCTGCATCTCACCAACGGTCACTTGCGCCTCCGGTTCCACCGGCCGGCGCCTCGATGCCGGCCCGCTCGAGCTTGTGGCTGGTCAGCGCCGGCGCCTGCGCGCCCGCGGACAGGGCGGTGCCGGCCGAGTCGGCCAGCTGCTCCGGGCGGCCCAGGAACCAGACCGGGGTGAAGTCGAAGCGGCGGCCCGGCCGGTAGCGCTTGGACCCGCCGCCACCACGGCGGTTGCTGGCGAACACCAGACCGACGATCACCAGCATCACCGCCGCCGGGATGCCGACGAAGATCAGCAACGTCTCAGTGACAGACAATCCCAACGCCCCCAGGCGGAAGATAGCGACCAGAGCATCCGGGTCGGGTGGACGATCATGGCGCCGACCGCCCGACTCCGCTGCCATTCACGTTAGCGGAGTCGACGCCCCGCCAGATTGCGGGGTGCCGATCCCATCCGTCACTGCAGTGTTCCAGTTGCGCTGCCGTGGCGATCAGTCGGGCGTCGTCGCCGTAGCGACCGGTCAGCAGCACCCCGACGGGCAGATCGGTCGCGGTGCGCCCGAGCGGTAGCGAGACGGACGGATCTCCCGTCACGTTGAACACCGCGCAGTACGGCGAGAACCGGCGCTGTAGGTCGAAATCGGCCGCCGGGTCGGCGTCGGCGGTGAACCAGCCGACCGGCGCCTGAGGTGCGGCCAGGGTGGGGCAGAGCAGCAGGTCGCAGTCGGCGGTGCGGCGGGCGCCGAGGCGTACCTGGGCCTGGATCTCGCCGAGGGTGGCCATCAGCGCGCCGGCGCCGACGACCGCGCCCCGGGCGCGGAGGAACCGGGTCAGCGGCAGCAGTTCGGACTCCCGCTCCGGCGGCACCGGGGCCAGCGCCAGCACGTACCAGAGGGTCTCGAAGAGCGGCCACACCGCGGGGCCGAGCGGCCGGTCGACCTCGACCACCTCGTGGCCGGCCGCGGTGAGCAGCGCGGCGGCCCGGTCCACCGCGGCGACGCAGTCGGGGTGGACCGGCTCTTCGGCGAGCATCGGGGCGTCGAAGCGGCCGATCCGCAGGCGGCCCGGAGCGGCCCGGCGGGCCACGGCGAGGTAGCCGCCGTCGGGTCGCGGCGGCGGCAGGTACGGCTCGCCGGGCACCGGCACCGCCATCGCGTCGAGCAGCGCGGCGACGTCGGCGACCGTACGCCCGAGCGGGCCGTTGGTGGGCAGGCCGAACGCGCCGGAGCCGAGCGGGCCGCTGGAGACCAGGCCCCGGCTCGGCTTGTAGCCGACCAGGCCGCAGAGGGCGGCCGGGATGCGCACCGACCCGCCGCCGTCGGAGCCCTGGGCGACCGGCACCAGGCCGGTGGCCACCGCGGCCGCCGCGCCGCCGCTGGAGCCGCCGGCGGTGTACGCCAGGTCCCACGGGTTGCGGGCCGGCGGCGCGACCAGCCCCTCGGAGTAGAGCGAGCAGCCCAGCTCGGAGGTGGTGGTCTTGCCGAGGCTGACCAGCCCGGCGGCGGCCATCAGCCGGACCACGTCGGCGTCCACCGGCGGGACGAAGTCGGCGAACGCCGCCGAGCCGAAGGTGGTGCGCACCCCGGCGGTGAGGGTCAGGTCCTTGATCGCGGTCGGTACGCCGTGCAGCGGCCCGCGCCCCGCGACCGGCACCGCGTCGGCGGCCCGGGCGGCGGCGAGGGCGCGTTCGGGCGTGACGGTGACGAACGCGCCGACGGTGTCGCCGAGCGCGTCCACCCGGTCGAGGTGGTGCGTGACCAGGTCGACGCTGGAGAGCTCGCCCCGCGCGACGGCGGCGGCCTGCTCCAGCGCGGTCAGGTCGTGCGGCTCGGCCATGCCGCCATCCTGCCCGCTCGGCGGCCGGTTGGCCCGCCGACACGACCGGCCGGGACGCGGAGCCGGCCGATCAGGAGGAGGGCGTCTTGTCCTCGTCGAGCAGGCCGGTCCAGTCGCGACCGATCGGGAGCAGGTCATGGGCGGCGAGCTGCCGGTCGATGCCGAGGAAGCGCAGCGCGTTGCCGCCGAGCAGCTTGTCGCGCTGCTCGGCGGTGAGGAAGTCCGCCTCGTGGACCACCCGACCGACCGGCCGCTCCCCCAGCGGGTACGGGTAGTCGCTGCCCACCAGCACCCGGTCCGCGCCCATGGTGTCGACCAGCAGCCGCAGCGCGGCCGGGGCGAAGACCACCGAGTCGACGCTGAACCGGTCGGTGTACGAGCTGGGCGGGGCGGTCGAGGCGCCGCGTACCAGGTCGCCACGGCGGTGCCAGGCGTTGTCGGCGCGGCCCAGCCAGAACGGGAAGCTGCCGCCGCCGTGCGCGAAGCAGATCCGCAGCGTCTCCGGCACCCGGTCGAAGACCCCGCCGAGGATGAGCGCCAGCACCGACAGGTGCGTCTCGGCGGGCATGCCGGTGAGCCAGCGGGCCATCCACCGGTCCAGCCGGGGCCCGCCCGGCATGTCCCACGGGTGCACGAAGACCGGCGCGCCCACCTCCGCGCAGTGGGTCAGGAACTGCACGATGCCGGCGTCGTCGAGGTCGCGGTCGCCGACGTGGTTGCCGATCTCCACGCCGACGTGCCCGGCCGCCAGGCAGCGGTCCAGCTCGGCGCAGGCCGCGTCCGGGTCCTGCAGGGGCACCTGGCAGAACGGCACCAGCCGGTCCCCACCGGCGGCGGTGACCTCCAGGGTGAGGTCGTTGAAGATCCGGGCGACCTTCACCGCCTGGTCGGCGGGGCGGTCGTAGGAGAAGAAGACCGGCGTCGGGGAGACCACCTGCACGTCGACGCCGTCGGCGGCCATGTCGGCCAGCCGGGTCGGGGCGTCCCAGCACTCCGCGCCGACCGGACGGAACTCGGTCTCCCCCACCATGATCATGGCGGCGCGCTCGGAGTCCACCCGCAACCAGGGCCAGCCGGACCCGCCGCACGCCGCGGCGAGGTCCGGCCACCCCCTGGGTACGACGTGCGTGTGCACGTCGACGACCGGTGGACGCATCAGCCCTTGCCCGGGTGCAGCGTGCCGCACTTGTCGCAGGTGCGCGCGGACTCGTCGGCGTAGAACGCCTGGAAGACCGGGGGCAGGTCGGCGGCGATGTCGCGCACCTGCAACTCCACCTCGTGCACCTTGTGCCCGCACTCCGGGCAGTACCACTGGAACTTCTCCAGCGTGCCCTCCTCGCGGACCCGCTCCACCACCACGCCGATCGAGCCGGCCTCGGGACGCTGCGGCGAGTGCGGGGTGTTGCGCGGCAGCATCCACATCTGACCCTCGCGCACGTGCACCGTACGCGGCCCCTCGGGCGTCATCAGGTTGACGTGCATGTTGCCCTTGACCTGGTAGAAGAACTCCTCGTACGGGTCGACGTGGAAGTCGGTGCGCTGGTTGGGCCCGCCCACCACCATCACGATGAAGTCGTCCCCACCCGGGAACATCTCCTTGTTGCCCACCGGCGGCTTCAGCAGGTGCTGGTTCTCCGCGATCCAGCCCGGGAAGCTGAACGGCTCGGCGATCTCACTCACGACTGACCTCCTTGGGGAAGCAGGGCGACGGCCTGGATCTCGATCAGCAGGTGCGGGTGCGGCAACTGGTGCACGGCAACCGTCGTCCGGGTCGGCCCGGACGCGTCGAAGAACTCCGCCCACACCTCGTTGTAACCACCGAAGTCGTTCATGTTGACCAGGTACGAGGTCACCTGGACGAGGTCGGACAGCTCCGCACCGACCGACCGCAGCAGATCGCGGATGTTCTCGATGACCGCCCGGGTCTGCACCCGGATGTCGAGGTCCGTGGTGCCGAACTCGTCCACCGACACACCCGCGAAGGTGTTGTCCGGCCGCCGCGACGACGTACCCGAGACGAAGACGAACCCGCCCGCCACCTTGACATGCGGAAACGCCCCCCGCGGCACGGCCTTGCCGCTGACGACGTGCGCCGACCCGGTCACGACCGACCACCGCCCGGCAGCGACGGGCGGACAGTGACCACGCCAGGGGTTCCGGGCAGCGCGGTCATGAGGAGGCCCGAAGAGAGGCGGTGCCGAGCTTCTCGACCACGGCCCGCACGTGGGCACCGGGACGCAGCGGAACAGCAGCGGTGGCGGCACCGGCGAGGAAGACCCACCCGGAGTGCATCCGCACCCCGTGCCGGCCGGCCAGCCGGATGCCCTCGTCCAGCGCCCGGCGCGGGTCGCCGAGGATCGCCGCCGTCGAGCCGACCTGCGCCACCCGCCCGTCGATCTCCAGCAGCACGCCCAGGTTGTCCAGCCCGTCGGGCACCGGCGACCACGGCCCGACCACGAACGCCGCCGCGGAGGTGTTGTCGGCGACCACGTCCGGCAGGGAGAAGCTGAAGTTCGCGTAGCGGGAGTCGATCAGCTCGATCGCCGGGGCGACCGCGCGGACCGCGTCGGCGAAGGCGCCGACCGGCTCGCCCGGGTCGGGGAGCCGGTCCAGCAGGAACGCGACCTCCGGCTCGACCCGTGGGTGGATGAAGTCGGCCACGTCGACCGTACCGCCGTCGGGAACCCGCATCACGTCGGTGAGCCGGCCCCAGATCACCTCGTCCACGCCCATCTGGGCCATCTTCGCCTTGCTGGTCAGCCCCATCTTGAGCCCGACCAGCCGCTCGCCCCGGTCCAGCCGGCGCTGCAGCAGCGCGGTCTGCACCGCGTACGCGGCGTCGACGTCCAGGCCGGTCTCGGCGGCCAGCTGCGGGATCGCGGTGGCCGAGTCCGCCGCCACGCCCAGCCGCTCGGCGATCCCCGCGACGTCCACCCCGATCATGCGGCCTCCCCCTGCTCCTCGCGGCCGGTCAACTGCTCCTCGCGGCCGGCCAGGTCCAGCGCCACGTCCACGATCATGTCCTCCTGGCCGCCGACCATCCGTCGCCGGCCCAGCTCGACCAGGATCGAGCGAACGTCCACGCCGTACTTCGCCGAGGCGCGCTCGGCGTGCCGCAGGAAGCTGGAGTAGACCCCGGCGTACCCGAGCGAGAGCGTCTCCCGGTCGACCTGGACCGGGCGGTCCTGCAGCGGCCGGACGATGTCGTCGGCCGCGTCCATCAGTGCGAAGACGTCGCAGCCGTGCTTCCAGCCGTGCAGCTCGGCGACCGCGACGAAGACCTCCAGCGGGGCGTTGCCGGCCCCCGCGCCCATTCCGGCCAGCGACGCGTCCACCCGGACGGTACGGCCGTGCGGGGCGTCCGGGCCGGCCGGCCCGTCGCCGGCGATCCGGCCGTGCTCGACGGCGAGCACGCTGTTGGCCACCCCGAGCGACAGGTTGTGGTGGGCGTGGATGCCGATCTGCGTCTCCGGCCGGAGCACCTGCCGGTACGCGTCGACCCGCTGCGCCACGTCGGACATCAGCAGCCGGCCGCCGGAGTCGGTGACGTAGACGCAGTGCGCCCCGTACGACTCCATCAGCCTGGCCTGGGCGGCCAGCCCGGCCGGGTCGTTCATGTGCGACATCATCAGGAACCCGGAGACGTCCATGCCGTTCTCCCGGGCCCAGGAGATGTGCTGGGCGGAGATGTCCGCCTCGGTGCAGTGGGTGGCGATCCGCACGCTGGTCACCCCGAGCGCCTTCGCCGCCTTCAGGTCGGCGATGGTGCCGATCCCGGGCAGCAGCAGGGTGGTCAGCTTCGCGGTGGTCAGCACCTCGGCGGCGGCGGAGATCCAGTCGGCGTCGCTGGCCGCGCCGTGGCCGTAGTTGACGCTGGAGCCGGCCAGCCCGTCGCCGTGCGCCACCTCGATCGCGGCCACCCCGGCGGCGTCCAGCGCAGCGGCGATGGTGCGCACCTGGTCGACGGTGTAGCGGTGGGCGATGGCGTGCATGCCGTCGCGGAGCGTCACGTCCTGGATGTACAGGTCGGTCACGCCGCCACCTCCGCGCTGCTCGTGCGGCGGGCCACCAGTCGCTCCGCGGTACGCAGCGCGGCGGAGGTCATGATGTCCAGGTTCCCGGCGTACGCCGGCAGGTAGTGCCCGGCCCCGGAGACCTCCAGGAAGACCGAGACCTGCCAGCCGGTCAGGTGCCGCCCGAGCGACGGCACGTAGGTGTCGACCCGGTCGAACTGCACGTCCTGCTTGAGCCGGTAGCCGGGGACGTACTCCTGGACGGTGGCCACCATGTCGGCCACCGAGGCGGCGATGGCGGCCCGGTCGGCGTCGGTGTCCGGGCAGAGGCAGTAGACGGTGTCGCGCATCAGCAGCGGCGGGTCGGCCGGGTTGAGCACGATGATCGCCTTGCCGCGCTCCGCGCCGCCGACCACCTCGATCGCCCGGGCGGTGGTCTCGGTGAACTCGTCGATGTTGGCCCGGGTGCCCGGACCGGCCGACTTGGAGGCGATCGAGGCGACGATCTCCGCGTACGCGACCGGGGTGACCCGGCCGACGGCGGCGACGATCGGCACGGTGGCCTGCCCGCCGCAGGTGACCATGTTGACGTTGCTCTCGTGCAGGTGCTCGTCCAGGTTGACCGGCGGCACCACGTACGGGCCGATGGCCGCCGGGGTCAGGTCGACCACCGTGCGGCCGTGCGCCCGCAGGACGGCGTCGTTGTGCCGGTGCGCGCCGGCCGAGGTGGCGTCGAAGACCAGCTCCACGTCGGCGAACTCGGGCATGGCGACGAGCCCGTCCACGCCGCCGGCGGTGGTGGCCACGCCGAGCCGCCGGGCCCGGGCCAGGCCGTCGGACTCCGGGTCGATGCCGGCCATCGCGACCATCCGGAGGCTGTCGCTGAGCCGCAACACCTTGATCATCAGATCGGTGCCGATGTTGCCGGACCCGATCACCGCCACACCCGTGGTCATGCCCGGGCCTCCTTCGAAAAACAGGTCCGCACCGAACCGAGCCCGGAGATCCGGGCCTCGTACGCGGCGCCCGGGGTGACCGGCACCATCGGGCCGAGCGCCCCGGAGAGCACCACGTCACCCGCGCGCAGCGGGTCCCCGGCCCGGGCCATCGTCCGCACCAGCCACTCCAGCGCGTGCAACGGATTGCCGAGGCAGGCCGCCCCGGCGCCCACCGAGACCGGCTCACCGGCGTGCTCCAGCACCATCCCGCACAGCCGCAGGTCCACGTCGGCCAGCCGGCGGGGCGTGGTGCCGAGCACGAACATCCCGCTGGAGGCGTTGTCGGCGACGGTGTCCACGATGGAGATGTCCCAGCCGGCGATCCGCGAGTCGACGATCTCGATGGCCGGGAGCACGTGGTCGACCGCCCGGAGCAGGTCGACGGTGGTGACCCGCTCGTCGGTCAGGTCCGCGCCGAGCACGAAGGCGATCTCCGCCTCCACCCGGGGCTGGAGCAGGCGCTCGATCGGCACCTCGACGCCGTCGCCGACCGCCATCGCGTCGGTCAGCACCCCGAAGTCCGGCTGGAAGACGCCGAAGCTCTCCTGCACCGCCCGGGAGGTCAGCCCGACCTTCGCGCCCACCCGGCGCTCGCCCCGGCCCTGCCACGCCCGCGCCTGCAACTGCTGCACCCGGTACGCCGACTCGACGTCCCCCTCCGGCAGCAGCCGCCCGCGCAGCGGTGGGCAGGGCTTCCCGCTGGTGCGGGCCTCGGCCAGCTCCCGGTTCGCCGCTTCGATGTCAGCTCTCACGCCGGCTCCTCGCCCGCTCACGACAGGTCCACGCAGACATTGGTCAGTTCGGAGTAGAAGTCCAGCGAGTGCACGCCGCCCTCCCGGCCGATGCCGGAGGCCTTCACGCCGCCGAACGGGGTGCGCAGGTCGCGCAGGAACCAGGTGTTCACCCAGACGATGCCGGCGTCCAGCCGGGCGCCGGCCCGGTGCGCCCGGCCGACGTCCCGGGTCCAGACCGTCGCCGCCAGGCCGTACTCGGTGCCGTTGGCCAGCGCGTACGCCTCGTCCTCGTCGTCGAACGGGGCCACGTGCACGACCGGGCCGAAGATCTCCTCGGTGTTGGTCCGCGCCCGCGGGCCGAGCCCGGTCAGCACGGTCGGCTGCACGTACGCCCCACCGTCGCGGCCGTCGCCGAAGCGCGGCACGCCGCCCCCGGTGAGCACCTCGGCGCCCTCGGTCCGGGCCAGCGCGTAGTGGCCGAGCACCTTGTCCCGGTGGCCGTGCGAGATCAGCGGCATGTTCGCGGTGGCCTCGTCGGCCGGCCACCCGTACGCCAGCTCCCCGGCCCGCTTCGCCAGCCGGGCGGTGAACTCCTCGAAGACCGGGCGCTGCACGTAGATCCGCTCGGTGCAGAGGCAGACCTGCCCGCCGTTGGTGAAGCTGGAGCGCACCGAGCCGGCCACCGCCGCGTCCAGGTCGGCGTCGGCGAAGACCAGCCCGGCGTTCTTGCCGCCCAGCTCGAACGAGACGGCCTTCACCCCGTCCGCGGCGGCCCGCATGATGGCGCCGCCGGTGGCCGACTCGCCGGTGAAGGTGATCGCGTCGACCCCCGGGTGCCGGGTGAGGAACTCACCGGCCGAGTCCGGGCCGAAGCCGTGCACCAGGTTGAACACCCCGTCCGGCACGCCGGCGGCGGCCATCACCTCGGCCAGCAGCGTCGCCGAGGCGGGCGTCTCCTCGCTGGGCTTGACCACCACGGCGTTGCCGCAGGCCAGCGCCGGGGCCACCTTCCAGGTGAGCAGCAGCAGCGGCAGGTTCCACGGCACGATCACGGCGACCACGCCGACCGGCTTGCGGACGGCGTAGTTCAGCGCCCGGCCGCCGGCCGGGGTGACCGTGGTGAACGACTCGGTCGGCGCGGTCGCCACGATCTCGGCGAAGGCCCGGAAGTTCGCCGCGCCGCGCGGGATGTCCAGGGTGCGGGCCTGCGAGATGGCCTTGCCGGTGTCGGCGACCTCGGCGGTGACCAGGTCGTCGAAGCGGCGTTCCAGCTCGTCGGCGACCCGGCGCAGCACCTCGGCGCGCTCCCGCTCCCCCATCCGGCCCCACGGCCCGCGCAGCGCCGCCCGGGCGGCGGCCACCGCGTCGTCCACCGTGGACTTCGACGCCTCGACCACCTCGAAGACCGGTTCGCCGGTCACCGGGCTGCGCTTGGTGAAGCGCGGCCCCGCGTCGACGAACTCGCCGCCGACGAAGTGGCGCAGCAATCCCGGCCCGTCCGGCGCGCTCCCGGCCATCAGCCGCGCGTCCCAGAGCGTCATCCGCGCCTCCCCCGGCCGATCGCCGCACCCACCGCGCCGACCAGCAACGCCAGCCCGCCCGCGGCCACCGCCCCCACCACCGCGTACTGGCGGCGCACCCGGCGGCGCACCTGCGCGTACGGGGTGGTGGAGAAGGAGACCAGTTCGTACTGCGAAACGTACCGGCCGGGCAGCGCCCGTTCCAGGGCGTGCTCGACCCGCTTGCGGGTCTGGAACACCGGCGAGGCGACCTTGTCCCGCATCTCCACGAAGTTGGCCAGCGCCATCCGGGCGATCGCCTCGGCGTTGTCCTGCCGGCGCCGCTGGTAGAGCGGCAGCGCGGCGGACCAGTCGTCGTCGCACTCGTCCAGGCAGCGGTCCAGTTCGACGACGTCCTCCATGGCGCAGTTGGCGCCCTGGCCGTAGAACGGGACGATGGCGTGCGCCGCGTCGCCGAGCAGTGCCACCTTCCCGTCGACCTGCCAGGGTGCGCAGCGGACCGTGCCCAGCACCCCGACCGGGTTGTGCTGGTAGTCGTCGACCAGGTTGGGCGCGAGCGGGATGAGGTCCGGGTAGTGGGTGGCGAAGTGCCGCTCGATCGCCGCCGGGCTGCCCAGCGAAGCGAAGCTGGCGGTGCCGTGGGTGGGCCAGAAGAGCGTGCAGGTGAACGAGCGGTCCGGGTTGGGCAGCGCGATCATCATGGAGGTGCCGCGCGGCCAGATGTGCAGCGCCGACGGATCGAGGGCGAAGTCGCCGCCGAGCGGCGGGATGGTGAGTTCCTTGTAGCCGTAGTCGAGGAAGTCCAGGCTCTCGGTCAGCACCCCGTACCCGAGCAGTTGCCCGCGCACGGCGGAGCCGGCGCCGTCGGCGCCGAGGACGACCGACGCGGTGGCGGCGACCTTGCCCTGCGGGGTCTCGAAGGTCATCTCGCCGCTGGTCGGGTCGAGGCCGACCAGCCGGTGGTCGAAGGCGAGCCGCACCCCGGGCAGCGCGGCGGCGGCGTTGAGCAGGGCGTTGTTCAGCGCGCCCCGGCTGATCGAGTTGATCGCCCGGTCCCCGGAGCCGCTGTACGACTGGAACTGCGGCTCACCGGCGACCGGGTGGATCATCCGCCCGCGCATCGGCAGGGCGTCCACCATCACCTGGTCGGCCAGGCCGATGCGGCGCAGCGCGTCCAGGCCGCGCTCGGAGAGCGCCAGGTTGATCGACCGGCCCCGCTCGACCCGCCCGGTCCTCGGGTCCGGCCGCCGCTCGTAGAGGGCCACCGGGTAGCCGCGTCGGGCCAGGTAGCAGGCGAGCAGGCAGCCGGCCAGGCCGGCCCCGACCACCGCGATCTCGTCGCGTTCCGTCCTCATCAGTGCCTGCCTTTCGTTCGCGACTGCGGGGCTCGCAAACCCGGCTCACTCCTCGCGCTCACAGGTGCCTGCCTTTCGTTCGCGACTGCGGGGCTCGCGAACCCGGCTCACTCCTCGCGCTCACAGGTGCCTGCCTTTCGTTCGCGACTGCGGGGCTCGCAAACCCGGCTCACTCCTCGCGCTCACAGGCGCACCTCGGAAACGGTCGCCGCCAGCGCGTCGGCGACCCGCCAGCAGTCGTGGTACGTGGAGTAGAGCGGCACCGGGGCGAACCGGACGATGTCCGGCTCCCGGGCGTCGGCGACCACGCCGTGCTCGTGTCGCAGCCGCTTGGTCAGCTCGGCGGCGCTGCCGGCGCCGATGCGCACCGAGAGCTGGCAGCCCCGCCGCGCGGGATCGCGCGGGGTGACCACGGTCAGCGGCCGGCCGGGGATCACCTCGTCGAGCAGCCGTTCCAGGTAGCCGGTGAGCCGGACGCTGCGCTCCCGCAGGGCCGGCATGCCGACGCTGTCGAAGAGCTCCAGCGAGGTGCGCACCGGGCCCATCGCGAAGATCGGCGGGTTGGAGATCTGCCAGGCCTCCACGGTGGCCGGCGGCCGGGAGACCGGGGTCATCTCGAACCGGGTGGTCGCCTCGGTGCTCCACCAGCCCTCGAAGCGGGGCAGCCGGGGGTCGCCCAGGTGCCGCTCGTGGACGAAGACCCCGCCCAGCGCGCCGGGCCCGGAGTTGAGGTACTTGTAGGAGCACCAGGCGGCGAAGTCGACGTCCCAGTCGTGCAGCGCCAGCGGCACGTTGCCGGCGGCGTGGGCCAGGTCCCAGCCGACGACCGCGCCGGCAGCCCGGCCGGCCGCGGTGATCGCCGGGATGTCCATCAGCTCGCCGGTGAGATAGTTGACCCCGCCGAGCAGCACCAGCGCCACCCGGTCGCCCTCGGCGGCCAGGTAGTCGGTCACGTCCTCGGTGCGCAGGGTGTCCTCGCCGGCGCGCGGGGTCAGCCGGACCACGGCGGCGTCCGGGTCGAGGCCGTGGAAGCGGGCCTGGCTGCGCACCGCGTAGCTGTCCGAGGGGAAGGCGCTGTCCTCGATGACGATCCGGGTCCGCTCACCGGCGGGCCGGTAGAAGCTCACCATCAGCAGGTGCAGGTTGACGGTGAGGGAGTTCATCACCACGGTCTCCGCGGGCCGGGCGCCGACCAGTCGCGCGGCGGGCGCCGTCAACAGCTCGTGGTACGGCAGCCACGGCCGCTCCGCCTCCAGGTGCCCCTCGACACCGAGCCGGCGCCAGGCGTCCAGGTCGGCGAGGAGTTCCGCGCGGGTCGCCCGGGGTTGCAGCCCCAGGGAGTTGCCGGCCAGGTAGGCCGTCTCCGGGTAGCGTCCGCCGTCGGCGGGCGGCACGTGGAAGAGGTGCCGGTGCCCGGGGTCGGCGGCGTCGAGGCGGTGCGCCTCCCGCTCCGAGGTGGTCATGTCCCGCTCCCCGCTCACATCGCCGTCCGGGCCGACCACAGCTCCGGGAAGACCACCCGGGCCATGCTGCGTTGCAGCCAGGCCAGTCCGGCCGAGCCGCCGCTGCCGACCTTCGCGCCCATGGTGCGCTGCACGGCCTTGACGTGGTTCCACCGCCAGTCGCCGAACTGCTCGGCCACCTCGGTCAGCGCCTCGCCGAGCAGGCGGAGGTGGTTCTGCGGCCCGCCGTCGTCGTAGATCTCGACCCAGGCCGCCTCGACCGACGGGTGCGGCCGGTGCTCGACGGTGACGTCCCGCTCCAGCAGGTCGGCGGGGAGGTCGTGGCCGTGCCGGGCGAGCAGGGCGATCACGTCGTCCCAGAGGCTCGGCACGTCGAGAGCGGCGCGCAGTTCGTCGTAGACCTCCTCCTGGCGGCGGAACGGCCGGATCAGCGCCGGATCGCGCAGGCCGAGCAGGAACTCCAGGTGCCGGTACATGGCGGACTGGAAGCCGGAGCCCTCGCCGAGCAGGTTGCGGAACCGGTTGAAGTCGGCCGGGGTCATCCAGCGCAGCCCGCGCCAGGCGGCGTTGAGCCCCTCCAGGTGCAGCGCGGCCCGGCGCAGCGGCGCCAGCGCCTCCCACACCCGGTCGGCGCGCAGGTCCTGCTGGGCCTGGCGCAGCTCGTGGCAGGTCAGCCCGAAGTACAGCTCCATGATCTGGCTGACCATCAGAAAGGACATCTCGCCGGGGTCCGTGCTGAGCGGCTGCTGCAGGGTGTGCAGCGTGCTGGCGTGCACGTACGCGTCGTACGGCACCCGGTCGGCGAACTCCAGCGTGGGCTCGCCACCGTTGCGGGCCGCCCGCGCGGTGCGCTGCTGCGGCGTGACCGGGCGCACCGCGGCGGTCCGGGTGGGCGCCCGCAGATCCGTCTGATCCACCTTGTCGTCTCCTCCGTGAGCCGGGTGACGTCATGATGCCCTGGTCACAACGGCATACGGAATGCCGATTCGACGGCGATCCGGGGTTTCACCTTTGGCGTGGAAGGCTCTTCTGCCATTCGACCTGTGGAAGGTAAGGTCCACACGTGGACGAGATGGACTGGGCCCTGCTGCGTGAGCTGCAGACCGACGCGCGGCTGTCGTACAGCGAGCTGTCCCGGCGGGTGCACCTGTCCCCGCCAGCGGTGGCCGAGCGGGTCCGCCGGCTGGAGGAGTCCGGCGTGATCACCGGCTACCACGCCCACGTGGACCTGACCCGGGCCGGTCGCGGCGTGGTCGCGCTGATCCGGATGTCCTGCTACGGCTCGCGCTGCATCCTGCACGACCCGGACGTCGCCGGCTGGCCGGAGATCCGGGAGATCCACCGGATCACCGGGGACGCGTGCAGCATGCTCAAGGTCGCCGCCGGCTCGATCACCGAGTTCGAGGCGGTCATCGACCGACTCGCCCCGTACGGCCAGCCGTCCAGCACGATGGTGCTCTCCACCCCGCTGGACTGGCACCCGGTCACCCCGCTGCCGACCCCGCCGGCCGGGGCGCCGGGCACCCGCCGCCGCTGACCCGTGCGGGTTTGCCCCACGGCGAGCGGGAATGCAGGCCCGGACACCCGTCGCAGGATTCCGGCGCACCTGGCCGGGAGGGGAGAATCATGCGGGGGCTCAGCGCATACCATCGTGCCTTTTCCGCCGTCCTGGCGATGTTCGCCCTGGTCGCGGCGTTCGTCCTGGCAACGGCCACACCGGCCCGGGCCGGGGAGAACACCTTCGTCGAGGTCACGCCGAACACCGCGCAGGCCGGCACCCGGGTCAACATCCGGGCCAGTTGCGCCAACGCCAACAACCAGCAGGCCACCGTGCAGTCGGACGCCTTCGGCCGGGTGGTGCTGCGGCCGAACAACGGCTTCCTGACCGGGGCGGTGACCATCCCGGGCAACAAGCAGCCAGGCGACTACCCGGTCGACCTGCGGTGCGCCAACGGCAACACCGCGTCGACCATCCTGACCGTGCTGAACATGGCCCAGCCGAGCAAGGGCCCGGCGACCGGGGGCGGCGGCACCGCCGGCGACCGGGGCGCGGGTTCGCTGCTCCTGGTCGGCGGCCTGGCCGTGGTGACCGTGGTGGCCGGGCTCGGGATCTTCGGCGGGAGCCGCCGGCGGGCCGGGACGAGCTCCTGACCCCACGTCGCCATGACCCGCACACGCAGACGCACCCCGCGGTCGGGTCGGGACCGGGTCCGCGCCGCGGCCCGGCTGGCGGCCCGTGCGGCCGGCCGCTTCCGCCGGGTGGCCGGCCAGGCCTTCACCGCCAGCGTGACCACGACCGACCCGGTCGCCCACGCCCGTCCGGTACGGCCGGCGACGCGGCCGGCCCGCTACGGCGGCTACCCGAGCCGGGGACCGGGCGTCGCGTTCATGGTTCTCGCCACCCTGATGGCGCTGATCGTCGCGATGCTCGGCGTCGAACAGGTGACCGGCCTCAGCGTGCTGCCGGACCGGTTCATCGCCGGCCTGCGCCCGCCGCCGAAGAAGTTCCCGGTGCTGCCGGGCAGCCCACCGACCCTGATCTCGATCTCCCGGATCGACGTGCAGGCGCCGGTGCACCACGTCGGGATCGCCCCGGACGGCAGCATCGGAGTGCCCGACGCCGCCCGCGCCCAGGAGGCCGGCTGGTACGACCAGGGCCCCACCCCCGGCCAGTACGGCCCGGCGGTGATCGTCGGGCACGTCGACACCACCACCGGCCCGGCGGTCTTCCACGGGCTGCGGGACCTACGCGACGGCGACACGGTCGAGGTGACCCGCGAGGACCGGAAGGTGGCGGTCTTCGAGGTGAACCAGGTGCAGCGCTACGGCAAGGAGGACCTGCCGGTGGACGAGGTGTTCGGCGACTTCAGCCGCCCGAACCTGCGACTGATCACCTGCGGCGGCCGGTGGGTGGGCGGCCAGACCGGGTACGCCGACAACGTCGTGGTGTACGCCTCGCTGGTGAAGGCGCGCGACCGGTGACCCGGCGGCGCCGGCGCCCGGCTCAGGCGGCCTCGGGCTCGCGCAGGTCGAGCCAGTCCGCCCAGCGCGGGTCGGGCGCGCGGTGACCCAGCACCCGCCAGGCGGTGCCCTTCGGGGCGGCGGGCAGGGAGTGCAGCCGCCAGCCCAGCTCGGCCGGGGTCTTGTCGCCCTTGGTGTGGTTGCACCGGGCACAGGCGGCGACCACGTTCTCCCAGGCGTGCCGGCCACCCCGGCTGCGCGGGAAGACGTGGTCGATGGTCTCCGCGGGCCCCCGGCAGTAGGCGCAGCGCCAGCCGTCCCGGGCGAAGATCGCCCGCCGGGACAGCCCGACGTGGGTCCGGTACGGCACCCGGACGAAGCGGGTCAGCCGGACCACGGAGGGCACCGGGAGGGCGTCGCGGGCGCTGTGCAGGACACCGTCGCCGTCGGCGACGCAGACCGCCTTGGCGGAGAGCACGAGAATGGCGGCGCGACGCACCGACACGACACACAGCGGCTCGTAGGTGGCGTTGAGAACCAGCGCGCCGGAGCCCACCGTGGGTCGTATGTCAGGCATCGTGCTCACCCTCCCGGTCCAGCTGCCCACCGCTGGCCGCGCCGGGCGCGCCCCGCGCAGCGGGGAACCACGACCGACGCCGGCGGGATCACCGACGTCCGTTGCGCCCATCGTCCCTGATAAGACCCGGGATTGCACGTACTAATCCGGGCTCCCTCGTGAAGCTTCTTCGGCGCGTGTGAAGATGTCCGGTTCACGGGCCGCCGTCCCGGCGGGTGGGGGTCGCCCGACGGTGGGTCGGCGGCGGGCCGCCGACGGTGTTGCGGTACGAAGACAGGGTGAGTGCCAGCAGCCTGACCTTCCCCGTCGCCGCCCCGACCCCCGACCCCACGCCCTCGGCCGAATGCGTCCAGGACACCTGGTGCAAGGGCGTCCTGGACGTGACCGGCTCGGTCTGGTTCGCCGAGGGCAGCTACTGGATCCTGCTCAAGCCGCTGCGGGTCGCGCTGATCCTGCTGCTGGCGTTCGCCGCCCGCTGGGCGTTGCACCGGACGATCAACCGGCTGGTCCGGACCACCACCCACGGCGCGGTCCCGACCATGCTCCGGCCGCTGCGCGAGCGCATCCCGTCGGCCGCGCTCGATCCCACCGAGTTCATCCCCGAGCGGCGCCGCCAGCGCGCCGAGGCGATCGGCTCGGTGCTGCGCAGCCTGGTCACCGCGTTCGTCTTCGGCATCGCGCTGCTGATGGTGCTCAAGGAGTTCAGCTTCGACCTGGCTCCGCTGCTGGCCAGCGCGGGCATCGTCGGCGTCGCGCTGGGCTTCGGCGCGCAGAGCCTGGTGAAGGACCTCATCGCGGGTCTGTTCATGCTCATCGAGGACCAGTACGGCGTCGGTGACACGGTGGACCTGGGTGAGGCGACCGGCGTGGTGGAGTCGGTGGGGTTGCGGGTGACCACCGTCCGCGACGGTCGCGGGGTGCTCTGGTACATCCGCAACGGCGAGATCGTCCGGGTGGGCAACAAGAGCCAGGGCTGGGCCCTGGTGGTGGTGGACCTGCCGATCGGCTTCGCCGGCACCGAGGAGGCGACCGCCGTGCTGCGTACGGCGGCGGCCTCGGTGGCGGTGGACCCGGAGCTGGCCCCGGAGATCGTCGAGGCGCCCGAGGTGCTGGGCGTCGAGCAGATGACCGTGGACGGCGCGGTGATCCGGACCGTGGTCAAGACGACCGCGGACGGGCAGTTCGCGGTGGGCCGGGAGCTGCGTCGCCGGCTGGCCGAGGCGCTGGAGAACTCGGGCATCACCGCGAAGATGGCGGCCGCCCGGCTCTACCCGGGGCTGCCGCAGACCGGCGGGATCGGCCCGGCCGGGGGGCCCGGGACGGTGGGCACCCCGGGCACCGGTCAGGGTGGGGCCACCTGACCTGCCGTGCGGGACGGAATCGGGGAGTCCGAAATCTGGGGGTCGCGGACCGCGCGGCCCCTCGGGTATCGTCCGTTCGTTCAGTCGGAGATGCGACGACCAATCCGTTCGCCCTAGCCAGTTGTCAGACGATCGGGCAGAATCCGGTGCACGCGCTCCCGCCAGCGCGTGATCTTGTCCTCGCTGATCCGTAGATCTGACGACGGGGTCCCCGTCAGGCCGTCACGAGTGGCCGTTCGCGGGGCACGATGGAGGCGACGGTGTCCGACGAGCGACCCTCCCCGGACGGGCCGGCCACATTTCGGGAGGTGTTCGGCCAGTCCGAGTACCGGGCGATCTTCGTCGCCACCGTGTTCTCCTGGGTGGGCGACTACGTGGCCAAGGCCGCGGTCACCGTGCTGGTCTACCGGCAGAGCCAGTCGATCGCCCTCTCCGCCGCCGCGTTCGCGGTCAGCTACCTGCCCTGGCTGGTCGGCGGGCCGCTGCTCGCCGCGCTCGCCGAGCGCTACCGCTACCGGCAGGTCATGGTCGTCTGCGACCTGATCCGGATGGCGCTGATGGCGCTGATCGCCGTGCCGGGCGTGCCGGTGTGGGTGATCCTGGCCCTGCTCTTCGCCACCACGCTCGCCAACCCGCCCAGCCAGGCCGCCCGGTCCGCGCTCATGCCGGCCATCCTCACCGGGGACCGGCTGGTCCTCGGCCTGTCGTTGAACGCCAGCTCGGCCCAGGCGGCCCAGGTGGTCGGATACCTCCTCGGTGCCGCGTTGGCCGCGGTGAACCCGACCGTCGCGCTGCTGATCAACGCGGCCACCTTCGCCGGGTCCGCCGCGCTGACCCGCTTCGGCGTCCGCGACCGGGAACCGGCGATGACCGCCGCGCACCGCAGCCACCTGTTGCGCGAGACGGGGCAGGGCTTCCAGATCGTCTTCGGCACCCCGGTCCTGCGGGCCATCGCCGTGCTGGTCTTCAGCGCCATGCTCTTCTCGATCGTCCCCGAGGGGCTGGCCGCCGCCTGGGCCGGCGAGCGTTCCGGCGACGGGCTGGACAGCGGCGTCGCGCAGGCCGTCATCATGGCCGCCAACCCGGTCGGGTTCATCCTGGGCGGGCTGGTGGTGGGGCGGGCGGTCGCGCCGGCCCGCCGGCTCGCCCTGATGCGGCCGCTGGCGGTGCTCGCCCCGCTGGTCCTGGTGCCCACCCTCCTCGACCCGCCACCGGTGGTGGTGGCCCTGCTCGCGGCCGCCTGCGGCTTCGCCGCCGCCGGCCTGCTGCCGACCGCCAACGGGCTCTTCGTCCGCGCCCTGCCCAACGGCTACCGGGCCCGCGCCTTCGGCGTGATGGCCACCGGCATGCAGGTGATCCAGGGCGCCTCGGTGCTGGTCACCGGGCTGCTCGCCGACCGCTTCTCCATCCCGCTGGTGGTCGGCCTGTGGAGCGCCGCCGGCGTGGTGCTGATGCTGGTGACGGCCCTGCGCTGGCCGGACGGCGAGACCATCGACGCGGCCGTCGCGGCGGCCGACCGGGCCAACCGGGACGACGCCGCGGCGCGGGAGGGCGCGCACGGGCCCGGTGGCCGGCCGCGCCCCGGCCGGGCGACGGACGGCCGCTCCGAGGGCCGGCGCAGCCCCGCTGTGACGTGATCGGCAGCCCGCCCGGCCGGTACGCGGCGGCCGGTGCACCGGGGCACCTGGCAGGATGGAACGGTGAATTCCGCAGCTGAGTCCGACCGGCCCGGTGCGCCGACGACCCTCTTCGAAGCGGTCGGCGGCGAGCCCACCTTCCGCAAGCTGGTCGACGAGTTCTACGTCGGCGTCGCCACCGACCCGCTGCTGCGCCCGATGTACCCGGAGGAAGACCTCGGGCCGGCCGCCGACCGGATGACGCTGTTCCTCATGCAGTACTGGGGTGGCCCCAACACCTACTCCGCCCAGCGGGGGCACCCGCGGCTGCGGATGCGGCACGCGCCGTTCCGGATCGGCGCGGCCGAGCGGGACGCCTGGCTGCACCACATGCGGCGGGCGGTCGACCGGCTGGACCTGCCGCCGGAGGTCGCCAAGGCACTCTGGGACTACCTGGAGCGCGCCGCGTACTTCATGGTCAACGTGATGGAGGAGCCGGCCGGGGACGCCTGACGGCCCGGCGGTCGCGACCGGCCGGGGCCGGCCCCGCCCGTCGGGCTCAGAGCAGGGCGCCCTCGTCGTGCAGCCAGTCCACGAAGGTGGTCGCCACGGCCGCCCCGCAGTCGAGCATCTCGACCAGGAGCGCGTCGTGGGTGCCCGCACCCAGCGGCACCTGCAGCTCGGCGTAGATCGGCAACTGGCCCCGCTCGGTGGGGTCGCCGATGTACGCCTTGCAGAACCGGCGGGTGTGGTTCCACTCGTTGACCACCCGGTAGGCCCGGTCCGCCCAGTCCGGCGGGACCGTCGCGTGTGGACGGGCCCGCATCACCAGGATCTCGTCCTCGGGGCCCTCCAGGGTGACCAGCACCGCGTGCCGCTCCCACATGGCCAGCAGGTTCCCGTCGCCGTCGGCCAGGTACCGCACGTCGAGCAGGTCGAGGGCCTCACAGACCCGGCGCAGGGTGACCGGCTCCACACTGACCGGCATGTCTGCGATCACCGGCCGTTCGGCCGCCTTGCAGTCGTCCCCCGGCTGCCGGGGGGACGGTGGTCCGACCCGGACGGTGCTGTCCACTGTGATCCCGGTTCGAGTTTCCGGGTCGCCGCCGCCAGCGGCGGGACCAGGGCGCCATGACCACCACGGCATCGCTCGCGCACCTCACTCCCCAGCGGATCCGGACGCCTACGGTGCGTTGGATCCGAGGATGGACGGTACCCGGACAGCCGGGTTGAAGCACCCCCCCAACGACAGCCCCAGGCCAGAAGAATGACCGTGGGTCATCCGTTCGGATGATCCTTCACCGGTCGGATCGCCAGCTCCGAGACCTTGCGCGACCATGCCGCTCCGTACGGTCCCACCAGGCCGATCCAGCGGCCCGCGACGCGTACCTGGACCTCGCCCGGGGCGTCGACGGGCCCGAGGAATCCCATCCGGACCACGCCCTGGACCAGGCGCTGGGTCACCTCGACCGGCTCGCCCGGCGGCTCGTCCGGGGTGACCACCACCGCCACGTGGTCGAGCAGCGCGTCGCGCAGCACCCGCTGGCCCACCGCCCGGCCGCCCACGCCCTCGGTGGCCGCGGTCCGCAGGGTGCCCGCCGCCGCCTCGGCGATCCGCCGCAGCTCCCCGGCGGGCAACGCCTCCACCCGGCGGCTCGCCGTCGGCGGCAGCGGCCAGCGCCACTGGTCGTCCCGCCGGCGCGGCAGCGCCCCGCTGGCGGACTCCAGCTCGGCCAGCAGGTCGGCGGCGGCGACCGTGACGTCACCCGGGCCGGCGCCGGCCACCGTGCGGACCACCAGCACGTCCCACGGCAGCCGGGCCCAGAGCGCCGTACGCCTGGCCCCGTCGACCGGGCGGAGCCGGACCACGGTGGCCGGGTCGAAGCGGACCAGCCGGGCCAGGAAGGCCCCCGCGTCGGGAACCCCGTCCAGCCCGTGCCCCGGCGTCACGACGCGCGCGCCACTCACGCCGCCCCGCCCGAGGGCGCGTACGCCACCAGGAAGGCCCGCTCATCGGAGGTGATCCGGCGGGGCCGCTTGGCCACCAGGTCGAACGGCACCAGCACCGACCGGGCGGTGCTGGCCAGCACGTCGCCGTCGTACAGCTCGTAGGCGACGGTGAACCGGGAGGCCCGGATCTCCTCCACCCACAGTTCGATCCGGACGGTCGGGGCGGCCTCCGCGGTGGCCCGGCCCAGCGCGTAGTCGACCGGGCGCAGGTAGTCGACCTCGTGCCGGCGGATGACCACTCCGTCGGCGAACGAGCCCACCCCCCACGCCCGGCCGCCGGCGAACATCAACGCCACCCGCGCCTCCTCGTAGAGGGTGAGGAAGCGCGAGTTGTTGACGTGCCCGTACGCGTCCAGGTCGGACCAGCGCAGCGTGCAGTGGTAGATGAACCGGTCAGCCAAGGCTCAGCACCAGTCAGTCACGGGTGAGCTTGCGGTAGGTCACCCGGTGCGGGCGGGCCGCCTCGGCGCCGAGCCGGTCGACCTTGTTCTTCTCGTACGCCTCGAAGTTGCCCTCGAACCAGAACCACTTGGACGGGTCCTCGTCGTCGCCCTCCCAGGCCAGGATGTGCGTGGCGACCCGGTCCAGGAACATCCGGTCGTGGGAGATGACCACGGCGCAGCCGGGGAACTCCAGCAGCGCGTTCTCCAGGCTGGAGAGGGTCTCCACGTCCAGGTCGTTCGTCGGCTCGTCGAGCAGGATGACGTTGCCGCCGATCTTCAGGGTCAGCGCCAGGTTGAGCCGGTTGCGCTCGCCGCCGGAGAGCACCTTGGTGGGCTTCTGCTGGTCCGGCCCCTTGAAGCCGAACGCGGCGATGTACGCCCGCGACGGCATCTCGACCTTGCCCACCATGAGGTGGTCCAGCCCGTCGGAGACGACCTCCCAGACGGTCTTGTCGCCGTCGAGGCCCTGCCGGGCCTGGTCGACGTAGGACAGCGAGACCGTGTTGCCGACCCTCACCTCGCCGTCGGTGGGCTGCTCCAGCCCGACGATGGTCTTGAACAGGGTGGTCTTGCCGACGCCGTTCGGGCCGATGATGCCGACGATGCCGTTGCGCGGCAGCGAGAACGACAGGTTGTCGATCAGCAGCCGGTCGCCGAAGCCCTTGCTGAGGCTGTTCGCCTCGATGACCGTGCTGCCCAGGCGCGGGCCCGGCGGGATCTGGATCTCCTCGAAGTCCAGCTTCCGGGTCTTCTCCGCCTCGGCGGCCATCTCGTCGTACCGGTCGAGCCGGGCCTTGGACTTGGTCTGCCGCGCCTTGGCGTTGGAGCGGACCCACTCCAGCTCCTCGGAGAGGCGCTTCTTCATCTTGGCGTCGCGGCGGCCCTCGACGGCCAGCCGGGCGGCCTTCTTCTCCAGGTAGGTGGAGTAGTTGCCCTCGTACGGGTAGGCCCGGCCGCGGTCCAGCTCGAGGATCCAGTTGGCCACGTTGTCCAGGAAGTACCGGTCGTGGGTGATGGCGATGACGGTGCCGGCGTACTTGGCCAGGTGCTGCTCCAGCCACTGCACGCTCTCGGCGTCCAGGTGGTTGGTGGGCTCGTCGAGCAGCAGCAGGTCGGGGGCCTCCAGCAGCAGCTTGCACAGCGCGACCCGGCGGCGCTCACCACCGGAGAGCTGGGTGACGTCGGCGTCCGGCGGCGGGCAGCGCAGCGCGTCCATGGCCAGTTCGAGCTTGGAGTCGATGTCCCAGGCGTCGGCGTGGTCCAGCTCCTCCTGGAGCTTGCCCATCTCCTCCATCAGCTCGTCGGAGTAGTCCGTGGCCATCTGCTCGGCGATCGAGTTGAACCGCTCCAGCTTGGCCTTGGTCTCGGCCACCGCCTCCTCGACGTTGCCGAGGACGGTCTTGCTGTCGTTGAGCGGGGGCTCCTGGGCGAGCATGCCGACGGTGTAGCCGGGCATCAGCCGGGCCTCGCCGTTGCTCGGCCGGTCCCAGCCTGCCATGATCTTGAGGAGGCTGGACTTACCGGCGCCGTTCGGGCCGACCACACCGATCTTGGCCCCCGGCAGGAAGTTCAGCGTCACGTTGTCGAGCACGACCTTGTCGCCGTGCGCCTTGCGCGCCTTTTCCAGGACGTAGATGAACTGGGCCACGGTGCGGGCTACCTCCGTCGGTTGCTGTCGCCGATTGGCGGGCACGGCACGGGCTGCGTCCGCCGCCCGCCGCCGCCGGCCGGGAGCCGGCTGCGCGCACGCCGTCGTCAATCCTGACAGGTACGGCGCGCCGCGCCCACATCACCCCGCCCGAGCAGTACGTCGCAGGTGGCTCCCGCGGGCTTTCCTGCGAGCCGGAGGACGGCGGGAGCGCCGACCTCCGCCCAGGCTGTCGCCATGATCACGAGTAAGGTTCAGCGACCGTGGGACGGGTAGGTGACTCCGGCACGGGGCGCCAGACGCCGCAGCTAGGCTCAGACTCTCATCGCGGTGGACCCGTCAGTACCCGGAGGTGGCCGATCGTGACCGTCCGTAGCTCCTTTGTCGTGGTGGCGAACCGATTGCCGGTCGACGAGGTGAGCACACCCGAGGGACGGCAGTGGCGACGCAGCCCGGGCGGGCTGGTGACCGCCCTGCACCCCGTCCTCGCCGAGCACCAGGGCACCTGGGTCGGCTGGGCCGGCGGTACCGGCGCCGCTCCGGAGCCGTTCGACCTGGAGGGCATCCGCCTGCACCCGGTGCCGCTGAGCGCCGAGGAGCTGGAGCGCTACTACGAAGGCCAGTCCAACGCCACCATCTGGCCGCTCTACCACGACGCGGTCGAGACCCCGGCGTACAAGCGCCGGTGGCGCGAGGCGTACCGCCTGGTCAACGCCCGGTTCGCGGAGGCCGCAGCGGACGTGGCGGCCGAGGGTGCCACGGTCTGGATCCAGGACTACCAGCTCCAGCTGGTCCCGGCGATGCTCCGCGAGCTGCGGCCGGACCTGAAGATCGGCTTCTTCCTGCACATCCCGTTCCCGCCGATCGAGCTGTTCATGCAGATGCCGTTCCGCACCGAGATCCTGCGCGGGCTGCTCGGCGCCGACCTGGTCGGGTTCCAGCAGCGGCTGGCCGCGCAGAACTTCGTCCGGCTGGCCCGGCACCTGCTCGGCCTGCGCTACGAGGGCCAGATGATCCAGGTGGACGGCCGGCAGGTGAAGGCCGGCGCCTTCCCCATCTCGATCGACACCCAGGAGATGGAGCGGATGGCCGCCGACCCGGCGATCCAGGCCCGGGCCAAGCAGATCCGCGAGGAGCTGGGCAACCCGAAGACGATCATCCTGGGCGTCGACCGGCTCGACTACACCAAGGGCATCGAACTTCGGCTGAAAGCCTTCCGGGAACTCCTCGCTGACGGAAAGTTGACAGTGCCGGACGCGGTTATGGTGCAGGTCGCGACGCCCAGCCGCGAGCGGGTGGAGCACTACCAGGCACTTCGCGTCAAGGTGGAACGCGAGGTTGGTCGGATTAATGGCGAATTCGGACGGGTGGGTGTGCCGGCGGTGCATTATCTGCATCAGTCGTACAGTCGCTCCGAGCTGGCCGCGATGTACGTCGCGGCCGACGTGATGATGGTGACCCCCCTGCGAGACGGAATGAATCTGGTGGCCAAGGAGTACGTGGCATCGCGCGCCGACCAGGGCGGCGCGCTCGTGCTCAGCGAGTTCGCCGGTGCGGCCACCGAGCTGCGCCAGGCATTCCTGTGCAACCCGCACGACCCGGACGCGGTCAAGGACGCCCTGCTGCGGGCCGTACACGTGGAGAAGCCGGAGGCCCGTCGACGCATGCGGATCATGCAACGTCATCTACGCACCCACGACGTGGGGCACTGGGCGAAATCGTTCCTCACCGAGCTCGGCACGTCCGGGGTGGAGGCAGCGTGAACGTCCCCACCGACATCGTGACCCCACCCGCGGGGACGATGGACCCCGAGCTGCGCGCGGCCATCGGGCGGATCGCCCGGGTCCCCCAGCTCCTGGTCGCCTGCGACTACGACGGCACGCTCGCGCCGATCGTGGAGGACCCGAGCAAGGCCGTGCCGCTGCCGGAGTCGGTCGCCGCGGTTCGGGCGCTCGCCGCGCTGCCGCAGACCACCGTCGCGGTGGTCTCCGGTCGGGCGCTGCGCGACCTGGCCGCGCTCTCCCGGCTGCCCAGCGAGGTCCATCTGGTCGGCAGCCACGGCTCCGAGTTCGACATCGGCTTCGTCGAGCGGCTCTCCCCCGAGCTGATCGCCGTCCGCACCCGGCTGCGCGACGCGCTGCGCGAGATCGCCGCGGCCCACCCGGGCGTCCGGCTTGAGCGCAAGCCGGCCAGCGTCGCCGTGCACACCCGCGGGGTCGACCCGCAGGTCGCGGCGGCCACCATCGAGGCGGTCCGCAACGGCCCCGCGAAGTGGGACGACGTCACGGTCACCCAGGGCAAGGAGGTCATCGAGCTGTCGGTGGTCGCCACCCACAAGGGCACCGCCGTCGACCAACTCCGCACCCAACTCTCGGCCAGCGCCGTGCTCTTCATCGGCGACGACGTCACCGACGAGAACGCCTTCGGCAACCTGCACGGCCCGGACGTCGGCATCAAGATCGGCCCGGGTGACACCCAGGCCGGCTACCGGGTCGCCGAGCCGATCGAGGCGGCCCGGGCCCTCGGCCTGCTGCTGGAGACCCGCCGGCACTGGCTCTTCGGCGAGCGGGCCGTCCCGATCGAGCGGCACTCGATGCTCTCCAACGGGCGGACGGTCGCCCTGCTCACCCCCGACGCCAAGGTCAGCTGGCTCTGCCACCCCAAGCCGGACTCGGCGGCGATCTTCGCCGACCTGGTCGGTGGCAGCCCCGCCGGCCACTTCACGGTCGCTCCGGAGCGCGGTGGCATCCCGCTGGGGCAGCGCTACCGCAGCGGCACCATGACCGTGGAGACCCGCTGGTCCGGGCTCACCGTCACCGACTGGCTCGACCTGCCGGCCCGGGAGACCACCCCCGACGGCCCGGCGATCATCACCGGCGACTCGACCCTGGTCCGGGTGCTGACCGGCTCCGGCAAGGCCCGCATCGACTTCGCCCCGCGCCCGGAGTTCGGCCAGGTCGCCGTCCAGCTCCAGCCGCTCGACGACGGCCTGCTGGTGCTCGGCTCCAACGAGCCGGTCGCGCTCTACGCCCCGGGTGTGGCCTGGGAAGTCAGAAGCGACGGAGTGAACGAGAGCGCGGAGGCGATGGTCGACCTCTCCGCCGCCGGCGGCCAGGTCGTGCTGGAGCTGCGCTTCGGCACGCACAGCCTGGAGCACCACGCCGTCCCGATCCACGAGCGGCAGGCCAAGGCGGAGCAGCCGTGGAAGGACTGGGTGGCCTCGCTGCGGCTGCCCACCACCGCCCGCGACCTGGTCGCCCGCAGCGCGCTCACGCTGCGCGGCCTCTGCCACGAGGCGACCGGCTCGATCCTGGCCGCCGCGACCACGTCGCTGCCCGAGGAGCTGGGCGGGGTCCGCAACTGGGACTACCGCTACTGCTGGCTGCGCGACGCGGCACTGACCGCCCGCGCGCTGGTCGACCTGGGTTCCCTCGATGAGGCCGAGGCGCTGCTGCGCTGGGTGGACGGCTGCGTCGAGCGCACCGGCGGCCACCCCGAGCGGCTGCACCCGCTCTACACCATCGACGGCTACGAGCTGGGCGCCGAGGCGGTCATCGACACTCTCCCCGGGTACGCCGGCTCCCGGCCGGTCCGGGTGGGCAACCTCGCCAACCACCAGCTCCAGCTCGACGTCTTCGGCCCGATCGCGGACCTGATCGCCGCCGTGGCCGACGCCCGGGGCTCGGTCCGCGAGGACGAGTGGCGGGTGCTGGAGAACATGGTCGAGGCGGTCCGCCGCCGCTGGCACGAGCCCGACCACGGCATCTGGGAGGCCCGCCTCCCCCCGCGGCACCACATCTTCTCCAAGGTGATGTGCTGGATGACCGTCGACCGCGCGCTGCACATCATGCGCCAGCACGGCGGCGAGGACCGGCCGGAGTGGGTGGAGCTGCGCGACCGGATCGGCGCCAACGTGCTGGAGAACGGCTGGCACGAGGCGGTCGAGGCGTACAGCGTCGCGTACGGCGACGAGGACATGGACGCCTCCTCGCTCTGGATCGGCCTGTCCGGGCTGCTGCCCGGCGACGACCCGCGCTTCCTCTCCACCGTGCTCCGGATCGAGGCGGACCTGCGCAGCGGGCCGGTCGTCTACCGGTACCACTGGGACGACGGCCTGCCCGGCCGGGAGGGCGGCTTCCACATCTGCACGGCGTGGCTGATCGAGGCGTACCTGCGCACCGGCCGCCGCACCGACGCGGAGGAGCTGTTCATGCTGATGATCGACACGGCGGGCCCGACCGGGCTGCTCCCCGAGCAGTACGACCCGCTCGCCGAGCGCGGCCTGGGCAACCACCCGCAGGCCTACAGCCACCTCGGCCTGATCCGCTGCGCGCTGCTGCTGGACAACATGCTCAAGCAGTGATCTGACCAGCGACGACGGCGGCCGGAGAGACACCTCTCCGGCCGCCGTCGCGTCTGGCGCCCCGTCGTGCGGAGCCGCCGGCCGGGGCGAAGATCCACCCCGCAGGCCGACGCGGGGACCGCGAGCGGGGTTGGTCAGGGGGCCGGCGCCGGGGTGCCGATCAGACGTCGAGCGCGCCCACCACGTCGCCGATCACGACGATGGCGGGTGGGCGCAGGCCCGCCGCCACCACGTCCGCCGCCACCGCGCCGAGCGTCGAGCGCAGCGTCCGCTGGGCGCCGGTGGTGCCCTCCTGGATCACGGCGACCGGGGTGGCCGGGTCCTTGCCGTGCGCGTTGAGCGTCGCGGTGATCGCGGCGAGGTTCTTCAGTCCCATCAGGACGACCAGGGTGCCGCGCAGCCCGGCCAGGGCCGGCCAGCGCACCAGCGAGTCCGGCGAGTCCGGCGCGACGTGCCCGGAGACGACGGTGAACTCGTGCGCCACCGCCCGGTGGGTGACCGGGACGCCGGCCACCGCCGGCACGGCGATCGCGCTGGTCACCCCCGGCACCACGGTCACCGGTACGCCCGCCTCGGCGCAGGCCAGCAGCTCCTCGCCGCCCCGACCGAAGACGTACGGGTCGCCACCCTTGAGCCGGACCACGACCTTCCCGGCCAGGGCCCGGTCCACCAGGATCCGGTTGATCTCCTCCTGGGCGCGCGACGGGCCGTACGGGATCTTGGAGGCGTCCACCAGCTCGACGTCGGGGCGCAGCTCGTCCAGGAGCAGCCCGGGCACCAGCCGGTCGGCGACCACCACGTCCGCCTCGGTGAGCAGCCGCCAGCCCTTGACGGTGATCAGCTCCGGATCGCCCGGCCCGGCACCCACCAGCGCCACCCGACCGGGTGCGGCCCCGCCCGGCGTCGTGCCCCGCCCGGCGGCGGCCAGACCGGTGCGCACGTTCAGCAGGTCGCGCACGGCGTCCCGGACGCTCATCGCGCGCCGCGGGTCGCCCCCGCCGAACACCGCCACGGTGACCGGGCCGTGCCGGGTCACCGCCGGCGTCCACGCGGTGGCGGCGGAGCGGTCGTCGGCGCGTACGCAGAAGATCCGGCGCTCGGCGGCGGCGGCGCTGACCGACGCGGCGGCGAGCGGGTCGTCGACGGCGACCTGGACCAGCCAGGCGCCGTCCAGGTCGGCCGGGACGAACCGGCGCGGCGCCCAGTGCAGCCGCCCCGCGTCGACGTGGGCCTGCAGCGCGGGGGTCAGCTCCGGCGAGACGAGGAAGACGTCCGCCCCGGCGTCCAGCAGCGCGGGCACCCGCCGGGTGGCCACCGCTCCCCCGCCCACCACGACCACCCGCCGGCCGGCGAGCCGCAGGCCGAGGGGGTAGGGGTTCCCGATCACTTCTCGGAGACCCCCGCCGAGTCGAAGGTGGCGACCTCGTGCAGCACCCGGACCGCGCCGGTGACCACCGGCAGCGCCAGCAGCGCGCCGGTGCCCTCGCCGAGGCGCAGGCCGAGGTCGATCAGCGGGTCCAGGCCGAGGTGGCGCAGCGCCACGGTGGCCCCCGGCTCGGCGGAGCGATGCCCGGCGACCATCGCGCCGACCGCGTCCGGGGCCAGGGCGGTCGCGACCAGCGCGGCGCTGGCCGCGATCACCCCGTCCAGCAGCACCGGGACGCGGCGGGCGGCGGCGCCGAGGATCAGGCCGGCCAGCGCCGCGTGCTCCAGGCCGCCGACGGCGGCCAGCACGCCGAGCGGGTCGGCCGGGTCGGGCCGGTGCCGGTCCAGCGCGGTCCGCACCACGCCGACCTTGCGCCGGTACGTCTCGTCGTCCACCCCGGTGCCGCGCCCGGTCGCCTCGGCCGGGTCGATACCGGTGAGCGCGGCGATCAGCGCCGCGGACGGGGTGGTGTTGCCGATGCCCATGTCGCCGGTGAGCAGGATGCCCGCTCCGGCGTCGACCAGGTCGCCGGCGATCCGGATGCCGGTCTCCAGCGCCGTGCGTGCCTCGTCGCGGGTGAGCGCCGCGGTGACGGTCATGTCCCGGGTGCCCCGGCGGACGTTCGCGGCGACCAGGCGGGGTCCGACCGCCGGATCGTCGGTGGCGTCCGGGTCGACCGGGAGCGGGGTGGCCACGCCGACGTCGACCACGGTGACCGAGGCGCCGGCCTGGCGGGCGAAGGCGTTGACCACCGCCCCGCCGGCCAGGAAGTTGGCGATCATCTGGGCGGTGACCTCCTGCGGCCAGGGGGTCACCCCCTGGGCGTGCACGCCGTGGTCACCGGCGAAGATCGCCACCGCCGCCGGCTCGGGCAGCGGCGGCGGGCAGGCGCCGGCCAGCCCGGCGAGGCGTACGGAGAGTTCCTCCAGGGCGCCGAGGGAACCGGCGGGCTTGGTCAGCCGGGCCTGGAGGTCGCGCGCGGCGGCCATCGCCGGCTCGTCGAGCGGCCCGATCGCCGCGATGGTGGTCTCCAGCATCATGCCTCCAGGATCTCGGCGAGTACGTCGGTGAACGCGTCGGTGGTCGCCGGGTCGCGTACCGCCACCCGCAGCCAGTCCGGCCCCAGACCGGGGAAGGTGTCCCCGCGTCGCACGGCCCAGCCGCGCTCGCGCAGGGTCTCCCGCACCCGGTCGGCGCCGGCCAGGTGCAACAGAACGAAGGCGCTGGCCGGGCGGCCCGCGACGCGTACCCCGGGCAGGGCCGACAGGCGGGCGACCAGGTGGTCGCGGTCGGCGGCGAGCCGCGCGGCGATCTCGCGCTCGGCCGCGACGGCGGTGGGCGACGCGCAGGCGGTGGCGGCGGCCAGCGCCGGGGTGGAGACGGCCCAGAGCGGCTGGACGGCCGCCAGCCGGTCCAGCAGCGGGGCCTCGCCGAGCAGGTAGCCGATCCGCAGGCCGGCCAGCCCCCACGTCTTGGTGAGGCTGCGCACCACCACCAGGCCGGGCAGGTCTCGCCGGCCGGCCAGCGACTCGGGCTCGCCGGCCACGCCGGGGGCCAGGGTGGTGTCGGCGAACGCCTCGTCGACGACCAGCACCCGGCCCGGTCGGGCCAGGGCGGCCAGGTCGGCGGCGGGGTGCAGCACCGAGGTCGGGTTGGTCGGGTTGCCGATCATGACCAGGTCGGCGTCGGCGGGCACCCGCGCCGGGTCGAGCCGGAAACCGTCGGCCGGGTCGAGCAGCACCCGTTCCACCTGGTGCCCGGCGGCGCGCAGCGCGGCCTCCGGCTCGGTGAACTGCGGGTGCACCACCACCGGGCGGTGCACCCCGGCCAGCGCGCGGGCCAGCAGCACGAAGCCCTCGGCGGCGCCGGCGGTGAGCAGTACCTCCGCCGGGGGACGCCCGTGCCGGGCGGCGACGGCCGCCCGGGCCGGCCCCGGGTCCGGGTACGCGGCCAGCTCGGCCAGCGAGGCGGTGAGCGGGTCGGCCAGCCAGTCCGGCATGGTGTCCCGGCGGACGTTGACGGCCAGGTCGACCAGGCCCGGGGTTGCCTCGGCGTCCCCGTGGTGCCCCAGATCGGGTTCTTTCCCGGTGCCCGGCGGCACCTCGATCAGCTGACCATGCATGTCCGTGATCCTGCCGGGAAGCCGCCGTACGGGACAGCGGATCCCGACGTGGGTCGCGTCACCGCTCGGCGACAGTCTCGCCCGTTTATGAATTCTTCTCATTTCCGAATCGGAAATGTCATAACTTGACCCTGTGAGCAACCGACCCCTTGCTGCCGCTGGTCGTACCGTTCCGCTCCTCCGCGCCGGGCTCATCGCCGGCATCGTCGTCGCCGCCGTGGCCTACCCGTTGGCCGCGTTCACCGGCCTCGGCGCCAAGGCCACCGCGCACGCCGTGGAGCAGAAGACGGGCATCCTGCGCACCGCGCTGCCGGCCGAGACGTCGTACCTCTACGCCCCCGACGGCAAGACGATCCTGACCATGTTCTACGAGGAGTACCGGCAGTACACGAAGCTGTCGGACATGTCGCCGAACATCCAGCAGGCGATCGTCGCCGCCGAGGACAACCGCTTCTACCAGCACCACGGCGTCGACCCGAAGGGCGTCGCCCGGGCCTTCGTGGCCAACGCCCGCTCCAGCGGCGTCTCCCAGGGCGCCTCGACCCTGACCATGCAGTACGTCCGGATGGCGCTGCGGGACAGCGCCAAGACCCCGAAGGAGGTCCAGGAGGCCACCCAGCAGACCAGCCTGCGCAAGGTCAAGGAGATGCGGATGGCCCTGGACGTCGAGAAGGAGCTGACCAAGGAGGAGATCCTGGAGCGCTACCTCAACTCGGCGTACTTCGGCCACCGGGCGTACGGCATCTACGCCGCCGCGCAGATCTTCTTCTCCAAGACCCCGGCCACCCTCACCCCGGTCGAGGCGGCCACCCTCGCCGGGCTGGTCAAGTCCCCCTCCGAGTACGACCCGATCAGCTCGGACCAGAAGGACGCCACCGGCCGGCGCAACTACGTGCTCGACCGGATGGCCCAGCTCGGCTACCTCTCCCCGGACGCCGCGGCGGCGGCCCGGTCGGAGCCCATCCGGACCCGGGTGACGACCCCGGCCAACGACTGCACCTCACTGCCCAGCCAGTACCAGACCTGGGGCTTCGCCTGCGACTACGTCAAGAACTGGTGGAGCGCGCAGTCCGCGTTCGGCGAGAACCGGCTGGAGCGGATGGACAAGCTGCGCCGGGGCGGCTACCGGATCGTGCTCAGCCTCGACCCGAAGGTCCAGTCGGCGGCGGAGAAGAACGTCGGCGCGAAGGACGGCGTCGGCAGCCCCTTCGCCAACGGCATCGTGGTGGCCGAGCCGGGCACCGGCCGGGTGAGGGCGATGGCGGTGAACCGGACGTACTCGCTGGACCTCAGCGAGAACCCGTCCAGCTCCAACCCGGAGGCCGGCCCCAAGGTCAAGGCGAACTACCCGAACACGGTGGCGCCCCTGCTCGGCGGCGGCAGCCTCCCCGGCTACCAGGCCGGATCGACGTTCAAGATGTTCCCGATGCTCGCCGCGCTGGACGCCGGGATGCCGCTGTCCACCGAGTACAACTCGCCGTACCGATACCAGTCGAGGATCTACGACGGCTGGGCTCCGTCCAACGCCAGCGGGGCGATGACCGGCCGGCAGACCATGTGGTCCGGCTTCGGCAAGTCGGTGAACACCTACTTCGTCCAACTGGAGGAGCAGATCGGCGCGGACCGCGGGGTACGCCTCGCCGAGCAGCTCGGGCTGCGCTGGCGTACCGACGTGGACCGGGACCACGCTTCCCCGGCCAAGGCCAAGAAGTGGGGCGCGTTCACCCTGGGCGTCTCCGACGCCACCCCGCTGGAGCTGGCCAACGCGTACGCCGCGATCGCCGCCGACGGCCGGTACTGCGAGGCGATGCCGGTCCTGTCGATCACCAACCGGGACGGCACGCCGGCGACGTACCGGACGGCGTCCGGCATCCAGCGGGAGGTGGCCAAGCCGCGCTGCCGGCAGGTGGTGAGCGCGGACGCGGCCCGGGCCGCCACCGACGCCGCCCGCTGCCCGACCGGGGACACCCCGGCGAAGGGCAGCTGCGGGGGCTGGTCGACGGCGGACAGCGTCCGGGGCACGGTGGGCCGCCCGGTGGCCGGCAAGACCGGTACCACGGACAGCACCCGGTCGGCCTGGTTCGTCGCCTACACGCCCGAACTGGCGGCGGCGAGCTTCATCGCCGACCCCGACAACCCGTTCAACGCGGTGGGTGACGGCCAGTCCCAGGTCCCCGTCAGCGCGGTCGCCGAGACGCTGCGCGACGGCCTCAAGGGCACGGCCCCCCGCCAGTTCACCCCACCGTCGGACCGCATCGTGGGGTGAGACCGGCCCGCCCGCCCGGATGACCGGGAGCGCTGCGTCAGGAACGGTGCGGTTCCTGGCGCAGCGCTTCTGTCCGCCCCCGGCCGCGGGCCGGCGCGGGTCATGGGCGCCGGCCCCCGCTCGCGGGCCGGCGGGTCGCGGGGCGGCTGCCGCCCCGCTCACGGGCCGGCCGGGCGCGGGGCGGGCGCGGTGACGGGCGGGGCGTTCAGTGCAGGTCGGCGGCGACCAGGGACCAGAGTTCCAGGTCGACCCGGGCGCCCCGGACGAAGCCGGCGTTGCGCAGCAGGCCCTCGTAGCTGAAGCCGGCCTTCTCCGCGACCCGGCGGGAGGCCACGTTGCCCGGGGCCACCCGCAGCTCGACCCGCTGGAAGCCGTGCTCCAGGATCAGCGCGATGGCCAGCGCGTCCACCGCCTCGGCGGCCAGCCCGAACCCGCGGGCGTGCGGGGCGAGGGCGTACGACACCTCGGTGAGCCGGGCACCCCAGTCCGTGCGCCGGGTCCAGAGGCAGCCGACCACCCGGGCGTCCTCCCGGCGCACCACCGCGTAGTGGTCGCCGTCGCCGCTGTCGCGCCGCTGCCGGGCGAGATCCGTGCACCAGGCCGGCCCGTCGATCTGCCCGTTGGCGTCGGCCAGCGGCAGCCAGCGCTGGGTCTGCCGGTCGGCGAAGACCTCGTCGACCTCGTCGGCGTCCGCCGCCCGCAGCTGGCGCACCTCCGTACGCGGGGTGGAGACGGTCAGCGCCGGGAAGCGGCGGACGGCCACCTGCCCGATCACGCCGGTGCCCCGACGCCCTCGGCAATCCCGGCCGCCGACACCAGTCGCGTCGCGATGGCCGGGTCGGCCGCCCAGTGCAGGCCGAGCTGCGAGGCGTGCACGCCCCGCCAGACGAAGCCCTCGGGAGCGCCGCCCTCCCAGCTCCACGCCGGGCGTTCACCGGCCCGGGGGGTGAGCACCGCACTGTGCTGCTTGTAGCCGACCACGGTCGCCCCGGCCTCGGCGACCACGCTGGCGGTGCGCGCGGTCGCCTCGCGGTAGCCGACGACCAGACCATCGCGGCTGGCGCCCATCGCGTCCAGCACCCCGCACATCGGCCGGCCGTCCAGCTCGCGGGCCAGCCAGAGCAGGCCCGCCCCCTCGGCGAGCACCGGGCGGCCGGTGCGGGCCAGCTCGGCCACGGCGATGCAGAGCCGGCGGTTGGCGGAGAGTTCGGCGGCGTACGACTCGGGCAGGCCGGCGCCGACGACCAGCGCCCGGGTGCCGGCGGGCAGCGCCTCGTCGCGCAGCGGGTCGACGGTGACCACCTCGGCGCCCGCCGCGCGCAGCAGCTCGGCCGTCTCGGCGTAGCTGTAGCTGCCGCCCGGCCCACCGGCCAGCGCGACCAGCGGGCGGCCCTCGACCGGGGCGGCCGGCGACGGCGACCACGGCTCGACGGTCAGCGCGGGCGCGGAGCGGGCCAGCGCGAGCAGCCGGTCCAACTCGACGGTGCCGGCCACCGCCTCGCCGAGGCGCCGCACCGCGCGGGCCGCCTCGGCGTCGCCGCCGACCACCGGCAGCACGCCGTGCCGCCGGGCGGGCAGCACCGGGGGCAGCTCGTGCCGGCGCAGCGCGCCGTAGACGGGGACGTCGACGTCGTCGAGCGCCTGCCGCAGCATCGCCTCGTGACGCGGGGACGCGACCTGGGTGAGGATCACCCCGCCGAGCCAGAGCTGGTCGTCGTAGGAGCGGAAGCCGTGCACCAGGGCGGCCACCGACTGCCCCATCGCCGCCACGTCCACCACCAGCACGACCGGGCTGCGCAGGGCGGTGGCCACGGCCGCCGTGGACTCCGCGTCGGGGCGCCCGGCGACCGAGTCGTACAGCCCCATGGTGCCCTGCACCACGGCCAGCTCGGCGCCGGCCGCGCCGTGCGCGAAGAGCGGGCCGAGCCGGTCCGCGCCGACCAGCCTCGCGTCGAGGTTGCGGCCGGGTCGACCGGCGGCCAGGCCGAGGTACGCGGCGTCGACGTGGTCCGGGCCGACCTTGAAGCCGGCGACGTCCAGGCCCCGTTCGGCGAGGGCGGCGAGCAGCCCGATGGCCAGCGCGTTGGTGCCGTGTCCGGAGGACGGCGCGCTGAGCACGAGGCGCGGCACGGCGGTCATCATCGACTCCTCGCGGGCGACGGGTGGTGGCAAGCGGACGACCGGGAAGATCTCCGACCGGAGATCCGCTCGCGTGACCATACCCGCCCAGACCGACACGTGGCGGCCGCCGACCGGTCCGCGCACCGGGCCGTCGCGGTCAGTGGTCGCGGTCATACAGGTAGCCTCGTGGCGTGTACCGGTTCCTCCTGACCCCACGCTGGCTGGGCATCCTCGCGCTGACCCTGGTCGCCGCCGCGGTGATGGTGCTGCTCGGCAACTGGCAGCTGGACCGCTACGAGCAGCGCACGGCGGTCAACGAGCGCATCGACGCCGGTAGCCGGGGCACCCCCGCGCCGCTGCGCGACGCGCTGCCCGCACCCACCGGCGGGGCGGGCTCCGTCGGCCCGGCCCCCGCCGAGCAGGTCGAGTGGAGCCGGGTCACCGCCACCGGCCGGTACGACGCCGCGAACGTGGTCCTGATCCGTGGCCGGACGGTCGACAGCAAGGTCGGATTCGAGGTGCTCGCCCCGCTGGTGCTGACCGACGGCACGGCCGTGCTGGTCGACCGGGGCTGGGTCCCGCCCGCACCGGGTGGCGCGATGGCCATGCCGCAGGTGCCCGCCCTGCCCACCGGCGACGTGACGGTGGTCGGTCGGGTGCACCCCACCGAGACCGGCGGGTCCGGCGTGGACCGGCGCGACGGCCGGCTGGAGACCCGCCGGGTCACCGTCGACAAGATCGCCCGCGAGCTGCCGTACCCGGTGCACGGGGCGTACCTGCTGCTGGACGAGCAGACCCCGGCGAACGACCCGGCCTTCCGCGCGGTACCCATCGGGCACGCCAACAACTGGCAGAACTTCGGCTACGTGATCCAGTGGTGGCTCTTCGCCGCGATGTCGCTCTTCGGCTACGGCTGGGTCGCCCGCCGGGAGGCCCGGCGGGCGGCGGGGCTGGACGCGCCGAAGGGGCCGGTCGACCGGGCAGCGGAACCCGCCACCCCGGCCTGACGGCGCGATCGGCGGTCTCCTCGGCCGGGTGAAACCGGACAGTCGGGCGGGCCACGGGACAGCGGAGGACGTTGTAGGGTCCGCCCGTGATCAACGAGCCGGCGACCCCTGATCCCACCACCGCCCCGTCGGAGCCGGCGACGGCGGCGTACCCGGCCTACGACCCGTGGAGCGCCATGCCGCCCTCGGACACCCCGCCGGTCACCGCGCGGTTCTCCGCGCCGCCGGCACCGCACCCGGCCCCCACCGCGCCGTTCTCCGCCCCGCCGGCGGCGCCGTCCACCGCGCACGTCCCCGCGCCGCCAGCCGGGCACGAGGAGCCGACCGCGCGGTTCTCCGCGCCGCCGGCACCGCATCCCGCACCCACCGCGCAGTTCCCCGCGCCGCACTCCGCCGGCCCGACCGCGCCGTACCCCGCCGTTCCGCCCGCGCTGTACGCCATGCCGCCGGCGGGACCGGTCGGACACGTACCCCCGCAGTCGCCGCCGACCGCGCACCTGCCGATGGCGCACTCCGCGCCGCCCGCGACGGCGCAGTTCTCCGCGCCGCCGGCCCACTTCTCGGCGCCGCCGGCGCCGTTCCCGGTGCCGGCCCAGTTCTCCGCGCCGCCCGCCCGGCCGGGGCCGCATCCGCCGGTGCCCGCGCCGGCGCTGCTGCCCGCCGGCTACCCGCCGGCCCGGCCGGACGTGGTGGCGGTGCAGATCGGCGAGATCGTGGTCACCCCGCCGGTGATCCGGACGCCGGCCGGGGTGCTGCCGCTGGCCGGCGCCTCCTGGCAGGTGGCGGACTTCTGGCAGAAGGAGGAGAAGATCGCCACCTGGGCGCTGGTCTGCGCCATCGTGGGCTTCTTCTGCCTGACCTTCTTCAGCCTGCTCTTCCTGCTGGTCAAGGAGACCCGGCACCACGGCACCGTCCAGGTGACGGTCGTCAACGGCGCCCACCAGTACGTGGCCCGCATCCCGGTGGTGGACCAGGGCCAGGTGCAGCACATCAACAACCAGGTGAACTACGCCCGGTCGCTGTCGACGTTCTGATCCCGGCGGCGGCGCGGGTCAGCCGCCGGCCCGCCCGGCGTGGATCGCCCGGACCATGTCGATGGTGTCCGCCTCGGCGGCGGACTTGTCCTCGCGGTAGCGCACCACCCGGGCGAAGCGCAGCGCCATCCCGCCCGGGTAGCGGGAACTGGTCTGCACCCCGTCGAAGGCGATCTCGACCACCTGCTCGGGGCGGACCCGGACCACCCAGTCGCCGCGCTCGACCGCCAGCGACAGGAACCGCTCGGTCTGCCAGCGCAGCAGCTCGTCGGTGAGGCCCTTGAACGTCTTGCCGAGCATCACGAAATCGCCGGTGTGCGGATCCCGGGCGCCGAGGTGCAGGTTGGAGAGCCAGCCCTGCCGCCGGCCGCTGCCCCACTCCACCGCCAGCACCACCAGGTCTAGGGTGTGCCGGGGCTTGACCTTCACCCAGGCCGCGCCGCGCCGGCCCGCGTCGTACGGCGCGTCCGGCGACTTCACCACGACGCCCTCCTGGCCGGCGTCGATGGCGGCGGCGAAGGCCACGGCGGCCCGCTCGGCGTCGTCCACCTCCATCCGCCCGACCAGCAGCGACTCGTCGACGGCGCCGGCCAGCGCCGCCCACCGCTCCCGGCCGGGCCGGTCGATCAGATCCTCGCCGTCGATGTGCAGCAGGTCGAAGAAGTACGGCGTCAGCACCGTCTCGCCGGTCGTCTCGGCGGCGGCGAGCACCGCCGGGGCGACCGGAGCGCCGCTGGTGGTGCTCGGCGTGGTGCGCCGGGCGGCCCGGCTGGAGGTCTGCTGGAACGGCAGCGGGCGGCCGGTGGCGTCCAGCCCGATGGCCTCGCCGTCGAGCACCAGCTCGCGGGCGGGGAGCGCGCGCACGGCGGCGACCACCTCGGGAACCCGGGTGGTGCACTCGTCGAGGCTGCGGGTGAAGACGGCGATGTCGTCGCCGGAGCGGTGCACCTGGATCCGGATGCCGTCGAGCTTGACGTCCACCACCGCCGGTACGCCAGCGGCCTCAAGCGCCGCGTCGACCGACGGGGCGCTCTGCGCCAGCATCGGGGCGAGCGGTCGGCCGACCTGGAGCCCGAACTCGGCCAGCGCGGCGGCGCCCCCGGAGAGCGCGGCGACCGCCACCGCTCGCAGGTCACCCGCGAGCAGCAGGGCCCGGCGGACGGCGGCGACCGGCACCTCGGCGGCCCGGGCGATGGCGTCGGCGAGCAGCCCCGCCTGGGCACCCTGGCGCAGCTCCCCGCTGAACAGCCCGACCAGCAGCCGCTGCTCGTCGGCGGTCGCGGCGGCGAAGAGCGCGCCCAGCAGCTCCCGCCGGCGAGCCTGCGAGCCGGGGCCGCTGACCGCCGCGATCCGGTCGACCGCCGCGTCCACGACGGCCACGGTCAGGGACGGCTCGGCGGCCGGTGCCGGCAGGTCGCGCAGGGCGGCCCAGCCGACGCCGGTCTGCCGCTGGCGCAGCTCGCCGGCGAGGTAGCCGGAGCCGGCCGGCACCTCGGCCGGGTCGAGCGCCCGCAGCGCGGCGGCGAGCAGCTCCACCTTGGCCCGCCGGCCGCTGGTGGCGCCGACCGCCGCGGAGGTGGCTGCCAGGTCGAGGAACCGCACGGCCTCATCCTGCCAGCCACCCCCGACACCACCCGGGCATTGCCGTGCCCGGGCCGTCCTGGTGGGCGGCGCGGGACAGCCTCTCAGGCGGAGACGGGCTCCTCGATGCGCAGGCCCCGGGCCCGCACCTCGTCGGCGACCCGGGAGAGGACGCCGTCGAGGGCGACCAGCGCGGCCGAGAGCTCGCCGAGCTGTTCCTTGAGCGTGTCCTCGGGCCACGCGGAGACGTCGACGTCCCCCAGAGCACTCACGGCGGCCTCGAGCCGCGCCATCACGTCGTTCGTACGCATGTTCGAAAGGCTATAACAGCCCTGCGCCCGACACACCGCAAACTCCGACATCGGCCTCGAAGTTACGGTTCCGTCACCAAGGGCCTGCGCCAAAGCCCCTGGCCAGCCACTGACTTGACACAGGCCCTAACCGACCTGGCGCTCCACCTCGGCGACCCGAGCCAGCAGCAGCGCCTCGGCCAGGCAGACCCGGGCGAACTCGCCCAGGTGCAGGCTCTCGTTCGGGCCGTGCGCCCGCGCGTGCGGGTCCTCGACGCCGGTCACCAGGACCGCCGCCTGCGGGAACATCTCCTGGAAGGTGGCGATGAACGGGATCGAGCCGCCGACGCCGATGTCCACCGGATCGGTGCCGTCCCAGGCGGTACGGAACGCGGCGCGGGCCGCGTCGAACATCGGGCCCGAGGCGTCGATGACGCAGGGGTCGCCGTCGTGCTCGAAGGTGACTGTCACCTGGGCGCCCCACGGCGCGTGCTTCTCCAGGTGGGTGCGGAGCGCATCGTACGCGCGCGTCCGGTCGTCTCCCGGCGCCAGCCGTACGCTGAGCTTGGCCTTTGCTGCCGGCACGAGCGCGTTCGGCGCCTCGGCGGTGGCCGGCGCGTCGACGCCGAGGACGGCGAGCGCCGGCTTGGTCCAGAGCCGGTCGGTGATCCGGCCGGTCCCGAAGAGGCTGGCACCCGCGACCAGGCCGGCCTCGGTGCGGAACCGGTCCTCCGGGTAGTCGACGCTGGCGCCCTCCCGCCCGACGAGACCCTCGACGGCCACGTCACCGGCGTCGTCGTGCAGGGTGGCCAGCAGCCGGACCAGCGCGGTCAGCGCGTCCGGCACCGCGCCGCCGAACATGCCGCTGTGCACCGCGTGGTCGAGGGTGCGCACCTCGACGAAACAGTTGACGATGCCGCGCAGCGAGGTGGTCAGCGCCGGTACGCCGACGTCCCAGTTGGTGGAGTCGGCGATCACGATGACGTCGGAGGCGATCTCGCTCCGGTGTTCGGCGAGCAGCCGCTCCAGCGAGTCGGAGCCGTACTCCTCCTCCCCCTCGATGAAGAGGACCACGCCGACCGGGAGCTGGTCGCCGAAGGCGCGCAGCGCCGCGACGTGCGCCATGATGCCGGCCTTGTCGTCGGCGGCGCCCCGGCCGTAGAGGCGGCCGTCCCGCTCGACCGGCTCGAACGGGTCGGACTCCCAGAGCGACAGGTCGCCGACCGGCTGCACGTCGTGGTGGGCGTACAGCAGGACGGTGGGTGCCCCGGGCGGTGCCGGCTTCCTCCCGATCACCGCCGGCTGGCCGCCGGAGCGGACGATCCGGGTGTCGAGGCCGCAGCCGCGCAGCAGCTCCGCGACGGCCTCGGCGGAACGCTCGACGTGCGAGTGGTCGAAGCCCTCGAAGGCGATGCCGGGGATGCGGACGAGTCGTTCCAGATCGGCACGGACACCGGGCAGTTCACGCTCGACGGCGGCCCGCACCTCGGACTCGGACATGATCGGTGTGGTCATGACCGGCATCGTATGCCGACCTTACCTGGGCGCACCTCGCAAGGCCGCGTCGCCGCAGCTCGCGGGGTGGCGCACGAGGTAGCGCGCGGCGTCGTGCGGCAGCGCCGGGGCGCCGTCGACCACCAGGTCCACGTGCACGGCGGTGCGGTCGGCGACGAAGTGCGCGCGTTCCCCGGCGTGCCAGCGGCGCAGCTCCGGCAGGATCTGCGGGCCGTCGCGGTCCAGCGCCCGGGCCCGCCGCAGCGGCGCCGGGGCGGTGACGAACACCGCGAGGCTCAGCTCGGGGCGGATCGCCGCCCGCGCCGCGCTCACCCCCTCCACCAGCAGCACCGGCGCGACCGGCACCGGCACCGCCCGGGGCAGGAAGCCCCGCCGCACCCAGCTGTAGCGCTGGTACGCCCCGGGTTGCCCGGCCCGCAGCGGTGCCAGCACCCGCTCCTCCAGCCGGGACCAGAAGGTGAACTGGTCGTCCCACCCGTCGAGCAGGTCGTCGGTGTGCACCACCGGTGGCCGCTCGCCGCCGGGCAGCGCGGCGAGGGCGTCCGCGAGCCGCGCGGCGAACACGCTCTTGCCCGCGCCGCTCGGCCCGTCGACCGCCACCAGTCGGGTACGCCCCAGCCGCGCCGGACGGGCCAGCACCCGGCGGGCCAGCGCCGCGTACGCCTCGACCACCGCCACCCGCGGCCGGCCGGGCTCCGCGCCGGCGTCCTCCCGGTCTCCTGTCACCCGGCCGACGCTAGCGCCGCCGGGAGCCGCGCGGACCCCCGGCCCGGTGGCCGTCTGCCCTGGTCGCGCCGGGTAATCGCGGTGTTGTCCCCCGTGAGCCTGGTTCCGTCTTCCGCCCGGCCGTTTCGCCCGGCGGTCGCTCCTGGTGACCGGCATGATCTGGATGTGCTGCATGACGTGATGAGTCCGGGCGTGGACGCCCTGCTGGAACAGGCCCGTGCCGGGCTGCGCCGGCTGAGTCCGCAGGAGACGGTCGAGGCGGTGCGGGCCGGCGCCCTGCTGGTCGACACCCGTACCGAGTCGCAGCGACGCGAGCAGGGTGAGCTGCCCGGCGCGGTCGTCATCGACCGGACGGTGCTGGAGTGGCGGCTGGACCCGGCGAGCGAGTGGCGCGTCCCCGAGGCGACCGGGTACGACCGGGAGATCGTCGTGGTGTGCCGGGAGGGCTACAGCTCCAGCCTCGCCGCGGCGAGCCTGCAGGCGCTGGGGCTGCGCAACGCGACCGACATGATCGGCGGGGTGCAGGCGTGGCGGGAGGCGGGGCTGCCGTTCTCCGACGAGCCCGCCGACATCCGCCCCTGAGTCCATTACCGGCCCGACCGCGCCGCGCTTGACCGCCTCGGTCCGACCGGGCCGCGTGCGACCGGGCCACGTGTGGCCCGGCGGCGTGGCCCCGTTGGCGGGCCGGTCAGGTCGCTGGCGGGGCCCCGGGCGGGATGAACGGCAGGTCGGCCGGCGCGCCGGTCTCGACCAGCCGCCACAGCGCGTCGGTGTCGAGGTGTTCCTCGACCAGGTCCCCGAGCAGGTCGAGCGAGCGCTCGCGGGCGGCGGCGAAGGCGGTGTCCGGCGCCACCCGGAAACCGTGCCGCCCGGCGGTCCGGGCCACCTCGGTGAGGAACCGGCGGCGGAACTCGTCGGACTCGAACGCGCCGTGCCAGTGGGTGCCGTACACCGCGCCGAGCCGCGCGCCCTCACCGTCGCCGGCGGCGTACGTCAGGAGCGGGGGCAGGCCCGGGTCGGCGGTCGAGACGTACCCGTGGTGGATCTCGTAGCCGCGCACCGGGACGCCATCGGCGGCGGTGCCCACCGCCTGCCGGACGGTCTTGCGCGGGTCGAAGGTGATCTCGACCGGGAGCAGGCCCAGCCCGGGGACGCTGCCCCGGCGGCTCTCCACCGGGTCGTGGATGGCCCGGCCGAGCATCTGGAAGCCGCCGCAGATGCCGAGCAGCGGCCGGCCGGCGGCGGCGTGCGCGGTGACGGCGTCGGCGAGGCCGGTCTCGCGCAGCCAGGTCAGGTCGGCGACGGTGGACTTGGAGCCGGGCAGGACGATCAGGTCGGCGGCGGCCAATTCGGCGGGCTCGACGGTCAGCCGGACCCGCACGCCCGGCTCGGTGGCGAGCGCCTCGACGTCGGTGGCGTTGCTGATCCGGGGCAACCGGACCACGGCGACGTCCAGCCAGTCGGTGCCGCGTGGCGCGGCCGGCCGGCCGAGCACCCGCCCGTACGCGAGGGAGTCCTCGGCGTCGAGCCAGAGGTCGAGGTGCCAGGGCAGCACCCCGTACGTCGGGCGGCTGGTGACCCCCCGCAGCATCTCCAGCCCCGGCTGGAGCAGCCCCGGGTCACCCCGGAACTTGTTGATCACGAAGCCGGCGACCAGCGCCTGGTCGGCCGGGTCGAGCAGGGCGACGGTGCCGAACATCGAGGCGAACACCCCGCCCCGGTCGATGTCGCCGACCACGATGGTGGGCAGGCCGGCGTGCCGGGCCAGCCCCATGTTGACGTAGTCGCCGGCCCGCAGGTTGATCTCGGCCGGGCTGCCGGCGCCCTCGCAGATCACCACGTCGTACGCCTCGCGCAGCTCGGCCAGGGCCGCGTACGCGGTCTCGGCGAGCTTCGGCCGAAGCTCGCGGAAGTTGCCGGCGGTGACGGTGTCGACGGCCTCGCCGAGCAGCACCACCTGGCTGGCCAGGTCGCTGCCGGGCTTGAGCAGCACCGGGTTGAACCGCAGGTCGGGGGCGAGCCCGCAGGCCGCGGCCTGCATCGCCTGGGCGCGGCCAATCTCGCCCCCGCGGCCGTCGGGGCCGACGACCACCGCGGAGTTGTTGGACATGTTCTGCGCCTTGAACGGGGCCACCGCGACCCCCCGACGGTGCAGCCACCGGCAGATGCCAGCGGTGAGCACGCTCTTGCCGGCGTCGGAGGTGGTGCCGGCGACCAGCAGCCCGCCGCTCACCGTCCACTCCCCCGACCGACGGCGCCCAGTCCGCGCAGCCCCCGCCGGCCCACCGCCGCCACCAGCCGCCCGCCGGTCAGCGGCCAGGCGGCCGCGATCCCGAGCGCGGCCAGCCCGACGGCGCCGGAGATCCGGGCGGCCCGCTTCAGGTGCCGCGCCTCGGGGCGGGGGCCGTCGCCGAGGAACGGCCGCACCTCGGAGCGGCCGAAGTACACGTTGCGCCCGCCCAGCCGGACGCCGAGGGCACCGGCCATCGCCGCCTCGCACTGGCCGGCGTTGGGGCTGGGGTGGTCGTCGCGGTCACGGCACCAGACGTGCCAGGCGCGGGCCCGGTCGCCGTGCGCGGTCGGGGAGAGGGCGACGGTGAGCAGCCCGGTCAGCCGCGCCGGCGCCAGGTTGAGCAGGTCGTCGAGGCGGGCGGACGGGGTACCGAAGCGGGCGTAGCGGGGCGAGCGGTGGCCGACCATGGCGTCGAGCGTGTTGGCCGCGCGGTAGCCGAGCAGGCCGGGCAGGCCGGCGACCGCTCCCCAGAGCAGCGGGGCGACCACCGCGTCGGAGGTGTTCTCGGCGACCGACTCGACGGTGGCCCGGGCCAGCTCGGACTCGTCGAGCGCGGACGGGTCCCGCCCGCAGAGGTGGCCCAGGCGGCGCCGGGCCGCCGGCAGGTCGCCGCCGCGCAGGGCGGACCCCATCACGCCGGCCTCGTGCCGCAGCGTGCGCCCGCCCAGCACCGTCCAGGTGCCGGCGGCCACGAGCAGGCCCCGCAGCACCGGGTGCCGCCGGGTCGCCACGGTGGCGGCGGCGCCGAGCAGCACCGGCGCGCCGACGGCGAGCGTGGTGAAAACCGCGCCGGCGGCCCGGTCGGGGCGGTACACCCGCCGTTCGAGGGCACCGGCCGCGCGGCCGTAGCCGGCCACTGGGTGCCAGCGACGCGGGTCGCCGAGCAGGGAGTCCAGGGCGTACCCCGCCACCAGCCCTGCCGCGTTCGCCACGGCGGTCGCCTGACGCACCTCGCACCACCTCCGGCCGGCCAGCCTAGCCGTACGGCGGGGTGACCGACGCCGCCGTCGCCACCCCGCCCCCGTCCGTACGTCCCGTCGGGCCGCAGCGGCGCCACCTGCGCGGCTCACCGCTCCGGCCCGCCGGGTCAGGCCGGCACCGGCACCCGGCCGCGCCCGCGCCGACCCCGTCCGGCCGGCGCGACGGCGGTCTCCTCCGGTGCGGCGTCCAGCTCGCCCTCCCCGGCGCTCTGTTCGCCGTCCCCCGGCACCGGGGCCAGCTCGTCGCCGGACCCCGGCGCGTCGTCGCCCTCCTCGTCGAACGGGTCGGTCAGCTCCTCCAGTCCGGTGCCGGGCAGTTCGTGGCCGGCGCCGGGCACGGCGAAGCCGGAGAACTCGAAGTCCTCGTCGAACGGGCGGTCGTCCGGCGCGGCCGGCGCCTGCTCGTGCGGCACCGGCTCGGTCGGCTCGCCCTGCACCCGGCCGGCCGCCTCGGCGTCCTCCACGGTGCTGGTGGCCATGGTCGGCTTGTTGCGCAGGAACCGGGCCCGCCCCCGGGACAGGTCGTGCCCGACGGCGACCGCCTCCAGCTCGTAGAGGGTGCGGTGGTTGCCCGCGTCGTCGGTCCAGTCGCGGGTGTAGAGGCGGCCGGCCACCACCACCGGGTCGCCGACCATCACCGAGGCGGCCACCCCCTCGGCCAGCTTGCGCCAGCAGTTGACCCGGACGCGGAGGCTGTTGCCGTCCACCCACCGGCCGCTGTCCCGGTCGAGCCGGCGGGCGGTCGAGGCGACCTTGAAGTTGGCGACCAGGGTCTTGCTCTGCGTGGTACGGCGCCACTCGGGGGCCGTCAGCACATTGCCGACGATCGTGACGTAGGTATCGAACATCGTCCCCTCCCAGGGGTTCAGGGCCTGCCGTGGCGAGTCGACTCGGTGCCGAGCCTGGCCGGGTCGGCGCCGCGCCGGGAGCGGACCGGTCCGGCCTGTGGACGACGGGACCGCCTGTGGACAAGAACCTGATCAAGGGCCCGGTCTGCTAGGGCCGGGCGGCCCTGGGTGGCCGTACCGGGTGTGACCAGGATCGGAAGGCGGGGTCACCCGGCGTGGGATCGACTCCGGCTGGGTATGGATTTGATCAACCGAGAGCCAGCACGGCACGAGGTTCGATGAGAAAGGTCAGTGACGATGATTCTCAGCTCGCGTACCACCGGCCCCGTCCGCACCGAGCGGGAGGTGCGGCGATGAGCGCGGTGACCAACCCGGCGACCGTTGCCGAGTGCCTGCGCGTCGGCGCCGGCTTCTCCCAGGGCGACCGGAACTGGATCGTGGAGCAGTTCGCGACCCTGGACGCGCGGCTGGCCGCGTTCCACGCCGACGCCACCGAGCTGGAGGTGTCGGTCAAGGACCGCGAGGCGCGCGGGCAGAAGGTCACGCTGGAGTGCTGGATCGCCGGTCGGCAGAAGATCGTCACCACCTCCAGCGAGGAGGACCTGCGCGCGGCGCTCCACGACGCCCGCGACGACCTGCGCCGGCGGCTCAACGACGCCAAGACGCGGCAGGAGCCCCGGCACAACAAGCACATCCGGGAGATCGGCCAGCCCGGCCCCGACCAGGTGGCCGACGCCGACGCCGACCTCGAACGGGTCGACGCCGAGACGGCCTGAGCCACGCCTCGACCGTCCCCGTCCGACCGGTGCGGTCAGGCGGGGACGGCACGGGGGGCTACCGCCCGGTAGCTTCCGGGCGTACCGTCGCCTTCGTGGAACCTGACGTGCTTGGGCCGCCGTACGAGCGGCAGACGATCGACCTGGGCACCGACGACGAGGGACCGGTGGTCGCCACCCTGGTCCGGCGGCGTGCCGAGCGCCCCACCGGGCGGGCCGTGCTCTACGTGCACGGCTTCGTCGACTACTTCTTCCAGACCCACGTCGCCGACTTCTTCGCCGAGCGCGGCTGGGACTTCTACGCGCTCGACCTGCGCAAGTACGGTCGCAGCCTGCTGTCGCACCAGACCCCGAACTTCTGCCGCGACCTCGGTGACTACTTCCCCGAGCTGGACGCCGCCGCGAAGATCATCCGCGAGGACGACGGGCACGACACCCTGCTCGCCATGGGCCACTCCACCGGCGGCCTGATCCTCTCGCTCTGGGCGCAGGCCCGACGCGACGCCGGCCTGGTCGACGGGCTCTTCCTGAACAGCCCGTTCTTCGACATCAACGCCCCCTGGCTGGTCCGTCGACCCCTCGCGGCCGCCGTCTCCCGGCTGGGCCGCAGCGCGCCGCAGCGCATCCTCCCCTTCGGCCTGGGCACCGTGTACGGCGAGAGCCTGCACGCCGAGCACCGCGGCGAGTGGACGTACGACCTGGCCTGGAAGCCGCTCGCCGGGTTCCCCGTCCGGGCCGGCTGGATCAACGCCATCCGCACCGCCCAGCGGCAGCTGCGCGCCGGGCTGGAGATCCCGGTGCCCGTGCTGCTGGCCTGCTCGACCCGCAGCTTCAAGGGCACCAAGTGGCACGACAACGCGGCCCTGGCCGACGCCGTCCTGGACGTCGAGCACATGGTGCGCTGGGCGCCCCGGCTCGGTCACCACGTCACCCTGGCCCGCTTCGACGGCGGCATGCACGACCTGACGCTCTCCGGCCCCGCCGTACGCGAGAAGGTCTTCGCCGAGGTCGGGCGGTGGGCCGAGGCGTTCCTCGGCGCGGGCCCGACGAACGCCGGCCCCGACACGGCGGCCCCGGCCGGCGCCGGCGGCGCCGCGGTCCCGGGCAGCCGGGAGCCGGCCGCGGACACCGCACCGGCGGGAGCGCCGCAGGCCGGCTGACCGGCGCTCAGCCGCCGGTCGGCAGCTCGGCGGTGATCCGGTCGAAGGTGGCCACCGGGTGGCCGCCCTCGCCGGGCAGCACCAGGCCCAGGCAGCGCAGCCCGACCTCCCCCGCCGGGTCGGCCTGCACGCCGAAGACGGGCGCGCCGACGTATCCGGCGGGCAGCTCGCCGGTGATCCGCAGGCCGTCGCCCGCGCGGACGGCCCGCTCGACCGCGACCTCCAGCGGCCGCGACCCGTCGTCGCGGACACCCAGCGCCAGCACGATCGCGGTGACCGGCTCCGCGCCGATCCGGGCGACGTCGTCCGCGCCGGCCGCGACCGCGTCCGGCACCGGTTGGGTACGCCAGCGCCAGCCCTGCCCGGCCGCCCGCTCATGCAGCCCGGCGGTGGGCAGCACCGCCACCCCGAGGTCGGGCAGGTGCCCCCACCGGTCGGTGAAGTGCGGCAGGACCACCGCGTCGGGGGCCACCCCGGCGGGCTCGGTGACACTCGGCCGCAGCCCGACCTCGCCGGCCTCGACCCGGGTCAGGACGTCGGCGGTGAGCAGGTACTCCCCCGTCGGATGCGCGAAGAAGAACGCAGTGCCGGCGGGCCCGTCGTCGGCCGGCCCCGCCGGGCGGACCGGCAGGATCGCCCGCCCCAGGAGCTGGCACAGCTCGTAGGCGACCTCGTTCTCGGCGTCCGGTTCCAGCAGCACGAAACCGAGGGTACGGGGCGCGCCCGGCCGGAACCCGGATGACCGGACGCGCGGCGGCGTGCGACGCTGATCACCGCGCCGCAGCGGGCACCCGTTCCCCCGCGGCCCGGGGGTGCGGCGGTACCCTCTTGGCGCGACACGCACGCCGCGCGCCCGTAGCTCAGCGGATAGAGCAGGGGACTTCTAATCCCAAGGCCGCAGGTTCGAATCCTGCCGGGCGCACCGATGTCACCGCAGGTCAGCGGTTTTCCGCACCCGGTCGAGACGATCATCAAGCCATCACCGGTGAAGGCGCCCGGAGACTCATCGTCCACGCGGCCTCCAGTACTAGGCGCCGGACGGCATCTGTCTGGTCCCACCACATGCCTGACGAATCCGTTCCAGCACACGTATGACAGCCGGCCTTGTTGCTCGGTCATCCTCGGTGACGACCGCGCGATGGTGGCGGCGCACTCACAGGCCGAGATCAGTGCATCAGTGTGTGAGGGATGCGGCGCGTCGGGAAGCTTCGATAATTCGTTGCTCGCTTGTTGGAGGCGGCCGTCCGGCACGCACTCGGCGCGGCGGGTGCGGGTCCGGCCCGTAGCAGCGGGTGAAGGGGATAAATGGCTTGCACAGGCGCCGGGCTGAGAGTTTGACTGCTCGCCATGCCTTTCCCCTCACCGATCTTCGTTGCGGGTACGGGTCGTTCGGGAACGTCACGGATCGCCGACATCATCGGCGAACATCCGCTGATCCATCGGATTCCCATGGAGACCAAGTTTCTCATCGACCCGGGTGGCCTGCGGGACCTGGCCGACGCGCTCACCGATCGATACGACCCCACCGTCGGTGAGGACGCCCTGCACCGGCTGAGCGACTTCCTCACCGTACGAGTGCCCGGCCGGCGCGACGATCGCGGCAAAACCGTTCCCGAGCTGGTCGGCGAGCGGCGCTACCGGGACGCGGTGCAACAGCTCTGGCCGCAGTTGATCGCGTACACATACGACGAACCTGCGCCCGCGGAAGGCTTCGGGAACGCCGACCGGCCTGCCGGACCGTTCGAGCCGCTGAGCCGCCGGCGGGTACTTCCCAGGTATTTCAGCGACCGGGGCGAACTGCTCGGAATCTTGCGGGGCCTGATCGACACCATGTTCGGCGGAGCAGCCGCCGACGCGGGCAAGCCGACCTGGTGCGAGAAGACACCGTTCAACCTGCTGTGCATGGAGTTCCTCTGGGAACTGGTCCCCGAAGCGACCATCGTGCACATCAAGCGTCACCCGGTCTCAGTGCTCGCATCCCACCTGGCCCAGCCATGGGCACCGCCCACCGTCGACGGCGCGCTCGCCTACCTCAAGCCGGTCTACCACCGATGGCTCACCTGGAAGAACACGGTCGACCTGACGGGCAGGCGATACATCGAGGTGAAAGCAGAAGATCTCGCAGCCGACTGGCCCGGGCAGCGCCGCGCCCTGTTCGAACGGCTCGACGTCGACGACTTCGCCACCCCTTCAACGTTTCAGTCGCACAAGCTGACGAACCGCAACGACCAATTCGACGACGAAACCCGCGAGTTCATCGAAGAAGCACTCGGCAAGGTCATCCCGGCCATGGGATATGAGTGACGGCTCTGGCTCTCCACCTTGACGACGCCGCGTCGCGCCCCTCGAACGCCCGGTAAACGCGCCGAGAAAACCCGTTGCGAGTGGCCGGCATCAGATGTCTGGTTGATCGGCCACCAATCACGGGAGGGAACATGACGCGCATGTCGCTGCCCACCCCCACGCTGCCCACCGCTCGCCTTCGACTGCGTCCCTTCGACGACGCGGATTCGAACGACCTCTTCGCGCTGCACAGCAGCGCCTACGTGTTGCGCTACTGGGACGCGCCGCCGTGGAGCGAACGCGTGCGCTCCGAGCGGTTCATCGCGGCTTGCCGGCAGATGGCAGAGGGGGGCACCGGGGCGCGGCTGGCCGTGGATCGTGTCTCCGACGGGGCCTTCATCGGCTGGTGCAGCCTGAACCGGTGGAATCCGGACTACCGCAGTGCATCGCTGGGCTACTGCTTCGACGAGGCAGCGTGGGGCCACGGCTACGCGACGGAGGCCGCGCGCGTTTTGCTGCGGTGGGCATTCGACACGCTGGACCTGAATCGCGTCCAGGCTGAGACCGATACACGCAACGTGGCATCTGCCCGCGTGCTGGAGAAGCTCGGGTTCGTGCGTGAAGGGACGTTGCGGGAAGACTGCGTCGTGAACGGCGAGGTCTCTGACTCGTGGGTCTACGGGCTGATCAGGCGGGAGTGGCGGCCGTCGTCCGAGCCGGTTCCAGCCCGCTAAGTCCTTGCTCCCTCGCGAGACGTCGCCCGGCATCCGGGTGCTTCGCTTCGCCGCGTCGAGGGGCCGGCACCGGGCACTCTCATGCCGCCGTCCGCTCGTCACGCTCGGTCGCGGTGATCAGTTGAGCCGAGCGCGGTCGTGCCGATGAGCGGTACTACTCGGACGGGTCTCTTCCTCAACGTCCTCGGGGAACGTGCGGTCGTCGCGCAACAGGTAACCTGCAAACGGCTGCACCCTCCGCCTCGATGACCCGGTCGACGACCTCCTCCCGGAGCTGGCGGACATGACCGTGCTCGCCGATCCCCACGGGCCGCTGGGAGACACCGTCCCGGCGAAACGCGCGATAACGCTGCGGGATCTGCTGACCTACACCCTCGGCACCGGCATGGTCCCCGCCGAGCCGGGAACGGTCCCGATCGCCGACGCGCTGAACGCACTCGGCAAGCGCCGCCGGACGAGTGGATGCGCCGGCTCGGCACGCTTCCGCTCATCCACCAGCCAGGTGAGCGCTGGATGTACGACACCGCCGCCGACGTGACGGGCGTGCTCATCGCCCGGGCCACCGGCATGTCCTTCGGGGATGCCCTGCGCGAGCGGATCTGCGATCCGCTCGGAATGAAGGACACCGCCTTCAGCGTGGGCGGCGAGAGCATCGGCCGGTTGGCGACAGCGTACGAGCGCGACAATGCCGCCACCGGTGAGCCGGTCGTCGAAGACGCCCCCGACGGGCGGTGGAGTCGGCCGCCGGCGTTCGAATCAGGTGGCGGCGGGCTCGTCTCGACCGCCGACGACTACCTTGCCTTCGCCACGGCTCTGCTCGCGGGCGGCACACACCACGGCGAGCGGATGCTCCCGCGGCCGTCGGTGGCCCTGATGACCAGCGACCACCTGACCCCGGCGCAGAAACCGGTCTCCGGTTCTGGCCTGGGTACTTCGACACCATGGGCTGGGGTTTCGGGATGTCGGTCCGCACCCGCCGCACGCGCCTCGGCCCATCGGTCGGCAGCTACGGATGGCCCGGCCTCTACGGCACCGCCTGGTACAACGATCCCGCCGAGCACATGACGACGATCTTCATCATGCAGCGGGCGCACGCGGGCGACCAGAGGCTGCCGAGGTCGCACGACTTCTGGACCACTGTCTACCAGGCGATCGCCGATTGACCGCGGGGGCCGATTCCGCCAAGTCAGACGGTGGTGTCCGCACGCGCCGCCCGGAGACCGGCCAGTGACCTACTCACTCGAAGGAGTTCTCCCGGTTGGGGGCGGGACCTGCCCGCGATGACGACCAGCCGCACTCTCATAGCCAGGGCGAAGGCCAGCGGGAGGGAACAAGTCCCACCGGGGGCGGCCGGAATACGGCAGAAAGGGGCCGCGGCGGCGATCGGCGCGTGGTCGACGCCCAGCTCGCCGACCCCGCCCCTCAGTGCTCGGCACCAGGACAAAAATGGGTGGCCTTGCCAGCCCGTCCCGCCCTACCTTCTAACTGGATCTTCTTCTCCGACCCACTCACAAGAGGACTTCACCCCGCGTGACGCCGCCTGCTCTTTAGACCTGACACCTTCCCCGTGCATCGGTCGCCGACGTCGCCGTCGGCTCTTTTCCCATGCCTTCCGTCAGGTCTTCAGAGAGAATCATGTCTACGCGTCCTCATATCGTGCTGTCCTCGACCGTTCGGCGCACGCGCCTTCCCCTGCTCGCGTTCCGCTGCGTCCACTGCCATTCCGGCCTCGCCAGCACCGGCGACGGGAAGTTCCGCGTCAATCCCAACGGCAAACTCCTCGACATCTGGCTCCTGGTCGCCTGCGTTTCCTGCAACCGCACCAGCAAAATCACCGTTCACGATCGCGTCCCGGTCCGGTACCTGGATCCGATCCTGCTGGAGGGCTACTCCGGCAACTCCTCTGCCCTCGTCGCCCGCGTCCTTCTCGACCCGCTGATCGCCCGGCGCAACCGGTTCGACTCATGCTGGGAACTGCTCGCCCCGTCCCCTCCCGAAAGCCCCTGGCCCGTCCAGGTCTCGGTCATCTTCGACGACCCCGTGCCCCTTCGCCCCGAACGGCTCATCACCCAGGGGGCTGGGCATCAGCCGCGGGGAGATCGCTCGCCGCGTCAAGATCGGCATTCCGCTGAACCGCAGAACTCACAGGGACTTCTCGTTCCTCCTGCTATGAGCCGCCGCCGTGGGCCTGAGCCGGAGCGAGAGGCAAGGTGGCCTTGCCCCGGACTGCATCACGCGGCGGCCCGCGCGCGGTCGCTCATGACCGGGCGCGAACGAAGGTCAGGGCCGGCCCGATACCGGCGACGAAGGTGAACGCCCGGGTGCATACATCCGGACGTGCCGATGTGAGCACACCTGACCTTGCTTCAAGGCGCTTCTCCGATGTCAGGCGATCGCGCGGGTGCGGCCGCCCCGCACGACCACCAGGGTCGGGCACGACGCGAACCACACCAAGGTTCTCCACCGAGACCACTGGGCGAGCCGGCCGATCCGCCCACCTGCCCCCGTCCCGCCTCGGAGCGAGACAGCGCTTCCGCAGGTGCCCACGCCGAGTAATCGAGCCTGTGTGGACGGACATCGTGGCCGCTCGTCCTGACGGCGCCCGACTAGAATTCATGCCACATCAGGCGCGACCTGCCGATTCTCGGTGTCGCTGCCACTTCCCAGTCTTGCAACTAGCCCATCGTAAACCCGGTCAACGTGCCGTCCACGCGGCGTGGCAAGCAGACGAGTGACCAGGTCCACTCACCGCCATGGGATCGACGACGGATCATGTGCTACGGTAGCCGAGTTGCAGTTTTGATTTCCGTAGACGTTTTCCGGCGCCTGATGGGGCATCTGAAACCCATCCAGGCGCTTTTCGTTTTTCGTGTCGTTTCGACGCGGGTGATCAACGCGGCGGCGTAAGGGTCCGCACAGTGCGGTCTCTAACAGCCTGCGAAGGAGCAGACATGACTACAGGTACCGTGAAGTGGTTCAACGCCGACAAGGGCTTCGGCTTCATCAGCCCGGACGACGGCGGCGCCGACGTCTTCGCCCACTTCTCCGCGATCTCGGCGAGCGGCTTCCGCAGCCTCGACGAGAATCAGAAGGTGGAGTTCGACATCACCCAAGGCCAGAAGGGCCCGCAGGCGGAGAACATCCGCCCGCTTTGATCCACACTCTGCGAACGGCGGCCCGACTGGTTCAGCGGGCCGCCGTTCGGCGTTTCATGCGCTCACCACGGCATCGCGAAAGTCGTCTGATCGGCAGAAGGCCGGCCATCTCGGTGTGGAGCCAGCTCAGCATCGCCCCCGTGTTCTCTTCTCTGGATCGATTCGGACCTCGGGCGCTAGTCTGCCCAGGCCGACTGTCAGCTCGCCCAAGGCGCGCCTCTGGCTCATGAACCAGACAGACACAGACATCGACCCTTATCGCTAACGAGCCGAATTCCGCATCGCCGCCGCCCTGACGGTCGAGGCACGTACGGTCGCGGTCCAGGTGGAGCACACCATGGTCGGACTCGACGCCTCGCCTCCTGATGACTGTCAGACAGCCGGGACCCGGGGTGCACGGCGCTACATCCTGAAGGGTTGATGACTATGACGACGACCTACTCGGGTCCTGCGAGGCTGATCCTGGTCGACGGCGCATGCATATCCGGCATGGCTTCCCTCAGTACCAACCAGCGCGGAGGACTCAACGGCTGGGGCGGCACGTTCCGTCCGGACGAGATCACGACAGACCTTCGCAACGCAGTCGAAGGTCTGCAATTGGAACTGCCCTACGATCGGATGGGGACAGTCGCCGTCACCGGCATACGCAAGCTACTCGCCACGCAGGTGTTGATGTCGTTGGCAGGCCACGGACCCGCACCATTCTGATCGTGCGCCGCACGGCCGCCGCTACATCGCCGCCGCGACGCGCTCACTCTGCTCTGACGCAGCGGCGAGGGCAGGACCGTGTTGATCGGTAGACTCTGCCAGGAACCGTTAACTCTCATGCCGCGATGAGCGCTCGTGGCGCGGACAGTCACGGCCTCTGCGGTGTCATGAGGATCATGTCAGTCATCAGGTGGGACGCGGGTGTCAAGCAGGTCCCGCCACACGCCAACGCCAGACGCATCCCGTTGCCGAATTCCGCTCTACCAGATCAAGGCGGCCCGCAAGCGGGCCGCGCCGGCCCGGCTCCGGCCTGCTGGCGACCTCCGGCCGGCATCGGCCGGGCCGGCCGGCCACACTGGCGGAGCACCAAGGGCATGAAGGGCTGAGACGGGACGATCGCCGTCGGGGTTGCTCTCCATCGAGGGCAGGGCGATCGCTGCCGCGCAGCAGAGCTGCTTGCCTCCGAGCCACGTGGGCGCTGTCCTCGGTTCGATGACGACGGGGACCGGGGCGTGACCCATCCCCCCGGGTGCCCAATCCTCTACGCCACCCAGCCGGCGTCAAGGGCGCTGCGCGTCGGCACGCCGGCGGGTTCAATCGGTCAGCGCAACGGTCTTGGTGGGTCAGCGAGAATCTCGTTGATCTATTGAGGGAGACGTTGATGACCGCCCATCTGACGGTGGAGCAGCGGCAGTTGGCCCGACGGCTGAGCGCGAAGGGCTTGTCTCTGCGGGAGATCGGCCGGCAGGTCGGCTGCTCGCACGAGGTCGTCCGAACCGTGGTTAGACGCGACTCGAAGCGGCCCGTGCGGTCCGACTCCTGGCAGCCCGGGCCGGGACTGCTGACCCTGGCCGATCGGGAGGAGATCAGTCTCGGCCTGCGTGCCGGCGACACGTTCACCGCCATCGCGATCAGGCTGGGCAAAGCAGTCTCCACGGTGTCGCGGGAGGTGGCCGGCAACGGCGGCCGCGATGATTACCGCGCATGGCGTGCCCACCGACGGGCTCGTGACCGCGCTCGTCGTCCTAAGACGCCGAAGCTGGCCTGTGCCCGACTCGCGGCCCAGGTCACGCGGTGGCTGCAAGAGTGGTGGTCGCCGGAGGAGATCGCCGGCCGGTTGCGGATGGAGTTCGCCGACGATCCGATGATGCACGTGAGCCACGAGACGATCTATCAGGCCCTGTTCGTGCAGGGCCGGGGCGAACTACGTCGCGAGCTGGCTCGATGCCTGCGCACCGGACGGGTCAAACGGCGTGCACGTCGACGCCCGGAGAAGACGGGCCAGCTCCGAGACATGGTCATGATCAGCGAACGGCCACCAGAAGCGGACGACCGCGCAGTCCCCGGCCACTGGGAGGGTGACCTGCTCATCGGTGGGGACTGTCGCTCCGCGGTCGGAACCTTGGTCGAGCGCACTACCCGTTACGTGATGTTGCTGCACCTTCCCGGCGGGCGCAACGCCTACGGCGTGGACCAGGCGATGCGGCACGCGATCAGCACGCTGCCAGCGCAACTACGCCGAAGCATCACCTGGGACCAGGGCAAGGAGAGGGCCCCCCACGCTCAATTCACGATCGCCACCGGCATCCAGGTCTACTTCTGCGACCCCCACAAGCCTTGGCAACGCGGCTCGAACGAGAACACCAACGGCCTACTGCGCCAGTACATGCCCAAGGGAACGGACCTGTCCGTGCACACCGCCGAGGACCTCGCCCGCTACGAACGAAGCTTGAACAACCGCCCACGCAAAACGCTCGGCTACATGACACCATCAGAGCGACTCGCCGAGCTCCTTGCGCACACCGGTTGAACCCGCCCGCCGATGGCCTACGGCCACCCTTGACACCGACAGGGCACCGCAGTCCTTGGCAGCCATCCCGGGGACGGGGGCAGACTGGCGGCCACCTTCCGCGAGCGAGGCTGGACGCTCTGCGACTGCCCGACGAGGGCCTGCCTTACGCGTGTCCCATGGGCACAGGCGCTGCCGTCACGCTCTCGTTCTGCTCGATGCGCCGGTTCCGAAGTGCCTCGCGGATGATTCGCCCGACGGGCGAGGGTTCGTCGTCGGCCACGGTGAGGTCGAAGGGCCGGTGTTCGAAGGCCGGCGGCGGTGGCAGGCCCGGCTGTCCGAGGAGGCGGGGTCTACGGCCGTGGTTGGGTTGTGCCGCGTGCACCAGGAACGGGTGGCACACGTATACGTCTCCGGGACCACCAGTGGCGAGCGCCAGCGGCCGATGCGCCGAGGCCGCGTCGACCTGCGGACTCAACCGGTTCCCGTGCTCCCCCCGATCACCGTGGGGCAGCAGCACCGGCGGCACGTCCCAGTGCGACCCGACCCTGATCCGCGTCGGCGCGTCGCCCTCGTCCACCTCGGTGAAGAGGAAAAGCATGAGCAGCACCCGTGCCCTGGAGTGCACGTTTGTCCAGTAGCCGGAGGTGCCTGGAATTTCGTAGCTGCCCTCGATGTGCCAACCGGCGTCCGGCGGCTCCACCGGGTGCGGGAACCGCAACGGAAACGACCCGATCGAGTCCCGTGCGGCCCACCGGCCCGGCCCCACCAGCGCATCGAACGCGTCGTGCAGGACTGGGGCGTTCACGGCCTGAACGAATGGCTCCTGGCTCATGCCCCCAACCCAGACGACCGGCTGGGTCCATGTCGACGGGTCGTCGGGGTCTGCACCCGTCTCGGCCCACAGCAGGTCAACACACGCGTCGATCACATCGCGCGGCACCGCTTGATCCAGCTTGACGAACCCATCCTCGACGAAACGCTGAACGAGAGCTGCATCCATGCGGTGACCATCGTGGATCAACCGCAGCGGCTCAAGCCACTTACCGCTCGCCCACCCGAACCCGGTCCTACAGCCTGGGTTTCAATGCCAGCGACGCATACAGCCATCCGTACAGCCAAAGCTCCACACTCATGCCGACGTTGCCCGACAACCACGGACGGGCTGACCAGGGATACAGCCGCGCGACAGCCAGCGCTGATCTTCTTCTAATCCCAAGTCCGCAGGTTCGAATCCTGCCGGGCGCACCGATGTCACCGCAGGTCAGCGGCTTTCCGCTCCCGGTCCAGACGATCACCACGGCCCTGGACGGCCATTGGCACAGCCGAGGCAGCCGAAGAACAGTTTCGTGGCCTCGTCCACGGCCACCCGATCGACACATACCCCCAGAGCTAGCGGGCGAGGTCACGCCCGCTCAGCTACTCCTTCAGGTATCCGGTGGCGGGGTCGATCTCAGCGAGGAAGTTCCGGATGGCCTCCTCCATCTCAGGCAGGGTCATTGCGCAGCCGTCAGCTCTGGTGATCCCGAAGCCGTAGTCGTGCGGCCCGCTGAGCCAGTCGAAGTCGTACCCACCGGGGGCCTCAGCACGCTGACGGATGCGAAAGTCCTGCCCGTCGACCGTCATCACGATCGGATCATCCTTGGCATAACGGGGTTTCGTGTGTTCGGGCGCGAGGCCGGGCTCCGGTTCGGTTGACATGCCTGCTCCTTCCTCCGCCACCCGCGCCGTGGCGGGCATTCACGAGGCCTGGTTGCAGGCCATCACCTCGACCACGCGCACGTCGTCCTTCACGTCGATCACCGTAGCGGCCGGGTACAGCCATTCGTACAGACAAGGCCGCCGGCCAACGCCGACCCGACCCCGACAGGGCCGGACGGCCTGACCAGCAGCGGCCTGCCCCGACCAGCCCGACCGTGATCGTCTTTAACCCCAAGGCCGCAGGTTCGAATCCGGCTGCGGGCACAGGTACTAGCTGCGGGAACGCTCACCAGGTCTGATCCTCGACCCAAGCCGAACCCATTTGGGACCACCGCGTCACCCGTGGCCAGCCGTACGCCGGCCAGGCGTCGCCCGCCACTGCGAGGGGCCCGGCACTCCGGCCGGGCGGCGATCGTGGCTTGCGGTCGGAGCGCGGTTCGACCGCGTCGGCTTGCCGTGGGGCATGGGCGCAGGGGCGGGACGCAGCACCCGTACGCCGGACCGCTGCACGTAGACCTCACGCTTGTCCACCGCCAAGCCCTTGTCGTTCAGCACGTAGCCCCGTCAGCCAGACCCACCCCTCGTACGTCGGGCGGTCGTCCACACTCACCAGCCGTAGGCGTAGGGCGCGGGGGCCGCCGAACTGGACGCTGGCTGCCGCGCCTATCAGCAGCACGTCTCCCGGCTTGAAGGTCCTCATGCCGGCCAGTGCCCACGGTTGATCGGTATGCGGTGGCGGGCATGGCACGGTAGTTCCGAGCCGAAGCGGCACACCCTGCGCCAGCGTGCCCAGCTCCAGGCGCGCCGATGTCTGCGGGCAAGCGTCAGCGCGGTGGCAAGTAGGTAATCGTCATAGTGGATCCGGACAATCAGCACTCCTGGACGCCGGTCGGGGTTCACGGGTGACCGCTTCCTACGTCACTTGCTGACGATGGTTGGTGCATGGTCAGATGGCAGGGCCGAACCAAGGGAACTGACATCATGCCCTCTGCACCTGCTGAGTACCGAAGAATTGCCGACGAGTTGACCGCGAAGATCAAGAGCGGTGAGCTCGCGCCGGGGACGAAGCTGCCCAGCACGGCCGAGCTCGCGGATCAGTTCGCCGTCAGCGTTGCCACCGCGTACCGCGCGGTCTCGCTCCTGCATGACCGGGATCTGGTCGTGGGCCAGACCGGACGCGGGGTCTACGTCGCAGGGGCGAAGTAGCCGGGCTACGCCGCCTCGGCCTCCCTGTTCAGCCTGGCCGCCCGACTGCCGCTACTCGTCCTCTGTGGCGTGGACTCTCAACCGGTTCGCGCGGTTCCTGGTTCGCGGAGGTCAGCGAGTCGCGTGCCGCATGATCCAGGTGGGCAGCGGCTCCGGGAAGGCGCGTACCACCTCCCAGCCGGCGCGGCCGTACACCTCGACGTTGTCGGGGTTGCTGGTCTCCAGGATCGCCGGCAGTTCGTCCGCGGCGGCACGGACCAGTCCGGCTCTCATGACGGCGTGGCCCCACCGGCGGCCGGCGTTCTGCGGATGGGTACCCAGGACACCGAGGTACCAGTAGGGAGCGGCCGGCAGTGCCGCATGCACGGCCTCGTCGTAGGCGTGGACGCGGGCCAGTGCGTCGGCGGGGAGTTGGGCGACGAGGTCGTCGTCCGGCCACTCGCTCTGCATCGCGGGAGGCTCCCAGATTGCGACCGACGCGCCGCGCTCGATCGTCCAGATCGTCTCCTTGCGCACCCGCTTGTCGAAGAGGTGCCCGAAGAAGGCGGCGGCGTACTGCGGGTAGGTCGCCTCGTCGGGAAACAGGTACCGGAGGACGGGGTCCTTGGTGAATGCGGCGACCAGCGAGCTGATGACCCGGTCACGGTCTTCCGGGGTGGCGACGGTGATCTCAGGCGCGGTCACAGCGTCCGACCGTATCGCAGGCGGTTCGGTCGCACACCCGGCCGCACAGCCGAACCGGACCCGGAATACGGCTGCCCGTCCGCGGAGGCGGTGCCATATGCTGCGCCCGTCGTCACGGGGACACGGGGGAATCAGATGCGAAGCCAGGGCAGGGCGGCGGTCACGGCTGCGCTGATCACGATGGTGCTGACAGGCTGCGGCACGCCGGCCGGCACGGACGCGGACCTGACCGACGACTGGCGGCCGATGGCAGCGGCGCGGCAGTTCAGCCCGCAGGCCGGCGAGTGCCACCTGATCCGCGAGGCGACCGCGTACCTCACCAGCTACGCCCCGGTGGACTGCGCCACGACCCACCTGGTGGAGACGTTCCACGTCGGCACCTTCACCGGCGCCCTGGCCGCGCGGCCCATCCCGCCCAGGGTGGAGTCGTCCGCCATGCGCGCCGCCTTCGCCGACTGTGACAAGCGGGCCAAGCAGTTCGTGGGCGGTGACTGGCGGGACGCCCGCCTGTCGGTGCAGGTCGCACCGGCCTCGCCGGCTGGTTGGACGGGCGGCAGCCGCTGGTACCGCTGCGACATCTTCGAGTTGGACGAGGTGAGCGGCGCCAACGGCGACAGCGACCGGGCGATCGACCGGGCGGGCACGCTGCGCGACACGGTGGGCAGCCGCTCCCCGCTGACCCACGGCTGCTCGAACGAGGACGACTGGGGACGGCTGCGGCCGGCCGGCTGCACCACCGCGCACCAATTCGAGTACGCCGGCATCTGGACCGCCCCGGACCGCTCCTACCAGGTCACCAACCGGGACGGGAAGACCATCCACGCCGGGTGCCGCGCGGTGGTGGCCCGGTACGCCAAGGTGCCGGTCGACGGCAACCTGCGGTACCGCACCGGGACCGCGTACCGTCTGCCGTCGCAGGAGTTGTGGGCGCGCGGTGACCGGGGGGTGCGCTGCTACTTCTGGTCCAGTGGTCGCACGTTCACCCGGTCGATCGCCGGCGGCGGCCCGAAGGTGCTGCCGGTCAACTGAGCCGGGGAGGCAGCGCCGCCCTGGATCACCTCACCCGGGCCGTCAACCCGTACCGTCCGGACCGCTCGTGGCGAGGGGCCGCCCTCCCGGCGAAGCGGAAGGGCGGCCCCTCGTCAACGATCAGTGCGTCAGGCCACCGAGGCGGGGAACCTCTCCCACACCCGGTGCGCGGCCAGCAACTGCTGCACAGCGGTGAACACCTCGGCTCCGGAGTCGCCCGAAATCCATCTGGACGGGTACCTCCATGGAGCGGCGGTGAGCAGGCTCCTGGGCCGTACCCTGACCCGGTCGCGCAAAACGGACTGATCACCACCGACCGGCCAGTCAGGTGGCATCAGGGCGTGGGTCAACGCGGGTGGCCGGTCGGCGGACCGGGAGGTCAGCGGCGGTCGCCGAGGACCTGCGTCAGGGCGTGCGAGGCCTGCCGGACGATGCCGGGGTTGGTCTCCCAGTAGTAGGGCAGGGCCATCACGGCCTGGCACAGCGCCCAGCCACGCCCCCGCAGCCACGACGCGTCGTCGACGTCGAGTTCGGCGCGGAACCGTTCGCGGCTGGCGCCGGCGAACACGTTCCACGCCGGTTGCAGGTCGCAGGCGGGATCACCGACGTTGAGGCCGCCGAAGTCGATGACCGCGGACAGCCGGCCGTCGACGACGAGCAGGTTGCCCGGCAGCAGATCGCCGTGCACCCAGACCTCCGGGGCGTCCCACGCCGGGGCGTCGAGCGACTCCTGCCAGGAACGCAGCGCCGCCGCACCGTCGATCCGGTCGCCGAGCCGTGCGACCGCCCGCCGGACGCCCTCGTCGAGCTCCGCGAGCGCTGCGCCCCGCTTGCCGGGAAGGCGCGGGAAGGCGCCGGTGGTGTCGATCCGGCGCAGCGCGGCCACGAATGCGGCGAGATCGACCGCCGCCCGGTCCAGGTCGTCGATCGTGCCGTTCGCGTTCTCGCCCGGCAGCCACTCGCACACCGACCAGTCGAAGGGATAGCCCTCGGCGGGGCGCCCCATCGCCACCGGCACGGGCAGCGCGAGCGGCAGGTGCGGCGCGAGCTTCGGCAGCCACTCCGCCTCCTGGGCCGCCTGCCTGGTGGCCCAGCCGATCCGCGGCAGCCGGACGACGAGGTGCTCACCGAGCCGGTAGATGTCGTGGTCGGTGCCGTACGACGGGACCGGACGGATCGGCAGCCCGGCCCAGTGCGGGAACTGTCCGGCCAGGAGGCGGCGGACCAGGTCGACGTCGGTTTCGATCTCGTCGGCGTGCATCTTGAGAGCGCTCATCGCGGCCATCCTCAGCGAACCGGAAGGAGCGCGGCAACCCAGTTCCAGGCGGCGCGGCGCCTCGTACGTCGACCGAAAACGCCGACGCGCCCGGCCGGGAGGCCGGGCGCGTCGTCAGGTGATGCGGTCAGATGATGCTGTTGAAGCCGCCCCAGCCGCTGCCGATCTGCTGGTAGCCGCTGAAGGGGACGCCGTTGTCGCGAACGATGTTGTTCGCGTAGAGCAGCAGCGTGCCGTCGGTCTTGCGGCCCACCAGGTCGGTGTAGGGCCGGGTGCTCGACGGGGTCGAGAGCGTCCGGGACCGGCTGGCCGAGCTGGCCCACAGCGCGCGCACCGAATGCCTCTCCTTCACCACCGGGGGCGCGCAGACCCCGGACACCATCCAGGCGGAGGCGCCGCTCAACCAGCAGGCCTTGCAGCGCGGTGTCCGCATCCGGAACGTGTATCAGGACAGCTTCCGCAACGATCCCGCCACGCTGGCCCACGCCCGGTTGATGGCGGACCTGGGCGGTCAGTCGCGCACCACGCCGACGCTGCCCATGCGCGTGGTCATCGTCGATCGGGAGATCGCCCTGGTCCCCATCGACCCCGGCAACTCGCGGCAGGGCGCGTTGGAGCTGCGCAGCCCGGGCGTCGTCGCCGGACTGATCGCGCTCTTCGAACAGGTGTGGCACAGTGCGACCCCGTTCGGCGAACGGACGGCGGCCGACGATCAGGGCCTCACCCCGCAGGAAACGTGAACTGCTGCGGCTGCTCGCCGCCGGGCACACCGACGAGTCGGCGGCCCGCCAGCTGGCGATCTCCGTGCGCAGCGTGCAGCGGATGATGACGTCGCTGACCGAGCGGCTCGGCGCCGCCAGCCGGTTCCAGGCCGGCGTACAGGCAGCCAGCCGCGGTTGGGTGTGAGGGCAGCCGGGATGCTCCTGGAGTCGTCGAGCGGCTGCGCGGCAGCCGGGTGACGGCGGTGCGGGCCGGTTGTCGGTCCGGCTCGCTACCCTCCGCCGGTGACCGACACCGCTGACGCGATCCGTGTGCCCACTGTGGAGGACGAGGCCCGCTTCTGGGCACTGGTCGAGGCCGCCTGGGAGCGGCTCGGCCCGGAGCCGGCGGCGCTGCGCCGGGCCCTGGCGACCCGCGACCCGGAGGCCGACGACGTCGACCCGTACGCGATCGACGACTGGCTCGACCCCTTCCTCGCCAATCTCCGGGCGCTCTGTGCCGACCTGTCCGGCCGGGAGCTGACCGACCTCGACCGCGTGGTCGAGCGGAAGCTCCACGACATCGACCGGGAGGACATCCACGAGGTGACGGACGGCTCCGACGACGGATTCCTCTACTGCCGGGGCTGGATCGTCGCGCTGGGTCGGGAGTTCTACGAGGCCGTGCGCGCCGACCCGGCGATGGCCGTGCTGGACGCCGACTGCGAGGAGCTGTGCTACTTCTTCGCCCACCTGCACGAGGAACGCTTCGGGGAGTGGCCCGACACCGGCTCCGGCATCTCGCGGGAGTCCACCAGCAACGCCGCCGGCTGGGCGGCGAGCTGACCGGTCGGTACGACGACCGGTCGCGAGACCGGGGATGCTCGGGCACGTCCCGGTCCGGACCCGCCGGGGGCGGCGGCCGCGCGACCGGCCGCCGCCCCGGCTCGCCCCGGAGGGCGGGGGGGTGCGGCGCGCGTCGCACCGACGACCTGGGGGGTGGGTAGTCGGTGCGACGCGGCCTGACCGACGCCGGGGCGGGGCGGAGGGGGAATGGGAGTGAGGTGCCCCGCCCGGCGTCGGAGCTCAGCCGGCGGTCGGGGCGGCCGGCTTGTGGCCGCCGCCCGGGCCCCCGGTACGGGTGGTCTCCTGCGGGTTCGGGCGCGCGTCCGGCTTCCCCGTCGGGTGACTGGGCGGGACCGAGGGGCGGTGGGACGGCTTGCCCTTCTCGGCGGCGAGCAGCGTGGCGCAGTAGCCGGCCACCTGCTCCCGGCCGCCGGCGGTGGTGATCAGCACGGTGAAGGCGGGACTCTCCAGCGCCTTGCCCGGGTTGTCGCCGGCCTTGGCCGTGTAGGCGCGGCAGAGGCCGACCAGGGACGGCGAGGGGGTGCCCTTCCCGCCCGGCGACTTCTCGCCCTTGGCCTTGTCGGCGGGGGCGCCGGTGGCGTGCGCCGAGGGCTTGGCGCTCGCCCCGGTCAGCGGCTTCGGCAGGGCGTGGTTCGCGGCGGCGAGCGCCACCCCACCGGTGGCGGTCACGGCGAGCGCCGTGGCCCCGACCTTCAGGGTGAGCAGTTTCGCCAGTGCGGTGTGCAGCATGGGGTCTCCGGTCTTGGGGGGATGACGGAGTGGCGGTGTCCCCGGGGCGCCTTCCGGGCCACACCTTCCGTGCCCCTCAGCGCCGGCCTCCCCCGATACGTCACACCGGCCCTGCAGGATCGCGACGCGAGGACACCGCTTTAGGCGGCGCGGAAACCCGGGTGACGTCGGCGCGTCCGACGCCCCACCATCGACGGATGCCGTCTACCCGAGCGTCCGAGCCGGACATCCGCCGCTACTACACGGACGTCTACGACGAGGCCGGCCGGCTGGACCGCACGCCGCAGGGGCGGCTGGAGCGGGCCCGTACCCGGGAGTTGCTGGCGCGGCTGCTGCCGGCGCCGCCCGCGACGGTGCTCGACCTGGGCGGCGGCCCGGGGGCGTACGCGGGCTGGCTGGCCGCCGCCGGGCACCCGGTGCACCTGGTCGACCTGGTGCCGGCGCACGCGGCGGCGGCCCGGCGCGACCACCCGGTGGCGAGCGCCAGCGCGGGCGACGCGCGGCACCTGCCGTACGCCGACGCCAGTGTGGACGCCGCGCTGCTGCTCGGCCCGCTCTACCACCTGACCGAGCGGGGCGACCGGGTCACCGCGCTGCGGGAGGCCGCCCGGGTCACCCGTCCGGGCGGGCCGGTGCTGGCCGCCGCGATCAGCCGCAACACGCCGATGATCGACCTGGTCCGGCAGGGCCGGGTGGACGACGGCAGCCGGCCGGCGATCCTGGCTGCGTACGCCACGGGGGTCAACGACCCGGCCACCGGCTTCACCACCGCCTACTTCCACCGTCCGGAACAGCTGGTGGACGAGTTCACCGCCGCCGGGCTGCCGGCGGTCGCCGTGTACGGCATCGAGGGTCCGCTCTGGCCGGTGCTGGAGACGCTCGGCGCGGCCGAGGAGTCCACGCTGTTCCGCGAGGCGGTCGCCTGCGCGCGGGCGTTCGAGTGCGACCCGGCGGTGATCGGGGTGAGCTGCCACCTGCTCGCCGTCGCGACGGTGGGAGCCACCCGTCAGCGACACGACGCGCACCGAGGGTGATCGGAACGGACGTTCCGTGCTATTCTCCCTCGTCGATCTACCGCTGCGCGGACCCGGACGGGTCGCTGCCCGAAGGACGCCTCCCGATGTCGGCCGTACCCGCTCCGACCTCGCCGCCGTCGCTGTTGGACCGGCCGGCCGGTGGCGCGTTCACGCTCATCTTCACCACCCTGCCGGCCCTGCTGCGGCTCACCTGCGGGCTGGTCGGGGCGGTCACCGCGCTTGCGGTGCGCACCCCGCCGGTGCGGACCGGGGCGCTGCTCGTGGCGGTCACGGTGCTGACGGCGTGGTCGGTGTTCTACGCCGTCCGCGCGCTGCGCGCCGGGATCGGCGCCGCGCTGGTCACCGGGGACGTGGCGCTCACCACGGCGGCGTGCCTGCTCATCCCCCACCTGGTCGCACCGGAGGTGCTGCCGGGTGAGGGCAGCTGGATCGCGGTGCTGGCCAGCACCACGGTGATCAACACGCAGGCCACCGCCGCCGCCCGCTGGTCGGTCCCGGCGGGGCTGCTGCTCACCGCCGCCTACGCCACCGGCGCCACCGCCGCCGGCAACCCGGCCGAGGCCACCGCCCACGCGACGACCCTGCTCGGGCAGACCGGGCTGGCGGCGATGATGACCGCCGTCATGCGCCGGCGGATCGGCCGGGCCGACCGGGCCTTCGCCGACTACCAGGGGCTGCGCCGGGACGCGCTGATCGCCCGTACCGCCCGGGAGGCGGAGCGACGGCAGAACCGGGACCTGCACGACACCGTCCTCGGCACGCTCACCATGGTCGGCCTCGGTGCGGTGCCCGACGGGTCGCCGGCGCTGCGCCGGCGGGCCGCGGCGGACCTGCGTACCCTCGTCGGGCTCGCCGACGCGCGGTCCGCGCCGGTCGGCGGCCGGGTCGCGGTCGACGAGTGGTTGCGGGCGGTACGCGACGCCCACCCGGAGCTGGCGGTGACCGCCGAGCTGGCGCCCTGTGCCGCCCCGGCCCCGGCCGCCACCGCGCTCGCGGACGCCACCGCCGCCGCGCTGGCCAACGCGGCCCGGCACGCGCCCGGCGCGACCGTGACGCTGCGGCTGACCACCGAGGCGGAGACCGTCGTGGTCGAGGTGGTCGACGACGGTCCCGGCTTCGACCCGGCCGCCGTCCCGGCCCACCGGTACGGGCTGCGCGAGTCGGTACGCGGGCGCCTCGCCGAGGTCGGCGGGCACGCGGAGGTGACCTCCGCCCCTGGCGAGGGCACCCGGATCCGGTTGGAATGGCCCCATGTCGGCTGACCTCGACGCCGGCCCGGTCGCCGTACCCCGGGTCGATCCGTCCCCGGCGAGCCTCCCGCCGCCGGACGACGTCCCGGCGGTGGACGTGGCCCGCGCCTCGGACCGGGGCGCCCGGATCGCGGCCGTCGCCATCGCGCTGGTCTGGCACGCGGTGATCGGATTGCCGGCGCTGCTGGGGTCGTGGTCCGAGCTGGCCGCGCCGACGGTGGTCGCGGCCGGCTGGCTGGTCGTCGCCGCGACCGGCGGGTACGCCGGGGCCCGGCTGCTGGGCGGGGCCCGGCCGCCGGCGCTGCCCCTGGTCGCGGTGCTGCTGGCGGTGGACGCGGCGGTCTTCGCGGCCAGCGGGCGGGAGCTGTTGTTCACCGCCGCCAACTGGGTCTGGGGCACCCTCGGCTGGTTCTTCGTGGTGGTGCTCTGGGGGCGGCGGATCCCCTGGCTGCTCGCCGTGCTCGCCGCCCACTCGCTGATCGCGCTGGCCGCGCTGCTCGGGCACGGCGCGACCGCCCCCGCCGACCTGACCCGGTACGCGATGTACGTCTACGGCACGTCGTCGCTGCCGATCGCGGTCTTCACCGGCGCGGCGGTGATCGCCGGCCTGGCCCGGCAACGCGCCGCGGCGGCGGCGGCCACCCTCGCGGTGGCCGCCGAGCGGGACGCGGCCGAGCGGGCCCGGCGGGAGCGGCAGGCCCGGCTCGCCCTGGTCAGCGGCGCCGCCGAGGAGGTGCTGGCCGAGCTGGCCGACGGACGCGCCGATCCGGCCGACCCGCTGGTGCAGCGCCGGTGCGTGCTCGCCGCGGCCCGGCTGCGCCGGCTGATCGCCGAGTCGGACGACGTGCCGGACCCGCTGCTGCACGAGCTGCGCGCCGCCGCCGACCTGGCCGAGCGGAACGGCCTGCCGATCGACCTGGTCGCCATCGGCACGCCTGCGCCGCTGCCGGTGGAGGTCCGCCGCCGGCTGGTGGACCCGCCGACCGCCGCGCTGGCCGAGGCGCGGCGCTGGGCCCGGCTGACCGTGGTCGCCGGCCCGGACGAGGTGGTGGTCAGCCTGGTAACCCCCGAGGTGGACGATTCCGCCGGGACCGGTCCGCCCGGCCACGTCGAGGACGACGGCCAGGTGGAGCACGTGCAGGAGCGGGACGGGGAGATCAGGTGGACGCAGACCCGGTGGCGCAGGACGTGAGCGGGGACCGGCCCGTCGGGGTGGCCATCGTGGACGACCACCCGGTGGTGATCGACGGGGTGCGGGCCTGGCTGGCCTCCGAGCCGCGGCTGCGCGTCCTGGCCACCGGGGACGATCCGGACCAGGTGCTGCGGGACGCGCTGGACGCCGACGTGGTCCTGCTGGACCTGCGCCTGCACGGGCGGATGGTGATCGACAAGCTGGCCGAGCTGAGCGCCGCCGGTCGGCGGGTGGTGGTCTACTCCGAGCACACCGACCCGGCGACGATGCTCGCCGCGCTGGACGCCGGGGCGGCGGCGTTCCTGGCCAAGCACGAGGGGCGGGAACACTGCGTGGCGACGGTCCTGGCCGCCGCCAGCGACCGCCCGTACGTGCCACCGGCGCTGGCCGGGGCGATGGTGGGCGACCCTCGCCCGGACCGCCCGGCCCTCTCCGACAAGGAACGGGAGGCGCTGCTGCTCTGGTTCCAGTCGATGTCGAAGGCGTCGGTGGCCCGTCGGATGCGGATCAGCGAGCACACCGTCAAGCAGTACGTGGACCGGGCGCGGATCAAGTACACCCGGGCGGGCCGGCCGGCGGCGACCAAGGCGGCGCTGCTGGCCCGGGCGATCGAGGACGGCCTCGTCCGACCGGAGGAGATCGGCATCTACCGGTCGCAGGCGGCGGCCGACCGGCCGACCCCCTAACGGCTGTCATGACAGGCCCGGCGGGCTCGGCGAGGCTTACCGGCAGGAGGTCAACCGCCGGGAGGTCGTGACGATGCGCGCGGATGCGTCCCCGTTCTTCATCGCACCGCACCGCTTCGACGCGCCGGACGACGAGCTCCGGCCGGTGTTGGACCGGCGCTACGAGCTGGTCCCCGAGCCGGGCGAGCGGGTGTTGCGGCGGCTTCGTACGCCGGTGGCCGGTTGCCTGCTCAGCCCCACCGGCACCCGGCGGCAGTGGGTGCTGCCCGCGCCGGCCACCGTCACCGTCACCGACCGGCGACTGGCGTACGTGTGCGCCGGCGCCGAGTTGTCCGTGGTCTCCGGGCGGGACGGCCGTGGCGACGCCCGGCACCGGCGCGCCCTTCGGCTGTCCCGCCTGGTCAGCGGGCAGATCCGCTGGCAGTGGCCGTCCCGCCTGGAGCTGCCGCCACCCGCCGGCCCGGCGGCGGACGGCCCCGCCCCGGACGCGAAGGCCGACGGGGAACTGCTGGTGGTCTGCGACGCGCTGCGGACCATCCAGCAGCCGGCGCTCGCCCTCGGCGGTCCGGCCGACACGGTGACGGAGCTGGCCCGGCTGGTCCGCCGGTCGGTGGCCACGTTCCGGCTGAGCCACCCGGAGATGGTCGAACTCTCCCCGCCGGAGCGCGACGAGCTGGCCCGCCGGGCGGCACCCGGCCCGCTGGACGGGGTGGCCCGGGTGACGCTGCCCGGTTCGCTGCCGGTGGAGTTCCTGTCCCGGGACGACTACTACCGCACGCCGACGCCGTCGGCGTTGGACGCGGTCGGCGAGTGAGCCCGGGCCCGTAGCCGACGCAGCATCCGGGCGTCGGTGAACCCGACGGCCCGGGCGGCGGACTCGACGGTCGCCCCGTGCCCGATCAGGTGCTCGGCCCGCTCGACCCGCAGCAGCTGCTGGTAGCCGAGCGGCGTGAGCCCGGTGGCCTGACGGAACAGCCGGGTCAGGGTGCGTTCCGCGACCCCGCCGGCGGCGGCCAGGTCGGCCAGCGGCAGCGGCTCGGAGAACCGGCTGTCGATGAGGTCCTGCACCCGGTGGGCCGCGTCGGACAGGTGCGAGCGGTGCCGCATCATCGCGCTGGCCTGCTGCTCGTGCCCGTTGCGCCGGGCGTAGACCACCAGGGTGCGGGCGATCCGGGCGGCGGCGGCCGGGCCGTGCCGGGTGGCTACCAGGTGCAGCGCCACGTCGATGCCGCTGGCGATGCCGGCGGAGGTCACCACCCGGTCGTCCACCACGTAGAGCACGTCCCGGACCACCCGGGCGGCCGGGAAGACCCGGGCCAGGTCGTCCTGCACCTCGTGGTGGGTGGTGCAGCGCCGGCCGTCCAGCAGGCCGGCCCGGCCGAGCGCGAACGCACCGGCGCAGATGCTGGCCACCGTGCCGCCGCGCGCGTGGTGCTCGGCCAGGCGCCGCAGGTCGTCCCGGCCGACCGGCCCCGCCGGCCCGTGCGCCCGCGGCCGCCAGCCGGGTACGACCACCAGGTCGTCCGCGTCGAGCTCCGGCCAACCGGTGGCGGCCCCCAGCGGTACGCCCTGCACGGTCGGCACGGTGTCCCGCTCGGCGACGTAGTGCAGCCGGTAGTCGTACCCGTTGTCGGCGGCGGTGGAGAAGACCTGGGCCGGGCCGGCCAGGTCCAGCAGGTGCAGCTGCGGGACCAGCAGGAAGACGACCCGGGCCATCGGGTCAGCTCCGCGCGCCGACCGGGGTCGCCCCGGTCACCTCGTCGACGGTGCGGACGGTGGCGAAGCGGCCGGCGAGGGCGTACTCCGTCCGGGCGGTCATCTCCGCGCCGGAGAGGGTGCGCGGGTCGGCCAGGATCTCCTCGACGGTGGCGGTGGGCGGCAGGTCCCGGTGCGGGGTCGGGAAGGTCACCGTCGCGTCGGTCACGAACGTCATCTCGTAGCCCAGGTCGCAGCCGACCCGGGTGGTGGTCTCGACGCACTGCTCGGTGCGGATGCCGCAGACGGTCAGGTCGCGGATGCCGGCCATGGTGAGGATCTGCTGGAGGTTGGTGGTGGTGAAGGCGTTGTGGGACGTCTTGACCAGGGTGGGCTCGCCGGCCACCGGGGTCAGCCCCTCGATCAGCCGGACGTGGCCGAGCGCCGGGTCGAAGACGGTCCCGCTGCCCGGCTCGGCGTGCAGGACCCAGACCACCAGGTCGCCCCGGCGACGCGCGGCGTCGACCAGCCGGTCGACCTGGCGCACGATGTCGGGCTGCGACGCGTGGGCCCAGATCGGGCGCTGACGGAAGGACTCCTGGACGTCGATGACGACGAGTGCTGCTCTGCTCATGGCTGTAGATCCTGGCCGGGTGGCTGCCGGGGCGGCAGACACCATCATGCCCGGATGCGGAACGATCCGGTCACCGCCCCGGCCCACCGGAGCCGGGGCGGGCGTGGCTGGCCCGGGCGGGACGGCTCAGGAGGCGGCGGTGCGGCGGCCGCGCCGGTCCAGCTCGGCGGCCTCCTCCAGGGTGGGGGCGGTGCCGCCGAGGTGGGCCGGCTGCCACCAGGCGTCCTCCGGGCCGGCCGGCTTGTCCGGGTACTCCCGCTGGGCGCGCTCGACCAGGGCCGACAGCCGGCTCTTCAGCTCGACGGTCATGGCGTTGGTGTCCGGCCAGTCCGCGGGGTCCATCGGCTCGCCGAGCAGGATGGTGATCGGGGTGTGTCGGCGGGTCAGGTTCTTGGGCCGGCCCTTGGTCCAGAGCCGCTGGGTGCCCCAGAGCGCCACCGGCAGCAGCGGCACGCCGGCCTGCTGCGCCATCCGGGCGGCCCCGCTCTTGAGCTCCTTGACGGTGAGCGAGCGGCTGATCGTCGCCTCGGGGAAGACGCCGACCACCTCGCCCCGCCGCAGCGCGCTCACCGCCGCGTTGTACGACCCGGCGCCGGCGCGGCGGTCCACCGGGATGTGCTTCATGCCGCGCATCAGCGGGCCGGAGACCTTGTGCGCGAAGACCTCGTGCTTCGCCATGAACCGGACCAGCCGGCGGGATTCGTGCGCCCCGTAGCCGCAGAAGATGAAGTCGAGGTAGCTGACGTGGTTGCTGGCCAGCACGGCCCCGCCGGTACGCGGCACGTGGTGGCTGCCCTCGACGGTCAGGCGCAGGTCGAGGACCCGGAACATCGTCTTGGCGGCGGCGATCACAGGGGGGTACACGAGTTCCGACATTCGCCAACTTTACCCCGCGTAGGTTACGGACCCGTAGGGCCCGAAACCGGCCCTCGGTGGTTTCGGCCCCGGGTCCGTCGCTCTGCCGCTGGCAGAAGGGCTCGCCACCGCCGACGCCCGCGGCCCAGGATGGCGGGATGACGGAACGCGCGGTGCTGCTCTGGATCCACGGCGGCGGGTGGCGTGGCCGGTCGGACGAGGACGGCGCGGCCCTGGCCCGGCTCGGGCTGCGGGTGGTGGCGGCGACCTACCGCTTCTCCCACCAGGCGCACTGGCCGGCCCAGCTCGACGACGTACGCCGGGCGGCGCGGGCCGCCCGCGCGGAGGCGGGCGGGCTGCCGCTGCTGGTCGCCGGAGACTCGGCCGGCGGCACCCTGGCCCTGCACCTGGCGCTGCGCGGGATCGACCGGCCGGACGACGTCGCGGCGGGGCTGGCGTACTGGCCGGTGAGCGACCCGCTGGACGACGAGTGGCGCCGGTCGCGGGCGTCCGACGACCCGTGGGCCGACCTGTTGGGCCACCCGCCGGTCGCCGGTGACCCCGCCACCGTCGACTCGACCGTCGCCAGCCACCTCGGCAACCGGGTGCCGATGCTGCTCGTGCACGGCACCGGCGACGCGGCCGTCCCGGTGGGCCAGTCGGTCGCCCTCACCGGGGCGCTCGTCGCCGCCGGCCATCCCACCCACACCTGGATCACCCACGGCGGCCACGCCCTGAACCTGGACCGGCCGGACATCCGGGCGGTCACCGCCGCGTTCCTCGACACCGTCCTGCCGGCCCGCTGACCGGCGGAGAAATCCACCGCCCACGGGGAGTCGGCGGGGCTACCGTCGACGCATGCCGGAGCTGCACTCCATCGTGATCCACTGCCGCGACCCGTACCTGCTGGCGCCCTTCTGGAGCGTGGTCACCGGGCTGCCGGTGGTGCCGGAGGACGAGGCGAAGCTCGCCGACCGGTCGCTGGCCCCGGGCGAGTCGGTCCTGCTGCGCGACCCGCACGGGCACCGCCCCGACGTCTGGATCTCCCCCGTGCCCGAGCTGCCCGCCCCCGGTCGGATCCACCTCGACCTGGTGGGCGACGCCGAGGAGCGGGCCGACGTGCTGGCGGCCGGCGCCACCGTGGTCCGGGAGCTGCCGGGCTGGACGGTCCTCGCCGACCCCGAGGGCAACGAGTTCTGCCTGCTCCCCCACCGGCCCTGAGCGGGCGGCGGGAGAGCAGGCGGAACGCGGCTCACTCGGCCAGCTTCTCCCGGTCCCACCGGCCCCGGGCGAAGGCGTCCACCCGACCCCACCGGCCCGGGATGTCCAGCACCTCGATCCGCCCCATGCCCGCCGGCAGCACCGGCTCGACCGCCAGGTGCCCCTCGTGCGGCTCCAGCCCGAGCATGGTGCGCAGCAGCAACAGCGGGGTGCCGGTGGACCACGCCTGCGGGCTGCACGCGGTCGGGTACTCCACCGGGAACTTGGTCTGCTCCCGGGGATAGCCGCCGAACGCCTCCGGCAGCCGTCCGTTGAAGTACCGGGCGGCGTCGAGGATCCCGCTGGCGATGGTCGCGGCCTCCTCGGTGAAGCCGTACCGGCGCAGGCCCCAGGCGATGAAGGAGTTGTCGAAGGGCCAGATCGTGCCGTTGTGGTAGCCGATCGGGTTGTACCGAACCTCGCCCTCGGCGAGGGTGCGCACTCCCCAGCCGGAGAAGAGCCGGGGACCGACCAGGTGGTGGGCGATCTTCTCGGCCCGGTCCTGGTCGACGATTCCGCTCCACAGCAGGTGCCCGATGTTGGAACTCAGCGTGCCGCACTGACGCCCCTCCGGGTCCAGGGCGAGGGCGTAGTACTCGCCGTCCTCCACCCACCAGTCCCGGTTGAACCGCTCCTTGAGCTGCGCCGCCTCCCGCTCCAACTGGTCGGCGTACCCCGGGTCGTCCCAGAACTCCCGGGCCAGCCGGGCGGCGCGGAGCTTCGCGTCGTACGCGTAGCCCTGCACCTCGCAGGTGGCCCGGGGGAACGGCGGCAGCGTGCCGTCGCGGTACTGGATCGAGTCCCAGGAGTCCTTCCAGCACTGGTTCTCCAGGCCGGTCTCGGTGTTGCGCCGCTCGTACCAGATGTAGCCGCTGCCGACCAGGTCGGCGTAGTCGTCGACCCACTTGAGCGCGGCCCGGCACTCCCGTTCCAGCTCGCGGACCAGGGCGACGTCGCCGCTCCACTTCTCGTACTCGTCGAGCAGGACCACGAAGAGCGGCGTGGCGTCGACCGACCCGTAGTACGGCGAGTGCGGCTGCTCCTCGAAGGCGGCGGTCTCGCCGTAGCGCATCTCGTGCAGGATCCGGCCCGGGTCCTCGTCCCGAAAGTCGTCGAACCGGGTGCCCTGCAACGCGCCGAGGATGCGCAGCGTGGTCTTGGACAGGTCGGGGGCGAACGGCAGCACCTGCAGGCTGGTCAGGATGCTGTCCCGCCCGAACATCGTCATGAACCAGGGCAGGCCGGCCGCGGGCAGGGCCTGGCCACCGAGCGACAACGGCGAGAAGCGCAGCGCCGCCAGGTCGATCAGGCTACGCCGGTAGGTGGACGCCAGCTCCGGGTGCTCGCTGTTGACCTTCGGAGCCTTGGCCACCCACTCCTTGAGGTCGTGCTCGAGGGCGAGCCGCTCGGGGCCGTGCGCCCCCACACCCATCCGCAGATCCCGACCGCCCGGGCCGAGCGCAGCCGTGTTCACCTGGATGGCGGTGTCCCACTGCTCGTTGGGCTCCAGGTGGACGCTGAACGCGAACCCGTTCTTGTCGTAGCGGGCCGGGCGGGACGCCGAGATCACGGTCTCCCGCTTGAAGTTGCCCCGCCGGTAGCCCAGGCGCAGCCGGTCCGCCTCCACCTCCGTGTAGATTTCGCCCTTCTTGTTCAGGATCTCGTCCTTGACCTGGAACAGGTCGGCGAAGTCGGAGCCGGCGTCCATCCGGATCTCCAGGTCCACCGGCTTCTCGTCGTGGTTGAGGATGGTCAGCTGCTCCCGGAAGCTCCCGCCCACGGCGCGCTCCCGGATGATCGACAGCTTGGCGTCGACGTAGTGGGTGGCCATGCCGGGCACCAGGAAGAACCGCGCCTCGTAGTACTGCAGGTCGTCGAAGGAGAGCGCGTTGAGCCGCTCGCCGTTGACCGTCAGCACCCACTTCGACAGGAAGCGGGTGTCGATGGAGAACAGGCCGGTCGGTTCGCTCGGCGTCGCCTCGATGTCGCCGGTGTCCTCGGAGACGACGAAGGTGTTGCCGTCCAGGATGCGGATCGTGTTGCTCTGCGCCATCAGCGGGCCTCCCTGCGGTATTCGTGACGGGGGCCGCTGGAGGTGACGGGACCCGGGAAGATCCGTTCCACCTGGAGCAACAGTCGCGGGTTACCCGAGACGGTCATGTCGCCCCGCAGCAGCGCGGCGATCGCGTTCTCGCGGCCCGCGACCAGGTCCCCGAAGAACACCGGATCGGTGCCGATCACCGTGTCCGCCTCCCGGTCCTGCTGGCTCACCCCGAGCCTGCCCCGGTCGATCTCGAGCAGCCAGTGCGTCGTCTGCGCCCCCTCGTGCAGGTCGAAGCGCAACCTCCCCGAGGTCTTCTCCAGCAGGGGCTCGTAACCCCGCCGCTCGAGATCCTCGAAGAACCTCGTGGTCGGGTCCACCATCCACTCCCCCCGTCGATCCACGGCATCACGACGTACGCCGACCGGGTCCCCGTCCGGCACGCCGTCAACCTCGCCCGGATCGGGTGAGTCCGGGCGACCGTCGTACCGGCGCAGTAGCCTGCTCGACGGACGACGACGGGAGGCCGATGGTGACAGTGCCGACGGTCGACCGCGGCCGGGTGCTCGCGCACCGGGCCACGGAGCAGCAGCTCGACCGGCCCGGGTTACGCCCGGCCGACCTGGCGGTGCTCGACCTGGGCGTGCAGGACACCCCCTACGGCTCGGCCCGGCTGGCGCTGGCCGCGCGCGGCGCCGACGATCTCGACGACGACCGCCTGGAGCTGGTCTGGGCCGCCCGGGGTGCGCCGCACCTGCACCGCCGCGCCGAGCTGACCGGGCTGGCCGCCGCGCTCTGGCCGCTCAGCGACGCCGACGCCGCCCGCCGGGTGGCCGGGCAGATCCGCGACGGGGCGACGAAGCTCGGGACGGCGGCGTTCCACCGCACCGCGCAGGCCTTCCAGGAGGTGGTCACCACCGCCATGGACAAGGGCGCGGTGAGCCGGGCGGTCACCGACCGCATCCCCGCCGAACTGAGCTACGACTGCGGGCCGTGCGCGGCGCGGCACGTCGCCGGGTCCCTCTTCCAGCAGGCCGGGCTGGCCGGCGGTGTCCGGCTGGAGGTGTCCGGGCGGGGCGCCCGGCTGGCGCCGCTGGCCGACCGGCCGGCTCTGCACACGCGGGCGGCGGGCACGGCGGGCCTGGTGCTGGCGTATCTCCGCCTGCTCGGGCCGGCCACCGTGGCGGACGTGGCGGGCTTCCTGGGCACCTCCGCCACCGAACTGCGGGCGGTGTGGCCGGCGGCCGAGCTGACCGAGGTCCGGGTGGACGGCCGGCGGGCGTGGCTGCCCACCGACCGCCTGGAGGCGCTGCGCGGCGCCGAGCCGCCGGACGGCGTCCGCCTCCTGCCGACCGGCGACCCGTTCCTGCAGGCGCGGGACCGGGACGTCCTGGTTCCCGACCGGGCGCACCAGCGAGAGCTGTGGCGGATGCTCGGCAACCCGGGCGCGCTGCTGGTCGACGGCGAGGTCAGCGGCACCTGGCGGGCCAAACAGTCCGGTCGGGGTCGGCTCGACCTGACCGTCACCCAGTTCACCCGGCTGTCGCGCCGGGCCGGCGAGCGGATCGAGGCGGAGGCCGAGACGGTACGACTGGCCCGTGGGGCGTCCTCCGTGACGGTCCGGGTGCAGTCCTCCTGAGCGCACCACGGGCAGGGCGGACGCCGGCCCCCACAAGGGGAGCCGGCGTCACAGCCCGCGGCGGACAGGTCAGTTGTTGGGCTCGTCGGCGCTGATGTCGGCCAGCACCGACTGGGGCTCCCGCTCGACCGCCAGGTCACCCATCGACACCAGGCCGACCAGCTTGCCGTCGTCGATCACCGGCAGCCGGCGTACGGCGTAGGTGCGCATCAGGTCGGCCGCGGCGACGGCGTCGTCGTACTGGCTGACCGTCACCACGTCCTTGCTGGTGATCTGGTTGAGCCTGGTGGTGTTCGGATCCATGCTCTCGGCCACCGCACGGACCGTGATGTCCCGATCCGTGACGATGCCGACCACGTCGTCTCCCGCGGTCACCACCACGTCGCCGATCGCGCTGTCCCGCATCTCCTGCGCCGCCGCGGTGAGCGTGTCGTTGCCGTCCATCGTCACCAACCGGGTCGTCATGAACTCTCCGACCGTTGTCATGGTGCTCCCCTCTCGGTGTCGGCAGGCCCCGTCTACCCGCCACGCCGCAGCAGGTAACGCGTGCTCACCGGTGCCGCCGCAGCCGCCGCCGCAGGTCGTAGAAGCCGTTGCTGGACAGCGCGTAGAACGGCGGCAGCAGCAGGAAGATCACCAGCGCCACCGGCACCGCGCCCAGCCAGCCGACCAGCGCGGCCACCGCGTACGCGCCGATGCCGAGCACCGCCCGACCGCGTTCGACGGCGAAGAACCGGGCCGGGACGCGCTCCTGCAACAGTTGCTCGTGCCGGCTGAGGTAGTGGTAGAGCCCGAGCCAGGCGGCGGAGAGCACCACCCCGACCGCCGCGTACAGCACCACCGCCACCATCTCATCGGCCCGGTCGCCCGCCTGCACCGACCGGGAGACGACGACCGTGGCGAACGGCAGCAGCGCGGTGCTGAAGAGCACCGCGAGGTTCCACCAGTGCAGGCCGCGGTCGGTGCTGCGGATGCGGTGGTAGGTCCCCTTGTGGTTGAGCCAGCCCACCGCGACCCAGAGGTACGACGTCACGTACGCCAGGTAGGTGGGCCACTGTTCGAGCAGGAGGTGCCCCATCCCGCCGGGGTGCACCTCGGGCGGGTTGAGCTCCAGGACCAGCACCGTGATGATGATCGCGAAGACGGCGTCGCTGAACCCGACGGCCCGTGCGGTGTCCGACCGCAGCGACTCCTCCTCCTGCGTCGCGGCCGGTCCCGGTCGTGCCCGCTCGGCGCCCATCGGCTCCCCCCGTTCCCGCCGGCCGTGCGGTCGCCGGCGTTACGCAGGAGCCCGGTATACCCGCCGGGCCGCCGCCACACCGCCGCCGCGTCAGCCGGGCGGGGGCATGCCGTAGACCCGCTCGACGTGCAGGCGCAGGACGAGGCGCCGCTCGGCGACCATGGCGGCGCGGAAGTCGTCCCAGTCGGGGTGTTCGCCCTGGACCGCCCGGTAGAGCCCGATCAGTTCCTCGACGGTGGGGTCGTCCGGTCCGGCCGCCACCGGGGTCAGCTCGGCCCGCGCCTCCGCCACCGCGTACGCCCAGCCGTCGTCGCTGCTGACGTGGAAGCTGGCCCGGGGGTCGCGGCGCAGGTTGGCGGTCTTGGCCCGACCGTCGGTGACCGAGACCCGGATCAGCGCACGCTCGCGGTCGAAGGCGTAGAGCACGTTGGACAACTGCGGCCGGCCGTCGCGCTTGATGGTGGCGAGCACGCCGACCCGGCGGCCGGCGATGAGATCGTCCAGGGCCGCTCGGGTCCGTTCCTCCGCCATGGAATCCTCCGCGTCGACGTCGGCGGCGTGGCACGCCGCGCGGGCGACACACCTGAGAGGCACCAATATGCCCGTCCGGCAGGTCGCCCGCACCCGGATCGGCCGGTCCCGCCGCGCCCGCCCGGGCCCGGCCAGCTCACCGGACCGCCGCACCGGCCCGGCGGTGGGCCGGACCGGCACGGCGGGCCGGGCGGGGCTTGGGCCGGACGGCCGGGGCGGGCGGAGGGGCGGGCTGGGCGCTCAGCGGAGTTCGGCGGCGACCAGTTCGGCGATCTGGACCGCATTCAGCGCGGCACCCTTGCGCAGGTTGTCATTGGAGCAGAACAGCGCCAGGCCGTGCTCGACGGTCTCGTCGGCGCGGATCCGGCCCACGTACGTCGGGTCCTGGCCGGCGGCCTCCAGCGGGGTCGGCACCTCGGACAGGGCCACGCCGGGCGCGCCGTCGAGCAGCTCGCGGGCCCGCTGCGGGGTGAGCGGCCGGGCGAACCGGGCGTTGATCTGGAGCGAGTGACCGGTGAAGACGGGCACCCGGACGCAGGTGCCGGAGACCTTCAGGCCCGGGATGTCCAGGATCTTGCGGCTCTCGTTGCGCAGCTTCTGCTCCTCGTCGGTCTCGAAGGAGCCGTCGTCGACGATCGAGCCGGCGAGCGGGAGCACGTTGAAGGCGATCGGCCGGACGAAGGAGCGCGGCGTGGGGAACTGCACGGCGGCACCGTCGAAGGCGAGCGCGCTGGCGTCCTCGGCGACCTTGCGGACCTGCTCGTCCAGCTCGGCGACCCCGGCCAGGCCGGCCCCGGAGACCGCCTGGTACGTCGAGACGACCAGGCCGACCAGCTCCGCCTCGGCGTGCAGCGGGCGCAGCACCGGCATGGCGGCCATCGTGGTGCAGTTCGGGTTCGCGATGATGCCCTTCGGGCGGACGGCGGCGGCGTGCGGGTTGACCTCGGCCACCACCAGCGGCACCTCCGGGTCCATCCGGAACGCCGAGGAGTTGTCGATGACCACGGCGCCGGCGGCGGCGACCCGGGGGGCGAGCTCCTTCGCGGTGCCCTTGCCCGCCGAGAAGAGCACGATGTCCAGCCCGGAGTAGTCGGCGGTCGCCGCGTCCTCGACCGTCACCTCGCCGTCGCGCCAGGGCAGCGTGCGCCCGGCCGACCGGGCGGAGGCGAACAGCCGCACCTGCTCCGCCGGGAAGTCGCGCTCCGCCAGCACCTGCCGCATCACGCCACCGACCTGGCCGGTGGCCCCCACAATGCCGATCCTCATGCCCGCGAGGCTACCCAGGCGGCCGGTCCGGGCGGGAATGCTTTCCCACCGCCCGGACCGGATTCGCCCCGATCAGAGCGTGGCGTCCGTCACCTCGCCGAGCCCGGTCGCGATGAGTTCGTCGCGGATCACCGCCGCGTCGCCCTCCACCACCAGGGTCAGCGATTCCGGGTGCAGGTGGGCGGCGGCCGCGGCGGAGACCTCCGCCACGTCGGCGGCGAGCAGCGCCTCGCGCAGCCGGGCGTGGTAGTCGTCCGGCAGGTCGTGCACCACCAGGGTGGTCAGCGCCGACGCGATCGCCCGCGGGCTCTGCAACTCGACCGACAGCTGGCCGGCCCGCCAGGAGCTGGCCACCGCCAGCTCGTCGGCGGTCACCCCGCCGACCTGGGTACGGGTGATCTCCCCGACCGCCTCCACCAGGGCCGGCGCGGTCACCGCGTTCTGCACGCCGGAGCTGACCGCGAACCGGCCGAAGCGGCGGGACGAGGCGAAGTCGCCCCGAATGCCGTACGTGTAGCCGCGCACCTCCCGGATCAGGTGGTTGAGGCGGGAGGTGAATGCCCCGCCGAGCACCGTGCCGGCGAGCGTCATCGGCACGTGGTCCGGGTGGGCGCGGTGCGGCGACGGGTGCCCGAGCCGCAGCGTGGACTGCACCGAGCCGGGCCGGTCCACCAGGAGGATCCGCCGCCCGGTGTGCAGCGGCACCTCGATCGGGCCGCCGCGTTCGGCCGGGCCGCCGCCGGTGCCGGCGAACGCCGCCGCGGCGAGCGCGTCCAGGTCGAGGCGGTCCAGGTCGCCGGCGACGATCAGCGTGCCGGGCCGCAGGAACCACTCCGAGTGGAAGACGGTGACGTCCTCGACGTCCAGCGCGGCCACCGAGTCCGGGTCGCCGTACATCGGGCGGCCCCACCGGTTGTCGGCGCCGAAGAGGTCGGCGCGCAGCGCCGCGTCGGCGCGCGGGCCGGGGTTGGCCCAGTCCATCCGCAGCGCGGTCGCCTCGTCGTCGCGGACCCGGCGCACGTCGTCGGGGTCGAGCCTGGGCGTACGGGCCGCCTCGGCGAGCAGCCCCACCGCCGCGCTCAACCGGTCCACCGGGACCTGCACGCTGACCTGGAAGGAGTCCCAGTCCAGCCCGGTCACCAGCTCGGTGCCGAGCCCCTCGACGGCGAGCGCGAAACCGGTGGCGTCCCGCTGGGCGGTGCCCTCCTCCAACGCCTTGGCCAGCACCCCGCCGAGCCCCTCCTTGCCGACCGGCTCGCGGCCGGCCCCGGCGTCGAGCAGCAGCACCGCCACGGCGAGGTTCTGCCCGGGCAGGTGCGCGGCGACCACCCGGCCGCCGGCGACCTCCCGGCGGACCACGGCGGGGAACCGGTACGGGCGGGGAATGCCCGCGCCGGGACGGGCGGCGATCAGCGTCATGGGGTCTCCTCCGGCAGGTAGGTCAGGGTCACCCGGTCGTCGGCGCCGAGCAGCTCGGCGGCCTGCTCGGCGATCTGGTCGGCGGTCACCGCCAGCCAGGCCGGCAACCGCTCGGCGGCCTTGGCCGGGTCGCCGAACTGGGTGGCGTACCGGCCGAGGGTGTCCGCCCGGCCGTCCACCGTGGACATCTGCCGCCACCAGGCGGTGCTCAGCAGCGCCTTGGCGCGGTCCAGCTCGGCGTGGGTCACCGGCACGGTGGCCAGTTCGTCGACCACCTCGGCGACCCCGGCGGCCAGCCGCTCGGCGCCCACCCCGGGGCGGGCGGTGGCGGTGGCGATCAGCGGCGCCGGGGCGTGCGCCAGGTCGACCCCGTACGCCCCGACCAGGTCCGGCTGGGCGATCCGTTCCCCATCCGCGAGGCGCTGGTAGAGGCGGCTGCCCCGGCCGCTGCCGAGGACCGCGGCGAGCACGGTGGCCACGTCGTACCCGGGGGTGCCGAAGGGGTGGGTGCGGTGGGCGGCGTACACCCGGGGCGCGGGGACGTCGCCGGTGACCGTCTCGACGGCGGGCCGACCGGTGGCCGCGACGGTCCGGCCGTCCGGCGCGGCCGGGATCTCCTCGCGCAGGGGGATCGCGCCGAAGTACTTGTCGGCGAGCGCGAAGACCTCGGCGGCGGAGGCGTCGCCGACGACGGTGAGCACCGCGTTGTTGGGCGCGTAGTAGGTGGTGTGGAACGACTGGAAGGTAACCAGGTCGGCGGCGTTCAGGTCGGCCATCGAGCCGATCGTCGCGTGGTGGTACGGGTGGCCGGGCGGATACAGCAGCGGCAGCAGCCGCAGCCAGGCGTCGCCGTACGGCACGTTCTCGTAGCGCTGGCGGCGCTCGTTCTTCACCACGTCGCGCTGGTTGTCCAGCGTCTCCTGGGTGAGCGCCGGGACCAGGCCGCCCATCCTGTCGGCCTCCAGCCAGAGCGCCAGCTCCAGGTGCTCGGCCGGGACGGTCTCGAAGTAGTTCGTCCGGTCCGGGTTGGTGGTGGCGTTGAGGGAGCCGCCGGAGCCCTGGATCAGCTTCATGTGCTCGGTCTTGGCGACGTTGAGCGAGCCCTCGAACATCAGGTGCTCGAAGAGGTGGGCGAAACCGGTCTGCCCCGTCGGCTCGTGCCGGGAGCCCACGTCGTACCAGAGGTTGACCGCCACCGCCGGAGCGGTGCGGTCCTCGCTCACCACCACGCGCAGGCCGTTGTCCAGTCGGGTCGTCTCGATGGGCCAGGGGTAACCGCTGTCGGGCATGACCCGACGCTATCCGATCTCCGGGGCGGAAAGGGGACAGCTCATCCGTTGGCGAGCCCACGCGGCGCGGCGGGCATCTACCGGGCGGCGCGGGGTACCGCAGAAGGCATGCCGACCCCCTTGGAGTCCGTCGCCGCCGGCGCGGCCGTCGCCGTCGCCGGGGCCGCCGCCGTCCTGACCCGCTGGCGCGGGGCCCGCCTGCTGCACCCGACCGGGCGCTCGTTCGCCGCCGAGGTGATGATCTGGGGTACGCCCGGACCGCCGACCGGCGTCGCGCTGCTCGACGAGCCGGGCCGGCACCGCGCCACCGTCCGGTTCTCCCGGGGCGTGCCCACCCCGGACGGCTGGCCGGACGTGCTGGGGCTGGCGGTCCGGCTGCACCTGGCCGACGCCCGGGCGTTCGACCTGCTGGTCAGCTCCAGCGGGGCCGCCCCGGTGCTGCGCAACGTGCCGCTGCCCCGACGGCGCTTCGCCGGGACGTACAGCACGATCATTCCGTTCCGGGTCGGGACGCGGCGGCTGTGGCTGGCGGCGCTGGCCGACCCGGACTCCCCCGACCTGGGCCGCAGTCTGGCCGAGGTGGCTGCGGCGACCCGGGCGGACGCGCCGCGGCTGGTGCTCGCGGTCGCGTCCGCCGTCGGGCCGTGGCGGCCGTTCGGCCAGGTCACCCTCGGCGGGCAACTGGACGCCCGGACGGACGCCGCGCTGGCCTTCGACCCGGTACGGAACCTGCCGGCGGGCCTGCGGGCGGTGGGCCCGCTCGCCTGGTTGCGCGAGCAGACCTACCGGGGCTCCCGCCGGGCCCGGGGGGCGGTCGATCAGTCGGGGGGCTCGATCGGGGTCGCGGCCTGATCGGAGGTGCGGCGCTCCAGCACCGTGTCGGGGGCGGCGTTGCGGTCCTCCTCCCGGATGTCGGACTCGGTGAGGATCGCGTCGGCCTGCGCCTGCGCGTCGTCGCTGCCGACCGCCGCCTCCTCGGGCAGCAGGTGGGCCCGGGACTCCACCCGTTCCTGGTCGCTCTGCTCGTGGCTCATGCCGAGCCTCATACCCCGTGGGCCCGCCCGACACGCCACAAGATCGCCCGCGGGCCGGTCCAGCGCCGGGCGGCACCGGACCGGCCGGGCCGGAGGCTCAGCGGAACGAGCCGCGCACCTCGTAGGTGATCCCGCCGGAGGAGGAGCCGGAGGTGCCGCGCTGGGACGAGAAGTAGAGCCGGCTGCCGTCCGGGGAGAACGCCGGGCCGGTGATCTCCGACGAGGACTGGCCAGTAAGCCTGACGAAGGGCGTGACAACGGCGTCCGGAGTGATTAAAACGATCTCCATGTTGCCGCCGTCTTCGGCGACGTAGAGGTCGCCGGAGCGGGAGCCGGTGATGTTGTCCACCCCGGTCAGCGGCGCGGCGCCGCCGGTCACCAGCGAGTCGTCGTACGCCAGGTCGATGCGCTGGTTGACCGCGTCGTACGCCCAGACCCGGTTGTCGCCCTTCGTGGTGAACCAGCAGGTGCCGTCGGCGTACCAGCAGCCCTCGCCGCCGTTGAACTTCTTCGCGCCGGAGACCTGCTGGCGGGTGGCGGTCGGCGAGCCGTCCGGGTCGGGCACCCGCGCCCAGCTCACCGGGCCGCTGGTGGCGGTGCCGGCGACCAGCACCTCCAGGGTGCCGGCGGAGAGGTTGCCCCAGACCGTGGGGCGGAACCGGTAGAAGCACCCGCTGGTCTCGTCCTCGGTCAGGTAGATCACCTTGCGGACCGGGTCGGCCGCCGCCGCCTCGTGCTTGAACCGGCCGAGCGCGGGTCGGCGTACGGCGGTCGTACCGCCCTGCGGGTAGGTCTCGTAGACGTACCCCAGGCTGACCTCCTCGCAGGAGAGCCAGGTCCCCCACGGGGTCGCGCCGCCGGCGCAGTTCTGGTTGGTGCCGGAGAGGATCCGGTACGCCGAGGCAGTGGTGCCGTCGGCGTTGAACCGGACGGCCGAGGCGCCGCCACCCGGGGTGATCTCCGAGTTCGAGACGTAGATCCAACCGGTGCCGGCGGCGAAGCAGGCGCCGCCGTCCGGGGCGTCGTGCCAGGTGTAGGACGTGCCGGCCACGACCTGTCGGGCCCGGGCGACGATCCGGCTGGTGAAGCCGGCGGGCAGCTGGAGGCCGCGGGCGTCGGCGGTGCCGAGCGGCCCGTACGGGCCGACGCCCGGCTGGGCCGGGGCGGCGAGCGCGGCGCCGGACCAGAGGCTGCCGGCGAAGGCGGCGGCCCCGCCGGCAGCGGTGGCGCGCAGGACGGTACGACGGTCCATCGGTTACCTCCGAATGTGCGAGCGGTGCCGATGAAGTTACCGCTGGTTCCATCGATGGAGGTAAACATCGGGCGAGGCTTTCCCGACGCCCCGGTGAGCCTTCCCCGTCCGGTCGGGTACGCTGGCCGACGTGACGCGCTCGTATCGATGGTTTAGGCAGCCGGCTCCGACGCCGGTGACCTCGCCATGAGCTGACGTCACCTTCGTTTTCGAGCCGGCCGGGCAGGAGCTTCCGCTCCTGCCCTTCTGCGTACGAGCAGCCGGCTCCACCCGGGCACCGGCCCCGGGCACGGTCGGCGAGAGGATGCCCACCGTGACCACCCCGGAGAACGACGCCGTCATCGACCAACGGATCGATCGCGTCGTGCCGTTGACCACGCCCGCCCTGCTCCTGCACGACCTGCCCCTGCACGCCCCGCTCGCCTCGGCCGTGCTGGCCGGCCGACGTGCGGTCGGCCGGGTGCTGGACCGCGCCGACGACCGCCTGCTGGTGGTGGTCGGCCCCTGCTCGGTGCACGACCCGGCCGCCGCCCTGGAGTACGCCCACCTGCTGCGCGAGGCCGCCGACCGGCACGCCGACGACCTGCTGGTGGTGATGCGGGTCTACTTCGAGAAGCCGCGTTCCACGGTGGGCTGGAAGGGCCTGATCAACGACCCGGCGCTGGACGGCTCCGGCGACGTCAACCTCGGCCTGCGGACCGCCCGGGCGCTGCTGCTGGACGTGCTCCGCCTCGGCCTGCCGGTGGGCTGCGAGTTCCTGGACCCGATCACCCCGCAGTACATCGCCGACACGGTGGCCTGGGGCGCGATCGGCGCCCGGACGGTGGAGAGCCAGGTGCACCGACAGCTCGCCTCCGGGCTGTCCATGCCGATCGGCATGAAGAACCGCCCGGACGGCAGCATCGGCACGGCGGTGGACGCGATCCGGGCGGCCGGTGTGCCGCACGTCTTCCCCGGCATCGACGTCTCCGGCACCCCGGCGATCATGCACACCCGGGGCAACGCCGACGGCCACCTGGTGCTGCGCGGCGGCGGCGACCGGCCGAACTACGACGCGGAGTCGGTGGCGGGCGCGCTGGACCTGCTGCGGGCCGCCGGCCTGCCCGAGCGGCTGGTGGTCGACGCCAGCCACGCCAACAGCGGCAAGGACCACCGCAACCAGCCGAAGGTCGCCGCCGACGTGGCCGCCCAGCTCGCCGCCGGGCAGCGCGGGATCGTCGGCATCATGCTGGAGAGCTTCCTGCTCGAGGGCCGGCAGGACCTGGACCCGACCCGGGAGCTGACCTACGGCCGCTCGGTCACCGACGCCTGCATCGGCTGGGACACCACCGCCGAGGTCCTGGACCACCTGGCCGCCGCCGTCCGAGCCCGCCGGGCGGCCCTGCCCACCCCCGCCTGACCGGCTGTCGGGAGACCCGACAGCAGCCTCTGCACGGGTTTGGGCGATTCGGGTGGGGGTAGCTGGGCGGAGTGACCGATGACGCACCGGTGACCGACGAGGTCGACACCCGGCAGCTCGACGAGCTGCTCGACGACATCTACCACGGCCAGGAGCGGATCAGCCAGGCGGACATCTACCGCCGGGCGGTCGCCGCGGAGCTGCCGCCGACGCTGCTCGCCCGGATCGCCGCGCTCCCTCAGGGCGAGTACGCGGTGGACGAGGCGGCCGACCTGCTGGGCGGTTCGGTGGCCTGAGCGCGCGGCGCACGGGGGTGGACGAGGACGACGAGAGGACGACGGCATGACGCACCACGAGGGGCACGAGCACGAGTCCGTGCCGGCGCTCGGCCAGCCCCCGGAGGGCCGGGACACCACCCCCGAGCCGGACTTCGCCAACGAGCACGACCGCACCGCGGTCGACCGCGACGTGATCACCGACGAGGACTCCGACGAGCGTGAGCCGGAGGCCTCGCGCGGCTGGGCCGGCGAGAATGGCGGCACCACCCCGACCTGAGCGGGACGACGCGAAAGGGGGCCGGCGCAACAGCGCCGGCCCCCTTCGCGCGTACGGGTCACTTCTCGTCGGGGTCCCCGCCCTCGGCGGCCCGCTGGGCGACGGCGTACCCCATCTGGAGGAAGTCCGAGGCGGCGACCGCGGTCAGCGCGGTGGCCACCAGCCGGGTCAGCCGGGGCGCGAGCACCAGGCCGCCGGTGAGGCCGGTGGCGACCCAGACGGCCAGGCAGAACGGGCAGCTCAGCAGCTCGCCGATGGCGTGCCGGGTCGAGCTGCCCCGGTCCCGGACGTGTTCCATCACCTCGCCGCTGCCGATCGGGTGGTCGTACCGGGTGAACGGGGCCCGTAACGGGCTGGTGATCGCGTCCTTGGAGAGCAGCCGGCTGAGCTTGTGCGTGGCGATGGAGAGCAGCACCACGTCGGCCGGGGCGGGCCGGTCCGGCACCGGCCGGCCGGCCGCCCGGACCAGGCCGGCCAGGGACGCGGTGACCGTGGCGTACGTGCCCATCGCGGCCAGGTAACCGCCCAGCGGCCGGTGCTCGTGCGGCGCGTACGCCTGGCGCAGCCGCGCCACCTTCTGCTTCAGGCCGCCCTGGGTCACCACGTCTCCTCGTTGTTCGTCACGTTCGGCTCAACCCGCGGTCAGGTTGTCGGCCACCTCGCGGGCGAGGTTGGCCAGGGTCTCGTCGGCCAGGCCGTTGTCCCCGCCGGTGAGGTCGAGGCGGACCCGGGACCCGCCGGCGTCGGCGGGCTCCACCTGGATCTCCGCCGACCACCCGGGGGCGGAGTCGCTGCTCCACCGGGCCCGCAGGTCGTCGGCGCTGGACTGGGGGCGCTCCCCACCGTCGGACCGCAGCGGCTCCGGCAGCCAGGCCGAGGCCCGGTCCGGGTCGGTCGCGGTGTTGAACACCACCTCGGGCGGCGCGGACATCCCGCGCTCGGCGTGCGTGCCCATCAGGCGTCCCGCAGCCGGCTCGGATCCACCTCGCGCCCGGGGTGCCGGGCCAGGTACTCGGTCTCCAGCTCGGCGGTGCGGCGCAGGTGGTTGGCGAGCGCGGAGTCGGCCGCGTGGCGCAGCGTGTCCAGCCGGGTGCGGTGCAGGCTCTGCAGCTCCCGGATCAGGTCCTCGTCGTCCAGCTCCGCCGGGTCCACCCCGAGCAGCTCTCCGTCGACGTGCGCGCCGGAGGCCGACGTGTCGCGGGCGTGGTCGCCGTCCCACTCCGTCATCCGCTGCTCCGGGCTGACGTCACCGGACTGGCGTACTGATTCGGTCATGTCGCCCCCTCGGGCTCGTTCGGGCTGGCATCTAGACGGATGCCCAGCCGGGGTGTCACCAAACCCTCCTACGACACCGCGTCGGAGACGCCCGGCCGTCCCGGTACGCTCGATGCCATGAAACGGCTCTGGACACCGGCGTGGATCGCCCGCCACGTGGCCATGGTCGTGCTGGTCGTCGGGTTCCTGGTGCTGGGCTGGTGGCAGATCAGCCGGGCGGCCTCGGGCAACACGCTGAGCTGGGCGTACGCCGTGGAGTGGCCGATCTTCGCCGGCTTCGTGGTCTTCGTCTGGTGGCGTGAGGTCCGGCACACGCTGCGCGGCCCGGCCGCCGCCGCGCCGGAGACGGTCGGTGACGCCGCGCCGGATCCGGGCGCCCCGGCGGTACGCCGTCCGGTGCGGGTGGCCCGGGTGCCGGCCGCGGTCGACGCCCCGGACGACGCGGACCTGACCGAGTACAACCGCTACCTGACGTGGTTGAACGCCAATCCGGGCGCGAGGCCCGGTGACTATCCCGGCTGAGGCCGGTGCGGAAGGACGGACGACGGTGGGCGGAGCCCTTAACCGGTACCGCGTGATCGCCTGGATCGTGGGCGTGGCGCTGGCCGTGCTGGTGCTGATCGGCATGCCGCTGAAGTACGCGTTCGACGAGCCGATCGTGGTGGCGGTCGTCGGCACCGCGCACGGCTGGCTCTACATGCTGTATCTGGCCGCCACCTTCGACCTGGGCCGCCGGGTGAACTGGCCGCTCAAGCGGATGCTGCTGGTGATGCTCGCCGGCACGGTGCCGTTCGTGTCGTTCGTCGCCGAGCGCAAGGTCACCCGGGAGCTCGCCGCCCGGCAGCCGCAGGCCCCGGAGCCGGTCGCCGCGCGCTAGGGCGATCTAGGCCCGTCGGGGCTGCGGTCGCCAGTAGCCGGCCGCGGTGGCCGGGTCCTCCGCGTCGGGATACCGGTGCAGCTCCCGGGCCCGGTTCAGCGCCCGGCTGACCTGGCCGAACTGCCGCTCGTCGTCGCTGCTGAACAGCAGCACCTCGACGCCGCCGCAGTGCCCCCACAACTCGTGCGCCGGCGGCCGCCAGCGGTCGCCGGCCAGCGCCAGCAGCACCGGCAGCAGGAACACCACCCCGAGGATCAGGTACGCCCCGGCGGTGAGCCGTTGCAGCCCACCGGTGAAGCCGAGCAGCACGCCGACGCCGGTGATCAAGGTGGCGGTCACCGCGACGGCGCGCACGGCCAGCCGGTCGTGCGGCCCGCGCCCCACCCGCAGGTGGGTGAGGTCGGCGACGGCGAAGGTGTTCCGACCGACGGTGAACCGTTCGGTGGTCACCACGATCCCCGGGCGCGCGTAGAGCAGGGTCGTCCCGCGCGACGTGCGCGGCGGGCGGGTGGCGGAGCGGTCTGCCTGCTGCACGGCGTCCTCCCAGGGGCCGGCGGCGTCGGCTCTCCCACCGCCCCGTGCCTGCTCACGGCGGGATTCCCGGCACCGGCTTCCATTCTGTTGCCCGCCCGCCGGCCGTGCCGGTCGGATTCCCGCCTCCGCGGGAGCACGGCGAATCGGTGCCGCCCGCATCTGGCATCCATTTCGGGTTTGTCCGGCGATCGTCGCTCACGTGCCACGACATCCGCCCAGAACGACGAATCCGGCGCAAGCCGCCAAGAGCGACGAAGTACCCGCGACACGCCGCACGCCACGCCACAATGGCGTCAGAGGAGGTCACGCTGCGCAGCGGCCTTTCCTGCCCCTTTGCCAACTTTCGCCCCGGCTTCCCCTGCGCGTCACTCCCGTCCCGGGTTACGTTGGGCGGGCCGGCGCGGTCGGCCGCCATCCGTCCGGATGGCCCCGAGCCGGTGCCGTCGGGGGCGTCAGCATCCCCCGAGGGCCCGTGGAGAGGAGCTTTCCGCTCTTGTCGTCCTTACGGATGCTGGTGCGAACGCTCACGGTCGCCGGCCTCACGGCCGCGCTGATCGCCCCGTCGTCGGTGGCTCGGGCCGAGCCGTCGGTGGCCGAGCTGACCGCACGGATCGAGAAGTCCTCGACCGAGCTGGAACGGGTCGTCGAGTCCTACAACAAGCTCAACGAGGAGATCAAGGCCAACAAGGAGACCGCGGCCGCGCTGCACGCGCGGATCGGCCCGCTGGAGGAGCAGACCGCGCGGAGCCGGGCGGACGTCGGGCAGATGGCCGTCACCGCGTACAAGACCGGCGGCCTGCGGACCGCGCAGGCGCTGCTGGAACCGGACGGGTCCGCCTCCCTGGTGGACCGGCTCAGCACGATCGACCGGCTCACCAGGGAACGCCAGGACCGCATCGCCGGCTTCACCACCAGCCAACGCAAGTTGGTCGACGAGAAGAACCGGCTGGACGCGACGCTGGCCCGGGAGGCCGCACAGGCGCGCAGCATCGCGAACACCAGGAAGAAGATCGAGCGCGACCTGGCCCGCCTCTACGAGCTGCGCCGGGAGGCGTACGGCCGGGCCACCGAGGCGCCGAGCCCGCGGCCGGCCGCCCGCTCCGCCCCCGACGCGCCCGCCGTGGCGGGCAACGCGGGGGTCGCGGTGCGCTACGCGTACGGGGCGATCGGCAAGCCGTACGTCTGGGGCGCCGACGGTCCCGGCGGTTACGACTGTTCCGGCCTCACCTCGGCCGCCTGGCGGGCGGCGGGCAGGTCACTGCCGCACAACACCCGGATGCAGTGGGGCGCCGTGTCGCACATCGGCCGCGGTGATCTGCGCCCGGGAGACCTGGTCTTCTACAGCGGGCTGGGGCACGTGGCCCTGTACGTCGGTGGCGGCCAGATCATCGACGCGCCCAGCGCGGGGCGCAACGTGCTCAAGCGGAACATGGGGATCATGCCGATCCAGGGCTACGGCCGGGTCCGCTGACCCCACGGCAATAACGGCGAACGGCCGGCGCCCCCCTATCGGACGCCGGCCGTTCGCCGTCATTACTACCAGGTCAGGCTGCCTGCAGCCCCTCGGCGCGGGCCAGCTCGCGGAGCCGGCCGAGGGCCTGGATCTCCAGCTGGCGGATCCGCTCCCGGGAGAGCGAGAAGCGCGACGCGACCTCGGTGAGCGAGTGCTCCCGACCGTCCTCGAGCCCGTACCGGGCCCGCATGATGCCGGCCGACCGGTCGTCGAGGTGGTTGAGCAGACCCTCGATCCGCTGCCGCTCCAGGCCGGTGAGGACGATCTCCTCCGGCGACGGGGCGTCGCTGTCGGCGACCAGGTCACCGAGCTTGGTGTCGCCGTCGTCGCCGACCGGGGTGTCCAGCGACACCGTGTCCTGCGACCAGCGGACCAGCTCGTTGACCCGCTCGACGGTGACGCCGAGGGCCGCCGCGATCTGCTCCGGCTCCGGGTCGCTGCCCAGCTCACGGGTGAGCTGCCGGGCCACGTTGCGCATCCGGTTGACGTCCTCGACCAGGTGCACCGGCAGTCGCACGGTCCGCTCCTGCTGGGCGATCGCCCGGCTGATGGCCTGACGGATCCACCAGGTCGCGTACGTCGAGAACTTGTAGCCGCGCTCGTAGTCGAACTTCTCCACCGCGCGGACCAGGCCGGTGTTGCCCTCCTGGATCAGGTCCAGCATGGGCATCCCGGACCGGACGTAGCGGCGGGCGATCGAGACGACCAGCCGCAGGTTGGCCCGGATGAAGAGGTCCTTGGCGCGCTCGCCCTCTACGACCAGGCGCTCCAGGTCGTCCCGGTCGACGCCCTCGGGGACGCGGTCCTCGCCGAGCAGGTGCTCGGCGTACAGGCCGGCCTCGATGGTCTTGGAGAGATCGACCTCCTTGGCGGCGTCCAGCAGCGGCGTCCGGGAGATCTCGTGAAGGTAGACGCCGACCAGGTCGCGCTCCTCGGCAACCTCGTCGGTCCGCATGCCGATGTTCTTGTCCACGTTTCCCACGGTCCCCTCGCTCGCGCCGGTTGCCCGGTTCCTTGCCATCCCCACGTCCATCGGCCCTCCCCCGTAACCTCCGCTGTGCCCGTCGGTGCTGACACCTACACAACAGATGAGACGTGTCGGGGATTCCATGTCGTGAGTCGAAAGTGTCACGAATGCCTGAGTATCAGCTGAAAGCCAAGTCCACGTTTGCTGTCAGCGCCCATTCGGGGCTCACTGACTCCGCACCACGAACAGGCTGGCGGATCAGGGGAAATCGACCTCCGCCCCTGGCAATCGCACCATTGCGACCCCAACGACGCAGCGACCCTCGTCACCGCCCGGCTGCGATCCTGGTCACTGCCAGATACGCGCCGGTGTACCGGTCGGTTCATCCGCTCCGGGATTGATTACCCCACGCCCTGGACAACAATCCGGGGCGTGCGGGACGTCCCATCCGCGACGTGTTCCACGTCTCACCCGGCCGTGGGCGGACCGGGGGGCGGCGGAGGGGGTCAGGAGGCGAGCAGGGCGAGCGCGCCGCGCACCTGGTGCGCGCTGCGGGCCAGAGCCGCCCGGGCGGCGGAGACCTCGGCCCCGGAGACCAGCGAGACCAGGGCGGTCTTGAGATCGCCGGCGGCCTCGTGCAGGGCCCTCCGGCAGATCTCCTCCGAGCAGTTGGTGGCCTCCATCAGGATGGAGATCATCCGCCCGCGCAGCTTCGCGTTGGTGGCCACCATGTCGATCATGAGGTTCGAGTAGACCCGGCCGAGGCGCACCATCACGGCCGTGGAGAAGCTGTTCAGCACCAGCTTCTGCGCGGTGCCCGCCTTCATCCGGGTCGACCCGGTGACCACCTCCGGTCCCGTGTCCACCCCGATGAACACGTCGACCGAGGAGGCGGCCTCCGCCTCCGGGTTCGCACAGAGCAGCACCGTGGCGGCACCCTGCGCCCGGGCTGCGGCGAGCGCCCCGAGGACGTACGGCGTGCGCCCGCTGGCCGCCAGGCCGACGACCAGGTCGCCCGGTCGTACGCACTCGGCCGCCTCGGCGGCGCCGCCCCGCTCGTCGTCCTCGGCGTCCTCGACCGCGCGCAGCATCGCGTCCGGGCCGCCGGCCAGGTGGGCGCAGAACCAGTCCCGCGGGGAGTTGAAGGTGGGGGCCAGCTCGGCGGCGTCGAGCACCCCGAGCCGGCCGGAGGTGCCGGCGCCGAAGTAGTGCACCCGGTGCCCGCCACGCAGGGCCGCCACCGCCAGGTCGACGGCCCTGGCGATCTCGTCGAGGACCGCCGCGACGGCGGCCGGCACCCGGCGGTCGGCGTCGTTGATGACGGTGAGCACGTCCCGGGTCGACATCAGGTCGAGGTCGGCGCTGTCCGGGTTGCGACGCTCGGTCGGGGCGCCCACCCGGACCACCGGTCGGGCCACGGTCGCCGCCTCGTCCGGCTCCACCCGACCGGCGGTCACCCGCGCCTCCGCCCCGGGCCGACCCGGTGCGACTGGACCGCCTCGGCGGTCGCCTCCAGGGCCTTGCGGGCCCGCGCCCGGTTCCGCGCGGCCACCCCGACGAAGAGCACGTCGACCACGGTGAGCTGGGCGAGCCGGCTGGCCATCGCGCCGGAGCGGTAGGTCGTCTCGCGGGCCGCAGTGGTGAGCACGAAGTCGGCCACCTCGGTGATCGGCGAGCGGGGGAAGTTGGTCAGCGCGACGGTCGCCGCGCCCCGCGCCCGGGCCTGCTCCAGCACCTCGATGACGTCGGAGGTGGTGCCGGTGTGCGAGATGCCGACGGCGACGTCGCCCTTGCCGAGCAGCGCGGCGGAGGTCAGTGCGGTGTGGATGTCGGGGAAGTAGAAGGCGGTGCGGCCGATGCGGTGCAGCTTCTGCTGGAAGTCCGAGGCGACGAAGCCGCTGGCGGCGGCGCCGTAGACGTCGATGCGGCCGGCGGCGGCGATGGTGTCGACCACCCGCTCGCAGACCGCCGGGTCGAGCTGTTCGGCGGTCTCCTCCACGGCCCGGGCGTCGTTGAACGCGATGGTGGCGATGATCTGCGCCAGATCCGCGCCGGGCGGGATGTCACCACCGACGACCCGGGCGTCCGGCGGCTCGACCCGGCGGGCGGCCTCGGCGGCGAGCCGGATCCGCAACTGCGGGTAACCGTCCATGCCGACCGACCGGCAGAACCGGATGACGGTGGCCTCGGATGTCTCTGCGGCGGTGGCGAGATCGGTGATGGTCCGCCGCGCGGCGTCGGCCGGGTCGGAGACGACCAGCCGGGCCACCCGCTGCTCGGCGGGCGACAGCGAGGGGAGCAGGCCGCTGATGTGGACGATCAGCCCACCCGGCTCGTGACTCGCAGAAATCTTCGTACTCTTCGCCACGGATGAAACTTACTTTCATAAACGGTGGCCCGTCAACCATCACCGCGCGTGTCCGACACAAGTATCCCCCGCGCGCGTCACGTTCCGGCAGCGTGTGCGGTCACCGCAGCATCACGCTCCCGTCCGCCGCGGTCGAACACCACGCTACGGTGTCCCGCATGGCGGATCGCAGCGTGCTGGTCACCGGCGGAACGGGCGGACTCGGCGGGGCGGTCACCGCCGCCTTCGTCCAGGCGGGCTGGCGGGTGGTCGTACCCCAGCGGGAGAGCGCCACCGGGGCGGGGCCGGCGGCGTCCGGCCCGGTCCGGGTGACCGCGGACCTGATGGACCCGGCGGGCGTCGAGCGGGCCGTGCGGGCCGCCGCCGACGACCCCACCGCGCCGCTGCGCGCGGTGGTCAACCTGGTCGGCGGGTACGCCAGCGGCGGCCGGGTGCACGAGACCCCGGTCGAGGAGTTCGAGCGGATGCTCTCGATCAACCTGCGGCCCACCTACCTGGTCACCCAGGCGGCGCTGCCGCACCTGATCGCGGCCGGCGGCGGCGCGGTGGTCTGCGTCTCGTCCCGGGCCGCGCTCGCGCCGTTCCCCGGGGCGGCCGGGTACGCCACCGCCAAGGCGGCCGTGCTCGCCTTCGCCAACGCGGTGGCGGTCGAGTACCGGGCCTCCGGCGTCCGGTGCAACACCGTGCTGCCCAGCGTGATCGACACCCCGGCGAACCGGGCCGCCCAGCCGGGCGCCGATCACCGCCGGTGGGTGACCCCGGCCGAGATCGCCCCGGTGATCCGCTTCCTCGCCTCGGACGACTCCGCGCCGACCAGCGGGGCGGCCGTCCCGGTCTACGGGCGGGCCTGAACGGGCGACCACCCCCGGATCGCCGCGGCGACCGGCCGGTCGGCAGCCGACGCGTCGACGGCCGGCGGGCCGGCCTCGGGCGGTAGCCAGGCCGCCAGGTGGGCACGGATGCGCCGCTCCACCTCCTCCGGCGCGCCACCGGCGTCGACCAGCACGAAGCTCGGGTACTCGGGCAGGGTGCGGTACGCCGTGTCGGCGGCGGTCAGCCAGCCCATCGTCTCGTGGTCGTCGCCGCGCCGCTCGATCCGCCGGTACGCCTCCGCCGGGTCCACGGTGAGCAGGAAGGTGACCTGCGGGGGCGGGAAGACCCGGTAGCCGACCCGGGCCAGCCGCTCCCAACGCTGCCCGCCGTGCGCCCGGATGCTGGCGTACTGGCAGGCGGAGTAGCGGTCCATGACGGCCGTGCGGCCGGTCACCAGGCAGCTCAGCAGCGCGGCGGCGATCGCCAGCCAGCGCAGCACCGACTCCACGGCCAGCACGCCGTTGCGCCCCACCAGGCGCTGCGCGTCGGGGCGGCCGAGCCGGTTGGCCAGCCGGCCGAGCCAGCGCCGGCCGCCGGCGTTGCGATGGTAGGTGGCGGGCCGGCCGGCCGCGGTGAGCGCGTCGGCGAGCCGGTGCGCCTGGGTCGTCTTGCCCGAGCCGTCGATGCCGATCAGGGCGACGCGGCGAAGTCGGGCCGTGCCGCCGGTCGCCCGCAGTGATCTGGCCACCTTGCACAGGTTATCCGACCGGCGCTCGCCTCTCGGCGGTTTGCCCGATTGATGGCCCGGTGACCAGTCTCTGATCGCCGCCCAGGTGTGGGTGGCGGGCGGGCCGGGTACGCAACGTCATTTCCGACCGCCTGTCCACCTTCACGACGACGGGAGAACCAGATGGCCGAGCGCGGGGACGAGAGCCTGTTGCACACCCTCAAGCGGGTCGCCGCCGTGCTCAAGCAGAACGACATCCCCTTCGCCCTCGGCGGCAGCTTCGCCGTCTACGCCCACGGCGGCCACTCCAGTGAGCACGACGTGGACTTCCTGCTCTGCGAGGAGGACGTCAAACGGGCGATGGAGGCGCTGGTCGCCGAGGGCTTCACCGCCGAGCGCCCGCCGGAGGACTGGCTGGTCAAGGTCTACGACGAGGGGCGGATGGTGGACCTGATCCACCGACCGATCGAGACCCCGGTGACCGAGGAGACCTTCGCCGACACCGTGGTGCGCCCGGTGGACGCCATCCACATGCCGGTGCTGTCCGCGACCCGGCTGATGGTGCACAAGCTGCTCAGCTTCTCGCAGCACTACTGCGACTTCGCCCGCGGCCTGCCGCTGGCCCGCTCGCTGCGAGAACAGATCGACTGGGAACGGGTACGGAAGGAGACGCGGCACTCGCCGTACGCCGAGGCGTTCCTGGTGCTGCTGGACCGGCTCGACGTGGTGCCGTACGGCGGCACGCCCGTGCCGTACGCCCGCACCCCCGAGGGAGAGGAGACACCGTGACCGAGCATGGCGCCGGCCCGCCCGACGAGTACGTCGAGGCGGAGATCCACCGGCTGCTCGCCGAGGACCCGGACGTCGCCGAGCAGGGGATAACCGTGGTCCACCGGGAACGCGGCCTGGTCCTCTACGGCGAGGTGGAGACCCCGCACCGGCGGGAGGAGATCCTCCGGCGGGTCTCGGAGCGCTTCCCGGACCTGCCGATCACCAGCGACATCGGGGTGATCCGCGCGCAGGCGCCGACCCAGGTCGAGGAGCTGCCGTGAGGAGGGCCCGAGGATGATCCGGATCGCCGCCGTCGGCGACGTGCACGTGGACGAGGACGTGGTCGGCCGGTTCCGCCCGGCCCTGGAGGAGCTGCCGGACTGTGCCGACGTGCTGCTGCTCGCCGGGGACCTGACCCGGCACGGCACCGCGTCCGAGGCGCGCTGCGTGGCCCGGGAGTTCGGCGGGCTCGGGGTGCCGGTGATCACCGTGCTCGGCAACCACGACCACCAGTGCGACCAGGTGCCGCAGGTGGTCAAGGTGCTGGAGGACGCCGGGATCACCGTGCTGGAGGGGACGGGCATGGTGCTGGAGTGCGCCGCCGGCCGGCTCGGCGTGGCCGGGGTCAAGGGCTTCGGCGGTGGCTTCGCCGGCCGGTGCGCCAGCGACTTCGGGGAGCCGGAGATGAAGGCCTTCGTCCAGACGACCAACGAGAGCGCCGAGGCGCTGGGGAAGGCGCTTCGCGGGCTGGACTGCGACCTGCTGGTCGCGCTCACCCACTACTCCCCCGTGCCGGACACGCTCGCCGGCGAACCGCTGGAGATCTATCCGTTCCTGGGGTCGTACCAGCTGGGTCAGGCGATCGACTCGGCGCCGACCGCGCTGGCCCTGCACGGGCACGCCCATGCGGGCACCGAGCGGGGCACCACCCCCGGCGGGGTCCGCGTCCGCAACGTCGCGCACCCCGTGATCAAGCAGGCGTACAGCATCTTCCACCTGGGCGATCACCTCGAATGATCTCCCAGGTTTCCGGGATCGGGGAGACGGGTATTCAGCCGCCATGGAGCTGATTCTCTGGATTCTCGCAGTCGTACTCGTGGTCGCCGGCATCCTCGCGCTGTTCCGCCGGCAGATCCTGTGGGGCGTCGTCCTCATCGTGGTGGGCCTGCTGGTCGGCCCGGGTGGTGTCAGCATCTTCAGTTGACGCTGGTTTCGCGTCACCGGACCCGCCGGGGTCGTCGCTTCCGGAATCTCCGTCCTCCCAGACCTGGAGATCCGGCAGCGACGACCCCGGCGCCGTGCGTCCGGGGTCTGTCGCGCCCGCTCGCGGGGTCACCTTCGCCGCCGCGCTGAACTTCTCCAGCTGGCCGCTCAACAGCTGACCCGACGTCGCGGGGCCCCGGCCCGGCCGGGGCCCCGCCACGCGTCCGCGCGCCTCAGCAGCGCGGCACGTTCGGAATCCAGCCGTCGTAGCCGGTGTAGACGTACGCGTCGGAGATGAACCGGCCGGAGCCGATCCGATCCCAGATCGAGCTGGTGCCGTACGTGCCGGTGACCGTGGTGCCGGTGGTCTGGCAGTAGATGGTCACCGTGGCGCCGTCGGCGACCGAGCCGACCGCGCTGTAGCCGGTGCCGGGGCCGGAGCGCACGGTCAGGGCCGCGCCGGCGGTGTTGACCGTACCGGAGGCGGTGCCGCCGGAGCAGGCGTTGTCGCTGGTGTAGCTCTTGGTGCCCCAGTAGAGCGCCAGCCCGCCGTTGAACCGCACCTGGATGTCGTTGCCGCTGAGCCGCTGCTCGTAGTGCAGGTGCGGCCCGGTGGAGCCGCCGGTGCTGCCCACCCAACCGATCACCTTGCCGTAGCCGACGGTCTGACCGACCGAGACGTTGAAGCCGTTGAGGTGGGCGTAGTAGGTGGTGTAGCCGCCGCCGTGGTCGATCCGGACGTACTTGCCGTAGCTGGTGCCGCCGAGGTCGGTGACCCGGTCGACGGTGCCGGGGGCGCTGGCCACCACCGGGTCGCCGAGGTCGTCGGTACGGTTGAAGTCGATCGCGTACGCCGGGCTGTGGTCGGACCGGGTCTGCCCGGACCAGGACTGGCCGCAGGGGAACGGCACCTTGAACGTCGGCGCGGCCAGCGCGGGGCTCGCCGGGGCCACCAGGGCCACCGAGGCGAGCAGCGCGGCCCCGGCCAGGCTCCACCACCGTCTACGCATCCAGCACCTCCAATGTTGAGATTCTTCAATCTGCTGGGCACAGCGTGGCAGAAACCTCCATCGATGGGAAGTGGCGCGCCGTGCAGGTCGCGACTACTGCGCGGGAGCGTGCCCACGGCCGGTGAGCGGGTTTCGGGATTGTTACCGGGCCGTGTCCGGCCAGGGCTGGACCGGAGGTGATGCAAGCGCTTACATGTGGAGACGACCATCGGACCGGCGCGCTTCGACTTCCTCCACGCGCCGGCAAGGAAGGAGAACGGCATGGCGTTTGCCAGATCACGCCAGGCTCTCGCGATCGCCGGCGTACTGGGGCTGGCGCTCGGCGCCACCGCCTGCGGCACCGGCAACGACAAGAAGAGCGACAAGGCGAGCTCCCCCGAGTGCGCCGCATATGAGAAGTACCAGGGCCACGACGGCAAGAAGGTCACGATCTACTCGTCGATCCGGGACATCGAGGCCGACCGCCTGGAGCAGTCCTGGAAGCAGTTCGAGGACTGCACCGGCATCACGATCGACCACGAGGGCAGCGGCGAGTTCGAGGCCCAGCTCGGCGTCCGCGTCGACGGTGGCAACGCCCCCGACCTGGCCTTCATCCCCCAGCCGGGTCTGCTCAAGCGGTTCGTCGACGCGGGCAAGGTCAAGACGGTCGGCGCCGACACCAAGGCGCTGGCCGAGCAGAACTTCACCCCCGACTGGCTGAAGTACAGCACCGTCGACGGCAAGCTCTACGGCGTTCCGCTCGGCTCCAACGTCAAGTCGTACGTGTGGTACTCGCCGAAGACCTTCAAGGAGAAGGGCTGGCAGGTCCCGACCACCTGGGACGACCTGATCAAGCTCAGCGACACGATCGCGGCCAGCGGCACCAAGCCGTGGTGCGCCGGCATCGAGTCCGGTGACGCCACCGGCTGGCCGGCCACCGACTGGATCGAGGACGTCATGCTCCGGACCCAGGGTCCGGAGGTCTACGACCAGTGGACCACCCACGGCATCCCGTTCAACGACCCGAAGGTCGCCGACGCGGTGAACAAGGCCGGCACCATCCTCAAGAACGAGAAGTACGTCAACGGCGGCTTCGGCGGGGTGAAGAGCATCGCCACCACCTCCTTCCAGGAGGCGGGCGTCCCGATCACCACCGGCAAGTGCGCGCTGCACCGCCAGGCGTCCTTCTACGCCAACCAGTGGCCGCAGGGCACCAAGGTGGCCGAGGACGGCGACGTCTTCGCCTTCTACTTCCCGGCCATCGACCCGGCCAAGGGCAAGCCGGTGCTGGGTGCCGGCGAGTTCGTCGCGGGCTTCGCCGACCGTCCCGAGGTCCAGGCGGTGCAGACCTACCTGGCCTCCGGCGAGTACGTCAACAGCCGCGCCAAGATCGGCGACTGGCTGTCGGCGAACAAGAAGCTCGACCTGGCCAACGTGCCGAACCCGGTGGACAAGCTCTCCGTCGGCATCCTCCAGGACCCGAAGACCGTGTTCCGCTTCGACGGCTCGGACCTGATGCCGGCCGCGGTCGGCGCGGGCACCTTCTGGAAGGGCATGGTCGACTGGGTGAACGGCAAGGACACCGCGACCGTCCTCAACGGCATCGAGGGCAGCTGGAAGTGATCTGAGTTGGTGGCCCGGTCCGCGTCGCGGACCGGGCCACCCCCGCAACCGAGCCCTTGAAGGAGGGTCGATGGACTGGCTGGAGGAACAGCCCAAGTTCTTCATGCTGGGGTACGGGCTGCTCGCCTTCGTCGTGGTGGTGGGCGGGCTGCTCCTGCTGCTCGACGTGGTCCCCGCCTGGTTCGCCCGGCGCCGGGAGGCGCAACTGATCGCCGCGGCGGCGAGCGGTGGCCCACTGCCCCGCCGGGTCAAGCCGCGGGAGGGGCTGTTCGCCCTGTTCTTCCTGCTGCCGACGCTGCTGCTGCTCGCCATCGGGCTGGTGGTGCCGGCGATCCGGACCACGCTGCTCTCCTTCATGGACGCCGGCAGCAACGACTGGGTGGGCCTGCGCAACTACGGCTGGATGTTCTCCGAGGACTCGATCGTCCGGGTCCTGCTCAACACCCTGGTCTGGGTGCTGCTGGTCCCGCTGGTGGCCACCTCGTTCGGCCTGCTCTACGCGGTGATGGTGGACAAGGCCAGGTTCGAGGCGGTCGCCAAGTCGCTGATCTTCCTGCCGATGGCGATCTCGTTCGTCGGCGCCAGCATCATCTGGAAGTTCGTCTACGCCTACCGCGGCGACGGCCAGGAGCAGATCGGCCTGCTGAACCAGATCGTGGTCAGCCTCGGCGGCGAGCCGAAGCAGTGGCTGCTGGAGTCGCCGCTGAACACGCTGCTGCTGATCGTGATCATGGTGTGGATCCAGGCCGGCTTCGCCATGGTGGTGCTCTCCGCCGCGATCAAGGCGATCCCGGCGGACATCGTGGAGGCCGCCCGCCTCGACGGGGTCACCCCCTGGCAGATGTTCTGGCAGATCACCATGCCGAGCATCCGGCCCGCGCTGATCGTGGTGGTGGTGACGCTGTCGATCGCCACGCTCAAGGTCTTCGACATCGTCCGGACCGCGACCAACGGCAACTACGACACCAGCGTGATCGCCAACGAGATGTACAACCAGGCGTTCCGGTACGGCCAGAACGGGCAGGGCTCGGCGCTGGCCGTCTTCCTGTTCATCCTGGTGGTCCCGATCGTGATCTACCAGATCCGCAACCTGCGTCAGCAGCGGGAGGGCTGAGATGAGCACCGCCACGCCCACGGTCCCGGCCGGCACCCAGGCCACCGGGAAGACCACCACCGCCGGACGCGTCCGCAAGCGGCTGAACAGCCGTACGGCCACGCTGATCTCGATCGTCATCGCGCTGCTCTGGACGATCCCGACCTTCGGCCTCTTCGTGTCCTCGTTCCGGCCGGAGGACGAGATCAAGAGCACGGGCTGGTGGACGTTCTTCACCAACCCGCAGTTCACCCTGGAGAACTACCAGGAGGTGCTCTTCGGCAGCTCGTCCTCCTCGGGTCAGCTCGCCAGCTACTTCATCAACTCGCTGGCCATCACCATCCCCTCGGTGCTGTTCCCGCTCGCCTTCGCCTCGCTCGCCGCGTACGCGCTGGCCTGGATCAACTTCAAGGGCCGGGACTGGCTCTACATCGCGATCTTCGCGTTGCAGATCGTCCCGCTGCAGATGGCGCTGGTGCCGCTGCTGAAGTTCTTCTCCACCGGCGTCACCGTCGCCGGCGTCACCCTGATGCCGGCCTGGGACCTGGTGGACGAGCAGAAGTTCGCCCAGGTGTGGTTCGCGCACACCTGCTTCGCGCTCCCCTTCGCGGTGTTCCTGCTGCACAACTTCATCTCGCAGCTGCCCAGGGACCTGATGGAGGCGGCCCGGGTCGACGGGGCCACCCACCCCAAGATCTTCCGCACCATCGTGCTGCCGCTGATCACCCCGGCCCTGGCGGCCTTCGGCATCTTCCAGTTCCTCTGGGTCTGGAACGACCTGCTGGTGGCGCTGATCTTCGCCGGGGGCGGCAACGAGACCGCCCCGCTGACCGTCCGGCTGGCCGAGATGGCCGGCACCCGGGGCAACGAGTGGCAGCGGCTGACGGCGGGCGCGTTCGTCTCGATCGTCGTACCGCTGATCGTGTTCCTGTCCCTGCAGCGCTACTTCGTCCGCGGCCTGCTCGCCGGCAGCGTCAAGGGCTGAGGCCTCGTACCGCCGCCGCCCGTTCCCCGGGCGGCGGCGGTGACGGCCACGGAGCGGGGGAACATCGTGACGAAGATTGATGACGTCGCCCGACTCGCCGGGGTCTCGACCGCCACCGTCTCCCGGGCGCTGCGCGGCCTGCCGACGGTGTCGGCCGCGACGCGCCGCCGGGTGCTCGCCGCCGCCGAGCAGCTCCAGTACGCCGTCTCGCCGAGCGCCTCGCGGCTGGCCGGCGGCCGGACCGGGACGGTGGCCGTGGTGGTTCCCCGGATCACCCGCTGGTTCTTCGGCACCGTCGTGGAGGCGGTCGAGGAGTTCCTCCACCAGGCCGGGTACGACCTGCTCCTGTACAACCTGGGCGGCCGGGAGCAGATCCGGCAGCGGGTGCTGCGCAACGCCAACCTGCACAAGCGCGTCGACGCCATCATGCTGGTCGCCACGCCCCTGCGGGCGGCCGACCTGACCGCGCTGGCCGCGCTGGACCTGCCCGGGATCACCATCAGCTCCGGCACCGTGGTGCCCGGCTGGCCCTGCGTCCGGATCGACGACGTGGCCGCCGCCCGCACCGCCACCCGGCACCTGCTCGACCTGGGGCACCGCCGGATCGCCCACATCTCCGGCGACCCCGACGACGAACTGGCCTTCACCACCCACCTGGACCGACGCCGGGGCTACCGGGAGGCGCTGCGGGCGTCCGGGATCCGCCCCGACCCCAGCCTCGACGTCGAGTCGCAGTTCACCATCGACGGCGGCAATCGGGCCACCGCCGAGCTGCTCGCCCGGGGCGAGCCGCCGACCGCGATCTTCGCCGCCTGCGACGAGATGGCGATGGGCGCGATCACGGCGCTGCGCGACGCCGGGCTGCGGGTGCCGCAGGACGTCAGCGTGATCGGCGTCGACGACCACGACCTGGCCAGCGTGCTCGGGCTCAGCACCATCGCCCAGCCCGCCGCCGAGCAGGGCCGGCTCGCCGCCCGGCTGCTGCTCGACCCGCTCGGCACCCGCACCACCGGGCCGTACGCCGGCCGGGTCCCCGACCAGCGGATCGGCGGCGGTCGGGACGACACGCCGGCCCCCCCGGTGATCCTGCCCACTCGGCTGGTGGTGCGTGAATCGACCGCGCCACCGCGGGCACACTGAACGGATTCGACCGCACCACGGCTCGACACAGGGAGAAGGCTCTGAACACCGACGCGAGGCACCAGGAACAGTCCGGTGGCCCGGCCACCGGGTGGTGGACCGAGGCCGTCATCTACCAGATCTACCCGCGCTCGTTCGCCGACTCCGACGGCGACGGCATCGGTGACCTGCCGGGCATCACCGCCCGGCTCGGTCACCTCGCCGAGCTGGGCGTGGACGCCGTCTGGCTGTCGCCGTTCTACCCGTCGCCGCAGGCCGACGCCGGGTACGACGTGGCCGACTACCGGGACGTCGACCCGCTCTTCGGGCGGCTGGAGGACGCCGACAAGCTGATCGCCGAGGCCCGCGCCAAGGGCCTGCGGGTGATCGTCGACCTGGTGCCCAACCACACCTCCTCGGCGCACCGGTGGTTCACCGCCGCCCTGGCCGCCGCCCCGGGCAGCCCGGAGCGGGCCCGCTACATCTTCCGGGACGGTCTCGACCCGGACGGCGACCAGCCCCCGAACGACTGGCAGAGCGTTTTCGGCGGCCCCGCCTGGACCCGGGTCACCGATCCCGACGGCCGGCCCGGCCAGTGGTACCTGCACCTGTTCGACACCGGCCAGCCCGACCTGAACTGGGACAACCCGGAGGTCCGCGAGGAGTTCCAGGACGTGCTGCGGTTCTGGCTGGACCGGGGCGTCGACGGCTTCCGGGTCGACGTGGCGCACGGCCTGATCAAGCAGGCCGACCTGGCCGACTGGCAGGAGCCGCAGGAGATCCTCTCCGGCAGCGAGGTGGCGAAGCCCCGGCCGCCGATGTGGGACCAGGACGGCGTGCACGAGATCTACCGGGAGTGGCGCCGGCTGCTCGACTCGTACCCGGGCGAACGGGTCCTGGTCGCCGAGGCGTGGGTGGAGCCGGCCGAGCGGCTGGCCCGCTACGTGCGCCCGGACGAGATGCACCAGGCGTTCAACTTCGAGTACCTGCTCGCCTCGTGGACCGCGCCCGCCCAGTACGCGGTGATCACCCGCTCGCTGGAGGCAACCGACAGCGTCGGCGCGCCGACCACCTGGGTGCTCTCCAACCACGACGTGGTGCGCCACGCCTCCCGGCTCGGACTGTCCGTCGGCGGCGGCCGGCCGAACGGCATCGGCATCGGCGACCCGCAGCCGGACGCCGCGCTCGGCCTGCGCCGGGCCCGGGCGGCCAGCCTGCTGATGCTGGCCCTGCCCGGCTCCGCCTACCTCTACCAGGGTGAGGAGCTGGGGCTGCCGGAGCACACCACGCTGCCGGACGAGGTCCGGCAGGACCCGACCTGGGAGCGCAGCGGCCACACCCAGCGCGGCCGCGACGGCTGCCGGGTGCCGATCCCGTGGGAGGCCGACGCCCCGTCGTACGGCTTCGGACCGACCGACGCCAGCTGGCTGCCCCAGCCGCCGCTGTGGGCCGAGTACGCCCTCGACCGGCAGCGCGGGGTGCCCGGCTCGACGTACGAGATGTACCGGACGGCGCTGCGGCTGCGGCGCGAGCACTGGCTGGCCCGGGGTCCGCTGCAGTGGCTCTCCTCCGGCGACGAGGTGCTGACCTTCCGCAACGGCGGGCTCACCGTGCTGACCAACTTCGGCACGGCGGCCGTCCCGGCGCCGGCCGGGGAGGTGCTGCACAGCAGCGCCCCGCTGGACGCCGACGGCCGGGTACCCACCGACGTGACGGTCTGGGTCCGCGCCTGACGTAGGCACCGTTTCGCCGGCCCCGTGCGCTGACGCCAGGGGGCCGGCGGGCGGGGACTACGCGGATCGGCCGGTACCGCGCTTAGTCCGCGGGGCCGGCGGGCCCGGTGTCCGGCACTCTTCACCCGGTCCACCCCAGCTCCCGGTTGACTCGCTACAGACCTGATGTCGTGAACGACTCAGCCCTGCTCCCCGCCCGGCAGCGCACCGCCCCCGACATCAGGCCGGCCTGAATCGTCTACGTCATCAGGTCCGTAGCGTCCTAAGGGCACCCGGCCCGGTAGATCCGCCGGCTCAGCCCCAGCGCCAGCGCCGCGCAGCCTGACCTCGGACGGCACGGCACAACCCGGCGGCGGACGGTCAGAGGCGGTCGGCGCGGGCGTGCAGCAGGTCGTGCACCGCCTCGATGTCCTCCGGCGAGGAACGGGAGGCGCGCCAGTACATCAGGCCGGTGGGGATGAAGAAGAGCTGGAAGACGGCCAGCCCGACGGCGTAGTTCAGCGGCGGCGGGAAGGCCGACCGCAGGGCGTGGAAGGCCACCCCGACCAGGCCGTTGCCGGCCGCCCGGCCCACCCCGTTGACCAGGTTGCCCAGGCTGTAGACGGTGCCCCGGTGCTCGGGTGGGTTGACGTCGGCGATCAGGGCGAACCAGTTCGGCGAGTTCGCCGAGGTCAGCGCCAGCGCGACGACGGCGACGAGCAGGCTCAGCCCGACCGTCGGCTCGGTCAGCACGCTGGCCAGCACCGCCCGGACCACCGCCCCGCCGCCGGCGCCGTCGGGCACCACGATGCGGATCGGCACGAAGAAGAGGACCAGGTAGAACGGCACGGCCGCGAGGATGCCCACCGCCGCGACCAGGGCCCGTCCCCTCGGGGTACGCCGTTGCAGCGCGTCGCCGGCCAGTCCGCCGACGATGGAGAACACCCCGCCGAGCTGAAACAGCGTGGCGAAGACGCTGCCCACCACCACCGCGGTCGCCGACGAGTAGCCCTGGGCCTCGGCCCGTTGCGCGAAGAGCACCGGCAGCCAGACCAGCGAGCCGAACGCCGCCTGCGCGGTCAGGCCCTGCAGGATCAGCCACCGGTTGGTCCGCCGGTCCAGGATCCGGGGCAGGTCGGCGCGGGTGATCCGGTAGTCGTACTCGGCCCCGGCGCTCAGCGCACCGGCCAGCTCGGGCTCGCTCTGCCCGCGCCGGATGTCGTACGTGAAGAGATAGGCCAGGGTGGCGGCCAGCCCGACCACGGTGAGCGCCAGGAACGGACGCCGCCAGTCGGTGGCCCCCAGCAGGCCGCCGGTGAGCGTGCCGGCCAGCGTCCCCACCCCCTGCGACAGCCCCCAGAAGCTCATCACCAGCCCCCGGCGGCGGGGCGAGATCAGGTCGGTGACCACGGAGAACCCGACCGAGCCGACCGCGCCGAGCCCGACCGCGGCCACCAGCTGCGCGGCCAGGAAGGTCGGGTAGTCCTGGGCCAGCGCGCTGCCGCCGGTGCCGGCCGCCCAGATCAGGGTGCCGACCATGAGCAGCGGCTTGCGGTTCGTCCGGTCCCCCACGTACGCCCAGGCCACCGCCGCCACCGCGCTGACCAGGAAGCTGACCGCGGTGACCAGCCCGAGCAGCCGCTGCGGCACGCCCAGCGCCCCGGAGATCGGCCCGTACAGGGGCGGGACCAGGCCGATCGCCACGTTGTCCAGCGAGGCGAGCACCACGAAGACCACGACGCTGTAGAACCGGTGCGCCGTGCCGCCGCCCCAGGTCCGCGCCGCCCCACCCCTGGTCAAGGTCATGTGCGGCAGCCAATCAGGACGAGGTCACGGTCGCGTCACCGGGGTCGGCCCCGCCCGCTCAGTCCGGCGTCCGGTCGACGGTCCGGTCCCGGGCCCGGGCGTACCGCTCGCGGACGGCGGGGACGGGCTCGGCGTCGTACTCCCGGGTGCCGGCGTCGGCCCACTGCGGTGGCACCGCGCCGCCCAGGGCGACCCAGGCGGCCTGGCGAGCGGCCCCGTCGGCCACGTACTCGCCGGGCGGCGGCACCACCACCGGCCGGCCGAAGACCTGCGGGGCGATCCGGCGCACCGCCGCCGAGCGGGCCCCGCCACCGACCAGGATCACCCGCCGGGCGTCGGCGCCCTGGGCGGTGAGCGCGTCCAGCCCGTCGGCGAGCGCGCAGAGCATCCCCTCGACGGCGGCCCGGGCCAGGTGCGCCGGGGTGGCGGTACGCAGGGTGAGCCCGTGCAGCGCGCCGGTGGACAGTGGCCGGTCGGGCGTCCGCTCCCCTTCTAGGTAGGGGACCATGACCAGCCCGTCCGCGCCGGGTGGGGCGGACAGCGCCAGCTCGCTCAGCTCGTCGAGGCCGACCCGCAGCAGCGCGGCGGCGGCGTCCAGGACCCGGGCGGCGTTGAGGGTGCAGACCAGCGGCAGGTACCGGCCGGTGGCGTCAGCGAACCCGGCGACGGCGCCACTCGGGTCGGCAGCCGGCACGTCGGCCACGCTGAACACGGTGCCGGAGGTGCCGATCGAGACGACCACGTCGCCGGGGCCGGCGCCGACGCCGAGGGCGGCGGCCGCGTTGTCCCCGGTGCCCGGGCCGAGCACGATCCCGCCGGGCGCGGCACCCGACGGGCCGACCCCGGAGCCTGGGACCGCGCCGGGGCCGGCTGCCGACGCCGGGCCGCCCAGCGTGGCCGGGTCCAGGGTGCCGGCGGCCTCGGCCGGGCCGAGCACCGCCGGCACCGCCACCACCCGCCCGAAGGCCTGTTCCAGCAGGTCGAGGCGGTACTCGCCGGTGCGCGGCGACCAGTAGCCGGTGCCGCTGGCGTCGCCCCGGTCGGTGCGCAGCGCGGCCAGGCCGGGCGCGCCGGCCAGCCGCCAGGTGAGCCAGTCGTGGGGCAGGCAGACGGCCGCGACCCGGGCCGCCCGCTCCGGCTCGTGCCGGGCCAGCCAGCGCAGCTTGGTGCCGGTGAAGCTCGCCACCGGCACGCTGCCCACCGCCTCGGCCCAGAAGCGGCGGCCCGCCACCGGGCCGCCGGCCTCGTCGACGAGGTCCCGGGCCGCGTCGGCGGAGCGGGTGTCGTTCCAGAGCAGGGCGGGCCGGACCACCTCGCCCGCCTCGTCCAGGCAGACCATGCCGTGCTGCTGGCCGGCGACCGAGAGGGCCGCGACGTCGGCCAGCCCGCCGGCGGCGTCCACGGCCGTGCGCAGCGCGTCCCACCAGGCCCGCGGGTCGACCTCGGTGCCGTCCGGGTGCGGCGCCCGGCCCTGCCGGGCCAGCGCACCGGTGGCCGCGTCCCGGATCACGACCTTGCAGGACTGGGTGGACGAGTCGACACCGGCGACGAGCGGCACGGCGCCCGCCTCAGCGCGCGCCGAGCAGGTGCTCGACGGCGAGCTGGTTGAGCCGGACGAAGCCGAAGCCCCGCGCCGCGACCGCGTCCACGTCGACGTCCTCGAACGCGGACCGGTCGGCGAGCAGCTCGGCGTACCCCTCCCCCGGGCTCAGCGTCGGGGTGGACAGCTCGGCGACCTTGCTGGCGGCCAGCGCCTCGGCCACCTCCGGGTCGGCCCGGAACGCCGCGGCCCGCTCCTTGAGCAGCAGGTACGTGCGCATGTTCGCCTCCGCCGAGGCCCACACGCCGGCGAAGTCCTCAGTGCGCGAGGGCTTGTAGTCGAAGTGCCGGGGCCCGTCGTACGCCGGGCCGCCGTCCGGGCCGCCGTGCTCCAGCAGGTCGACCAGGGCGAAGGCGTTGAGCAGGTCACCGTGGCCGAAGACCAGGTCCTGGTCGTACTTGATGCTCCGCTGGCCGTTGAGGTCGATGTGGAACAGTTTGCCCTGCCAGAGCGCCTGCGCGATGCCGTGTGCGAAGTTCAGCCCGGCCATCTGCTCGTGCCCGACCTCCGGGTTGAGGCCGACCCGGTCCGGGTGGGCCAGGGTGGAGATGAACGCCAGCGCGTGCCCGATGGTGGGCAGCAGGATGTCGCCGCGCGGCTCGTTGGGCTTGGGCTCGATGGCGAAGCGCAGGTCGTAGCCGGAGTCCACGACGTACTGGCAGAGCAGGTCGACCGCCTCGCGGTAGCGGTCCAGCGCGGCCCGGACGTCCTTGGCCAGGTCGTACTCGGCGCCCTCCCGGCCGCCCCACATCACGAAGGTGCGGGCGCCCAGCTCGGCGGCGAGGTCGACGTTGCGCAGCACCTTGCGCAGCGCGTACCGGCGCACATCCCGGTCGTTGCTGGTGAATCCGCCGTCCTTGAAGACGGGGTGGGTGAAGAGGTTGGTGGTGACCATCGGGACGACCAGGCCGGCCTCGTCGAGCGCCTTGCGGAACCGGGCCAGGTGGGCCTCGCGGGCGGCGGCGTCCGCGCCGAAGGGGACCAGGTCGTCGTCGTGGAAGGTGATCCCGTACGCGCCCAGCTCGGCGAGGCGGTGCACCGCCTCCACCGGGTCCAGCTCAGCGCGGGTGGCGTCGCCGAACGGGTCGCGGGCCTGCCAGCCCACCGTCCAGAGCCCGAAGGAGAACTTGTCGGCGGGGGTGGGACGGGGTGCCATGGCAGACCTCCGGTGGTGTCGCCGCAATTTGTTCAATGGATGGATTAAATGACCGTGCTGTGGCACTGTCAAGGGGTGAGCAGCACCAGCACCGCGGGCGCGGTCCGGCAGGGCAGCCTGCGCGAGCTCAACCTCGCCGTCGTGCTCGGGCGGATCGCCGCCGCCGACCAGCCGCCGTCACGGGCCGGCATCGCCGGCCAGACCGGCCTCACCCGGGCCACCGTCTCGGCCGTGGTGGACGACCTGATCACCGGCCGCCTGGTCACCGAGGCCGACCCCGCGCCGCGCGGCGGAGCGGGCCGCCCGGCCCGGGGGCTCCGGCTCGCCACCGACGGCCCGGCCGGGCTGGGTCTGGAGGTCAACGTCGACTACCTGGCCGCCTGCGTCGTCGACCTCGCCGGCACCGTCCGGCACCACGAGGTACGCCGGGCCGACCTGCGCCCGGTCGCCCCCGCCGACGCGCTCGCCCGGCTGGTCGAGCTGGCCGGGCGGGCCCGGGCCGCCGCCGACCGGGAGGAGCTGACCCTGGCCGGGGCCACGCTGGCCGTGCCGGGGCTGGTCGACGGCCACGGCCTGGTCCGGCTCGCGCCCAACCTCGGCTGGCGCGACGTCGACGTCCCCGCCCTGCTCGCCGCGCATCCGCCGCTGGCCGGGCCGGTCGACGGGGTGCCGGCGCTGGTGGTCGACAACGAGGCCAACCTGGCCGCCCTCGGCGAGCTGCACGCCGGCCCGGCGACGGCCAGCTTCCTGCACGTCTCGGGCGAGATCGGCATCGGCGCCGGGATCGTGCTCGACGGCGCGCTGTTCCGGGGCGCCCGGGGCTGGAGCGGCGAGCTGGGCCACGTACCGGTCGACCCGGCCGGGCCGCGGTGCCGCTGCGGCGCGCGGGGCTGCCTGGAGACGTACGCCGGTCAGGAGGCCGTCCTCGGCGCGGCCGGACTTTCCGGGGCGGACCTGCCGGCGGACACGGCGGCGCGCCGGCTGGCCGACCTCGCCGAGGCGGGCGACCCGGCCACCCTCGACGCGCTGCGCGCGGCCGGCACCGCCCTCGGGGTGGCGGTGGCCGGCGTGGTCAACCTGCTGGACCTGGACACCGTGGTCCTCGGGGGCGGATACGCCACCCTGGCACCCTGGCTGCGCCCCCCGGTCCTCGCCGAGCTGACCGACCGGGTGCTCACAGCGGCCTGGTCGCCGGTCACGGTCCGCGCGGCGGCGCTCGGCCCGGCGTCGGCCGCGGTCGGTGGGGCCGGGTCGGTGGTCCGCCGGATCATCACCCGGCCGTCCGGTTGGCTGGCCGGCCGGCCCTGAGCCGACCTTGCTGGCTGGGCGTCCGTCGGTCCGCCTCGCTACCCTTGCCCCGAGGCACCGTTCCCGTCCGAGGAGTCCGCTACCAGCATGCGCACAGGTCGACAGGCCGAGGCGAGCGGCGACCAGCGGTGACGACCATCCGCCGCGGTGGACCCGCCGGACCGGCCAGCAACGGGGAGCAGGTGTCCCCCGCGCCGCACCGACCGTCCTCCGACGCGCCGCTGCCCGCCGACCCCCGGCTCGCCCGCGAGCTGCTGGACGGCCTGGCCGAGGCGGTGGTCACCACCGACCACGCCGGGATCGTCACGCTGGTCAACGCGACGGCCGGCGAACTCCTGCCCGAGCTGACCCCCGGGACCGACCTGGCGCGCTGCGCGGTGCCGGCGCTGGCGAGCGCCGTCCGGCGGGCAGCCGAGACCTTCGACACCGAGCACCGCGGCCGTCGGCTGCGGGGCGTCTGCCGCCCGCTGGCCGCCGGCCGGTGCGCCTGGTACGTCCGGGACGTCACCGAGGAGCAGGCCCGCGTCGACGCCCTCCTCGCCGAACGCTCCCGCACCGCCTTCCTCGCCCAGGCCGGCAGTCGGCTCGGCCTCTCCCTGCACCGGGACCAGGCACTGCGGGCCACGGCCACGCTGCCGGTGCCGTACCTGGCCGATGCGGCGCTGGTCGTCCACCACCCGCCGCCCGCCGCCGACCGGCCGCACTGGATCCGGTACGCCGAGGGCGACCCCGCCCCGGTCACCGGCATCGGCTCCGCGGCGCTGACCAGCTCCGTCCCCGGCCTGGCCGAGGCGCTCGACGGTGCCGCCACCGAGCCCACCACCTGGCTCGACGCCGAGCCGGCCGAGCTGGCCGAGGTGCTGCCCGACTCGTTCGGCCGGCCCGGCACCGTGCTGATCAGCCCGATGCCCGGCGCCGGCGGGCCGGGCGGCGCCCTGATCCTCGTCCGCCGGGCCGAGCGCCCGGGCTTCGACCAGCGCGACGTCGAGCTGGCCCGGGAGTTCGCCGCCCGGGCCGGCGCCTCGCTGGCCGCCGCCCAGCTCTACGGCGAGCAGGCCCACCTGGCCCGGGTGCTCCAGCACAGCCTCCTGCCGCCGGAGCTTCCTGCACTGCCCGGCCTCGCCCTGGCCGGCGGCTACCGGGCCGCCGGGGACAGCCTGCGCATCGGCGGCGACTTCTACGACGTGTTCCGCACCGAACGGGGCGGGATGTTCGCCCTCGGCGACGTCTGCGGCAGGGGCGTCGGGGCCGCCGTGCTCACCGGCCGGGTGCGCCAGTCGTTGCAGACGCTCCGCCTGGTCGAGCAGCGCCCCGTGGAGCTGATGCGGCTGCTCAACCGGGCCCTCTTCGACACACCGGACGCCGCCCGGCGCGCCCAGTTCACCACCCTGCTGCTCGGCACCGCCGAGCCGGAGGCCGACGGTGGGGCGCGGGTACGCGTCGCCGGCGGCGGGCACCCCGCCCCGCTGCTGGTACGCGCCGACGGCACCGTCACTCCGGTGCCGGTCGGTGGCATGCCGATCGGCGCCTTCACCACCGCGACCTTCGCCGAGGCGGAGGTGCGACTGGCCCCGGGCGAGCTGCTACTGGCGTACACCGACGGGGTGACCGAGGCACGCGGCGGCCCGACGGCGATGGAGACGTTCGGCGAGCGACGGCTGCGCGAGGTGCTCGCCTCGGCGGCGGGACTGCCGCCGAGCGCCGTGGTCGACCGCCTGCTCCAGGTGGTGGACGACTGGCTGGACGGGCAGAGCCACGACGACATCGCCATGCTCGCCGTCTGCGCCGCGCCCCGGCCGTGACCGGCCCCGAGCTGACCCACGGCCAGCGGTGACGGCGCCCCGGCGGATCAGGATCAGGCGGAGCGGGCCGCCGACGGGTCGCCGATCGCGCCGTCGTGGGGCGGGACCCCGCTGCCCTGCCACGGCACCACCGGCGGCGCCGACTCCTCCAGGTCGCGGGCGGCCCGGTCGAACTCCCGGACTCCCCGCAGCAGGGCCTGGCGGCCCTCGTCGCTCATCCCGGCCAGCACGTCGGCCAGCCGCCGCCGCCGGTCCCGGCGCAGCTCGGCCATGAGTCCCCGGGCCTCCGGGGTCAGGTGCAGGGAGATCTCCCGCCGGTCGAGGCGGCCCGGCTCCCGCTCCAGCATGCCGGCCGCCACCAGCCGGTCGCAGAGCCGGCTGGCCGAGGAGAGCAGCATGTCGAGCAGGGTGGCGAGCCGGCGGAGGTTGATCCCGTCGTGCCGCTCCACCACCATGACCGCGCGCAGCTGAGCGGCGGAGAGGCGGCTGGTGGTGCTCTCCCGCGCCGCCTCCCACAGGGACAGCAGGGCACCCGCCGCGCCGTCCAGCTCGGCGGCCATACTCAGTTCCGGTCCCGCGGGACCACGTTCGTCGGCCATGGTGGGCCCGAGACTACCCGGAGTACCGGGTGGTCGGCCCCTGTCAGGAGGAGTGATGATGAGCGGATCGGACGAGCAGGCCCGGCGGGTGCTGGTCGAGGCACCGGCCGACCTCCTGCTCGACCGGCTCGCCGCCGAGCTGGAACGGACGTTCAGGATCACGGAGAGCGAACTCTTCCAGGTCGACTACCGCCTCTCGGTGCTGCTGCCGCTGCGTGAAGGAGATCCGCTCACCGAGCCCGGCCACCCGGCCTGGCGCTGCTTCGACCACCAGGAGCCGATCGTGGCCGGCGGCGTCGGCTGGTTCCCGGTCGGCATGCGCGGCGAACGGCGTGGGGTGCTGCGCCTGGCCCCGGTCGCCGACGATGCCGCCCAGGTCGAGGAACTCGCCGCCATCGCCACCGCCCTCGGGCATGAACTCGCCGCCGTCTCCGCCGGCACCGACGTCTACCGGGCGTCCCGCCGGGCCCGCCGGCTCACCCTCGCCGCCGAGATGCAGTGGGAGCTGCTGCCCGGCCGCAGCCGGATCCGCCCGTCGTTCAGCCTGGCCGGTCAGCTGGAGCCGGCGTACGCGGTGCGCGGCGACAGCTTCGACTGGTCCGACGACGGGCACCGGGTCTGGCTCGCCACGATCAACGGGTCGGGCGAGGGGGTGACCGCCGCGCTGCTCACCTCGCTGGCCACCTACGCGCTGCGCAACGCCCGCCGGGGTGGGCTCGGGCTGGCCGATCAGGCCGCACTGGCAGACCAGGCGATCTACGCCCTGCACCGGGGCGAGCAGCACCTGTCCGCGCTGCTGATGGAGCTGGACCTCGCCTCCGGGAAGCTGACGGTGGTGGACGCCGGGTCGCCCCGCCTGGTGCGGCTGCGCGACGGGGAGATCAGCGAGCAGGTGCTCGAGAAGCAGTTCCCGCTGGGCATGTTCGAGGGCACCGACTACCAGGAGCAGTGTTTCGAGCTGCGCCGCGGCGACCGGCTCTTCGTGCTCAGCGACGGAGTGATCGACGCGACCGGCCAGAACGTCCGGTACGGGGAGACCGCGCTGGACCGGTTCCTGCGCCGTACCGGGCCGATGGAGCCGCTGGACGCCGTCCGGTCGCTCCTGGGCGACCTGCGGGCGTTCGTCGCCGGTGACCTGGTCGACGACGCGGTGGTGGTCTGCCTGGACTGGACCGGCCCGCAGGCCTGAGGGTCAGTACGCTCCGCGCCCCCGCAGCACCGCGCCGAAGGTCTTCCAGAGGATGGTGAGGTCGGCGGCGAGCGACCAGTTCTCGACGTAGTACAGGTCGAGCCGGATGCCGTCCTCCCAGCTCAGGTCGGAGCGGCCGCTGACCTGCCAGAGCCCGGTCATCCCGGGCTTGACCAGCAGCCGCCGGGCCACGTCGCCGTCGTAGCGGGCCACCTCGGAGGGCAGCGGCGGGCGGGGGCCGACCAGGCTCATCTGCCCCAGCAGCACGTTGACCAGCTGCGGCAGCTCGTCCAGGGACCACTTGCGCAGCAGCCGCCCGACCCGGGTCACCCGCGGGTCGTCGCACATCTTGAACATCAGCCCGTCGGTCTCGTTGCGCACCGCCAGCTCGTCGAGGAGGGCGTCGGCGTTGGCCACCATGGTGCGGAACTTCAGCACGCCGAACTCCCGGCCGCCCCGTCCGACCCGGGTCTGCCGGAACAGCACCAGGCCCCGGCTGTCCAGCCGGATGGCCAGCGCGACCGCCGCCCCCAGGGGCAGCAGGAGCAGCACCGCCAGCGCGGCGGCGGCCCGGTCGACGAACTCCTTGACCAGCTTGCGGGCGCCCCGGAACTCGGGCGCCTCGACGTGGATCAGCGGCAGCCCGGCGACCGGCCGGGTGTGGATGCGAGGGCCGGCCACGTCGGTGAGGGCCGGCGCGACGACCAGGTCGATGCCGGTCTCCTCCAGCTGCCAGCCGAGCCGGCGCAGCCGGGCCGCGGTCAGCTCGCCGGAGGCGGTGACGGCGACCGTGTCCGCGCCGATCGCGGCGGCCGCCTCGGGGACGCCGCGCAGCGAGCCGACCACCGGCACGTCACTGAGCCGTTGCGGCACCGGCGCGAGCAGCGCGTCCGGGATGCAGGCACCGACCACCTGATAGCCGGCGTACGGCTCGCGGCGCAGGGTGTGCACGAGTTCCAGCACGTGGGCGGTGTCGCCGACCACCAGCACCCGGCGGGACCAGCCGGCACCCCGGTACCGGGCCCGGTGCAGCCGCTTGCGCGCGGCGAACCGGTTCACCTCGAGCGCCACGGTGCCGACGGCGAACGAGATGCCCAGGAAACCCCGGGACACGTCGGCCTCGGCGATGTAGCCGACGATGGCGATGCCACCGGCGAGCCGGAGGCTGGCCGCGCTCACCCGCCGGTACTCGTCGGCGCCGTAGCCGAGCACCCGGTCGTCGTAGCAGCGCAGCATCCGCAGCGAGAGCAGCCAGGCGAGCACCAGGCCGGGGGCCACCAGCACGTACGGGATCTCGGAGCCGACCGGCACCCGGTCACCGAAGCGGGCGGCGTACCCGACCAGGACGGCGAGGGAGAGCACGGCGGTGTCGAGCACCACCAGGATCCGCACGTACGCCCGCTGGTCGGCCCGGGCGACCGGGCCGGTCGGCGGGCCGGCCGGGGCACGCGGGATCCGTGCCGGCGTGGACAGCGTCGCAGAGGTCACCCAGCCTCCCCACATCGCGCGCACCGGCTCCGGCCGACGACCGCCCCGGGCGGGACCTCGACGCCGGAGCGCACCGGACATCCTGCCTGACAATGATGCTCGCCGATTGATTCGGACGTATTGCCGTCACTTTGCCTTCCGGCCCCGACACCGGAAATGCGAACCGCCGCACCGGAAACCTCCGGCGCGGCGGTTCCCCGCACTGTCCGAAGACTCAGCGCGGCGCGTTCGGGCGCAGCGCGATCGCCTTCAGGAAGATGTCACCGATCTTGCTCGGGTCCTCGGTGACGAAGGTGCCGCCGCCGGTGACGTTGGTGATCGACTGGAGCTCGGTCTTGGAGACCTCGTTGCCGATGCCGATGATGACCACCTGCACCGGGCGCTCCGGATCGTTGAGCTGCTTGAGCTGGCTGATCAGCGAGGCCTGCGAGACGCCGTTCTTGTCGTCGTTCTTGCCGTCGGTGAAGAGCACGATCGAGTTCACCCGGCCCGGCTGCCAGTCCTGCTGCACCGTCTTGTACGCCTCCAGCACGGTGTCGTACAGGCCGGTGTTGCCGCTGGACGGGCGGATCCCGGCGAGCTTCTGCTCCAGCCGGCTGCGGTTGGTGGAGAGCGGGTTGATCGGCAGTTCCTCGCGCCAGTCCCGCGAGCCCACCAGCTCGGTGGAGAAGGTCCAGAGGCCGATCGACCAGGAGTCGTCGAACAGATTCAGGCCCCGGCTCGCCGCCGCCACGGTGACCTGCTCCCGGGTGGCGTTGCCCGCGGAGGGCACCTTCGTCTTCATCGAGCCGGAGACGTCGATGACGGCGAGCATCCGACCGGACTGGGTGGCGATGGACCAGCCGGAGACCGCACGGTCTATCGCGAAGGGGTCCAGGCCACCCACCGCGCCGACGCCTGCCGGCGGGGCGGTCGCCGGACCGCCGGCCGGGCTGGGCGCCCCCTGCGGGGCCTTGAAACCGTCACCCCAGTTGCCGTCCGGCGCCCGCAGCGACTGGGCGGCCAGCCGGTTCTTGAAACCCTGCGTGGTGAGCAGCTCGAAGAGCACCCGGGCGGCCGACTGCTTGGCCGGCTCGATGCCCGGCAGCACCGCGAACGGGTAGTCCAGCGGCATCGGCGCCGGCTCGAGGTAGAGCGCGGCCAGCGGGATCGGCGGCTTGGTGCTGTTGTACGCCATGACGTCTTCCTCGGACAGCGCGGCGGCGCCGAGCCCGCTGGCGATGGACGTCGGGTCGTTGGAGCGCGGGAAGCGGGCGAGCAGGTCCTGCCGCAGCGCGGAACGGCCGGTGGCCAGCGCACGCAGCGCCCCGGTGGTCGCCTTCGCGGTGTCGCCGCCGGAGGCGCTCGCCGCGGCGGTGAGGGAGAGCAGGCCGGAGAGGCCGGCGGCGTCCTGCGTCGGCTCGACGATCCCGGCGCGCAGGCCCTTGCCGCTGCTGACCGCGTTGAGCAGGTCGGTCCAGCCGAGCTTCTTGTCCGGCCAGCCGAAGCGGGAGGCCACCGGCTCCGGCATCGCCACCACCACCGGGCTGCGGGCGACGGAGGCGCCGTTGCCCGGCGCGAAGGCGGTCGCGCCGTTGTTCTTCAGCCGCAGCAGCCAGGTGGAGGAGTCCGGGATCCAGACGTCGGGCGTGGTCACCGTGCCGCTGGCCTGGCCGACACCCGCGAGGGTGGCGCCGTGCTTGCTGGCGACCGCGGCCGCCACGTCCACCGGTTCGGAGGCACTCACGTTCACCGCGATGCAGGTGCCGCTCACGGCCGCGCCGTCCTCGACCCACTGCGCCGAGGCCTTCTGCACCGCCGGGGCGAGTTCGGGAGCGGCGGCCACCGACAGCTGGATCTCGCCGGAGCAGGAGGGTCCGGCCAGCTGCTGGTAACCGAACCAGGTACCCCCGACCACGACGACGAGCGCAGTCGCCGCCGCAGCGGCTCCTGCTCCACGGATACTTGAACGCATGCGATGGCGGCCAGACACGCTGACCATCTTGCGTATCTCGTTCGGATAGTGCCATAACCGTTCGGCTGAAAGTTACGCAGGAGATACAGTTGATCGCACTTTCGGCACAGTGAGTAATCAGTCAGTCTCGTGCCGTTGCCACAATCCACACCGGACAGTGCCGCTCAGGGCAGGACACAGGTCGGGCTCGGCACCGGCACCGGTTCGCCGAGCGGCTCGGGAGCGCCAGAGCCGGGGTCGACCCGGAACACCCGGACCATGTCGGCCCGCTCGTCCGCCACGTAGAGGTGGGGCCCGGTCAGCACGAAGTGCCGGGGCCACTCGCCTCCCGTGTCGACCTCGGCGACCAGCCGGGGCAGCTCTGCGTCCAGCGCGAAGACCGAAACCGTGCCCACGCCCCGGTTGCCGAGGTAGAGGAAACGCCCGTCCGGCCCCACCGCGATCTCGGAGGGCTGGACGTGGCCGGTCCGCCCGCTGGCGTCCACCCGTCCCCGCTGGTGCACCGCCCCGTCCGGGGTCGACTCGTACGCGGTGACCGTCGCGTCCAGCTCGCCGGCCACCCAGCAGCGCCGCCCGTCGGGGTGGCGGGCGAGGTGACGGGGCCCGGTGCCGGCCGCGGTACGGATCCGGGGCTGGCGGGGCACCAGCCGGCCCGAGTCGGCGTCCAGGTCGTACCGGTAGATCGAGTCGGTGCCCAGGTCGACGACGAGCAGCGGCCCGGCCCCCGGGTCCGGGGAGACCATGTGGCAGTGCGCCTGCTCCTGGCGCTCCGGGTCGAGACCGTGCCCCTGGTGCACGACCAGGTCGCTGCGCTCGGCCGGCGCGCCGTCGGCGGCCAGCGGGAAGACCGCCACGCTGCCGCCGCCGTAGTTGGCCACGAAGAGGTGCCGCCCGTCGGGCGCGACCGCCAGGTGGCAGGGGTCGGCCCCGCCGGTCGGCCGGACGCCCAGCGGGGTCAGCTCGCCGTCGCCGCCCACCCGGAAGGCGCTGACCTGCCCCTCCGGCAGCTCGTTCACCGCGTAGAGGACGGGCAGGACGGGGTGCCGGACGAGGAAGGAGGGTGAATCGGTCACCGCGACGGTGCCGAGTGGGATGAGTTCCCCCGAGTCGGGATCCCGGCGGGCGGCGACGATGCCGTCTCCCCGCCCGGCGCTCGCCGCCGTGTAGCCGCCGATGTGGACGATCGTGTTCGTCACCGGTGCACCCTCCGCCGAATCTGCCGTCGATCCAACCAGAGGCTTCCCGGTCGACCCGGGCGTTAGCCCTGTTTTCCGGAAATTCCTCCGAACGCCGGCGGCGGGGGCTCCAGGCTCCACCGCCCGGCCCCGCCGCCCACGGGTCAGGAGACCGGGACCGGTTCACCCCGCTGCCGGGCGACGTGCTCGACCAGCGAGATCAACACCAGCTTGGCGGACTGCCGGTCCCGGGCGTCGCAGAGCACCACCGGCACGTCCGGATCGATGTCCAGCGCCTGGCGTACCGCCTCGATGCCGAACCGGCGGGACCCGTCGAAGCAGTTCACCCCGACCACGAACGGGATGCCCCGCTGCTCGAAGTAGTCGATCGACGGGAAGCAGTCGGCCAGTCGCCGGGTGTCGGCCAGCACCACCGCGCCGAGCGCGCCGAAGGCCAGCTCGTCCCAGAGGAACCAGAAGCGGTCCTGCCCGGGCGTGCCGAAGAGGTAGACCTGGAGGTCCTCGTTGATCGTGATCCGGCCGAAGTCCATCGCCACGGTGGTGGTCGATTTCGTCTCCACCCCGGAGATGTCGTCGGTGCCGATGCCGGCCCCGGTCAACACCTCCTCGGTCTGCAACGGGCGGACCTCGCTCAGCGCGCTGACCAACGTCGTCTTGCCCGCGCCGAACCCCCCGGCGATCAGGATCTTGAGAGCCAGCGGCAACCGGGGCCCGGAGGTGTCCCGGTCAGAGCGCACGTAGTCCACTGACCACCGCCTTGAGGATGTCGTTGTCGGGAAGGCCGGCGGCCGGGGGCTCGTGCACCGAGACCAGGCCCCGGGCGAGCAGGTCACCGAGGAGGACCCGGACCACGCCCACCGCGAGGTCCAGGTCGGCGGCGAGGTCCGCCACCGCGACGGGACGCCGGGCCAGCTCGACCAGGCGCCGGTGCTCCGGCTGGAGGCCCGGCTGGCCGGACGGGTCCGCGCCCGCGCCGGCCAGCACGAACGCGACCAGGTCGAAACCGTCGACGGCCGGGCGCACCCGGCCGCCGGTGAGGGTGTACGGACGAACCACCGGGCCGGCCGCCGCGTCCAGCCACTCGTGCTGGGCGCCCGGCGGCTCAGCCCGCATCGACGGCCCCGACCGTCGCGCGGGCGGGGGCGGTCAGATTCTCGCCGACCCGGATGACCAGCATCGCCATCTCGTACGCCACCAGGCCGATGTCCGCGTCGGCCGCGCAGACCACCGCCAGGCAGGCGCCCCGCCCGGCGGCCGTCACGAACAGGTACGCGGACTCCATCTCCACCACGGTCTGCCGCACCCCGCCGCCGGCGAGGTGCCGGCTGGCGCCCTTGGCCAGGCTGGAGAAGCCGGAGGCCAGGGCGCAGAGGTGCTCGGCGTCGGCGCGGTCCAGCTCGGCGGAGGCGCCGAGCATCAACCCGTCGGCGGAAAGCACCACGGCCTCCCGGGCGGCCGGTACCCGGTCGACCAGCTCGTCGAGCAACCAGCCGAGGTCGACGTTCTGCCTCGTCGTGTCCACCACTAGGCGTCCCTCTCAGTCGCGGTCGGGGAATCGGGGTTCGCCGCCGTCGCACCCGGCGGCGGGGACGGCGCGGGATCCCCGCCCCGCCCCTCGGTACGGCCCCCGGTCGGGGCGGGTACGGCGCCGTCGGGTCGCCCCGGCGGCACGGAGCGGATCGCGCCGTCGCGCCGGCCCCGGGCAGTCCCAGCCTGGAGCGCGGACATCTGTCGGCGTACCTCCTCGGGGCTGCGGGCGGCCGGGGCCTCGGCGACCTGCGGGCGGGGGCGGGCGACCGGCCCGCGCCGGCGGACCCGACGGGGCAGGCCGTCGCCGTCGGGGGCGGCCTCCACCGAGGAGATGCGGGCCGGGGCGAACGGCAGCACGGTCTGCTCGGCCCGGTCCCGCCCGGCGCGGCCGGCGCGGGGCCGGGTGGCCAGCCGGGTGACCACCGAGGCCGGTCGCCCGGTATTGACCGGCGCGGCCGGCGGCTCGTCGGTGACCAGGTCGGACGGGACGAGGACGACGGCGGTCACCCCGCCGGGAGCCTCGGAGCGCAGGGTGACCCGGACGCCGTGCCGGGCGGCGAGCCGGGACACCACGAACAGGCCGAGCCGGGCGCTGTCGGCCGGGTCGAACTCGGGCGGCTGGGCGAGCCGGCGGTTGGCGTTCTCCACCGCCTGCGGAGTCATGCCCAGGCCGTGGTCGGTGATCTCCACGACGTAGCCCCGGGGCACCTGCTGGCCGGAGACCTCGACCCGGGTCTCCGGCGGGGAGTAGGCGGTGGCGTTCTCGATCAGCTCGGCGAGCAGGTGGATGACGTCCGCGACGGCCCGGCCGACCACCCCGGCCGGCTGCACCGCCCCGATGTCCACCCGGTCGTACGCCTCGACCTCGGAGACCGCGCCGCGCACCACGTCCAGCACGGCCACCGGCTGCCGCCAGCCCCGCCCCGGGGCCGCGCCGGCCAGGATCACCAGGTCCTCGGCGTGCCGGCGCAGCCGGGTGGCCAGGTGGTCGACCCGGAACAGCTCGGCCAGCTCGTCCGGGTCCTCGGTACGCCGTTCCATCCGGTCGAGCACCGCCAGCTGGCGGTGCACCAGGCCCTGGCTGCGCCGGGCGAGGTTCAGGAACACCTCGTTGAGGCCGCGGCGCAGGGTGACCTCGTCGACCGCCGCCCGGACGGCGGTCCGCCGGACCTCGTTGAAGGCGCGCCCGACCTCGCCGATCTCGTCGGCGCCGTAATCCAGCGGCGGCGCCTCCCGGGCCACGTCCACCTGCTCGCCCCGGCGCAGCCGGGCCACCACGTCGGGCAGCCGCCGCTCGGCCATCTCCAGCGCGGCGCTGCGCACGCCGGTCAACCGGCGGGCCAGCGTCCGCCCGACCCGGACCGCGACCAGCAGCGACACCACGATCGCGGCCAGGCCGAGCAGCCCGGCCAGGGCGAGCCGGACCAGGATGCCGACGGCCACCGGCACGGATCGCTCGGCCAGCCCGTCGGCCTGGCTCAGCTCGAAGTCGCGCAACGCCTGCTGGACGGCGTCGTGGCTGGCCTGCCAGCTGCGGGCGTCGACCGGCGGCGGGGCGGCCGGGTCCGCCCGCAGCAGCCCCTCCTGGAGGGTGCGCAGCTGGACGAAGGCCGGGTCCTCGGTCAGCCGCTGGTACGCGCTGCGGGCCTCCGGCGGCAGGTCGGCCACGGCCGTGTCGACCAGGAACCGCTCGTTGCCGATGGTCTGGGTCAGGAGCAGGTGCTCGCCGTCGGCGAAGCGTCCACCGGCGAGCGCGCCGGCCACCAGCGCGTCGGCCTGGCCGAGCAGGTCGCGGGAGCGGCCGAGCGCGGTGAGCGCCAGCGCCTCCCGGTTGAGCTGCGGGTCGGGTAGGGCGGCCATCGCCGAGAAGGCCTGGAAGGCGAAGGAGATCATGCCGCTGTAGAGCCCGACGGCGCCGGCCCGGTCCACCTGCCGGCGGTCGATGAAGCCGCGCCCGGCCGGCAGGGCGTCGAGGGCGGCGACCAGCTTGTCGAGCCGGGCGTCGAGCAGGTCGTCGGCCGCGTCGCGCAGCTTGTCCCCGCCGACCCGGTTCCGCAGCTCGGCGATCGCCGCGTCGGTGCGGCGGCGCTGGTCGGCCAGGGCCGGCAGGGCCGCCGAGCCGGCGAGCTGCACCACCGAGAGCCGGCGTTCGCGTTGCAGCTCGGTGACCACCACCTCGCCGGGGCGGCCCAGGTCGTACAGGAGGGTCCGCGCGGCGAGCAGATCCAGCGCCGGGCCGAAGGTCAGCGTGGTGGCGAAGATCCAGAGCGCCAGCAGGGCGGCCACCGGGGTGACGACCAGGGCGGTCAGCTTGGCGCGGATCGGCCAGTCGCGGGTGTCCATGAGTCCTCGCCCGAAGGGGTGGCAGCGGTGGCGCCGGCACCGGCCGGGCAGCGTCCCGGCCGGTGCCGGGCACCGGCTCGGGCGCCTTGGGCAGGATACGTAATCCCGGGCCGTAGCACTACCGTCCGTCTCGCCCGTCACTACCAATCCGGTGTGGACCATCCCTCGAGGACACCTGACCCGGGACGACGCCCCGCCGGTGATCCGGCTGGAGGTGGTTCGGGCCGACCCGGTAGCGCTGGGTGTCCGAGTAGGAGAACGTCCGGCCGACCAGCATCTTGTCGTCGGAGAAGTCGATGCCGTCGACCAGCGCGCCGGCGCCGAAGGCGATCTGCTCGTTCTCGTTGTGGTGGCCGGTGATGTTGCGGTTGAGCGTGCCGTGCAGCCCGGCCGGCCGGAGGCGTTCGGCGTCGGAGTGGACCGGCATCATCCCACCCGAGCGCACCTTCTGGAATGAGTCAAGTTTTCGGGACGGCTCACCCTGTGGGCCTGGCCATGCTCGGGTGGGGGAATCGGCCAGGAAAGTGCGCGGGATCGGGATTGGCAGCCAGCACGCGGAGGGAATACCAGGTGGCGAAGGAGGAGCCATGTCGCCCACGCAGGTAATCGTTGTGGTTCTCGTCGTGCTGGTGGTCGTGGCGCTGATCGCCGCGGCCGTCGTGGCCGGCCGGCGGCGCGCGCTCAAGCGCCGCTTCGGCCCCGAGTACGACCGGGTCGTCGCGGAGCAGGACAGCCGCGGCGCCGCCGAACGGGAGCTGCGCGACCGGGAACGCCGGCACGCGGAGCTCGAACTCATCCCGCTGGACCCCGAGTCCCGGGCCCGGTACGCCGCCGCCTGGGAGGAGCTCCAGGTCCGCTTCGTCGACTCCCCCGGCGAGACCGTCGGCGACGCCGACGAGCTGGTCAGCCGGCTGATCGCCGAGCGCGGCTACCCCACCGGGGACTTCTCGGACCAGATCGCCCATCTCTCCGTCGACCACGCCCGCACCCTCACCCACTACCGGGACGCGCACGAGATCCGGGTACGCAACGAGCGCGGTGAGGCCAGCACCGAGGAACTCCGTCAGGCCGTCGTGCACTACCGCGCCCTCTTCGCCGACCTGCTCGGCGACGAGCCGGTCGGGCACCGACCGCCGGAGCAGCGTCGCCCGGACAGCCCGCACGACGTCACCAGCCACTGAGGAGCCGACGATGCGCCAGGAAGAGCAGCAGGGCAGCACCGACCACCCGGAGGCGGTCCGCTCCGCCCCGGTGCCAATCCCCCCTCCGGACGCCGCAACCCGGACACCCCGGGACGACCGGGACGGCCGGGCCGACATTCCCGACGACGTGCTGGACGACCGGGGCACCTTCGACGACCCGCGGGCGGCCGCCGACCGGCGCGCCGACGACCCCGACGACACCCGCCCGTACGACGTGCGTGACCTCGACCGCGACGACGCCGACGGCGACGGACGGCCGGAGTTCCACGAGCCGGCCCCGCTGCCGACCACCTTCGGCGCGACCTCCGTGGGCGACGCGGTCGCCGCGTCGGCGCTGGCCAGCGGCCGTCCCGAGGACGAGCGGGACGCCCGGGGCGAGGACACCGTGGCGCCGGGTGACGGCGCGCCCGGGCGGACCGAGCCGTTCGACGACGAGCGGGCCGACCCGACCGCCGCCGACCGGATCCACGATCGCCAGCGGTGGGAGGCCGAGCACACCCCGGGCGGGGTACGCCCGGACGGCGACGCGCCGGCGGAGGGCGCGGCCGGGTACGGCAGCGCCGAGCCGACCATGGTCGACCCGGACGCCGAGGCGCCCGAGGGTGGCGCGGCGGCCGCGGCCGGCGTCGGCGCGACCGGTGCCGCCGGTGCGGCCGGGGTGGCCGAGGCCGCCCGACCGTCCGGAGCGAACGTCCCGACGCACGCGGCGACGCTCTTCGAGGTGGACGCGGCACAGGCCTTCCGGGACCGCTGGCGGGAGGTCCAGCTCCGCTTCGTGGACGACCCCCGCGCGGCGGTCGGCGAGGCCCAGTCGCTGGTCGAGGAGGCGATCCAGGCCCTCTCGGACGCGCTCGCCACGCAGAGGGAGAAGCTCGGCGGCTGGCAGACGGCCGGCTCGGCGGACACCGAGCAGCTGCGGGTGGCCGTGCGCCAGTACCGCGACTTCCTGGATCGGGTCCTCGGACGCTGAGCACCTACCGAACGCCCCGGCCGGACCACCGGCCGGGGCGTTCGCGTGCGTACCGGAAGGCGTGACCTCCGCCGGCATGGGCCGGTCCCAGCGGGGTACGCGAGATCAGGGACGCGCCCGGGACAGGAGGTCAGCACCATGACGGATCGTGACCCGAACCGCCGACCGCTGGAGGAGAGCCCGGAGGTGGCCGCCGCAGTCGACGACGAGACCACCGTGCCGCAGTTGGCCACCGGGGGCGGCGCCGACCGGGACAACCCGTCCTTCACCGAGCCCGGTGGCGGCGCGGGCGGCGGCGCGCCGACGGAGGACCTCCTCGGCGACCCGTACGCGGCCGGCACCGGCGCCACCGGGACCGGCACGGGGGCCGGCGGGGACAACATCCGCACCGGGGCCGAGCAGCCCTGGGAGCCGGAGGACCTGGTGATGGCCCGTGGGCAGGACATGACGCCGGAGAACCTCGAGCGGGCCCGCCGCGACCTGGCCGAGCACGGCCGGGCCGCGATCGAGCGGACCGTCCCCTGACCGGCACGCCGCAGCGGGCCCGCGCGCCGACCGGCGGGTACGGCGGGGGCCCCTGACCCGACCGGATCGACCGGTCGGGCCAGGGGCCCTTGGGGAACCTGCCGCGGCAGTGCCTCACTCCCGCCGCGGCGGGTGGGCCGTCCGCCCGGTGCTCAGAGCGCCGGGTAGGCGTTCTTCATGAGCTCCTGGAACTGTGCGGAGAACCAGGCGCCGGAGATCGGCGCGTTCGGCAGGGCGCCGCTGAGGCTGTTGCCGTTGCGGGCGTTGCCGGTGTAGGTCGGGTCGCACATCCGGTCGAAGCCCTTGCCCTCGTTGTTCGGGATCAGGCTGCTGGAGCCGTCCGACTCGCCCGGGGGCTTGACCCAGACGTACGCGTCGATGCCCGGCTCCGGCGCGGCCTTGGGCCGCTCGCCGAGGCCCGCCCCGGCCTGGTTGCACCAGTTGCCGGCGTGGATGCGGCGGTCGATGCGGCCACCGTTGACGTAGGTGTCCACGCTGGTCGTCGCGCCCGGGCCGGTGGGCCGGGCGGTGCCGCCCCAGCCGTTGCGGGAGGTGTCGATCAGCATGCCGATGTTGGCGTCGAAGCCGGTGGAGACCAGCTTGGCGCGGAACGCCTGGGCGAACGACAGCTCGTCGACGTACTGGTTCCAGTCGATCCACTTGGACTGGCGGACGGTCTGCCCGTTCACCGTGTCGGTGATCTTGATGTACGGCTCACGCAGCGCCGAGTAGTTCGCGGTGTTGACGATGAAGCCGTGCACGTTCTTCACCGTGCTGCCGGAGGCGGTGGCGGCCTGGTAGAGCTGGGTCGCGGTCGGGCCGAGGTTGCTGTCCCAGCCGATCCAGCCGTGGTGGGCGGCGTCGATGTAGTTGTAGACGTTGCCGATGGCGCCCAGCTTGGCCAGGGCGTACCCGACACCGTTGACGTACGCGCCGTTGGCCTTGACCGTGTCGCACATCGCGGTGCCGCCGGGCTGGCCGGAGGTGTTGGTCACCAGGTTCGGCAGCGAGTCGATCTCGATGATGTTGACGATGCGCAGGCCGGCGTACTTCGGGTCGGCCTGGATCGCCGCGATCGGGTCGATGTACTCGGCCTTGTACCGGGGCAGTTCCTCCGGACCCAGCTCACCGTTGGAGGCGAGCGCCGCGCAGTCCCGGCCGGGCAGGTTGTAGATGACGAACTGGATGTAGCCGGCCCCCTGGGCCAGTGCCCTGTCCAGGTGGTCCCGGACCCCCATCGAGCCGTTGGAGCTGCTGCCGGTGGTGCCGTTGATGGCGGCGATCCGGTCCAGCCAGACGGCGGTCGGGTTGCTCGACACCCGGCTGCCACCGGGCTCGGCGTCCGCCTTCGCCTTCCACTCCGGGTTCACGTACCCCTTGACCCCGACGTACGGGTTGTCCACCTTCTGGCCCGGCGTGGTCGGCGTCGGGGTGGGGTCCGTGGGCGTGGGGGTCGGGTTGGTGGGCGTCGGCGTCGGGTTCGTCGGCGTCGGCGTCGGGTTGCCGCCGTTGCAGACCGTCCCGTTCAGGGTGAACGAGGTCGGCTTCGGGTTGCTGCCGCTCCAGGCGCCGTTGAACCCGATGCTGGTGCTGGCGCCGGCGCCGAGGGACCCGTTCCAGGACTCGCTGGCCGCGGTGACGTTCTGGCCCGTCTGCGACCACTTCGCCGACCAGCCCTGCTGCACCTTCTGGCTGCTGTTCGGGAAGGTGAAGCCGAGGTTCCAGGAGCTGACCGGGTCACCGAGGTTCTTGATGGTGACGGTGGCGGTGAACCCGCCCGGCCAGTCGCTGGTGGTGTAGTCGACGCTGCACTGGGTCGCGGCCTGCGCCGCGGTGACCGGGATGGCCACCATCCCGCCCGCGACCAGGACGCTCGCACCGGCTAGCGCGACCGCCCGGCGCCGGCCGGACAGGTTTCTCCACAGATTCATGCCACTGAACTCCTTGGGCGAGACCGGATCCGCGTACGGCCCGGCGGAATGGCCCGGCTGGACGTCCCCGCGGGGACGGTCCTCGGCGCCAACGGGATATCTCGGGGGCGCCCGGCCCGGACGGGCGTGGTGGTGGTGACGTCGACCGGTCACGTGGACCGGTCCAGCGGCGACGCCGTCCGGTCGGACCGGTTGCCCTCGACGTCTGCCTGCACGGTGTGGCTCCCCGAACCGCGTGCAGCGATTCTTGCATGGGAGCGCTTCCATGGCAATGGCTCGATGCGGCCGGCCACGAACGGCCGAAACGGTACGGCGTGGTCCGGGTGACGCAGCCCGAGCGCCCCCGCCCGAGACGGCACGGGCCGGGCCTGGACAGCCGCGAGATCCACAAAAGCCGCTTATCACTCCAAACTCACTGATCGCCTACAAACTCCTAAACACGAATGTTTCCCCGCATAAGCCGCCAAGCGGTCTAACGTCGGTCGTAGCTCGAGGGACGTCGAGCTCAGGACAAACAGGGATGGAGTGAAGCAGGTCATGGCTAAGAAGATGCTCGGGAAGCTCGTTGCGGGTGCCGCTCTCGGCGGCGCATCCCTGCTGCTGTTCTCGCCCGGGGCGGCGAACGCGGCCAGCGCGTACACCGTCGCCAATCCGCAGGTCAGTCTTCCCGGTACCTGCTCTGGGGACCACGAGGACTGGGACCACAAGAACTGGGACCGCAAGGACTGGGACCGCAAGGACTGGGACCGCAGCGACGAGGACCGCAAGGACCACGACCGCAAGGACGAGGACCGCAAGCACGAGGACCGCAAGCACGACGACGGCAAGGACCACGACGACAAGGACAAGGACAAGGACCGCAAGCACGACGACGGCAAGCACGACGACGGCAAGGACAAGGACCAGAAGGACTGGCAGGGCAACGAGTCGTGGCAGTCGGGCCAGGGCGGCGGCATGGCCGCCGCCGACCAGCCGGGCAAGGACGAGGACCGCAAGGACGAGGACCGCAAGGACCACGACCGCAAGGACGAGGACCGCAAGCACGAGGACGGCAAGCACGAGGACGGCAAGGACGAGGACCGGAAGGACCACGACCGCAAGGACGAGGACCGGAAGGACTGGGACGGCAAGCACGAGGACGGCAAGGACGAGGACCGGAAGGACCACGACCGCAAGGACGAGGACCGGAAGGACTGGGACGGCAAGCACGAGGACGGCAAGGACGAGGACCGCAAGGACCACGACCGCAAGGACCGCGACCGGGACTGCATGCCGCGTGGCGGCGTCGACGGCGGCGACGGTGGCATGACCACCACCAGCCTGGACCGCAACCTGGCCGCCAGCGGGGTGGGCGTCATCGGTGCCGCCGCCCTGGGCGGCATGATCCTGCTGCGCCGGCGTCGGGCCGATGACCTCGGCTGACCCGACGGCGACACGGGCCGGCGGCCGTCACGGGAGACCGTGGCGCGCCGCCGGCGCGGCCGTCGTCGTCCTGCTGGCCATGGTGGGCGCCGGCATGATCGGCGCGTCGCTGCGGACCGAACCCCCGCCCCGCCCCCCTCAGCCGCGGGCCCAGGCCGCCCCGCAGACCCCCGCCGCCGAGCCGGACGTCGTAGCCGGCGAAGGCCCGATCGAGGCGGTGGAGGTGCCCCCCGCCGCGTTGTCCCGATCCGCCCCCGGCACCATCTCGATCCCGCGCATCGGGGTCGACGCCGAGATCATGACATTGGGCACCAACCCGGACGGCACCGTCCAGGTCCCCCCGCTGGACCAGGCCCAGCGCGCCGGCTGGTACTCCCCGGGGCCCAGCCCCGGCGAGGTCGGCAACGCGGTGATCGTCGGGCACGTCGACTCGGCGAAGCTCGGCCCCGCCGTCTTCTTCGAACTCGGCGCTCTCCTGCCCGGTGACACCATCACCGTCACCCGCGCCGACGGAGTCAAGGCCACCTTCGCCGTCGACGAGGTCGGGTCGTACCCGAAGGTGTCCTTTCCCACCGAGCTGGTGTACGGCCCGAACGACAAGCCCGCCCTGCGGGTGGTCACCTGCGGCGGCGAGTTCGACCAGGCCGCCGGCAGCTACCCCGACAACATCGTCGTCTTCGCGACGTTGACCGCGTGAACGCGACGCGCCTCCGGTGGGACCTGAGTCCCGCCGGAGGCGCGTCGGCGTACTGGTCAGGCGGCGGCGGAGGTCCGCACCAGGGTGCGGATCTGGCGCAGCAGCACCGACAGGGCGGCCAAGTCGGCCCGCGACTCGTCGAACTCCCCCATTGCCCGGCGGGCGCGGTGGATCGAGGTGGCGTTCGACTGCTCCCACTGGAGCACCCGCTCGTTCGAGGGCAGGTTGTCCGGGGTGGAGCCGAGAACCTCCGCGGTGAGCGCGGCCAGCGCGGCGTACAGGTCGTAGCGCAGCGCCATCCGGGCCAGCGTCTGCCAGCGGTCCTCCCGCGGCAGCAGGGAGATCTTCGACAGCAGGGAGTCCACCCGGAACAGGTCGGACAGGACGAAGTAGACCGAGGCCACCTCGCCCACGTCCCGCCCGCTGGAGGTGGCCGTCTCCACCACGTCGAGCAGGCCGAAGCTGTACATCAGGCGGGTCGCCTGCTCGGCCAGGTCGCGCGGCAGACCCCGCTCGGCCATCGAGTCGATGTGCGCCGCCAGCGACTCCCGCTCGCTGCCGTAGAAGCGCTCCTCCAGGTCCGGCAGGAGCCGGGCCACGCCGTCGCGCAACCGGGCGATCTCCGCCGGCACGTCGATCGGCGAGCGACGGTTGGTGACCAGCCACCGCACCGCCCGGTCGAGCAGCCGCCGGGTGTCCAGGTAGACGCTGGTCTGCAACTCCGGCGAGACCTTGTTGTCCAGGGCCTCCACCGCGTCCCAAACCTCGCGCAGCCCGAACACCTCACGGACCACCACGTACGCCCGGATGACGTCGGCCGCCGAGGCGGCGGTCTCCTCGACCACCCGGAAGACGAACGAGATGCCGCCCCGGTTGATCGCCTCGTTGACCAGCACCGTGGTGACGATCTCCCGGCGCAGCCGGTGCCGGCCCATCCGGTCGGCGAAGCGCTCGCGCATCGGCGTCGGGAAGTAGTTGACCAGGACCTCCGTCGCCCACTCCTCGTCGGCCAGCCCCTCGGCCAGGATCTCCTTCTCCAGCACGATCTTCACGTACGCCAGCAGCACCGCGAACTCCGGCGCGGTCAGCCCGGACTCCCCCCGGACCGCCAGCTCCTCGTCCGGCGGCAGCGCCTCCAGCGCCCGGTCCAGCGCGCCGGAACGCTCCAGCTCGTTGAGCATCCGGCGGTGCACCGGGAGCAGCGAGGCGGCCTGCGCCTGGGCGTTGTTGATCGCCCGGGCCTGGTCGTAGTTGTCCCGCAGCACCAGTTCGGCGACCTCGTCGGTCATCTCGGCGAGCAGGCCGTCCCGCTCGTCCATAATCAGCTCGCCGTCGGCGACCGCCGTGTTGAGCAGGATCTTGATGTTCACCTCGTGGTCCGAGGTGTCCACGCCGGCCGCGTTGTCGATGAAGTCGGTGTAGATCCGACCGCCGGACTGCGCGTACTCGATCCGGCCGAGCTGGGTCCAGCCCAGGTTGCCGCCCTCGCCGGCCACCCGGCAGCGCAGGCTCTTGCCGTCCACCCGGATCGCGTCGTTGGACTTGTCGCCCACCTCGGTGTTGGTCTGGCTGGACGCCTTCACGTAGGTGCCGATGCCACCGTTCCAGAACAGGTCGACCGGCGCGGTGAGGATCGCCTTCATCAGCTCCTGCGGGCTGAGCTGCGTGACGTCGTCGTCCAGCCCGATCGCCGCGCGGACCTGCGGCGTGATCGGGATCGACTTCGCGGTACGCGGGTGGACGCCGCCCCCCTCGGAGATCAGCTTCCGGTCGTAGTCCTCCCAGGACGAGCGGGGCAGTTCGAACAGCCGCTTCCGCTCGGCGTACGAGGTGGCCGCGTCCGGCGTCGGGTCGAGGAAGATGTGCCGGTGGTCGAAGGCGGCCACCAGTCGGATGTGCTCCGAGAGCAGCATCCCGTTGCCGAACACGTCGCCGGACATGTCGCCGACGCCGACCACGGTGAAGTCCTGGGTCTGGGTGTCGTGGCCCAGCTCGCGGAAGTGCCGCTTGACCGATTCCCAGGCACCCCGGGCGGTGATGCCCATCTTCTTGTGGTCGTACCCGGCGGAGCCGCCGGAGGCGAACGCGTCGCCCAGCCAGAAGTTGTGCGCCGCCGAGATCTCGTTGGCGATGTCGGAGAAGCTCGCGGTTCCCTTGTCCGCCGCCACCACCAGGTACGGGTCGTCGGCGTCGTGCCGGACCACGTCGGTCGGCGGCACGATCTCGCCGCCGACGATGTTGTCGGTGACGTCGAGCATCGCGCCGACGAACTCCTTGTAGCAGGCGACCGCCTCGTCGCGGTCCCCCGGCTTCTGCTTGAGCACGAAGCCGCCCTTGGCGCCCACCGGCACGATCACGGTGTTCTTCACCATCTGCGCCTTGACCAGGCCGAGCACCTCGGTGCGGAAGTCCTCGCGCCGGTCGGACCAGCGCAGCCCGCCCCGGGCCACCGGCCCGAACCGCAGGTGCACGCCCTCGAACCGGGGCGAGTACACGAAGATCTCGAACTTCGGCCGCGGGGCCGGCAGGTCCGGGATGGCCTGCGGGTCGAGCTTGAACGCCACGTACGACTTGGGCCGCCCGCCGACCGGCTTCTGGTAGAAGCTCGTCCGCAGGGTGGCCTGGATCAGCGTCAGGTACGACCGCAGGATCCGGTCCTGGTCCAGGCTGGCCACGTCGTCCAGGGCCGCGCCGATGGCGCCGACCAGCTCGTCGCTGCGCTGCCGGCGCTCCTCGATGCTCGCCGAGCCTGGAGCGAACCGCGCCTCGAAGAGCTCCACCAGCAGGGCGGCGATCTTCGGGTACGCGATGAAGGTCTGCTCCATGTAGTCCTGGGAGAAGACGGTTCCGGCCTGGCGCATGTACTTCGCGTACGCCCGCAGCACCACCACCTGCCGCCAGGTGAGACCGCCGCGCAGGACCAGCTCGTTGAAGCCGTCCACCTCGGCCTCGCCCCGCCAGGCGGCGGCGAAGGCGTTCTCCACGTGCGGGCGCACCTCGGCCAGCTCCTGGTGCCCCTCGGGCAGTTGCAGGCCGAAGTCGTACAGGAAGACCCGGCCGTCGACCCGGTCCACCTCGTACGGGTGCTCGTCGACCACCGCGACGCCCAGCGAGTGCAGCACCGGCAGCACGGCGGAGAGCATCATCGGCTCGCCGTACCGGTAGACCTTGAAGCGCACGTCCATGGCGTCGTCGGCGTCCCCGCCGGCCCCGCGCGGAGCGAGCTGCTTGCGGAACAGGTGCATCTCCAGCTGGCCGGGCTCCTCCAGCAGCTCCAGCTTGGCCAGGTCCTTCATCGCCTCGTACGGCGTGTGGCCGTCCTTGTAGCCCTCCGGGAAGGCGTCGGCGTACCGGCTGAACAGGTGCTTGGCCTGCTCGTCGCCGAGCTTGCGCTCCAGCACCAGCCGGTAGTCGTCGTCCCAGAGCCGGGTGGCGTCGGCCAACTCCTCGGCGAGCAGGTCGGCGTCGACCTCGCCGGGCGGGTTGGTCGGGTCGGTCCGGACGATGAAGTGCACCCGGGCCAGCATCGACTCGGTCACCCGGGTGGTGTAGTCCACCCCGACGCCGTTCAGCTCGTGCAACAGGATGTCCTGCATGCGCAGCCGGTTCTGGGTGGTGAACCGGTCCCGGGGCAGGTAGATCAGGCAGGAGATGAACCGCCCGTACGCGTCCCGGCGCAGGAAGACCCGCAGCTGCCGGCGACCGGCCATCCGCAGCACGCCGATCACGGCGTGGTACAGGTCGTCGGTCTTGATCTGGAACAGCTCGTCGCGCGGGTAGGTCTCCAGGATCTGCAGCAGATCCTTGCCGGAGTGGCTGCGCTGGCTCAGGCCGGAGCGGTCCAGCACCTCGGCGACCTTGCGTCGGACCACCGGCAGCTCACGGACGCTGGTCCGGTACGCGGCGGTGGAGAACAGGCCGAGGAAGCGCCGCTCCCCGACCACCTCGCCGGCCTCGTTGAAGATCTTGAACCCGATGTAGTCCAGGTAGGCCGAGCGGTGCACGGTCGCCCGGGAGTTCGCCTTGGTGATGATCAGCAGGCGCTTCTCCATCACCTTCTCGTGCGCCTCGGGCGTCATCGACGACAGCGCCCGGGCCTCCGGCGAGTCCGACCGCAGGATGCCCAGCCCGGTGCCGAGCACCGCCTCCAGCGCCGGTCCGTCGCCGCCGTCGCTGTCGACCAGCCGGTACTCCCGGTAGCCGAGGAAGGTGAAGTGGTCGTGGGCCAGCCAGCGCAGCAGCTCCACCGAGTCGGTGATGTCCTTCTCAGGCACGGGCGGACGGTTGTCGGAGGTCCGGGCCGAGGCCAGTTCGTCGGCCAACGCCAGGGCGCGCTGGCGCATCTTCGGCCAGTCCTCCACCGCCTCGCGCACGTCGGTGAGCACCCGCTGCAGCTCGCGGCGCAGCTTCTCCCGCTCCCCCGCGTCGCGGACCGGGTCGATCTCGATCCGCATCCAGCTCTCGACCAGGTCGCCGGCGATCGCGTCGTCCGGCTCGACGTCGGCGGAGACCTCGGTCAGCCGGCCGAGCGGCTCCCGCCGCACCACGACCAGCGGGTGCACCAGCAGGTGCACGTCGAGGTGGTGGGAGTTGAGCAGCGCGGTCACCGAGTCGACCAGGAACGGCATATCGTCGGTGACGATCTCGATGACCGTATGGTGCTGCTCGGCGTCCGGCTCGTGGATGCGCAGTTTCAGCTCGCCCGGCACTCGCTGCTGGGCCAGGTCCCGGTGCGCCCTGGCGGCGTCGAGCATCTCCTCGGCGGTGAATCCGATCAGTTCCTCGTCCGGCGCGAACCGCCAGAAACGGCCCACCAGGGTGGCCGCGTCGTGGTCGTCGCCGGCCAGCGCCACCGCCTGTGCGACCAGGCGCTCCGCGTTGGGTACCGGCTCGTCGAGCTCCGCGTCCTCCACGTCGTCACCGAGTGCTTCGGAAGGAAGCCCCAGGTCGTAGAGGGTGTCGATACTCGAACCGGTCATCCCGGTAACTCCTGTGTCGAGTCGGCCGACGCCGTCCCCGTCGGTCGCCGAATCGAAGCTGTCGTCCCGGCCGGTGTCAGCCTGCCGGAGGTCGGGTCCCGGTTTGATCGCCGGACGCCGGTCCATCGGTGCCACTCCCCTCGACCCACCGCGTTGTGGGTCACTCTGCCGCCCAGCCTAGGCCCTGCCACTCTGTCCGTTCGTCGGCGGACCACCGGCCGGACGTCCGGTTCGGGACTCTGTCCTTTCACCCGTTGCAGATGCGTGGTCGGCCGGCTGCGGAGTACCCCGACTCGCGATGTTCATCACACCGCCGTCGGGGACTTCACGCAGCGTGCGACCACGCCGGGGCGGTACGGGGAGCACGGCCGTACTAGCGTGCAGGGCAGTCCGAGATCCGGAGGTACCGCTCCATGCCCGTGTCGTACCCGCTCCGCCGTCCCCGTACGCGCATCCGGTCGGCCCTCGCGGCGCTGGCCGCCACCGTGCTGGCGGCCGGCGCGCTCACCGGGTGTTCGGACGGTGACGGACCGGAGCGGTCCGTCGACGCCTTCCTGGCCGGCTGGCGCTCCGGGGACCTCGGCGCGGTCGGGTTCATCGACCCGACCGGCGCCCGGCTGCCGGCCACCGAGGTCGCCAAGGAGATCAAGGAGCTCTCCGGCGAGCTGGCCGCCACCCCGCCCACCCTGCGCCGCTCCGGCGACGCCGAGGTCACCAAGGACATCGCCACCGCCAAGGTCCGGGTGGAGTGGGCGCTGCCGGGAAGGACCACCTGGGCGTACGACCGCCCGGTGCGGCTGCGCCAGGGCCGGGACGACCAGTGGCAGGTGATCTGGGAGCCGCAGCTGGTGCAGGAGCAGCTCGGCGAGGGCGACCGGTTGACGGTACGCCGGACCGCCAGCCCCCGGGCCGGGTTGCTGGACGCCGCCGGGCAGCCGATCGTGGCGCCCCGGCAGGTGGTCCGGGTCGGTGTGCAGCCCAGCGAGGTGACCGACGTGAAGGCGCTGGTCAAGCAGCTCGACGCCGCGTTCAAGGCGATCCGGCCGGCGCTGAACCCCCCGGTCGACCTCTCCGACCTGCCGAAACGGCTCAGCGAGGCGGATCCGGGCGCTTTCGTCGAGGTGGTGACGCTGCGGGACGAGGCGTACCGGCAGATCCGGTCGCGCATCTACGACCTGCCCGGCACCCGGTTCCCCACCGAGAAGCGGGACCTGGCCCCCACCCGGGAGTTCGCCCGGGCGCTGCTCGGCTCGGTCGACGAGGCGCAGGCCGACGACCTGGCCGCCCACCCCGACCGGTACGCCAAGGGCGACCTGGTCGGGCACGGCGGTCTCCAGGGCCGCTACGACGACCGCCTGCGCGGCACTCCCGGGCTCACCGTGCTCGTCCAGGGGCCGGCCGGTCCCGACGGCACCCCGGAGCCGACCGAGGTCTTCCGGCACGAGCCGCAGCCCGGCCAGCCGCTGAAGACCACCCTCGACGTGGCCACCCAGAACGCCGCCGACGCCGCGCTGCGTGGCGAGAAGCGCCGCTCGGCGCTGGTGGCGGTACGGATCAGCGACGGCGCGGTGCTCGCCGCGGCCAACGGGCCGGGCGCGGCCGGGGAGAACCTGGCCTTCACCGCCCAGGTGCCGCCGGGCTCCACCTTCAAGGTGGTCAGCGCCCTCGGCCTGCTGGACCGCGGTGCGGTCGGGGCCGACTCCGTGGTGGACTGCCCGAAGACGTTCAGCGTGGACGCACGTCCCTTCAAGAACTCCGACGACTTCGTCCTCGGCAAGGTGCCGTTCCGCACCGACTTCGCCAAGTCCTGCAACACCGCCTTCGCGTCCCTGGCGCCGAAGCTCGGCCCCGACGGGCTGGCCGTCACCGGCCGTACCCTCGGCCTGGAGGGCGGCTGGGACCTCGGCACGGACGCCTTCACCGGCAAGGTCTCGACCAACGGCTCGCCGGTCGAGCAGGCCGCCGCCGCGATCGGTCAGGGCACCACCGTGGTCAGCCCGCTGGCCATGGCCGGGGCCACCGCCGCGGTCGCCCGTGGGCGCTGGGAGCAGCCGAAACTGGTGCTCGACCCGGCCCCGGCCAAGCCGGCGGAGCCCGGCCCGCAGCTCAAGGCCGAGTCGGTGGAGCCGCTGAAGGCGATGATGCGCGAGGTGGTCACCGCCGGCACGGCGAAGGCGCTGGCCGATGTCCCCGGCGGCCCGGTGTACGGCAAGACCGGCACCGCCGAGTACGACAACAACCCGGCGCACACCCACGCCTGGTTCGTCGGCTGGCAGGGCGACGTCGCGTTCGCGGTCTTCGTCGAGCAGGGCGGATCGAGCACGTCCAGCGCCGTCCCGATCAGCGAGCGCTTCCTCCGCGCCCTCCGCTGACCCGCCCGACCGGCACGGGCAAGGAGAGCCGTACCGCGGGCGGCGAATCCGTCAGGCGATGCCGGCGGACGACGGCGACGGGCCGTCCTCCGCCGCCCCGTCCTCGTCGGCACGGGGCACCCGGCGGAGCAGCCCGGGCCCGACGGCCGCGGGCGGCCCGACCGGCTCGACGGCGACGGCGGGCACCGACGTCTCCACCGGCGCCGACGCGAGCCCGCCGGTCGCCGGGCCTGTCGCGGCCTCCGGCTCGTCCACCGCCGGCTCGCCGGACCCGAGCGGCGCGATGCCGACCGGGGAGCCCGGCCCCGGCCCTCCGGCCGGCCCGGCGCCGCCGTTGGGCGGGGTGGCGAGACCGGCGAGGGTCGCCGGCCCGGTGGACCGGACGCGCTGCGGCGGCGGGGCGGCCGGCAGCAGCCGGGGCGGCACCGCCTCCGGCGCCGACACCGGGGCCAGGCCGGCCACGACGGTGTTGACGATCTCGGCGGCGTACGAGCCGTCCGGGTCGTAGTCGGGGTCGAAGACGGTCAGCTCGACGCCGAGGCAGTGCGGGGTGTCCACCAGCCCGGCGAGCAGGATCTCCAGTTCGGCGAAGGCGATCCCGCCCGGGTCCGGCGCGTCCACCGCCGGCATCACCGCGGGGTCGAGCACGTCCACGTCGATGTGCACCCAGTAGCCGGCGCAGTCGGCCAGCTGCTCGTGCGCCCACTGGGCGGTGCGGGCCGCGCCCTCGGCGCGCAGCGTCGGCACCGGCCGGGTGGTGATGCCGGCGGCTTGGAGGTCGAGGCGGTACTCGTCCTGCGCGCGGATGCCGAGCACCACCACGTCGATGTCGCGGAAGTAGGGGCGCCGCCCCTCGATGGCGGCCAGGTCGGCCTGCCCGCGCCCGGTCACCAGGGCCAGGTCCTCCCCCGCCGCCGCGCCCACGTACGAGGCGTTGCCGGGGTGCCGGAAGTCGGAGTGGCCGTCGACGAAGACCAGGCCGATCCGGCCGCCGACCGCCTCGCCGAGCCGGTGCATGGCCAGCGCGGAGCCGAGCAGCACCGAGCAGTCGCCGCCGAGCACCAGCGGGAACTCGCCCCGGTCGATGATCGCGCCGATCCGGTCCGCCAGGGCCACCGAGTAGCCGGAGATCTCCCGGGCGTGGCAGACGCCGTCGCCGGGCCGCCAGTCACCCGGGTCGTACCGGGGTGGGGTGAGGCAGCCGGCGTCGCGGGCCCGTAGCCGGGCGAGCAGGTCGTGGTCGCGCAGCGCGCCGGGAGCCTTGCCGCAGCCGGGGACGGAGGTGGACGTGGGTGGGCGCAGTCCCAGGTTTGTCGGCGCGTCGAGGACGGCGATCCGGCGCATCATGGGCTCCCGTCCTCGGTGGTCGGGCGGGCCGGCCGGAACGCCGGCCCGCGCTGGCGTGCTACGAACTCAGAACAGCGCGCTGGCCAGGGCCCGCCGGGCCGAGGCGACCGCGGGGTCGTCCGGGCCGGCGATGGTGAACAGCGAGACCAGGTGCTGGCGTACCTTCTCCCGGTCGTCGCCGGCGGTCCGCCGGACCAGGCTGACCAGCCGGGCGTACGCCTGCTCGGCCAGGCCGCTGAGCACCTCGATGTCGGCGGCGAGCAGCTGGGCCTCGACGTCGTCGGGGGCGGCCTGCGCGGCGGCGACCGCCGCCTGGGGGTCGACGCCGGCGACCCGCCGGGCCACCCCGACCTGGGCCAGGCCGGCCTCCGCCGCGGCGTCCGCCGGGGACTCGGCGAGGATCTTCCGGTACGCCCGCTCGGCGGCGTCCAGGTCGCCGCTCATCAGGGCGTCGTCGGCCTCGTCGAGGCGCGGGTCCTCCGGCTCGGCCACGGCCACGCCGCCGGCCTTGAGCACCGCCGAGATCCACTGGCGCAGCTGCGCCTCCGGCACGACGCCGGGGAACGCGTCGATCGGCCGGCCGCCGACCACCGCGTAGACGGTCGGGATCGCCTGAATCTGGAACATCTGGGCGATCCGGGGGTTCTCCTGGACGTCGACCCGGGCCAGCACCCACGCACCGGCGCCCTCCGTGGCCAGCTGCTCCAACACCGGCGCGAACTCGTCGCTCTCCGGGTAGCCGGCCGCGCCGAAGAAGACGACGACGGGCGTGGTCAGCGAACGCTCGAGCACCTCGGACTGGAGGGTCGCCTCAGTCACGTCGATCACGGCGAGGCCGCCGCCACCGGTGGCGGGGCCGCCCGGGAGCCCGGCGGACGGGCCGGCCTGGGTCGGTGTGCTGGGGCGGGTGTTGGCCGGTGCGGTGCCGCGCAGCGCGCTGAGGTCGACCGCGCCGCGGGTGAAGATCGACGAGGTGATCCGTGGGTCGCTCATGGTTATCTAGTCTCGCACGTGTCCTGCGGAACTCAGATCAACCGCGACGGCGACAGTTGCAACTCTCACCCCTGCTCACCGCCCACCCGGCCACTGCCGCGACCGCCCTCCGCGACCGCGCCCCGCACGGGTGGCCGTTCGCACCTTTCGGGGTGCTTCCGGGCCACCGGCGAGACACCGGTCGCGGAGGGCGGGTGCGGGGTCAGAAGCGGGCGGGTTCGCGGTAGACGCCCCACTCGGCGCGCAGCGCGTCGCAGATCTCGCCGAGGGTCGCCTCGGCGCGGACGGCGTCCAGCATGGCCGGGATCATGTTCTCGCCGGTACGGCCGACCTCGACCATCCGGGCGACGGCGGCGGTGACGGCGGCGTCGTCCCGGGCGGCCTTGCGCTCGGCCAGCACCCGACGCTGCTCCAGCTCCACCTCGTGCGAGATGCGCAGGATCTCCAGCTCCTTGGCGACCGTGCCGGTGTGGCAGTTGACGCCGACGATCCGCTTGTCGCCCTTCTCCAGCGCCTGCTGGTAGACGAAGGCGGACTCGGCGATGTGGCCGGTGAACCAGCCGTCCTCGATGCCGCGCAGGATGCCGGAGGTCATCGGGCCGATCTGGTGCGGGCCCTCGCCGCCGAGCTGCCGGATCCGGGCGAAGATCTCCTCCGCCTCGGCCTCGATCTTGTCGGTGAGCGCCTCGACGTACCAGGAGCCGCCGAGCGGGTCGGCGACGTTGACCACGCCGGTCTCCTCCATCAGCACCTGCTGGGTACGCAGGGCGATCTCGGCGGACTCGTCGGTGGGCAGGGCCAGGGTCTCGTCGAGGGCGTTGGTGTGCAGCGAGTTGGTCCCGCCGAGCACCGCGGCGAGCGCCTCCACGGCGGTGCGTACCACGTTGTTGACCGGCTGCTGCGCGGTCAGCGACACCCCGGCGGTCTGGGTGTGGAACCGCAGCCAGAGCGCCTTCTCGCTGGTCGCGCCGTAGACGTCGCGCAGCCAGCGGGCCCAGATCCGGCGGGCGGCGCGGAACTTGGCGATCTCCTCGAAGAAGTCGACGTGCGAGTCGAAGAAGAAGCTCAGGCCCGGGGCGAAGACGTTGACGTCCAGCCCGCGGCTCAGCCCCAGCTCGACGTAGCCGAACCCGTCGGCCAGGGTGTACGCGAGCTCCTGCGCGGCGGTCGAGCCGGCCTCGCGGATGTGGTAGCCGGAGACCGAGAGCGGCTTGTACCGCGGGATCTCCCGGGCGCAGTACTCCATCAGGTCGCCGATCAGGCGCAGGTGCGGCTCGGGGTCGAAGAGCCACTCCTTCTGCGCGATGTACTCCTTGAAGATGTCCGTCTGCAGCGTGCCGTCCAGCTTGGACAGGTCGGCACCCTGCCGCTCGGCGGCGACCAGGTACATGCAGAAGACCGGCACGGCCGGGCCGGAGATGGTCATCGAGGTGGTGACGCCGGCCAGGTCGATGCCGTCGAAGAGCGCCTCCATGTCGGTGGCGGTGTCGATGGCGACGCCGCAGTGGCCGACCTCGCCGAGCGACTGCGGGTCGTCGGAGTCGCGCCCCATCAGGGTCGGCATGTCGAAGGCGACCGAGAGCCCGCCGCCGCCGGCGCCGAGGATCATCTTGTAGCGCTCGTTGGTCTGCTGGGCGTTGCCGAACCCGGCGAACTGCCGGATCGTCCAGGTGCGCCCCCGGTAGCCGGTCGGGTAGAGCCCCCGGGTGTACGGGAACTCGCCCGGCCAGCCGATCCGGTCGAAGCCCGGGTACGCGGTGCCCTCCGGCGGGCCGTAGACCGGGTCGACGGTCATCCCGGACAGCGTGGTGAAGTCGGCGTCCCGCTTTCGCGCGGCGTCGTAGCGGGCCTGCCAGCGTGCCCGTCCGGCTGCGATCTCGTCGGCGTTCATCCGCGGGGCTCCTCCTCGAGTCCTCGACTGAACACCGAGTGTAGAACGGAGTCCTGAACGATCGCTAAGGAAGTCCGTACCGGTCGGTAACCTGATCAGGCCGGGGCGTCGAGCGCGACGTCGTCCACCCGGATGTTGATCTCGTCGGCGCGCAGCCCGTACGCCTCGACCGCCGCCGTCACCGCGACCCGCACGGCGTCGGTCACCTGCGGCACCGGGTGCCCGGCGGAGATCACCAGCACCAGGTTGACCACGGCCCCGCCGTCGGTCACGTGCGCCGAGCAGCCCCGCCGCGCGTCGCCGACCTGGTCCAGGCCGACCCGGTCGAGCACGGCGTTGAAGAACCGGGCGACGTCGCCACCGAGCTCGGCCACCCCGGGCACGGACCGGGCGGCGGCCACCGCGATCTTCTCCACCACCTCGTCGGAGACCTGCGTCGTCCCGCCCGCCACCGCGTCCGGAGTCACCGACAGCTCCTGCGTCGCCTCGTCAGCCATGGTCTCCCCACACCGTCGTCCGTGCCCCACGGTTGCCATGGAGCGGTGCGAGCGTACTAGGCGGGCGGGTCCGCAGTGGAGCCGTCAGCCCTGAGCCCGGCCCGCGGCGATCCGGCGCAGCGCGTCGGGGGTGGCCAGTTCGCCACGCAGCTCGGGGCGCGCCTGGTAGAAGGTGAGCGCGTCGAGGACCAGGACCGGGTCGTTGGCCAGCCAGTACTCCCGCACCACCAGGAAGGGGAAGAAGCGCAGCTCCCCCGTGTCGAACCGCCCGGTGTGCCGGCGTACGACGGTGTCGTCCGACAGGGCCGCCCGGACCACGATCGACGGGGTGCCGAGCCGCACCGTCCCGACCGCCTGGACGTCGCGCCACGGCACCCGGTGGATGTGGGCGAGACCGCGATGCGTGATCCCGGCCGGCGACAGGGTCAGTCCGCCGGGGGCCAGCCGCAGCACGGTCAGCAGGTACCACCCGAGCAGCAGCGCCAGCGCCGCGAACCCGACCGCGAGGACCCACCCGAGGACGCCGCCCTCGCGAGCACGGCGTGTACCGACGGGCCGCGACCGGACCGACCCTCCGTCTCCGGCCGCACCGGCCCCTGACCCGCGTCCATCCCGTACCCCCGGAGTCACCACCGATCGCGCTCGGTCGATGATGACTGTGCCCACGGGGCGGGTCCGTCAACCGCCGGACGGGGCGGCCGGACGGGTCAGGAGCCGAGCTGGGCCAGCAGCTCGTCCGCGGCGGCGTACGGGTCGAGCGCACCCTCGGCCACCTTGGCGGCGAGCGTCGACAGCTCCGTACCGTCGCGCAGTGAACCGATCCGGGCGCGCAGCGCGCCGAGCGCGATCGCCTCGATCTCGGCGGCGGCCCGCGTCTCCCGGCGGCGGCGCAGCTCGTCGTGCTGCTCCAGCCAGCCGCGGTGCTTGTCGATGGCGGCGGCGATGTCGTCGATCCCCTCGCCCCGCGCGGCGATCGCCCGGACCACCTGCGGACGCCACTCGCCGGGCCCGCGCTCACCGAGGGCGATCATGCCCTGGATGTCGCGGACCGTCGCGTCGGCGCCGTCCCGGTCGGCCTTGTTGACCACGAAGACGTCGGCGATCTCCAGGATGCCGGCCTTGACCGCCTGGATCGCGTCGCCCATGCCGGGGGCCAGCAGGACCAGGGTGGTGTCGGCGAGCGAGGCCACCTCGACCTCGGCCTGGCCGACCCCGACGGTCTCCACCAGCACCACGTCGCAGCCGGCGCCCTCCAGCACCCGCACCGCCTGCGGCGTGGCCGCGGACAGCCCGCCGAGGTGGCCCCGGCTGGACATCGAGCGGATGTAGACCCCCGGGTCGGTGGCATGGTCCTGCATCCGGACCCGGTCGCCCAGGATCGCGCCGCCGGTGAACGGGCTGGACGGGTCGATCGCCAGCACACCGACCCGGTGACCGCGCGCCCGCAGCGCGCGCACCAGCTCGTTGGTGGTGGTCGACTTGCCCACCCCGGGCGAGCCGGTCAGGCCCACCACCTGGGCCTGACCGGCGTACGGCGCGAGGGCCGCCGCCACCTGCGGCAGCACCTCGTCGCCGGACTCGACCAGGGTGATCAGCCGGGCCACCGCGCGGGGGTCACCCGCGCGGGCCCGCTCCACCAGCATCGGTACGTCCCGGCTGCGGCGCACCGGTCCGGTGGCCGTCGCCGGGGCGTGATCGACGGCGTCGCTCACTGTGGTCCCTTTGTTCACGGCTGCGAAGCTCGCAGCACCGACTCGCTCCGCGCGCTCACTGCTGGCTCTCGGCCCCAGCCGGCACGTGGATGATCAGCGCGTCACCCTGACCGCCACCGCCGCAGAGCGCGGCTGCGCCGGTGCCGCCGCCCCGGCGCTTGAGCTCCAGCGCGAGGGTGAGCACCAGCCGGGCACCGGACATGCCGATCGGGTGGCCCAGCGCGATCGCGCCGCCGTTGACGTTGACCTTGTCCGAGCTGATCCCGAGGTCGCGGGCCGACTGGATGCCGACCTGGGCGAACGCCTCGTTGATCTCGATCAGGTCCAGGTCGGCGACGCTCAGCCCGCCCTTCTTGAGGGCGTGCTGGATGGCGTTGGACGGCTGCGAGTGCAGCGAGTTGTCCGGCCCCGCGACGTTGCCGTGCGCGCCGATCTCGGCCAGCCAGGTCAGCCCCAGCTCCTTGGCCTTGGCCTTGCTCATCACGACCACGGCGGCGGCGCCGTCGGAGATCGGCGAGGAGCTGCCCGCGGTGATGGTGCCGTCCCTGGTGAACGCCGGGCGCAGCTTCGCCAGCGACTCGGCCGTGGTGTCGGGACGGATGCCCTCGTCCTCGCTGATCACCAGCGGCTCGCCCCTGCGCTGCGGGATGACCACCGGGGTGATCTCGTCGGCGAAGTGGCCGTTCTTCTGCGCGGCGGCGGCCCGCTGGTGGCTGGTCGCGGCGAACGCGTCCTGCTCCTCGCGGGTGATGCCGTGCCGCACGCCGTGCTTCTCGGTGGACTCGCCCATCGCGCAGCAGTCCCAGGCGTCGGTCAGCCCGTCGAGCGCCATGTGGTCCTTGATCGTGACGTCGCCGTACTTGTAGCCGGAGCGCTGGCCGAGCAGCAGGTGCGGGGCGTTGGTCATCGACTCCATGCCGCCGGCCACCACGATGTCGAACTCACCGGCCCGGATGAGCTGGTCGGCCAGGGCGATCGCGTCCAGGCCGGAGAGGCAGACCTTGTTGATGGTCAGCGCCGGCACGGACATCGGGATGCCGGCCTCGACCGCCGCCTGCCGAGCCGGGATCTGCCCCGCGCCGGCCTGGAGCACCTGCCCCATGATCACGTACTGCACCTGGTCCGGAGCGACGCCGGCGCGCTCCAACGCCGCCTTGATCGCGACGCCGCCCAGCTTCGTCGCCGGGAGATCCTTGAGGTTGCCCAGCAGGCGCCCCATGGGGGTCCGCGCGCCGCTGATGATCACCGAAGCCATTGCCTGCCTCCGAGGGGGGTGCCGACCTGTACGCCTTAACGATTGTTCGGTCAGACTAGCGCCATGGCTGAGAACTCCCCCGTCGAGCCCGCTGCCGACTATGTCACAGACATCGGCCTGCGCCGCATCGACCACGTCGGGGTCGCGGTCGCCGACCTCGACGCCGCGATCGACTTCTACCAGCGCACCTTCGGCATGCGCTGCGTGCACGTCGAGACCAACACCGAGCAGGGCGTACGCGAGGCGATGCTGGCCGTCGGCCCGACCACCGAGGGCGGCTGCGTGCAGCTGCTCGCCCCGCTGACCCCGGAGTCGACCATCGCGAAGTTCCTGGACCGCAACGGGCCGGGCGTGCAGCAGGTGGCGTACACGGTGGCCGACATCGACGCCGCCTGTGCCGCGCTGCGCGAGCGGGGCGTACGGCTGCTCTACGAGAAGCCGAAGCGCGGCACCGCCGACTCCCGGATCAACTTCGTGCACCCCAAGGACGCCGGCGGCGTCCTGGTCGAGCTGGTCGAGCCGGCCGCCGACGCCCACTGACCGTCGCCCGCCCACTCGCCCGTCCCGCCGTTCGCGGCGTGTCGCGGTGTCCCCGTCGCCGGACACCGCGACATGCCGCGAACGGTGCCGGCGGACCCGCCGGCCGGCCCCGGGAACGGGGCGGAGCGCGGGGGTGCGCGGTACGGGTGCGGCGTGGACACCTCCACGCATCGGTCAATGCAGTTTTTCACACAGGACTTCCGGCCCTAGCTACCGTTCAGTAACGTCCCGGCCCAACAAGGAGCGCGACCGGTGGCCGGATGTGTCGATTGCCGACATGGCGGTCGGTCGCACCGGCGCCGACGATGGCAGCACCCCTGCCCCCCGGCGTGGGTGCGGACGAACGGGAGGTCACCGTGCAGGACATCCTCGAAGCGATCATGGCGGCGGAAGGCTCCGACCGACCGGAGCGCGAACTCGCCGGTCTCGCCGGACTGCCGGTACCGGAGACCTACCGCGGCATGGTCGTCCGGGCCGAGGACACCCGGATGTTCGACGGGATGGCCACCCGCGACAAGGACCCGCGCAAGGCCCTGCACCTGCAGGAGGTGCCCACCCCGGAGCTCGGCCCGGGCGAGGCCCTGGTCGCGGTGATGGCCAGCGCCATCAACTACAACACGGTCTGGACCAGCATCTTCGAGCCGCTGCCGACCTTCAAGTTCCTCCAGCGCTACGGCCGGCTCTCCGAGCTGACCCGCCGGCACGACCTGCCGTACCACGTGGTGGGTTCGGACGCGGCGGGCGTGGTGCTGCGCACCGGTCCCGGCGTGACCAAGTGGAAGGCCGGCGACGAGGTCGTCGCGCACTGCCTCTCGGTGGAGCTGGAGGACGCGGCCGGCCACGACGACACCATGCTCGACCCGCAGCAGCGGATCTGGGGCTTCGAGACCAACTTCGGCGGCCTGGCCGAACTGTGCGTGGTCAAGGCCAACCAGCTGATGCCCAAGCCGCGCCACCTCAGCTGGGAGGAGGCGGCCAGCCCGGGGCTGGTCAACTCGACCGCGTACCGGCAGCTGGTCTCGCACCACGGCGCCAACATGAAGCAGGGCGACGTGGTGCTGATCTGGGGCGCCTCCGGCGGCCTGGGCGGCTACGCCACCCAGATGGCGCTCAACGGCGGCGCGATCCCGGTCTGCGTGGTCTCCTCGCCGGAGAAGGCCGAGCTGTGCCGGTCCATGGGGGCCGAGCTGGTCATCGACCGCTCCGCGGAGGGCTTCCGGTTCTGGAAGGACGAGCACACCCAGGACCAGGACGAGTGGCGCCGCCTCGGCGAGCGGATCCGCGAGCTGACCGGCGGCGACGACCCGGACATCGTCTTCGAGCACCCCGGCCGGGAGACCTTCGGCGCCAGCGTCTACGTGGCCAAGAAGGGCGGCACCATCGTCACCTGCGCCTCCACCAGCGGCTACCAGCACCAGTACGACAACCGCTACCTGTGGATGCACCTCAAGCGGATCGTCGGCAGCCACTTCGCCAACTACCGTGAGGCGTGGGAGGCCAACCGGCTGGTCGCGCTCGGCAAGATCCACCCGACGGTGTCGAGGACCTACCCGCTGGAGCAGACCGGCCAGGCCGCGTACGAGGTGCACCGCAACGCCCACCAGGGCAAGGTCGGCGTGCGCTGCCTCGCCCCCACCGACGGGCTGGGCGTCCGGGACACCGAGCTGCGGTCCCGGCACGAGGACGCGATCAACCGGTTCCGCGGCCACTGAGCCGTCCGGGTGATGCCGGCATGCCCATTGCGGTGAGGCGGCCATTGCCTTTCCACATGGGCGTCGGACCCCATTCGAGTGACGACGGACAAAGGGCCGCGGGCATCCCCCGCGGCCCTTTTCCCGTTCACCGCCGGTGACGTCGGCCTGCCTGCAACCTGCCAAGATCGCCTATTGGTCCGATGTCTGCCGAGTGCGGAAGTTGACCATGTAATGAGGACACGAAAGCTCGGGACCGCTCTTGCGAACGACCCCGGGGGGTCTGCGAGTATGTCCCAATGCCCCAGCAGCAGTCCCCTCTCGCGTTCTTCGATAACGCGAACTCGCAGCCAGATTTCACCGTCGGCCTGCGCGGATACAACACCCACCAGGTCGATGACTTCATCGGCCGGATGACCGCCGCGCTGACCCAGTCCGAGCAGGCCCGCGCCGAGGCCGAGCAGCGGATGAACGACGCCCAGCGTCGGCTCCGCCAGGCCGAGCAGCGCCAGAGCGCGCTCGAGCAGAAGCTCACCGACACCAACAAGCAGCTCGAGGAGAACAGCCGGCCGACCCTCTCCGGCCTGGGCACTCGCGTCGAGCAGATCCTGCGGTTGGCCGAGGAGCAGGCCAACGACCACCGCAACGAGGCCAAGCGCGAGTCGGAGGGCATCCTCTCCGCGGCCCGCCTGGAGGCCCGCGAGATCACCGACAAGGCGCGCGCCGAGGCGGCGGCGATGAAGGCCACCGCCGAGCGGGAGGCCGGCAACGTCCGCACCACCGCCGAGCGCGAGGCCGCCGAGGTCCGCGTGCAGGCCCGCCGCGAGGCCGACACCCTGCGCGCCGACGCCGACCGGGAGACCAAGCAGCTGCGTACGGTCACCGCGCACGAGGTGGCCGAGCTCAAGTCCACGGTCGAGCGGGAGGTCGCCACCCTGCGCGCCACCGCCGAGCGGGAGATCACCCAGCAGCGGGCCAAGGCCGCGCGCGAGGCCGAGGAGAAGCGGGCCGAGGCGACCAAGCTGCTCACCGACGCCCGCGACAAGCGGGACAAGGACCTCCAGGCCCTGGAGCTGCAGCTCGCCGAGCGTCGCGAGAAGGCCGAGCGCCAGGAGTCCGAGCGGCACGCCGCGCAGGTCGCGCAGACCCAGAAGCTGGTCGGCGAGGCCGAGCAGCGGGCCCACGCCGCCCAGGAGCGCGCCAAGGAGATCGAGCAGCGCGCCGAGGCCCGCCGGGTGGAGTCGGAGCGCACCGCCAACGAGACCGTCGACAAGGCCAAGGCGCTCGCCGACAAGACCCTCAACGAGGCCAAGGCCGAGGCGAAGCGGCTGCTCACCGAGGCGCGCACCGAGGCCGAGCTGACCACCCAGGCGGCCCGCCGCGAGGTCGAGGACCTCACCCGCCAGAAGGACGCCGTCACGTCGCAGCTCGGCCAGATGCTCTCCGGCCTGGCCGGCATCGTGCCGGGTGTGCCGGCGCAGCAGCCGGCCGCCGCGCCGGCGAAGCCGGAGGCCGCCAAGGCCGCCGGCACCGAGCAGCGGGCGACCGCGGAGACGGCCAGCTGACCCACCGCACCGTCGGGGCATGAGTTCACGGCGCGGGGTGACACCGGGTGACCGGTGGCACCCCGCGCCGTATGCGTTTCCCAACTCCTGATACGGCCGGTACGTCCGACGTGAAGTAGGTCGCAACAGGGGCGTCCGTATCGCCCCAGCAGGACCCAATGCGTGTGAGGATGGGGGCATGTCGCACGGCGAGGAACTGTTCGCTCTCGGCGGGGACGTGACCACGGAGCCCAGCTTCGAGTCCGCCCTGCGGGGGTACGAGAAACGACAGGTCGACCGGTACGTCGCTCGTGCGGAGCACGAGATCGCGACCCTGACGGCCGAGCGGGAACAGGCGTACACCCAGATCCACAAGCTGGCCGGGCAGGTCGAGCATCTCCAGCGGGACCTGGCCCAGGTGCGCAAGCAGATTGGCGTGGTGGACCGCGCCTCGTTCAAGCACCTGGGGCCCCGAGTCGAGCAGATCCTCGCCCTCGCCGAGGAGCAGGCGGACGCCATCCTGAGCGCCGCCAGCGAGGAGATCGAGGCCCGTCGCGCCGCCGCCGAGCACATCATCGACGAGGCCCGCGAGCAGGCCGCCAAGGCGCTCAAGGACTTCGAGATCGCGTTGGCGGCACGGCGCGCCGAGGAGGAGCGGCACACCGCCGCCCGCAAGGCCGAGGCGGCGACCGCGCTCAAGAGCGCCAAGGAGGACGCGGCCCGGCTGCGGGCCACGGCCCAGGACGAGTCGAATCGGCTGCGCGCCACCGCCCAGGACGAGTCGACCCGGCAGCGCACCGCCGCCCAGGAGGCGCTGACGAAGGCGCAGCAGGAGGCCACCCAGCTCCGCGACACGGCCAAGGAGATCCACAGCCGGGCCCAGCAGGAGGCCACCAAGCTGCGCGAGACGGCCAAAGAGGCGCTGGCGAAGGCGCAGCAGGAGGCCACCGAGCTGCGCGAGGCGGCCAAGGAGGTGCACGCGAAGGCCCAGCAGGAGGCCAAGCGGCTCACCGAGTCGGCGGCCGAGGCCGGGCGGGCCACCCACGCCAAGGCCCTCCAGGAGGCGAAGCGGATCACCGACGACGCCGAGGAGGCCGCTAAGGGCACCCGGGGCCGGGCCCGGCAGGAGGCACACCGGCTGACCACGGAGGCCGCCGAGACGGCCAAGCGCAGCCGCGCCGAGACCGAGGCGTACGTGCAGCGGATGCGCAGCGAGACCGAGGCGTACGTGCAGCACGCCCGCGCTCAGACGCAGCAGGAGCTGGGCGCCTGGCGGGCGGGCGTGGAGAAGGAGGTCAACGGCCGGCGGGAGGCCGCCGACCGGGAACTGGCCCAGCGTCGCGCCGCCATCGAGCAGGAGTACGCCAAGCGCCGCGACGAGCTGGAGAAGAAGTACACCAGCCGGCACGAGGAGCTGGAGAAGCAGCACAAGACCCGCCACGACCAGCTGGAGCGGGAATGGACGGCGCGCCGCGACGAGATCGAGCAGGGCGCCGCCGAGGTCCGTCGGTCCGCCGAGGTCGACGCGCTCACCATGCGCCGCCGGGCCGAGGAGGAGGCCACCACGCTGCTCCAGCGGGCCGAGACGGAGTCGGCCGACAAGCGCCGCAAGGCCGACGAGCACGTCGCGGCGTCCCGCCGGCAGTTCGAGGAGTACGCCGCCACCACCCAGCAGCACCTGGCCACCACCCAGCAGCACCTGGCCGCGACGCAGCAGGAGGCGGCCGCGGGCCGGCAGCAGCTCGCCCAGGTGATGCTGGAGATCGCGCAGGCCCAGCAGCAGCTCGCCGACCTGCGCCAGGAGACCTGGCAGGCGCGGCAGGAATCCGACGAGCTCCAGCGGCAGATCACCGAGTCCCAGCTCCGGAAGGTCACCGGGACGGCGGCCGTACCGACGACGGGCGGTGCCGCTCCGGCGCTCGCCAGCGTCACCTCGACCGACGGCGCGAAGCCCACCGGCGACGGCGCGAAGCCCAAGGCCGACGCCGTGAAGGCCATCGCCGACAGTGCGAAAGTCACCGGCGACGGCGCGAAGCCCGCGCCGGACACGGACGGAGCCAGGCCGAACGCCGAGCCGGTCGCCGGCACGGACGGGACGAAGCCCAAGGCACACCCGGTGGCCGAGGCGGTGACCACCGTGGACGGCGGCACGGCCAGCGCCGGTGTCGACGGGGAGCCGACCGTGGCCGCGGTGCCCGGCACGGCGGGCCGCGAGGCCACCCCGACCAAGATCACCAGCACCGGCGAGAACGGCAAGCGGCCGACCAAGCCGACCACCGACGAGCGCGGCGCCAAGCCGAGCAAGGTCACCGCCGAGTCGGAGTGACCGGGGCCGTTCCGGCGGCGGCGAGCGCCGGAACGGCTGCCCGGGTGAGCTGGGCCAGGACTCGCCCGGCCCCGCACGGTGATCCGGCCGTCCGCGTCGCCACCGGGCCGGACCGATCGCCCTTCGCCGCCGAGGTCCTGAGCCTGTCCCGGGTCCTGAAGCGCCTCGACGCGGCCCACGACGGTCTCGACCCCCCCTGCGGTCCCGACCCCCCTGCGGTCCCGATCCCGCCAGCGTCGTGGCGACCCGGACCCGACGACACCCCTCCGCCACACGCTTTGCTCTGCTGCGGTCCCGGCAACAGCGGAGCGCTCCCAGTGTTGCCGGATGGGCAGCAGAGCAAAGGAGCTGAAGGGACCGTCGGGGTGCCCGGCGCGGTGCGACCCTTCAGGTGGAATGACGAACCAGCGGTCGGCAAGCAGCCGGCCCGGGCGGTCCGCCCGGGCGGAAGGCCGTCCAGCCGAGGCCCGGTCGGCGGGGCACGGCTGGTCCGACAGGCCTGGAGAGCGGCCGGACATTGCGGACGGGGCTGGCTCGGGCACCTGCCCGCCACTACCCTCCGGGCAGGGGGCTGGCCCGGGGCTCGGGCCAGGGACGGTCCGACAGGTTCCGGCGTACCGCCGGGACACGAACCGGGGAGGTCGGGTGGGACAGGACGAACCGGTGGAGGGCGAATTTCGGGACGACGCCGGCACCCGACCCACCACGCCCGGTGGGAGACGCACCCAGCGCGACGGAGAGCACCCGTCGACCGACGCCGACCCGACGGAATTCGAGCCCACCGGGGAGCGGACCGCGACCGGCGCGCACGCGACCACGTCGACCGACGCCGCCTCGACGGAATTCGAGCCGGCCGCTCCGGTGGCGACCCCCTCGGGGCGCTACGGCCAGCCGGGGCGGCCGCTGCGGCGGAGCAGCTTCCTGGTCGGCTTCACCGGGGCGCTCGGCGTGCTGCTGGCGTACACGCTCTATCTCGGCGTCCGCAACGCCGGCGGCATCCTCGTCCTGGTGGTCATCGCGCTCTTCCTGGCGATCGGGCTCAACCCGGCGGTGGTCCGGTTGCGCTCCTGGGGAGTGCCGCACGGTCTCGCGGTGGCGACGGTGGTGCTCACCCTGGTGCTGCTGATCGCCGGCGGCCTGGTGGCGATCGTGCCGCCGGTGGTGACGCAGACCGGGGAGTTCGTCAACCAGATCCCCAGCTACGTCGAGGAGTTGCGGCGCAACCACACGGTCAACGACCTGGTGGAACGGTACGGCGTGATGGAGCGCGTGCGGTCGGCGGCGAACGCCGACACCGTGGGCCGGGCGCTCGGCGGTGTGCTCGGCGGCGCCCAGCTCATCTTCGGCACCCTGCTCCGGGCGCTCACCGTGCTGGTGCTGACCATCTACTTCCTGGCCTACTTCGACAAGCTGCGCGCCCTGGCGTACGCGCTGGTCCCCCGCTCGCGGCGGCAGCGGGTCAGCCTGATCGGCGACGCGATCCTGACCAAGGTCGGGGCGTACATGGTGGGCGCGCTGAGCATCGCCGTGCTGGCCGGTGTGAGCACCTTCGTCTTCGCGCTGGTCGTCGGGCTGCCGTACCCGTTCGCGCTGGCCGTGGTCGTCGCCGTGACCGATCTGATCCCGCAGATCGGCGCCACCCTCGGCGCGGTGATCGTCGCCCTGGTCGGGTTCGCCACCGGGCTGCCGACCGGGATCGCCTGCGCGGCCTTCTTCCTGATCTACCAGCAGGTGGAGAACTACCTGATCTACCCGAAGGTGATGCGGCGGTCGGTGGAGGTCAACGAGGTGGCCGCCCTGCTCGCCGCGCTGCTGGGGGTGGCGCTGATCGGCGTGGTCGGCGCGCTGATCGCCATCCCGACGGTGGCGGCGCTCCAGCTCATCCTGCGCGAGGTGGTGCTGCCCCGGCAGGAGGCCCGCTGACCCTCAGTCCCGCACCGGCCCCGGGACGGGCGTGTCGGCGAAGGAGGCCACCGTGCGGTCGGCGTACGCGCTGACGTCGCCGGTCTCCATCGGGCCGTCCCAGGTGGTGGGCAGCGGCAGCGGCACCGCCGGGTTGACCCGCCGGACGATCTCGTCCAGCACCGTCTCGGCGTCGCCCACCCAGAGGTGCTTCGCGCCGGGCACCCCGACCACCTCGGCCTGCGGCACCGCCGCGAAGCGCTCCCGCGCCTCGTCCGGCCGCAGGTAGTCGTCGAACTCGGGCACCAGCGCGGTAAGCGGGGTGCCCGCCTCGGCCCACACCGCGAGATCCGCCGGCTCGGAGAAGCGCAGCGGCGGGGAGAGCAGGATGGCACCGGCCACCGCCGGGTCGCAGCCGTGCTTCAGGGCCAGGTCGGTGCCGAACGACCAGCCCACCAGCCAGATGTTCGGCAGCTCGTGAAACTCGGCGTACTCGATCGCGGCGGCGACGTCGAAGCGCTCCCCCACCGCTGCGTCGAAGGCGCCCTCGCTGGTGCCGCGGACGCTGCTGGTGCCCCGGGTGTTGAACCGGAGCACGGCCAGGTCGGCCAGGGCCGGCAGCCGCCAGGCCGCCTTGCGGAAGACGTGGCTGTCCATCATCCCGCCGTGGGTGGGCAGCGGGTGCAGGCAGACCAGGGTGGCCACCGGCTCCCGGTCGACCGGCCGGGCCAGCTCACCGACCAGGCGCAGGCCGTCGGCGGTGTGCAGCTCGATGTCCTCCCGGTGGCCGGGCAGGATCGACGAGGCGCGGATCGGTGTGCTCACCGCTCAAGTCTGGCGCGACTTCACCGCCGCCGCCCGCCCGGGCGGAAACAGGGTGATCCAGATCGCTCAGCCGTACTTCGGCGCGCTGCGCCCGCGCTGGATCGCCGGGCCGCGCCGGTCGCGGGCCCGCCAGCAGCCGCTGTGCCAGTGCCGGCGGTCGGTGAGGTCACCCGTCCCGTCCGCCGGCCAGGCCACCAGGTGCGCCACCCCGGGGCGGATCTCCTGGTCACAACCGGGGCAGCGGTACGTCTTGGTGGACGCCCCGCCGCCGATCCCGCGTACCTGCCACTCGCCGTCGCGCCACTGCTGCACCGTCTCCACGCCCTGGCGGACCCGGGCGGAGTCCAGGTGTCCGGCGTCCTCGCGGCGGGGACGGTTGCGACGGGGGCTCACGTCGTCAAGGTTACGGCGCGGCCGGCGGGTTGAGCCCGCCGGCCGGGCCGACGTCAACGCCAGGTCTCCGGTCGGGCGAGGTCGCCGGCCAACCGCACACCGGCGAGCGCCGTCGCCGCCTCCTCCTCGCTGAATCCCGATGCCGGCCACCCGAAGGTGGCGGTCAGATGCGCCTTCGGGATGCCCAGCAGCTCCACCTGGGGAAGAGTGGGATTGCGGAAGAGCGCCCTGCCCCCGACCACTCGGTTTCCCTCGGTCCGGCCCCGTTCGATGCCCTCGTTGTACTGAAGGCTCACCGACATCGACTGTTCGGAGCCGCGGACGACGGTCAACGAGCTGTTCAGCCGTCCCGGGAAGCCAGTGACGTCCACCCGACAGCTGGCCACGGCCGCACCGGGAGGCAGGGTTGTCAGCTGGATCGGAGCGGTGCACCGCCGGGGCTCATCCCAACGCAGTGCGTCTGCCGCGACCAGCAGCTCGGCCTGCGGGCCGTCGATCACCACGGCTCGGGCGTACAGGCCGCGGGAAGGCTGCCAGTGGCGCACCCGGACCTGCCGACTGCCGTCGGCAACCGTGACCGTCCGACCGTCGAACGCCGCCTCGGTGGCCAATTCGCGCAGCCCAACCTCCAGCCCCTCCATCGGCCGCTCGGACAGCGCCGAGGACGAGCGGGCCAGATCGACGCTGACCGTCCGGCCGCTGCCGACGTCGATCCGAACCGACTCCACACCTTCTGCCACCGCCCAGCCCAGGTAGCGCCCGCGGGCCGGATCGACGCCGAAGTGCAGCACCTTCGGATCTGCCCCGACCAGGTCGGGCCGGGTGGCAGCTCCGGCGATCCCGTCGACGCGGGGCGGCGCGACCACCAGCCTGGCCGGCGCGGCGGCCGGCGGGGGCGAGCCGGACTCCGGCGGGCCGGCCGCCACACCGACACTCAGCACGGCGGTCAGGCCCAACGCCGCGCCGGCCGCCATCCGCCGCCGGCGTCGACGGGTCTGCCCGCCGGCAACGGCCCGCGCGGTCAGCAGACGGGTGTCCACCGCCCCCTCGGCACGGTCCCGAAGCGCGCTAACGATTGCCTGATCGAGGTCGGTCACGGCCGGCTCCCGTTGGTCGTGGGAACGCCGTAGCGCCCCCGCAGTTGGGTGAGCGCCCGCATCGCGTGGGTGCGGACGGTGACCGGCGAGCAGTTCAGGATCTGGGCGATCGTCCCGTCGTCGAGATCCTCGTAGTAGCGCAGCACCAGCACCGCCCGCTGGCGGTCGGGCAGCGCGAGGATCATCCGCCACAGCTCGTCCCGCTCGGCCGCCTCGCCGCCGAGGTCGCCACGGTGGGGCCGATCGGCGAACTCCGCGGTGGCCAGCTCGCGGCTGGAGCGCCGACGCCACCAGGACGTGTTGGCGTTGACCAGCATCCGCCGCACGTAGACGTCCGGGTGGTCGGCGCGGGCGATCCTGCGCCAGTGCACGTAGGCACGCGCCAGCACGTCCTGGGTGAGGTCCTCGGCGCGGTGCTCGTCACCGGTCAGCAGCCGGGCCAGGCGGACGAGCGCCGGGCCGCGGCTGCTGACGTACTCCTCGAAGGTCACACCCTCAAGACGCCGTCACGGGCGCGGCGTGTTGACCGGGGTCAGCGACGGGTGTGGTCGCGGAAGCCCCGGCCGCTCTTGCGACCCAGGTAACCGGCGGTGACCAGGTGCTCCAGCAGCGGCGCGGGGGCGAAGCCCGGCTCGCGCAGCTCCAGGTAGAGCTCCCGCTGGATGGCCAGCGAGACGTCCAGCCCGACCACGTCGAGCAGCTCGAACGGGCCCATCGGGTAGCCGCAGCCGAGCTTCATCGCGTAGTCGATGTCGTCGGCGGTGGAGTAGCTGGCCTCCAGCATCTTCACCGCGTCGTTCAGGTACGGGAAGAGCAGCGCGTTGACGATGAACCCCGAGCGGTCACCGCAGACCACACCGGTCTTGCCCAGCGTCGCGCAGACCGCCTTGGCGGTGGCGGTGGTCTCCGTCGAGGTGCGGATGGTCTGCACCACCTCGATCAGCGGCATGATCGGCGCCGGGTTGAAGAAGTGCAGCCCCACCACGTCGGCCGGGCGCTGGGTGGCCATCGCCACGTCGATCACCGGCAGCGAGGAGGTGGTGGTGGCGAGCACGACGCCCGGCTTGCAGATCTCGTCGAGGCTGGCGAAGAGGGCCTTCTTGACGCTCAGCTCCTCGACCACGGCCTCGACCACCAGGTCGACGTCGGCCAGGTGCTCCAGCGTGGCGGACCAGTTGATCCGGCCCAGCGCCGCATCCCGGTCGGCCTCGCTGAGCTTGCCGCGCACCACGCCCTTGTTGAGCGAGGTCTTGACGGACTCGAAGACCTTGGCGGACTTCTCCGCGCCCCGGGTGACCGAGACGACCTCGTAGCCGGCCTTGGCGAAGACCTCGATGATGCCGGTGGCCATCGTCCCGGAGCCGACCACGCCGACCTTGGTGATCCCCCGGGCGCCGTCGGCGAGTGCCGACTCCGACGCCACGGGCGTCTGCTCGTCGGGTACGACCACCGGGGAGCCCGGCCGCTCGTAGGTGTAGAAGCCCCGGCCGGACTTGCGGCCGAGCAGACCCGCGGTCACCATCTGCTTGATCAGCGGCACCGGGGCGTGCCGGCGGTCGCGACCGCCCCGCCGGTACATGGTGTCCAGGATCTCGTACGCGGTGTCCAGGCCGATCAAATCCATCAGCGCGAGCGGGCCCATCGGCAGGCCGCAGCCGAGCTTCATGGCGGCGTCGATGTCCTCGCGAGTGGCGTACCGCGCCTCGAACATGCTGACGGCGTGGTTGAGGTAGCCGAAGAGCAGCGCGTTGGCGATGAAGCCGGCCCGGTCGTTGATGGTGACGTCGACCTTGCCGAGCCGCTCGCAGAGCGCCTCGACGTCGGCGACCACGTCGGCGGAGGTGACCACCGTGCGGACCACCTCGACCAGCTTCATCACCGGGGCGGGGTTGAAGAAGTGGATGCCGATCACCTGGTTGGGCCGGGTGGTGGCGACCGAGATCTCGGTGACGCTCAGCGACGAGGTGTTGGTGGCCAGGATGGCCTCGGGCTTGCAGACCCGGTCCAGCTCGGCGAAGATCCGCTGCTTCAGGTCGAGGTGCTCGGGGACGGCCTCGATCACCAGGTCCACCGAGTGCAGCGCGTCCAGCCCGACCTGGAAGTTCACCCGGGACAGCAGGGCGTCCCGGTCGGCCTCGGCGAGCTTGCCCTTGGCGACGGCCCGGTCGGTGGAGCCGGTGAGGGTGACCCGGCCGCGCTCCAGGGCGGCGGCGGAGATCTCCACCGCGACGACCTCGATGCCGTTGCGGGCGAACACCTCGACGATGCCGGCACCCATGGTGCCCAGACCCACCACACCCACACTGGTGAACTCGCGCGCCACGACCGGCCTCCCCTGGTTTGCTCCGCACCCCGCCGACTTGAACGGCGACTAAGGTTATGCGCCGGAGTCTGCCACGCGACGCTGCGTTGTCGAGACGCCGTGGGATATTTCACGCACCGGGTCAGTTCGTCGCCGGCACCCCCGTCAGCGCCAGCAGCTCGGCCACGAACTCGGCCGGCCGTTCCACGTGCGGGCTGTGCCCGCAGCCGGGAAGCACCACCTCCCGGTACGTGCCGCCGGCCGCGGCGTACCGCTCCAGCACCGCCCGGGTCTGCCCGACCATCGGCTGCGGCGGGCACGCCTGCTCCCCCGGCCAACCCGGCACCATCCCCAACGACCCCAGGTACGCCAGGTCGAACAGCGAGGTGTCCGAGACGATCACGTCGGCGTCGCCGCGTAGCCAGGCGACGGGCGGCTTGACCTCGACGGCGACCAGCTCGTCGGCGAGCCGGAAGTGGGCCGGGGCGAGCGCGTTGAGCACACCGCGCGAACCGGGCGCGGTGCCGGGCCAGTGCGGCGAGGTGCCGGCCGTGCCGGGGTAGTTGTCCTCGCCGGTGGCGGTGGAGAGCAGGCTGTCCAGCAGCAGTTCCTCGTCCTCGCCGAGCGCGGCCGGGTCGGCGACGTAGGTCGTCCGCAGCACGCTGCGCGGGCTGGTCGGGGCGTCCGCCCTCCGGTCGCCGGCGGCGAGCCTGGCCACGAAGTCCGGGTTCACCGAGCCGGCACCGGTGCCGGCGAAGTCGGGCGTGGTCGGGGTGCCGTCGAGGTCGCGGGTGCCACCGAAGCCGTACGGCGACACCGGGGCTTCCAGCAGCAGGGCCGCCACCCGGTCCGGGTGGTCGACCAGCAGCCGCATCGCCACCCCGCCGCCGAGGGAGTGCCCGACCACCACCGGGCGCGCGCCGGCGGCGAAGAGACCCGGCTCGTCGAGCAGGGCGGCCACGTCGTCGGCGAAGTCGGCCAGCCCCCGGGTCGCGTCCACCGGGGCGGTCTCGGTGTCGCCGTACCCGCGCAGGTCGGGCGCGACCACCCGGAGCGTCGCGGGCAGCCGGCGGACCAGCGGTTCCCAGAACGCCGAGGAAGAGCCGTTGCCGTGCACCAGCAGCACCGGCACGCCGTCCGGCGGTCCGGCCACCCGTACCCGCTGGGTGATGCCGTTGGCCGGCACGGTCCGCTGCTCGATCTCCATCCGCGGCATGCTGCCACGGCAGCGTCCCCCGGTCCATGGGCCGGCCGCCCACTATCCGGCGCGGCCGGATGTGCCGCCCCCGCACGACGACCGGGGTCCGGAGGTCAGGACGCGGCGGCAGGTCAGGTGGCGCCTTCGGTCCCGGCCGCCGATCCGACCGGCTCGCCGCCGACGGCCCGGGCGTCGGTCTGCGCGGTGGCGGGGGCGGCCAACGGCAACGGCAGGGTCGGTCGGTGGTCCCGGCGGACCGGGCCCCCGCCGGCGAAGCGCAGCCCCACCGGGTCGGTGGTGGCCAGGCCCGGGTCGAAGAAGCGCAGTTCGGTACGGCCGAGCCGGACCACGTCACCGTCGCAGAGCTGCTCCGGGCCGGTGATCCGCCGGTCGTTGAGCCACGTGCCGTTGGCGGAGCCCAGGTCCACCAGGACGGCCCCGGCGTCGGTCAGCCGCACCTCGGCGTGCCGCCGGCTCAGGTGCGGGTCGGTCACCACGATGTCGGCGGTCGGCGCGCGGCCGATCACCTGCGGCCGTGGGCTCAGCCGGAAGCTGGCCCCGCGCATCGCCCCGCCCGCCACCGTCAGCAGCGGTATCAGTTCCGGACGATCCTCCATGGACTGTCAGCTCCCCACCCACTGTCGCCCCCGCGTCAGCGTGCCAGTTCCCCCCGCCCACCTCACCACCCGCGCGGACACCTCCGCGACCCCGGCCGGACAACTACCGCTAACCGATTCGGGCGGCGGCGACACGGGTCCACGTCGCCGGCGGCACGCGGTACGGCCGATCCGGGGCGGGCCGCCGGGGACCCCGGTCACCCCTACCGGTGGGTAATCTCCGGGTCTAGACTTCCGCCATGACGGCTGTGCATGTCCCCGGCACCCCGGTCATCGAGGGCGATCGGCTGGTCTCGACGAGCCCCGCGACGGGCGCCGAAGCCGGCCGCTTCCCCGTGGCCACCCCCGACGACGTCGCCCGCGCGGTCGAGCGGGCCCGGGCCGCCGGCGAGTGGTGGGCCGGTCTGGGCTTCACCGGGCGCCGGGAGCGGCTGCTGCGCTGGCGCGGCCTGCTCGCCCGGCGGATCGAGGAGCTGGCGGAGCTGGTCCACGTCGAGGGCGGCAAGCCGGTCGCCGACGCCATCGTCGAGATCCTCACCGCGATCGAGCACATCGACTGGGCCGCCCGCAACGCCCGCCGGGTGCTGGGGCCGCGCCGGGTCCGCTCGCGGCTGATCCTGGCCGAGTTCTCCGGCCACCTCGAATACCAGCCGTACGGGGTGGTCGGGGTGATCGGCCCGTGGAACTACCCGGTCTTCACCCCGATCGGCTCCACCGCGTACGCCCTCGCCGCCGGCAACGCCGTCGTGCTCAAGCCCAGCGAGTACACCCCGGCCGTCGGGCAGTGGCTGGTGGACGCCTTCGCCGAGGTGGTGCCGGAGCAGCCGGTGCTGACCGCGGTGCACGGTCTCGGCGACGTCGGCGCGGCGCTGTGCCGCTCGGGCGTGGGCAAGCTGGCCTTCACCGGCTCGACCGCCACCGCCAAGAAGGTGATGGCGGCCTGCGCCGAGTCGCTGACCCCGGTGCTGCTGGAGGCCGGCGGCAAGGACGCGATGATCGTGGACGCCGACGCCGACCTGGACGCCGCCGCCGAGGCGTGCGTCTGGGGCGCGCTGACCAACGCGGGCCAGACCTGCATCGGCATCGAGCGGGTCTACGCCGTCGATCCGGTCTACGACGCCTTCGTCGACAAGGTGGTCGCCCGCGCCGGCCGGCTGACCGTGGGCCCGGAGGGCGCCGACATCGGCCCGATCACCATGCCCAGCCAGCTCGACGTGATCCGGCGGCACATCGACGACGCCGTCGCGGCCGGTGGTCGCGCCGTGCTCGGCGGGCCGGGCGCGGTCCAGCCGCCGTACGTGCACCCGACGGTGCTGGTCGACGTACCCGAGACCTCGGCCGCCGTCCGCGAGGAGACCTTCGGCCCGACGCTGACGATCAGCCGGGTGAGCGACGCCGACGAGGCCGTACGCCGGGCCAACGCGCTGTCGTACGGCCTGGGGGGTTCGGTCTTCGGTCGCAAGCGCGCGGTGGCGATCGCCCGGCGGCTGCGCTCGGGCATGGCCTCGGTCAACTCGGCGCTCACCTTCGCCGGCATGTCCACGCTGCCGTTCGGCGGGGTGGGTGACTCCGGCTTCGGGCGGATCCACGGCGAGGACGGGCTGCGCGAGTTCGGCCGGGCCAAGTCGATCACCAAGCGCCGGGCCCGGTCGCTGCTGCCGTCGATGACCTTCGAGCGGACCCCCGCCGACGTGGCGCGCCTGGTCAAGGCCGCCAAGGTGATGTACGGCCGACGCTGAGCGGGCAGCGGGTCAGAAGAGGGTCAGCTCGTCGCGCTCGATGCCGCGCAGCTTGTCGTAGTCGACCACCACGCACCGGATCCCCCGGTCGGTGGCGAGCACCCGGGCCTGCGGCTTGATCTCCTGCGCGGCGAAGACGCCGGAGACCGGGGCGAGCAGCGGGTCGCGGTTCATCAGCTCCAGGTAGCGGGTGAGCTGCTCCACGCCGTCGATCTCGCCGCGCCGCTTCACCTCGACGGCCACCGCGCCGGACTTGGCGTCCCGGCAGAGCAGGTCGACCGGGCCGATGGCGGTCATGTACTCGCGCCGGACCAGAGTGAAGCCCTCACCGAGGGTCTCCGGGTTGGCGGCGAGCAGCTCCTGCAGGTGCGCCTCGACGCCGTCCTTACGCAGGCCCGGGTCGACCCCCAGCTCGTACGAGGTGTCCTGGAAGATCTCCTCCAGGGTGATCCGCAGCTCCTCGCCGGCCTTGTTGACCACCCGCCAGACGCCCGGGGCCTCCTCGAGCCGGCAGGGCGGGCTCATCCAGTTCAGCGGCTTGTACGCCCGGTCGTCGGCGTGGATCGACACGGAGCCGTCCGCCTTGACCATCAGCAACCGCGTGGCCAGCGGCAGGTGAGCCGAGAGCCGTCCGACATAGTCCACCGAGCACTTCGCAATCACCAGCCGCACCCGACGAGGGTAGCCGAGGACCGGACCATCGCCACCGAGCGGCACTGGCGTGCCGGTGCGATGCTGAGATGGTGTTCGAAGTTCTCACGGGTACCGGCCTGGCCGCATCGGCCGGCCTGAACGCCTACATCCCCCTGATCATCATGGGACTGCTGGCCCGTTACACCGACCTGATCGAGCTGCCGAGCGGCTGGCAGTGGCTGGGCAACGGCTGGGTCGTGCTGATCCTGGCGGTGCTGCTCGCCGTCGAGGTCGTCGCCGACAAGGTGCCGGTGGTCGACCACGTCAACGACCTCGTGCAGACCGTCGTCCGCCCGACCGCCGGCGGCCTGGCGTTCGGCGCCGGCGCCAGTTCGGAGACCGTGACGGTCAGCGACCCCGGGAGCTTCTTCTCGTCCCACCAGTGGGTGCCGGTGGTGACCGGTGTCGTCATCGCGCTCGGCGTGCACCTGCTGAAGTCGGCCGCCCGGCCGGTCGTCAACGCCACCACCGCGGGCTTCGGCGCGCCTGTGGCCAGCACCGCCGAGGACGCGACCAGCGTGGTCATGTCCCTGGTGGCGATCGTCCTGCCGGTGCTGGTGCTGGCCTTCCTGCTGGGGCTGATGGCCTTCCTCTTCTGGTTCCTGCGACGCCGCTCCGACCGCCGCCGGGAACGCCAGGCGGCCCGCGCCGCCGGCTTCCGCGTCTGACCCCGGGTACGCCCACACCCCGCCCATCCCTTCACCGCGCGCTGGGCCGCGTCCCGCCTTCGGGGCGATCTTGGACAGTTGTCGTTTCGAGGGGACGGTAGGTGTCCAAGATTCGGTCGGACGGGAGCCGGGGCGGATACGCCGCTGGCCGGCACCCCGTTCGGGGGTGCCGGCCAGCGTTGATCGTTCGGGTGGGTCAGCTGTTCCAGTGCTTGGCGACCAGGTCGGCGGCCTGCTGCTCCCACTGGGCGTAGTGGTCCGGGTAGGCCGACACCTGCACGGTCTGCGCGGCCTCGGTCAGCGGCATGTCCTTCCACCCGTCGACCTGCTTCAGACCCTTCAGGAACGCCATCGTGGAGTACTCGGGGTCGGTGATCTGCTCGACCGTGCCCCAACCCGAGGACGGACGCTGCTGGAACAGGCCCTGCGAGTCGTAGTCGTTGCGCTCACCCAGGTGACCCAGGTTCTCCAGCTTCGACTCCTGCAGGCTGGTCGCGATCGCGACGACGGCGGCCCGCTCGTCCATGCCCGACTTCTTCGTCGCCGCGATGATCGCCTTGACGTTCTTCGTCTGCTCGTCGCCCACGTCGATGCGGGACTGCTTGCCCTGCACACCGTGCGGGATCAGCTTGCTCTTGTCCACACCCGGCTTGTCGGCCTGCACCACAGCAACAGCCTTGGCGTCCACCGCCGGGGCGGCGTGAGCCTCGGTGACCGGGCCGGCGAAAACGCCACCGGCGAAAGCCAGACCAGCAATACCCAGAACGCTCTTCCGCAGAATGGTGGTGTTCATGAGGGTGGCTCCATTCGGGGGTTGGCACCCAGGCTCGATGGGGGTCGAGCGGGCACAAGCACCACGACGGCGCTCAAAAGATCAAGGGAAAGTCTTCGCCCCGGCAGGCTTCACGAGCGGGGGGCTCGGCGCCGGGTCCATGTGTAACGACCGGCGGCCCGCCATCATTCCGGGGCCCGCATCCCGGGCGGCCCACGTGATGGGGCCAGGCCAGCGGGGTGCTGCTGCGATCGTCCAGGTGATGTAACGACACCGGCCCGGCCACCATTCCGCCGCCAGGGTGCCGCCGGTCACGGGACGACCCGACACTGGCTGGCCCAGACCCGGACATCCGGGCAGGCCTAGCGGACCCGGTAACCGGACATCCGGCACCGCGATGCTAAACCGGAGCTTGACACCCGGGCAGGCCGAGCCGGGTCGGAACCGGACATCCGGGCATGCCGATCCGGCCGGAACCGGACAGTCGTGCCGACCAGGGGCGCGGTACGCAGGTCCCCTCGGCGCGGGGCCAACGCAGGAAGTCGGCCACCCACGTGCGCCACACCCGGGGCTCGGCCCGAAGGCCGAGGAAGCCCTGCTCCCGGCCCTCGGGTCCCGCTTCAACCCGCAGCTATCGAAGTCGCGGTGAGCAGGCCAGGACCGGGAGAGGAACGCCCCGCCGACGCTACTTCCCGTGCGGGTCGGCGGCGTTCAGCGTCTCGACCACCTTGTCGTAGTCGCCGCGCGCCTCGCCGTACCGGAGGAACTTGACCCGCTCGACCTGGATCTCCTTCGCCTCGGGCTGCGCCTCCAGCAGCCCGACCACCTCCGCCACGAACTCGTCCAGCGGCACCGCGAACTCGCTGTGCTCCTGCCCGGGCAGCAGCGAGGTACGCACGGCCGGCGGTTCGAGCTCCACGATCTTCACGGTCGTGTCGGCGAGCTGCAGCCGAATCGACTCGCTGAGCATGTGGATCGCGGCCTTGGACGCGTTGTAGCTCGGGGTGACCTTCAGCGGCGCGAACGCGAGGCCCGACGAAACTGTCATGATCGTGGCATCCGGCTGCGCCCGCAGGTGCTCGATGAACGCGGCGACGAGCCGGATCGGGCCGAGCACGTTGGTGTTCACCACAGCCTCGGCGGAGGCGAGGAACGTCTCGGGCTGGTGCCAGTCCTCGACGCGCATGATGCCGGCCATGGTGACGAGGACGTTGAGGTCCGGGTGCCTCGCCAGCACCTCCCGCGCGGCCGACGCGATGCTCGCCGGGTCCGCCGTGTCGATCGTGACCGTGTCGATGCCGGGGTGCTCGGCGGCGATCTGCTTCAGCAGATCGGTGCGGCGGCCGCCGACGATGACGGTGTTGCCCCTGGCCTGCAGTTCGAGGGCGAGGGCGAGGCCGATCCCGCTCGTGGAGCCGGGAATGAAGACGGTGTTTCCGGAGATGTTCATGCACCCACCTTCGCCGGTCCGCCGGGGTGGATGAAGAGAGCGCTCATCAGGGGATCGGCAATCCCTGGTTCGTCCCGGCGGCAGGCGGATACTCGGATCATGGACCGTGCAGCCCTGGCCGACTTCCTCCGCCGCCGCCGGGAGGCGCTGCAGCCCGGGGACGTCGGGCTGGCAGCCGGCGCGCGGCGGCGGGCGCCGGGCCTGCGGCGCGAGGAGGTGGCCGCCCTGGCCGCCATGTCGACCGACTACTACACCCGGCTGGAGCAGCAGCGCGGCCCGCAGCCGAGCCCGCAGATGCTCGCCGCGCTGGCCCGGGCGCTACGGCTGACGACCGGCGAGCGCGACTACCTGTTCCGGGTGGCGGGGCACAACGCCCCGGCGCGGGTGACGACGGCGACGCACGTCGCCCCGGCGCTGCTGCGCGTGCTGGACCGGCTCGACGACACCCCGGCGCTCATCCTGTCCAACCTCGGCGAGATCCTCGTGCAGAACCGGATGGCCGAAGCCCTGTTCGGGGACCGGTCGGGCCACACGGGCCTCGCCCGCAGCGAGATCTACCGGTGGTTCACCGACCCGGCCGAGCGGCTGCGCTACCCGGAGGACGACCGCCCCCGGCAGAGCCGCGCCCAGGTCGCCAACCTGCGCGCCGCGTACGGGTCGATGGGCCCGCGGTCGCGCGCCCGTGAGCTGGTGCGGGCGCTGCAGAAGGCGAGCCCGGAGTTCGCCGAGCTGTGGGAGCGGCACGAGGTCGCGCAGCGCTTCGCCGACCACAAGACGCTCATCCACCCCGAACTCGGCGCGATCGAGCTGGACTGCCAGGTCCTGTTCACCGAGGACCAGTCCCAGGCGCTGCTCGTGCTCACCGCGCCACCGCGCAGCGAGGGCGACGAGAAGCTGCGGCTGCTCGCCGTGCTGGGGCACGAGCGCTTCCCCGCCGACACCACACCTGGTTAGCCCCACCGCACACCACGCGGCCGGTGGCCGGGCCGAAGCGCGGGTGCGGGCGGCAGATCCCCCGCCGACCGGCCGCCAGGCGGAAGGGGCCGTTCGGGGGCCACCACGACACCGCACCCACTGCCATGATCACCCGGTGCTCGCGAAGAACTCCCGCGTCCTGCTCACCGCCGCCACCCTCGCCCTGGCCGCCATCGTCGCGCTCGTCGTCGGTCCCGCGCCCCACCGGACCCCGGTACGGGCCGCCGTGCTGAAGGCGCCGGCCGGCCACGGACCGGCCACGGTGGGCGGGACCGCCGTACCGCCGGCTCCCGGGCAGAGCGGGCAGCCCGGGAGCGGTAGGCGGCCCGGGGAGGACTTCGGGCTGCCCGGGGCGACGCCGCCGGGCACCCTGCCGCCGGTGGTCGACCACGGTCCGCGTACCGGACGCAAGGTGGCCCTCACCTTCGACGCCGACATGACCGACACCATGCGCCGGCAGCTGCGCGGGCCGCACCCGCCGTCGTACGCGAACCTGGCGATCGTCGAGCTGCTGGAGCGCGAGCAGGTGCCGGCCACCTTCTTCCTCACCGGCAAGTGGGTCGAGGACTACCCGGAGCTGACCCGTCGGCTCGCCGCCAACCCGCGCTTCGAGCTGGCCAACCACACCTACGGGCACGCGGCGTTCACCCCGCGCTGCTACCACCTGACGCCGCTGCCCCGGCGGGAGATGACCCGGGACGTGGCGCGGACCTTCGAGGTGATCGGCCGGTACGGCGGCCGGCAGACCCGCTACTTCCGCTTCCCCGGCCTCTGCCACGACCGGGCAGCGCTGGCCGAGCTGGCTCCGCTCGGACTGACCGTGGTGGACGGTGACGTGGTCAGCGGCGATCCGTTCGCCACCGCCTGGCAGCCGATCGTCCGGGCGGTGCTGAGCCAGGTCCGGCCCGGTTCGGTGATCATCCTGCACGTCACCGAGGCGAACGCGGCGATGACCGACGAGGCGCTGCCCCGCATCCTGGCCGGGCTGGCCGAGCGAGGTCTGGAACCGGCCCCGCTCTCCGAGGTGCTCGGCAGGTGAGCCGGAGCGCGGGCGGCAAGTTTGCGCGACCCGCCTAACCTGCGGCCATGACGTACCAGCCGATCCCGGTGCCCCCGCGTGACAACCGCCGTACCCTGCGGATCGTCCTGATCGTGGTGGGCGCGGTGCTGGCGGTCTGCTGCCTCGGCGGCGCGGTCGGCGGCTTCTTCGTCTACGGCGCGGCGAAGGAGGCGGTCGGGCCGGTCCGGGAGACCACCACGAGCTACCTGGACGCCATCCGGAGCGGCGACCACCAGCGGGCGTACGGCCTGCTCTGCCGCGAGGAGCGGGAGCGGACGTCGCTGGCCGAGTTCCGCCGGCGGTGGGAGGCCGAGCCGCGCCTGGTCGACTACGACGTCGCGGGGCTGACCGTCAACAACACCAACGGCCGGGTCCGGGGCACCGCCACCGTGCGGCTGACGACGGAGACCGGCGGCGCGAGCACCCAGGTGTTGACGCTGGTCAAGGAGGGCGGGGCCTGGCGCCTGTGCGGGTGACGGTCCCGCCGAACTCCGCGCCGAAGTCGGGCAAATGCCTACCATCGGTACAGGAGTCGAGAGGGAGGCCGTCATGACCACATCGATCGAGATGCCCCGGGTGCAGGAGTGCACCGTGGCGTCGTGCGCCTACAACCGCACCAACGACTGCCACGCCTTCGCCATCACCGTCGGCAGCAGCGACCACGCCCACTGCCACACCTTCGTCGAGATGCCGGTGCGGGGCGGAATCGAGCAGCTCATCGCGCAGGTGGGTGCGTGCAGCCGGTCGGACTGCCGGCACAACTCGGAGCTGGAGTGCCACGCCCCGGCGATCACCGTCGCCCCGGACCAGGACATGGCCGACTGCGTGACGTACCAGCCGCTGACCGTGTGAGCCCGCGCGACCGGGCGGTCGCGCGGGCGATGGGCCGCGGTCAGGCGGTGAGGCCGTTGGCCTGGCGGATCACGCCGACCAGTTCGTCGATGATCCCGGTCAGGGCGAAGTCCTTCGGGGTGAAGACCCGGGCGACCCCGGCGGCGCGCAGCGCCTCGGCGTCCCCGGCGGGGATGATGCCGCCGACGACCACCGGCAGGTCACCCCGTCCGGCCGCGCGCAGCCCGTCCAGCACCGCCGGCACGGCCGCCAGGTGCGAGCCGGAGAGCACCGAGAGCCCGACCAGGTCCACGTCCTCCTCGACGGCGGCGGCGACAACCTGCCCGGCGGTCAGCCGGATGCCCTGGTAGACCACCTCGAAGCCGGCGTCCCGGGCGCGTACCGCGATCTGCTCGGCGCCGTTGGAATGCCCGTCCAGGCCCGGCTTGCCGACCAGCAGCCGCAGCCGCCCGCTGCCCAGCTCCCGGGCGGTGGCGGCGACCCGTTCCCGGACCGCGACGAGGGTGGCGTCCCCGCCGACCCCGGCCGCGCCGGTCAGCCCGGTCGGCGCGCGGTACTCGCCGAAGACCTGGCGCAGCGCGCCGGCCCACTCGCCGGTGGTCACCCCGGCCCGCACGCACTCCAGCGTCGCCGGCATCAGGTTCGTCGTGGTCGCGGCGTCCGCCCGCAGCCGGGCCAGTGCCGCGTCGACGGCCGCCACGTCCCGGTCGGCCCGCCATTCGCGTACGGAGGCGGTGGCGGCCGCCTCGACCGCCGGGTCGACCTGCTCGACGGCCTCGGCGCCGGCCGCGGTCAGCGGGGAGGGCTCGGTCTCGGTGTACCGGTTGACGCCCACCACCACGTCGGCGCCGGACTCCATCCGGCGGCGCCGGTCGGCCAGCGAGGCGACCAGCGCGCTCTTGAGGTAGCCGCTCTCCACGGCGGCCACCACGCCGCCCATCTCCAGCACCTTCTCCAGCTCGACGCGGGCGCCGGTGACGATCTCGTCGACCAGCGCGGTCATCACGTGCGAGCCCTCGAAGAGGTCCGGGTACTCCAGCAGGTCCGACTCGTACGCCAGCACCTGCTGCATCCGCAACGACCACTGCTGGTCCCAGGGCCGGGGCAGGCCGAGCGCCTCGTTCCAGGCGGGCAGCTGCACCGCGCGGGCCCGGGCGTCCCGGGAGAACGTGACGCCGAGCATCTCCAGCACGATGCGCTGGATGTTGTTCTCCGGCTGCGCCTCGGTCAGGCCGAGCGAGTTGACCTGCACGCCGTAGCGGAAGCGGCGCTGCTTGGGGTTCTCCACGCCGTAGCGCTCACGGGTGATCTCGTCCCAGAGCGCGCCGAAGGCGCGCATCTTGGCGATCTCCTCGACGAAGCGCACCCCGGCGTTGACGAAGAACGAGATCCGCTGGACCACGTCGCCCATCCGCTCGGCGGGCACCTGGCCGGAGTCGCGAACCGCGTCGAGCACGGCGACGGCGGTGGCCAGCGCGAAGCCGACCTCCTGCACCGGCGTCGCGCCGGCCTCCTGGAGGTGGTACGAGCAGATGTTCGTCGGGTTCCAGCGTGGCATCTCGCGCAGCGTGTACGCGATGACGTCGGCGGTCAGCCGCAGCGACGCCGCCGGCGGGAAGATGTACGTCCCCCGGGAGAGGTACTCCTTGATGATGTCGTTCTGCGTCGTCCCCGCGCAGCGGGACAGCTCCGCGCCCTGCTCCGCGCCGACCGTGCCGTAGAGGGCGAGCAGCCACATCGCCGGCGCGTTGATGGTCATCGAGGTGTTCATCTCGGCGAGCGGGATGCCGTCGAAGAGCGCCCGCATGTCGCCCAGGTGGGCCACCGGCACTCCGACCCGGCCCACCTCACCGGCGGCCAGCTCGTGGTCCGGGTCGTACCCGGTCTGGGTCGGCAGGTCGAAGGCGACCGACAGACCGGTCTGGCCCTTGGCCAGGTTGCGCCGGAAGAGCGCGTTGGTGGCCGCGGCGGAGGAGTGCCCGGCGTACGTGCGCATCACCCAGGGGCGGTCGCGCTCGGGCAGCCGGCCGGAGAGTGCCTTCTCGTCCATGGCCGGAGTTTAAGTTACCGTTCAGTAAAACGGGCTGTGGAAAACCACACAGGTCCATGGAGCGGACCACCGGGCACGGCCGACGCGACATGGCCGACACCACCACACCCCGGGCGGCCGGGACGGCGTCCCAGGTCGCACACTGGACGTCATGGATGACGAGCTCGCGATCTCCGTACGGGGACTGCGCAAGGCGTACGGCGACACCGTCGCGGTGGCGGGGGTCGACCTCGACGTCCGGCGCGGCGAGGTGTTCGCCCTGCTCGGCCCGAACGGCGCGGGCAAGACCACCACCGTGGAGATCCTGGAGGGCTACCGGCAGCGCGACGCCGGCGAGGTGTCGGTGCTGGGCAGCGACCCGGCCCATGCGGACCCGCACTGGCGGTCCCGGGTCGGCATCGTGCTCCAGGGCACCGGCGAGTTCGACGAGCTGACCGTGGCCGAGGTGGTCCGGCACTTCTCCGGCTTCTATCCCGACGCCGACGACCCGGACAAGGTCGTCGAGCGGGTCGGCCTGGCCGGCAAGGCGAAGGCCCGCACGCACACCCTCTCCGGTGGCCAGAAGCGCCGACTCGACGTGGCGCTGGGCATCATCGGCCGCCCCGAGCTGCTCTTCCTCGACGAGCCGACCACCGGCTTCGACCCGGAGGCCCGGCGGGAGTTCTGGGAGCTGATCCGGGACCTGGCGGCGGCCGGCACCACCATCGTGCTGACCACCCACTACCTGGACGAGGCCGAGTCGCTCGCCGACCGGGTCGGGGTGATCGCAGGCGGCCGGCTGGTCGAGGTGGCCCCGCCGAACCGGCTGGGCAACCGGCAGGAGGCCCTGGCGACCGTTTCCTGGCGTACCCCGGACGGGACGCCGCAGACCGCGCAGAGCGCGGCGCCGACGGCGCTGGTGGCCGAGCTGGCCGCGCGCTTCGGCGGCGAGATCCCCGGCCTGACCGTGACCCGGCCGACCCTGGAAGACGTCTACCTGCGGATGATCGGACAGTCATGACGACCACGACGAAGCCGGCGGCCCCGGTCGCCGCCACCGGTGGCCGGCGGGTGGGGCCCGGTGCCCTCGCGCTGCGGCAGGGCCGGCTGGAGATCACCCAGTTCCTGCGCAGCCGGGAGTCCGTCGTCTTCACGATGGGCTTCCCGATCATCATGATCCTGATCTTCGCGGCGATCTTCGACGGCACCATCGGCGGCGGGGTGAAGTTCACCCAGTACTTCATCACCGGCATGATCGCGACCGGGCTGATGACCGTGAGCTTCCAGAACCTGGGCATCTGGATCCCCATCGAGCGGGACCGGGGGGTGCTCAAGCGCTACCGGGGCACGCCGATGCCGAAGTGGGTCTGGTTCGCCGGCAAGGTGATCATGGTGGTGGCGATCGGCGTCGCGGAGACCGCGCTGCTGCTGGCCGTCGCCGTGACGCTGTTCGACCTCGACCTGCCCGGCACCGCCGCGAAGTGGTTCACCTTCGGTTGGGTCTCCGTGCTCGGGGTGACCGCCTGCACCCTGTGCGGCATCGCCATCTCCTCGCTGGCCCGCACCGCACGCAGCGGGTCCGCCGTGGTCACGCCGGTCGCCCTGGTGCTCCAGTTCATCTCCGGGGTGTTCTTCGTCTTCACCGAGCTGCCCACCTGGATGCAGCAGGTCGCGGCGCTCTTCCCGCTCAAGTGGATGTGCCAGGGGCTGCGGGCGGTCTTCCTGCCGGAGAGCTTCGGCGCCCAGGAGCCGGGCGGCTCCTTCGAACTGGGCCGGGTCGCCCTGGTGCTCGCCGCGTGGTGCGTCGTCGGCCTGGTGCTCTGCCTGACCACCTTCCGCTGGACCACCAAGCGCGACGGCTGACGACGGGAAAGGGGGCGGGCGCACCGGCACCCGCCCCTTTTTTCGTGCCCGGACTCAGTACGTGTAGAAGCCCTTGCCGGTCTTGCGGCCCAGGTCGCCGGCGGTGACCATGCGCTGGAGCAGTTCCGGCGGGAAGAACTTCTCGTCGGCGGTGTCGGTGTAGATGTTCTTCGAGGCGTGCAGCAGCACGTCCACGCCGGTCAGGTCGGTGGTGGCCAGCGGACCCATGGCGTGGCCGAACCCGAGCTTGCAGGCGGTGTCCAGGTCCTCGGCCGACACCACGCCCGACTCGACCAGCTTGACCGCCTCGACGACCAGCGCCGCGATCAGCCGGGTGGTGACGAAACCGGCGATGTCCCGGTTGACCACGACGACCGTCTTGCCGATCCCCTCGGCGAACGCCTTCACCGTCGCCATGGTCTCGTCGCTGGTCTTGTAGCCCCGGACCAGCTCGCAGAGCTTCATCATCGGCACCGGCGAGAAGAAGTGGGTGCCGACGACCGCCTCCGGCCGCTGCGTCACCGACGCGATCTGGGTGACCGGGATGGCCGAGGTGTTGGTGGCCAGCACCGCGTCGGCCTTGCAGATCTTGTCCAGCGCGCGGAACACCTCGTGCTTGATCTCCAGCCGCTCGAAGACCGCCTCGACCACGATGTCCGCGTCGGCGACCGACTCCAGGTCGGTGGTGGGGGTGATCCGGCCCAGCGTCGCCTCGACCTCGGACGCGTCGATCCGGCCCTTCTCGGCGAACTTCTCCAGCGACTTCCGGATGCCGTCGACGCCCCGCCCGGTGGCCGCGTCGTCCAGGTCGCGCAGCGTCACCTGCCAGCCCGCCTGCGCCGCCACCTGGGCGATGCCCGAACCCATCAGCCCGGCACCGACGACCGCGAGTCGACCCGCCATCTACTTCTCCCTCGCTGCGAATGAGTGTCTGTCTGCACCCTAGTCGGCGAGCCTGAACGACGGCTAAGGCCCCGGCCGCGGCGGCGGGACCGGTCAGATGGTGAGGTCCGGGGCCTCCGGCGCGGTCCCCCGCTCCACCCGCACACCGAGCGCCCGCAGGTCGGCCACGAAGTCCGGATAGCCCCGGTCGACGTGGTACACGTGGGAGACCTCGGTGACCCCCTCGGCGCAGAGCCCCGCGATGATCAGACCCGCGCCGGCCCGGATGTCGGTGGCGCGTACCGGGGCGCCGGAGAGGCGGTCGCGACCGCGCACCACCGCGTGGTGGCCGTCGGTCTTGATGTCCGCCCCCAGCCGCATCATCTCGTTGGCGAACATGAACCGGCCGTCGAAGATGTTCTCGGTGATCAGGGAGGCGCCGTCACTCACCGCGGCCAGGCCGATCGCCATCGGCAGCAGGTCGGTGGCGAAGCCCGGGTACGGCAGGGTGACCACGTCGACCGCGGCGGGCCGGTCGTCGACGCGTACCCGGAAGGCGTCGCCGCGGGTCTCCACCAGCGCGCCCGCCGAGACCAGCTTGTCCAGCGCGACCTCCAGGTAGGCCGGGTCCACGCCGGTGACGGTGACGTCCCCCCGGGTCATCGCGGCGCCGAACGCCCAGGTGCCGGCGACGATCCGGTCCCCCACCGTGGCGTGCCGCACCGGGTGCAGCTCGGGCACCCCGACGATCCGCAGGGTGGAGGTGCCCGCGCCGGAGATCCGCGCGCCCATCTGGTTGGCCATCGTGCAGATGTCGACGATCTCCGGCTCCCGGGCCGCGTTGTCGATCACCGTCACGCCGCGGGCCAGCACCGCCGCCATCACCAGGTTCTCGGTCGCCCCCACGCTGGGGAAGTCCAGCACGATCTCCGCGCCGTGCAGGCCATTGGGAGCCGAGGCGATGACGAAGCCGTGCTCACCGGAGATGTCGGCGCCCATCCGGGTCAGCCCGGAGATGTGCATGTCCAGCCCCCGCGAGCCGATCGCGTCCCCGCCCGGGTGGGCCACCCGGACGTGCCCGCGCCGGGCCAGCAGCGGGCCCAGCACGCAGATCGACGCGCGCAACCGGCGGACGAGGTCGTAGTCGGCCTCCGCGCCGGGCCGCTCCGGGACGTCGATGACGACCGACCGGGACCGGGCGGCCCCGCCGCGGGCGACCATCGGGTCGACCGGATCGTCCGCCTCGAACCGCACGCCGCAGCCGAGCCGGCGCAGCACCTCCCCCATGATCGCGATGTCGGTGATCCGGGGGACGTTGGTGATCACGCTGCGCCCCGGGGCGAGCAGCGCGGCGGCCATCAGCTTGAGCGCGGAGTTCTTGGCGCCGACCACGTGCACCGTGCCGGCCAGCCGGGCGTCGCCGCCGACCCGGATGACGTCGACGTCGTTGACCGCCTGGTCGACGGCGTCACCGGCCCCCGCTCCGCCCGGCCAGCCGCAGGCAGGGTCCGGCCGTGCCGGGATCGTCAGGTCCGGTATCCGTAGGCTGTGCGTCATGGCCGTCCACCTCACGCGCATCTACACCAAGGCCGGCGACGCCGGCATGACCAGGCTGAGCAACAACGAGCAGGTGCCGAAGACCGATCCGCGGATCGCCGCGTACGCGGATGTCGACGAGTGCAACGCCGCGATCGGCGTGGCCCTCGCCCTGGGGCAGCTCGACGAGGAGCTCCGGGCGGTGCTGGGGTCGATCCAGAACGACATGTTCGACGTCGGCGCCGACCTGGCCACCCCGGTCGAGCCGGATCCGGCGTACCCGCCGCTGCGGGTCACCGAGGAGTACGTGGAGCGCCTCGAGGGCTGGTGCGACGAATACAACGCACGCCTGAGCAAGCTCGACTCCTTCATCCTCCCCGGCGGCACCGCTGGCGCGGCGCTGCTGCACGTCGCACGGACGGTCGCCCGGCGCGCCGAACGGGCCGCCTGGGCACTGGTCGCGCACGACCCGGATCGCACCAGCTCCCTTCCGGCAAAGTATCTCAACCGCCTCTCCGATCTGCTGTTCATCCTGTCAAGAACGGCAAATCCGAACGGAGATGTGCTATGGGTGCCGGGCGGTAAGCGCTGAGCGCCGGCGCGCTGCACCACGTCGAGGTCTGGGTGCCCGACCTCGACGCCGCCAAGGCCAGCTGGGGCTGGTTGCTGGGCGAGTTGGGCTGGACGCCGTACCAGGACTGGCCCGCCGGCCGGTCCTGGCGGCTCGGCCCGACGTACCTGGTGCTGGAGGAGTCCCCCGCGCTGTCGGGGCGGGCGCACGACCGGCTCGCCCCCGGGCTCAACCACCTCGCGTTCCACGCCGGTCCGCCCGCCGCGGTGGACCGGCTGGTCGCGGCCGCGCCCGCGCACGGCTGGACGCTGCTCTTCCCGGACCGCCACCCGCACGCCGGCGGCCCGAACACCTACGCCGCCTACCTCACCGACACCCACGGCTACGAGGTGGAACTGGTCGCCTCCGACCAAACCCGGTAACGGCACAAGGTAAGAAGCGTCTGACGGTGCCGGATACGTGAGGTGTTTCCGGGAACCGGGAGATCAGGCCGCGGGCCAGTCCTGGGAGGCCATACGCGGCGAGGCCGCCCCGGGCGGGGCGGCCTCCAACCAGCTGAGGAATCCGGTGACGGTGGAACGCGCCATGGCGATCTCGACCGGAGCGTGGTGACTGGTACACCGGAGGATCACCCAGTCGGCGGGCATCGAGAGGCGCTCCTGGCCCTCGGGCAGGCGCCGTCGCTCCACCACCAGCTCCTTGCGGGAGAGCACCCGCTTGGGTCGCAGGGCGAAGCTGAACATCCGGTACCACCGGAGCTCGTCGCCGACGAAGCGGCCGAAGCCGGGCGACCAGCCCCGGCCGTCGAGCACCGTGGTGACCCGGACGCCGAGCCGGATGATGCCTCCGCTACGGGTGACCAGGGCCCGCCGGATGAAGAGGATCAGGATCGCGGCGACCACCACCGCAAAGCCGATTCCGATCCCTTCCACGATCTCCATCGGCGGGTCGGCTCAGCGCGCGGGGGTGGCCGGGGAGGCGCTCTCGGCGAGGACGGTGACGCCCTCACCGGTCACCGACAGGAAGCCGCCGGCGATGTCGTACGCGACCTGCTGGCCGCCGGCCTGCTTGATGCGGACCTGGCTGGGCTCCGCCAGCTGGCCGAGCAGGGGCGCGTGCCCCGGCAGCACACCCAGCTCACCCTCGGTCGTCCGGGCGACGACCATCTCGGCCTCGCCGGACCAGACCTTCTCCTCGACGGCTACGAGCTCGACGTGAAGCTGCTGTGCCACGCTGTCTCCTTGCTGCGGCGGCGGAATGTCGAAAGTCTAGTCCCGCCGCCGGGAGCGCCCCAACGCGGGTGGCGAGACCTGCGCCACCCGGTGTCGTGACACGCAGAGCCGGGCCGGCGGGGAGCCGGCCCGGCGGTGGCGCGGAGGTCACTTGTTCCGGTTACGGAACTCCGGGTGTTCGAGCAGGAACGCGTCGAGCTGTTCGTTCTTCAGCGCGGTGAAGAAGTCGTCCGCGGCCGGCAGCAGGCGCTCGCCCCGGTACGCGTTGCCGGTGCCGATGCCCTCCCCCGGCAGCTTGATCAGCTCGACGTTCTCCGACCGGACGCCCTTGAGGGCGATGGCGAAGTCGACCACGCTGTTGCCCCGGCCGTTGAAGGTCAGCGACTGGCCGGCGGCCCGGATCACCCGGTCCAGCTTGATCGGGTTGGTCACCACGTCGGCGCTGAACGCCTGGTTGACCATCGCCTTGATGAACTGCTGCTGGTGGCGCTGGCGGCCGTAGTCGGCGTCCGGAACGCCGTTCTTGGGGTAGCGCTGCCGCACGTAGTCCAGCGCCTGCCAGCCGCTCAGGTGCTGGTTGCCCTTCTTGTACTCCGCCTGCGGCCCGATGTACCCCTCGCCGTACGGGTTGCCCTTGCGGTGCGTGCCGTCCGGCTCGCGGTGCTCGGACTTCACGTCCCGCTCGATGTACATGTCGACGCCGCCCATCGCGTCGACGATCTTCTGGAAGCCGGTGAAGTTGATGATCGCGCCGGCGTCGAACCGCTCGATGCCGGTCACGTTCTGCACGGTCTTGGCGAGCAGCTCGAAGCCCTGCGGGGCGCTCGGGTTCTGCCCCTGCACGACGCTGCCGTGCGACATGGCCCCGTTGAGCTTCCCGCTGCCGCCGCCGTAGCCGGCCTTGTCGAACTCCGGGATGTCGACGTAGAGGTCGCGAGGCAGCGAGAACAGGTACGCCCGGTCCATCGACGCCGGCACGTGCAGCACCATGATCGAGTCGGCCAGCGGCCGATCCTGCGGCTTGCGCGGGTCGATGCCGACCAGCAGGATGTTGAGCGGGCCCTTGACGTCGCTCTTGCGCTCCTGCGCCCCGGCCGCCTGGTCGCCGAAGAGGTCGGCCTTGCCGACGGCGCCCTCGTACCGGGCCAGCAGCGCCTCGTAGCCGACCAGCACCACGCCGCTGAGCAGCATGAGCACGGCGCCGAAGATGGTGCACGTCCTGGCCCACCGCGGCACGCCCGACCACATGGACGGCTTGCCGCCGCCCTTGCCGGCCTTACCCACGAATTTCTCCATTCGTCGACACGCCCACGACTCAATGACGGGCGGACGCAGCCGAAAAGTTGCACCGGATCGACGCCGATTGGCGGGCGTCGCGCTCGAAACGGTACCCCGCCGCCGTGGGAATCGCTCACCCGACAATCGGACACCCGGTCCGATCAGGCCCGCAACGGCCGAAGGCCACCCCGGCGAACCGGGGTGGCCTTCGTCAGTTGTGGCGGAGTTCTCAGCCCTCCGACATCAGTTCCTTCGCCTTGCGCTCCAGGTCCTCGAGACCGCCGCACATGAAGAAGGCCTGCTCGGGGAAGTGGTCGTACTCGCCCTCGCTGATCTTCTTGAACGCCTCGATGGTCTCGCTGATCGGGACCGTCGAGCCCGGCACGCCGGTGAACTGCTCGGCGGCGTAGGTGTTCTGCGACAGGAAGCGCTCGATCCGCCGGGCCCGGGCCACGGTGATCTTGTCTTCCTCGGAGAGCTCCTCGATACCGAGGATGGCGATGATGTCCTGCAGGTCCTTGTAGCGCTGCAGGATCCGCTTCACCTCGGTGGCGACCTGGAAGTGGTCGGCACCGACGAACTCCGGGGCGAGGATCCGGGACGAGGACGCCAGCGGGTCCACGGCCGGGTAGATGCCCTTGTCGGAGATCGACCGCTCCAGGTTGGTGGTGGCGTCGAGGTGGGCGAAGGTGGTGGCCGGCGCCGGGTCGGTGTAGTCGTCGGCGGGCACGTAGATCGCCTGCATCGAGGTGATGGCCTGGCCCCGGACGGAGGTGATCCGCTCCTGGAGCTCGCCCATCTCGTCGGCCAGGGTCGGCTGGTAACCCACGGCGCTCGGCATGCGGCCGAGCAGCGTGGAGACCTCGGAACCGGCCTGGGTGAAGCGGAAGATGTTGTCGATGAAGAGCAGCACCTCCTGCTTCTTCACGTCGCGGAAGTACTCGGCCATGGTCAGCGCGGAGAGCGCGACCCGCAGCCGGGTGCCCGGCGGCTCGTCCATCTGGCCGAAGACCAGCGCGGTCTTGTCGATGACGCCGGACTCGGTCATCTCGGCGATGAGGTCGTTGCCCTCACGGGTCCGCTCACCCACGCCGGCGAAGACCGACGTACCACCGAAGTTGTTCGCCACCCGGGTGATCATCTCCTGGATGAGCACCGTCTTGCCCACGCCGGCGCCGCCGAACAGTCCGATCTTGCCGCCCTTGACGTACGGGGCGAGCAGGTCGATGACCTTGATGCCGGTCTCCAGCATCTCGGTCTTCGGCTCCAGGTCCGCGAAGGCCGGAGCCTTGCGGTGGATGCCCCACCGGTCGTCCGGCTGGAGCACCTCGCCCTCGGTCAGGTTGAGGCACTCGCCGATGGCGTTGAAGACGTGGCCCTTGACCGCGTCACCGACCGGAACGCTGATCGGCGAGCCGGTGTCGCTCACCTCGGTGCCGCGGACCAGGCCGTCGGTCGGCTGCATCGAGATGGCGCGGACCATGTTGTCACCCAGGTGCTGGGCGACCTCCAGGGTCAGCGTCTTCGCGCCGCCGGAGAGCTCCACCTTCACCTGCAGGGCGTTGAACAGGGCCGGCATCGCGTCGCGCGGGAACTCGGCGTCGACGACCGGGCCGATGACCCGGACCACGCGACCCGTGGCCGTCTTGGTCTCCACTGGTGCAGTCATCACACTTCACTTCCCGACGCGGCCAGCGCGTTCGCGCCGCCGACGATCTCGCTGATCTCCTGGGTGATCCCGGCCTGGCGGGCCGAGTTCATCTCACGCGTGTACTTCTCGATCATCTCTTCGGCGTTGTCGGTGGCGCTCTTCATCGCCCGCCGCCGCGCCGCCGACTCACTCGCCGCCGACTCGATCAACGCCGCGTAGATCCGCGTGTTGATGTACTTCGGCAGCAGCGCGTCGAGCAGCGCCTCCGCCTCCGGCTCGAACTCGTACGCCGGCAGCAGACCCTCGGACCTCGGCCGGTCCTCGACCTGCATCGGCCCGATGACCTTCGCGACCGGGTTCTGGGTCATCAGCGAGTGGAACTCGGTGTAGACGATGTGCAACTCGTCGATGCCGAGCACCCCGTCCGCCCCGGCGCCGCCGTCGGCGTCGTCCGCACCGGCCGAGAACGCCTTGATCAGCGTCTCGCCCACCTCGCGGGCGTCGGCGAACGAGGGCTGCTCCGAGAAGCCGGTCCAGTTCGCCTCGATCGGCCGGTTGCGGAACCGGTAGAACGTGACGCCCTTACGCCCGATGACGTAGAGGACCGGATCCTTGCCGTCGGCCTTCAGCCGGGCGATCAGCGACTCCGCCATCCTGATCGCGTTGGAGCTGTAACCGCCGGCCAGGCCACGGTCGCTGGTGACCAGCAGGACGCCCGCCCGCCGCACACGCTCACGCGGGGTGAGCAGCGGGTGGTCGATCCGGGCGTTGGACGCCAGCGCCGTGAGCACGCCGGTGATGGCCTGGGCGTACGGCAGGGACGCCTGCACCCGGGCCTGGGACTTGGCGATCCGGCTCGTCGCCACGAGCTCCATCGCCTTGGTGATCTTCTTCATCCCCTTCGCCGAGCGGATCCGTTGGCGAAGAACGCGTACCTGGGCGGCCATGGATCAGCTCTCTACCGGGCGGTCGGTCTGGCCGTCGCGGAAGCGGGTCACCGACTCGCGGTTCTCCTCGCCCTCGAGCGGCTTGGCCGGCGCCTCGTTGATCCGCTGCTCGTCCTCCTTGCCCAGGAACATCTGCTTGAACTCGGTGATGGCCCGGTCCAGGGTGCCGATGATCTCGTCGTCCCACTTGTTGTCGGCGATCGCCGCCAGGACACCCTCGTGCTTGTGCCGCAGGTACTGGAGGAACTCGGCCTCGAAGCGACGCACCTCGCCGACCGGGATGTCGTCCAGCTTGCCCTCGGTGCCGGCCCAGACCGTGACGACCTGCTCCTGCACCGGGTACGGCGAGTAGTTCGGCTGCTTGAGCAGCTCGACCAGGCGGGAACCGCGGTCCAGCTGGGCCCGGGAGGCCCGGTCCAGGTCGGAGGCGAAGGCGGCGAACGCCTCCAGCTCGCGGTACTGGGCCAGGTTGAGCCGGAGCGAACCGGCGACCTTCTTCATCGGCTTGACCTGCGCGGCGCCACCGACCCGGGAGACCGAGGTACCGACGTTGATGGCCGGCCGGACGCCCTGGTTGAACAGGTCGGTCTCGAGGAAGATCTGGCCGTCGGTGATCGAGATGACGTTGGTCGGGATGAAGGCCGAGATGTCGTTGGCCTTCGTCTCGATGATCGGCAGACCGGTCATCGAGCCGCCACCCAGCTCGTCGGAGAGCTTCGCGCAGCGCTCCAGCAGGCGGGAGTGCAGGTAGAAGACGTCACCCGGGTACGCCTCGCGGCCCGGCGGGCGACGCAGCAGCAGCGACACGGCGCGGTACGCCTCGGCCTGCTTGCTCAGGTCGTCGAAGACGATCAGGACGTGCTTGCCGCCGTACATCCAGTGCTGCCCGATGGACGAGCCGGTGTAGGGGGCGAGGTACTTGAAGCCGGCCGGGTCGGAGGCCGGGGAGGCCACGATGGTGGTGTACTCCATCGCGCCCGCCTCCTCCAGGATGCCCTTGATCGAGGCGATCGTGGAGGCCTTCTGGCCGATGGCGACGTAGATGCAGCGGACCTGCTTCTTCGGGTCGCCGGAGCGCCAGTTGTCGCGCTGGTTGAGGATGGTGTCCAGGGCGACCGTGGTCTTGCCGGTCTTCCGGTCACCGATGATCAGCTGACGCTGGCCCCGACCGACCGGGGTCATGGCGTCGATCGCCTTGATACCGGTCTGCAGCGGCTCGTCGACGGACTGCCGGGACATCACGTTCGGGGCCTGGAGCTCCAGCTCGCGGAAGCCCTCGTTGGCGATGTCGCCGAGCCCGTCGATCGGCTGGCCGAGCGCGTCGACCACACGGCCGAGGAAGGCGTCGCCGACCGGCACGGAGAGCACCCGGCCGGTGCGCTTGACGCGCTGCCCCTCCTCCAGCTTCGCGGAGTCACCGAGAACGACGACACCGATCTCCCGGACGTCGAGGTTCAGCGCCACGCCGAGCGTGCCGTCCTCGAACTCCAGGAGCTCGTTGGTCATGGTCGAGGGCAGGCCCTCGACATGGGCGATGCCGTCGCCGGTGTCGGCGACGGTGCCGACCTCCTCGCGGGAGACGTCGGACGTGTAGGAGGAGACGTAGCGCTCCAGGGCGCCGCGGATCTCCTCCGTCGAGATGGTCAGCTCGGCCATCCTCTGCTTCCTTAAGTATCAGGGTCCCGGGATACCTAGTACCGACCGGTCCGAATGGCGTCGATCAGGGCTGCGGAGACGCTGGTCAGCGCTTCGCGAGCGCGTTGCGGGTCTCGTTGAGGCGGCGCAGGACGGTGCCGTCGTACAGGTCGGAACCGACCTGAACGCTCACCCCACCGAGCACCTCCGGGTCGACCGTCTGCTTGACGGAAACCTCTCGACCGTACATCGCGGAGAGGCGGGCACCGAGGCGTCGCTCCTCCTCGTCAGTCAACGGGGCTGCCACGGTGACGTACGCCACCTGACGGTCCCGCCGTTCGGCGGCGAGTTCGACCAGCCGGGTGAGCGATCCGGTGAAGGAACGCCCCCCGAAGCCGGCCAGCGCCACCTCGATGAGGCGGACGGTGGCCAGCTTGGCCTTGCCGGCCAGCAGCTCGCCGACCAGGACAGCCCGCTGGTCCACCGGGGCGACCGGGTTGGACAGCACCGCGGAGAGCGCGGGCTGGCCGGCGACGACCTGCCCGAAACGGAACAGCTCGTCCTCGACCTCGCCCAGGTCACCCGCGGCGTCGACGCTGGCCAGCACGGCCTCCACGCCGAGCCGCTCGGCGCCGTCGAGCAGTTGCGACGGCGCCGACCAACGGCCGGAGACCAGCGAGGCGAGCAGGTCGAGCGCGCCCTCGCTGATCTTGCCCCGCAGCATCTCGCCGAGCAGACCGGCGCGGTCCGCGCCGGACCGGGCGGGGTCCGAGAGGGCCCGCCGCAGCCGAGGCTCCCGCCGGAGCAGGCCGGCGACGGCGAGCAGGTCGTTCGCGGTGTGGGCCACCGCGACCGGGTCGGCACCGCGCGCGTACGCGTCGAGGTGCTCCGCCGCGACCTTGTACGACTCCCGGCTGGCGGCCTGCATCAGCGGGCCCCCGCGCTCTCGAGACCGCTCAGGAACCGGTCGACGGTGCCCTTGCGACGAGCCTCGTCGGCGAGCGACTCACCGACGATCTTGCTGGCCAGGTCCACCGCGATCGTGCCCACCTCGGTGCGCAGCTCGCGCACGATGGTGGCCCGCTCGGCGGTGAGCTGCTCCTTGCCCGCGGCGATGATCCGGTCGGACTCCTCCCGCGCCTTGGCGAGGATGTCCTGGCGGATGCCCTCCGCGTCGGCCCGGGCGTCGTCCCGGATCTTGGCGGCGTCGGTCCGCGCCTCGGCGAGCTGCGCCCGGTACTGCTCGAGGAGCTGGTTGGCCTCGGCCTGGGCGGCCTCGGCGCGCTTGATGCCACCCTCGATCGCGTCGACCCGCGCCTGGAACGTCTGCTCCATGCGGGGGAAGACGAACTTCATCAGCACGAAGCAGAGCAGGATGAAGGCGACGCCACCTACCACGATCTCCTGCCAGATCGGCACGATCGGGTTGTGGGTCGACTCACCACCCTCAGCGGCGGCGAAGAAGAACATGGAAGACCTCCCGGTCAAAGGGGGGCGGGATTAGAGCTGGCCCTGCCAGATGAAGCCGAAAGCGATACCCAGCAGCGCGAGCGCCTCGATGACGGCGAAGCCGATCCAGACGTACGGCAGGGTCATCCGCGACGACTCCGGCTGGCGGGCGGTCGACTGGATGTAGGCGGCGAAGACCAGGCCGACACCGATGCCCGGGCCGATGGCCGCGAGACCGTAGCCGATGGCGGCGGTGCTGCCCTCTACCGCGGCGTAGACGTCCATTAGTGGGTTCCTCCTGGTTATCACGCGTGACGGTCACGCGGGACGACAACTGTTGGTACGAAGTGGATCAGTGCTCGTCGGCGAGCGCGCCCTGCACGTAGCTGGCGGTCAGCACCGTGAAGACGTAGGCCTGCAGGACGATCACCAGGAACTCGAGGAAGGTCAGCGCGATGGTCATCGCCCAGGACAGCACCGAGACCGGGGCCAGCCAGGTGTTGGCGCTGAGCATCGCGAAGCCGCCGAGCGTGAAGACCAGCAGGAGCATGTGGCCGGCGAACATGTTCGCGAAGAGACGGACGGCCAGCGAGAACGGCCGGACGAGGAAGGTCGAGAAGAACTCGATCGGGATCAGCAGCGGCAGGATGTACCAGGGTGCCGGCGGGATCAGAGAGTTCTTGACGAACTTGCCGAAGCCGTGGTGCTTGATGCCGGCGTAGATGAACAGCACGTAGCTGATCACCGCGAGGAACGCCGGGAAGGCGATGTGCGAGTTCGGTGAGATCTGGAACAGCGGCAGGATCGCGAAGAAGTTGGTCAGCAGGATGAAGCAGAACAGCGTGGTGAAGTACGGCGCGAACCGCACCCCCGCGTGCCCGATCATGTCGACCGCGATGTTGTTCCGCACGAAGCCGTAGATCGACTCGGCGAACCACTGCTTCTTCGTCGGGACCAGCTGCGGCTTCCGGTAGCTGGCCAGGAAGAAGATGATCAGAACGCCGACCGCGATCCAGACCATCGCTGTGATCTTGGTGAACCAGTAGGAGTCGTGCGCACCCCAGGGCAGGATGCTGGGCAGGTAGAAGTCCTCCACACTGGGTGGGAATGCCGCCTGGCCCGCTGCCAGGACGTTCGCCTGTCCGAACACCGCGTCCCTTCCTAAGTAGGCGTGCCGAGTCGGCGGACGACCAGGATGATTCCCCCGGCCATGCCGAGCACGACGCCGATCCCGGTGGCGATGCCGCCGGAGTCGAGCCACTGGTCGACCAGCCAGCCGATGAAACCCCAGACGAGCATGCCCCCGATGAGGTATGAGAGCGCAGTCCAACCCTGACCGGCGCCGGTCGGAACATCGTCCGGGCCGCCGGTGGGTCGGGGGGTTTGGTCACCAGCCATGACGGGGCGAACGATATCAGCCGGGAAGACGAGGCTGTGCCTCACCCCCCGCACAACCGTCGTTGTGTGGGCGTCTGGCGGGTGCAGTCGTCTGGAGGCACGCTACTCCCCTTCCGCCACCCAGAGAATGACCGAAGGTGGACAGACGCGCGCGTCGCCCGCCAGGTGGGACGCCGCCACGAATCGACCACGCCCGGTGTGCGCCCGACCGGTCAGCCGGCGGCCTCGCGCCGGTGCACCCTGGTCAGCCACCAGATGTGCACCCCGGTCCAGACCGCCACGCCCGCCGCGATGCCGAGGCAGAGCGGGATCAGCCCGGCCCAGCCGGTCGACGCCACGGCCACCATCACGACCCCCAGCAGGGTGAACTTGGCGGCGTACAGGCCGAGTCCGAACGGGAGCACCAGCTGCGGGTTGACCGCGTCGGCCCAGGCCAGCACCACGGTGGTCAGCGTGTAGCTGGCCGCCGTCACCGCCACCCCGGCCGCCGCGCCGAGCGCCGCGTCGCCACCGCCGACCACCCCGCCCACCAGGGCGGCCACCGCACCGAGCAGCACCGAGGCGATCAGCAGCACCGGCAGGTGGCGCAGCCGCCAGCGCCGGTCCGCGGCCGCCTCCGCCGCGCGCACCCCGGGCTCAGCCACGGGGGTACGCCGGGAAGGCGGCGGCCAGCTCGGCGACCTCGCCGGCGATCCCGGCGAGCGTGTCCGCTCCCCCGGGCGCGGCCGGGTCGGTGCGTACCGCGCGGGCGATCAGCGAGGCGACCTGACGCATCTCCGGGACTCCCATGCCCTGGGTGGTGACGCTCGGCGTGCCGACCCGGATGCCGGAGGCCACCATCGGCTTCTGCGGGTCGTACGGGATCGCGTTCTTGTTCAGGGTGATGGTCGCGGCGTCGCAGCGGGCCTCGGCCGCCGCGCCGGTCACCCCGATCTCGCGCAGGTCGATCAGGGCGAGGTGGGTGTCGGTGCCGCCGGAGACCGGGCGCATCCCCTCGGCGGCCAGCCCGGCGGCGAGCGCCCGGGCGTTCTGCACCACCTGCCCGGCGTACGCCCGGAACTCGGGCTGCGCGGCCTCGCGCAGGGCGACCGCCTTGGCCGCGACGGCGTGCATCAGCGGGCCGCCCTGGGTGAACGGGAAGACCGCCTTGTCGATCCGGGCGGCCAGTGACTCCCGGCAGAGGATCATGCCGCCGCGCGGGCCGCGCAGCACCTTGTGGGTGGTGAAGCAGACGACGTCGGCGTACGGCACCGGCGAGGGGATGGCCCGACCGGCGACCAGCCCGATGAAGTGCGCGGCGTCGACCATCAGGTACGCGCCGACCTCGTCGGCGATCTCCCGGAACCGGGCGAAGTCGATCAGCCGGGGATAGGCGGTCGCGCCACAGATGATCATTTTGGGCCGGTGTGCCAGGGCGAGGTCGCGGACCTCGTCGTAGTCGATCAGCTCGGTGTCCGGCCGGACGGTGTAGCCCACCGGATGGAACCACTTGCCGGAGAAGTTCACCCGGCTGCCGTGGGTGAGGTGCCCGCCGTGCGGCAGGTCCATCGCCAGCACCGTGTCGCCGGGCTGCACCAGGGCGGCGTACGCGGCGAGGTTGGCGCTGGCCCCGGAGTGCGGCTGGAGGTTGGCGTGCTCGGCGTCGAAGAGCTCCTTCGCCCGGGCGATGCCGATCTCCTCGGCCCGGTCGACCTCGCCGCAGCCGCCGTAGTAGCGCCGACCCGGGTAGCCCTCGGCGTACTTGTTGGTCAGCGTCGAGCCGAGCGCCGCGAGCACCGCCGGGGAGGTGAGGTTCTCGCTGGCGATCAGTTGCAGGCCGCCGCGCAGCCGTTCCAGTTCGCCCAGCACCACCCCGGCGATTTCCGGGTCGACGGTACTGAGCTGCTGGAAGTCCGGCCCCCAGAAGGTGTTGCTCGCGTTCTCCACAGCGAAGGAGTCTATGGGGCCGCACACTGGAAACCGTGAGATGCCTGGTCACCGGAGCCACGGGTTACATCGGCGGACGGCTCGCCCCCCGGCTGCTCGCCGAGGGGTACGAGGTGCGCTGCCTGGCCCGCAAGGCCGGACGGCTGCGCGACGTGCCGTGGGCGGCGCGGGCCGAGGTGGTCGAGGGCGACCTGCGCCGGCCGGAGACGCTGCCCGCCGCGTTCGACGGCGTCGACGTCGCGTACTACCTGGTGCACTCGCTCGGGCAGGCCGACTTCGAGGCGGCCGACCGGGAGGCGGCGACCCACTTCGCCGCGGCGGCCGCCCGGTCCGGCGTACGCCGGATCGTCTACCTGGGCGGGCCGGAGCCGAAGCAGGACGGCGAGGTCCCCTCGCCGCACCTGCGCTCCCGGGCGGAGGTGGCGCGGATCCTGCTGGCCAGCGGCGTGCCGACGGTGGTGCTGCGGGCCGCCGTGATCATCGGGTCCGGATCGGCCTCGTTCGAGATGCTGCGCTATCTCACCGAGCGGCTGCCGGGGATGGTCACCCCGCGCTGGGTGCGCAACCGGATCCAGCCGATCGCGGTCCGCGACGTGCTGCGCTACCTGGTCGCCGGCGCGACGCTGCCGCCCGAGGTGGACCGGGCCTTCGACATCGCCGGCCCGGACGTGCTCACCTTCGAGCAGATGATGCAGCGGTACGCCCGGGTGGCCGGGCTGCGCCGCCGGGTGATCGTGCGGGTGCGGCCGCTGACGCCGTCGCTCTCCTCGTACTGGGTCGGGCTGGTCACCCCGGTGCCCAACAAGATCGCCCGGCCGCTGGTGGAGAGCCTGGTCCACGAGGCGGTCGCGGACGAGCACGACATCGCCCGGTTCGTCCCCGACCCGCCGGGCGGGTTGACCGGCTTCGACGAGGCCGTGGCGCTGGCGCTGGCCAAGGTGCGCGACGCCGAGGTGGAGACCCGCTGGTCCACCGCGAGCGGCCCGGACGCGCCGGCCGAGCCGCTGCCCAGCGACCCGAAGTGGTCCGGCGGCACGGTCTACACCGACGTCCGGACACGCGACGTGGACGCCCCGACCAGCGCGCTGTGGCGGGTGATCGAGGGGGTCGGCGGCGAGCACGGCTGGTACTCGTTCCCCCTGGCCTGGTCGGTGCGGGGCTGGCTGGACCGGCTGATCGGCGGGGTCGGGCTGCGCCGGGGCCGGCGGGACCCGCACCGGCTCCAGGTCGGCGAGGCGCTGGACTTCTGGCGGGTCGAGGAGATCGTGCCGGGCGAGCTGCTGCGGCTGCGCGCCGAGATGCGGCTGCCCGGCCGGGCCTGGCTGGAGATGCGCGCCGAGCCCGCCACCGACGGCCGCAGCCGGTACGTGCAGCGCGCCGTCTTCCTCCCCCGCGGCCTGGCCGGGCACGCGTACTGGGGCTCGGTCGCCCCCTTCCACACCATCGTCTTCGGCGGCATGGCCCGCAACATCGCCCGGGGCGCCGAGCACGCCACCCGCTGACCCGCTCCGAGGCGGGTCAGTTGCCGTCGCGGGGGCCGGTCTGGCGGTAGGTGACCGCCGAGCTGGGCGGGACGAAGTCGCGGACGGGCTGGTCCTTGAGCGCGGTGAGGAGCACCCGGCCCACCGCGTCCACCATCCGGGCCTGCACCGCCTGGCCGACCGCGTCCCGCGGGTCGTCCGGGTTCGCCGCCATCGAGGCGATCGCGAGCTGCGGGGTGACCGCGACCACCGACTCGCTCTCGTACCCCTCCGAGCTGCCGGTCTTGCCGGCCACCGGGCGGCCCAGCAGCGGCCGGAGCCGCTCCGCGGTGCCGCCGTCGCAGCGGTGGTACATGGTCTGGTCGCCGACCGGGCAGCGGGCCGCGTCCACCGCCGCCCGGGCCACGTCGGTGTCGACGACCTGCCGGCAGTCCGGGCGACCGGCGGCCACCTCGTGCCCGGCGCTGTCGGTGATCGACACCACCGGCAGCGGCGCGCACCAGGTCCCCTCGGCGGCGACCGTGGCGTAGGCGTTGGCCAGGTCGAGCGGGGTGGTCGAGGAGACCCCGAGGGTGAACGAGCCCCAGTTCCGCGCGCCGGAGCGGGCCAGCCTGGCGTCGTCCTCGGCCCGGAACCCGATGCCCAGCCGCTCCGCCATCTCCACCACCCGGTCCGCGCCGACCCGCTCGATCAGCCAGGCGAAGTAGGTGTTCACCGAGCGGCCGAAGGCGGTCCACATGGTGTGCGGCCCGTCCATCCAGTCCGGCGTGGCGTTGGCCGGGCACCAGTTGCCGCCGCAGCTGGCCCGTCCCGCGTCGACCGGGAACCGGGTGACGATCCGGGTCGGGGCGTCGAAGCGGGTGTCCAGCGGCAGCCCGGACTCCAGGGCGGCCAGCATGGTGAAGAGCTTGAAGGTCGAGCCGCCCTGGTAGCCCTCGATGCCGCCGCCACCGGCGACGAGCTGGTTGACGGTGTTCGGGTAGTTCTTCCGGCCGGCCGGGTTCTCGGCCACGCTGTAGTTCCGGTTCACCGCCATCGCCAGCACCCGGCCGGTGCCGGGCTGGACCACCGCGGTCGGCACGGCCCGCCGGTCGGTGACGGGGTAGATGTCCAGCACCTGCCGCAGGGTGGCCCGCTGCACGGCCGGGTCCAGCGACGAGACGATCCGGAAGCCACCCCGGCGCAGGGTGTCCTGCCGCTCGGCGGCGGACGACCCGAAGGCCGGCTGGGCGCTCCACCACTTGCTGAACCAGTCGCAGAAGAAGCCCCAGTCGCTCTGCTCCCCGGACACGGCGGTGCAGTCGTTCGGGGTCTCGCTGGGGCGCAGTGCCAACGGGCCGGCCTTCGCCTGCGCCGCCTCGGCCTGCGACACCTGCCCCGCGTCGACGAGCCGGTCCAGCACGTACGCCTTGCGGCGCAGCGCCGCGTCGGCGTCGCCGTTGATCGGGTCGTCGGTGTCCGGCGAGCGGACCAGACCGGCGAGCAGGGCCGCCTGGGGCAGCGTGAGGCTCGCCGGTGAGGTGGAGAAGTAGCGCTTGCTGGCGGCCGCGATGCCGTACGCCCCGGCGCCGAAGTAGGCGATGTTGAGGTAGCGCCGGAGGATCTCGTCCTTGTTCAGCTCGCGCTCCAGCGACAGGGCGTACCGCATCTCCCGCAGCTTGCGGGCGGCGCTGATCTCGGTGGCCGCGGTGCGCTGCTCCCGGGTCAGCCGGGGATCGCTGGCCAGCACGTTGCGCACGTACTGCATGGTCAGCGTGGAGGCGCCCTGCCGGGTCGTGCCGTCGCGCCGGTTGGCGGTGAAGGCCCGGACCACGCCGCGCAGGTCGACGCCCCGGTGCTGGTAGAAGCGGGTGTCCTCGGCGGCCACGATGGCCTGGCGCATCACCGGCGCCACGTTGGCCAGCGGCACCTCGACGCGGTCCTCGGTGTAGAACGAGGTGATCAGGGTGCGGCCGTCGTTGGCGTACAGGTTCGACCGCTGCGCGGTGGGTGGGGTGCGCAGGCTCGACGGCAGCTCGGAGTAGGGCGCGGAGAGCGCGCCGAAGCCCAACCCGAGCACCAGGGCGACCGGGAGGGCGGCCGCCGCCAGCACCAGCCCGGCGAGCACGCCGGCGATCACCACGGTGAACAACTTGTCGAGATGGGCCCGGATCATCAGTACTCCCCGCAGGAGCCGTCAGGACCCGTCCAGAATGACCCGCAATGCCCCTTCCGCCCTCATATTTCGCGAAACCCGGAGGAAACTCGCGAGCGGGACGCGGCGCGGAGCACCGGACACGCCGCCCGGTTCACCCGGGCGGGGGGGTCAGGGCAGCAGCGCCGCGGTGAGCGGGTGCACGGTCTCCTCGATCTCGTCGGCCACCCGGCTGAAGCACTGGTCGCCCCGGCCCCAGGGGTCGTCCAGGTCGTCGGAGTGCAGCGCCGCCGAGCCCTGCCGGGCCGCGTCGGCGGCCGCCACCAGGGCCACGCCCCGGGCGTACACCGCCTCGCCGGTGGCCTCCGCCGGCGGCAGGGCGGCGGCGTCCACCAGCCCGAGCAGCCGGCCGAATTCGCCGAGCACGAAGGTGCGGGCCGCGGCGTCGGGACGCAGCGCCACCACGTACTCCTGCTGGTCGGCGGTGGCGGTGAGGACCAGGTCGGCGGCGTCGATCAGATCCGAGCGCAGCTTGCGGGCGGCGAAGCCGTCCACCTCACCGCCGCGCGAGAGCACCTGCCGGGCCGCCGGCGGGTTCATCTCCTCGCCGGCGTGCCAGCCGCCGGTGCCAGCGCTGTGGCTGTGCAGCAGCTCGTCGGAGCGGGTCGGGTCGACGCCGAGCCGGCCCAGCCGCTCCCGGACCGCGAGCACCAGCAGTCGCTCCGCCATCGGCGAGCGGCAGATGTTGCCCATGCACACGTGCAGGACGGTGAACGGCGGCACTCAGGCCCCCCGCTCGTCGAGGATGTCCGGCGCCACGTCGCGGAGCTTGTCCAGCCCGATCGCGCCCAGCCGGAGCACCCGCGGCACCTCCCCGGTCAGGTCGACGATCGTGCTCGGCACCGGGTCCGGGCAGGGCCCGGCCTCCAGGTAGGCGCGCACCGAGTAGCCGAGCTTGTCGCGGGCCTCCTCGGCGGTCAGCGCGGCCGCCTGGCCCGCCTTGTTCGCCGAGGCCACCGCCATCGGGCCGGTCTCCCGCAGCACCTCCAGCGCCACCGGGTGCAGCGGCATCCGGACCGCCACCGTGTCGCTGGCGTCGCCCAGGTCCCAGGCCAGGCTCGGCGAGTGCTCCACCACGATGGTCAGCGCACCGGGCCAGAACGCCTCGACCAGGTCGCGCGCGGCGCGCGGCAGCGAGAAGACCAGGCCGTCCAGCGTGTGCCGGGAGCCGATCAGCACCGGCGGCGCCTGCCGGCTGCCGCCCTTGGCGTCCGCCAGGGCCTTGACCGCGTACGGGGTGAAGGCGTCCGCGCCGATCCCGTAGACCGTGTCGGTCGGCAGGACGACCAGTTCGCCGTTCTTGACCGCCTCGATGGCAGCGGCGATGCCGCGGTCCCGGTCGGCGGGCGACCGACAGTCGTAGAGCATCACGAGGAGCCAGTCTGCCACGCCGGGGCCACACCGGCGTGCGGGCCGTCCGCCCGGCGGAACGCGGTGGCGAAGCGGGACCGTCCCGCCAGGTCCCGATGCTCCGCCACGTCGACGTACCGGCCGTCGCCGGCGAGCAGCGCCGGCACCGCCGCCCCGTGCGTGTCGTCGTGCTCCACGCCCAGCCCACCGCCGGGGCACAGCAGGTCCCCGGCGCGGGCCAGCACCGGCCGGATCACGCTCAACCCGTCCGTCCCGCCGAAGACCGCCTCGTCCGGGTCGTGCCCGGCCACCTCCGGCGGTACGGCCACCGCCCGGGGCACGTACGGCGGGTTGCAGAGCAGCACGTCCACCTCGCCGACCAGCGCGGCCAGCAGCTCCGGGTCGGTGACGTCGGCGGCGACCACCTCGATCGGCCGGTCCCCGGCGGCGGCCCGCTCGGCGGCGTTGCGCCGCAGCCACTCCAGCGCGGCGGGCGACCGCTCCACGGCCACCACCCGGGCGGCCGGCACCTCCTGGGCGACCGCGAGCGCGATCGCCCCCGAACCGCTGCACAGGTCCACCACCAGCGGCGCCGGCCGGGTCCGGGCCACCTCGATCCCCCAGCCGGCGAGCAGCTCGGTCTCCGGCCGGGGCACGAAGACCCCCGGCCCGACCGCCAGCTCCAGGTGCCGGAACCCGGCCCGGCCGGTCAGGTGCTGCAACGGCTCCCGGTCGGCCCGGCGGGCGACCAGCGCCTCGAACCGTTCCCGCTGGGCGGCGGTGAAGCCGTCCGCCAGCGCCAGCCGGCCGCGAGGCACGTCCAGCACGTACGCGGCGAGCAGCTCCGCCTCGGCGCGGGCCGACTCCACCCCGGCGGCGGTCAGGGCACGGGTGGCGCGGGCCACAGCGAGCGAGGGTCGCTCGCGTTCTGTCCCTTCGGAGGGGTGGCGCGGAAGGAAGGTCACGACATAATCATGAAGCGTCGCGGGTCACGCCACGAGTGGGTGCGGCCGGACGCACACGGACAGGAGGTTCGCAGGTGGGGTGGCTCGACCGGGTCGATGACCAGGTTGACGCTCTCCGGCGTGCCCGGACCCTGCAGGAGTCGAGCCGGTCCGCCGAGGCGTGCGGCCTGCTCGAAGGGGTGCTGCGCACCACCACCGACCCGCACACCCGCGCCGACGCGCTGGTGCAGCGCCTCTGCGCCCTGATCAATCTCGGTCGGACGGCGGAGTTCACCGGGGCCATCGAAGAGGCGTCCACCGCCGTCCGCGACCTGCCCGAGCCGTACCTGCACGGGCACCTCAACGCGCTGGCCGCGCTCGCCGCGCACCACCAGGGCGCGCTGGACCGGTGCGTCACCCACCTGGTGCGCGCCGCCCGGGCACTGGGCGCGGCCGAGGAGCGGGACCGGGACACCGCCTGGGGCTGGCACGACCTGGCGATGGCCTACTCGTACCTCAGCTTCCACGGCTACGCCCTCGGCGCCATCGAGCGGGCCCGGCAGCACGGGCTGGCCGCCGGGCTCCCCGAGGAGGTCTTCGCCGCGCCGGGGATCCGGCTGCGCAACGCGGTCGCCCTGGACCACAACGGCGACAGCGACGGCTGCCTGCGGGTGCTCCGGGACATCGCCATCGACCTGAACCGGTTCGTCCGCGACGGCCGGAGCGAGCGGATCCGCCCCAGCAGCCTGGCCGCGTACGGCTACGCGGCGGCCCGCCGGGCCGCCCTGGGCGACCCGCTGGAGACCGGCACGAAGACCGACCCGGTCCGGCTGCTCGCCCACGGCGGCGACAGCGCCCGCGCCCGCGACATGCGGCAGCTCGGGCAGGTCTGCCTGGCCGTCGCCGACGGCCGGCCGATCGAGGCGATCACCCGGCTGGACACCGCGCTGGTCTCCAACGAGACGCTCGGCGCGGCCGAGCCGTCCCGGCTGCGCAGCATCGCGTACGCCCGGGCCGGCGACCACGTGGCGGCGCACCGGGCCGACCGGATGGCATTCCGGCTGGCCGCCCAGCGCAACGACCGGCTGCGCGACGTGTACATCGACGGCATCGCCGCCCGGATCGACCACGAGGAGATGCGCCGCGAGGCCGCCCGGTACGAGGGCGAGGCGCTCACCGACCCGCTCACCGGCCTGCCGAACCGGCGCCGGCTGGAGCGCTACATCGCCTCGGTGACCTCGCAGGGCGAGCGGGTGGTGATCGGCGTCTGCGACCTGGACGGGTTCAAGGCGGTCAACACCACCCACGGCCACCACTCCGGGGACCTGGTCCTGCAACGCATCGCCGGAGTGATCAACCGGGTGATGCGCCGGGGCGACTTCGTGGCCCGCTACGGCGGGGACGAGTTCGTGGTGGTGCTCTCCGAGGCCGGGATGACCGAGGCGGCCGAGGTGGCCCGGCGGATCCACGCGGCGGTGCGCACCGAGGACTGGGAGTCCCTGGTGCCCGGCACCCCGGTCGGGGTGAGCATCGGCTTCGCCGAGGTGGACGGCGCCCGCGGCGCGCTACGCGACGCGCTCGGCACCGCCTTCGAGATCGCCGACCGCGAGATGCTCCGCGCCAAAACCCGCCCCCGCGCCTCCTGACCCGCCCTCCCCGCGCCCCGCGCCCCACGCTTGAGGCCTCTTTCACGGAAAGCGTGGCTATTCGGCGTCGAATAGCCACGCTTTCTCGGAAAGTGCGTCGGTGGGCGGGTGGGGCGCCCGGTGGGGAGATCGGGTCAGCGGCGGGTCAGTTCGGTGTCGCCGGAGAGGCGGGCGGCACGGTCGGCCTCGGTGAGGGCGTCCAGGACGCCGTCCAGGTCGCCGGCGAGCGCCAGGTCGAGGTTGTACGCCGTGTAGCCGATCCGGTGGTCGGTGATCCGGTTCTGCGGGAAGTTGTAGGTGCGGATCCGCTCCGAGCGGTCCACCGTGCGCACCTGCGCCTTGCGGGCGTCCGAGGCGGCGGCGTCGGCCTGCTCCTGGGCGACGGCGAGCAGCCGGGCCCGCAGGATGCGCATCGCCTGCTCCCGGTTCTGCAGCTGGGACTTCTCGTTCTGGCAGGAGACCACCACGCCGGTCGGCAGGTGGGTGATCCGGACCGCCGAGTCGGTGGTGTTCACCGACTGGCCGCCCGGCCCGGACGAGCGGAACACGTCGATCCGCAGCTCGTTGGGGTCGACGGTGACGTCGACGTCCTCCGCCTCGGGCAGCACCAGCACGCCGGCGGCGCTGGTGTGGATGCGCCCCTGCGACTCGGTGACCGGCACGCGCTGCACCCGGTGCACGCCGCCCTCCCACTTCAGCCGCGACCAGACGCCGTTGCCGCCCTCCGGGACGCCCTTGGTCTTGATCGCCAGCGAGACGTCCTTGACCCCACCCAGGTCGGAGTCCTGCGCGTCGATCACCTCGGTGAGCCAGCCGTGCCGCTCGGCGTACCGGGTGTACATCCGCAGCAGGTCGCCGGCGAAGAGCGCGGACTCCTCGCCACCCTCGCCGGCCTTGATCTCGATGATCACGTCCTTGGCGTCGTGCGGGTCGCGCGGGATCAGCAGCTCGGCCAGGCGCTCCTCCAGTGCCGGCAGGCTCGCCGCGATCGACTCCGCCTCCGCGGCGAAGGACGGTTCCTCGGCGGCCAGCTCCCGGGCCGCGGCCAGGTCGGCGCGGGCCTGCTCCAGTTCACCGGCGGCCTTGTGCAGCGGCACCAGCTCGGCGTACCGGCGGCCCACCCGGCGGGCGGTGCCCTGGTCGGCGTGGATGGCCGGGTCGGCCAGCCGCTTCTCCAGCTCGGCGTACTCGTCGAGGAGGGAAGCCAGGCGCTCGCTGCTCATGCGGGGGATGCTCCTTCGACGGACGGACGGGCGTAACCGGGGGCGGAACGGACGAACGCCCGTGTCCGGCCGAAGCCGGACACGGGCGTCGTCGGTGGAGCTACTTGGCCTTCTTCGCCTGAACCTTGGCGTACTTCTGCTGGAACTTGGCGACCCGGCCGGCGGTGTCGAGGACGCGCTGCTTGCCGGTGTAGAACGGGTGGCAGGCGCTGCAGGTCTCGACGTGGATCGCGCCGCCCTTGGCGGTGCTGCGGGTCGAGAAGGTGTTACCGCAGGAGCAGGAGACCTCGGTGGTCACGTACTCCGGGTGGATGTTGGGCTTCATGTCGCCTCGGTCCTTTCGTCGGTGGTCGCCGGGTCGCCGCTGATCTCCCCGTCGCCTGGTGCGCGACGGACTCGGGCGTGAACCGGAACCGGTGGCCGATTGACCAGTGTGCCATGGGCGTGAGCCGACCCGGCAAGCGGGCCGCACGATCGGTCCGGCAGTGGTAACGCCCGCCTCCTGGTTCGCATTCCCGCCACCGGGGACCAGCATTCCCGCCCCCGGCGTACGGTGGGATCGTGCCCGATTCGTCCCTGACCCGAGCGGGATGGGCAGGATGCCCCGACTGATCGCCACCCGCGGGCTGCCCGCCTCCGGCAAGACCAGTTTCGCCCGTACCCTCCAACCGGCCGTCGCCCGGGTGAACCGCGACGACCTGCGCCGGATGCTGCACGGTGAGCGGCTGTTCACCCAGCGGGCCGAGTACCAGGTGACGCTCGCCCAGCGGGCCCAGGTGGAGGCGCTGCTGCGGGCCCGGATAAGCGTCTGCGTGGACGACACCAACCTGCGCTCGCGCACCCTGCGGGACTGGGCCGACCTAGCCGCCCGGTACGACGCGGACTTCGAGGTGCACGACTTCACCGACGTACCGCTGGACGAGTGCCTGCGCCGCGACGCCGCGCGGGCGGAGGCGGACCGGGTCGGCGAGTCTGCCATCCGGCGCCTGCACGAGCGCTACCTGGCCAACCGGCCGCTGCCGCTGCCGGTGCCGACGGCCCGCACCGGCCGGGCCGGCACGGTCGACGCGACCCCGGCCGGCCCGCCGGAGATCGTGCTGGTGGACATCGACGGCACGGTCGCGCTGAACGTCTCCCGCAGCCCGTACGACATGACCCGGGTGGGCGAGGACGAGCCCAACGAGGCGGTGATCGCGGCGGTCCGGGCGATGCACGCCGCCGGGTACGGGGTGATTTTCTGCTCCGGACGCGACGCCACCGCCCGTCCCGCCACCGAAGCCTGGCTGGACCGCCACGTGCGGGTGCCGTACCTCGGTCTGCACCTGCGCGCGGTGGGCGACTCCCGCAAGGACGCCGTGGTGAAGCAGGAGATCTACGAGCGTGAGGTGCGCGATCGCTACCGGGTGGCCGGGGTCTTCGACGACCGGCAGCAGGTGGTGCGGATGTGGCGGTCACTCGGGCTGACCGTCTTCCAGGTCGCCGAGGGCGACTTCTGAGCGCTCGGCGCACTGCGCCCCCCGGGCAACGCCCACCCCGCACGCTTTGCTCTGCTGCCGCCACGGCAACACCCGACGTCCGGTATCCGGACGGTCGGTGTTGCTCCGAAGGCAGCAGAGCAAAGCGGGTGGAAGGACGGTCCTCGACCAGGCTGAGACGCGCCGCCGGTCGGCCCTCGCCGAGGAACCGACGACCGGGCCGGAGCGCACCGCCGGTCGGCCCCTCGCCGCAGGGGCCGACCGGCGGGCGGGATGCCCGGCGGGCGCCGGGCCGGTCAGGCGGCGGGTGCCTCCCCAGGTGTCTCCGCCGCCGTCAGCGCGACCGTCGCCTCGGCCCGGACGCCGTTCACGGTCACCGCGAGCAGCACCTGCGCGCCGGCCCGCAGCGCGGTCAGCTGCCCGGTGGCCGGGTCGAAGCGGGCCACGTGCCAGGGCCGCACCCCGCCCGGACCTCCGATGTGGACGTTCGGTGAGGCGGACCAGTCGGCGCTGACCGGGGCCGCCACGGGGACGGCACGACCGCCCGGCTGGGTGAGCGTCGCGGTCACCGTGGCCGGCGTCCCCACCGCCACGGCGGCCGGCGCGCTCACCGCGAGCCGGTCCACGTGGGCGTGGAACTCCGCGGCGACCCAGCGCGGCCCCTCGACCAGCGGATCCCGGCGGGCCCGGTCGGCCTCGGCCGGGGTCACCGGGTCCACGCCGAACTCGGTCCAGCCGGTGAAGCCGCCGAGCTGCGGCGGCGTCGACGGGTTCTTGCCCGAGTTGCCGTTGATCACGTACGGCACGCCGTCCACCCGGTCGGCGTGGAAGGTGCCGACGTGCCCGCCGACGAACAGCGCGCCCTTGCCGGTGCGGTGCTGGAAGTCGGCCAGCCACTGCTCCAGCAGCGCCGCCTCCTTGCGGTCGCCGAGCTGGCTGGCCTTGGCAGGGCTCGGGTCGCGGGGCGGGTGGTGGTGCAGCACCACCACCGAGCCGACCGCCGGGTCGGCGGCGGCCGAGTCCAGCGCCTCGCGCAGCATCCGGACCTGGTCGAAGCCGCCGCCGCGCAGCGACCCGGTGGACGAGTTCAGCGTGACGAACCGGGTGCCCGCGTGGTCGAAGACCCGCTGGGTGTCGCCGAAGACGGCGCGGAAGTTGTCGATCGGCGCGCCCATGATCTCGTGGTTGCCCGGGACGTAGTACCAGGGCAGCTCGCCGCCCAGCTCCTCGTCCAGCAGCCGCTTCGCCAGCGCGAAGTCCGCCGGGTACGCGGTGTCCACGAAGTCACCGTTGATCACCAGGAAGTCCGGCTTCGCCGCCTTCACCTCGCGCAGCGTACGGCGGGCCTGGGCGACCAGGTCGCTGTCCGGATCGGCGGCGACGAACTGGGCGTCGGACATCACCGCGAAGCGCCAGGGCGCGCCGTCCACCGTGCCGTCGCGCAGCACCACCCGGTCGGTACGGGGCGGCTCGGCCGGCGCGTCGATGGTGGGCGGCACCTTCGCCACCAGGTCGTCGATGACCACCTCGCTGGTGTACTGCGCCGCCGGGTTGGTCTCCGCCACATAGAACCGGCGGACCCGCACCGGGTACTGCACGCCGGGCGGCACCGCGAACTCGACGTACTTCCAGCCCTTCCAGGTGACCAGCGGGCCGCGCAGCACGTGCTGGGTGTCCTGCGCGTCGTGCAGGTGCAGGCTGGGCCACTCGCCGGTGCCGTTGCCGTGGATCCACATGCCGAACGCCTGCGGCTGGCCGGGCACCGCGATCCAGGCCGGCGGGTCGGCGTACGCGGCCCGGGTGCCGGTGGACTGGCTGAAGTCGTACGTCATCCGCAGGCCGGTGCCGGTGTGCCCCGGCGCCGGGGCGACCGCGCCGCTGGCCCGGGCCTGGCTGAACCTCCAGGCGGCCGCGTCGTCGAAGCCGGCCACCGGCACGTCGGTCAGCCCGACGGTCACCGGCAGCACCGTGGCGTGCCGGCCGACGTGGACGGTGACCAGGGCGGAGCCGCTGTCGCCGAGGGCCTTGACCGACAGGTTGCCGTCGGCGGTGGGGGTGACCGCCAGCAGCGTCCGGTCGTACTCCAGGGTCAGGTCGGCCGGCTCGATCGGCGCGGTGTTGCCCTCGGCGTCGTAGCCGACCACGCCGAACAGCCCGCCGTCGCCGGCCCGGTTCAGGCCGACCCGGTCCACCGTGGAGTCGACCCGGGCCAGCGGGCCGAGCACGGTCAGGTCGAGCGTGCCCCGGGCCTCGCCGCGCCAGGCGGTGACGGTGCTGCGGCCGGTTGCGCCGGCGCGGAAGACCCCGTCGGCCACGGTGCCCTGCGCGGCCGGGTTCGCCCGCCACGTCGGCGCGCCCTGAGCCGGGCCGTACGTCTCGTCGTAGCCCGCGGCGGTGAGCCGGCGGGTCAGTCCGGGGAAGACCCGGTCGGGCCGGCCGCCCCGCACCGGCGCGACGCCCGGCGCGGCGGTCGGGTCGCTCGCCGTCTCCAGCCAGTACCCGGTGAGCCGGCCACTGCCCTCGGGGGCGTAGACCGCCAGCCCGTTGGGGACCGCGCGCTCGGTGCCGTCGGACGGGCTGTTCTCCACCTGCACGGCCGCCGCGCCGGGCTCTCGGGCCAGCAGGGTCGACGAGCCGCCCCCGTCCAGGTTGAGCGCGTGGTACGCGCCCAGCCCGGCCATCATCTCGCCCATCTCGGTCTGCGTGACGCCCCGGCTGTCCACCTGACGCCCGTCCACGGTGAGCAGGATCATCCGCCGCCCGTCGGCGGAGAAGCCGACGGCGGTGCGCGGGGCCAGGGTCGGGTCGGCGATGGTCTGCACCGCCCCGTCGCGGACCAGGACGTTGCCCCCGCCCACGGCGGCGCGCAGGTCGCCGCCCTCGGACGGCTTCGGCTTCCAGGTCAGGTCGATCGGGTCGCCCGGGCGCAGGGCGGCCAGGGCGTCCGCGCCGGCCTCCCGGCCGAGCAGCACGGTGGTCCCGGCCGGAATCGGCCCCTCGCCCGCCGTGGCGCCGACGGTGGCCACTCGGCCGTCCCGGACCGCCACCTCGGTGACCCGGGCCGCGCCCTCCACCGTCCGCCGCCGGGGGTACGACCCCCAGAGCGCGGTGAACACGCCGACGCCGTTGGCCTGCACCATGTTGTTGAACTGGGTCAGGGTGACCGGGCCGGCCGGCAGCGTCGCGGTGCCGTCGAAGTGCACCTGGACCACCCGGCCGATGCCGTCGCCGGTGATGGCGGCCGCGTTGTGGTGGCCGGCGACCGGCGACTGGATCAGTTCGCCGTCGCGGATGCCGACGCCCTGCGCGGCACCGGAGTTGTTGATGTCGAAGAAGTCGCCGTTGACCGCGGCGACGGCCCGGTCCCGGTCGACCGCGCCGCGCAACGGCTCGGCCCGGGCCACCTCCCCGGAGTTGACGTAGTCGACCGTCAGCCCGCCGCTGAGGTCGGCGGTGAGCGCGTCGGCGCGCAGCCAGCCTGCGGCGTCGTACCGGTCGAAGGAGGTGAGGTCGAGCCCCGGGGCGACCGGCCGGGTGGTCCGGGCGGTCTCCAGTCCGTCGGCGCGCGCGACGCCGGCCGGGGCGAGCGCCACCGCGGCGGCCGGGTACGACGAGGCGCGGGGCGCGTCCTCGGCGGCGGTGCCGGCGGCGGGCGACGCGGCGGACGCCGGGACGGCCCCGGCGAGCGCGAGCAGCGGCGTCAACAGCAGGACGCCGGGAAGGCGGGCGGTTCGGCTGCGGGTACGCATGGACGACAGTCAACCCGGCGATGCACAGAAGTTTCAATACCCGGGGACTGAATTGAAGGAAAATTCCAGAGTCCACTGCCCCGGGATACGGCGAAGGGCACGGCCGGTGTGGCCGTGCCCTTCGCTTGTCTCACCCGGGTGAGGTCACTCCCCCGGCGTCGACTTGGCGATCTGCATCAGGAACTCGATGTTGGTGCGGGACTGCTTGAGCCGGTCCAGCAGCAGGTCGAGCGCCGCCTGCGAGTCCAGCGAGTGCAGCACCTTGCGGAGCTTGTGGATGATGGCCAGCTCCTCCGGCGCGAGCAGGACCTCCTCCTTACGCGTGCCGGACGGGTTGATGTCGATGGCCGGGAAGGTCCGCTTGTCGGCGATCTTCCGGTCCAGCTTCAGCTCCGCGTTACCGGTGCCCTTGAACTCCTCGAAGATGACCGTGTCCGCCATGGACCCGGTCTCCACCAGCGCGGTGGCGAGGATGGTCAGCGAGCCGCCGTTCTCGATGTTGCGGGCCGCACCCAGGAAGCGCTTCGGCGGGTAGAGCGCGGTGGAGTCGATACCACCCGACATGATCCGGCCGCTGGCCGGCGCCGCCAGGTTGTACGACCGCCCGAGCCGGGTCACCGAGTCGAGCAGCACGACCACGTCGTGGCCCAGCTCGACCAGGCGCTTGGCCCGCTCGATCGCCAGCTCCGCCACCGTGGTGTGGTCCTGCGGCGGACGGTCGAACGTGGCCGCGACGACCTCGCCCTTCACCGACCGCTGCATGTCGGTGACCTCTTCGGGCCGCTCGTCCACCAGCACCACCATCAGGTGGCACTCCGGGTTGTTCCGGGTGATCGCGTTGGCGATCGCCTGGAGCACCATCGTCTTACCGGCCTTCGGCGGCGACACGATCAGCGCGCGCTGCCCCTTGCCGATCGGCATGACCAGGTCGATCACCCGGGTGGTGAGGATCTGCGGCTCGGTCTCCAGCCGCAGCCGCTCCTGCGGGTACAGCGGAGTGAGCTTGTAGAACTCGGGACGACGCTTCGCCTCGTCCGGCTCCATGCCGTTGATGGTGTCCAGCCGGACCAGCGGGTTGTACTTGTCCCGCCGCTGGTCGCTGCCACCGTCGCGAGCGGCCCGCACCGCACCGGTGATCGCGTCACCGCGGCGCAGCCCGTACTTCTTGATCTGGGACATCGAGACGTAGACGTCGTTCGGGCCGGCCAGGTAGCCGGTGGTCCGGACGAAGGCGTAGTTGTCGAGGATGTCAACGATGCCGGCCACCGGGACGAGCACGTCGTCCTCGCTGACCTGCGGCTCGCGACCGCCCTCGCGGCCGCCCTCGCGGCCACCCTCGCCGCCCTCGGCCCGCTCGCCGCGGCCACGCCGACGGTCACGGAACCGGCTGCGCCGGCCACGCCGGCCGCCGCCCTCGCCGTCCTCATCGGTGTCGTTGTCGCGCTGGGCCCGGTCGCCACCGCGGTCGTTGCGGTCGCCCCGGTCGGTGCGGTCACGCTCGGCCCGCTCACCGCGGTCGTTGCGCTCGCCGCGCTCGGCCCGGTCGCCACGGTCGGCCCGCTCGTTGCGGTCGCCGCGCTCGGCCCGCTCGCCACGCTCGGCCCGGTCACCGCGCTCAGCCCGGTCACCGCGCTCAGCACGCTCGCCGCGCTCGGCCCGGTCCCGGCCACGGCCCTCGCCGCGCTCGGCGCGCTCGCCGGTCTCGGCGGGAGCAGCCTCCTCGGTCCGCGCCTCGGCGGGACGGCCCTCGGCGGGACGGCCCTCGGCGGCGGCCCGGCCGCGCCGGGTCCGGGTACGGCCCTCGGCCTCGCCGGCGGCCGGTGCGACGGCAGCCTGCTCGGCAGCCCGCTCACCGGTCTCGCGAACCTCGGCGTGCACCTCTTCACGGGCGGGTGCGGCCGCGGCCGCAACCTCGGCCCGCGGTCGAGGGGTGCCGGCGGCGCCGCCCTGCTGCCGCTCGGTGATCGCGCTGATCAGCTCGCCCTTGCGCATGCGCGCCGTCCCGGAGATGCCGAGCGACGCGGCCAGGCTCTGCAGCTCTGGCAGCAGCATCGCCGACAGGCCGGTGCCGCTGCGTCGACGACGGGCGGGGGCAGCGGTGGTGGCATCGCCAGCGACGTTGGAAACATCCGACGTCACGTCGGTGGTGTCGCTCAATGGATTCCTTCCCTCGATAGGCCGGGACTGCCCGGAGTCGAGAAGCTCAGGTGGCCGGGCGGCCTCGGTGCACCCGCCTCGCATGGACACGTCGCGGGAGTCTGTGGCACAGCAGCTGGTCGGTTTCCCGACTCACCAGCATCGGTGAGCAGGTCTCGCCGTCTGCGGCGACCTGTGGAAACTGCGGTGCGGCGTGGGCCTTGGCAGGGGTGACGGGCTTACCGCCGAGAGCTTCGGGGGTGCGCCGACCCGCAGGGAGATCGCATGCTTCGCGGCTGTGCTAAGTCTAGAGCGTAATCAACTCTTCCGACCTGCGGCAACAGGGTCCCGCTCGGCGTGTCCCAGTCTACCCCGCGCGACCGTTGCGCCGCGCACCTCTACCGACAACCGCCAGACCTGCCAGTCTGTTCCCGCCTGGAAGCCGCTGGGCGGCTCGCCCAGCGCCAGCACCGTCGGCCCCGCCCCACTGACCACAGCCGCCACATCCGCCGCACGCAACGCGCTGACCAGGGCCGCCGTCCCCGGCATCCCGGGTGCCCGATAGTCCTGGTGCAGCCGGTCGACGGTCGCCGGCAGCAGCAACGCCGGCTCGGCGGTCAGGGCGTGCACCAGCAGCGCCGCCCGGCCGGCGTTCTGCGCGGCGTCGGCGTGCGGGACGGTCACCGGCAGCGCCGCCCGGGCGGTCGCGGTCAGCCCGCGCTCGGCCGGGACGAAGACGGTGGGCCGGATCCCCGCGGCGACGGGCAGCGACACCGCCCGCGCGCCGCCGGGCTCCGTCCAGGCCACGGTGAAGCCGCCCAGCAGGCAGGGGGCCACATTGTCCGGATGGCCCTCGATCTCGGCGGCCAGCCGGAGCACCGCGTCGTCGTCGAGCCGTTCCGGCCCGTCGGTGACCAGCGCGCGGGCCAGCAGCACCCCGGCCACGATCGCCGCCGAGGAGGAGCCCAGGCCACGGGCCTGCGGGATCCGGTTGACGCACTCCAGCGCCAGCCCCGGCGGCTGACCGCCGAGCACGTCGAAGGTGGCACGCATGGCGCGGGCCACCAGGTGCCGGTCGTCCTCCGGCAGCTCACCGGCGCCCTCGCCGGTGACCGACACCCGTACGCCGCCCGAGGTCACCTCGGCCGCGACGTCGTCGTGCAGCCCGAGGGCGAGGCCCAGCGCGTCGAAGCCCGGGCCCAGGTTGGCGCTGGTGGCGGGGACCCGGACGCGGACCGGCCCGGCGGCGAAAGTCAACGGCACCGGCTCATGCTAGGGCCCGGGACCGGCGTGGCGGGGTTCCGCCCGGACCGTGGGAACTGATCATTTTCCGCTAGCCTGGCCCGACCCACGGTCAGACGGAGGCGGCATGGAACTCTTCGGTTACTCGATCCTGCAGATCGGCGGAGAGCTGCCCACTCTGGCCGTGCTGGTGACCGGCCTGGTGCTGGCCGTGGCGCGCCGCGGTCGGCTGCCCCACCGGGCCCGGGCGCTGATGATGTCGGGCATCGCGGTGCTGCTGGTGGTCAGCCTGCTCGGTCTGGCCTGGAACGTGGCCGTGCCGCACCTGGTCGACCTCCGCTGGGACGGTGGCGGCGGGTTCGGCCAGTTTCACCTGGTCAGCCTCGCCGTCGGCGTGCTGTGGACGATCGGATATCCGATCGGGCTCGGCCTGCTCGTCGCCGCGGTGTTCGCCGGCCGGCCGGTCGCCGCGCCCGCCGTCGACTGGGCGGGCTGGACGCCGCCGGCCGGGGACGACGCGGACCACCCGGATCCCGCCCCGCAGTCGCCGGCTCCCGCCGCCACCCAGTGGGGCGGCACCGACCTCCCCGCGCCCCCGGCCACGCCCGAGCGGACCTGATCCGCCGAACGCCCTTCGGCGGTCAGGGGGCGGACGCCGGCGCCGCCTCCGTGGCCGGGTCGGACAGCGAGAGGCGACGGGTGGCGATCCGCCAGCCCACCGCGTAGACCAGCGTCACCAGGCCGCAGCCGGCGAGCACCACCCGCTCGTCGACCACGTCCACCACCGAGGCCACCACCAGCTGGCTGACCGAGATGGCCAGCGTCGCCAGCATCATGTCGGTGGCGAAGACCCGGCCGCGCAGCCGGTCCGGCACCTCGCCCTGGAGGGCGAAGTTCGACAGCACCCAGTTGCTGCCGCCGCCGAAATGGGCGACGAAGACCAGGACCAGCACCAGCGGGAACCAGCCGACCACCGAGGTGCCCAGGTAGGCGAGGCCGTACAGGGACATCGACGCGGCCAGGCCGGGCAGCAGCCAGGCCCGGTTGGTGAGCACCCGGCGCATCAGGATCGGCCCGACCAGCGCCCCCGCGCCCCGGAACGCGAAGAGCAGGCCGGCGCCGACCGGGCCGACGCCGTACACGCCGGCGAGCAGCGGGAAGACGGTCAGCACGCCGTTGCCCAGCCCGACCGCCGACTTGACCGTGACCAGGGCCAGCACCCGCGGCCGGTGCCCGATGTAGCCCAGCGCCTCCCGGATCGCCGCCCAGGTGCGCGGCGTCGGCAGGTCGGCGTCCCGGGGGGCCTGCAGGGGCCGGCGGATCAGCGCGGCCAGGCCCGCGGCCAGCGCCAGGCCGACCGCCGCCACCCAGAAGCAGGCGTACGGCCCGGCCGCGGCGCTCAGCACGCCGCCGAGCGAAGCGCCGACCACGGTCATCGTGCCCCAGGCGGAGCCGGCGACCGCGTTGCCGGCGGCCAGCTCGTCCGGGTCGAGCACGTTGGGCAGGGCGGCCTGCGCGGCCGGCGAGTAGAACGCCTTGGCCACCGCCACCGCGGCGATCGCCAGCATGGCCAGCCAGGCGGTGCCGGCGCTGCGCACGCCGAGCAGGAGCAGCACCCCGAGCAGGGCGGCGACGTTCGCCACCATCATGATCTTCTTGCGGTCGAACCGGTCGGCGATGGTCCCCGTGTACGGCAGCAGGAGCGCGACCACCCCGGTGTCCAGGGCGAGCACCAGCGCGCCCCAGACGCCGCTGCCGGTCAGCTTCGGCAGGAGCACCAGCAGCGGCACCATGACGAACCAGTCGGCGCCGAAGACCACCAGCTCGGCCAGGAAGAGGTTGCGGAAGTTCCGGTTGCGGGTGAGGACCGAGAAGGTGGGCGACACGTGCCCGAACCTTACCCGGCCGCTCACACCGCGGCGGTGCGTCGCAACAGCTGGGAGACGGTGACGAAGGTGTAGCCGCGGTCCCGCAGCCCGTCGATCATCGCGGGCAGGCCGCGCAGCGCCACCTGGCGGCGCTCGGCCCCCACGTCGTGGGCGAGCAGGATGGTGCCCGGCACGACGTCGGCCACGATGCGCCGGGCGTGCCCCGCCGGGTCGTCCGGGAACTCGCCCTCGACCATCTGCAGCGACCAGAGCACCAGGCGGTAGTCGAGGCGTACGGCGGCGTGCAGGACCGCGCCGCCGAGGTGCCCGTACGGGGGGCGGGCCACCCGGGGTGGACGGCCGGTGACGTCGGTGATGGCGTCGTGGGAGCGGCGCAGGTCGTCGTGGACCTCGGCGGCGTCCAGCCGGGCCAGGTCCCGGTGCCGCCAGCTGTGGTTGCCCACCTCGTGCCGACCCAGCCGGTCCCGGATCAGGCCGGCGTGCCGGCGGACCCGCTGGCCGACCAGGAAGAAGGTGGCCGGCACGTCGTGCTCGTCGAGGGTGTCCAGCACCATCGGCGTCCACTGTGGCAGCGGGCCGTCGTCGAAGGTCAGCGCCACGGTCCGGCTCTCGGTCGGGACATGCCAGACCACCTCCAGCGCGCCGCCGCCGACCTGCTGCCGGCGGTTGCCCACGGTGGCGCTGGCCGGCCCGCCGGCGAGCGGGAGCCGCCGGTCGGCGAGGTACGTGGTCTCGGACATCCCGACCGCACCGACCGCGGTGCCACCGGCCAGCAGGGCGCCGCCGCGCAGCACCGTCCGCCGCCCCCACCGCACACCGTCCCCGCCCGCCATGCCGCGCCCCCGCCCGTTGGTCGTCGTCCGAAGTGGATGATCGACAACCGACGATAGGGGGCCGCCGCAACGCCGGCGCAGGGCGAAGGTCACGGCGGGCTGTCGGAGGTTCGACAGCGCAGCGCCCCCGGCCGGTGGTAGGGGCCGGGGGCGCTGCGCGGGGGTCGGACTACTCCTCGGTCGGCGGCAGCGGCGAGCGCCGGCTCTTCGGCAGCCGCAGCACCTCGAACTGGTCCGTGCCGTCGAGCAGCGCGGCCGAGGGCGCCGGCCGGGCCGGCGACTCGGCGGTCGGCGTACCGGTGGCGGCGACCCCGGCCGGGACCGGCACGTCGGCCTCGTCCCCGGCGGCGGCCGGCGCGGCCGGCTCGACCGGGGCCGGGCCACCGGAGCGCCGGGCCCGGCGGGCCCGCAGCGACTCCTTGGTGCGCTCCACCATGGTGTAGAGCGTCGGCACCAGCACCAGGGTCAGCAGCGTCGAGGTGAGCAGACCGCCGATCACCACCACGGCCAGCGGCTGGGAGATGAAGCCACCCTCGCCGGTCAGCCCGAGGGCCATCGGCAGCAGCGCGAAGATGGTGGCGACCGCGGTCATCAGGATCGGACGCAGCCGCCGCCGGCCGCCCTCGACCACCGCCTCGGTCACGCCCATCCCCTGCTGCGCCCGGTACTGGTTCACCAGGTCCAGCAGCACGATCGCGTTGGTCACCACGATGCCGACCAGCATCAGCACGCCGATCAGCGCCGGCACGCCGAGCGGGGTGCCGGTGACCAGCAGCAGGCCGATCGCGCCGGTCGAGGCGAACGGGATCGAGATCAGCAGGATCAGCGCCTGGGTGATGCTGCGGAAGGTCGCCACCATGATCAGGAAGACGATCGCGATCGCGGCCAGCACCGCCAGGCCCAGGTCGCCGAAGGCGTCCTCCTGCTCCGCGCTCGCGCCACCGACGGTCACCGTCGCGCCGGGCACGTCGATGTCGGCGATCCGCTTCCGCAGCTCCTGGGTGATCGCCCCCAGGTTGGAGCCGGTGGCGGTGCCGGTGACGGACACGCTGCGCTCACCGTCGATCCGGGTGACCTGCTGCGGTCCCTCGCCCTGGGTGACGTCCGCGATGTCGTCCAGCTTGACCGGACCGACCGGCAGGGCGCGCAGCTGCTCCAGGGTCGTCGGCGGGGTGGCCGAGGTCCGCAGCACCACGTCCTGCTGACCGCCGTCCAGGGTCACCCGCCCCAGCGGGGCCCCCCGGTACGCCTGCGACACCAGCTGCCCGACCGCCGCCTCGCTCAGCCCGACCCGGGCCGCGGCGAGCCGGTCGACGGTGACGTCGACCCGGGGCACCCGCGTCGCCAGGCTGGTCGAGACGTCCTCGACGTCGGGCGTGCCGGCCATCGCCACGCGAGCCTCCTCGGCGGCCCTGGCCAACGTCTCCTGGTCGGCGGCCTGGACGACCAGCTCCAGCTGGTCACCCTGGCCCTGGCCGAAGGTGAGCTCGCCGCCCTCGGCGCCGAGGGCGTCGAACTTCTCCCGCAGGATCTCCTTCATCTCCTTGGCGTCGGTGTCGCCGTCGAGCGCCACCGACCAGCGGGCGGTGTTGTTGCCCCCGCCGCCCAGCCACGGCTGGTCGCTGCCGCCCGCGGTGACCTGGTACGTCTCGACGCCGTCGGTCCGGCCGAGCACCTCCTCGACCCGGCGGGCCGCCTGGTCGGTGGCGGCCAGTCCGGCGCCCGCCGGCAGCTCCTGGGTGATGTTCAGGGTGTCTTGGCCGGAGTCGTCCAGGAAGTTGGTCTCCAGCTTCTGCGCCAGGCCGAACGTGCCGAGCAGCACCAGCAGCCCCACCGCGACGGTGATCCAGCGCGTCCCGCGGGTGCGGGTGGCGAACCCGATCGTCGGCAGGTACGCCCGCTGCAACGGGCTGCGCAGCTCCTTCTCCTCGGCGGCCCGGCGCACCTCGGCGTCGTCCGCCCCGGCCCGGCGCGGCTTCAGGAACCAGTACGCCAGCACCGGGATCACGGTCAGCGAGACCAGCAGCGAGGCGAGCAGGGCCACCGTCACGGTGATCGCGAACGGCGCGAAGAGCTGCCCGACGAAGCCGCCCACCAGCGCGATCGGGGCGAACACCGCGACCGTGGTGAGGGTCGACGCGGTCACTGCGCCGGCCACCTCGCGGACCGCGGCGACGATCGCGTCCCGCTTGGGTTCGCCGTACTCCAGGTGGCGTTTGATGTTCTCCAGCACCACGATCGAGTCGTCGACCACCCGGCCGACGGCGATGGTGAGCGCGCCGAGGGTGAGCAGGTTGAGCGAGTAGTCGCCGACCCAGAGCGCGAGCAGCGCCACCACCACCGACAGCGGGATGGAGACCGCGGTGACCAGGGTGGAACGCACCGACAGCAGGAAGACCAGGATCACCACCACGGCCATCAGCAGGCCGAGCAGGCCCTCGGTGGTCAGGCTCTCGATCGACTTCTCGACGAACGGCGCCTGGTCGAAGACGACGGTCAGCTCGGCGCCGGAGGCGGAGCGCAGGGCGTCGAGCCGGTCCCGGATCTCGTGCGAGATGCGCACGGCGTTGCCGTCCGGGGCGGCGATCACCTGGACGCCGAGGCTCTCGATGCCGTTGGTGCGGGTGATCGCGGTGGCCGGAGCGAGCTGCTGCTGCACGGCGGCCACGTCACCGAGGCGGACCGGCGGCGCCTTGGGCACGCTCGGGGTGAGCACGATGCCGCGCAGCTCGTCCAGGGTGGTGATCGGGGCGCCGACCTGCACCGGGAGCGCCCGGGTGCCGTCGGTGACCGCGCCGGCCGGCACGGAGATGCCGTTGGTCTTCAGCGCCGTCCCGATGGCGGTCGGGGCCAGCTTCGCGGCGGCGAACTTCGCCGGGTCCGGCGTGATCGTCACGACCTGGTCGCGGGTGCCGGTCACCTCGACGGTACGGACGCCGTCGATCCCCTCCAGCTCTCCTACGACGGTGCTGCGCAGCTTCTCCGCCAGCGCCCGCTCGTCGCCGCCCCCGCTGGCGGCGAGCACCACCGCGGGCAGGTCGTCGGTGCTCCCGGTGAGGACCTGCGGGTCCACCTCCGCCGGGAGCTGCGCGTCGATCCGGCCCAGCGCCGTCTGCATCTTGTTGGCCGCGTCGTCGACGTCGGTGCCGAACTCGAACTGCACCGAGACGGTCGCCGAGCCCTCCCGCGAGGTGGAGGTGACCTTCTCCAGCCCGGGCAGGCCCTGGAGGCTGTTCTCGATCGGCTCGGTGACCTGGGACTCGACGATCTCCGGCCCGGCGCCGGGGTAGACCGCCACGACGAAGGCGCCGGGGAACTCCAGCGACGGCAGCAGCTGCTGCTTGAGCGAGGGGACGGCGAACGCCCCGAACGCCGCGGTCACCACCGCGATCAGGGCGACCAGTCCGCGGTTGGCGAGGCTGGATCTGGCGAGCAGCGACATCAGCGGACTCACTCCTGCAGGAGGTCGACGGGGTGACCAAAGTGTGCCCGATTCACTTTCCCCCACCCCCACCGGCCCACCGCCGCCCCGCCCTCCCCCGCACCGCTCGTCGATCATGAAGTGGTTGCCACCGGAAAGCGCTCACCAGGGCGACAACTTTATGATCGACACGCGGCCCGGCCGGCGGGCCGGAGGGGTCAGGCGAGGTCGAGGGAGCGGGCGGCGGCGAGGGCGTCGTTGGCGATGGTGAGCGGGGCGGGGGCGGTGGAGATGGCCCACTCCGGGTCCTTGAGGCCGTGGCCGGTAACCGTGCAGACGACCGTGGAACCGGGCGGGACCCGGCCCGCCGCGGCCTGCTGGAGCAGGCCGGCCACGCTGGCCGCGCTGCCCAGCTCGACGAAGACGCCCACCTCCCGGGCGAGCAGCCGGTACGCCGACAGGATCTCCCGGTCGCTGACCGCCGCGATCAGGCCCTGCGAGGCGTCCCGGGCGTCGACCGCCTTCGTCCAGCTCGCCGGGTTGCCGATCCGGATGGCGGTGGCGATCGTGGACGGCTCGTGCACCACCTGGCCGGTCACGATCGGCGCGGCGCCGGCGGCCTGGAAGCCGTACATCTTCGGGGCGCGGGTGGCGTTGCCGGCGGCCAGGTCCTCGCCGTAGCCCATCCAGTACGCGGAGATGTTGCCGGCGTTGCCGACCGGCAGGCAGTGGATGTCGGGGGCGTCGCCGAGCGCCTCGACGATCTCGAAGGCGGCGGTCTTCTGGCCGTGCAGCCGGTCCGGGTTGACCGAGTTGACCAGCGCCACCGGGAAGTCCTGGGCGAGCTTCGCGGCCAGCGACAGGCAGTCGTCGAAGTTGCCCTGGACCTGGAGCAGCTTCGCCCCGTGCACCAGCGCCTGGGCGAGCTTGCCCAGCGCGATCTTGCCCTGCGGCACCAGCACGGCGCAGGTGATCCCGGCCCGGGCCGCGTACGCCGCGGCGGAGGCGCTGGTGTTGCCGGTGGAGGCGCAGATGATCACCTTGTCGCCCGCCTCGACCGCCTTGGACACCGCGACGGTCATGCCGCGGTCCTTGAACGAGCCGGTCGGGTTGGCCCCCTCGACCTTCAGGTGCACGTCACAGCCGAGCCGGGCGGAGAGCACCGGCGCGGGCAGCAGCGGGGTGTTCCCCTCGTGCAGGGTGACGACGGGAGTGGCGTCGGTGACCGGCAGCCGGTCCCGGTACGTCTCGATCAGACCGCGCCACATGTCGCTCTCCTCGCCTCGCCCCGTTCCGTCGGGGGTGTCTCAAGCCTGGACCAGCCGACCGGGGCGACGACCGGCGCACCCGCCGCCACCCACCAGACGGGACGCCCTACTGCCCGCCCTCCACCCGCAGCACGCTGGTCACCGATCCGACGATGTCCAGCCCGCGCAGCTCGCGTACGGTCGCGGCGAGCGCCGCGTCCGGCGCGACGTGGGTGACGATGACCAGCTCCGCGTCGGAGCCCCGACCGGCCGGCCCGCCGCCCGCCGGGCCCTGCCGCACGGTGGCGATGGAGACCTCGTGCCGGGCGAACACCCCGGCCACCGCCTCCAGCACACCCGGACGGTCGGCCACGTCGAGGCTGATGTGGTAGCGGGTCAGCGCCTCCCCCATCGGCCGCACCGCCAGGTCGGCGTACGCGGACTCGCTGGCCGCCCGCGCCCCGGCGAGCCGGTTGCGGGCCACCGCCACCACGTCCCCGAGGACGGCGCTGGCGGTCGGCGCGCCACCGGCGCCCCGGCCGTAGAACATCAGCTGCCCGGCCGCCTCGGCCTCGACGAAGACCGCGTTGAACGCATCGCCGACGCTGGCCAGCGGGTGGGTCAGCGGGATCATCGCCGGGTGCACCCGCACGCTGACCGTCTCCCGGCCCGCGGCGTCGGCGCCCCGGGCCGCGATGCAGAGCAGCTTGATCGTGCAGCCCATCGCCCGGGCACTGGCCACGTCCGCGGCGGTCACCTCGGTGATCCCCTCGCGGTGCACGTCGGCGGCGGTGACCCGGGTGTGGAACGCCAGCGAGGCGAGGATGGCGGCCTTGGCGGCGGCGTCGAAGCCCTCCACGTCGGCGGTCGGGTCCGCCTCGGCGTACCCGAGCTCGGTGGCCTCCTCCAGCGCCTCGGCGAAGCCAGCGCCGGTGGCGTCCATCGCGGAGAGGATGAAGTTGGTGGTGCCGTTGACGATGCCGGTGACCCGGTTGATCCGGTCCCCGTGCAGCGAGTCGCGCAGCGGGCGCAGCAGCGGGATCGCCCCGGCCACCGAGGCCTCGTAGTAGAGGTCGGCGCCGCCCTCGGCGGCCGCGTCGTGCAGGGCCGCGCCGTCCTCGGCGAGCAGCGCCTTGTTGGCGGTGACCACGCTCTTGCCGGCCCGCAGCGCCTCGACCAGCCAGCCGCGCGCTGGCTCGATGCCGCCGACCACCTCGACCACCACGTCCACGTCGTCGCGCTTGATCAGCCCGAGCGGGTCGGTGGTGAACAGCGCCGGGTCGACCGGCAGGTCACCGCGGTCGCGCCCGACCCGGCGTACGGCGATGCCGGCGATCTCCAGCGGGGCGCCGATCCGGGCGGCGAGGTCGGCCGACTGCTCGTGCAGCAACCGGACCACCTCGCTGCCCACGGTCCCGCAGCCGAGCAGCGCCAAACGCACAGGTGACGTCATCCCACATCCAAAGCGAGCAGGTCCTCTTCGGTTTCCCGTCGGACGATCAGCCGGGCCCGGCCGTCCCGCACCGCGACCACCGGGGGGCGGGGCACGTGGTTGTAGTTGCTGGCCATGCTGCGGCAGTACGCGCCCGTGCCGGGCACCGCGACAAGATCTCCGGGCTGCACGTCGGCGGGCAGGAATTCATCCTTCACCACGATGTCCCCGGACTCACAGTGCTTTCCCACCACGCGGGCGAGCATCGGCTCGGCCACCGACGCCCGGTTCGCCATGGTGGCCGAGTACGAGGCGTCGTAGAGCGCGGTGCGGATGTTGTCGCTCATCCCGCCGTCGACGCTGACGTAGGTGCGGATCCCGTCGACGTCCTTGACCGTGCCGACCTCGTACAGGGTGAAGACCGCCGGGCCGACGATCGCCCGGCCGGGCTCGATCGACAGGTGCGGCACGGCCAGCCGCTCCGCCGCGCACTCCCCGTCGACGATCTTGCGCAGCCGCTTGGCCAGGTCCTGCGGCGAGGCCGGGTCGTCCTGGGTGGTGTACGCGATGCCGAAGCCGCCGCCGAGGTCCAGCTCGGGCAGCTCCACGCCGCGGGCGTCGCGGATCTGCGCCTGCAGGGCGAGCACCCGGCGGGCGGAAACCTCGAAGCCGCTGGCGTCGAAGATCTGCGACCCGATGTGCGAGTGCAGGCCGCGCAGGTCGAGCACGCCCTCGTCGAGCACCTTGAAGGCGGCCGCCGCGGCCGCCCCGCCGGCGAGCGAGAAGCCGAACTTCTGGTCCTCGTGCGCGGTGGCGATGAACTCGTGGGTGTGCGCCTCGACGCCGACGGTGACCCGGATCAGCACGCCGGGGCGTACCCCGCGCTCGCGGGCCAGCGCGGTGAGCCGGTCGATCTCCGTGAACGAGTCGAGGATGATCCGACCCACCCCGGCGTCCAGCGCCCGGGTCAGCTCGGCCACGGACTTGTTGTTGCCGTGGAAGCCCATCCGCTCCGGCGGCATCCCCGCCGACAGCGCGGTGGCCAGCTCGCCGCCGGTGCAGACGTCGAGGTGCAGGCCCTCCTCGGCGATCATGCGGACCACGGCCCGGCAGAGGAACGCCTTGCCCGCGTAGTAGACGTCGACGTCCGGAAAGGCGGCGCGGAAGTCGCGGCAGCGCGAGCGCAGGTCGTCCTCGTCGAGGACGTACAGCGGGGTGCCGTACTCGGCCGCGATGTCGCGGACGCCCAGGCCGGCGACGGCGAGCGCGCCGTCGCCGGCGCGCGTCACGTTGCGCGGCCACAGCTGCGGCACCAGGGCGTTGACGTCGGCCGGGGTACGCAGCCACGCCGGCTCCCGGCTGCCGATGTCGCCGTGCAGGGCACCGGCCTCATGCGCGCGCACGAATGCTCACATCCTCTCCGGAGCGGTGACGCCGAGCAGGTGCAGGCCGTTGGCGATGACCACCCGCGTCGCGTCGTTGAGCCAGAGCCGGGCCCGGTGCAGGTCGGTGACCTCCTCGTCGCCGCGCGGCAGGATCCGGCAGTTGTCGTAGAACCGGTGGTACGCCCCGGCCAGCTCCTCCAGGTAGCGGGCCACCCGGTGCGGTCCCCGCAGCTCGGCGGCGGTGGCCACCACGGCGGGGAACTCGGCGAGCGCCTTGAGCAGCTCGTTCTCCTTCTCGTGCCCGAGCAGGTCGGCCCGGAAGTCGGCGGCGTCGCCGCGGGTCAGCCCGACCTCGGCGGCGTTGCGCCCGACGCTGGCCGTCCGGGCGGCGACGTACTGCACGTAGTAGACCGGGTTGTCGCGGGTGGCCCGGGTCCACAGCTCGACGTCGATGTCGATCGGGGAGTCGCTGGAGTAGCGGGCCAGTGCGTACCGGGAGGCGTCCACGCCGATCGCGTCGACCAGGTCCTCCAGGGTGACCACGGTGCCGGCCCGCTTGCTCATCCGCACCGGCGCGCCCTCGCGGACCAGGTTGACCAGCTGGCCGATAAGGATCTCCAGGTTGCGGTCCGGGTCGTCGCCGAAGCAGGCCGCCATTGCCTTCATCCGGCCGATGTAGCCGTGGTGGTCGGCGCCCAGCATGATCACGACCCGCTCGAAGCCGCGCTCGCGCTTGTCCAGGTAGTAGGCGCAGTCGGCGGCGAAGTACGTCCACTCGCCGTTGGACTTGCGCAGCACCCGGTCCTTGTCGTCGCCGAAGTCGGTGGTGCGCAGCCAGGTCGCGCCGTCGGCCTCGAAGAGGTGACCCTGCTCGCGCAGCCGCTCCAGGGCGAGGTCCAGCTCGCCCCGGTCGTGCAGGTCCTTCTCGTTGAAGTAGGTGTCGAACTCCACCCCGAAGGCGCGCAGCGAGGACTTGATCTCGGCGAACATCAGCGCGACGCCCTCGACCCGGAAGGCCTCCTGGGCGGCGGCGTCGTCCAGCTCCAGCACGTCCGGCCGGACGGCGCGGACCTGCTCGGCGATCTCGGCGATGTACGCGCCGCCGTACCCGTCCTCGGGGGCCGGCTCGCCCTTCGCGGCGGCGAGCAGCGACCGGGCGAACCGGTCGATCTGGGAGCCGGCGTCGTTGAAGTAGTACTCGGTGCCCACGTCGGCGCCGGTGGCGCGGAGCAGCCGGCTCAGCGCGTCGCCGACGGCCGCCCAGCGGACGCCACCGATGTGCACCGGGCCGGTGGGGTTGGCCGAGACGAACTCGAGGTTGATCTTCTGGCCGGCGAGGGCGTCGCTGCGGCCGTACTCCGCGCCGGCCTCGACGATCGACCGGGCGAGCTGGCCCGCCGCGGCGGCGTCGAGCCGGATGTTGAGGAAGCCGGGGCCGGCGATCTCCACGGACTTGACCCCCGGGGCGCGGCCGAGCTGGTCGGCCAGCGCGGCGGCCAGCTCCCGCGGCGGAACCCCCACCTTCTTGCTCAGCTGCAGCGCCAGCGTCGAGGCGTAGTCGCCGTGCTCCGGATTGCGCGGTCGCTCCACCGCCGTCCGCTCCGGGAGCGCGGCGGGGTCCAGGCCCCGCTCGGTGAAGACGGCGTGGGCTGCGGAGAGGACGACCTCGGCGAGTTCTGCGGGAGTCACCGAACCATGCTAACGGGGGTAGACTCGGTCACTCGGCGGCGACCCTGCGCGTCACCCTGCCCGCCAACTCCCTGACCGACCGACCTGACGAGGCACCATGAGCATCAGCACCCCGGGCGGCCCGGAGCGCCGTCCGACCGTGGTCAGCACCGGCAAGAAGCCGGCGGCTGGCCGGCCCGCGTCCGGCGCCAAGCCCGGGGCCGGCAAGTCGGCGGGCTCCCCCCGCCAGACCTCGGGTGGCAAGGGCCCCCGCAAGCCGGTCGCGCCGGTCAAGGTGAGCCAGGGCCGGTCCTGGGGCCCGATCGCGCTCTTCGTGGCCGTCGGCGTGCTCGCCGCGGCGATCATCGGGTACGGCGCGTACGCGGCCTTCCAGGGCTCCAAGCCGTGGGAGAAGCGGGCCGCCGACATCGACGGCATCGTCGACTTCCGCAAGAAGGACGCCAAGCTCGTCCAGGGCGGCCAGCACCAGCAGGGCCCGATCAAGTACGACGTCAACCCGCCGGTCGCCGGCCCGCACAACGCGGCCTGGCAGAACTGCATGGGTGACGTCTACGACGCCCCGATCGCCAGCGAGCACGCGGTGCACAGCATGGAGCACGGCGCGGTCTGGATCACGTACCGCTCCGACCTGCCGGCCGACCAGGTGGCGACGCTGAAGAGCAAGGTCCAGGGCAAGGAGAAGCTGATGCTCAGCCCGTTCGACGGGCTGGACAAGCCGATCTCGCTGCAGGCCTGGGGCTACCAGCTCAAGGTCGACAACGCCGACGACGGCCGGATCGATGACTTCATCAAGACGCTGCGCGTCAACGCCTCGGTCGAGGGCCCGAACGCCAACTGCGGCCAGGGCATCACGGCCACCGGCACCACCCCGCGCGACCCGCAGCCCGCCCAGCAGTAAGGAACGGCCATGACCGCTCCCGTGACGACGGACAGCGCACCCGACGAGGCCCCGGTCACCGACGACGGTGGCCGGCGGTCCGCGCGCCGCTACGGCCTCCTCGCGCTGACCGCCGCCGTCGTGGTCGGTCTCCTCCTGGGGTACGCCGGCGGCCTGCTGACGCCGAGCCTCACCCGACCGGGTGACAGCTCGGCCGAGGCGGGCTTCGCCCGGGACATGACCAGCCACCACGCCCAGGCGGTGGAGATGGGGCTGATCGCCTTCCAGAAGGGCAGCGACCCGGAGGTACGCCAGATCGGCGGCGATATCGCCACCGGTCAGCAGGGCGAGATCGGCACCATGCAGACCTGGCTGCGGTCGTGGGGGCTGGACCCGACCGGCTCGGAGCCGGCGATGGCCTGGATGCCGGACGGCCGGGACAGCCTCCGGGACGGGCTGATGCCCGGCATGGCGACGCCGCAGGAGATGGCGCAGCTGCGCGCGGCGCAGGGACACGACCTCGACGTGCTCTTCCTGCGCATGATGATCAAGCACCACCTGGGTGGGATCCACATGATCCAGGGCATCCTCGACCACGGCGGGGATGACGACGTGCTCAAGGTCGCGCAGACCATGAAGAACACCCAGCAGACGGACCTGGTCAACCTCCAGAACGCCCTCAAGCGCCTGGGTGGCTGAGCCCGGCACCCGGCTCGACGGAGGCCCGCGTACCGCCCCGGCGGACGCGGGCCTCTGTCCGTTCCGATCGGTACGGGCTGTCCCTTTACAACCTTTTGGCAGCCTTTGGTTGCTCCGACCGATTCCGGTCGTTGGAGACTTTTCTCCCCACATATCGTGACCAGTTGCGATTCGGGCTCGTTGCGCAGGACGTGGGGGTTGCACTGAGAGACGCGCGGCGTTCGGTCACCAGCTGGTGCCGGCGCCACACCATCGGCGGTGACGGAGCGGTGGCAGCCGTCCGTCGCGGACACCGGCAGGGCGAGCCCGGAACGCTCAGCCGCGAACAGGAACTCGAACTGATCGACAGCCTGCGGGGCGTCCACCCCGACGAGTTCGGGCTGGACGAGGAGCTGTGGACGCGACAGAGCCTGACCACGCTGATCCAACGCCAGTTCGACCTGGCGATGGACGCCGGCGACGTCGGGGCGTACCTGCGGGCCTGGGGGTTGGGTCCGCGGGAGCCGCGGGAGCGGGCCTGCGGGCTCTGCGTCGGCGCGGTCGAGCGCTGGGTGCGCAGCGAGTACCCGGCGATCACCCGGGCCGCCCAGGAGCACTCCGCGGAGGTCTACTGGATCGGCCGGGTACGCCTGCGCGGCACCATGCCGGCCGCGGACGTGATCTCCGCGGTGTCGTCCCGGGGCCGGGTCCGGTTCATGGTGACCACGCCCGGCGTGGACGCGCCGCTCCCCCGCGACTTCGTGCTGCGACTCAGCGGCGCCGAGGAGCGCACCGTGCACCTGATCGTGGACGGCTCGTGGCCCAAGAACGAGTGGCCCCGACGCCTCCCCCGACGCATCGTCCTGCACCCCCTCCCCAGCTGCGGCCGCACCCTCGCCGCCGCCTGACCCACCCCGCCCTTTTCGCGTTGATCATGAAGTTGTTGTCGGCGGGCACGCGGCGTGTCGGGACAACAACTTCATGATCAACGCGGGATTCGCGGGACGCGGAGGAGGCACCGGGTGCCGATTCGGTGTTCGGGATGGGGTTTGGTACTCTTCTCGGGTCGCTGAGCCCCCGTAGCTCAGGGGATAGAGCACCGCCCTCCGGAGGCGGGGGCGCAGGTTCGAATCCTGCCGGGGGCACACAACATCGCAGGAGCGGGCTCCGCGACAAGACGAACGAGGATTCCCCGGCGGGTACGCCGGGGAATTTTTCGTTTCCGGATCGGCACGCACCCGCAAGGTCATGGACCCGGTGACCCGGAGTCGGGGTGGACCGGCCCGGGCGGGAGAGCGGCGCCACAGCTGCCGATGTCTACCGCGTCACCCGGCGGCCGAGGAACCAGACAGCCCTGCCAGCCGGGGCATGGACCGGACTCCATATTGCCGGATTGTTACAACTCCCGTGCATCGGAAACTTGCGGATCGCCTTCGCGCGTGAATAAGTTGTGGTACGCAACAAAACCTCGTGAAGCCCGACCCAGCGAGAGGCATCCATGATGTTGGCGAGGTGCAGCAAGTCATGAGCGACGCGCCCATCCTCCTGGAGATGCGCTCCATCACCAAGGAGTTCCCGGGAGTCAAAGCTCTTTCCGACGTCAACCTCATGGTGCGCGCCGGTGAGATCCACGCCATCTGCGGCGAGAACGGCGCGGGCAAGTCGACGCTGATGAAGGTGCTCAGCGGCGTCTACCCGTACGGCACGTACGACGGCGACATCGTCTACCAGGGCGCCGAGACCCGCTTCTCCGACATTCGGGCGAGCGAGGCCGCCGGCATCGTGATCATCCACCAGGAGCTCGCGCTCATCCCGCACATGTCGATCACCGAGAACATCTTCCTCGGCAACGAGCCGCGCAAGCGGGGTGCGATCGACTGGAAGGCCGCGAACCGGATGGCCCTGGACCTGATGGCCCGGGTCGGTCTCCAGGAGGACCCGGACACCCTGATCAAGGACATCGGCGTCGGCAAGCAGCAGCTGGTGGAGATCGCCAAGGCGTTCGCCAAGGACGTCAAGCTGCTCATCCTGGACGAGCCCACCGCCGCGCTCAACGAGGCGGACTCGCGCCACCTGCTGGACCTGCTGCGCGGCTTCCGCGCACGGGGCATCACCTCGATCATGATCTCGCACAAGCTGAACGAGATCGAGGCGATCGCCGACCAGATCACCATCCTGCGCGACGGCCGGACGGTGGAGACCCTGGACGTCCAGGCGGGCGCGGTCGACGAGGACCGGATCGTGCGGGGCATGGTCGGCCGCGAGCTGAGCAGCCGCTTCCCGGACCACACGCCCAAGATCGGCGAGGTCTTCTTCGAGGTCCGCGACTGGAACGTCCGGCACCCGATCTCGGCCGAGCGCCAGGTCTGCAAGAACGAGAGCTTCGTCGTACGCCGCGGCGAGATCGTCGGCTTCGCCGGCCTGATGGGCGCGGGCCGCACCGAGCTGGCGATGAGCGTCTTCGGCCGCTCCTACGGGGTGTACGAGTCGGGCACGATCATCAAGGACGGCAAGGAGATCGTGCTGAAGTCGGTTGCGGACGCGATCGCCCACGGGCTCGCGTACGTCAGCGAGGACCGCAAGGCGATCGGCCTCAACCTGCTCGACGACATCAAGGCGTCGACGGTGGCCGCCAAGCTGTCCAAGATCTCCAAGCGCGGCGTCCTGGACGAGGTCGCGGAGTACCAGGCGGCCGAGTCGTACCGCCGGGAGCTGCGAACCAAGGCTCCGTCGGTCGACGAGAGCGTCTCCAAGCTCTCCGGCGGCAACCAGCAGAAGGTCGTCCTGGCGAAGTGGATGTTCACCGACCCCGACCTGCTGATCCTCGACGAGCCGACGCGCGGCATCGACGTGGGCGCCAAGTACGAGATTTACGGCATCATCCAGCGGCTCGCCGACCAGGGGAAGGGCGTCGTCGTCATCTCCTCGGAACTGCCTGAGCTGATCGGGCTCTGCGACCGCATCTACACCGTGTTCGAAGGAACCATCACCGGCGAGATCGCCCGTGAGGATGCGGACCCGGAGACCCTCATGAAGCAGATGACCTCTACGAAGAAGATGCAGACACGATGAGCCGATTGAAGGACCTGCAGAAGAACCTCTTCGGAGGCACCACTTCCAACGCCCGCCAGTTCGGGATGATCTTCACCCTGGTGGCGATCGTCGTCCTGTTCCAGATCTGGACGGACGGGCTGACCCTGCGGTCGGACAACCTGATCGCGCTGTTCCAGCAGAACTCGTACATCCTCATCCTGGCCATCGGCATGCTGATGGTGATCGTCGCCGGGCACATCGACCTCTCGGTCGGCTCGGTCGCTGCCATCACCGGCATCCTGGTGGCCAAGTCGATGGCGGAGTGGTCGCTGCCCTGGCCGGTCGCCATCCTCTACGGTCTCGCCATCGGCGCGATCATCGGCGCCTGGCAGGGCTTCTGGGTCGCCTACATCGGGGTGCCGGCGTTCATCGTCACCCTGGCGGGCATGCTGCTTTTCCGGGGCGGCAACCAGTTCATCGGCGACGCGAACACCATCCCGGTGCCGGAGGGCTTCCGGGTGATCGGCTCGGGCTTCCTGCCCGAGGTCGGCCCGAGCACGGGCTACAACAACCTGACCCTGCTGCTCGGCCTGGCCGCCTGCGTGGCCGTGGTGTGGCGGGAGCTGAAGTCCCGCAAGACCCGCCGGGAGATGGACGCCGACCCGGCACCGATGTGGATCTCGGTCCTTCGGATGGCCGTCATGGTCGGTGTGATCGTCTTCGCCTCGCTGCGCTTCGCCAGCGGTCGCGTCGGCACCAGCTTCCCGGTCTCCGGCATCATCCTGGTGGCGCTGGTCCTGGCGTACTCCTTCTACACCCGCAACACCGCCGGCGGCCGGCACATCTACGCGGTCGGCGGCAACTCGCGGGCGGCGGAGCTCTCCGGCGTCAAGCTCAAGCGGGTCAACTTCTTCGTCATGATGAACATGTCGGTCCTGGCCGCGCTGGCCGGCATGATCTTCGTGGCCCGTTCGGCGGCCTCCGGTCCGCAGGACGGCAACGGCTGGGAGCTGGACGCGATCGCCGCGGTCTTCATCGGCGGCGCGGCCGTCGCCGGCGGCATCGGCACCATCAGTGGCTCGATCGTCGGCGGTCTGGTCATGGCCGTGCTCAACAACGGCCTGCAGCTGAAGGGCGTCGGCAGCGACCAGGTCCAGATCATCAAGGGGCTGGTCCTGCTGCTGGCCGTCGCGCTCGACGTCTACAACAAGAAGCAGGGACGTTTCTCGATCATCGGCAGCCTCACCCGCTCGTTCCGCCGAGACACGCCCAGCACGCCCTCGTCCCCGTCGGAAGCGGAGCGCGAGCCCGCCAAGACCGCGGTGTCCGGCTGACGGCCACCGACCTCTCCCCTATCACCACAGAAGAAGGGCACTACTCCCCATGCGCAATCTCCTTGCCAAGACGGTGGCGATCGGCGCCATCGCGACGCTGGCCCTGACCGGCTGCGGCTCCGGCCGTGACGGTGAGTCCGGCGGCTCCGGCGCCCCGGCCAAGGGCTTCGCGGCCGACTCCCTGATCGGTGTCGCCCTGCCGTCGAAGACCTCGGAGAACTGGGTCCTCGCCGGTGACCTGTTCACCAACGGCCTGAAGGAGGCCGGCTTCAAGAGCGACGTGCAGTACGCCGGCGCGTCGACCACCGTTGCCGACCAGCAGGCCCAGATCACCGCCATGGTGACCAAGGGTGCCAAGGTCATCGTCATCGGCGCGACCGACGCCGCGCAGCTGTCGACCCAGGTCGCCGCGGCGCACCAGGCCGGCGCGAAGGTCATCGCGTACGACCGCCTGATCACCAACACCCCGGACCTCGACTACTACGTCGCGTTCGACAACTTCAAGGTCGGCCAGCTCCAGGGCCAGGCCCTGCTGGACGGCATGAAGGCCAAGAAGCCGAACGGCCCGTACAACATCGAGCTCTTCTCCGGCTCCCCGGACGACAACAACGCCGGTGTCTTCTTCAACGGCGCGATGAGCGTGCTCAAGCCGGAGATCGACAAGGGCAACGTCGTCGTCGCCTCGAAGCAGACCGACGTCAAGCAGACCGCCATCCAGGGCTGGAAGGCCGAGGGTGCGCAGGCCCGCATGGACCAGCTGCTGACCTCGACCTACGGCAACAAGGAGCTGGACGGCGTCCTCTCCCCGAACGACACGCTGGGCCGCGCGATCATCACCTCGATCAAGGGTGCCGGCAAGCCGATCCCGGTCGTGACCGGTCAGGACTCCGAGGTCGAGTCGGTCAAGTCGATCATGGCTGGCGAGCAGTACATGACGATCAACAAGGACACCCGGAACCTGGTCAAGCAGACCATCGCGATGGTGAAGTCCCTCCAGGCCGGTGACAAGCCGGAGATCAACGACACCAAGTCGTACAACAACGGCAGCAAGGTCGTCGACACGTACCTGCTCCCGCCGGTCGCCGTGACCAAGGCGAACGCGGCCGAGGCGTACGCGAACGACCCGAAGCTGTCGCCGCTCACCAAGTAAGCACCTTCAGGGTAGTCACGACGTCGGGTCCCGGAAGTCCGTTTCCGGGACCCTTCGTTGTACTCCCCGGCAGATACCCACAACCGACCGGGAGGCGGCCTGACCGTGGCGACACCCATGCGGTCCGGGCCACCCCGGCAGGGCCGCAACCCGGAACTCCTGCCGGCCTCGGCGCCCGGCGCCAGCCAGGAGGAGATCCGCCGGCAGAACCTCGGCGCCGTGCTGCGCTACGTCCACGTGCACGGCCCGACCTCCCGCGCCGAGCTGACCAGTCGGCTCCGGCTCAACCGGAGCACCATCGGCGCGCTCGCCGCCGACCTCGCCGCCGCCGGCCTGGTGACCGAGGAGGCGCCCACCACCGCCCGCCGCGCCGGCCGCCCCTCGCTGGTGGTCAGCCCCCGCTCCGACCGCGTCTACGCGCACGCGCTGAGCATCGAGGCGGACCGGCTGCGCGCCGCCCGCGTCGGCCTCGGCGGCCGCATCCTGGACCTGCGCGAGGCCGACCGTCCGTCCGGAATGACCGCCCCCGACGCCGTCGCCCCGCTGGCCGACTTCGTCCGCGACATGGAACGCGCCGTCCCCGGTGACGCGCTGCTGGCCGGCGGCGCGGTCGCCGTGGTCGACACGACCCGCGACGCCGACGGCCGGATCCGGATCGGCGGCGCCGACGAGACGCTGCACGCCGCGCTCAGCGCGGAGTTCGCGGCCGGCCCCCGATTCGTCACCGGCGACCTGGCCGACATCGCCGCCCTCGCCGAGCACGTCCGGGGCGTGGCGGCGGGGGTCAACGACGTCGTCTACCTGCACGGTGACCTGGGCGTCAGCGCCGGCATCATCAGCGGCGGCCGGCTGGTGCTCGGCCACCGCGGGCGCAGCGGCAAGGTCGGCCACATGGTGGTCAACCCGGACGGCCTGCCCTGCGGGTGCGGCTCACGCGGCTGCTGGGAGACCGAGATCGGCGAGGCGGCGCTGCTGCGGCACGCCGGCCGCGAGCCGGGCGGCCCGGACGCGGTCGCCGAGGTGCTGCGCGCGGCGGCGGCCGGGGAGCAGCCGGCGGTGGCGGCCGTGGAGCGGGTCGCCGACTGGCTCGGCTTCGGCGTGGCCAACCTGGTCAACGTGGTCAACCCGAACACCGTGGTGTTCGGCGGCTCGCTGCGCGAGCTCTACCTCGCCGGCGCGGGCACGGTCCGCCGCCGCCTGGACACGATGGTCCTGCCGCCCTGCCGCGAGATCGTGCACCTGCGCGCGGCGGCGCTCGGCCGCGACGCCGCCCTGATCGGCGCCGCCGAACTGGCCTTCGACACACTCCTGGCGGACCCGCTGCACGCCGGCGCCGCCGGCTAGAGCCGGCGCCGGGGCCAGGCTGGTCGGCACCGGCGTCGACGTCGTTCGCCGCCAACGCGGGGCCGTCCGGTCGGGCCGTCGCCGGTCGCGGCTAGGTGTCGGAGGCGCGGACCGTCCGGAGCAGGAAGCCGGGCAGCGAGAGCTCCCGGCCGCCGGTCTCCGCGGCCACGTCGATCTCATCGATCTCCGTGTCGACCCACTGCGGCTCGGCGAAGCCCGCCCGCAGCAACTCCTCGGTCACGCCCCAGCCGTGGCCCGCCGCGAGGGAGACCGCCAGTACGAAGACGGTCGCGCCCGGCGCGGCGAGGCTCGGCAGCAGCGCGAGGTATGCGTCCACCGCGCCGCCGCCGCGCCGGTGGAGACTGTGCAGCAGACCGGAGTCGAACACCGAGTCGAACGGCGCCGAGGGCAACGACAGCTCCGTGGCGTCCTGCACCTCGAAGTGCACCGTCAGGCCCTCGCCGGCGGCCTTGGCGCGGGCCATGTCGATCGCCACGCGCGAGATGTCGACCGCCGTCACCTGGTAGCCGCGGCGGGCGAGGGCGATCGCGAGGTCACCGGGGCCGCAGCCGATGTCGAGCACCTTCGGGCCCTGCACCCCGCGGTCGAGCACCGCCGCGAGGGCCGGCTGCGGACCGCCGATGTCCCAGGGCGGCCCGCCCGAGTCGGCGGTGTCGCGGTAGAGCGCGTCGTAGTCGTGGGGCCCGTAGCCGTCAACCTCGGCGTCGTGTGCGGTCACCGCGAACCCCCTGGACAACTCGTTCGCCGGCCGAAGCTCGACCAGCACCGTCCTACCGTCGGCATGACGCGGGTCAGCCGGCCGCCCGCCGGGCCCGGGCTCGGCGTTTCCCCTCGTGCATGGCCTGCACCCGGGCGACCGGGATGGTCCGCCCCTCGGCGACCAGCTCGGCCGGGAGCCGCTGCGGGGCGGGCAACGCGTCGGCCCACGGGTCCCGGTCGGCCACCAGCGCCGGCACCGTCCGCACCGTGAAGTCGGCCGGGGTGACCCCGTCGAGGTCGTCCCAGGCCACCGGGAAGGAGACCGGCAGGCCGGGCCGGACCCGCGGGCTGTACGCGGCCACCACGGTCGCCCCGCCGGCCCGGGTCGCGTCGACGAAGACCCGGCCGCCCCGGTCCTCCCGGATGAAGGCTGTGGTGGCCAGGGCCGGGTCGAGCCGTTCGGCGTGCACGGCGAGGGCCCGGGTGGCGGCGGCCGCCTCCTCGGCGGTCGTCGTCGGGTCGACCGGTACGAAGACGTGCACGCCCTTCGCCCCGCTGGTCTTGAGCGCCCCGGTTAGGCCGATGTCGTCGAGCGCCCGCCGCACCAGCGCGGCGGCCCGGACCACCAGCCCGAACGGCTCCCCCTCCGGCGGGTCGAGGTCGAGCACCAGGTAGGTCGGGTGCTCGGGATGCGCCACCGTGCTCAGCGTCGGGTGGTACTCGATCGCCCGCTGGTTGGCGAACCAGAGCAGGGTGCGCCGGTCGTCGCAGAGCGCGTAGGACACCTGCCGGTGGGACGCCTCCGCCCAGACGGCGGTGCGGCGCACCCAGTCCGGCGTGTACTTGGGCAGGTTCTTCTGCATGAACGGGTCCTGCCCGCGCAGCAGCCGGATCACCGAGAGCGGTCGGTCGCGCAGGCCGGGCAGGATGCGCTCGCGCACGGCGTCCAGGTAGTCGACCAGGTCCCGCTTGGTGACGTCACCGCCGGCGAGCAGCGGTTGGTCCAGGTTGGTCAGCCCGACCCCGTCCCGGGTCTCCTCCGCCCCGCTCATCAGCCCACCTTCCCGGCTGCGCCTTCCGGCCGCAAGCCGACGCGGCGGTCAGCCCGCGAACGGGTCGCCGCCGCCGCGCAGCGCGTCGAGCATCCCGGCGGCCCGGGCCCGGGCCGCGTCGTACACCCCGGAGCCGAGACTGATCCGGGCCACGCCGAGGCGGGCCAGCTCCCCGACCCCGGGCGTGCCGGGGCGCAGCAGCACGTTCACCGGCCCGTCGACCGCCGCGACGAAGCGCCCGACCAGCTCCGGGTCGGCCAGCAGGATCGGGTAGACGCAGTCGGCGCCGGCGGCGCGGTAGCGACCGGCCCGGCGGACCGCCTCGTCGAACGCCCGGGCCGGATCGCCGGCGGCGCGCAGGAAGACGTCCACCCGGGCGTTGACCACCAGGTCCGGCCCGGCCGCCGCGCGGACGGCGGCGAGCAGGTCGGCCTGCTGGTCCACCTCGCACAGCCGTCCGGTACCCGGTTCGGAGTCCTCCAGGTTGAGTCCGGCCGCCCCGGTGGCGAGCAGCCGCTCGACCAGTTCGGCCGGCGGCAGGCCGTACCCCCGCTCCAGGTCGGCGGTGACCGGCACCTCGACGGCCCGGACGACCCGGGCCACCGCGGCGAGCATCTCGGCCACCGGGGTGGCCTCGCCGTCGGTGTGGCCGAGCGATTCCGCCACGGCGGCGCTGCTGGTGGCGACGGCGGGGAAGCCGGCGGCGGCGACGGCGCGGGCGGAGCCGGCGTCCCAGGCGTTCGGCAGGATCAGCGGGTCGCCGGGGCGGTGCAGGGCGCGCAGCGCGGCGGCGGAACGGGTCGACGTCATGGGTCGATTCTCGGCCGGCGGGTGGCCCACCTCTAAGCTCCAATCCCGTGCCGATGGACTGGGCCGGTTTCGGCGTCGACCTGCACCTGGAGCTGGACGCCAGCGGCGGCCGGCGGGCCGGGCTGGAACGCGCGCTGCGCGCGGCCATCCGGGACGGCCGGCTGCCGCCGTCGACGCGGCTGCCCGCGACCCGGGCGCTCGCCGCCGAGCTGGGCCTCGCCCGGGGCACGGTCAGCGCCGCGTACGACCAGCTGGTCGCCGAGGGCTGGCTGGTGGCCCGGGTCGGCTCCGGAACCGAGGTGAGCCCGCTGCGGCAGGCCGGGCCGCCGGCCGCCACGCCGACGCCCGGTCCCGCCGCCCCCCGGTACGACCTGCGGCCGGGCAGCCCGGACGTGGGCGCCTTCCCGGTCACCGCCTGGCTGCGGGCCACCCGCCGGGCGCTGGCCGTCGCCCCGGCGAGCGCGTACGGCTACGGCGATCCGCGCGGGCGGGCCGAGCTGCGCGCCGCGCTCGCCGGCTACCTGGGCCGGGCCCGCGGCGTGCTGGCCGACCCCGAGCGGATCGTCGTGACCAGCGGGTACGTCCAGGCGCTGGTACTGCTGACCACGGTGCTGCGGGAGGCCGGCGCGCCGACGGTGGCGATGGAGGACCCGGGGCTGCCCTTCCACCGCGAGGTGGTGCGCCGCCAGGGCGGCCGGGTGCTCCCGCTGCCGGTGGACGACGGCGGGGCCCGTACCGACCTGCTCGGCGTCGGGGAGCTGGCCGAGGTGGCGGCGGCGGTGGTCACCCCGGCCCACCAGTACCCGACCGGGGTGACGCTGCGCCCGGACCGCCGGCACGCGCTGACCGGCTGGGCCCGGGACGCCGCCGCCCTGGTGGTCGAGGACGACTACGACGGCGAGTTCCCGCTACGACCGGCAGCCGGTCGGCGCGGTGCAGGGCATGGCCCCGGAGCAGGTCGCCTACGTCGGCACCGCGGCGAAGACCCTCGGCCCGGCGTTGCGGCTGGCCTGGCTGGTGCTGCCGGCCCGGCTGGTCGAGCCGGTGGTGGAGGCCAAGCGCCACCTGGACGTGCAGACCGAGGTGGTCGGGCAGCTCGCGCTCGCCGACCTGATCACCAGCCACGGGTACGACCGCCAGGTGCGCACCGTCCGCCGCCGCTACCGGCAGCGGCGTGACCTGCTGCTGGAGCGGCTGGCCGGGTGGGTGGCCGTCGGCGGGGTCGCCGCCGGGCTGCACGCCACCGTCGCGCTGCCGCCGGGCGGACCGAGCGAGGCGGAGGTGCTGGCCGCCGCAGCCGCCCGGGGGCTGGCACTGACCGGGCTGGACGCCCACCGGCACCGCCCCGGGGCAGGCCCACCCGGGCTGGTCGTCGGGTACGCCACCTCGCCCGCGCACCGCTACCCGGCCGCGCTGGACGAGCTGGCCACGGTGCTGCGTACCGTCTCCCCCCGGCCCTGACCCCGGCGCAGCGCCACCAGGGCGACCAGCAGCGCGGCGGTGACCAGAGCGGCCGCGGCGGCGAACGCGACGCGGTAGCCGGCGGCGAGGGCGTCGGACCCGGCCCGGCCGGCGGCGCCCAGCACGTCGGTGCGGTGGGCGGCCAGGGTGGCCAGCGCGGCCAACCCGAGCGCGCCGCCGACCTGCTGGGTGGTGTTGGCCAGCCCGGAGGCGAGGCCGGCGTCGGCCGGGTCCGCGCCCGCCATGGCGAGGGTGGTGACCGCCGGCAGGGTCAGCCCGCCGGCCAGGCCGAAGACGAGGATCGCCGGGAGCACGTCCGTCGCGTAGTCGCCGTCCACCGGCAGCCGGGCCAGCAGCAGGAACCCGGGTACGGCGAGCGCCAGCCCGGTGAGCAGCACCGCCCGGCCGCCGAACCGGGCGATCAGCCGCCCGGCGAGGCCGAGCGAGACCACGGCGATCACCACCGGGGTGGGCAGGAAGGCCAGCCCGGTGGCGGCCGGTGCCAGGCCCAGCACGAGCTGGAGTTCCAGGGCCAGCAGGAACTGGAAGCCGAAGAACGCGGCGATGGTGAGGAACTGGACCAGGTTCGCGGCGACCAGGTCCGGCGTGCGCAGCACCCGGGGCGGCAGCAGCGGGGTGGCGGCGACCGCCTGCCGGAGGGCGAACGCGCCGAGCAGCGCCCCGGCCAGCAGCGCGGCGGCGAGGGTGCGCGGGGACGTCCAGCCGTGCTCGCCGGCGCCGACGATGGTCACCACGGTGGCCATCAGGCCGGCGGTGACCAGCGCCGCGCCGGGCAGGTCGAGGCCGGCCCGCAGCCCGATGCCCCGATCGGCCGGCACCCACCGCGTGGCGCCGCCCACGATGAGCAGGCCGATCGGCAGGTTGATCAGGAAGATCGCCGGCCAACCGGCCAGCTCGGTGAGGAACCCGCCGGCCAGCAGGCCGAGCGAGGCGCCGGCCGCGCCGGTGAAGCTGAACACCGCGATGGCCCGGGCCCGCTCGGCGGGCGCGGGGAAGAGCCCGACGACCATGCCGAGGCCGACCGCGGTGGTGAGCGCCCCACCGGCGCCCTGGAGGAACCGGGCGACGACCAGGGTGGTCGGGTCGCCGGCCAGCGCGCAGGCCACCGAGGCGAGGGTGAACAGGGCGACCCCGGCGAGGAACACCCGCCGGCGGCCGGCCAGGTCGCCGAGCCGCCCGGCGAGCAGCAGCAGCCCGCCGAACGCGACCAGGTAGGCGTTGACCACCCAGGGCAGGTCGGCGGCGGCGAAGCCGAGATCGCGCTGGATGGCGGGCAGGGCCACCGCGACGATGCTCCCGTCCAGGATGATCATCAGGCTGCCGGCGCAGAGCACGAGCAGCGCCGCCCATCGGTTCGTCATCGACGTCCTCCTTGGTGCATGGTTTGTTACCAAGGCCATCGTCTGTGACCATCAAACCGAGCGGAAGGAGGCACTTTGGTGTCCCAGGGGAACAGCTGTGTGTCCATCGGACGCGCCCAGGCCCGCGCCTGCACCGTCCGCGAGGCGCTGGACCGGGTCGGTGGCAAGTGGAGCATCGGCATCCTGGTGGCGGCCGCCAAGGGGCCGGTCCGCTTCACCGAACTGGAACGGCAGGTGGAGGGGATCAGCCGGCGGATGCTGACCCTCACCCTGCGCAACCTGGAACGGGACGGCCTGCTGCACCGGCGGGTGTACCCGACCGTGCCGCCGAAGGTGGAGTACACCGCCACCCCGATGGCCCTGGAGCTCTACGAGTCGCTGGTGGCGCTCACCGACTGGGCCGAACGGCACCGCGGGGCGATCAGCGAGGCGCGGGCCGCGTACGACCGGGAGCACGCGGCGCAGTGACTCCGGCGGCGACCGGTGCGTCCCACTCGACGTGGTGGTCGTACAGCCAGGCGAGGGAGGCGCCGCCGGTCGTCGCCATCCGCCGGGCGTACAGGGGCAGGGCGACGTCCCGCACCAGCCGGGCGACCGGACCGGCGGCCTTGGTGCCGCTGTTCCGCCGCCCCTGCGCCACCACCCGCTCGACCCGCTCCCGGCGCAGCCGCTCGTACGTGGCGAACGCGGCCGGCACGTCGGGCAGATCGCGCAGGCACCGGGCCAGCGTCACCGCGTCCTCGAACGCCATCGCCGCGCCCTGCCCGGAGGAGGGGGCGGCGGTGTGCGCCGCGTCGCCGATGACGATCATCCGGTCGCGGTGCCAGACGGGCAGCGACGGCAGGTCGTAGGTGGGCCAGCCGTACCGGATCCGGTCGGTGGCCTCGACGATGCGCAGGGCCGGGCCGGCGTCGTCCGCGAAGAGGGTGCGCAGCCGGGCGCGTGACTCCTCCGGGCCGATGGCGGCGAGCTGGTCCGGGGTCAGTTCCGCCGGCTGGGGCGGGTTGGCGAACCACCAGATCTCGTCGTCGCCCACCGGGATCCAGCAGAAGAAGCACCGCCGACCGAAGACCATGTTCATCACGCCCGGCTCGCCGGGCAGCCCCAGGCCGCGGGTGAAGCCACTGGCGTTGAGCAGCGGGACGTAGCGGGGCGCGGGCGCCGCCGGGTCGATGATCTCCCGGGTCCGCGAGCGCAGCCCGTCCGCGCCGATCAGGAGGTCACCCTCGGCGCTCCGACCGTCGGCGAAGCCTGCCCGTACGCCCGCCCCGGTCGACTCGGCCGCGACCAGCCGGGCGCCGTGCACGATCGGTACGCCCTGCCGGGCGGCCTCGTCACGCAGCGCCCGGTAGAGGTCGGACCGCCGCACCGTGGTGCTGCCCCGCCCCCGGGTACGGGTGCCGCTGGTGCCGAACTCGCCCAGCCGGCGGCCCTGGTGGTTGAACATCGCCATCCGGGGAGTCGGGTGGCCGAGCCCGGCGACCAGCTCGTCCAGGCCGATCGCGCGCAGCGCGTCCATTCCGTTGACCGAGAGGGTCAGGAAGGAGCCCACGCCGACCGCGTCCCGCTCGTACGCCTCGTGGACCACCGAGTCGATGCCGGCGCGGCGCAGGGCGAGGGCGGCGACCGGGCCGGCGATGCCGCCACCGATGATCAATGCTTTAGTCATGTAATGACTATACATAGAATGACTATGGTGGGGAAGACCGTCACCTAAGGTGAGGCCATGGCCGCCCGCGCACACCGCCACTCACCGCTGGCGATGATGGTGCTCGCCCTCCTGGTCGAGCAGCCGATGCACGCGTACCGGATGCAGCAGCTCATCCAGGAGCGCGAGAAGCAGGACGTGGTCAACGTCGCGCAGCGCAACAGCATCTACCAGGCCATCGAGCGGCTGCGGCGCGACGAGCTGGTGCGGGTCAGCCACACCGCCCGGGACGAGCGGCGGCCGGAACGCACGGTCTACGAGCTGACCGACGCCGGCCGGCGGACGCTGGACGGCTGGCTGGTCGAGGCGCTCGCCACCCCGGCGCGCGAGTTCCCCGAGTTTCCCGCCGCACTCTCCTTCCTGCCGCTGCTGCCGCCGGCCGAGGCGGCCCGGCAGCTCGAACGACGCGCCGAGACCCTCGCCGCGCGGCTGCGCGAGCGCGAGGCCGTCCTCGCCCGGGTCGACCTGCCGCGGCTCTTCCTGGTCGAGGACGAGTACCGGCTGGCACTGCTGCGTACCGAGCTGGAGTGGGTCCGCGGCCTCGCCGCCGACCTGCGCGCCGGGACGCTGACCTGGTCCGGCGAGTGGCTGGCCGGCTGGACCGGCGCGGCGGACGGCGCCGGGGAATGACCGGTGTGGCGAACGCCACCCGACGCGTCTGACCGATCGGTCAGGCTCTGACCGATCGGTCAGGCATGCTGGAACGCATGGCACGGACGACCCCGCAGACCCACGGCGAGATCCTGGCCGCGGCGGCACGGCGGTTCGCGGTGACCGGCTACAAGGGCACCTCGTTGCAGGACATCGCCCGCGAGGTGGGCTGTTCCAAGGCGGCCGTGCTCTACCACTTCGCCAGCAAGGAAGCCCTGCTCGCCGAGCTGATGGCCCGGCCGATCGAGGTGCTGCGCCAGCTCGACGAGCGGATCGCCGCCCTCGACGGCGCCGCCGCCCAGCGCGCCGCCGCCGAGGGCTTCGTGGACCTCGCGGTCCGCTTCCGGCGGGAGATCGCGCTGCTGCGCGGCGAGTTCCCCGAACTGCTGGCGCAACCGGCCTTCGCCCACGTCCAGCGCATCTCCGAACGGCTGCTCGACGCGCTCGCGGGGCACTGCGAGGGCCTGGGCGGCCGGATCGCGGCGATGGTCGTGCTGGCCGGGGTGCCCCATGCGTGCGCCGAGTTCGTCGACGTGCCCGACGACGAGTTGCGCCCCGCCCTGCTGGCGATCGCCACCCGGGCGCTGGCACCGCTCGACCCACCCAACCCCGAATGAGGACAAGGATCTGATGGCGACCCTGCTGTACCGGCTCGGCCGGGCCTCATTGCGCCACCGGCGACTCGTCGTCGCCGTCTGGCTCGTCGTACTCGTCGGCCTCGGCCTCGCCGCGGCGACCCTGCGCGGCCCGACGGCGAGCAACTTCACCATGCCCGGGACCGAGTCGCAGCAGGCGCTGGACCTGCTGGCCGAGCGGTTCCCGGCGGCCAGCGGCGCCACCGGGACCATCGCGGTCAAGGCGCCGGCGGACGGCCAGCTCGCCACGCCCGAGGGGCAGGCGGTGGTCAAGGGCGTCGTGCAGGAGGCCGCGACCCTGCCCGGCGTGGTCGGCGCCGTCGACCCGTTCCAGGTCCAGGCCGTCTCCCCCAACGGCCGGTTCGCCCTGGTGCAGGTGCAGTTCGCGACGGGCGCCGACGAGGTCACCGACGACCAGCGCGAGGCGTACGAGAAGGTCGGCGCGCAGGCCGAGGCGCAGGGCTGGCAGGTCGCGCCCGGCGGCGAGGTGCTCAACTCCGAGCCCGAGGTCGGCTCCACCGAGGCGCTGGGCGTGCTGGTCGCCGCGATCGTCCTGATCATCACGTTCGGCTCGCTGGTCGCCGCCGGCATGACCATGCTCAACGCCCTGATCGGCGTCGCCGTCGGCATGGCCGGCCTGTTCGCGCTCAGCGGCGCGGTCGAGCTGACCAGCACCGCGCCCATCCTGGCCCTGATGCTCGGCCTGGCCGTCGGCATCGACTACTCGCTCTTCATCACCTCCCGGCACCGGCAGAACCTGCTCGACGGGCTGGAGCCCGACGAGGCGGTGGGCCGGGCCGTGGGCACCGCCGGCTCCGCCGTCGTCTTCGCCGGCGCCACCGTGGTCATCGCGCTGGCCGGCCTGGCCGTGGTCAACATCCCCTTCCTCACCGTGATGGGTCTGGCCGCCGCCGGCACCGTCACCGTGGCGGTGCTCGTCGCGATCACCCTCCAGCCGGCCCTGCTCGGCTTCGCCGGCCGCAAGGTGCTCCCCCGCAAGCTGCGCCGGGCCGACGCCGCGCCGGCCACCGGCGACACCCCGTCCGCCGAGGACCGCTCCAACTTCGGCTTCCGCTGGGCGCACTGGGTCACCAAGCTGCGGATCCCGGTCATCCTGGTCGGTTTGCTCGGCCTCGGGCTGCTCGCGCTGCCGGCGCAGGACATGCGGCTGGCCCTGCCGGACGCGGCCACCGCGCCCGAGGGAAGCGCGGCCCGGGCCAGCAACGACGTCATCCGCGAGGGCTTCGGGCCCGGCTTCACCGGCCGGCTCGCCGTGGTGGTCACCTCGGACTCCCCGCAGGACACCGCGGCCGCCGTACCGCAGGTCACCGCGCTGATCCAGCGCACCGAGGGCGTGCTGGCCGTGGCCCCGCCGCAGGTCGACCCCTCCGGCCGGACGGCGCTGCTCGGCGTCATCCCCAAGACCGGACCGACCGACGCGGCCACCGAGACGCTGGTCCACGACATCCGCGACGGCGTCGGCTCGATCGGCAACGCCGAGGTGCTGCTCACCGGCGTCACCGCGATCGGCATCGACGTCTCCGAGAAGCTCTCCGACGCGCTGCCGGTCTACCTGCTGCTCGTCGTCGGGCTGTCGATCCTGCTGCTGATGCTGGTGTTCCGCTCGATCCTGGTACCGGTCAAGGCGGCGCTGGGCTTCCTGCTCACCGTGGCCGCCACCTTCGGCATCACCGTCGCGGTGTTCCAGCAGGGGCACCTGGCCGACCTGGTCGGGCTGGACACCCCGGGCCCGCTGATCAGCTTCCTGCCGATCCTGCTGATCGGCATCCTGTTCGGACTCGCCATGGACTACGAGGTCTTCCTGGTCTCCCGGATGCGGGAGGACTTCGTGCACGGCGACACCCCGCGCCAGGCCACCATCAACGGGATGGGCCACGGCGCCCGGGTGGTCACCGCCGCCGCGCTGATCATGATCTCGGTCTTCGGCGGCTTCGTCTTCCTCGACGACCCGGTGATCAAGTCGATGGGCTTCGCGCTCGCGATCGGCGTCGCCATCGACGCCTTCGTGGTGCGGATGACCATCGTGCCGGCGGTGATGTCGCTGCTCGACCGGACGGCCTGGTGGCTGCCCCGCTGGCTGAACCGGGCACTGCCCAACGTGGACATCGAGGGTGAGGGGCTGCGCGCCCACCTCGACCGGGAGCCGGTCGACGCCTGACGGACGGGCCTGCCCGGCCGGCCTACACGCCGGCCGGGTAGGTCTCCATCTCACCCATCGCGCTCAGCGCGGGCAGCGGATGCAGCGCGGTGGTCTCGTCGCACCAGATGAACCCGTCGTACCGCTCGGCCAGCCGGGTCGGCACGTAGTTGCCCCAGGACTCGAAGGTCGGGTCGTAGACCACCCCGATCGCCCGGTGGTCGACGGTGCCGGTGATCCACTCCGGCTCGTCCGCACCGCCGAAGACCAGCACCGCCCGCTCCGGCATCAGCTCGTGCAGCCGCCGCTCCACCGAACCCTCCCGGGCCGGCGGCACCACCATCGCCTCGGCCGGCGAACCCCAGCGCGGCGCGGCGACGACCGTCCCCCGGTAGCTGCCGAAGCCGACCAGCACGACCCCGTCCCGGCCCAGCCGTTCCCGGCCCAACTGGCCGATGTTCACCATCCCGTCGGCGGCCATGTCGGTGGCCCGGGCGTCCCCCACGTGCGTGTTGTGCGCCCAGACGATCCCCCGCGCCTGGGGGCCGTAGTGCTCCAGCAGGCGGTCCAGGGTGTCCGTCATGTGGATGTCCCGCACGTTCCACGACTCCGGGCCGCCGCGCACCATCGCCCGGTAGTAACGCTCCGCGCCGGCCACCACCTCCGCGTTCTGCCAGGCCGCGAAGGCATCCGGGCCGTCCGCCGCGGCGTGTGCCCGGGTACGCGCCAGCAGGCGTACCACCTCCTCCTCGCAGCGCGCGGAGACGAACCGGCTGGCCGCGCCGTACTCCTCGACCTGCTTGCCGTACGGCTCGAAGCAGCGGTAGGCCTCCTGCGCCGCCTCCAGCGACTGCGGGTCCTCCTCGCCGAGGTAGTCGAAGATGGCCTGCATGGACTCCCACAGGCTGTACACGTCCAAGCCGTGGAAGCCGGCCCGCTCCCCCGCCGGGCGTTCCATGTTCCAGGCCCGCAACCAGCGGCAGAACCGGTTCACCTCGGCGTTCGCCCACATCCAGGTGGGCCAGCGTTCGAAGCATTCCAGCGCGAGCCGCGGGTCGGCGGCGCCGCCGGGCGCGCCGGTCACCGACCGGTTCACCCGGTCGCAGTCCGGCCAGTCGCCCTCCACCGCTACGAAGGAGAAGCCGTGCTCGGCGATGAGCCGGCGGGTTAACTGCTCGCGCAGCCGGTAGTAGTCGTAGCTGCCGTGCGTCGCCTCGCCGATCATCACCACCCGGGCGTCCCCGACACGCGCGAGCAACGGATCGAAGTCGCTCGGCGCGCCGAGCCGCTGAACCAGCATGTCCGCGGCTACCCGGCGGGTCGGCGACCAAACTCAGACGGTGGCCGCGGGCGTCGATGGCCGTCCCGGTCTCACCTCTCCAACCGGCCATTCCGCCGCTCGCGGTGTGCCGGCGCGCAGGACGGGTAGCCGGGCGGCATGACCGTCACCGGCGCGCAGTTGCAGGACTACCTGGCCGGGCTCGACTACCCGGTCTCCCGCGAGGACCTGGTCCGCTGGGGTCAGGAGAACGGGGCCAGCACCGAGCTGTTGCAGATGTTGCGGGCGTTGCCCGCCGAACAGTTCAACGACCCCGCCGAGCTGCACGAGGCGCTGACCACGCTCGCCTGAGCAGGCCTGGCTCAGGGCAGGCGAGCCCGGGGTGCCGGTCGCGCGGGTCGCGGGCGTGCAGCAGACGGAACAGGACCAGCCACTGCTCCGGCCAGACCAGCCCGACCGGCGTGGCCGGGTCGAGCCGGGCGGCCCGTAGCGCACCGTCCACCCGGCCGCGCGGGTGCGCCGTGCGCAGCGAGGCGGCGAGCGAGCCGCCGGCGCCGCCGAACCCGAGCTCGACCATCCTCCGGTACGCCGGCAGTGCCGCCCGGGGCAGCAGCGGCTCGGGGCGGCGCTCGACCCGCAGGATCCCGCCGTCGACGCCGGGCACCGGCCGGAACGCGGTACGCGGCACCCGCCCGGCCAGCCGCCAGTGGTGTTCCGGCCAGGTGAGCACGGTCAGCCTGCTCCACCGGCCGTGGTCGCCGGTGCGCTTGCGGGCGTACTCCAGCTGGGTGAGCAGCGTCGCGGCCCGCAACCCGGGCGCGGCCAGGCACCAGCGGACCACCGCGGCCGTCAGCGACCAGGGGATGTTGCCGACCACGGAGAACGGCTCGTCCGGCGGCGGCGCGGCGAGGAAGTCCTCCTGCCGGTGGCTGACCTGGGGCAGCTGGGCGGCGAGGGCGGCCAGGTCGCCGGCGGCGGCCGGGTCCACCTCGTACGCGACCAGCCGCGCGCAGCGGGCGGCGAGCGGACGGGTCAGCTGACCCCGTCCCGCGCCGACCTCCAGCAGCAGGTCGTCGGGGCCGGGCCGGGCGGCCCGGACCAGCCGCGCGACGGCGGCCGGATCGGTCAGGAAGTTCTGGGACAGTACGCGACGGGACCGGTCGCGTGCGGTGGTGCGGGATCGGCGGGGCGCCACGGGGATCGTCCTGTCTGTCGCCGGTCGGCGACGGGGTACGGACAGGCAGCGCACATGGCGGGCCTGTCCGAGCGGATCGGGACTCGGACGACCCTGGAAATTCGGCGGGGGACGCGGACGTGCGCCCGCCGACCGCGAGGTGTCAGCGGTCAGCGGTGCGGCGGCGCCGGGTGCGACGCGACGCACCGGCCCCCGGTCGGTGGACCGGTCGGCGACGGTGCGGAGGTCAGGTCAGGCGCGGCGGTGGGCGTCCCGGCCGGCCAGGGCCGGGCGCCGGACTCGCGGGCGGGCAACCAGGAGGAGGCCCCGCACGGCCGGCGCGGCGGCCACGTCGATCAGGGCGTGCGTGAACATGTCGGCCAGGCTAGCGGCGGGCCGGTCGCCCCGCGACGGGTTTCCGGAACCGTCCGGGTCGTCGCCACCCGCCGGCCACCTGGCTGTTCGACTCGCCGAGTCGCCACCGAGATCGCCGGCTGCGGCCGGCGGGCTGTCGCGGCTCGCCCGGCTACGGCTCCGGGTTACGGAGGGTAGCGTCCGCCCCCCACTCCCCACATCGAGCGATATACCTCTGAGGCATAAATATGCCTCAGAGGTATATCGCTCAACACTCATATGCCCTGGGACGGGCGACATGCCCGGCCGGCACCCGCCGGCCGGGGTCACGGACCGGCCGGACCCCGGGAGGGGCTCAGATCTCGACGGTGCGGCCCTCGGCGCGGGCGACCTCGGCGGCGGACAGGATCGCCACCACCTCCCGACCGAAGCGCACGTCGCAGCGGTGGTCCCGGGTGCCGGCGTCGATCTCCTCGAGCAGCTGGTCGATCGCCGTGCCGAAGGCGGTGATGGCGTCGCCGTCGCCCGGCGGCACCGTCTCGGTGCCGTTCTCGCCGAAGAAGACGAAGTCGCGGGTCGTCGCCTCACGAGGCGCGTCCAGGGTGAGCGAGATCGCGCTGGTGGCGCCGCCGACGTGGGTGAGCAGCAGGTGGACCAGGCCGCTCGGGCCGTTCATCGCGGCCACCCGGGTGACCCGGCCGAGCACCGGCAGGATGATCGACAGCGCGTGCGGACCGATGTCCCAGAGGGCACCGTGCTCGATCCGCCACTGCGACTCGCCGTACGGGCTGCCGGGCTGGTAGATCGAGGCGAACATCGTCGCCCGCGCGTGCTGCCAGCCGCCGGCCGCGGCGGTCGAGGCGAGGAAGCCGGTGACGTTCGGGTGGAAGCGCTGGGTGAAGAAGACGACCGAGGCCACCCCGGACTGCTGGGCGGCGGCCACCACCCGGTCGGCGTCGGCGAGGGTGAGCGCCAGCGGCTTGTCCAGCAGCAGGTGCCGGCCCGCGATGGCGGCGCGTACGGCGAGGTCGGCCTGGATGTCGGGCGGGAGCGCCACGGCGATCGCGTCGCACTCGTTCAGCAGCGCGTCGACGTCGCCGAACGCCGGTACGCCGTGCCGGTCGGCCAGCGCGGCGGCCCGCTCCGGGTTGCGTCCCCAGACCCCGACCAGTTCGGCGCGCGGGTGCGCGTCGATCGCGGCGGCGTGCGTCTCCGCCGCCCAGTGACCGGTGCCAAACAAGCCGAACCGCAGCACGAGTACCCCCGGTGTCGTCGTCCGCCACGGCGGTGCCGTGGCGTGATCCAACCTAGTCGCCCCCGGCCGGGCACGTCCGGCCGACCTGGCCGAGTGACCGGGGCGAGGGCGATTACTACGACGATTAGTAGGCTGTGCCGGTGACCGAGACTGGGACGGTGTGCCCGCGATGACCAGCGCAGCCTCAGCCGGCTCGCCGGTGGACGGGATCCTCGCGACGGCAACGATCGTGCTGTCGCTCGTACTCGCGCTCTGGAGCCTGGTGGCGGCGCTGCGCCACCGCGCGCCGGACCGGCTCCAGTTCGTCGGCCTGGCGGTGCTGGAGGTGGCGCTGCTCGCGCTGGCGGTGGCGGCGCTGGTCGCGCTCGGCGGCGGCGAGCGGCCGGGCGAGCCCGGCGCCTTCTTCGGCTACCTGGTGACGCTGGTCTGCCTGCCGCCGCTGGCCTGGGTGCTGGCCAGGATGGAGCCGACCCGCTGGGGCTCGGCGATCGTCTGCGCGATCTGCCTGGTCACCCCGGTGGTCGTGGTCCGGCTCCAGCAGACCTGGGAGGTCCTCGGTGGTTGAGACCGGCACCTCCACGCAGGCCACGAACAAGGGTCCGGGTCGGCTGCTGATCGCGGTCTACCTGCTCTTCGCGATCGCCGCGACCTCGCGGGCCGGGCTCCAGATCGCCACGAAGTTCGACGAGGCGCCGGTGGCGTACCTGCTCTCCGCGCTGGCCGCGGTGATCTACATCGTCGCCGCCGTCGGGCTGGCCCGGGCCGGTCACGCCGGCCGCCGGGTCGCGCTCGCCTGCTGCTCGGTGGAGCTGGTCGGGGTCGTCGGGGTGGGCGTGCTGAGCCTGGTCGACAAGGAACTCTTCCCGGACGAGACGGTCTGGTCCGGATTCGGCAGCGGCTACGGCTACATCCCGCTCGTCCTGCCCGTCCTCGGCCTCCTCTGGCTCTACCGCACCCGCCACACCCCCACCTGACCCAGCGCGACCCCGCCGGCGGCCGCACTTTCGGAGAAGAAGTGGCCTCGGAAGCCGGAATGGCCACTCCTTCTCGGAAAGAGTGGCCAGTTCGCGGTGCGGGGGGCGGGGTCAGTCCTTGGGGCCGCCGGCTACGTAGATGACCTGGCCGGAGACGAAGGACGCACCCTCGCTGGTGAGGAACGCGATGGTGTGGGCGATGTCCTCCGGGCGGCCGCAGCGGCGGACCGGGATCTCGGCGGCGGCGTGCTGCTGCAGCGCCTCGAAGTCGACCTTCATCCGGGCGGCGGTCGCGGCGGTCATGTCGGTGACGATGAAGCCCGGCGCGACCGCGTTGACCGTCACGCCGAACGGGCCCAGCTCGATGGCGAGCGTCTTGGTGAAGCCCTGGAGGCCGGCCTTGGCCGCCGAGTAGTTCGCCTGGCCCCGGTTGCCCAGCGCCGAGGTGCTGGAGAGGTTGACGATCCGGCCCCACTTCCGGTCGACCATGTGCTTCTGGGCGGCCTGGCTGAACAGGAACGCGCCGCGCAGGTGCACGCCCATCACGGTGTCCCAGTCGGCGTCGGTCATCTTGAACAGCAGGTTGTCGCGGAGCACGCCGGCGTTGTTGACCAGCACGGTCGGCCCGCCCAGCTCGGCGGCGATCCGCTCGACGGCCGCCTCGACCTGGGCCCGGTCGGACACGTCGGCGCCGACCCCGAGCGCCCGGCCGCCGTCGGCGGCGATCGCGTCCACGGTCTCCTTCGTCGCCGACTCGTCGATGTCGACCACGGCGACGGCCATGCCGTCGGCGGCCAGCCGTCGGGCGGTGGCCGCGCCGATGCCGCGCGCGGCTCCGGTCACGATGGCGACGCGGGGCTCCTCCGACATGATTACCTCCCGGTAACTTGTGGGTCGATCGAAGGAGCTTAACCCAGGGGTACGCCCACCCGGAGCGGCCCGCAACGGCGGTCCGCGCCGCCGGACGCGGGCCGGCTCTCCGAGCACATCGGACACCGCCGGGCTCGGCCGGAGGTCGGGCGGGAGGGTCAGACCGCCTCGCCCCGGCAGAGCCGGATCCAGCGGTATCCGTAGCCGGCCAGCTTGAGGTTGTCCAGCTTGCCCACCTCGCCGTACCCCCGATCGGCGAGGACGTCCGTCGGCAGGTCCGCCTCGGGGGCGAGGACGCTCAGGTCGACCTCGACGTCCTCGGTGCCCAGGTTGTGCAGGAAGACCATCGTCCCGGTCGGGCCGTCGGCGCGGTGCGCCAGCACCCCGGCCGGCATCGGCACGTCGATGTGCGTCGTCGCGCCCGAGCCGATCTCGGGGGCCTCGCGCAGCGTACGGATCATCCGCTCGAACCAGCCCAGCAGCGACTTCGGGTCACGGCGCTGGGCCGTCACGTTGACCTTCTCGTAGCTGAACTCACCCTTGTCGATCACCGGTCGGACCAGCTTGTCCGGGTCGGCGGTGGAGAACCCCGCGTTCGGCTTGTACGACCACTGCATCGGGGTGCGGATGGCCTCCCGGCCGGGCAGCGACAGGTCCTCGCCCATGCCGATCTCCTCGCCGTAGCGCAGCACCGGCGTGCCGCGCAGCGAGAACTGCAACGCGTACGCCAGCTCGACGCGGCGGCGGTCGTTGCCGAGCATCGGGGCCAGCCGGCGCCGGATGCCCCGGTCGTAGATCCGCATGTCCTCCTCCGGGCCGAACTCGGCGTACACCTGGTTGCGCTGCTCGGCGGTGAGCCGGGAGAGGTCGATCTCGTCGTGGTTACGCAGGAAGGTGGCCCACTGGCCGCCGGCGGGCAGCGCCGGGGTGTCCCGCAGCGCCTCGATCACCGGCTCCGGGTCCTGCCGGGCCAGGGCCAGCATGAGCCGGCCGTTGAGCATGAAGTCGAAGAGCATGTGGATCCGGTTGCCGGAGCCACCGGCGTCGCCGAAGAACGTGGGCAGCTGGTCCGGCTCGACGTTCGCCTCGGCCAGCAGGACCGCGTCGGCGCGCCGCCACTGCACGTGCTGGCGCATCTCGGTGAGGAACTCGAAGTCCTTGGGCGAGTTGGGGTTGCCCGGCTCGGTCAGCTCGATGATGAACGGCACCGCGTCCATCCGGAAACCGGAGACGCCGAGCTGGAGCCAGAACGACATCACCTTCTTGATCTCCGCGCGGACCTCCGGGTTGGCGAAGTTGAGGTCCGGCTGGAACTTGTAGAACCGGTGGTAGTACCACGCCTTCGCGGTGCGGTCGTAGCTCCAGGTCTCGTTCTGCTCGCCGGGGAAGACCATGCCCTGGTGCCGGTCGTCCGGCTCAGTGTCGGACCAGACGTACCAGTCCCGGTACGGCGAGTCGGGCGAGGAGCGGGCGGACTGGTACCAGGGGTGCTCGTCGGAGGTGTGGTTGACCACCAGGTCGATGATCACCCGGATGCCCCGGTTCTGCGCCTGGTGCAGCAGCTCCGCGAAGTCGCCGAGGGTGCCGAAGCGGGGGTCCACGTTGTAGAAGTCGGTGGCGTCGTAGCCGTCGTCGCGGTTCGGCGAGGGATGGATCGGGTGCAGCCACAGGCAGGTCACCCCGAGCCGGGCCAGATAGTCCAGCCGGCCGATCAGCCCTCGAATGTCACCGACCCCGTCGCCGTCGGAGTCCGCGTACGTGTCGATGTCGAGGCAGTAGACGACGGCCTCGGAGTACCACCTGTCACCCATGCCGAACTTATGTCTCCGATCGGCCGTCCCGGCAAACGCGAGACCGCGGCCGCCGGCGGTCCGATCGGCGCTGTCCCGACGGGTACGGTGCCGGGATGGGCGAGGACGAGAGGCTGCGGGACGTCGACTGGACCGACGGCCGCTGGCTGCGCGAGCCGGTACGGGTCGAGCGGACCGACGCGGGTGACCTGCTGGTGGAGCCGGGCGCGGAGAGCGACTTCTGGCGGCACACCAGCTACGGGTTCGTGCACGACGACGGGCCTGCCCTGCTCGCCCCGCTGCCCGGCGGCAGCGCCGTCGAGGTGAGCTTCCGGCTGGACTACGGCGAGCAGTTCGACCAGGCCGGGGTGCTGGTCCGGGTGGACGAGCGGAACTGGGTCAAGGCCGGAGTGGAGGTCAGCGACGGCGAGCCGCAGCTCGGCGCGGTGGTCACCCGGGAGGTCTCCGACTGGTCGGTGGCGCCGGTGCCGGACTGGGCCGGGCGGGAGGTCACCGTCCGGGTCAGCCGGGACGGTGACGCGCTCACCGTCCGGGCCCGGGTGGACGACGAGCCGTGGCGGCTGGTCCGGCTCGCCCCGCTCGCCCCGGAGGCGGCGGCGTCGGCCGGTCCGTTCTGCTGCTCGCCGACCCGGTCCGGGCTGACCGTCCGGTTCACCGGCTGGCGCCAGGGCCCGGCCGACCGCGAACTGCACCCCTCGACCTGACCCGCCCGTCAACGACACGACCCGCGAGTTGCGGAGTGTCGCGGTGTCGCGGGCGCTTGATACCGCGACACGCCGCAAGGGGCAGGTCGGCGGGCGGCCAGGCCTGAGCGGGTGGTCAGTGGGGCGGGTCACCGGCAGGTGTGGGGGTCGGATGCGCGGGTACCACTGTTCGATCCCGGCTGCTCTCGGAAGGACGCCCATGGCTCTCGCCCAGAACGTCGACCCGAACCAGTTCACCGGGCTGACCGGTTGGGTGGCGAGCGTCATCGACTCGCTGGGCGCGGTCGGGGTCGCGCTGCTGGTGGCCCTGGAGAGCATCATCCCGCCGATCCCCAGCGAAGTCGTGCTGGCGATGGCCGGCTACCTGGCCAGTGCGGGCCGTTTCCACCTGGTGGTGATCGTGCTCGCCGCGACGGCGGGCTCGTTGCTGGGCGCGCTGGTGCTCTACTGGCTCGGCTCGGCGCTCGGCGAGGAACGGCTCAAGCGCTGGCTGGACCACATCCCGCTGGTGGACTCCGACGACCTGGAGAAGGCCGACCGCTGGTTCGAGCGGTACGGCCGGTGGGCGGTGCTGATCGGCCGGGTGGTGCCGGTGGTCCGCAGCCTGGTGTCGGTCCCGGCCGGGGCGAACCGGATGCCGCTGGGTGAGTTCGTCCTGTTGACCACGCTGGGCAGCGGGGTGTGGAACACCCTGATCGTGGGGCTGGGCTACGCGCTCGGGTCGCGCTGGGAGGACGTCGACCGGTACAGCAGTTGGTTCAACTACGCGATCTTCGCCGTCTTCGCCGTGATGATCGCGAGCTGGGTGGTGAAGAAGGTCCGCAAGCGCCGGGCGCGGCGCGACCGGCAGTCGGTGACCGCCGGTCGCTGACCGCGACGCCGTCGCTCAGTACTTCGCGGTGATCGAGGTGAACTCCCAGGTGTTCTGGGCGATGCCGGAGCAGTTGGAGACCACTCCCCCGCCCGGGCAGGGGCGGTCCCGGTTGACCGACCAGAAGGTGAAGCGGGACAGGCCGCGGGCCTTGGCCCAGTCCCGGATCTGCGTCCAGGTGGCCGGGGAGGTCAACTCCTGCTGGTCGGAGAGGCCGTTCATGCCGGAGATGCCCATGTGCGCGTACGCGGTGGCGTCCGACCAGCCGAAGGCCGTCTTCAGCGCGTTCTTCAGGCCCTCCGCCGCGTTGACCGTGTTCTGGTACATGTTCGCGCCACCGCCGAAGTCGAACGGCATGATGGTGAAGGTGTCGATGTTCGCGCCGAGCGCGGCGGCCCGGTTGATCAGCCGGGTGCCCCAGTAGTTCGGCCCGGTGGTCGAGGTGCCGAACGTGACGATCGTCTTGATCCCCGGGTTGTTCTGCTTGACGATCTTCAGCGCGCCGAGGATCCGGTCCTGCACCACCTCGTTCTCGAACTCGTCGCTGTTCTCGATGTCGATGTCGATCGCCTTCAGCCCGTACGCGTTGATCACCTGCTGGTACGCGCCGGCCAGGGCGGCGGAGGAGGAGCAGTTCGGGCCGAGCTTGTTGCCGCTCCACCCGCCGAAGGACGGGATCACGTCACCGCCGGCGGCCTTGATCGCGGCGATGGTGTTGGCGTGCGCGCCGCCGGTGAGCGGGCCGCTGCCGTCCCAGGCCGGGGTGCAGCCTCCGCCGGAGAGGACGAACGCGATGGTGAACCACTTGATCCCGGTCGCCCCCATCACGGTCGACGGCGCGGGCGGGTCACCCCAGCCCGGGTAGAGGTAGGGCGCGGCGGCCATCGGGGCGGTGCCGCCGGTGCAGCCGGTGGTGGTGGCGGAGACCGGCGCGGACTTCGCCGACTCGCCGGCGGAGTTGTACGCGGCCACCGTGTAGCTGTGCGCGGAGCAGGCGGCCAGCCCGCTGACCGTGGTCGAGGTGCCGGTGAGGGTGGCCCGGACGGTCGAGCCCTCGTACACCCGGTAGCCGGTGACCGTGCCGCCGACGGCGTTCCACGCCAGCGCGATCGAGGACGCGGTGGTGCCGGTGACCCGCAGGCCGCCGGGGGTGGCCGGGGCGGACGGGTTGCCGCCGCCTCCGCCGGTGCAGGAGCCGCCGTTGACCGTGCAGTTGGTCGGGTCGCCGTTACCGCTGACCACGAAACCGAACGTGGTGCTGGCACCGGGGGCGAGGGTGCCGTTCCAGGACTGGTTCAGCGCGGTGACGTGCTGGCCGGAGGTGGTCAGCCGGGCGTCCCAGAACGTGCCGAGCGAGCTGCCGGCGGGCAGGTCGAACTGCACGTTCCAGGAGCTGATGCTGGCCGAGCTGTCGTTGGTGACGGTGAACTTCGCCTCGTACCCGCTGCCCCAGCTGGAGGTGCGGACGAAGGCGGCGGTGGCGGCGGACGCGGCCGGTGGGGCCACGACGGTGGCCGCGACCAGGGCGGCGGCGAGCGCGACGGCGAACGTCGCCACGCGTGGGGAGCGGAGTTTCACGGTGGCCTCCAGGGACCTGTGGTGGGGGGACCGCCCGGGGGGTGGGCGGGGTCGCCGGCCCGCAGGGGGGCGGGTCGGTGGCGCGGGAGGACCGGCCCGGCGCTGCGTTGGGCCGGCGGTGCGGACGGACCGGCCGGGGATGGGCCGGGGGTGCGGAGGACCCGGGGGTGGGCCGGCGGTGCGGACAGCCCGGCCGGGGGTGGGCCCGGTGGTGCGGCGTGGCCGGCCCGCGGGACGGCGGACCGGCCACGCCCGTCAGGGCAGGGTGGCCAGGTGCGGTTTGACGGTGCGGGCGAAGCCGTTGCCGTTGCTGACGTCCCAGTTCACCGACCAGGTCATCGCGCCCCGGATGCCCGGGTAGGTGCGCGGCGGCCGGAAGCTGCCGCAGTTGGTGCCGCGTGCCAGGCAGTCCAGGGCCGCGTTGACCACGCTCGGCGCGACGATGCCACCGCCGGCGGCGCCCGGACCGGCGGGCAGACCCAGGCCGACCTGGTCGGGGCGCAGCCCCGCCTCCAACTGGATGCAGGCCAGGGCGACGATGAAGTTCACCGTGCCCTGCGAGTACGCGGCGTTCTGGTCGCAGCCGAGCATCGCCCCGGAGTTGTAGAACTGGGTGTTGACCACGGTGAGGATGTCCCGGATGTCCAGCGCCAGCTTGAAGTAGCCGCTGGTGGGCGACTGCATGTCGATGGTCTGCGGTGCCATCGTGATGATCAGGCCGGCGCCGACCTTCGCCCGCAGGGCGCGCAGCGCCTGGGCCATGTACGTCGGGTTGAGCCCGTTCTCCAGGTCGATGTCGACCCCGTCGAAGCCGTACCGCTTGATCAGCGCGTGGACGGTGTCGGCGAAGGCGGTGGCCGAGGTGGCGTCGTTGACCGCGACCCGGCCGGCCTCGCCGCCGACGGAGAGGATCACCTTCTGGCCGCGCGAGCGCAGGGTCTGCACGTCGGCGGTGAACTGCGCGTCGGTGTAGCCGCCGAGTGCGGCGGACAGGCCGGGGTCGACCGCGAACGCCACCGCGCCGGGCGTGGCGGTGGCCTCGCCGAAGGCGACGGCGACGATGTCGTACTCGGCGGGCACGTCGCGCAGTCGCAGCTCGACCGCGGGGTTGTCGAAGTTGTGCCAGTAGCCGGTGAGCAGGTGCTTCGGCAGCCCGCCGGTGGGCGGCGGCGGGGTGGTGGTGGGCGGCGGGGTGGTCGGCGCCGGGGTGGTGGGCGACGGGGTCGGGATGGTCGGCGTCGGGCTCGGCGGGGTGCTGCCGCCACCGCAGGGCGCCCCGTTCAGCAGGCAGTTGGTCGGCGAGCCGGTCCCGGCCCCGAGGAAGCCGAACGACACCGAGGCGCCCGGGGCGACGGTGCCGTTCCAGGACCGGTTGGTGAAGGTGTACCGCTGGCCGGAGCTGGTGAGCAGCGCGTCCCAGTAGCTGCCGACGGTCGTCCCGGCGGGCAGGTCGAAGGAGACGGTCCAGCCCGAGATGGTGCTGCCGCCGCCGTTGGTGATCGTGTACTTCCCCTCCCAACCGCTGCCCCAGTCGGAGGTCTTGACGAAGCTGGCGGTCGCCCCGGCCGCGTACGCGGGCAGCGCGACCCAGGCCGCGCCGAGGGTCGCGACCAGCGCGGCGACCAGGGAGAGGAGCAGGGTTCTGGAACGCGTCATGCGACCCTCCGGACTGCGATCGATCCATGGATGTCGACGTGCGCGCTTATTATTAAGACTGTTAACTGATTCTGTCCAGAGTGGTCGACCCATCGATCGGGGCCCGCGTCCGTCGACGCGGGCCCCGGGCGCGCTCAGCGCCGGAAGGTGAACCAGTTGACGTTGACGAAGTCGGCGCTCTGGCCACTGCTGAAGGTCAGGTAGACGGTGTGCCGCCCGGTCGCCGCGGCGACGTTGCCGGGCACCGAGCGCCAGCTCTGCCAGCCGCCGGTGTTGGCGATGGCGAAGCTGCCGATCGGCGCGCTGGTCGGGCTGTCCAGGCGCACCTCGACCAACCCGCTCACCCCGCCGGCCGCCCCGGAGGCCACCCGGGCCACGAAGTCGCGGGGCGGGGTCGCGCCGAAGTCGACGTTGTCGTAGCGGACCCAGTCACCGCTGCGCACGGCGCCGATGTTCTGCCCGCCCTCGGTGCACGCCTCGACGATCACCCCGTTCTGCGCGGTGAACGCCTCGGCCTGGATCGTCCCGTACGCGTCCACGCCGCCGGACGGTGGCGGGGTGGTCGGCGGCGGCGTGGACGTGCCCCGCCGGTAGACCGCCACGTAGTCGACCAGCATCGACCGGCCGGAGACGGTCGAGGCGGTCGGCGTGGCGTAGCCGGCCACCCCGTTCGGGAACGAGCCACCCATCGCGACGTTGAGCAGCAGGAAGTAAGCGGCGTGGCCGGTCATCTGGGTCCAGTACGGCTCGCCGACCTGGTTCTGGCCGACGGTGTGGAACAGCTGCCCGTCGACGTACCAGCGCAGTTGCTGCGGGGCGACCGAGGCGTCCCACTCGAAACGGTAGGTGTGGAAGGCGGACTGGCAGGTGCTGCCGGGGCAGGGCCGGGAGTTGCCGAGGCCGTTGAACTCGTTGCACGGGCCGCCCGGGGCGTACCCGCAGTGCAGCACGCCCCAGACCTGGTTCAGGCCGTTGACGTTCTCCATCACGTCGAACTCGCCGACGCCGGGCCAGTTCTGGTAGTTGCCCCGGTACGGCGAGCCGAGCGCCCAGAACGCCGGCCAGTAGCCGGCGGCCTGCGCGCCGGTGACGTTGGGCATCTGGATCCGCCCCTCGATGGCGAGCACTCCGCCGGCGGGCGGCTTGAAGTCGGTGCGGACGGTCTCGATCCGGGCCGAGGTCCACCGGCCGGCGCCGTCGCGGACCGGGGTGATCCGCAGGTTGCCGGCGCCGTCGTGGGCGAGGTTGGTGGTGCTGGCGGTGTACGTCTGGATCTCGCCGGTGCCCCAGTTGGCCGGGCCACCCGGGTAGCTGGTGCCGGTGTCGACGATCCAGTTGGCCGAGGACGGCAGGGTGCCGGCGGAGCCGGTGAAGTCGTCGCTCCACATCAGGCTCCAGCCGGACGGGGGCGGCGGGACGGCGGCGTGCGCGGTCACGGTCACGCCGGTCAGTGCGGTGGTGGCGACGGCCAGCGCGACGGCCAGCGGGAGCCGTCGGCGCGACCGGGGTGGGCGGGGGGCGGCGGAGGCCGCCGGGGCAGGGTTCATCGGGGTGCCTCTCTGCGGGGGGACGGGTCGAGAGAGCGCTCTCTGACAGCGATTTGTACGCCGTCGGCCGGACAGATGTCAACGCTTGTCGATGGGTTCCCGCTGCGGCCGGCGCAGCGTCAGCTGCTCCAGCGCCGTCCACGCCGTGGTGGTCACCAGGTAGATCACCGCCGCCAGCGGCACCACCAGCGCCACCAGCACGGTCACGTACGGCAGCAGCGGGATCAGCCGGCCCAGCGTGGCCGCGCCCGGTCCCTCGATCGGCGTACCGGCCACCGTGCCGGTCGACGCCGCGGCGCGCTTCGCCCGCCGGGAGGAGAACCAGGCCAGGCCGGTCAGCGCCGCCAGCAGCAGGCCGAAGACCAGCACCACCGGGCCGGAGAGCCCGTCGCCCAGGTGCCAGCCCAGCGGTACCCCGCCCAGCCGCTCGTCGAGCAGCCCGCCGCCGCCCTCACCGGTGGCGAAGAGCCGGTACATGACCAGGAAGAAGGGCGCCTGGAGCAGCGCCGGCAGGCAGCCGGCGACCGGGTTGGCGCCGGCCCGCCGGTAGAGCCCGAACAGCTCGGACTGCAACCGCGCGGGGTCGTCAGCGTACCGCTGCTGGAGCTGGCGGACCTCGGGGGCGAGCGCCGCGCGGCGCCGCTCCCCACGGACCTGCGCCAGGGTGAGTGGCGAGATCAGCAGCCGGACGGCGATGGTGAACAGGACGATGGCGGCGGCGGTGGCCGTCCCGCCGGTCAGCGGCGCGAGCGCGTCGGAGAGCCAGGTGACGACGGCGCCGGCGGCAGCCACCGCGTCGTGCACGGGTGAGAAGGCGAGCATCAGGTGACCCCTCGGTCCGATTCCGGATGTCCCCCGGCCGGGGCCGGTGGGACGGATGACGACGGAATCGGCCGGGCGGCGACGCGCGGGATCAGCCCGCGACCGGACGCCACCCGGCCGAGGGACGCCACCCCGGAGCCCGGGGACGGGGTCGGCCGGCCGCGTCCGGATCGACCTGGCGCGGCACCCGCCGGCGCCGGGCCCGCTCCCGCAGGCCCACCGCCCGCCGGCCACCCCGGGCCGGGCCGCCCACCCGGCGCGGACGCGCCGCCAGCAGCGTCGCGAGCAGCAGCGCGGCCACCACCGCCGCGCCGGCGAGGAGCTCCGCCGGGCGCTGCCCGAGCAGCGTCAGCTCGGTGAGCGCGTACGCCCACAGACCCGTCACCGCCACCAGCAGACCCGGCACGCGATCAGCCTAGGGTCCGCCGTCCACCCCACCGGCGGGATCGGCGACACGCCGCCCCGACGCGCCGGCCCGGCGTTTTCCGTCGCCGCCACCCTGGGTAACCAGAGCCCCGACCGACGCGGACGGACCGTGACCGGTGCGAACGGACGGTGGTGGCGATGACCAGCCAGGTGGCGGCGGCGAGCCAGGCGGCCCCGAACGGCACCGACCTGCTCACGGTGGGCGTCGAGGAGGAGTTCCTGCTCGTCGACCCGCACACCGGCGCCGCGGTGCCCGCCGTCGACCTGGTGATGGAGCAGGTGCCGGCGGAGCTGCGCGGCCAGGTGGAGCGGGAGTTCCAGACCAGCCAGATCGAGATCGGCAGCCCGCCCGGGCTGGAACTCAGCTCGATCCGCCACTCCCTCGGCGTGCTGCGGGCCGCGCTCGCCGACGCCGCCGAGCGGGCCGGCGTACGGCTGCTCGCCATCGGCACCGGCCCGGTCGACGGCCCGGTCCCGCCGGTGGTCGACAAGCCCCGCTTCGACCAGATGATCGAGCGGTTCCGGCTGCTGGTGCCGGGCCCCGGCAACAACGGCATGCACGTGCACGTCGGCGTCCCCGACCCGGAGACCGGCGTCCAGGTGCTCAACCACGTCCGCCCCTGGCTGCCCGTGCTGCACGCGGTGACCACCAACTCCCCGTTCGCCCGGGGCGAGGACACCGGCTACGCGAGCTGGCGCTCGGTCGAGTGGGAGCACTGGCCGTCGGTCGCCCCCACCCCGTTCCTGGCGTCGCACGAGCACTACCAGCGGCTGATCCAGCAGCTCATCGCCAGCGGCGTGATGCTCGACGAGGGGATGCTCTACTGGTACGCCCGGCTGTCGGCGAAGTACCCGACGGTGGAGATCCGCATCGGTGACGTCTGCCCGTCGGTGGACGACGCGGTGCTGGTCGCGGCCATGGTCCGGGCGATGGTGGCGACCGCGATGACGGACATCGCCGAGGGTCGCCCCGCGGTCAACACCGACCACCACCTGCTGGTCGCCGCGCACTGGCGGGCCGCGCACGACGGGCTGGAGGGCGAGGGCGTCGACCTCACCACCGGCGAGCTGCGCCCGGCCTGGGAGCTGCTGGACGCCCTGGTCGAGCGGGTGCGCCCCGCGCTGGAGAGCCACGGCGACCTGGCCGAGGTGACCGACCTGCTGGGCGGGCTGCGCCGGCACGGCAGCGGCGCCGCCCGGCAGCGGGCCGTCTTCGAGCGGACCGGCCGGCTGGCGGACGTGGTGGCGGACGTGGCGCGACAGACCCGCGGCTGATCCCCTGCGTGGGAGACTGGTCACCGTGGCACAACGGCTGATCGTCATCGGCGGGGACGCCGCCGGCATGGCGGCGGCCTCCCAGGCCCGCCGCCGTCGCCGCCGCCGCGACGACCTGGAGATCCTCGCCTTCGAGCGGGGGCACTTCACGTCGTACTCGGCGTGCGGCATCCCGTACTGGATCAGCGGCATCGTCGAGGACCGCGACGACCTGATCGTCCGCTCCCCGGCGACGTTCCGCGAGGAGCACCAGATCGACGTGCGGGTCCGCACCGAGGTCACCGGCATCGACCTGGACCGCCGCGAGGTCGTCGCCCGCGACCTGGACCGCGGCGGCGAGGTCCGCGAGCGGTTCGACACCCTGGTGTACGCCACCGGCGCGGTGCCGACGAAGCCCGACTGGGCCCGCGACGACGTGGGCGGCGTCTTCGGGGTGCAGACCCTCGACGACGGCGCGGCGGTGCGCGACTGGCTGGACGCCGAGCCGAAGCCACGCCGGGCGGTGGTGGTCGGCGGCGGCTACATCGGGGTGGAGATGGCCGAGGCGTTGGTCCAGCGGGGGCTCTCGGTCACCCTGGTGGAGCAGGGCGAGCAGCCGATGTCCACCGTCGACCCGGACATGGCCGCCCTGGTCGCCACGGCGATGCGCGGCCTCGGCATCGAGATCCGCACCGGGGTCCGGGTGACCGGGATCGAGGAGCGCGACGGCCGGGTCGCCGCAGTGGTCACCGACGCCGGGTCGATGCCGACCGACCTCGTGGTCCTCGGCCTCGGGGTACGCCCCAACACCGCGCTCGCCGCGGCCGCCGGCCTGCCGGTCGGCACCACCGGCGGGGTGCGCGTCGACCGGCGGATGCGGGTGCCGGGGATGCCCGACGTCTGGGCGGCCGGCGACTGCGTGGAGACGCTGCACCGGGTCAGCGGGATGGCCGTGCACGTCCCGCTCGGCACGCACGCCAACAAGCAGGGCCGGGTCGTCGGAATCAACATCGGCGGCGGGTACGCCACCTTCCCCGGCGTCATCGGCACCGCCGTGACCAAGGTCTGCGACCTGGAGGTGGGGCGTACCGGGCTGCGGGAGCGGGAAGCGGCGTCGGCCGGCTTCGAGTTCGTCACGGTGCGGGCCGAGTCGACCAGCCGGGCCGGCTACTACCCGGGGACCCGCCCGATGACCGTCAAGCTGATCGCCGAGCGTCCCACCGGGCGGCTGCTCGGCGCCCAGATCGTCGGCCGCTCCGAGGCGGCCAAGCGGATCGACGCGCTGGCCGTGGCGCTCTGGAACGGTATGACCGTGGACGACATGACCGCGTTGGATCTCGGCTACGCCCCGCCGTACGCCCCGGTGTGGGACCCGGTGCTGATCGCCGCCCGCAAGGCCGTCGACGCGCTCGCCGGCTGACCGCCCCGCCCCACAGGGCCTACCAGGGGGAACCGTCCGCCAAGTCGACCCAGTGTCGGGTCGGTACGCCGTACGCTGCCGAGGTGAATCGGGCACGATGCCTCGTCGCGCTGGCGGCGACCCTGACGCTGGCCGCCTGCGATACCGCGCCGACCCGGCCGGCCGGTGGGCCCGCCCGCTCTGCCCCGGCGGCGGCATCCCCGGCGCGGACCGAGCCCGCCGAGATCACGTTGGCCTTCGCGGGCGACGTGCACTTCGCCGACCGTACGTCTGGCCTGCTGGAGGATCCGGCGACCGCGTTCGGGCCGATCTCGTCGGCGCTGTCCGCTGCGGACCTCGCGATGGCCAACCTGGAAACCGCAGTCACCACGCGCGGAACCCCGGAGCCAAAGGAGTTTCATTTCCGGGCGCCGACGAGCACGTATGACGCGGTGAAGGCGGCCGGGATAGACGTCGCGTCGATCGCGAACAATCATGCGCTGGACTACGGGCGGGTGGGGCTGGCGGACACCGTGGACGCCGCCAGGGCGGCCGGAGTGCCGACCGTCGGAGCGGGCGTCGACGCGGCGGCGGCGTACGCACCGTGGATCACCGAGATACGCGGTACGACAATCGCGTTCCTCGGCTTCAGCCAGGTCTCCGAGCTGTGGACGGCGTGGAAGGCCACCGACACCGAGGCCGGCATCGCGATGGCGTGGGACATGCCCCGCGCGGTCGCGGCCGTGCGGACCGCCCGGCAGCGGGCCGAGGTGGTCGTCGTCTACGTCCACTGGGGCCTGGAAGGCGAGGAGTGCCCACCCGCCGAGGCACGCGCGTTCGCCGGTGAGATGGCCAGGGCAGGGGCCGACATCGTCGTCGGCACCCACGCCCACCTGCTGCTCGGCGACGGCTGGATCGGCAAGACCTTCGTCCAGTACGGGCTCGGCAACTTCCTGTGGTGGCGGGACGACGCGTACAGCAACGACACGGGCGTGCTGCGGGTGACCCTCCATGGTTCGGCGATTGTGAAGACGGAACTGGTGCCGGCGACGATCTCGCGGCGCACCGGCCAACCCGAGCTCGCAGGCGGGGAGGACGCGGCCCGAATCTTGCGGAAGTACGCGAGCCTGCACGCCTGCACGGGACTCGCCGCGGCCCCCACCGGACAGCGGCGCTGACGATCAGCGATCAGGTCTGAGCAGGGAGCGGCGGCGCGGCGCGGCGAGCGCGCCCACCGAGGGCAGCCGGCCGAAAAGGGTTGTGCGGGACGACGCGGGTCCGTCGAAGATGGCCGGATGGAGATTCCGGAGCGGTTGTCCTGGGTGCGCCGCACGCCGGTCGGGCGGGCCTGGCTGGCGACGCTGCCCCGGTGGCGCGACGAGTGCGCCGAGCGCTGGTCGCTGCGGCTCGGGCCGCCGTTCCCGTACGCGTTCGCCTCCCTGGCGATGCCCGCCACGCTGCCCGACGGCACCCCGGCGGTGCTCAAGCTCCAGTACCCGGACGAGGACAGCCGCTACGAGGCCGACGCGCTCGCGCACTGGGCCGGCGACGGGGCGGTACGCCTGCTCGCGCACGACCCGGGGCGGCGGGCGCTGCTGGTCGAGCGGTGCCTGCCCGGCTCGCCGGTGCACGAGCTGCCGCCCGACGAGGCGCTGGACGTCGTCGCCGGGCTGCTGCCCCGGCTGTGGCAACCGGCCGACGGGCCGTTCACCACGCTCGCCGAGGAGGCCGCCGGCTGGCGCGCGCGGCTGCCGGTGAACTGGGAGCGGGCCGGCCGGCCGTACGAGCGGCGGCTGCTCGACGCCGCGCTCGGCCGGCTCGCCGACCTCGTCGACGACCAGGGCGAACAGGTGCTGGTCAACCAGGACCTGCACGCCGGCAACGTGCTGCGCGCGACCCGCGAGCCGTGGCTGGTGATCGACCCGAAGCCGCTGGTCGGCGAGCGGGAGTTCGGGGCGGTGCCGATCGTGCGCGGCCCCGAGCTGGGTCACTCGCCGGCGGCGCTGCGACGGCGGCTCGACCGGCTCACCGGCGCGCTGGGGCTGGACCGGGACCGGGTCCGGGGCTGGGCGATCGCGCAGACGCTGGCCTGGAGCACCGACGGGGAGGTCGTCTTCCCGAACCAGGTCGAGTCGGTCCGCTGGCTCGTCGACGGCGACTGAGCCGAGGTCAGCCGGCCTGGCAGGTGGCGCACCAGTAGAGGTTGCGGCCGGCCAGCACGCCCCGGCGCACCGGCGTCGCGCAGACGTGGCAGGGATCGCCGGGGCGGCGGTAGACGTACACCTCGCCGCCGTGCCGGTCGACGCGGGCCGGGCGGCCCATCGCCTCCGGCAGGTGCGCGTCGCGGACGGTGTCGATCCGACCGCGGTCGACGGCCAGCGTCATCAGCTCGACCAGGTCGGCCCAGAGCGCGTCCCAGCCGGCCGGGGTCAGCTCCCGGCCGGGCAGCGTCGGCGGCAGCCCCGCCCGGAAGAGCGCCTCGGTGACGAAGATCAGCCCGGTGCCGGCCACCACGGACTGGTCCAGCAGCAGCGCGGCGAGCGGGGTGGGGCTGCGCCGGACCCGCGCCCAGGCCCGTCGCGGATCGGCGTCGGTGCGCAGCGGGTCCGGGCCGAGCCGGTCGCGCAAAGCGGCGACCTCGGGCGGGGTGAGCAGTTCGCAGGCGGTGGGGCCGCGCAGGTCGAGCCAGTGCCGGTCGCTGGCGAGCCGCAACCGGACCTGCCCGACCGGGGGCGGCGGCTCCCCCGGACCGTCGCTGAACTTGCCGTACAGGCCGAGGTGCACGTGCAGGGTCAGCTCGCCGGCGAAGTGGTGCAGCAGGTGCTTGCCGTACGCCTCGGTGCCGTCGAGGACGGTGCCGGAGAGCCGGGCGGCGCCCTCGGCGAAGCGGCCCTGCGGGCTGGCGGCGGTCACCTTGTCGCCGGCGAACAGCTCGGCGTGCCGGGCCGCCAGGCGGTGGATGGTGTGTCCCTCTGGCACGACGGCAACGGTAGCCGGGTGTGGGGAATCGGGGCGCTGGGTACCACAGCGGTGATACGCGTGGCTGCCCACCGGCGCTTTCCGAGGCCTCCACGCATCGATCAGGAGGTGTTCGTGATGAAGATTCCTTCGCTGTCGCGCCGGACCGAGCCGGCGCCCACGACCGACCGTAACGGCGACGGGCGCGTCGACGGACGCGACCGGAGCGCCACCGTCGACCCGGTCGACCACCCGGCCGACACGCCGGTGGTCACCGACCGGGACGCCGAGCAGACGACGTACCGCAGCAACGCGCTGGCCACCGACGGCGAGCGCGACGCCGACGCGGAGCGCCGGGCCGCGGAGCGCGCCGCGCTGGCCCGGGCGGCCACCGCCCGCCCCGAGACGGCCCACGGCCCCTCCGGCCGGGTCGCCCCGATCGACGACGAGCCCCGGCGTACGACGTCGGACCGGCTCACCGGCGCGGACCGGGACACCCGGCCGGCCACCCCCCTCGCGGACCCCACCGCCGACCGGACGGTCGACCTGGACCGGGACGGTGTCCCCGACCGGGACGAGGCCCGCCGGGGGACCCCGGTGGTCGCCGGCCCGAAGCCGCGGGCCAGCCTGCTGGCGACCCTCGGCCTGATCGTCTCCGTGGTCGGTGCCCTGTTCGTGCTCACCGGCACCCTGGCCGGGTACGGCATCGCGGTCGGCGCGGCCGGCGCGGTGCTCTCCGTCCTGGGCCTGATGGCGACCCGGCGGCGGCACGTTGCCGGCAAGACCGACGCGCTGATCGGCATCCTGCTGGGCCTGGCCGCCGTGGTGGTCGGGGTGGTCGCGATGACCGGCCAGTTCGACTGGCCGACCGCCGACGGCGACTGGGTGTCCCGGTTCCGGGAGTGGCTCGACTCACAGTTTGTCGACCGGTTCTGACGGGCACCTTTCCGCTCGCCGGCGGTGCGCCGGTGACGCCCGAGCAGTCTGGTGGTTCACCAGCCGGGCACGCATCCTGTCGGGGGCGGCGGTTCGCCGCCCCCGAAGCACGTCCAGGGGCCGCCGCCTCCCGTTCCGGGGGTGGCGGCCCTTCGTCTTAGGGCGGCAAGGCCGAACGCAACAGATCACCGCCCGGACGACGCCAGACGCAACGTTTCGTCGGCGTACGCAAGCCTCGGTGGTGGATGTCGTCGGCCGATGCCGCATACCGTTGACGGACGGCGCCAGCCCGTCGGCCGAGGTGGCCGGGCGCGCCCGACCCCCAGGAGCAGGACATGACGATGGACGCCATCAGCCAGCGCTTCCTGATGTGCCGGCCGACGTACTTCGCCGTCGACTACGCCATCAACCCGTGGATGGACCCGACCGCGCCGGTCGACGCCGACCTGGCCATCCGGCAGTGGGAGCAGCTGCGCCGGACCTACCTCGACCTGGGCCACTCCGTCGAGCTGATCGACCCGGTCGCCGGCCTGCCGGACATGGTCTTCGCCGCCAACGGCGGCACGGTGATCGACGACAAGGCCATGGCGGTGCAGTTCCGCGACCCGCAGCGCGCCGACGAGGCCCCCGCCTACCGCGCCTGGTTCGAGGCCGCCGGCTTCGAGATGTACGACCCGAAGCACGTCAACGAGGGCGAGGGCGACGTCCTGCTGGTCGGCGACTACCTGCTGGCCGGCACCGGCTTCCGCACCGCGCACGCCTCGCACGCTCAGCTGCAGGAGGTCTTCGGCTACCCGGTGATCACGATGCAGCTGGTCGACCCGCGCTTCTACCACCTGGACACCGCGCTGACCGTGCTCGACGAGCGGACCGTGGCGTACCTTCCGGAGGCGTTCTCCCCCGGCAGCCAGGCGGTGCTGCGCCGGCTCTTCCCGGACGCGGTGCACGCCACCATGGCCGACGCCGAGGTGCTGGGGCTGAACGCGGTCAGCGACGGCCGGCACGTGGTGCTGCCGGCGCAGGCCACCGACCTGGCCGCGAAGCTGCGCGACCGGGGCTACGAGACCATCGGGATCGACCTGTCCGAGCTGCGCAAGGCCGGCGGCGGACCGAAGTGCTGCACGTTGCGACTCCGTCAGGGAAAGGCGAGCAAGTGATCGAGGACATGCTGCGGACTCCGGCTGCGGTACGGGACGCGGAGAAGCACACCGCGCACAACTACCACCCGCTGCCGGTGGTGATCTCCTCCGCCGAGGGCGCCTGGCTCACCGACGTGGACGGCCGTCGCTACCTGGACTGCCTCGCCGGCTACTCGGCGCTGAACTTCGGCCACCGGCACCCGACGCTGATCCGGGCCGCGCACGAGCAGCTCGACAAGCTGACCCTCACCAGCCGCGCGTTCATCCACGACCAGTTCGCCGACTTCTGCAAGGAGCTGGCGGAGCTGTGCGGCAAGGACCTGGTCCTGCCGATGAACACCGGCGCCGAGGCGGTCGAGACCGGCGTCAAGGTCGCCCGCAAGTGGGGCTACCAGGTCAAGGGCGTCACCCCCGGCCAGGCCAACATCGTGGTCGCCGAGGGCAACTTCCACGGCCGGACGACCACCATCGTCAGCTTCTCCACCGACGAGGACGCCCGCGCCGACTTCGGGCCGTACACCCCGGGCTTCACGGTCGTCCCCTACGGCGACCTGGACGCGCTGGCCGCCGCGATCGACGAGAACACCGTCGCCGTGCTGCTGGAGCCGATCCAGGGCGAGCAGGGCGTCGTGGTGCCGCCGGAGGGCTACCTGCCGGGCGTCCGCCGGGTCTGCACCGAGCGCAACGTGCTCTTCATCGCCGACGAGATCCAGTCCGGCCTGGGCCGGACCGGGCACACCTTCGCCTGCGACCACGAGGGCGTCGTGCCCGACATGTACCTGCTGGGCAAGGCGCTCGGCGGCGGCATCGTGCCGGTCTCCGCGGTCGCCGCGAACGCCGACGTGCTGGGGGTGCTGAAGCCGGGCCAGCACGGTTCGACCTTCGGCGGCAACCCGCTGGCCTGCGCGGTCGCCACCGAGGTGGTCCGGCTGCTGGCCACCGGCGAGTTCCAGCGCCGCTCCGCCGAGCTGGGCGCGCGGCTGCGCGCCGGCCTGGAGGGGCTGCTCGGCAAGGGTCTGGTCGCCGTCCGGGTCCGGGGCCTCTGGGCCGGGGTGGACATCGACCCGGCGCTGATGAGCGGCCGGCAGGCCTGCGAGCGGCTGATGGAGCGGGGCGTCCTGGCCAAGGACACCCACGGCTCCACCATCCGGCTGGCCCCGCCGCTGGTGATCACCGAGGAGGAGATCGACCACGCGGTGGCCCAGCTCGCCGCCGTGCTGGCCGGCTGACCTCGTACGCGCGAAGCGGGCGTCGGGACCACGGTCCCGACGCCCGCTCGTCGTTGGTGGGTCAGTTGCGGGGCAGGCGCATGGCCATGGTGGGCGCCTCGGCCATCACCGAGGTGGGGGTGAACGGGGCGCCGGTGGGCAGCTCGCCGGCGCGACCGACCTGGACGCCCGGGTAGAGCTCGACCATGTCGGCGCCGCCGAGCACCCGGGACTGGTTCGGCGCGAGCGGGATCCGTTCCGCCTCGGTCATCGACCCGTGCGGACGGATGCCGGAGCCGTTGGTGCTCACGTCGGTCACGATCACCTCGCCGACCCGCAGCTCCAGCTTCAGGTGACTGCGGCTGATCCAGCGCCGGGCCTCGTCGTTGAGCCACTGGCCGAGCACGATCCCGCCGCTGGCCTCGGGCGCCCGCCCGACGAACACCGGCTGCTCCTCGGTGAGCACGAACCGCCGCCGGACCAGGCCGCCGATCCGGACCGCCAGCACCTCGGTGCGGGGGCGTGGCCCGGCGTCACCGAGCCGGGCGCCGTGCCGGGGGCAGGTCGGCACCCCGTTGCGCAGCGCGGGTGGCGGCTGGCCGGCCGGCGCGCGCTCGACCCGGGCCAGGTCGGCGAAGGCGCCGCCGCCCCCGCCACCGCCGAAGAGGGCGCACCCCGGCTCCGGGCAGCGCCACTGCCGGGCCAACAGCTTCGCCCCGACCGGCGAGCGGTCCCCCTCGACCGGGGTCGAGCCGCCGCCGACGTGCGCGGCGAAGACCGGGCCACCGGCGCCGGGCACCGGCGCGAGCACCCGGCCCGGCTGCTCCACCAGCCACGGGAACCGGCCGCGCAGGCCGTCGAACCGGACCCGGGTGAGCACCGGCAGGCCGAGCAGGTCGGCCACCTCCAGCATCCGGTCGCCCGGGTTGTCCAGCACCTCGACCAGGCCGTCGTCGGCCCAGCGCCGGACCACCATCCGCTCGTTGGAGGTGAGGTCGGCGTCGGAGAGCAACGCCCGGTGCACCACGGCGTAGACCGGGACGCTGTCCTCCTCCAGCTCGCGGGAGAGGGCGTCGATCACCATGCCGAGCCGCAACAGGCTGGCCGGCCGGCCGCCGTCGAGGTCCTGGTAGCGGATCACCTCGGCCAGGTCGAGGACGGCCCGGGCCAGTGACGGGTCGGTGCAGACGCGCCCCTCGATGGCGTCCAGCACCTTGCTGATCTCGAATCTCATCGGGCGCTCCGGACGATGTCGTCGATCTGGCGCGCCAGCTCCACGTCCCGGTGGGTGACCCCACCGGCGGAGTGGGTGACGCAGCGGAAGGTGACGGTCCGCCACCGGATGTCGATGTCGGGGTGGTGGTCGAGTCGCTCGGCCACCTCCGCCACCCGGTCGACCACGGCGATGGCGGCCGGGAAACTGCCCAGCTCGACGGTGCGGCTGATCTGAGTCGGGTCGCCCGACCAGTCCGCCAGCCCGCCCAGCTTCTCTCGCACCGCCTCGGCGGTGAGCAGGTCTGTCATGGCCCGACCCTACCGGCACCGGCCTGGGCGGGCCCGACGCGCCGGAGGCGGGTCGGCGGCCGTGGACCGGGTGTGTCGGGTCGGGCACCGACGGCGACGGCGAACGGACATCGACACCAGACTGTCGCTTTCGCCCGCTACGCTGACCGACGGCCCGGCCGGTCGCGGGCAGCACGCGCCGCACCGGCCCACCCTTCACGAGGAGAAATCCACAATGAACACTCGACGGCTGGCGGCCACGGGGGTCGCGCTCGTCGCCGCGCTGGGTCTGCTGACCGGCTGCGGCAACCAGGACGGAGCGGACACTCCAGCCGCCGGCGGAAGCGCCGCGAGCGTCGCCCCGAGCAGCAGCCCGTCGGTCGCGCCGCTCGACGAGCTGACCGCCGGCGCGCTCAAGCTCAACGAGGACAGCGTCCGGGCCACCATCACCTCGTCGGTGCTCAGCGGCGGTGGCCTGATGGACCCGCGGACCAAGGCGATGGACATGACCCTCGACATGGGCAGCCAGGGCAAGGTCCGGATGATCACCCTCGGCGACGACGCCTGGATGAAGATCAGCGGCATGGCGGGCGCGCCGAAGAAGTGGCTGCACATGGACGCCACCAAGCTCGGCGCCAGCGGTCAGATGAACCTGATGCCGGACGGCGACCCGGGCGGCGCCAAGCAGATGATCAAGGGGGTCACCGAGGTCGAGAAGACCGGTGAGCACGCCTTCGCCGGCACCCTCGACTACACCAAGGCCAAGCCGGACGACAAGGGCATCAAGGCGCTCGGCGCCAAGGCCAAGGCGGTGCCGTTCACCGCGAAGACCGACGACCAGGGCCGGCTGATCGAGCTGGTCGTCGACACCACCGTGCTGTCCCCGGCGGCCGGCAAGCTGACCACCACCTACACGGACTTCGGCGCGGCCGTCGCCCCGCAGAAGCCGCCGGCCAGCCAGACCCAGGAGGCCCCGGAAGCGCTGATCAAGGCGTTCGGAGGCTGACCGCCCCGCACCCCGACGCGACGGGGCGGCACCGTGACCGGTGCCGCCCCGTCGTGCGTACGAGGGTCAACCGCGCAGCGGCCGGCCCACCTCGTGCAGGTGCGCCAGCGCCTGCCGGTACGACTCGACCAGCCCGGTCTCGACGTACGGCACCTCGCGCTCGGCGCAGTACGCCGCCACGATCGGCTGTGCCCGGCGCAGGTTGCCCCGGGGCATGTTCGGGAACAGGTGGTGCTCGATCTGGTAGTTGAGCCCGCCCAGCGCGACGTCGACGAACCGGCCGCCCCGCACGTTGCGCGAGGTGAGCACCTGCTTGCGCAGGTAGTCCAGGCCGTCGTCGTCCGTCGGCATCGGCATGCCCTTGTGGTTGGGGGCGAACGCGCAGCCCATGTAGAGGCCCCAGAGGCCCTGGTGGATGGCGATGAAGGCGAGCGCCTTCGCCGGCGACATCACGGCGAAGATCAGCCCCAGGTAGCCGGCGGCGTGCGCGACGAGCAGCAGCGCCTCCACCGCCCGGTGCCGCATCGGCGTCCGCCAGCCGCCGTCCGCCCGGCCGACCAGGGCCCGGACGCTGGCCACGTGCAGGTGGAAGCCCTCCAGCAGCAGCATCGGGAAGAACAGCCAGGCCTGCCGCCGCGCCAGCCAACGCAGGTAGGGCGGCGTCGCCGCCGCCTGCTCGTAGGTCCAGACCAGCGCGCCGCCGCCGACGTCCGGGTCCTCGTCGGTGTGGTTGGGGTTGGCGTGGTGCCGGTTGTGCTTGTCGACCCACCAGCCGTAGCTGAGCCCGACCGCCAGGTTGCCGGCGAGCAGACCGGCCAGCTCGCTCGGGCCCCGGCGGCGGAACATCTGCCGGTGCCCGGCGTCGTGGCCGAGGAAGGCGACCTGGGTGGTGGCCACCGCCATGCCCACCGCCATCAGCAGCTGCGCCCACGAGTCGCCGACCGCCACCACCGCGGCCCAGCCCGCCAGGAAGAACACCGCCGTCAGCGCGATGCGCACCGCGTACCGGCCGGGGCGACGCTCCAGCAGGCCCGCCTCGCTGATCCGTCGGGACAACACCGCATAGTCACTGCCGCGTCGTACCGGTTGGTCCGCCACCGCTGAAGGCGCCATCTCCACTCCCAGTCCTCGGTCGGGGCCGCACCCGTTGGCGGGCCCACCCTTGATTCTTGCGGCGGCGGTTGCGCCTGGTAATCATGGCAACACCCCGATTCGTGGTGGTGGTGCCCCTACCTCAGCCCATCCGGCCGACGGCCGCGCGGAGCCGGGTCAGGTCACGCCGCCGCCGCTCGTAGGTGGCGGCGAGGGCGATCAACGCGAAGCCGCCGACGGCCAGGAAGATCCACCGGGGCAGCAGGTCCCAGCCGCGGACCAGCTCGTGCAGGGCCAGCAGCGTCAACGTGGTCCCCCCGAGCACCACCGGCGCCTGCCAGCGCCGGGTGGCCCCGGCGAGCACCACGGCCAGCGCGGCGAGCCCGAGCAGCAGCCGTCGCCAGGGCTGGGGCTCGGGGGCGACCAGCACCGACACCAGGCCGGGCAGCAGCCCGGCCGCCAGCCCGGGACCGAGCGCCAGCCAGCTGGTCAACCCCGGCCGGGTACGCAGCGCGACCACCCCGGCGACCAGCGCCAGTCCCGCCGCCGGCAGGGTGTACGCCTCCAGCAGCACCACCCCGCCGGCGGCGAGCAGCAGCCAGGCGCCGAGCAGTTCGCTGCCGCCGGCGATGCCCGCGAAGGCCCACCTCCGGTCGGCGGACTCGCCCCGTCGCAGCACCCGTGGCGCCACCGCCGCGCCCCACAGCACGCAGACCGCCGCCGCGTGGCGCGGGGCGGACGCGGTGAGCAGCAGCGCCACCAGCGCCACCGCCTGGGCCGCGCCCTCCGCCGCCCGTCCGGTCACCGCCGTGCGCCGGGCCAGCGGCGGCGCGGCGTACAGCACCGCCACCGCCACCGCGAGCACCGCGAAACCGGCGGTCCGCAGCGGCAGCCCCGCGGCCAGCGACGCGGTCACCGCGAAGCCGGTGGCCGCGGCGACCGCCACCAGGCAGCCGAGCAGCCGCACCTCGGCCCGCCGCCCGGCGACGCCGGCCACCGCCGCCGCCACGACCAGCAGCGCCAGGCCGGCGAGGGTGCCGGCCCGGGTGGCGAGCAGCCCGGTCAGCCCGGCCAGGGTCCAGAGCGCCCCCACCGGCACCGCGACCACGCCCAGCAGGGGACCCGGACGCCGCAGCGCGGCGGCCAGCAGGGCGGCCAACCCGGTGAGCAGCGCCACCGCCGGCACCACCGGCCAGGGCACGCCGGCCGCCCCCAGCAGCACCGGCAGCACGGCGGCGGCGAAGGGCAGTGCCAGCAGGGCCGGGACGGCCGCGCCGCCCCCGGTCCGCCGGCCGACCAGCCCGGCGGCGACCGCCAGCACCAGCAGGGCCGCGCCACCGGCCCACCCGCCGGGCAGCGGCCCGGTCGCGGGTACGCCCGACCAGGGCTCGACCGGCCCGTCGTACGGGGACAGCAGCGCCGTCAGGGCCACCGGGGCGGCGGCGAGCGCGGCCACCACCGCCAGCGCGGCGGCCACCACCCGACCGACGGCCGACGCCGGGGTGTCCGGGTCGACGACCACCAGCAGCAGCGCGGCGAGCGCGGCGTAGAGCGGGACCGGCTCGGCGGCCGGTACGACCATCGGCGCCAGCCCGAGCACGCCGAGCGCCACGGCGGAGGCGGCCGAGGCGTACCCGTCGAGGTCGGGCCAGTGGCGACGGACCGCCCCGAGCACGACGAGCGGGACCACGGCGGCGGCGAAGCCGGCCCGCAGCTGCCACCAGGGGGCCGAGCCGGCGGCGAGGAGCGCGACGACCGTCCCGGCCGGCACGGCGAGCAGCGCCGCGGCCAGCCCGCCCCCGGCGACGGCGCGCTGCGCCGGGGTCCCCCGGCGGGCGAGGGCCGCCACCGCCAGCCCGGCGGGGAGCAGCACCCCGAGCGTCACCAGCATGCCGCCCGGTGCGGCCAGGGCCACCAGCAGACCGTGCCCGAGCAGTGCGGCGCCGGCCAGCGACCCGACCACCACGGTCGAGGTGCGGCGAGCCGGCCGGACGACGGCCAGCAGGAGCGCCACCCCGACCACGAGATCGACGGCGAGCGCCGCCGGCCACGGCGTGGCGGCCACCGCCGGCAGGGCGGACGCGGTCAGCGCGACACCGACCAGCGCGGTCACCGGACGGGCGGTCCGGGGCAGCAGCAGGCCGATCGCGGCGGCGGTCAGCGCGACGGTGACCGGAAGCTGCCAGCCCCAGCCGACCGCCGGGCCGGCCGCCGCGCCCCGCCACGCGGGGAGCGACCGGGCCACCACGCCACCGGCGACCAGCAGGGTGGCCAGGACACCCACCTGGGCCAGCGCGCCGGCGACGAGCAGGGCGCCGACCCGGGGGCCGGAGCGCAGCCGCGCCGGGACCACCCGGGCCGCCCCGGCCAGGGCGGCGGTCACCAGGGCGGCCGCCACCAGCAGCACCCCGGGGCGCAGCTCGACCACCGGGCGGAGCAGAGCGGCGGCCAGCAGCGGCACGAGCAGCGCCGCCGCGACCTGACGGAACACCCGGCCCCCGGCGGCCCACGCCGCGCCGAGCAGGACCAGCCCCACCAGCAGCAGCGGCGCCCCGGCCAGCAGCGGCCGGCCGGCGGCCCGGCCCCAGGCCAGCGGCACCAGCGCGCAGCCGGCGGCGAGCGCCGTCGCGGCACCGAAGCCGAGCCAGGCGAGCACCTGTCCGGCCCGCACGACGGCCGGGACGCGCGGCCCGGCGACCGGTCCCCCACCGGCCGCCGGCCCCCCGATCCGCGCCCCCGGCGTCCCCCCGCCGACCACCGCCGGCACCCCACCGGCCCCCGCCGACGCCTGGCCCGTGGCCGTGCCCTGGTCCGCCGCCTCGGCGGCGGGGGACGGCACCGGACCGGGCCCGGAACGCCCGGCCGGTGCCTGGTCCGCCGCCGTCGCGACCGCACCGGGCGAAGCCGGGGCGGCGACGGGACCGGGAGGCACCGGGCCGGGCAAGGCCGGCGCCGGGGAGCGGCGACGCAGCGCGACCACCACCACGAGGTCGAGCAACGCCACCCCGAGCAGGACCAGGGTCCACCCGGCGGCACCGGGGCGGGCCGCCACCGCCGCCAGCGGCAGCACCGGCTGCGCGACGAGGAGCGCCGCGAACCAGGGCACGGTCAACCGGCTGAGCCGGGCGTACCCGGCGGCGATGGCCGCGCCGGCCCCCCCGACCAGCGCGGCGTACCGGGTGCCCGGCCAGTCGGCCACGCCGAACAGGTCCACCGCCCAGGCGGCGTACCCGTCGAGGACCACCAGCAGCAGCCCCACCGCGGCGAAGGTCTCCGCGGTGCCCCGCAGCCCGCGCCGCGCCGCGACCAGCGGCGCGGCCAGGGCCAGCACGGTGACGGCGGCCAGGATCGCGGCCCGCCCGGCGACCCCGACGGCGGCCCAGGCCACGGCGGTGAAGACCACCGCCGCGGTGCCGAGCAGCAGCCCGCCGAGGACGAACAGCAGCCCCTGCACCGTCCGGGTGGAGGTCTCCGGTCGGCCCGGCGGCGGCGGGACCGGGGCGGGTCGGACCGGGACCGGCGGTACCGGCGGCAGCGGACCGGCCGGCACCGGCCGGGCGACCTCCGCGCGGACCCGGGCCGCCAGCTCCGCCCGCCGGCGCTGCGCCGCGAGCAGCCGACCAGCGAGCCCCTGGTACGCCTCGCGGGCCCGCTCCACCTCCCGACCGAGCGCACGGATCTCCGCGTCCAGCCGGATCACCTCGGCGGCGGGCGGGTACGGCGGGCGGCCGCAGCCGGAGCAGCCGCGGACGAGATCGGCGGGCGCGCCGCAGCCGGGGCAGGGGTAGCCGGTGTTCTCCACCCGGCCATCCTCGCGGCCGGGCCGAGGCGCGCCCAGAGTGCGCGTACCTAGGTTGGTCAACCTGCCGCACGGCGGCGGTGGTTGTTCCCGTACGGCGGTCAGCCGAGCCAGCGGCCGTCGCGCATGAGGACCCGTCCCTGCAGCTCGTTCGCCTCCCGCCAGGCCTGGATGCGCCGCGGCCGGATCAGGAAGTACTGGTAGGGCTCGTCGAGTTCCCGCGGGTCGAAACCGGTCCTGGTGGCGAACGCGTCGCCCAGCTCCGGGCCGAGGTCGGCGATGGCCACCGGCTCGGCGGTGGCGTCGACGATGACGACATCGCGCGTCGGCCCGAGGCTGAGTCGCACCCGGCCGTCCGCCAGCAGGTTGCGGCCGGTGACCGAGGCGCGCGGCGTCGAGATGACGAACGCGGTTCCGTCCCAGAGGTACGAGAGCGGGATGAGGTGGACGCCGCCCGGGGAGCCCGACGTCGCGACCCAGAGGTCGACCTCGCTCTCCAGTTTCGCGCGGGTGTCCCGCAGCCTCTCCTCAAGCCCACGCGGCGGCGCGCCCGTCATGCTTCCTCCAGTCACTTCATGGCGAGCCCTTCCGCCAAGGAGAGGCTCCGTCGGTCATCGGTCGGTTCACCCGGCGGCCGCCTCGTGATCGGTCGCCGGTAGGGCACGCAGCCGTCAGGGCGTGGGTGCCAGCGAGGCGGCCTCCCAGGCGAACCCGTCCGGGTCGGTGAACGGTCCGGCAGCGCCGCCGATCATGAGCCGGTGCGATCCGGTGCCGTCCGGAGCGACGCCGACGTCCTTGGCCAGGGCGCGGCGCCGGTACAGCGCCAGCTTGACGGGACTCGACCCGGCGGCGAACTCGACGTACATGCGGCTGAAGCTCTTCGCCACGGCAAGGCCGCGCTCGACGTAGAACCGCTTGCTCGCGGCCACGTCCGCGACCCCGAGCAGGAGCACGATCTCGTCGATCTGCCGGGTGGCCGGGCCGGTGTCCCTCTTCGCCGAGGTCGCGACCTTCCAGATCGTCCCGTCCGAGGCCTGTACGACACCGCCGTAGCCCCAGAGCGACTTCGCGGCAGGCTTCAGCGACGTGGCACCGGCGTCCAGGGCAGCGCCGATGAAGCCGTCGACGGTGGCCGGCTGGGACACCGTGAGGGCCAGCAGGAACCCACGGAAGCCGGTCGTCGGTGCCGCCGAGGCCCGCAGGCGGATCTGCGTGTCCAACCCGAAGGCGGCGGTGTAGAAGCGGTGGGCGGCCGTGGGGTCGGCCACTTCGAGGGTGACGGATTCGATGTTTGTCATGGTCATCACGCTAGGTGCGGCTCGGCGACCGGCGCTTCTCGATTCCTGACCGGTCTGGTCACCTGTTTCGCCACACACGGCGGCATTCCCGCCGTGGCGCCCGTCGCACGGCGTCGGTAGGCGCTGGGCGGCATGCCGACCAGCTCGGTGAAGCGGGTGCTGAAGGTGCCGAGCGACGAGCAGCCGACCGCGAAGCAGACCTCGGTGACGCTGAGGTCGCCACGACGCAGCAGCGCCATCGCGCGCTCGACGCGCCGCGTCATGAGATACGGGTACGGCGACTCGCCGTACGCCTGCCGGAACTGGCGGCTGAGGTGCCCGGCCGACATGTTGGCGCCGCGGGCGAGCGCCTCGACGTCCAGCGGCTGCGCGTACTCCCGGTCGATCCGGTCGGGGACCCGGCGCAGGCGCGCGAGGTCACTCAGGCGCTGCGCCTCGGCGAGTGCGCGCCCCCATGAGGGGTGACACATGGGAGAACTCCTTTCAACGATGTCCGTGAGCACCCGGTCCCCTGTCGAGCAGGCGACCGGGTGCTCGGCAGACCGGAGGGCTCAGGGCAGCTCCTGGATGCGGACCAGGTTGCCCGCGGGATCGCGGAAGGCGCAGTCGCGGATGCCATACGGCTGCTCGATCGGCTCCTGGACGACCTCGGCGTCGCCGGCCTGCAGCTTCTCGAAGGTGCCGTCGAGGTCGCGCGTGGCCAGCAAAATCCAGCCGTAGGTGCCCTTGGCCATCATCTCGGCGATGGTGCGGCGCTCCTCCTCGGTGACCCCGGGATCGGCGGCCGGCGGCGCCAGGAGGATGGACGTATCGGGCTGGCCGACGGGGCCGACCGTGATCCACCGCATCTTGCCCTGTCCGACGTCGCTGCGGACCTCGAAGCCGAGGGCGTCGCGGTAGAAGGCCAGGGAGGCGTCCGGGTCGACATGCGGGAGGAAGCTGGTGTGAATGGTGATGTCCATGACGATCACGTTAGGTGCGGCACCAGACCCGCACTTCTCGATTCCTGATCGATCCGGCCGCCTGCTCCGCCAGGTGCACCTAGGTACGGGTGTTCTCGTGCACCCAGGCGGCGTACGCCGGCTCCCCGCACTCCACCCGGGACACCAGGATCTCCGGCACCTCGTACGGGTGGGCGGCGCGGATCCGGTCGACCAGCGCGACCACCCGGTCGGGGGCGGTCTTGAACTGCACCGACCACTCGGTGCCGGTCTCCACGGCGGACCGCCACCAGTAGGTGCTGTCGACCTGGCCGCCCACCTGCGCGCAGGCCGCCAGCCGCCCGGCGACCGCCTCGGCCGCGAGCGCGTCCGCGACCGGGCGCGCGTCCACCACCGTCGTGACCACGCAGATCTGTTCCATCAGCGCACCCTACGCGGCGTCGCCACGGGTGGCCCCGACCCGCGCGGTCAGCCGGTCGTCACGCCGTCGCGGTTGGCGGCGATCCAGGCGTCGATCCGGGCCCACCAGTCGAAGAGCCAGTCGATGCGTTCCTGCCGGTCGGTCGGCACCTCCTCCGGCGGCACCGACCAGAAGCGCATCACGATCCGCTTGTCCATCGGCAGCTCCCGCCAGACGTCGGCCACGGTGACCATCCGGTCCAGCCCGGTGTGCGCCACGAAGATCACCCCGGCGTCCGGGGCGGCGTCCAGCGCGGCGAGCAGTCCGCCGGGCTGCGGCGCCAGCACGTGCCTCATCCGCTCGGCGCGCGACGCCATCCGCTCCAGCCCGAGCGCGCGGAGCCGGGCGATGGCCCGCAGCCGGCGGCTTGGCGTGAAGTTGCCGCCCTCCGGGAAGATCACGAACGCGTCGTCGTCGTCGAGTTCGGTGGCGAGCTGGCCGATCTGCCGGACCGCCGACTCACGGCCGTCCGGGCCGGGCGCGATGAACCGGTTGGGCAGCCGGTTGAGCAGCACGTCGATCGCCGGGTCCCACTGCAGGCTCTCCTTGAGCACGATCCGCGGCTCGCGGTGGAACCAGTTGACCAGCGCGTGGATCAGGATGAACGAGTCACCCGGCCCGGCGTGCCGGCAGAGCACCAGCTCCGGCCGGCCGGGCAGGGCCGTGTCCGGGTCGGTGCCGACCACGTCGATGCTCAGCCGCAGCGTCCAGCGGGCCTGCCAGAAGAGCACCCGCAGGAAGCGGCCGGCGAGCACGTAGTGCGCCCGCTGGAAGGCCGGCGAGCGCTTGCGCAGCCCGAACCCGGACGCCAGCCAGAGCAGGAAGAGCGCGGCCAGCGCCGCCGCGTCCCATACCAGGTAGACGGAGCCGATCCAGAGCAGGCGCAGCGGCCGCAGCCGGCCGGGCACGAAGGGCGACAGCGCCAGGCCGAGCAGCGCCCAGACCGGCACCGTGGTGACCACGGCCAGCGCGAGCAGCACCACGCCGGGGGCCAGCAGCATCCGGCGTACCCACCGGGGTGGCAGCGGCATCAGCGGTCCAGTTGGGTGGCCAGGTAGTGCCGGGAGGCGGTGTAGGCCCGGCTGATCCGCCGCCCCACCGCCGCCATGTCCCGGTAGGCCCACGGGCTGTCGTCGCGGGGCTTCAGCCCCCCGGTGGGCAGCACGTGGACCTCCACCCCGTCGGGCAGCGCCGCCATCTCCCGGGCGAACCGGTGCCGCCGGGCGATCTCGAACGCGACCTGGGCGATCTCCCAGGGCCGCTGGGGCGGCGTCAGCTCCCGTTCGATCCGACCCACCTGGAGTACGAAGATCCGCCGCGCGCCCAGCGCGACCGCCTCGCCGATCGGGATGGAGTTGACGATGCCCCCGTCGATGTAGTGCTGGTCGTTGATCCGGGCCGGTGGCAGCAGCCCGGGCACGGAGGCCGAGGCGAGCACGGCCGGCACCAGCGGACCGCTGTCGAACCAGTGCTCGGCGGCCCGCTCGATGTTCGCCGCGCAGCAGCGGAACGGCACCTTCAGGTCGGCGAAGGTGGTCTCGGCGCCCAGTTCGGACTCCAGCAGCTTGCGCAGCGGCCGGGGCGAGTGCAGGTGGGTACGCGCGGCGAACCGGCGCAGCTGGCGGGCGACCGAGTCGCCGTACACCTCGCTCGCCTCGGGCGAGGCCCAGAGCCGGACCAGCCGGTCGGTGACCGCCTCGGTCGGGTCGGCGGCGACCAGCGCGCCGTTGACCGCCCCGATGGAGGTGCCGAGCACGACGTCCGGGCGGATCCGGGCGCGGAACAAGGCGCGCAGCATGCCCACCTCGACCGCGCCGAGCACTCCCCCGCCGCCGAGCACGAACGCCACCGGACCCGCAACCATGTCGTTCATCCTGGCACGTGCCCGTCGCCGCGCCGGGTCCAGCCGCTGGTCACCCGGGTCCGGCCGGATCCAGGTGGCGGCGTGCGAGCCGTCCACGACGGAGGGTGACCGCGAATCCGGACGACCGTTGACACGGCGGACACATTCCCGCAACCTGATACCGCCCCCACCCCAGGCAGGTGCGATCACTGATGGCAGCGCTGCACGCCGGCAGGTTGCTGGCCCGCCGGTACCGGCTCGTCGACCAGATCGGGGCCGGTGGCATGTCGGTGATCTGGCGGGCCCGCGACGAGGTGCTCGACCGGATCGTCGCGGTCAAGGTGCTCGCCCCCTCCCTGGCCGCGGACGCCCGCTTCCGGGACATGGTCCGCGAGGAGGCCCGCTCCGCCGCCCAGCTGGTCCATCCGCACGTGACCTCGGTGCACGACTACGGCGAGACGCTGGCCCCGGACGGCTCGATCACCTCGTTCGTGGTGATGGAGCTGCTCACCGGGGAGGAGCTGGAGCACCGGCTCACCGAGGGGCCGCTGCCCTGGGCCGAGGCGGTCGAGGTGGGCGCCCAGGTGGCCGAGGCCCTCGCGGCCGCGCACCGGCTCGGCATCGTGCACCGGGACATCACCCCGTCCAACGTGATGATGACCCGGGTCGGCGCGAAGGTGCTGGACTTCGGCATCGCCACCCACGTCGGCGCCCCCGACGAGGACGAGGACGGCGGCACCTTCGGCACCCCCGCGTACGTGGCGCCGGAGCGGCTGGATGGGGCGCCGGCCCAGCCGGCCACCGACGTCTACTCCCTCGGCGTGCTGCTCTACGAGACGCTGACGGGCCAGGTGCCGTACCCGGCGGACACCTGGGAGCAGCTCGGCGAGGCGCTGGCCGCCGACGAACCGCCCACCCTGGACGGTGTGCCGGGGCTGCCGGCGCCGGTCGCCCGTACCTGCCTGCGCTGCCTGGCCCGCGACCCGCGCGACCGGCCCACCGCGCACCAGGTGGCCGCGGCGCTGCGCGACCAGCTGCTGCCCGGCGACCCGCAGGCGGCCACGATGCTCGCGCCGACCGTGACCCTGCCCGCGCTGCCCGACCCCGCAGCCGGGCAGGCGGAACCGGCCGGGCGATCCGCGCCGGCCGCAGGGCCGTCGCGGCGCCGGCGGCCGCTGCTGGTGGTGGCCGCGCTGGTGGTGGTGACCACGGCCGCCGCGCTGGTCGCCCCGACCCTGGTGCCGGAGTCGACGCCGCCGCCGGACGCCCGGCGGACCGGCGCCCCGGCGGTGCAGCCGACGATTTCGCCCGCCGAACCGTCCACCCTCCCGCCACGGGAGTCGACCGCGGCGGCGACCAGCGCGCCGCCGCCCCGACCGCGACCCACCCCGGACGGGGGGCAGGGCGCCGGTGGGCTCACCGAGGCCGCCGAGCGGCTGCGCCGGCTCATCGACGACGGGGTGCGCAGCGGCGACGTCCGCACCGACGTCGGCACCGACCTGCGCAACGTGCTGGCCAACCTGACCCGGGCGGCCGCCGACGGGCGGTCCGACCTGGCCGAGCCGGTGGCGCTGCTGCGCGACAAGGTCACTGACCGCGTCGACGAGGGCGGCATCACCCCGGCGTACGCGCGCCGGCTCGACGCGGCCATCGTGGACCTCGGCACCAGCCGGGTCTGACCTCCGGTCCGGGCTGCGCCGGTCCGTCGGCTCGCAGTCGCTGGTCTCCGCCTTCGTCTTCGCCCGGTCAGCGGGTGGCGACCGGCGTCGGCTGCCGGGCCGGCGCGGCGGCGCCGGAGGCGACCTGCCGGTACACCGCCTCGTAGCCCTCCGCCATCCGGTCGGTGGAGAAGTGCCGGGCCACGTGCGCGACGGAGGCCTGCGGGTCCAGCCGGTCCACCGCCAGCAGCGCCGCCGGCAGCTCGTCGGCCCGGTCCCGGGTCAGCCCGGTGACCCCGTCCACCACCAGCTCCGGCACGGCGCCGCGCCGCAGCGCCACAACCGGCGTACCGGTCGCCATCGCCTCCACCATCACCATGCCGAACGGCTCCTCCCACTGGATCGGCATGATCAGGCAGCGGGCGTCCAGCAGCAGTCGCAGGATCGCGTCCCGGTCGGCGTTGAACACCACGGTGACGTCCTCGTCCAGCAGCGGCTCGACCACGTCGGTGAAGTAGTGCCGCTCGGCGGGCTCGTTGCACTTGCCGGCCAGGGTCAGCGGCAGGCCGGCCGCGCGGCAGGCGCGGATCGCGAGGTCCGGGCCCTTGTCCGGGCTGAACCGGGCCAGCCAGAGCACCGGTCCCCGGCCGGGGCCCTGCTTGTGCGGGAACTGCCCCACGTCCAGCGCGTTGTGCACGGTCCCCACCCACGGCAGGGTCGGATTCAGCCGGCGCTGCGTGTGCGAGATGGCCACCAGCCCCACGCCCCGGTCGACGTCGCTGAGCACGGCCCCGTACTCCCCCACGGGGTTGCCGTGCACGGTGGCCACGGTCGGCACCGCCCGTCGGCCGGCGACCAGTGGGCCGATCGTGGTGTGGTCGTGGATCACGTCGAAGTCGGCTGCGGTGACCAGGTGCTTCACCCGGGCCAGGTGGGCGAGTTCCGGCAGCGCCTCGCCCAGCCGGGCGTACTGGAGGTCGTCGACGGTGGAGACGAAGTCGGCGGCAGTGCCGTGGTGCCGGCCCGCGCCGAACAGGGTCACCGCGTGGCCGCGCTCGACCAGCCGGTTCACCAGCCCGTGCACCAGCTGTTCCAGCCCGCCGTAGCCGGGCGGCGGCACCGACAGCCACGGCGGAACCACCATCGCGATCCGCAGCGGCCTTCCCGGCGGACTCTCCGACGGACGGTGGGTCACGGCCACAGGTCCTCCCCGTTGCTTCCCGATGAGCGGGATCGGCGGCGATTTCCCCACCCCGGCTGCGCTAAACGGACATTCGTCGGACGCGGCGGGCGGCTCAACCGGTGACGACGAGACGGTCGTCGACGGCCCGTACGCCCGGTGCCGACCAGGCGACCCGCTCCGCCTCGTCCCGCTCCCACCAGGAGCGGACCGTGCCGCCCAGGACGACGGTGTCGCCGGCCAGCTCGACGGTGATCGCCTCGGTGCCGGTCCGGCGGCGCAACGCCCGGCGCAGGTCCAGGGCGGTCTGCTCGGCGCTGGGCGGGGCCGGCGGCACCACCTCGACCAGGTTGGTCACCCCGCGTACGCCGCGCAGCCGGCGCAGCTCCTGCTCGGCGGTGCGCCGCTGGTAGCCGAACTCCACCTCGCCGCGCAGCATCAGCCAGCCGTCGGAGACCGTCACGTCCAGCCGCTCGGCGGGCACGAAGCTGTCCCACTCCAGCGCCCGTACGGCGGCGAGGGCGAGTTCGCCGTCGTCCTGACCGTCCAGGCCGGGCAGGCGTACCTCGATGTCGTCGGCGACCGCCCGCACGCCTCGTACCCGGTGCGCGCAGCGCTGCGCCGCCCACTTGCGGGCGTAGCTGTCCACCCGGCCGGTAAGGGTGACCACGCCGTCGGCGACGCTCACCCCGATCTCGTGCGGCTGGGCCTGCGGGTCCCAGGCCAGTTCGTCGAGCACGTCGCGCTGGATGTGCGGATCGGTGCGGGTGGCCGCTGCCGTCGTCATGGCGTCCCCTCCCGTGCGGTCGGCTCCTGGCGAGGATGCCGACTCCTCGGGTGAGGCCGGTTCACCCTGGCGGGGTGAACCGGCACCGGACCGGCGTCGGGGGCCACGGGGTGCGAAAAAAGGCGACGGGTGACGGAGCCAACCCCCTTGGCTCCGCCACCCGCCGCCCCGGAGGAGGCAGGTCTGGTGTTATGACGTCTCGGCGAGCGTCACGGTTGCCTTCGCCTCGGCACCATTTCGCTTGTAGGTCACCTCGACCCGGTCGCCGACCTTGCCGGCCTGCACGGCGCCGACCAGATCGTTGGAGTCCTTGACCACCTTGTCGCCGAACCGGGTGATCACGTCGCCCCGCTGGATGCCGGCCTTCTCGGCGGCGCTGCCCGGCACGACCGCGGCGACCAGCGCCCCGCCGTCCTCGGCGGCGTTGACGCTCACCCCGAGGGACGGGTGGCTGACCTTCTCGCCGCGCTGGAGCTTCTCGGCGACGTCCTTGGCCTTGTTGCTGGGGATCGCGAAGCCGACCCCGATGTTGCCGCTGCTGCCCTGTCCGGCGGTGGCGATCGCGGTGTTGATGCCGATCACCTCGCCCCGGGTGTTGACCAGCGCGCCGCCGGAGTTGCCGGGGTTGATCGGCGCGTCGGTCTGGAGCAGCCCGGAGATCGAGCTGGCGCCCTGCTGCGGGTTCTGCTGCTGCCCGTTCTCGCCGGCCTGGATGGTCCGGTCCCGGGCGCTGAGGATGCCGGCGGTGACCGAGCCCTGCAGGCCCAGCGGGCTGCCCAGGGCGAGCACCTGGTCGCCGACCTGCATCCCGTCGCTGTCGCCGAACTTCGCGGCCTTCAGGTCGCTGACGCCGCTGGCCTTGACCACGGCGAGGTCGGTCTTCGGGTCGGTACCGACGATCTTGGCCTGGGCGGTCTTGCCGTCGGCGAAGACCACCCGGACCGTGTCGCCGGAGGCGGAGGCGACCACGTGGTTGTTGGTCAACACGAAGCCGTCCGCGCTCAGGATCACGCCGGAGCCCTCGCCGTTGTCCGTGATGATGGAGACCACGCTGTCCTGCACGGCGGCGGCGATCTTCGGCAGGTCGGCGCTGTTGATCACCGGCGCGGCCGAGTAGGTGCGGGTGATGCCGCCGGAGTCGCCGTCGACCGCGAGAGCGAGCGCGCCACCGGCCACGCCCGAGCCGAGCATCAGGGCGAAGACCGCCACGCCGGCGCCGACGAACTTGGCCACCTTCGAGGGGCGCGGGCCGGCGGCCCAGGGCGGCACCGGCTGCCCGCCGTGCTGCGGCGGGACCGGCCCACCGGGCCCCTGCGCACCCGGGTAGCCCGCCGTCCAGCCGGGCTGCTGCCCCGGCTGGTAGCCGGCGGCCGGGTACTGACCGGCGGACGGGTACGGCTGGTAGCCGGGGCGGTAGGCCTGGTCGCCACCGTGCGCCCCGCCCGGGTACGGCGCGGCGGAGGCCTGACCCGCCTGCGGATACCCGGCTGACGGGTACCCGGCACCGGAAGCCTGGCCGGCGTACGGCGCGGCGGAAGTCTGCCCGGCGGCCGGGTACGGGCCGGCCGCGGTCTGGCCGCCGTACGGGGCGGCCGAGGTCTGGGCGTCCGGCGCGGTGGCGGCGCTCGGCTGGGTGCCGGCCGGCTCCCCCGCGGTGCCGGCGGCGTCGCCCGGGGGGACCGGGCGAGGTTCGGTGGAGTCGGACTGCCCATGCTCGACGCGGGACAGCTCGGCGGTGGGGTGCGACGGCTCCGCCTCGGGGGCGGCCGGCCGCCGCTGCGGGTCGGTCTCGAACTCGGTCATGGCTCCACTTTCTCCCGTCGCACTGGCACCATCCTGGAACCCGCCTGAATGTTTTCTGAAAGTCACTCGATCTCGCCGTCGACGTCCGGCAGCAGCGGCAGCCGGACCCGGAAGGTTGCCCCGCCGCCCGGGGTCTCGGCGACCTGCACGGTGCCGTGGTGGGCGGTGACCAGGGCGGCGACGATGGCCAGCCCCAGCCCGGTGCTGGTGATCCCGCTCGCCCGGCGGGTCCGGGCCGCGTCGGCGCGGTAGAAGCGCTCGAACACCCGCTCGGCCTGCTCCGGGGTGAGGCCCGGGCCGGTGTCGGCCACCTCGACCACGGCCAGGTTCCCCGGCTCGGTGCGCAGGCGCAGGGTCACCGAGGCCTCGGGCGGGGTGTGGGTGAGCGCGTTGGTCATCAGGTTGCCGATGACCTGCCGCAACCGGGCGTCGTCGCCGTGCACCACCAGCGGCCCCGAGCCGGGCTCGATCTCCAGCTCGACCCGCCGGTCGGGGGCGACCACCCGGGCGGCCTGCACGGCGTCGGAGGCGAGCACCGGCAGCTCGACCGGGGCCAGCGAGAGGGGCCGTTCCCGGTCCAGCCGGGCCAGCAGCAGCAGATCCTCCACCAGCAGCCCCATCCGGGCCGCCTCGTCCTCGATGCGGCGCAGCAGGTCGGCGGTCTGCTCGGGCGCGCGGGCCGCGCCCTGCCGGTACAGCTCGGCGAAGCCACGGATGGTGGTCAGCGGGGTACGCAGCTCGTGCGAGGCGTCCGCGACGAACTGCCGCATCCGCTCCTCCGAGCGGCGGGCCCGCGCCTCGGAGATCTGCGCGGCGTGTGCCGCGTCCCGGGCGCCGGCCTCGGCCGAGCGGGCGGCGGTCTCCGACGCGGCCCGGGCGGTGAAGGCGGCCTCGATCTGGGCCAGCATCACGTTCAGCGCGCGGGAGAGCCGGCCAAGCTCGGAGGTCGCGCACTCCTGCCCCTCCTCCGGGTCGGGCACCCGTCTGGTGAGGTCGCCCCCGGCGATCGCGCCGGCGGTGCGCTCGATCTCCACCAGCGGCTTGAGGCTGGTCCGTACGATCGCCGCGCCGATCGAGGCGAGCAGGATCAGCACCGCCCCGCCGACCAGGAGGTCTATCCAGACCAGCCGCTTGACGGCCAGGTCGACGTCGGTCATGTGCTGGCCGACCGCCAGCACGCTGCCGTCCGGCAGCTCGCGGTAGAGCATCCGCCAGCGGTCGTGGCCGTCCTGGGCCCGGACGGTGAAGGGCTCACCCTCCTCGGCCCGGAAGCCGGCCACGTCGGCCGGGATCGGCGGCAGGTCGTCGCGCTCCAGGACCGGGTCGTACCCGATGATCTCGCCGCCGTCGGCGTTGGCCAGCGCGACGACGTAGTCGGTGGGCAGCGACGCGCGCACCCGACCGGACTGCAGGTCGGGCAGGACCCGGCCGACCTGGACGCTGGCCGCCTGGAGCTCGGCGTCCACCTGGCCGACCAGGTAGTTGCGGAGGAAGTACGTGGTCAGCGAGCTGATCACGACCAGCGCGGCGGCGACCAGCGCCAGCACCGCCGCGACCAGCTTGATCCGCAACGGGACGCTGCGGAGTCGGCCCTTCGCGTCGTGCAGGACGCTCATCGGTGCACCGTGGTTCGCGACTGCGGGGCCCGCGGAACCGGCTCAGTCCTCGCGCTCACGCTGCCGGCTTGCGCAGCACGTAGCCCACCCCGCGCAGGGTGTGGATCAGCCGGGGCTGGGTGTTGTCCACCTTGCGGCGCAGGTACGAGATGTAGGACTCGACGATGTTGTCGTCGCCCCGGAAGTCGTAGTTCCAGACGTGGTCCAGGATCTGCGCCTTGCTGAGCACCCGGTTGGCGTTGAGCATCAGGTAGCGCAGCAGCTTGAACTCGGTCGGCGAGAGCTGCACCCGCTGGCCGGCCCGGTGCACCTCGTGGGTCTCCTCGTCCAGCTCCAGGTCGGCGAAGGTGAGCCGGGAGGGGGCGTGCTCGCCTGTGGCCGTACGCCGCAGCACCGCGCGGATCCGGGCGGTCAGCTCCTCCAGGCTGAACGGCTTGGTGACGTAGTCGTCGCCGCCCAGGGTGAGCCCACGGATCTTGTCGTCGGTGGCGTCCCGCGCCGTCAGGAACACCACCGGGGTGCGGGTGCCGCCCTCGCGGAGCATCCGGATGACCTCGAAGCCGTCCAGGTCGGGCAGCATCACGTCGAGGACCACGAGGTCGGGACGGTGGTCCTTCGCGGTGCTCAACGCCGCGCTGCCGCTGGTGGCGGTAGCCACGTCGAAGCCGGCGAAGCGCAGGCTGGCGGAGAGCAGTTCGAGGATGTTGGGATCGTCCTCGACGACGAGCAGTCGCGCCTCGGTCTGGGTAGCGGCCATGCCCGCCATCATCCGCGACGCGGCTGCGCCGGCGCTGGACGCTTCCTGAAAAGACCCTGTGAGCCGCGTCAGCGCAGCAGCCGACGCAGCCCGTCGAGCGCGCCGTCGAGGACCCGGATCGCCGTCCGCAACTGGTTGTCGGAGAGCCGGTGCGCCCGGACCAGCCCGCCGACCTCCATGGTGAAGGCGGCCAGCCGCTGGTCGAACTCGGTCAGCAGCGGTGAGGCCGCGGCGGCGGGAGCCGGCGGCGGCACCGGCCGGTCCCAGCGGGCCTGCCGGGTCTGCCGGGCCGCCTCGCGCAGCTCGCGCTTGAGGTCCCGGACCGAGCCGCGAACCTCGGTCTGGATCTCCCCGGCGAGGGTGGAGAGGTCCTGCACCGAGGCGCTGATGTCGGCTTCCAGGGTGGCCAGCTCGTCGGCGCGCTGCCGCAGCTCCGCCCGGCCGGCCTCGGTGATCTCGTAGACCTTGCGGCCGCCGGCCGCGGTGTGGGTGACCAGCCCCTCCACCTCCAGCCGTTGCAGGCGGGGATAGATGGTGCCGGCGCTCGGGGCGTACAGGCCGAGGAAGCGGTCCTCCAGCAGCCGGATCAGCTCGTAGCCGTGCTTCGGGCCGTCGTCGAGCAGCTTGAGCAGGTAGAGCCGGAGCCGCCCGTGACTGAACACGGCGGTCACGGCAGCTCCTCCTGGTCGTCGTCCACCGGACGGGCGAGCAGCGCGATGCTGCCCGACGTCGCGGAGGCCCAGAGCTTACCCTCGCCCGCCCCGAGGACTCCCTCGCTGTCGCGCACCGCGGCCAGGCCCCGGCTGGCCAGCACCTGGGGGAAGCCGCTGGTGATGCGGCCGGAGGTGGTGTGCAGCCGGACGGCGAGGTCGCTGTCCTCGCGGACCCGGACGGTGATGCTGCCGGAGATGGTGCTGAGCCGGATCTCGCTGCGGCGGGGGTTGTCGAAGTCGCAGGTGATGGCCCCGGAGACGGTGTGCGCGCGGACCTGGCCCGGTGCGCTGTCGGCCAGGATGACCTCGCCGGAGACGGTCTCCAGGGTGACCTCGCCGGCCACCCCGAGCGCCTCCACCGGACCGGAGACGATCTTCGCGGCGGTGGCGCCGCGCAGCCCCATCAGGGTGATCTGGCCGGAGGTCACGTCGGCCCGGGTCCGCCCGCGCAGCCCGGAGGCGACCAGCGAGCCGTCGATCAGTTTGAGGGTGGCCGCCACGTGGGCGGGGACCGCGACGGAGACGTCGACCCGAGGCCAGCGGGCCAGTGGGCCGACCCACCGGAACACCTCCGACCAGCGGAACTTCCGCTCCTGGACGACGCTGAGCCGCCCGTCGCGGTGCTCGACGTGGATCGGCCGGCCCTCGCCGCCGGCCTGGGTGATGTCGACCCGGGCCGGGCCGTCGGTGGCGACCACGTTGAGCCGACCGCTGATCAGCCGCACGTCGAGCTCGGTGACCGGGTCGTCCAGGGTGAAGCGTCGCGGCTGCTCGACCGTCCAGCGGGTCATGGCGTCCTCCCCTCGATGCGCACGGCCGGCGGCCCACGCTCGGGAGGAGCCTAACGCGATACATCGCGATAGAACAAGACACGTCGTGAGTCGGGTGCGCGTCAGGCCGCCAGGTCCAGCTCCCGTCCGGCGGCCGGCGCGCGGGTCGGGACGACCGCGCCGAGGGGACCGCCGACGACCGGCACGGCCACCGGCCGGAGCGGGACGGGCCGAGCCGGCACCAGGTGGACCGCCGACTCGGCGGCCCGCGCCAGCGCCCGCCGGTCCGCGTCCCGGGCGGGATGCAGGGCCGCGGCGACCCGGACGGTGACCACCAGGTCGCGGGCGGCGAGCACCCGGCGTACCGACCGCCAGAGGGTGTCGTCGCCGAGGAAGGCGGCCGCCGTGGTGGCCTCGCCGGTCGCGGCGCAGCGGTAGCCGACGCGCAGCGGCACCACCGGCGCCCCGGCGTCGATCGCCGCCTGGAACACGGCCGGCCGGAACCCCCGTCCCGGCCGGCAGTCGCCGGCGGTCGGGGTGCCGCACCAGGTCGTACCCTCCGGGAAGACCGCGACCGGGTCACCGGCCCGCAGCGCCCCGGCGATCCGGGCGACGGTCGCCGGCAGCTCGCGGGGCCGGGCCCGGTCGACGAAGAGCGCGCCGCCCGCGCGGGCCAGCACCCCGACCAGCGGCCAGGCCCGGACCTCCCGCTTGGCCAGCATCCGGGCCGGCGAGACGGCCAGCACCGCCAGCACGTCCAGCCAGGAGACGTGGTTGGCGACCAGCAGCGCGCGCCGGCGCGGCGGTCGGCCCCGCACCTCCAGCCGCACCCCGAGGGCGCCCGCCGTCGCCCGCGCCCAGCCGCGCAGCGCGGTCGCGCGCGACGCCGCCGGCAGCACCGGCAGCAGGCCGGCCAGGACGGCCCCCACCAGCAGCATCCCGAGTACGCCCAGCAGCCGGGCCACCCGCCGGGCGACGGGTACGGCGGGCACCTGCCCCGACACCGGCAGGCAGTCCGGACCGCAGCCGGAGGTGGGCCGCCACAGCTCGGCGCTCACTCCTGCGCCCCGCCCAGGAAGTGCCGCAGGTAGCGCGGGTTCATCCGGTCCAGGGAGAAGAGCACGTAGAAGTCGGCCACCCCGAAGTCCGGGTCGTACGCCGGCTCCCCGGCGACCCAGGCGCCCAGCCGGAGGTAGCCGCGCAGCAGCGGCGGGATCAGCGCCTGCCCGGCGGCGCCGCCCTCGGCGGTGTCCAGCGCGACCGCCCCCGGCTCGGCGAACCAGGGCCGCAGCGGACGGACCCGCAGCAGCGGCGGCGCCAGGTGCCGGGCGCGCGCCCGGGCCCACACCTCGGCGGCGGCCCGGCCCCCGTCGCCCACCGGCACCGAGGCGCAGCCACCCAGCCAGCGGGAGCCGCGCAGGTGCAGGTAGCGGGTGATGCCCGCCCACATCAGGTTGATCACGGCACCCGAGCGGTGGTCGGGGTGGACGCAGGAGCGGCCGGCCTCCACCAGGACGTCGCGCAGCGGGTCCAGGGAGGCCAGGTCGAACTCGCTCTCGGCGTACCGGCGGTCGGTGCGTCCCGGCGGCAGCAGCCGGTACGTGCCGACCACCGCGCCGGTGCGCTCCTCGCGCACGATCAGGTGGTCGCAGTGGCTGTCGAGGTCGTCGACGTCCAGCCCGGCCCCGCCTGGGCGCAGGGTCGCGCCCAGCTCGGTGGCGAAGACTTCGTGGCGCAGGCGTTGCGCGGCCGCGACCTGGGTGGGGTCGTCGGCGATCAGCAGGGTGTATCCGCTGGTCGTCAGGGGTGCGCCAGCAGCGTGCAGAACGGCCATGGGATCTGTGTAGGTGGCCGGGGTTGCCGGCCGCCCCGGCGAAGAGTGTCGATTTGGTGAACGGCGGTCGGCGGTCCGCCCCGAACCGCCGACGCCGGGCTACCTGACCTTCCGCCGAGCCGGCGTGGCAGGCTGCCCGGGCGGACCCGGCGGCGGTGCCGGGCACGACGGAGGTGCGTCGATGATCATCGAGTCCCGGTTCAACGGGCCGCCCGGATCGGGCAACGGCGGGTGGAGCGCCGGGGTCTTCGCCGAGGCGTACGGGGGCGACCGGCCGGTCGAGGTGACGCTGCGCCGCCCGCCCCCGCTGGAGACCCCGCTGACGCTGGCCGACGGCGACGTCCTCGACCCGGACGGGCAGCTCGTCGCCCAGGTCCACCCGACCGACGACCCGCCCACGGCGGTCGCCCCGGTCGACCCGGCGACGGCGGCGGCCGCCTCGGCCGCGTACCCCGGCCTGCGGGACCACCCCTTCCCCGGCTGCTACGTCTGCGGCCCGGACCGCCCGGACGGGCTGCGGATCTTCCCGGGACGGCTGCCGGACGGCCGGACCGCCGCGCCGTTCCGCGCCCCCGACCGGGTGGTGCCCGCCACGGTCTGGGCGGCGCTGGACTGCCCGGGCGGCTGGGCGGTCATCGCCCCGGGCCGGCCGTATGTCCTCGGCCGGGTCGCCGCGGTCGTCGACGCGCTGCCCCGGCCCGGCGACGAGTGCGTGGTGACCGGCGAGCTGGTCGGCGGCGAGGGGCGCAAGGCGGTCGTGCGCACCAGCCTGTACGGTCCGACCGGCGCGCTGCTCGGCCGGGCCCGGGCCACCTGGATCGCGCTGCCCCCGGAACCCGCCTCTCGTCCCTGAGGACGACCGCCTCCTGCGTGAGGTGGAGCCCGGACTACGGACCGCGCCCGATTGACCGGGTTGCGCGCCCTTGCCAGGCTGTGCCCCGGCGCTCTCCGCAACGGCGCCGCACATCGCGGCGCGTGACGCGCCGCCGCACGGGAGGAGCACGATGTCCGACGGGCAGTGGAGCCCCAGCACCGGGACCGGCCAGATCGTGGTGTCCGGACTGACGAAGCACTACAAGAACGTCCGGGCGGTGGACAACCTGTCCTTCACCGTCGAACCGGGGCGGGTGACCGGCTTCCTCGGCCCGAACGGCGCCGGCAAGACCACCACGCTGCGCATGCTGCTGAACCTGGTCACTCCGACCAGCGGCGACGCCACCGTGGACGGGGTCCGCTACGCCGACCTGACCGACCCGCTGCGGCACGTGGGCGCGGTGCTGGAGGCGTCCAGCGCGCACAAGGGCCGCACCGGCCTCAACCACCTCCGGGTGATCTGCGCCGCGGCCGGGCTGCCCCGGCAGCGCGCCGACGAGGCGCTCGCCCTGGTCGGGCTGACCCCGGCCGCCCGGCGCAAGTTCAAGGGCTACTCGCTGGGCATGAAGCAGCGGCTCGGCATCGCCGCCGCGATGCTCGGTGACCCGCGGGTGCTGATCCTGGACGAGCCGGCCAACGGGTTGGACCCGGAGGGCATCCGGTGGATGCGCGGGTTCCTCAAGAGCCTGGCCCAGGAGGGCCGCACGGTGCTGGTCTCCAGCCACCTGCTCTCCGAGATGCAGCTGCTCGCCGACGACGTGGTGATCATCGCCGCCGGCCAGCTGGTCCGGCAGGGGCCGGTCGAGCAGGTCATCGGCTCGATGGCCCAGGGCGTGCGGGTGCGGGTACGCACCCCGCAGGCCGACGAGCTCGTCGCCGCGCTGAAGGCGCAGTCGGCCACCGTCACCCCGGACGAGCACGGTGTCCTGCTGGTGGACGGGGCGGACGCCCCGACCGTCGGCCGGGTCGCCCTGGCCGCCGGGGTGGAACTGCACGAACTCACCACGGAACGACCCGACCTGGAACGGGTCTTCCTGGAACTGACGGCCGGGAAGGCGGGCATCCGATGAACCTGGTCCGAGCCGAGCTGCTCAAGATCCGTACGACCAACACCTGGTGGCTGTTCGGCCTCGGCGCGCTGGTCACCCTGGCCCTGGCGTTCCTGGTCAACGCGCTCAACGCCAACCTCATCCTCAGCGGCCCGCAGGACGTGGAGGGCCTGCCGCGGGAGCAGGCCGAGCAGGTCCTGGCCTCGGCCGACGAGGTCTACCAGGCGGCGAACCTGTTCACCTCGGGGCAGTACTTCGGACTGCTCTTCGTGCTGCTGCTCGGCATCATCGTGGTGACGAACGAGTTCTACCACCAGACCGCGACGTCCACCTTCCTCACCACCCCGCACCGGACGGTGGTGGTCGCTGCCAAGCTGGTCGCGGCGGGGCTGATCGGCGCGTTCTTCTGGCTGGTCACCACCGTGCTGACCGTGCCGGCGACGCTGATCTTCTTCGCGGTCAAGGGGTGGGACGCGCACCTGGGCGAGTCGGACATCACCCGCGCCATCCTGCTCAACCTGCTGGCGTACGTGCTCTGGGGCGTCTTCGGGGTCGGCTTCGGCGTGCTGATCCGCAGCCAGATCGGGGCGACCATCACCGCCGTGGTGCTCTACCTGGTCGGCACGACCGCGGCGACCCTGGTCTTCTTCCTGCTCCAGCAGTGGCTGGAGCAGGACTGGATCAGCAAGCTGGCGGTGATCGTGCCGTCCACCGCGTCCTCGCTGATGATCAGCGGCACCGAACTGCCGGGCAACCCGCCGCAGTGGGTGGGCGCGGTGGTCCTGATCGCGTACGCCGTGGTGACCTCGGCGGCCGGCAGCCTCATCATGCGGCGCCGCGACATCGCCTGAGCCGGACCCGGGCGACGGCCCCGGCGGTGGCGGTGACGTCACCGACCGGGGCCGTCGCGTCAGGGCCGGCCCTAACAGGAGTGGACGCGACACGCAGCGTTTGCCGAACTTCTGGCATCTTCTGTGAAACGGGCCACCCGTCGGAGGCGGAAATGCCTGCGGCATTCGTACGGCGTAGCCTGGGAGCCGTCTCCCGTGCGCCGCTAACCGGGCACGGGTGCCGACCGCGTGACATACGAACCCGCGTGAAAGAGGCGATTACCGGCCGTGTCGACCCAGCAGACTTCGCAGGAGAACCCACTGGCGGGTTTCGGCCCGAACGAGTGGATCGTCGAGGAGATGTACCAGCGCTACCTCGCCGACCCGTCGAGCGTCGACTCGGCCTGGCACGACTTCTTCGCCGACTACCGGCCGGCCCCGGGCGCCGCCACGCCGCGCCCCGAGGAGAAGGCGCCGGCCAAGGCCGCCCCCGCCGAGCCGGCCGGCCAGCCGGAGGCCGCCGCGACCGTGGCGCAGCCGGCCGCGCCCGCCAAGCCGGCCCCCGCCGCCAAGGCCCCCGCCAAGCCGGCGCCGGCCAAGGCCGCCCCGGCCAAGCCAGCCGCCAAGGCGCCGGCCGTGAGCGGTGCGGGCACCACCCCGCTGCGCGGCGTGGCCGCCAAGATCGTGCAGAACATGGACGCCTCGCTGGCGGTGCCGACCGCGACCAGCGTGCGCGCCGTCCCGGCCAAGCTGCTGGTCGACAACCGCATCGTGATCAACAACCACCTCGCCCGCGGGCGCGGTGGCAAGGTCAGCTTCACCCACCTGATCGGGTACGCGCTGGTCCGGGCGCTGGTCGAGCACCCCGAGATGAACAACTCCTTCGCCGAGGTCGACGGCAAGCCGGCGATGGTCCGCCCGGAGCACGTCAACCTGGGCATCGCCATCGACCTGGTCAAGCCGGACGGCTCCCGCAACCTGGTGGTGCCGTCCATCAAGGCCTGCGAGCAGATGGACTTCCGGCAGTTCTGGCAGGCGTACGAGGACGTGGTCCGGCGCGCCCGCCGCAATGAGCTGACCATGGAGGACTACGCCGGCACCACCATCTCGCTGACCAACCCGGGCGGCATCGGCACGGTGCACTCGATCCCCCGCCTGATGCAGGGCCAGAGCGCCATCATCGGCGTCGGCGCGATGGAGTACCCGGCGCCGTACCAGGGCATGAGCGAGGCCACCCTGGCCGAGCTGGCGGTCAGCAAGATCATCACGCTGACCAGCACGTACGACCACCGGATCATCCAGGGCGCGCAGTCCGGCGAGTTCCTCAAGGTGATGCACGAGCTGCTGCTCGGCGAGCGCGGCTTCTACGACCAGATCTTCACCTCGCTGCGCATCCCGTACGAGCCGGTGCGCTGGGTGCGCGACGTCGCGGTCGACTCCGAGGGCCAGATCAACAAGACCGCGCGGGTGCACGAGCTGATCCACGCGTACCGGGTGCGCGGCCACCTGATGGCCGACACCGACCCGCTGGAGTTCAAGATCCGGAAGCACCCGGACCTGGACGTCCTCCAGCACGGGCTGACCCTGTGGGACCTCGACCGGACCTTCCCGGTCAACGGCTTCGCCGGCAAGCAGCGGATGAAGCTGCGCGAGATCCTCGGCGTGCTGCGCGACTCGTACTGCCGCCGGGTCGGCATCGAGTACATGCACATCCAGGACCCGGAGGAGCGCCGCTGGATCCAGGAGCGGATCGAGCGCCGGTACGAGAAGCCGCCGGCCGACGAGCAGAAGCACGTGCTCAACCGGCTCAACGCCGCCGAGGCCTTCGAGACCTTCCTGCAGACCAAGTACGTCGGGCAGAAGCGCTTCTCGCTGGAGGGCGGCGAGTCCCTGATCCCCCTGCTCGGCGAGGTGCTGGAGGCCTCCGCCGAGGGCGGGCTGGACGAGGTCGTCATCGGCATGGCCCACCGTGGTCGGCTGAACGTGCTGGCCAACATCGTCGGCAAGCCGTACGAGAAGATCTTCTCCGAGTTCGAGGGCCACCTGGACCCGCGCTCGACCCAGGGCTCCGGCGACGTGAAGTACCACCTGGGCCAGAACGGCAAGTTCACCACCCCGGACGGCGACCACGCGGTCAAGGTCTCGCTGGTGGCGAACCCGTCGCACCTGGAGGCCGTGGACCCGGTGCTGGAAGGCATCGTCCGGGCCAAGCAGGACCGGATCGACCTCAAGCTGGAGGGCTACACCGTGCTGCCGCTGGCGGTGCACGGTGACGCCGCCTTCGCCGGCCAGGGCGTGGTCGCCGAGACGCTCAACCTCTCCCAGCTGCGCGGCTACCGCACCGGCGGCACCGTGCACGTGGTGGTCAACAACCAGGTCGGCTTCACCACCGCCCCGGAGTACAGCCGCTCCAGCCTCTACAGCACCGACGTGGCCCGGATGATCCAGGCGCCGATCTTCCACGTCAACGGCGACGACCCCGAGGCCGTCGTCCGGGTCGCCCGGCTGGCCTTCGAGTACCGGCAGGCGTTCAACAAGGACGTCGTGATCGACATGGTCTGCTACCGCCGGCGCGGGCACAACGAGGGCGACGACCCCTCGATGTCGAACCCGGAGATGTACAAGATCATCGACTCGAAGCGCTCGGTCCGCAAGCTCTACACCGAGGAGCTGATCGGGCGGGGTGACATCACCGTGGAGGACGCGGAGGAGCTGCTGCGCGACTACCAGGGGCAGCTGGAGCGGGTCTTCAAGGCGACCCGCGACGCCGCGACCACCCCGCGCCAGCTCAGCCGGCCGCGCCGCGAGGAGGAGCCGGAGCCGCAGGTGGAGACCGCCACCGACGCCGCCGTGGTCAAGGCGATCGGCGAGGCGCACGTCAACCTCCCCGAGGGCTTCACCCCGCACAAGCGGATCCAGCAGCTGCTCGACCGGCGGGCCAAGATGTCCGTCGAGGGCAACATCGACTGGGGCTACGGCGAGATCATCGCGTTGGGCGCGCTGCTGCACGACGGGGTCACCGTCCGGCTCGCCGGGCAGGACTCCCGCCGCGGCACCTTCGTCCAGCGGCACGCCTCGATCGTGGACGCCAAGACCGGCGACGACCACCTGCCGCTGAAGTCGCTCACCGGCGACGGCGAGCGGTCCCGGTTCTTCGTGCACGACTCGCTGCTGTCCGAGTACGCCGCGATGGGCTTCGAGTACGGCTACTCGGTGGAGAACGTCAACGCGCTGGTCTGCTGGGAGGCCCAGTTCGGTGACTTCGTCAACGGCGCCCAGTCGGTGATCGACGAGTTCATCTCCTCCGGCGAGGTGAAGTGGGGCCAGCGCTCCGCGGTCACCCTGCTGCTGCCGCACGGCCACGAGGGCCAGGGCCCGGACCACACGTCGGGTCGCCCGGAGCGGTTCCTCCAGCTCTGCGCGGAGGACAACATGCGGGTGTCCATCCCGACCACCCCGGCGAACTACTTCCACCTGCTGCGTCGCCAGGCCCTCTCGCCGAAGCGCAAGCCGCTGGTGGTGTTCACGCCGAAGTCGCTGCTGCGGCACAAGCTCTGCGTCTCCCCGGTGGAGGACTTCACCACCGGCACCTTCCAGCCGGTGCTGGCCGACACCGCCGCTCCGGCGCCGGAGCAGGTGAAGCGGGTGCTGCTCTGCTCGGGCAAGGTCTACTACGACCTGTTCCAGGCCCGGGCCGAGCGCGGCGTCACCGACACCGTGATCCTGCGGATGGAGCAGCTCTACCCGCTGCCGATCGAGGAGATCCGGGCCGCGCTGGCGCAGTACCCGAACGCGGAGGACTTCGCCTGGGTGCAGGAGGAGCCGGCCAACCAGGGTGCCTGGTCGTTCGTCGCGCTCAACCTGCTGGAGCACCTGGCCGACGTCCGGCTGCGGCGGATCTCCCGCCCGGCCGCGGCGGCCCCGGCGGTCGGCTCGGCCAAGATGCACGAGGTGGAGCAGACCGCGCTGATCGAGGCGGCCCTCCCCCGCCCGTGACCTGACCGCACCGCCGAGACCCGGGGCAGCACCGTCCGCCGACGGCGCTGCCCCGGTTCCGTCGGCACCCTCCCGACAAGGACGTACGGATGTACTTCACCGACCGTGGCATCGAGGAACTCGTCGAGCGCCGGGCCGACGAGCAGGTCAGCATCGAGTGGCTCGCCGAGCGCCTGCGCGACTTCGTCGACCTGAACCCCGAGTTCGAGACGCCCATCGAACGCTTCGCCACCTATCTGGCCCGCCTCGACGACGAGGACGACGAGTAGCCCCGGGGCCACCCCGGACAACCCCGGGACCACCCCGTCCGGCCCGGGTGGGTGGGACGGAGGTCCCGGGCGCGGGGGCGCGTGATCTCCTAGGGTGGGGGCGTGGCCCGCAGCGTCTACCTGACCAGCGTGGGGTCCGGCGGGGGGAAGTCGACCATCGCCCTCGGCCTCGCGGAACTCCTCTCCCGACAGGTCGAGCGGATCGGCGTGTTCCGGCCGCTGGTCGCCGACACCGGCGCCGATCCGATCCTCGCGCTGCTGATCGACCGCTACCGGGTGGACCTGCCGCAGCATGAGCTGACCGGCGCCACCTACGCCGAGGCGAGCGCCCTGGTCGCCGACGGCCGCCGGGAGGAGCTGATCTCCCGGATCGTCGAGCGCTACCGCAGCGTCGAGCGACGCTGCCCGGCCGTGGTCGTGGTGGGCAGCGACTTCGCCGACGGCGGCGACGGCGCGGGCCCCCGCGAGCTGGCCTTCAACGCCCGGCTGGCCACCGAGTTCGGCAGCGTGGTGGTGCCGGTGATCGACGGCTTCGGGCAGGAGCCGGAGGCGATCGCGGCGGCGGCGCGTGGGGCGTACCACGATCTGGAGGATCTGGGCGCGACAGTGCTGGCGGTGATCGCCAACCGGGTGCCCGGGCCGATGACCCTGCCGGAGCTGCCCGTCCCCGCGTACGCCATTCCGGAGGTGCCGACCGTGTCGGCGCCGACGGTGGCCGAGGTGGCGGCGGCGCTCGGCGCCACCCTGCTCGCCGGGGACGACGCCGCGCTCGACCGCGACGTGCTCGACTACGTGGTCGGCGCCGCGCACGTGCCCACCCTGCTCGACCACCTCACCGAGGGGGCGCTGGTGATCACCCCGGGCGACCGGGCGGATCTGCTGGTCGCGGCCAGCGCCGCGCACGTCGCCGGGCAGGTCTCGGTGGCCGGGCTGGTGCTCACCCTCGGCGAGCAGCCCGATCCCCGGGCGATGCGGCTGGTCGAGGGGCTCAACACCGGGCTGGCGGTGCTCTCGGTGCGCAGCGACAGCTACGACACGGTGGCCGCGTCCAGCCGGATCGAGGGGCGCCCGAGCCCGGCCAACCCGCGCAAGGTGGAGGCGGCGCTCGGCGCGTTCGAGGGCAACGTGGACACCGTCGACCTGGCCCGCCGGCTGCGGGTCAGCCGGTCCGAGCGGGTCACCCCGCTGATGTTCGAGTACGACCTGATCGACCGGGCCCGGGCCACCCGCCGCCGGCTGGTGCTGCCCGAGGGGGCCGAGGAGCGCATCCTGCGGGCGGCGGAGGTGCTGCTCCGGCGGGGCGTGGCCGACCTGACCCTGCTCGGCCGCCCGGACGACGTCGCCCGCCGCACCCGGGAGCTGGGCATCGACGTCACCGGCGCCGACGTCGTCGACCCGGTCACCAGCGCGTGGCGCGACGAGTTCGCCGTCGAGTACGCGCGGCTGCGCGGCCACCGCGGCGTCACGGTCGAGCTGGCGCACGACATCGTGGCCCGGCCCAACTACTTCGGCACGATGATGGTGGCCACCGGGCACGCCGACGGCATGGTCTCCGGGGCCACCCACACCACGGCGGCGACCATCCGGCCGGCGTTCGAGATCATCCGGACGGTGCCCGGCGTCTCGGTGGCCTCCAGTGTCTTCTTCATGCTGCTCGCCGACCGGGTGCTGGTCTACGGCGACTGCGCGGTCAACCCCGACCCGGACGCCGCCCAGCTCGCCGACATCGCCATGTCGTCGGCCGACACCGCCGCCCGGTTCGGCATCGAGCCCCGGGTGGCGATGCTGTCGTACTCCACCGGCGACTCGGGGGCCGGCGCGGACGTGGAGAAGGTCGCGGCGGCCACCAAGCTGGTCCGCGAGCGCCGCCCGGAGCTGCTGGTGGAGGGCCCGATCCAGTACGACGCGGCGATCGATCCGCAGGTCGCGGCGACGAAGCTGCCGCAGAGCACGGTGGCCGGCCGGGCGACGGTCTTCATCTTCCCGGACCTGAACACCGGCAACAACACGTACAAGGCGGTGCAGCGCTCGGCGGGCGCGGTCGCGGTCGGCCCGGTGATGCAGGGCCTGCGCCGGCCGGTCAACGACCTGTCCCGGGGCGCGACGGTCGCCGACATCGTCAACACCGTGGCGATCACCGCCATCCAGGCCGCCGCGGAGGCGTGATGACCGATCGGGTGCTGGTCCTCAACTGCGGTTCCTCGTCAGTGAAGTACCGGCTCTACGACGGCGAGACGGTCCGGGACTCCGGCACCGTGGAGCGGGTCGGCGAGCCGGGGGGCGGGCCGGCCGACCACGTCACCGCCGTCCGGCAGATCCTGGACCGGCTCGACCTGGACGGGCTGCGCGCGGTCGGGCATCGGGTGGTGCACGGCGGCCGGCGGTTCAGCGAACCGGTGCTGATCGACGACGCGGTCCTCACCGCGATCCGGGAGCTGGTGCCGCTCGCGCCGCTGCACAACCCGGCCAACCTGGCCGGTATCGAGGTGGCTCGGGAGGCGCTGCCCGACGTGCCGCAGGTCGCCGTCTTCGACACCGCCTTCCACCATTCGCTGCCCGAGGCCGCCGCCACCTACGCGATCGACCGGGACGTCGCCGAGCGCTACGGCGTCCGCCGGTACGGCTTCCACGGCACCTCGCACGCGTACGTCTCGCGGCGCACGGCGGAGCTGCTCGGCCGGCCGTACGAGGCGCTGCACACGATCACCCTGCACCTGGGCAACGGGGCCAGCGCCTGCGCGGTCTCCGGGGGGCGCAGCGTGGCCACCTCGATGGGCATGTCGCCGCTGGAGGGCCTGGTGATGGGCACCCGCAGCGGTGACCTGGACCCGACGGTCATCTTCCACCTGCGCCGGGAGGGCGGGCTGGGGGTGGACGAGATCGACGACCTGCTCAACCACCGCAGCGGGCTGTTCGGCCTGACCGGCGCGAACGACATGCGCGAGGTGCTCCAACGACGGGCCGCCGGGGACCCGGCCGCCGCGCTGGCCTTCGACGTCTACTGCCGCCGGATCACCGGGTACGTCGGGGCGTACTACGCGCTGCTCGGCCGGGTCGACGCGGTCACCTTCACCGCCGGCGTGGGAGAGCACGCCGCGGAGGTCCGGGCCGCGGCGCTGGCCGGGCTGGACCGGCTGGGCATCGCCGTGGACCCGGCGCGCAACGCCGGCGCCGGCGACCGGGTGATCTCACCCGACGGCGCCGAGGTCAGCGTCTGCGTGATCGACACCGACGAGGAGCGGGAGATCGCCCGGGAGACCCGCGCGGTGGGGGCGACCGCCGGCTGAGGGGAACCTGATCGGCTCCGGCTCAGCCCAGGGCCAGCCAGCCGGCGACGGCGACCAGCAGCACCGCGACCGCGGCCGCGCCGGCGATCAGCGGCAGGCGGGACGCCACCTCGGCGGGCGCGGCGGGCTCCGAGTGGGCGAAGGCGCGGAACTGCTCGGTGTTGCCGCTGGGGTCCACGTACTCGTCAGACATGCCGGAGACCCTAGCGAACCCGCGCACCCCGCACGATCCCGCCGAACCCAGGGTGACGCTTGCGATCCGAGCGGTGGACGGGAACCGGCCGGGCGGCGGGCGGCACCCGGGCCGGACGGTGGGGCCGGGGTGGGCCGCCGGCCCCCTACCGTGGAGGGATGGGGGTGCCGCGGCCGGTCGTCGCGCTGATCACGGCGCTGCTGGCGGGCTGCGCACCGGCCACCGCCGCGGTCGGCGGGCCGCCGCCGGCCGGGCACGCCCCGGACCGGCTCCACCCGGTCGCGGTACGCACCCTCACCATCGACCCGACCGGGCCCCGGCCGCTGCCGGTGACGCTCTGGTACCCGGCCGAGGACGGGCGGGTCGCCCCGGGGCGGTTCCCGGTGGTGGTCTACAGCCACGGCCTGTGGAGCCTGCCCGAGCTGCACGCCGGGCTCACCACCCGCTGGGCGGCGGCGGGGTTCGTGGTGGCCGCGCCGACCTACCCGCACACCAACCTGCGGGCCCGGACGTTCACCCGGGCCGACGTGAGGAACCAGCCGGCGGACGGCTGGCGGCTGGTGCGGCACCTGGCCCGGCTCGACGCGGGCCGGGGGGATCCGCTCGCCGGGCACCTGGACGTCGGCCGGGTCGCCGCTGCCGGCCACTCGGCGGGCGGCTTCACCACCGCCGGCATGTTCACCTCGGGGCACTCGGCCCGGCTCCGCGCCGGGATCGTGATCGCCGGCGGCGGGCTGGCCGGCAGCTTCGCCGGTCCGGCCGCTCCCCTGCTCTTCGTGCACGGCACCGCCGACCCGGTGGTGCCGCTGGGCGTCGGTCGGGCCGCGTACGACCGGGCCGGCGCGCCGGCGGCCTTCCTGAGCGTGCTCGGGCAGGGCCACGGCGAGTACCTGACCCCGGGCCGCCCCGGCTTCGACCAGGTGCTCGCCACCACCACGGACTTCCTCCGCTGGACGCTCTACGACGACCAAGAGGCCGCCCGACGCCTGCCGGCCGACGCCCTGCGGCCCGGCGTCACCGCCCTCGACGACCGCCTGCGTCCCTGAGCGCGGGCGCCCGGCGGCCCGGCCACCGGCGGTCCGCCGCAGGTCACACTGCGTCCAACAGTGGCCGGACACCCCGGTGACCGGGGCACAATCGGATTCATGTCCCGTCGCCCCACCCCGGTCCTGCTCGCCACCGCGCTGCTCTCCGTCGGCCTCGCCGGCTGCTCGGCGGCTCCCGCCCCGACCGCCCGGCCGGCCGTCGCGCCGCAGCCGCCGAAGGCCGCCACCCCGGCGCCGCGGGTACCCGCCGGCACCGCGCCGGCGCAGACCTTCGCCGTCGGCGTACGCCAGGTGAAGCTGAAGCGGGACGCTGACCGCCCGCTGCCGGTGACCCTCTGGTACCCGGCCCGGGGCGAGACCGGTGGCGCGCCGGAGCGGGGAGCGGACGTGGCGGACGGGCGGTTCCCCGTGGTGATGTTCAGCCACGGCCTGAACGGCCGGCCGGACGACTACGCGGAGCTGCTCACCCGCTGGGCGGCGGCCGGGTTCGTGGTGGCCGCGCCGACCTTCCCGCACACCAGCCGGGGCGCCGACGGCAACGTCCTCGACGTGCTCAACCAGCCCGCCGACGTCTCGTACGCGCTGGACAAGGTGCTCGCGCTGGACGGCAAGGCCGGCGACCCGCTGCGCGGCCGGCTCGCCACCGACCGGGTGGCCGCGGCTGGGCACTCGGCCGGCGGGGTGACCACCATCGGCCTCTTCACCGCCGGCCGGGACGAGCGCCTCGACGCCGGGGTGGTCTTCGCCGGGACCGCGCTCGGGGTCGGCACCGCCTTCGCCGGGGCCGCCGCCCCGCAGCTCTTCGTGCACGGCGAGGCCGACGAGGTGGTCGACTACGCCGCCGGCAAGGCGGTGTACGACGCGGTCCCCTGGCCGAAGGCGATGCTGAGCCTGCCGAAGGGCGACCACGGTCGGGCCCTGCTCAGCGACGGCGCGGCCCTGCGGGTGGTCTCCGACACCACGCTGGAGTTCCTCCGCTGGACCCTGTACGGCGACGCGGCGGCCCGGGACCGCCTCCCCGCCGACGCCGCCCGCGGCAACCTCGCCACCCTCGACGACCACCTCTGACCCCCGCCGCCGGCCGGCGCACCTTCCAGAGAAAGAGTGGCCATCCGACGCGGAATGGCCACTCTTTCTCGGAAACTGCCGGGATCTTGGGAGGTCAGGCGGTGTGGTCGATGACGACCTTGCCGAAGACGTCGCCGGAGTGCAGGCGGGCGAAGGCGTCCTCGACCTTGCTGAACGGCACCACGCTGTCCACCACCGGGCGCACCTCGTGCTCGGCGCAGAAGGCCAGCAGTTCGGTCAGCTCGTCCGGGGTACCCATGGAGGTGCCGAGGATCTCCAGCTGCATGGCGAAGACCCGGCGCAGGTTGATCTTCGGCTCGTGCCCGGCGGTCGCCCCGGAGACCACGATCCGGGCCAGCGGGGCGGCGGACTTCAGCGAGTGGTCGAAGGTGGCCGCGCCGACCGTCTCGATCACCACGTCGACCCGCTCGGGCAGGCGTACGCCGGGTTCCAGCGCGGTCGCCCCGAGGGCGGCGATCCGCTCCCGCTTGCCGGCGTCCCGGCTGGTCGCGTACACCCGCTTGCCGTGCCCCACGGCGAGCGCGACGGCCGCGGTGGCCACGCCGCCGCCCGCGCCCTGGACCAGCACCGACTCGGCGTCGTCGATCCGGCCCTTGGTGGTCAGCATCCGCCACGCGGTCAGCCAGGCCGTCGGCAGGCAGGCCGCGTCGGTCGCCGACAGGCCGGTCGGCAGCGGGATCAGGTTCACCCGGGGTACGGCCACCCGCTCGGCGAGGGTGCCGGCGAAGTGCTCGGAGAGGATGGAGACGCCACGCGGGTCGCCGGGGGTGGGCACCACCGGGTAGATGACCACCTCGTTGCCGTCCGGGTCGGTGCCGACCGCGTCGCAGCCCAGGATCATCGGCAGCTGGTCTGGGGTCAGGCCCACCCCGCGCAGGGACCACAGGTCGTGGTGGTTGAGCGAGCTGGCCCGCACCTGCACGGTCACCCAGTCTTCCTCCGGGTGGGTCGGCTCGGGACGCTCGCCGACGGTCAACGCGGCGAGCGGATTGTCGGTGTCGAAGCTCGAGGCATAGGCGGCACGCATGGTCGGCACCGTAACAAGCGGAGCCGCCCCCGACCCAGCGCCCGCGGCCACAACCCCACCGCAGGTGCGGCGAAACGGTGGCCTCCCGAGGTCGGGAGGCCACCGTTTCGAGACACCGCGCGGATCGTGGCGGCGGAGCGCGGACGGACCCGGGTCAGGCGCGGGTGACGCCGTCGCGGCGGGCCGCCTCGGCGACCGCCGCCGCCACCGCGGGAGCCACCCGGGGGTCGAGCGGGGAGGGCACGATCGCGTCGGCGGTGAGCGACTCGGCCACCACCCCGGCGATCGCGTCCGCCGCGGCCACCTTCATCCCGTCGGTGATCCGGGTGGCCCGGGCGTCCAGCGCACCCCGGAACACCCCGGGGAACGCCAGCACGTTGTTGATCTGGTTGGGGTAGTCGCTGCGGCCGGTCGCCACCACCGCGACGTGCCGGGCGGCCACCTCGGGGTGCACCTCGGGGGTGGGGTTGGCCAGCGCGAAGACGATGCCGCCGGGCGCCATGCCGGCGATCGCCGCCTCGGGGATCTGCCCGCCGGACACGCCGACCAGCACGTCCGCGCCGCGCAGCGCCTCGGTGATGTCACCCTGGCGGCCCTCGGCGTTGGTGGACTCCGCCAGCTCGGCCTTGGTGCCGGTCAGCCCGTCGCGGTGCCGGCCGATGATGCCCTTGGAGTCGCAGACCACCACCTGGTCGGGGTTCACGCCGCCGGCGACCAGCATCTTCGTCACCGCCACCCCGGCCGCGCCGGCGCCGCTGACCGCCACCCGCAGGTCGCCGAGCTTGCGGTTGAGCAGCGCCGCCGCATTGCGCAGCGCGGCCAGCACGACGATCGCGGTGCCGTGCTGGTCGTCGTGGAAGACCGGGATGGCCAGCGCCTCGTCCAGCCGGCGCTCCACCTCGAAGCAGCGGGGGGCGCTGATGTCCTCCAGGTTGATCCCGCCGAAGGAGGGGGCGAGCGCCGTCACCGTCGCCACGATCTCGTCCACGTCCTGGGTGTCCAGACAGATCGGTACCGCGTCCACGCCGGCGAACTGCTTGAACAGCACCGCCTTGCCCTCCATCACCGGCAGCGCGGCGCGCGGGCCGATGTTGCCGAGGCCGAGTACGGCCGAGCCGTCGGTGACGACCGCGACGGTGTGCGACACCCACGTGTAGTCGTCGGCCAGGGCCGGGTCGGCGGCGATCGCCTCGCAGACCCGGGCGACGCCCGGGGTGTAGGCGAGGGAGAGGTCCTCCCGGCTGGTCAGCGGGACCGTCGAGGTGACGGCCATCTTGCCGCCGACGTGCAACCGGAAGACGGGATCAGCGGGATCCACGGTGGACGCAGACATGGTGACTCCAGGATCTGTCGAGCAGACGGAGCGGCCGGCGCGGGCGCGAGGTGAGGCGCCTGGTGGCGGCACGCGGTGCGGGGGGTCACCCGGGCACTTTCCGAGCATAGTCACGCCAGGGGTGCGCCGATGTGAGCAGGGTCATAACGGGTCGCGTGGCAGCCGGCCGGGGCGGGGCCAGTAGCGGCACACCACCCGCCCGAGCACGTCGGCCACCCCGTATGCCCGGGAGTCGTCGGTGACGAGTTGGTTGTCGCCGCGTACCCACCAGCCGCCGTCCTGCCGACGGACCGCGCGCTTGACCACCAGCAGCTCCGGGCGGGTCCGGAAGACCGCGACCACGACGTCGCCCGGCCGCACCGGCCGGCCGCCCCGACGGACCAGTACGGCGTCCCCGTGCCGCAGCGTCGGCGCCATGGACGGACCGGTGACGCCGACGGCCGTGAGCCACCGGCGCAGCCGCGCCGGCGAGTCCGCCCCCTCGACCGTCACCAGGTTTCCCCTCCAGCCCTGCCGGGGACGCCCCCAGGAGTAATGTCGGCTTGGATCATCGCAAACATCCCGTGGAGGACCCAGATGCGACTTCCCCGCATCCTTACGCCCCGTCTGACCGCCAGCGCCCACTGCGACCTGCCGTGCGGCGTCTACGACCCGGCGCAGGCCCGGATCGAGGCCGAGTCGGTCAAAATGATCTGCGAGAAGTACCAGGCGAACACCGACCCGGAGTTCCGCACCCGAGCCATCATCATCAAGGAGCAGCGCGCCGAGCTGGTCAAGCACCACCTCTGGGTGCTGTGGACCGACTACTTCAAGCCGGCCCACTTCGAGAAGTACCCGCACCTGCACCAGCTCTTCAACGAGGCCACCAAGATGGCCGGTGCGGCCGGCGCCAAGGGCGGGACCGACCCGAGCAAGGCCGACGAGCTGCTGCAGAAGATCGACGAGATCTCGAAGATCTTCTGGGAGACCAAGAAGGCGTGACCCTGGCCTCCCCGGCACCGACGATCCGGCCGGCGCGTCCCGCGGACGTGCCGGCCGTCGTCGCGATGGTGCACGAACTCGCCGACTACGAGCGCGCCGCCGACCAGTGTCGGCTGACCGAGGAACAGCTCACCGCCGCCCTGTTCGCGACTGCTCCAGGTCGCGGCGCGGCGTCAGACGCGCCGAGCTGGAGCAGTCGTAGCCCCGCGCCGGCGTTGTTCGGGCACGTCGCGGTGGACGACCGGGACGAGCCGGTCGGGTTCGCGCTCTGGTTCCTCAACTTCTCCACCTGGGCCGGCGTGCACGGCGTCTACCTGGAGGACCTGTACGTCCGACCCGAGCACCGGGGCACCGGCGCCGGCCGGCTGCTGCTCGCCGCGCTCGCCGCCATCTGCGTGGAACGGGGCTACGAGCGGCTGGAGTGGTGGATGATCAACTGGAATCCGGCGGCCCGCTTCTACGCCTCCATCGGCGCGGTGCAGCTCGACGAGTGGGTGCCGTACCGGCTCAGCGGGCCGGCGCTGCACGGGCTCGCCGCCCAGTCGACCTCGGCCCCCGCCCGGTCGGACGCCTGAGGGGGTAGAGTCCCCGACCGGGGGGATGAGGCGTGACTCAACTGACCGGCCAGCCGACGACCGACGACGACGTCGTGCACCTCACGGTGCCCGCCGACGGCGGCTACCTCGGCGTGCTGCGCACCGCCACGGCGGGGCTCGCGGCCCGCCTCCAGTTCGCCCTCGACGAGATCGAGGACCTGCGCATCGCGGTCGACGAGGCCTGCGCCATGCTGCTCGCCATCGCCACCCGCGACGCCGAGCTGGAGTGCCGCTTCTCGGTTACCGAGGACGCGCTCACCGTCGAGGTGACCGTGCCGACCGTCCGGGGCGCCACGCTGCCGTCGGAGTCCTCGTTCGCCTGGAAGGTGCTCACCGCGCTGACCACCGCCGCCTTCGCGGACGCGGCCGACGGCCGGGCCACCATCTCGCTGCTGACCCGCCGCTCCTCCGGCTACTGAGCCGCCGGGCGCCGCCGGCCACCCGCCGGGCGGCCGGCGGCGGTCACTGGAAGCCCAGGGCGCGCGTCGTGGGCGGGCTGACCAGCAGCGCGCAGACCCCGACCCCGAGGACCATCAGCGGTACGCCGAGCCACCCCAGGCCGCCGGAGATCATGAACCAGCCGACCGGCAGCAGCATCAGCTGGAGCACCATGGCCGGCGCCCGGGCACCGGCCCGGCGACGGGCCAGCGCCGCGCCGAGAGCCCAGAGGGCGGCGGCGCCGGCGAACGCGAACCCGGTCACGAAGAGTGCCGACACCAGATCGGTCTTGGTGGCGGTCAGGTCGGCCCAGATCAGCCAGGCGGCCAGCAGCGCCAGCGCGACCGCCTCGCCGCGCAGCAGCCGTACCGCCCAGCGCAGCGTGTCGGGCACCGGGCCGGAGTCGATGGTCACGCGCGCCACGATACCCGTGACGGATCGGGGTACAGTGCCGCCCATGCGGGCCGTCCTGGTGGTCAATCCGAAGGCCACCACCACCAGCGAGCGCAGCCGGGACGTCCTGGTCCGGGCCCTGCGCAGCGAAGTAGACCTGTCGGTGCGGTACACCCGGCGACGGGGTCACGCCATGGACATCGCCCGGGAGGCGGTCGCCGAAGGGGTCGACGTCGTCGTCACGCTGGGTGGCGACGGGACGGTCAACGAGGTGGTGAACGGCCTGATGACGGCCGAGCCGCCGGCCACCCGCCCCGGGGGCACGCCCGCCGAGCGACTGCCCGCGCTGGCCACCGTGCCGGGCGGTTCGACCAACGTCTTCGCCCGCGCCCTGGGGCTGCCCCGGGAGTGGCCGGAGGGCACCAGCATGATCCTCGAAGGGCTGCGGCTGGGCCGCTCACGCACGATCGGGCTGGGCCGGGCCGACGACCGCTACTTCACCTTCTGCGCCGGCTTCGGGGTGGACGCGGCGGTGATCCACCGGGTGGAGCAGGCCCGCAAGCGCGGTCGCGTCTCCACCCCGGCGCTCTACTTCCGCTCCACGCTCAGCCAGTACTTCCTCGACTCCGACCGGCGACACCCGGCGATCATCCTGGAGCGCCCCGGTGAGGCGGCCGAGGCCGAGCTGGCGACGGTGATAATCCAGAACTGCGCCCCGTGGACGTACCTGGGCGACCGGGAGATCAACCCGAATCCGGAGGCCTCGTTCGACCTGGGGCTGGACGTGATGGCACTGCGTCAGCTCCGGGTGGCCAGCTCCACACGCACCGTGACGCAGTTCCTCTCCCGGCACCCCGATCCGCGCGGCAAGCAGGTGCTCCGGCTGCACGACGTGCCCGAGTTCACGCTGATCAGCGCTCGTCCGCAGGCGTTCCAGCTCGACGGCGACTACCTTGGCGAACGGGAGAAAGTTAGATTCACATCCATTCCCGACGCACTGAGAGTAATCTGCTAGGTCTCGGGTAACGCCCTAGGTCGACGGTCGTTACACCGCACGACGCGGTGGCCGCCACAACGAGGGGTGGTGCCGGAAATGTCAGCAATGTCACGCGGACTGTACTATATTGATCCTCGACTGTGGTACGCCGGGTAACCAGGGACGCCTGAAATCCGGACAAAGGGGTCGTGAGCTTGCTCACCGTGCGGAGTTTTTCCTCGCGGCACCCTTGACATCGACACCGTTCGTGAAAGTATTCACAAGCGAACTTGAGTTACCGGGACATTGCCTGGATATGCTCGGCAGGTTGAGCTGTTCCAGCAGGTCCAGGGACTGCACAAGCCTGCTCACGCACTGCCGAATAGTCGGACGCGAACCGTCACGACCGGCACTGCGGACGCATATAGAAAAGCACTAGCGTTATCTGCCACCCATCCAGAATGAGGAGTGTTGCCGCCATGGACTGGCGCCACGATGCCGTCTGCCGCGACGAGGACCCGGAGCTGTTCTTCCCGATCGGGACGTCCGGTCCGGCCCTCCTGCAGGTGGAGCAGGCCAAGGCCGTCTGCCGGCGCTGCCCGGTGACCGACCACTGCCTGCAGTGGGCGCTGGAGTCCGGTCAGGACGCCGGCGTCTGGGGCGGGATGAGCGAAGAGGAGCGCCGCGCGGTGAAGCGCCGCGGCGGCATCCGGGTGCTGCGCGCTCACTCCGCCTGACCGATCACACAGCAGAACGCCCCGGCCGGGTTCCACCGGCCGGGGCGTTCTGCTGTCCGGGAGCCGCACGGCTGCCCCGGTACCCGGACGGCGCCCGGTCCGATCATCGACGGGCCGGTGAACCCGATCACCACCGCTGCACCGCATCGACCCGCCGCAGCACCAGCTCGGCCAGCTCGGGCGCGTCGGTCAACGGCCCGCTGACCGCCACCGCGCCGGCCCGGCCGGCCGCCGTCACCACCCCGTCGTGGAAGAGCCCCGGCGCCAGGAAGTACGCCGCCACGGCCACCCGCCGGGCGCCGGCGGCGCGCAGCCGGGCCACCGCCACGTCGGTCGTCGGCGGCGCCGCCGAGGCGTACGAGACGGTGCAGGGAACCCGTAGTTCGGCGGCGAGCGCCGCGGCGACCCGGCCCACCGAGCCACGCGCCCGGGCGTCCCGGGTGCCCGCCGCCGCCAGCACCAGGGCGTCGAAGCCGTCCGGCTCCGTCTCCGCCAACCGCCGCTGCAGCCCGGCCAGCAGCCGGGCGTCGACCGTGCCGTCGGCGGGGCCGAGCACGTCGGTGACGCGTACCGCCAGCTCCGGCGCCGTGTCGCGGGCCGCCACCACCGCCGCCGGGATGTCCACCCGCCGGTGGTAGGCGGCGGTGAGCAGCAGCGGCACCAGCACCGCCCGGGTGTGCCCCGCCACGGCCAGCCCGCGCAGCACCGCCGTCGGGTCCGGTGCGGTGTGGTCCAGCCAGCTCGGCAGGACGGCCGTGCCGGGCCGGACCGCCTCGACCGCCCGGGCCAGCGCCCGGGTCGCCTCGGCCGCCCGGGGATCCCGGCTGCCGTGCGCCACCAGCACCACCGGCGGGCGACCGCCGCCCGGCGCCGGGCACGGCCGGATCCCCTGCGCCGGCCCCGAATGGTCGTCGACCGGCACGGCCGGTCCGCCGGCCCCCGGCGCGGTCTCCCCCGCGCCGGGAACCGGCCCGGTCAGACGTGCAGGCCGCACTCGGTCTTCTCGAACATGGCCCAGCGGCCGGCCCGCGGGTCCTCGCCCGCCTTGGTGCGTCGCGTGCACGGCCAGCAGCCGATCGAGCCGTAGCCGCGGCTGAACAGTTCGTTGACCGGGATGTCGTACCGGGAGATGTAGGAGTCCACGTCGGCCTGGGTCCAGGCCGCGATCGGGTTGACCTTCACCCTGCCGCGCCTGGCGTCGAAGGTCACCACCGGCGTGTTCGCCCGGGTGGGCGACTCGTCCCGGCGCAGCCCGGCGGCCCAGGCGTCGTACCCGGCCAGGGCCCGCTCCAGCGGCTCCACCTTGCGGAGCTGGCAGCAGTCGTCGGGCGAGCGGTTGAACAGCCGGGGGCCGTACTCGCCGTCCTGCTGGCCCACGGTGAGCCGGGGGCGGATCGAGCGGACGTTGACCGGCAGCCGGCGGGCCACCTCGTCGCGCACCTTCAGCGTCTCCGGGAAGTGCAGCCCGGTGTCGAGGAAGACCACGTCCACCCCGGGGGCGACCCGGGACACCAGGTGCGCCAGCACCGCGTCGGCCATCGAGCTGGTCACGCAGAACCGGTCGCCGAAGGTCTCGGCCGCCCAGCGGGCGATCTCCAGCGCCGGGGCGCCCTCCAGCTCCCGGCCGGCCCGCTCGGCCAGCGCGCGCAGCTCCTCCGGGTCACGCCGGGCCAGTTCGGCCGGCTTCGGGCCGCCGACGCCGACCAGGCCCAGGTTCGCGGCGGACACCAGGTTCATCGGGCCACCACCTTGGCGAGCAGGCCGGTGAACCGCACCGTGAAGACGCGGGCGCAGGCGTGGCACTCCCAGGCGCCGTGCCCGGCCTCGTTCGGCCGCAGGTCCTCCTCGCCGCAGTACGGGCAGTACAGCGGGGCGGAACGGGTTTCGCTACTCATCGAAGCTCCTCCTCGTCGACCCTGATCACCCAGTTGGCGAACGTCTCGCCCTCGCTCCGGCCGGCCAGGTAGCGGCGGGCCAGTCGTTCCACGTACTCCGGAAGCTCCTCGGCGGTGGTCTTCAGGCCGCGCAGCTTGCGGCCGAAGCCGGCGGTCTGCCCCTGGGCCATGCCCAGCCCACCGCCGAGGTGCACCTGGAAGCCCTCCACCTGCCGGCCGTCCGGGCCGACCACCAGCTGCCCCTTGAGGCCGATGTCGGCGACCTGGGTGCGGGCGCAGGCGTTCGGACAGCCGTTGAGGTGGATGGAGATGTCGGCGTCGAAGTCGCGCAGCCGCTCCTCCAGCCGGGCCACCAGCTCCTCGCCGCGTCGCTTGGTCTCGACGATGGCCAGCTTGCAGAACTCGATGCCGGTGCAGGCCATGGTGCCGCGCCGCCAGGCCGACGGCCGGGCCTCCAGGCCGATCCCGCGCAGCGCGTCGACCAGGGACTCCGTCCGCTCCGGCGGCACGTCGAGCACCAGCAGCTTCTGGTACGGGGTGAGCCGTACCCGGTCGCTGCCGTGCGCCTCGACCGCGTCGGCCAGCTGGGCGAGCTGACCGCCGGAGACCCGCCCGACCACCGGGGCGGCCCCGACGAAGTTGCGGCCGTCGCGCTGGCGGTGCACGCCGATGTGGTCGACCGGCTTGTCGGGCAGCTGCGGGGCCGGGCCGTCGAGCAGGGTCCGGCCCAGGTACTCCTTCTCCAGCACCTCGCGGAACTTCTCCACGCCCCAGTCCGCGACCAGGAACTTCAGCCGGGCCCGGTTGCGCAGCCGGCGGTACCCGTAGTCGCGGAAGATGCCGACCACGCCGGCCCACACGTCCGGCACCTCGTTCAGCGGCACCCAGACGCCCAGCCGCTTGGCCAGCATCGGGTTGGTGGAGAGGCCGCCGCCGACCCAGACGTCGAAGCCGGGGCCGTGCTCCGGGTGGTCGACCCCGAGGAAGGCGACGTCGTTCGCCTCGTACGGGGTGTCGACCAGCCAGGAGATCGTGGTCTTGAACTTACGCGGCAGGTTCGAGTACGCCTTGTCGCCGACGTACCGGCGGACGATCTCGTCGATCGCCGGGGTCGGGTCGAGCACCTCGTCGCGGGCCACCCCGGCGACCGGGCTGCCGAGCACGATGCGCGGGCAGTCGCCGCACGCCTCGGTGGTCTGCAGGCCGACCGACTCCAGCCGGCGCCAGATCTCCGGCATGTCCTCGACCCGGATCCAGTGGTACTGGATGTTCTGCCGATCGGTGATGTCGGCGGTGTCCCGGGCGAACTCGCGGGAGATGTCGGCGATCACCCGGAGCTGGGCCAGGTTGAGCTGGCCGCCGTCGACCCGCACCCGGAGCATGAAGAACTCGTCCTCCAGCTCGTGCGGCTCGAGCACGGCGGTGCGCCCGCCGTCGATGCCGGCCTTGCGCTGGGTGTAGAGGCCCCACCAGCGGAACCGGCCGCGGAGGTCCTGCGGGTCGATGGCGGCGAAGCCGCGGTGGGCGTAGATGTTCTCGATCCGGGCCCGGACGTTCAGCGGGTCGTCGTCCTTCTTGATCCGCTCGTTGGCGTTGAGCGGCTCGCGGTGGCCGAGCGCCCACTGCCCCTCACCGCGCGGACGACGGGCTGCCCGGGCGGCGGGCGCCGCCGGGGTCTCCGGGCGGGCCGGGGTGCTGCTGACCGCCATCGCGGCGTCCTCCGTTGTCTGCTGTGCCTCGGTGGGATACGCGGGCGCGGCGGCCGACCCGTGGGACGGGCCGAGGACAACGGTGTCGGAACGGCCGGCGCGCAGTACGCGCCCGAGACGGATGGGTCGGGCGTCGTCAGTGGGCCGGACAGATCGCGCTGCGCACGCGGCCGTAGTCGACGTGGCGACGGGCCACGAAGCGGCGGACGACAGCGGCGGTCATGGGGCCATGCTGCCACACCCCCGGGGGGCCGGCCAACGAGCGCGTGCGCCATCCCACATCACGGGCCGCGCCCCGGCCGTCATCGTCCCCCACGCTGCGACCGCCTCCGCCGGCCCTTCAACCTCCGCGATTGGGTTGCCCGGGCCGGGCCGGCATCTGCCCGGTGTTCCCTCACGCCCGGTGCTCTTTCACGCCCGACGGTTCTTCAGGCCCGGCGGTTCCTCGGGCCCGGCGGTTCCTCAGGCCCGGCGGTTCCTCAGGCCCGGTGGTTCCTCAGGCCCGACGGTTCTTCAGGCCCCGGTGGTCTGCACGCCCCCGTTGGTCGACACGGCCTCCCGCACTCCTCGGGCGGCCCGCGGTCGGCTCAGACCCCTGACACCGCCTGCCCTGTGCCGGCCCTTTCGAGCTGATGTCGTGAACGAATCAACGGCCGCCCGCCGGGTCCCTGCGGTCACGTCATCGCACCGGCCGAGCGGGGCCGGTCGGGGGGGCGGAGGGAGAGCGGCGCAGGCTGTTCGCCGCAGTGGTGAATCGTCTACGACATCGGCTCGAAAGGGCCCGCACGAGGCACCCAGCCACGCTTCCCAGGGCCAGCGCCGGGCTTCCGGCCAAGCTTCCCAGTGCCAGCACCAGGCGTCCGATCAAGCTACGGGCCAACGCTGGCATCCAGGCACGCTTGCCAGGGCCGACGCCGGGCGTCCGGCCAAACTCCCCAGGGCCAGCACCAGGCGTCCGGTCGAGCTGCGCCGGACAGCGGTGAAGCTCTGGCCGTGTTCGTGGGGATGGGCAGCACGGCGGCGGGGCCGCTGTGGCAGCGTGGCCCGGCGCGGTGTGGGACGCTCGGCGCGTGGGCAGTATGTCCGGAAAGCGGCATGCGGTGGAGGGGTGGGCGCGGCTCGTCTGGCTGCCGCCCCTGCTGGCCACGCTGGTCGTCGGGCTCTACGGCATCGGCCACGCCCAGCCCTGGCGGGACGAGCTGGCCACCTGGAGTGCCGCCACCCGGCCGCTGGGTGACCTGCTCCGGCTCACCGGAACCGTGGACGCCGCCACCGGGCCGTACTACCTGCTCATGCACGGCTGGGTCCGGATCTTCGGGGACTCGGCGACGGCGCTGCGGCTGCCCTCGGCGCTGGCCATGGCCGGGGCGGCCGGGCTCACCGCCGTACTCGGCAGGTGGCTGCTGGGGACGCGGGCCGGCCTGCTCGCCGGCCTGCTCTTCGCGGTCCTTCCCGGCACCTCCCGGTACGCCCAGGAGGCCCGCCCCTATGCGTTGGCCAGCCTCTTCGCGGTGCTGGCCACCCTGCTGCTGGTCGCGGCGCTGCGCCGGCCCGGGTGGACCCGCTGGGCCGGATACGCGGCCGCCGTCGCCGCGCTCGGCCCGACCCACCTGCTGGCGCTCACCCTGCTGGCCGCGCACGCCGCGGTGGTGCTGGTCGCCTGGTGGCGTGGGCCCGCGGCGGCCGGCCTCGCCCCACCGCCCGCACCAGCGCCCGGCCTCGACCCGCCGCCCGCCGGCCCGGCGGACCAGGGCCCGACCGACGTCCCACCCGCCCCGGCCCACGATCAGAACGGGACGGCGGACCGCCGGAACGGGACGGCGCCCGAGCAGAACGGGACGGCGCACGGCCCGAGCGGGACGGTGCACGACCGGAACGGGACGGCGCACGGCGCGAACGAAACGGTGCACGACCGGAACGGAACGGCGGACGGTCGGGACGGGCGGTTGCCGGTGCGCTGGGTGCTCGCCGTGCTGCCGGCGCTCGCCCTGCTCACCCCGCTGCTGCTCACCGCCCGGGGGCAGCGCTCCCGCCAGCTCGACTGGGTCGAACCGGCGCGGCTGGCCGACCTGGCGGCGCTGCCCGGCGGGGTGGCGCAGAGTTCGGTGGTGGGTGGCCTGCTGGTCGGGCTGGCCGCCCTCGGCGCGGTCCGGGCAGGTCGCCGGGCGCTGCTGCCCGGGCTCTGCGTGCTCCTGCCGGTGCTGCTGGTCTTCGTCGGCGCGCTGGTGGTGGCCCTCTGGGTGCCCCGCTACCTGGTCTTCACGGTGCCCTTCGCGAGCGTGCTCGCCGGCGCGGCGCTGGCCAGCGCACCGACAGCCGACCCGCCGGCAGAGCAGCGCGGGCCGGACGCGTCGGCCCGGGCCACGGCCGCCGGCCCAGCGGCATCGGCGTCGGCGTCGGCGGCATGGGCGTCGGTGCCGGCAGCGTTGGCGTCGGTGTCGGGGGCGCTCGCGGTCGTGGTGCTCGCCGGGCTGCTCGGCATGCCCGACCAGGCGGCGCTGCGGCAGACGCACGGCTGGCCGCGCAGCGCGACCGTCGACTACCGGGGTGCGGCGCGGATCGTCGCGGCCGGCCAGCAGCCCGGCGACGCGGTCGTCGTCCACCCCCGGGACGGCTGGCTCTTCCTCGACCTCGGGCTGGCGTACCACCTGGGCGAAGCGCGGCCGCGCGACGTGCTGGTGGTCCGCGACCAGCGGCAGCGCGCGGACCTCTGGGCCACCGAGTGCGCCCGGCCGGCCGAGTGCCTGGCCGGGGTACGGCGGGTGTGGCTGGTGGTCGCCGGCCGGCGACCCGATCCACTGGCGGCGGTGCCCGGCGCCAAGGGGGACGCGCTGCGGGCGGGCTTCACCGTCGGCCAGGTGTGGCAGCGGCCCGGCGTCACCGTCGCCCTGCTCACCGCCCGCGGCTAGCCGCGGGCCGAGGGCACGACCAGCACGCGGCTAGCCGCGCTCCCCGCGGGCCAGGGGCACGACCAGCACGGCCTCGGTGCCGCCGGCCACGCCGGGCCGCAGCTCGATGCTGCCGCGCAGCTCCCCGGTGACGAGCGCCCGGACGATCTGCAGGCCCAGCCGGCCACCGCGCTCGGCGTCGAACTCGGCTGGCAGGCCGCGCCCGTTGTCGGCGACCGAGACGTGCAACTGCTTGCGGAACCGGTGCGCGGTGACCACCACCTGCGGCGCGGCGCCGCCCTCCGGGCCGGCGGCGCCGTCCTCACCGGCCGGCGGGAAGCCGTGCTCCACGGCGTTGAGCAGCAGCTCGTTGAGGACCATCACCAGCGAGGTGGCGATCTCGGCGGGCAGGACGCCGAAGCTGCCCTTGCGGCGCATGCCGACGCTCACCTCGGTCGCCGCGACCTCGGTGGCGGCGCTGGCCACCCGGTCGACGATTCCGTCGAACTCGACCGCCTCGTCGCTGGACATGGAGAGCGTCTCGTGGACGAGGGCGATCGAGGCGACCCGGCGTACTGACTCCTCCAGCGCCACCCGGGCCTCGGGCATGGACACCCGGCGGGCCTGGAGGCGCAGCAGCGCGGCGACGGTCTGGAGGTTGTTCTTCACCCGGTGGTGGATCTCCCGGATGGTGGCGTCCTTGGTGATCAGCGCCCGGTCGCGGCGGCGTACCTCGGTGATGTCGCGGACCAGCACCAGCGCGCCGATCGGCACGCCGGCCGGCATCAGCGGCAGCGACCGGGTGAGCATGGTGGCGCCCCGGGCGTCGATCTCCCGCCGGGGCGGGGCCTCGCCACGCAGCGCGGCGAGCACGCCGTTGGCCGCGTCGGTCCCCTCCAGCGGGTCGCTGGCCAGCCGCCGGTGCAGCTTGGCCAGGTCCTCCCCCACCAGGTGGGAGGCGTAGCCCAGCCGCCGGTACGCCGACTGCGCGTTCGGGCTGGCGTAGGTGACCTTGCCATTGGCGTCCAGCCGGACCAGGCCGTCGCCGACCCGGGGCGCCGAGGTGGTCTCACCCGGGTGCCGGGGCGGCGGGAAGGTGCCGTCGGCGGTCATCTGGGCCAGGTCGTCGGCGGTGGTGAGGTAGTTCAGCTCCAGCTGGCTGGGCGTACGGGCGGTGGAGAGGTTGGTGTCCCGGCCCACCACGGCGACCACCTCACCGGACTCACCGTCGGCGGCGCGCAGCCGGACCGGGATCGCCTCGTGCCGGGCGGGCACGTCGCCGTACCAGACCGGGTCGCCCTCCCGCCAGATCCGGCCCTGCCGGTAGGCGACCTCCAGGTGCGCCACCTCCGGCCCGCCGACGATCCGCCCCACCTGGTCGTCGAGGTACGCGGTGGGGGCGGTCGTCGGGCGGACCTGGGCCACGCAGAGGAACGTCCCGTCGCCGTCCACCGGCACCCACAGCAGCAGGTCGGCGAAGGAGAGGTCGGACAGCAGCTGCCAGTCCCCCGCGATCCGGTGCAGGTGGTCGATGTCGGCCGGCCGGAGCTGGGTGTGCTCCTCGGCGAGGTCGCGCAGCGTGGACACGAGACACAGCGTGCCACGCCGAGCCTCACCTCGTCGCGGTGACCTTCTTCAGCCCGCGCGGGGCGTCCGGGTCCTCGCCCCGGGCCAGCGCCAGCGACAGCGCCAGCCGCTGCAGGGGCAGGATGTCCAGCAGCGGGGCGTACCGCTCGTCGACCTCGGGCACGGCCATCCGGGTGGCCCCCTCGACCGCGGCGGAGCCGACCACCACCACGTCGGCGCGGCGCTCGCCGAGCCGGGGCAGCACCTCCTCCATCGACCGGCCGCCGGGGCCGGAGCCGACCACGGCCAGCACCGGCACGTCCGGGTCGGTCATCGCCAGCGGGCCGTGCAGCAGGTCGGCGCCGGAGAAGGCGAGCGCGGGCAGGTAGGAGGTCTCCATCAGCTTCAGCGCGGCCTCCCGGGCGGTGGGGTACGCGTACCCCCGGCCGGTGGTGACGAGCTGCCCGGCGAAGCGGTAGCGCGGCGCGAGCTGGGCCGGGGTGGGGTCGGTCAGGGTGCGCTCGGCCAGCCCGGGCAGGGCGTCCAGCGCGGCCCGCTCGTCGGCGGGGAGCACCCCGTCGCCGGCCCGGACGCCCTCGACCAGCATCAGCAGGGCCAGCAGCTCGGCGGTGTACGTCTTGGTCGCGGCGACCGCCCGCTCGTGCCCGGCGGCGATGTCGACGGAGAGCTCGGCGGTCTCGGCCAGCGGCGAGCCGGGGGCGTTGGTGACCGCCAGGGTGAGCGCCCCGGCGTCGCGGGCGGCGCGCAGCACCTCGGTGAGGTCGGGCGACCCGCCGCTCTGGCTGACCCCGACGACCAGGGCGTCGGAGAGGTCGGGGCGCGCCCCGTAGAGGGTGACCACGCTCGGCGAGGCGAGTCCGGCCGGCAGACCGAGCCGGATCTCGGTCAGGTACGCCCCGTAGAGCGCGGCGTGGTCGGAGGTGCCCCGGGCGGTGAAGACCACGTGCCGGGGCCGCCGCTGCGCGATCACCGCCGCGACGCGGGCGATCGCCCCGGCGTGCTCGGCGGTGAGCAACCGGGCGTAACCGGCCGGCTGCTCGTCGATGTCGGCGGCCATCCCGGCCCCTGGACGCGTCACGGAAGCTCCTCCCACTGCGCGATTGCCGCGCGTTTCATGCTCAGTCTTGCACTATTGCTCGCGTCTGAGCAATCGCACGAGCAGGAATGCGCAGTGGATCACCAGATCGGCGCGTCATCCCCTAGGCTTGCCCAGCCCTGGAACTGCGAGCGAGAGGCCGACGTGTCGGAGGGACCTGACGAACCCGTGCTGTCCGCCGCGGAGGAGCTCGCGCTGGCCCGGCTGGCGCTCGACGAGGGCGACCTGCCGCACGCCGCCGGTCACCTCGCCGCCGCCATCGTCCAGGCCCCGACCCTGCCCGAGGTGCACGAGACGCTGGCCCGCATCGCGGCGGCCTCCGGCGGCGACCTGGAGCTCTTCCCGCTCGGCCAGCGGGTCTTCGTCGGCGCGGTGGTGGCCCGCGCCCACCTGCTCGCCGCCGCCGGGCGCCCGGCCGAGGGGCTCGACCTGCTGGTCGCCGCCACCGGGCACGCACCCGGCGTCGACTGGGCCGGCGTGCCCTGGGTGAGCGCCCCCGAACTGGCACGACGGCTCGACCCGGAACGCGCCGCCCGGATCCTGATGCAGGTCTGCGCCGCCGTGCCCGACCCGGTGCCCCGGCCCGGCCGGCCGCCGCTGCTGCCGTACCTCACCCTGGCCCGCAACGCGGTGGCCGCGCATCCGCGCCACGCGCTGCTGCTGGGCGCAGCGTCCGCGCTGGCCCGGCGCCTCGGCGAGGTCCCCCTCGCCGTCACCTGGGCCAGCCGGGGGGTACGCGCCGAGCCGACCAAACTCGGCGAGGTGTGGCTCGGGTACGCGTACCGCAGCGCGGGCCGGACCCGGGACGCCCTGGCCGCCCTGGAACGGGCCGTCGACCACGATCCCGACGACCTCGCCGTGTACGCGGACATCGCCGGCACCTTGGCCGACACCGGCCGGCTGGACGCGGCGCTGGAGTGGATCGACCGGGCCCTGGCCCGCGACCCGACGTTCGACTGCGCCGTGCACACCGCGCACCGGCTGCGCTACCTGCGCGACGGGGACGTGGCGCACCTGGTCGCCCTCGCCGACTTCGTCCGGGACCATCCCGACGACAGCCACGAGCACGGCGACCTGGCCGAGTGCTGCCGGGGCCGGCCCTGGCTCGGGCAGGTCACCCCGGCGGCCGGCGCGATGGTCGACGCGCTCCGCCGCGCCCTGGCCGCCGACGGCACGCCCGGCGCCTCGGTACGGCTGGCCGCCGTCGAGCCGCCGAGCGCGATGCGTACCGTGGCGGCGGCCGTGCCGGGCCTCGACGTCGAGGTCACCGGCGTCGCCGACCCGGATCCGCGGGAGCCTCGCCGGGCCACCACCTGCCAGCTCTGGCGCTACGACGGCAGCACCGCCGCGCCCACCCTGCCGGTCCCCTCCGCCGACGCGGCGGACCGGGTCCGCCACCTGGCGCATCCCGCCTGGCCCCACCCACCGGCCGCGTACGACGCCGCGGTGGGGCTGGCCACCCTGGAGCTGGGCGACCTGCTGGGGCTGCTGGTGCATCCGCCCGAGGCGCCCGCGACCGCGCTGGGGCGGGTGCTGACCGGGCAGGACCCGTCGCTCTGGGTGCGGTGCGTGCAGGTCTGGGCCTGCCTCGGCCTGCTGCATCACCGCACCGACGAGCCGTGGGCGGACTCGACCCGGCGCCGGGTGCTGGTCGAGCTGGTCTGGGGTGTGGAGGACTGGATCACCGAGGCGGCACTGTTCGCCCTGGTGACCGCCGCCTGGGTCGACCCCGCGGTACGCCCCGACGTGGCCCAGGTCGTCGCCGAGCGGCTCGCGGACGCGGCGGAGGTGGCCCGGGACCGGCCGGTGCCGATCGCCACCTCGCTGGCCCACCTGGCGCTGGCCACCCCGGCCCTGGACGAGGCGACCACCGTGCTCGCCGAGCGGATCGTCGCCGCCGCGACGGTGCCACCGTCGCGCCGCCCGGGGCTGCTGGCCCGCCTCCGCGCCCGCCTGGCCCGCGCCTTCCGCCGCCCCTGACCCCACCCGGGCGGGGTCGGGAAAGCGGCGCGGCCGCGTCGTACCCCGGGAAGGGGACGACGCGGCCGCGACGGAGCGGGTCAGGCCACCGGGGCCTTGCCGAGGGCGGTCTCGGCCTGCTCCTCCGGGGTCGCGGCCGGCGGGGCGTCGTTGGACGACCGCAGCGGAACCTCCTTGATGAACCAGGCGAGCACCGGCACCACGACGGTGAAGAGCACCGCCCACAGGAACACGTGGGAGATCGCGCCGGAGAGGCCGCCGAGCACCAGCTCGCGCGCCTGGGCCGGGAGCTCCTTGAGCTTCTCCAGGTCCATCCCCCCGCCCTCGCCGGTGCCGGCGCTGAACGCGCTGCCTGCGGCGGAGTCGGCGAGCCGGTTGGCGAAGATGGCGCCGAAGAGCGAGATGCCGAACGAGCCGCCGATGGAGCGGAAGAAGGTGGCCGCGCCGCTGGCCGCGCCGAGGTCCTTCTGCTCGACGCTGTTCTGCGCGATCAGCATCGAGGTCTGCATCAGGAAGCCCATGCCGACGCCGAGCACGACCATGTAGAGCGAGGACTCGGCCTTGCCGGTGTCCACGTCGAGACGGCTGAGCAGGAACATGCCGGCGGTCATCACCACGCCGCCGACGATCGGGAAGATCCGGTACCGGCCGGTCTTGGTGATCGCCCGGCCGACCACCAGCGAGACCACCAGCATGCCGAACATCAGCGGGAGCAGCAGCAGGCCGCTGTTGGTGGCCGAGGCGCCCTGCACGGTCTGCTGGTAGAGCGGCAGGAAGTTCATCGCGCCGAACATCGCGAAGCCGAGCAGGAAGCCGATCACCGAGATCAGCGCGAAGTTGCGGTTGGCGAAGAGCCCCAGCGGCAGGATGGGCTCGGGAACCCGGCGCTCGACGAGGCCGAAGGCGACCAGCGCCACCGCGGCGAGCACCGCCAGGCCGAGGATCTGCGGGGAGGCCCAGTCGTACTCGTTGCCACCCCAGGTGGTGAGCAGGACGATCGCGGTGATGCCGACCGAGAGCAGGGCGGCGCCCAGCCAGTCGATCTTGTGCTCGGTCCGGTACTTCGGCAGGTGCATGGTGGTGGCCAGCACCAGCAGCGCGACACCGCCCAGCGGCAGGTTGACGTAGAACGCCCAGCGCCAGGAGAGGTTGTCGGTGATGAAGCCGCCGACCAGCGGGCCGGCCACCATGGCGATGGCCATGATGCCGGCGATCATGCCCTGGTAGCGGCCGCGCTCGCGGGGCGGCACCAGGTCACCGATGATCGCCATCACGCCGACCATCAGGCCACCCGCGCCCAGGCCCTGCACCGCGCGGAACGCGATCAGCTCGACCATGCCGTCACCGGGGCCGCCGAGCATGTCCGAGCCGGCCATCCCGCAGAGCGCGGAGCCGACCAGGAAGATGACCACCGAGGTCAGGAAGACCGCCTTGCGCCCGTACAGGTCGCCGAGCTTGCCCCAGATCGGGGTGGAGACCGTCGTGCCCAGGACGTACGCGGTGACGACCCAGGTGAAGTGGTCGAGGCCGCCGAACTCGCCGACGATCCGCGGCAGCGCGGTGCTGACGATCATGTTGTCGAGCATCGCGAGCATCATCGCGATCATCAGGCCGAACAGCACGACCCTGATGTTGGGTCTCGCCGCCGTCTGGCTTTCCTGACTCATGGGTAAGCTCCCCCGGAGAAGTGACGCACTTACTTGCCGCCCGGCTAGTTACCTTACTAGCCGCACGGTAAGTTGGACAGCGAGAGACCGTCAAGCGAGTTGGGTGGTGCAGGTGAGGGAGAGCACAGGCGGCACGCGCGAGCGTATCCAGGCCGTCGCGCTGGAGCTCTTCACCGAGCAGGGGTACGAGCGGACCTCGCTTCGGGAGATCGCCGAGCGGCTCAACGTCACCAAGGCGGCGCTGTACTACCACTTCAAGAGCAAGGACGAGATCGTCAACAGCCTGGTCGAGGACCGCGTGCGGCGGATCGACGAGCTGATCGCCTGGGCCCGGTCGCAGCCGCCCACCCGGGCCACCCGGCGGGCGCTGCTGAACAAGTACGCCGACATGATGTTCGCCAGCGAGCAGCCCTCGGTGATGCGGTTCTTCGAGCAGAACCAGACCGTGCTGAAGAGCCTCTCCGCCGGCATGCAGATGCGCGAGCGGATGCTGGGCCTCGCCGACCAGCTGTGCCAGGGCGACAAGTCACCCGCCGCGCAGCTGCGCGCGGCCCTGACCCTCTTCGCGGTGCACAGCAGCTGGTTCGCCGTGCGCACCCCGCACATCACCGACCAGGAGCGCAAGAGGATCGCGCTGGAGGTCGCCGACGAGCTGCTCGCCGGGATCGGTGAGCCGGAGCCGGACGCGGCTCAGGACTGACCGGTCAGCTCCAGCCGCAGGCCCAGCAGGTCCACCCCGGGCACCGGCGACCAGTCCTTCTCGCGCAGCCGGACGAAGCCCATCCGCTCGTAGAGCCGGTGCGCCGGCGCGGCGAACCCACCGCGTACGCAGATCACCACCGCCGCGCAGCCCAGCGCGGCGGCCCGGTCGACGCAGGCCCGGGCCAGCGCCGCCCCGGCACCCCGACCCTGGGCCGCCGGATCCACGGCGAGCATCCGGAACTCCGCCTCGCCGGGACCGGAGAGCTCCGCGTACGGGCTGCCGGGCAGCACGAAGGTCACCGAGCCGAGCACCTCGCCGGTCGCCTCGTCCACGGCCACCAGCACCTCGCCGTGGGTCGCCCGGTGCGTCACGTCGGCGAGCACCTCGGCGTACCCGTGCTCGCCCTTGAGCTGCCCGTCCGCCTCGTACGCGGCCACCGTCAGCCGGGCGACCGCGGCGAAGTCGGCCGGGGTCGCCGGGCGGACCAGCAGGCCGGTCAATCGATCACCGCGATCAGGTCACCGTCCTGCACGACGTCGCCCTCGTTGACGGCGAGCTGCTTGACCACGCCGTCGGACTCGGCGACGACGGGGATCTCCATCTTCATCGACTCCAGGATCACGAGCGTGTCCCCCTCGGACACGGTGTCCCCGGCCGACGCGACGACCTTCCAGACGTTGGCCACCATCTCGGCACGGATCTCCTCGGCCATCTCCCGGCCCTCCCTCTCGCGATTGCCTGCGGACGTATCCAATCACGCGGCGGCACGCGATGGGCGGGGAGCGGGCGGCGCCACGTCCACGACCGGAAACGCCGCGCGCTCCGGCCGCCCCGGCGGAGGATGGCGGGTACCGGCCGCACTAGCATCAGCGGGTCGGACCCTGGCGCCGGGAGGACCGGTGCGTGCACCGGCGCCGAGGGTCGCCGCAGCAGGGATCCGACCATCACGAGGAGGTTCACCATGGCGAAGAAGGCCCGCAAGAAGAAGGCCCGTAAGAAGAGCGGCGCGAACCACGGCAAGCGCCCCAACTCCTGATCACGCCCGGCGGGCAGCCGCCGTCGCGATCAGCTCCGCCGGCCCACCGGGGCCGGACAGACCGGTGGCCCGGGTCGAATCGACCCGGGCCACCGTCGTGTTCCGCGTACGTTCAGTCGGCCAGTTCGCGCGACTCGGTCGTCTCGAAGACCACCAGCTCGGTCAGGCGGATCCGCAGCCGCTCGCGCAGCTGGTCGGGGGCGGTCTCGTTGCCGCAGCAGCGGGCGACGAGCGCCTTCACCTCCTGCTCGATGCCGTACTCGCGCAGGCAGGGCCCGCACTCGTCGAGGTGGTGGCGGATCAGCGTGCGCCGTTCCTCCCCGCACTCCAGGTCGAGGTAGAGGTAGACCTCCGCGAGTACCTCACGGCAGTCCGTCTCGTGCGGCTCTCCACAGCTCACGTCACACCTCCCGGCCGGCAGCGGCGGTCGAGCCCTTCGAGGACTGCGCGGAGCTGAAACCGCGCTCCGCGGCGTAGCGCTCGAGCAGCTTCCGCAGATTACGACGACCCCGGTGCAGCCGGGACATCACGGTGCCGATCGGCGTACCCATGATGTCGGCGACCTCCTTGTAGGAGAACCCCTCGACGTCGGTCAGGTAGACCGCCAGGCGGAACTCCTCCGGCAGCTGCTGGAGGGCCTCCTTGACGTCGCTGTCCGGCAGCCGGTCCAGCGCCTCGGTCTCGGCCGACCGCAGACCGCTGGAGGTGTGCGACTCGGCCTCGGCGAGCTGCCAGTCGGTGATCTCGTCGGTGGGCGCCTGGATGGGCTGGCGCTGCCGCTTGCGGTAGGAGTTGATGTAGGTGTTGGTCAGGATCCGGTAGAGCCAGGCCTTCAGGTTCGTGCCCTGCTCGAACTGGTGGAAGGCGGCGTACGCCTTCAGGTATGTCTCCTGGACCAGGTCCTCGGCATCCGCGGGGTTGCGTGTCATCCGCAACCCGGCAGCGTAGAGCTGGTCGACGAAGGGCATCGCGTCCCGCTCGAAGCGGGCCCTGCGCTCGTCCGTCTTCTCGGTGGTCAACCGCACATCCCCTCGCGTCGGATGCTTCCCCGCCGAGGATACGCGTCCGGACCTGCCGGCAGATTCGGTTCCGCCGGGTGTGCCCGCCCTCACCACCGCCGTGCCGCCCACCGTCGCGGGCCAGTCCGGTCCGCCCAGCAGCTGCCGGAGCTGCCGCGCTTCCCGTTCGTCCCGTTCCCGGCTCCGTGTCTCGGTCGGCACCGGTCACCCCCCTCGCCAGATGTGTCGCTCCGGTGGTGGTAACGCCCGGTCGGGGTCCGGACATTCCGCCGGCCGCCCCCGTTCCTGGTCCCGGCCTCGGCGAAGACCGACGCTGGGACCAGGAAGGGCCTGGGAGGGAGGTGCCGTCGCCCGGATCGGGCGGCCGGCACCATCCGATGCAACGACCCTGCGCCGCGCCGGTCACGCTCGCCGGGCGGGGCGGCTACCCGCCGTGGCTCAGGGCAGCGCCCAGCCCCGCTCGCGGAGCCAGGCCAGCACGGCCGTGGCCACGGCCGCCGGGTCCTTGCGCAGGTCGTGACGCTCGCCGGGGCGGACCACCACGCGGACCGAGGCGTCGGCGTCGGGCACGCCGAAGGGATCGCGGTCGCCGTTGACCACCAGGGTGGGCAGCCCGGTCAGCAGCTCCGCCGCGCGGGACCGCTCCGGCCGGCCCGGCGGGTGCAGCGGGAAGGCCAGCGCGACGACCCCGGTCGCACCCACGGCCGTCGCGGTACGGCAGGCCACCCGGGCACCGCTGGACCGCCCGCCGACCAGCAGCGGCACGTCCGGATGCCCGGTACGCAGCCCGGCGACCACCGCCGTCCACGCCTCGTCGAGGTGCCCGGCCGGTGCCGGCGCCCGCCGCCCGGCCACCCGGTACGGCTGGGTCACCCGCGCCACCGCCACCCCCGCGCCGACGGCCGCGTCCCGGACCGCGAGCAGGTCGGGGGCGTCCACGTCGCCGCCCGCCCCGTGCCCGAGCACGAGCAGGGCGACCGGCGGGCCGGCCGGCAGGTCGGTCTCGACCCGGGCCGGGCCCCGTGGAGTGTCGATCTCGTCGCGGTGCGGCACCGGCCCATTCTGCGCCGCCGGCTCGCCGGGCACGGCGACCAGGCCGGCAAAGACGCCCGGCACGGCGGCCAGGCCGGCCTGGCCGGCCGGGACGCCCGACGGTGGGCGATCCCGGCCGGCTCAGTCGACGAGCGGTGCCGTGGCGGGCGGGTGCGGGCTCAGCTCAGCGGCACCAGCGTGAGCAGGCGGTCGCGCACCGGCGGGCCGGCGTCGTCCGCGGCGTCCGGATCCGGCTGCACCTCGCTGCGCCAGGCGACCAGCATGGCCCGCCGCTCGCGCGGCGTGGTGCCACCCCAGACACCGTGGCAGTCGCCGACCTCCAGCGCCCAGGCCAGGCACGAGCCCTGCACGTCGCAACTGCGGCAGAGCGCGACGGCGGCGTCGGCCGGTTCGTTGGGCGCCGGAAAGAACGTTTCCGGATCGACGCTCTGGCAGGTTCCTCTGGTCCGCCAGGCCTCGTCCTGGCGGCGTTCGCGCAACGCCCGCAACAGTCGCGGATCTCGTCGTGCGGCGGCCACCTCGTGCGGTCGGGGCATACGCGCCCGGGTCATCACACCCACCTCCCCCGTGGGACCGGCAAGATCGACGGGCATCGTTCGCACCGCGCGAAGACGCTCCCAGTGCCGGCGCTGTGTTCTATCGCACCCGTGGACGCGGAGACAAGGGGCTGTGCACAAAGATGACTGAAGATCCGAGCGAAATTTCGCCCGGAACTCTGGCAATTCGTACGCGACAATGTCGCGAATCGCGTTCAGAAAAGCGTCATTTCCCCCTCGACCCGCTCCTCGGGCAGCGGCACCCGCTCGATCAACCCCGGCCCGTCGTTGCGCACGTCGCCCACCGCCGGACCCACCGGCCGGATCTCCAGACCGGCGAGCCAGTCGACCGGCGGCGGGGCGAGCAGCGTGGCCGGGTCGTCGACCGGCCCGAGCCAGGCCGCCCAGCGGTCGGCGGGCAGCAGCAGCGGCATCCGGTCGTGCACCTCGGCCAGCTCCCCCACCGCCGCGGTGGTGAGCACGCTGAAGGTGAGCAGCGACTCCCAGCGCGACCAGATGCCGGCGAACGCCAGCACGGAGCCGTCGCGGGGGGTCATGTAGTAGGGCTGCTTGCCGCCGGCGGGGCGGCGCACCCACTCGTACCAGCCGTCGGCGGGGACCAGGCAGCGCCGGCGGGCGAACGGGTCGGCGTACGCGCGGCTGGTGGCGACCGTTTCGACCCGGGCGTTGATCATGCGGGCGGCGCCGGCCGCCGAGCGGGACCAGTGCGGCACCAGGCCCCAGCGCCCGGCCGACAGCACCCGGCCGGCCTCGGCGTCCATCCGCACGACCGGCACCGGGTCGGTCGGCGCGACGTTGTGGTCGGGCGCGAGCCGGCCGTCGGTGTCGTCGTACGACTCGAACAGCGCGCTCAGGTCACCGGCGCTCCGGGTCGTGGCGTACCTCCCGCACATGGCGCACACGCTAACGCCCCGCCGGCTTCCCGGCTGTCCCGCCAACCGGGAGTAGGACCGACGGCCGGCTCCACCGGCCGGCGAGCTTGGCAGAATGTAACCGTGGGGAATCCGACCGCGACCCGGCCACCGCAGCCGTGGACCGCACCGACCGCCAGCGATCCGGTTGCCGCGACGCTGCGCCTGCCCGGCTCCAAGTCGATGACCGCCCGGGCGCTGGTGCTCAGTGCCCTGGCCAGTGGTCCGTCGACCCTGCACGGGCCGCTGCGCGCGCGGGACACCGAGCTGATGGCCGGCGGGCTGCGGGCGATGGGCGCGCACATGTCGATCTCCGACGACGAGCGCTGGCTGGTCCGGCCGCACCGGCTGGTCGGTCCGGCCCACGTCGACGTCGGGCTGGCCGGCACGGTGATGCGCTTCGCGCCGCCGGTCGCCGGCCTGGCCGAGGGACGGGTCACCTTCGACGGCGACCCGCAGGCCCGGGTCCGCCCGCTCGGCCCGCTGATCGGCGCGCTGCGCTCGCTCGGCGTACGCGTCGAGGCCCCGGCCGCCGGCAGCCTGCCGCTGACGGTGCAGGGCACCGGCCGGGTCGCCGGCGGCGAGGTGGTGATCGACGCCTCCGCCTCCAGCCAGCTCGTCTCCGGCCTGCTGCTCGCCGGCGCGCGCTTCGACCGGGGCGTGGTGGTGCGCCACCAGGGCCCGCCCGTTCCCTCCGCGCCGCACCTGCGGATGACCGTGCAGATGCTGCGGGCGGCCGGCGCCGCGGTCGACGACAGCGTCCCGGACGTCTGGGTGGTCGAGCCCGGCCCGCTGGCCGGGCGCGGCTGGGAGATCGAGCCGGACCTCTCCGGCGCGGTCCCGTTCTTCGCCGCCGCGCTGGTCACCGGCGGTGAGGTGACGTTGCAGGGCTGGCCGCGCAGCAGCGCGCAGCCGGTCGAGCAGCTCCGCTCGCTGCTGCACCGGATGGGCGGCGAGGTGACGCTCGGCACCGCCGGGCTGACCGTGCGCGGCACCGGCACGGTGCACGGCCTGGAGGCCGACCTCTCCGACGTCAGCGAGCTGACCCCGGCGCTGACCGCGCTGGCCATGCTGGCCGACTCCCCGTCCCGGTTCACCGGCATCGCGCACATCCGCGGCCACGAGACCGACCGGATCGCCGCCCTGGCCCGCGAGTTCGCCTCGCTCGGCGCCGACCTGACCGAGTCCTCCGACGGTCTGGAGATCCGGCCCCGCCCGCTGCGCGGCGGCACGTTCCGCACCTACGCCGACCACCGGATGGCGCACGCCGCCGCGGTGGCCGGGCTGGCCGTTCCCGGCATCGAGGTGGACGACGTGGCGTGTACCTCCAAGACCATGCCCGAGTTCCCGGCACTATGGTCGGCAATGGTGACCGGCAAGAGCTGAGGCGTAGAGGGGGCGGTCCTGGCGACCAGACGGCGGGAGTACGACGAGGACGACGTACGGGTCCGGCCCGGAAAATCCTCGCGTCCACGCACCCGCACCCGGCCCCGGCACGCCGACGCGGTCGACGGCTTCGTGATCGCCGTCGACCGGGGCCGCTACACCTGCGTGCTGGCCGGCGCCGACGCCGACGACACGGTGACCGCGATGCGGGCCCGGGAGCTGGGGCGCAAGTCGGTGGTGGTGGGCGACCAGGTGGGCCTGGTCGGGGACACCTCCGGGGCGGCCGGCGCGCTGGCCCGGATCGTCCGGATCGCCGAGCGGCGCTCGGTGCTGCGGCGGACCGCCGAGGACGACGCGACCACCGCCGAGGGGCGGCTGGAACGGGTCGTGGTCGCCAACGCCGACCAGCTGGTGATCGTCAGCGCGCTGGCCGACCCGCCACCGCGCACCGGCTTCATCGACCGCTGCCTGGTGGCCGCGTACGACGCCGGCATCGAGCCGCTGCTCTGCCTGACCAAGGCCGACCTGGCCGGACCCGAGCAGGTGCTCGGCTACTACACCGAGCTGGAACTGCCGTACGTGCTGGTCCGCCCGGACTCCGACCTCGACGCGCTGCGGGCGCTGCTCGCCGGCCGGGTCTCGGTCATGGTCGGGCACTCCGGGGTGGGCAAGTCGACGCTGGTCAACCGCCTGGTGCCGGAGGCCGCCCGGGCCGTCGGCGTGGTCAGCGCGATCGGCCGGGGCCGGCACACCTCCACCAGCGCCGTGGCGCTGCGGCTACCGCCCGCGCCGGGCGTCGACGGCGACCCCGGCTGGATCATCGACACCCCCGGGGTACGCAGCTTCGGGCTCGCCCACGTCTCGGCGGAGAGCCTGCTGCACGGCTTCGCCGACCTGGTCGAGGCGACGGTGGACTGCCCGCCGAACTGCCCGCACACCGCCGAGGCGCCGGACTGCGCGCTGGACGCCTGGGTGGCCGCCGGCAAGGCCGATCCGCGCCGGCTGGCGTCGTACCGTCGGCTGTTGTCCTCCCGGTCCGGGGAGGGTGACCCGCGCGGCGAGGCCGACCAGCGGAATCCGGGCGACCCGCTCGCCGGGTCCTGAACCCGGCGTGGCTACCGTTCCTGCCATGACCGGGTACGCCGACGACATCGCCCTCGCCCACCAGCTCGCGGACGCCGCCGACGCCATCTCCACGGCCCGCTTCCGCGCGCTCGACCTGCGGGTCGAGGCCAAGCCGGACCTCACCCCGGTCTCCGACGCGGACACCGCCGTGGAGCGGGAGATCCGCGCGCTGCTGGCCGACCGCCGTCCCGGCGACGGCCTGCTCGGCGAGGAGTACGGCGAGCAGCCGGCCGCCGGGCCGGGGGGTCGGCGCTGGGTGGTCGACCCGATCGACGGCACCAAGAACTTCGTCCGGGGGGTGCCGGTCTGGGCCACCCTGATCGCGCTGCTGGAGGGGGACCGTCCCGTGGTCGGGCTGGTCTCCGCCCCGGCGCTGGGCCGCCGCTGGTGGGGCGCGCTCGGCGAGGGCGCGTACGCCGGGCCGGACGCCGCCTCCGGCGCGCCGATCCGGGTCTCCGCCGTCGGCGACCTGGCCGACGCGAGCTTCTGCTACTCCTCGCTCAGCGGGTGGGAGGAGGCGGGCCGGCTGGACGGGATGCTCCAGCTGATGCGGGACACCTGGCGCAGCCGCGCGTACGGCGACTTCTACGGTTACATGCTGCTGGCCGAGGGTGCACTGGACGTCATGGTGGAGCCCGAGTTGTCGCTCTGGGACGTCGCCGCGCTGGTGCCGGTGGTGACCGAGGCCGGGGGCGTGTTCACCGATCTGTCCGGCCGTGGAGTCCCTGCTGGGGCCGGTTCCGGAGAGCACAGCGCGGTGGCCAGCAACGGGTTGCTGCACGCCGACATCCTCGCCCGGCTGGGTCGGCCAACCGCGCGCTGACCCCCGGGCACCCTCTATCCTCGCCAGGTGGTGTCCTCCGGTTGGTGCTTCCTCGCGGCCATGATCGTCGCGTACGGCTTCGCCAACATGCTGCAGTCGGTCGCCGCCGCCCGGACGACCGTGCACCACACCTTCGATCCGGGGCTGCTGCTGAAGCTGGCCGTGCACCGCACCTACCTGGTCGGTCTGCTCTGCCAGGTGACCGGGTTCGTGCTGGCCTTCCTGGCCCGCCGGGACCTGCCGTTGTTCCTGGTGCAGGCCAGCGTGGCCGCCGGGCTGGGGGTCACCGCCGTGCTGGGCGTGGTGGTGCTCAAGTGGCGGCTGCCGAAGGCGGAGGTGGCCCTGCTGGTGCTGCTGTTCGGCGGGATCACCGCGCTGGTGCTCTCCGCCCAGCCGGCGCCGTCGAAATCCCTCGGCACCGCCGGCCTGATCGCCCTCGCGGTGGCGCTGGGCGGCATCGGGGTGCTCGGCTTCTTCGCCGTCCGCCTGCACGGGCCGCCCGGGTCGGTGGCGCTCGGCTCGCTGGCCGGGATGGCGTTCTCCGCCGCCGCGGTGGCCGCCCGCCCGCTGGCGTCCGCGCCGACGGTCGAGGCGTTCGTCCAGGACCCGCTGCTCTACCTGCTGATCGCCCACTCGCTGGTCGGGCAGCTGCTGCTCGGGCTGGCGATGCAGCGCGGCTCCACCACGGCCGCCGTCGCCGCGATGGACGCCGCCGGGGCGGTGCCGGCCGCGATCGTCGGCCTGCTGCTGCTCAACGACCGGATCTGGCCGGGCCGGGAGTGGCTGGCCGCGGTCGGCTTCCTGGTCACCCTCGCCGCGGTCATCGGGCTCACCCGGTACGCCGAACCACAGCACCACCATGCCGTCGTCCGGCGGCGGGAACGGATCGCGGTCGGCGCCGGCTCCGGCCGACCACCGCTCTAGACCGGCGGTCAGGCTTCGACCGGCTTGCGCCGGAGCACCACCCGCTCGTAGAGCCGCTCCAGGGCGCTGGCGGTGCGTTCCCAGGTGTAGCTGCACCGCACCCGGTCCACCGCCGCGTGCCCGTACGCGAACCGCCCGGCGTTGTCGGCCAGCAGCCGGCGCAGCGTCACGCCCAGCGTGCGGACGTCGCCCGGGGGCACCAGCCGCCCGGTGACCTCATCGACCACCGCGTCGGCGATGCCGCCCATCGCGTACCCGACCACCGGCACGCCGCAGGCCATCGCCTCCAGCGACACGCGGCCGGCGGAGGAGTAGTGCGGGGTGCAGGCGACCACGTCGGCCGAGCGGTACCAGGTGGCCATCTGGTCGTGCGGTACCGCCCCGACCAGCTTCACCTGGTCGGCGACCCCGGTCCGCTCGGCCAGCTCGCGCAGCCGGCGGGCCTCGGCGTGGGTGGCCAGCTCCTCCGGCGGCGGGCCGCCGGCGATGACCAGCTCGGCGTCGCCCACCAGGCGCATCGCCCGGATCAGGTCCTCCTGGCCGTGACCGGGCGACAGCCCGCCGACGGAGAGGATGCGGGCCCGCTGGTCGCGGGGGGCCGCCTCGCCGTCGGGGTGGAACCGCTCGATGTCCACCCCGGCCGGGACCATCGCCACCGACGTGCGCTGCAGGCCCATCCGGGTCAGTTCGTCCACCTCGTCGTTGCACTGGGCGACCGCGATGTCCACCGCCCGGGTCAGCGCCCGCTCCAGCGGGATCCGCTCCCCCGGGCCGTCGTACTGCTGGCCGAGGTGGCGCAGCTGCTCGACGCCGAGGGAGTGGAAGGTCTGCACGACCGGGATGTCCGTCTCGCGTACCGCGTGGGCGGCGGCCAGGCCACCGATCCAGTAGTGCCCGTGCACCACCTCGGGGGTCCACTCCGCGGCCCAGCGGTCGGCCAGCCACCGGCCGAACTCCGACACGTACGGCACCAGCTCGGCGGTGGGCGTGATCCTGGCCGGCCCGACGGGCACCCGTTCGAGGCGGTAGCCGTCCACCTCGACGACCTCCGGCAGGGCGGGGTCGTCCCGGCGCTCGTAGACCCGTACGTCGTGGCCGCGCCCGGCCAGCTCGGCGGCGACCCGGGCGATGTGCTCGTGGGTGCCGACGGTGGGGGCGTCCGCATGCCGGGCCGAGCCGGCGTGCGCGCAGACGAGGCCGACGCGCATGGTCACCTCCATGCGATTCGTGAGGGATGGTCCTCCGGTCAGAGGGTCCCATTAACCCGGCCCCGGCGAGCCGAAACCTGGCAGATCGGGAGCAGTCGGAACGCTGCCGGCCAGCCGTTCCGGGCACCCGGCCAGCGAGCCGTCGGCAGGCCCCCGCCACCGGACTTTCCGCAGGTCCCAGGCGCCTTCGCGGCGGGTCTGGCGGGGCGGACGGAGGCCCGTACCCGGCCGTCCGGGGTGATCGGTTTACGCCATCGTCCAGCGGGGTGCCCGAAAGGCCGGATTGGCCCGGGATCACCCCCGGGCAGTGTCGGGGCGGGACGGCCCGACCCCGGCCTCCCGCCGACCGCCGGTGCGGCCGACCCGGCCCGGTGCCGATCCGTGCCGACCCGCCCGCATGACCCAGTCTGGTCGGGGTACCGACGAAGAATGCCGCTAACCCGCAGTCTCTCGGACGCCGTCGTGGTGGTCACCGGCGCCTCGAGCGGCATCGGCACCGCCACGGCCTACGCGCTGGCCCGCCGGGGCGCGGACATCGTCCTCGCCGCCCGCAGCGAGCCCGCCCTGGAGGACGTCGCCCGGCGCTGCCGGGAACTGGGCGGGCGGGCGCTGGCGGTGCCCACCGACGTGACCGACCCGGTGGCGGTCGAGGAACTGGCCGCCCGCGCCGCGGCCGAGTACGGCCGGATCGACGGCTGGGTGAACAACGCGGCGGTCAGCGCGGTCGGGCTCTTCGACGAGATCCCGGTGTCGGAGTTCCGCCGGGTGCTGGAGGTCAACCTGCTGGGCGCCGCCTACGGCATCCGTGCCGCGCTGCCCTGGTTGAGCCTCTCCGGCGGCGGGGTCGTGGTCAACAACGCCTCGGTGCTGGCCGAGGTGGCGATGCCCTACCAGTCGGCGTACAACGCCACCAAGCACGGCATCCGCGGGCTGGCCGACACGGTCCGGCAGGAACTGCGGGTCACCGGCCGGGGCAACATCTCGATCTGCACCGTGCTGCCGGCCACCATCGACACCCCGTTCTTCCGGCACGCCGGCAACCACACCGGGCGCGAGCTGGTCCCGCCGCCGCCGGTGTACCCGCCCGAGATGGTGGCGGAGACCATCGTCCGGCTGCTGCGCCGCCCGCGCCGGGAGGCGTACGCCGGCGGCGCGGCCCGGCTGATCGGCCTGCAGTGGCGGCTCGCGCCGGTCCTGGCCGAGCGGGTCCTCGGCTGGTACGCCCACCGGACGCAGTTCGGGCCGTCGGGCGCGGCGGACAGCACCGGCAACGTCTTCCGCGCCGACGCCGAGGCGCAGCGCGAGGGCGGCTGGCACGGCCGACGTCGGCAGGTGGTGCGGGTGACCGCCGCGTTCGGGCTGGCCGCCGCCGGCACCGCGGTCGGCACGATGGCCGCGATGACCCGCCGCTCCCGGGCGGAACGGCGATGACCGGCACGGGGCGGCCGGGTGCGCGCCCGGCCGCCGGCATGCACAATGGGACGATCATGCCGACGGACGCGCGATGCCTGGTGGAGGCGGACGAGTCGTCCGCGACCGTGCGGCTGAGCGGCGTGCTGGAGCCCGCCGCCGCCGAGCGGGTCCGCGACGCCCTGCTGGCGCGACTGAGCGACCGGCCCGGCCCGATCGTGGTCGACGTGGCGCGGCTCCGCTCCACCGACGGCAGCGCCGCGCGACTGCTGGCCGAGGTCCGCCGCGCGGTCGCCGACTGGCCCGCCGCCGACCTGCTGGTGCTCGATCCGGCCGGCACGGTCACCGGCGCCGACGCGACCGGGCTGCCGGTGTACGCGACCACCGACGAGGCGACCGCCGCGCTGGCCCGTACCCCGATGGCGGCGCTGCTCGCCGCGGACCTCGCGCCCACGGTGGGTGCCGCCCGGCAGGCCCGGGCGATGATCGCCGACGGCTGCGCCCGCTGGGGCGTGCCGCAGCTGACCGAGCCGGCGTCCATCGCGATGACCGAGATGGTCAACAACGTGGTGGCCCACGCCCGGACGCCGATGACGGTCCGGCTCGCGCCGCGGGACAGCTCGCTGCACCTCGCGGTCCGCGACCACTCCCCCGGACAGCCCGCGTACGCCGGCCTGGCTCCGCTCACCTCGACCGGCGGCCGTGGCCTGCTGCTGATCGACACGGTGGCCCGACGCTGGGGCAGCACCCCGGTGCCGAACGGCAAGGTGGTCTGGTGCGTCCTCCACGCCGAGGACGAAGCCGCGCGCCAGGGCTGACTTCTCCCCTTTCGTCCCGATTGCGGGGTCCGGCTCCGGTTACCCAGGGCATGGCAGTGGGTAGTGATCAGTCATGCGCGACGACGAGTACCCGACCCCCCTCTCCGACCCTGAGGCGGAGGGTCTGCCGCAGACCGCCGACGACGACTCCACCGCCAACGACGACGTCCTCACCGGCCGCGAGGCCGACGGCCCGGAGCCGGCCCAGTTGCCCGGCGACCGCACACCGGTCGCGGTCGACAGCTTCGGCACCACCGCCGAGGAGCAGCTCGACGGGGAGTCGCTGGACTACAAGCTCCAGCGGGAGCAGTACGAGCGCCCCGCCGACGACCCGCTGGCCGGCTCGGTCGACCCGGACATCGCCGCCGAGGCGGACAGCGACGAGGCCGCCGCCGAGGCGCAGCTCGACGCCGACGTGATGAACCCCGGTCCCACCTCGGACCCGCACTCCCCGGTCTCCATCTACGACCACGGCAAGCTGGGCACCATCGCCGACTCTCAGGTGGGCCGGCTGGTCGAACCGGACGAGGGGGCGCACACCGACCAGGAGACCGACTCGGTCGCCTACGACGCGGGCTCAGCCGGCGGCGGGGCCACCGCCGAGGAGCTGGCGATCCACGAGACCCGGCCGCCGGAGTCGCACTGACTCAGTCGTCGTCGAGCCCGCGCTCGATCGCGTAGCGCGTCAGTTCGACCCGGTTGTGCAACTGGAGCTTGCCCAGCGTGTTCTGGACGTGGTTCTGCACGGTGCGGTGCGAGAGCCCCAGCCGCTCGGCGATCTGCCGGTACGACAGCCCCTTGGCGACCAGGCGCAGTACCTCGGTCTCCCGCTCGGTGAGCCGGGGTGCCGCGTCGTCCCGGCCCGGCCGGGCCCCGCCGTCGGTGGCGCCGGCCAGCCGGCGGTACTCGCCGAGCACCAGTCCCGCCAGGCCGGGCGTGAAGACCGGCTCCCCGGCGGCGGTGCGGCGCACCGCGTCCAGGAACTCGGCCGGCGCGGCGGACTTCACCAGGTAGCCGGTGGCGCCGGCCTTCACCGCGTCCAGGACGCTCTGCTGCTCGCCGCTGGCCGAGAGCATCAGCACCCGCACCTCGGGCAGCACGGCCCGCAGGCCCCGGATCACCTCGACTCCGGAGATGTCGGGCAGCTGGAGGTCGAGCACCACCAGGTCGGGCCGGGCCGCGGCGGCCACCCGGACCGCCTGCCGCCCCTCGCCACTGGTCGCCACCACCCGGTGGCCGGCCTCGGTGAGGTCGCGGGCCACCCCCTCCCGCCACATCGGGTGGTCATCGACCACCATCACCCGTACCCCGGTCACCCGTCCTCCCTCGGTACCACCAGCTCCACCTCGGTGCCCTCCCCGGGCGCGGATACGATCCGCACCTCGCCGCCGAGGTCGGCGATCCGGCCCCGGATCGACTGGCTCATGCCCAGCCGCCCCTGCCGGGCGGCCTCGACCAGCCGGCCCTCCGGGATGCCCGGGCCGGCGTCGCGCACCGACACCGTCACCGTCTCCCCCTCGTCCTCGACCAGCACCCAGGCGCGCCCGTCGGCGTGCCGCCGCACGTTGTCCAGCGCCGCGGCGGTGGCGGCGGCCAGTTCCCGGGCCACCGGTGCGGGCAGCGGGACCGGGGTGGCCGGGGCGGAGACGGAGACCGTCGCCGAGGCGTACCGGCCGAGCAGGGCACGCAGGTCCAGGGTGCCGGTCGGCTCGTCGGCGGCGGGCGCCGGGTCGACCCCGGCGATCAGGGCGCGCAGCGCCGCCTCCTGCTCGCCGGCGAGCCGGGCCAGCTCACCGGCCTCGCCATCGAGGTGGGCGCCGCGCCGCTGCACCAGGGCCAGCACCTGGAGCACCGAGTCGTGGATGCCCCGGGCCAGCCGCTCCCGCTCCCGGGTGGCCGCCTCCAGCTGCACCGCCCGGTGCAGCCGCTCCTCGGCGGTCACCGCCAGCCGCGCGACGTGCCCGACGATCACCCCGGCGAGCAGCAGCAGGATCACCCCGGTGAGCGAGGACGGGCCGACCCGCCCCCGGCTGGCAAGGTCCGCCGCGCCGAGCGCCAGCGCCGCGACCGCGCCGCGCCGCCGCCCGCCGGAGACCGCCCAGGCCAGCACCGGGCCGGCCAGCCAGACCACGGCCAGGGTCGGCACCCCGGCGGCCAGCGCCGGGCGGCCGACCACCCACGGGGAGACGGCGAGGACGACGAGCACGACGCCCAGGTCGGCCAGGAGCAGCGGCCAGTGCCGGTTCGCCGGCCGGGCGTAGCCCGCGGCGGTCGCCCCGGACCAGGCCAGCATCGCCAGCAGGACGGCGCCGGCGGCGAGCGGGTGGGCGTACCGGTCGGCGTCGCGGAGCACCAGCAGGCAGACGTACCCCAGGGCGGCGAAGCGGAAGACGGCGATGGAACGCCACAGCGGCACCTCGAGACCACCCGGCGGCGACGGCATGGCCGTCACGATGCCACAGCCGCCGGCCGGCTCGGCGGCACCGCCGGTCGCGGGACGGAGAACCCTGACGTACGGTGGAAATGCCGCGAAACTCCGAGACCGGCTGTCGGGACAGGGCCATGACGAACGCAGATCCGCCCCCGCCGCGTACGGTTGTGCCCATCGAATCTTCCGTTCTCATCGCCGAGGCCTTCGAGCAGGCCCAGGTGACCGAGCTGCGACACTCGGTCACCTCCTGCGCGCACGCCTCGGGGCTGAGCGGCCAGCGGCTGGACGACTTCGTCCTCGCCGTCAACGAGCTGATCACCAACGCGGTCCGGCACGGCGGCGGCCGGGGCTGGCTGCGGCTGTGGCAGCGGGCCGACGAGCTGGTCTGCGAGGTCTCCGACCACGGCGCGGGAATCAGCGCGCAGCGGCTCGGCGACCACAGCCGTCCCGCGCCGGACACCGCCGGCGGGTGGGGGCTCTGGCTGGCCCGGGAGCTGAGCGACGCCATGGAGGTCGAGACCAGCCCGGCCGGCACCACGGTACGGATCAGCGCCCTGACCCGGGCGCTGCGCCGCGCGGGCGGCCCGGCCGGCGACTGATCCGGCCCGACTCAGCCGAAGAGCGCGCTGACCGACTCGCCGTTGTGGATCCGCCGCATCGCCTCGGCCAACGCGGGCGCCACCGAGAGGATCTCCAGCTTCGGCACCCGCTTTTCCGCCGGGATCGGGACCGTGTTGGTGCAGACGATCTCCAGCACCCCGTCCTCCCCGCTGAGCCGCTCCAGCGCGCCGCTGGAGAAGAGCCCGTGCGTGCAGGCGAGCCGGATCGAGCGCACGTTCCGCTCGCGCAGGTGCGCCATCAGCTCGATCACCGTGCTGCCCTTGGCGATCTCGTCGTCGAGGACGATCACGTCCCGGTCGGCCACGTCGCCGATCACCGTACTGATCTTGACCCGATCGTCGCTGAACCGCTGCTTCGCTCCGGCCGCCACCGGCGTGCCGAGCATCCGGGCGAAGGCGGCGGCCTCCTTGGCGTTGCCCAGGTCCGGCGAGACCACCACGGTGTCGGTCAGGTCGTAGCGCCGGAAGTGGCCGGCCAGCTCGCGCAGCGCGTGCAGGTGGTCGACCGGGACGCTGAAGAAGCCGTGCACCTGCGGCGAGTGCAGGGTCATCGCCAGTACCCGGTGCGCCCCGGCCGAGGTGAGCAGGTCGGCGACGAGCCGCCCGCCGATCGAGATCCGCGGGGCGTCCTTCTTGTCCGACCGGGCGTATGCGTAGTGCGGCAGCACCACGGTGATCCGGCCGGCGGACGCGCCCCGGGCCGCGTCGATCATGAGCAGCAGCTCGACCAGGTGCTCCTGGACCGGCGGCACCAGCGGCTGGATCAGGAAGACGTCGCGCTCCCGGCAGTTCGCCTGCAACTGCACCTCCAGGCAGTCGTTGGCGAACCGGGAGACCCGCACCGGGTGCAACGGGACGTCGAGGTGGGCACAGATCTCGGCGGCGAGTTCGGGATGGGCGGTTCCGCTGAACACGGCGATGTCGCGCACGGTCCAGATCGTACGGACGCCGCCGACCGGACGACGCGTGGGCGACGGCGGGTTGTCTCTTTGGGTACGGTGCCGCAATGACTGGGTCGAGTGACTACGCCCAGCGGTTGCCGGTGAGCCTCTCGTAAACGTCGACGTAGCGGGCCCGGGTCACCTCGACCACCTCGGCCGGCACCTCGGGGGCCGGGCCCTGCTTGTCCCAGCCGCTGTCGGTCGCCCAGTCCCGGACGTACTGCTTGTCGTAGGAGAACTGCACCCGGCCCGGCTGGTACGACTCGGCCGGCCAGAACCGGGACGAGTCGGAGGTCAGCAGCTCGTCGCCGAGCATCAGGGTGCCGTCCGGCGTCCAGCCCAGTTCGAGCTTGGTGTCGGCGACCAGGATGCCCCGGTCGGCGGCCAGCTCGGCGCCGCGCCGGTAGACGTCGATGGTGATCTGGCGCAGCCGCTCGGCGGTCTCCGTGCCGACCTTGTCCACCACCTCGGCGAAGGTGATCGGCTCGTCGTGCTCCCCCACCGGCGCCTTGGTCGACGGGGTGAAGATCGGCTCGGGCAGGATCGACGCCTCGACCAGGCCGCGCGGCAGCGCCACGCCGGAGACGGCGCCGGTGCGCTGGTACTCCTTCAGGCCGCCGCCGGTCAGGTAGCCGCGGGCGACGCACTCCACCGGGACCATCTCCAGCCGCCGGCAGCGGATCGCCCGGCCGGCGAACTCGGCGGGCACGTCGGTGGTCGAGATGACGTGGTTCGGCACCAGGTCGGCGAGCTGCTCGAACCACCAGACGGAGAGGGCGGTGAGCAGTCGACCCTTGTCCGGGATCGGCGTCGGCAGCACCACGTCGTAGATCGAGATGCGGTCGGAGGCGACCAGGATCAGGTCGTCGCCGTCGGCGTAGACGTCCCTGACCTTGCCCGAGTGCAGAAGTTCCACGCGCCCTAGTACATCAGACGACGTCGGGACGCCCGGTGCGGCCACCGGCCGTCCCGAGGCCGGCGGGCCCGGGACGGCTCGGCGCGTATCGATGCCGGTCAGCGCCCGGGCGGCCGTCCCCGCCGCCGCCGACCGCCCGGCGTTGACACCCGGGCGCACCGCCTGCGTGAATGGTCCGGCCCGCACCGCCGCGCACCAGGAGCCCCCCGTGCCCGCTGCCCGCCCTCCGCGCCCCCGGCCCGGCGCCGACCCGGACCGGCGGCGGCTGCTCGGCGCGCTGCTGGCCGTGCCGGCGCTCGCCACCGGCGGCCTCGCCGGGTGCAGCGACGGCCCGGCCGCCCCGGTCGACGAGAACGGGCCGATCGAGTTGTCGGTCTTCTGGTGGGGCAACACCCGGCGCGCACAGGCCACCGAGCGGGCGCTGCGGGTCTACTCCTCGCGCAACCCCCGGGTCACCTTCCGGGTCACCTGGCAGGCCGCCGGCGGCTACTACGACCGGCTCGCCACCCAGGCCGGCGGCGGCAACGTGCCGGACCTGTTCCAGGTCGACGACACAGTGCTGACCGAGTACGCGCAGCGCGCCATCGCCCTGGACCTCAGCCCGTACGCCGCGGACGGCCGGCTCGACCTCGGCGGCCTGCCGCCCGGGCTGGCCGACTACGGCCGGGTGGACGGCCGGCTGTACGGCGTCCCGGCCGCGCAGACGCACGCCGCCGTGGTCTACAACAAGGACCTGCTGCGCCGGCTCGGGGTACCCGCCCCGACGAACATGCCGTGGGCCGACTACCTGGCCTGGGCCGCGCGGGTCACCCAGGCCAGCGGCGGGCGGGTGGCCGGCACCATGGACCCGTCCGGCGACCACCGGGCGCTCTGGCTCTGGCTGCGCGGCCAGGGCGGCAAGTTCTACCAGGGGCGGCAGCTCGGGTTCAGCTCGGCGGCCCTGGTCGACTGGTTCGAACTCTGGCAGCGGGCCCGCAACGACCGGGCGACCCCGGCCGCGGCGCTGGTGGACCGGGCCGACGGCGGCGAACCGGCGCGACAGCTCGTGGTGACCGGCCACACCGCCGCCTCGTTCGCCTGGTCGCACCAGCTACCCGAACTCCAGCGCTACAGCGACGACGAGCTGGGGCTGGCCTTCTTTCCCGGGCCCCCGGCCGCCCAGTGGGACCGGGCCTCGATGTACTGGGCCGGCTTCCACGGCACCCGGCACCCGGGCGTGGTGGCCGACGTCGTCAACTTCCTCACCACCAACGTCGAGGTGAACCGGATCCTCGGCACCGACCGCGGGCTGCCCGCCGACCTGGCCGTACGGCAGGCCGTCACCCAGGCGTCCGACGATCCGGTGGTCAAGCGCGTCGCCACCCTCAGCACCGCCCTGAACGACCTGGTCGGGCCCGCCCCGGCCCCGCCGCCACGGGGGCACGCCCGGGTGCGCGCGCTGCTCTCGGCGGCGGCCCAGGACGTCCGGTCGGGCCGGGTGGGAGCGCGGGCCACGACGTCGAAGTTCATGGCGCAGGCGCAGGGGGCGCTGGCCGAGTGACCCCGGCCGGCGTCTGCCGGCCGGGGCCGACCGGATCAGCTCGGCGGACGGTTGCGGCGGTTACGCATCAGCCGCAGCACCAGGAACACGATCAACCCCACCACGACGAGGCAGCACAGCAGGCCCAGGATGCCGCCACCGCCCCGGGACCTGCGCCGTGCCGCCTCCACCACCAGCTCGCCCTGGCCCGTGGACGCCCAGGCCGCGACCGGCACGAAGACCGAGAGCACGACCGCACCGAGGACCGCGCTCAGCCGGCCCCACCACCTGTTCCAAGATGACATGACCCCATCCTGACCGAGGCGGGCAAGCGGGGCACGCCGGACGGATGGGAAACCCCCGGCGGGCGGAAACGGCGAAGGCCCCGGAGCTGGGCTCCGGGGCCTTCGAACGAGTAGCGGGGACAGGATTTGAACCTGCGACCTCTGGGTTATGAGCCCAGCGAGCTACCGAGCTGCTCCACCCCGCGTCGACTCCATAAGCCTAGCGCATCCCCGGGACCGAGATCAGCCGGGTCCCGGATCGGCCACCGGGGCCGCACCGGCGCCGGCCACCGGGGCCGTTCGGGTGGGGAACCACCGGAGCCGCTCGGGCGCGGAAAAGGCGAACGGCCCGAGGATCAGATCCTCGGGCCGTTCGTCGTGGTAGCGGGGACAGGATTTGAACCTGCGACCTCTGGGTTATGAGCCCAGCGAGCTACCGAGCTGCTCCACCCCGCGTCGGCTCGTTAACCGTAGCGTACGGGGCCCCGGACCCGCAAAACGGGCCCGGGGCGCACTCAGCGCAACCAGTTGCGGATCGCCAGCACCGCCCGCCGGCTGTCCGCGTCGACCTGCGGCTTCGGGCTGGAACTGCCCTCCCAGCCCTGCTCCCAGAGCACCGTCACCACGCTCCCGATCCGGATGGCCCGGATCAGCCGGACCTCCTCGTCGCCGGTCGGCTGGTCGTTGACGTCGAGGAAGGGCTTGCGCATCTCGAACAGCACCGACTCGTCGCCGTAGCCGCCGCTGGGCAGCAGCTTCTGCCGGGACGTCACGTTGCCGACCGGCTGCTCGGGGCAGTTACGCACCGCGTCGCGCAGTTCGTCGAGCGCGGCGGCGGCCTTACCGTCGCGGTAGATGGTGATGCTGTGCCGGTAGACACCGTCCGGGATGTTCCCCTCCGGCGTGCCGGCCAGCTTGAACGGCACCGTCCGGACGCGCTGCCGCACCGTCCCCGACGCGCCCGGCTCCGCCCCGCAGAGCGCGGGCAGCACCTGACCCTCGCCGAACCGGGACCCTGCCCCGGTGTCGTTCGCCGCCGCCAGCGCGAAGAAGGCCGAATCGGGGATCGAGGTCGGCGTCCGGACCGGCGGCGGGACGCCGACGCGCGTCGGTGACGTCGACGTCGGCTGCCCCGACGCCGACCCGCTCGGGCCGGGCGAGGTCGCCGACGGGGTGGGCGTCGGGTCCGCCGGCACAGGCGAGGGCGGGGCCGGGGTGTCGGCGGGCGGCCCGACCCGGGTGTCCGGGCCGGCCACGAGGACGAACTGGGCGCCGACGGCCGTCCCGCCGACCAGCGCCGCCGCGGTCAGCACCCCCAGCGCGGCCCGGGTCCGCGCCCGGCGGTCGGCGTACCGGCGCACCAGGTCGGGCGCCGCCAGGCCGCGTGGGTCGGTGTCCTCGGCGAGTGAGCGGTAGAAACCGGTCAGTTCACGCGACATCGTTGACCTCCAGCTCCTCGGACGCGACCCCGGGCAGCAGCTCGGCCAGCCTCGTCCTGCCCCGGGACAGCCAGGACTTCACGGTGCCGGTGGGCACCCGCGTCTCGCGGGCGATCTCCGCCACCGGCATGTCGAACAGGTAGTGCAGGGCCAGCGCCTGCCGTTGGTTCGCCGGCAACTGCCGCAGGGCCGCGACCAGCAGGACGGTGTCCTCGCCCGGTGGCCGTACGTCCTCGGGTAAGCCGGTGCGGCTGACCGCCGTGCGCCAGCCGCGCAGCCGGCGGAACCGGTCGGTGGCCAGGCGGCTGACCACCAGCCGCAGCCACGCCTCCGGCGCCGGGTGGGTGGCCAGGTTGCCCCACTGCCGCCAGGCCCGGGCGTACGCCTCCTGCACGAGGTCCTGCGCCTCGCCGTGGTCACCCGCCACCGCGTGGCCGTACCGCAGCGTCCGCCCGGACGTGCTCCGGTAGAACTCGTCGAAGCTCTGCGCATCCCTCATGCTCACACCACGTCTCCCCGTTTCCCCACCTGCTGACAAGACGGTGGACGGGGCCGATCGGTTGCGGGCAACGGGTCGGAAAAGCGACAAGCCCGCGACCGGAGGACCGGCAGGTCCTCGGGTCGCGGGCCGGTCGGGTCGCCCGCGCTGCGGCTCAGCCGCTCGGCGTCGGTGACGGCGCGGACGGGCTGCCGCTCGGCGTCGGGGCCGGCCCGGCGGTCTGCTGCGCCTGCTGGAAGGCGGTCATCGCCTCGTCCAGCGCCTTGAGCGCCCGGCCGTACCGCTCGAAGTCGCCGGACGTCTGCGCGGCCTTGACCTCGACGATCGCCGTCTGCACCCGCTCCGCCGCGGCGGCCAGCTCACCGGTCAGCGGCGGCGGGGTGCCGCCCGGGGGCGGCGGCGGGGTGCCGCCGGGCGGCGGCGTCGTGCCCTGCCCGGCCCGTTTGCCCTGGTCGACGAGCTGCTTGATGCCGTCGGTGAGGTTGTCGGCCAGCGCCACGTAGGAACCGCCGTCGCCGTACGAGAGCAGCACCTTCTGCAGCAGCGGGTACGCGTCCTGCTGGTTGCTCTTCACGTAGACCGGCTCGACGTAGAGCATCCCGTCGCCGAACGGCAGCGACAGCAGGTTGCCGTACTGCACCTGGGCCTGGTTGGAGGAGAGCAGGTTGAGCTGCTGCCGGATATTGGCGTTGTTGGTCATCTGCTGGTGCACCTGGACCGGCCCGGAGACCCGGGTCTGGTCCGGCAGCTCCCACACCTCCAGCTTGGGCTGACCGTCGATGTACGACCCGGAGATCAGCGCGGCGAGGTTCTGCCGCCCGTTCGGGGTGACCGCCGCGGTGATCTGGAAGCGCGGCTCCACCTGCCCGGGGAACTGGGTGAACAGGTAGTACGGCGGCTGCTTCTGCCCGCTGTCCGGCGCGTCCGGCACATTCGGCACCTGCCAGAAGTCCTGGCCGGAGTAGAAGTCGCCGGGGTCGGTCACGTGGAACTTGGTGAGCAGGTTCCGCTGCACCTTGAACATGTCGGCCGGGTAGCGGAAGTGCTCGGCCAGCTCCGCCGGGATGGCGTTCTTCGGCAGCACCAGGTCCCCGCCGAACGCCTTGTTCCAGGCCTTGAGCACCGGGTCGGTCTCGTCGAACTCGTAGAGCCGCACCGTGCCGTCGTACGCGTCGACGGTGGCCTTCACCGAGTTGCGCATGTAGTTGACGTTCTCCCGGGCCAGCTGGAACGTGCCCCGGTTGGTCAGCTCGTCGGCGGTCTCGGTCTGCAGGTTGACCCGCTCGGCGTACGGGTACGTCGCCGCGGTGGTGTAGCCGTCGACGATCCACTGGATCCGGCCGCCCACCACCGCCGGGTACGGGTCGCCGTCGAGGGTGAGGAAGGGGGCGACCTTCTCCACCCGGTCGCGCGGGTTGCGCACGTACAGCAGCCGCGAGTTGTCGTTGACCGCCTCGGAGAGCAGGAAGTTCGACTCCTGCTCCTTGATGGAGTAGAGCAGCCGGCGGGTGAACGAGCCGATCTCGACGCCGCCCTCACCGGTGTAGGTGTAGTACTGCTCGCCGCCGGTGGTCGGGGTGGGCCGGTCGAACTCGGCGTTGCGGGTCTTGTCGGCCTGCCCGACGATCGCGTAGTCGTCCTCCTCCATCCGCTCGCCGTAGTAGATCCGCGGCTGGGTGGCCGGGATCTGCTCGGCCTGCGAGGAGCACGCCTCCTGCGCCTTCTCACCGAGGAAGCCGGAGACGAAGTACGGCTGGCCGCCGCAGACCACCTGGTTGGCCGGGGCCGCGACGAGGCCGTACCCGTGGGTGAAGACGGTGTGCCGGTTGATCCAGTTGTTCTGGGTCAGTTCGCCGTAGTTGATCTCACGGACGCCGACCACGTAGTCGGAGGTCTTGTTCGCCACCGAGTACCGGTCGATGTCGAGCTTCGGCCCGAAGTCGTAGAAGCCGCGGACCTGCTGGAGCTGCGTGTACGTCTCGGAGACCAGCTGCGGGTCGAGCAGCCGGACGTTCGGCACCACCGAGGTGTCGGTGGCCAGGCTCGCCGGTGGGGTGAGGTTGTTCGCCGCGTACCCGGTGGTCTTCGTGTCGCCCAACCCGAACGCGGCCCGGGTGGCCCCGATGCTGCGTTCGATGTACGGCGCCTCCTTGTCCCGGGCGCTCGGCTTGACCTCGAAGGTCTGCACCGCCCACGGGTAGATGCCGCCGATCGCGACGGCGGAGACGCCGAGCAGGGCCAGCGCGATGCCCGGCCAGACCAGGTTCCGCATCACCGCGTTGGAGAAGACGATGATGGCGATCGCCACCACCACCGAGATGTACGCCAGGATCTCCTTGGCCGGCAGCAGCGCGTTGACGTCGGCGTAGCCGGCGCCGTAGAGCTTGGCGCCCTCGTTGTACTCCAGCAGCATCGCCCGCCGGTCCAGCACGTACGCGATGGCCTTGAGCAGCACGAAGACGGCGACCAGCGTGCTGAGGTGGGCCCGCGCGGCGTTGGTCATCCGGTCACCGACGCCCTGCAGCCGCACGCCGCCGAAGATGTAGTGCACGGCCAGCGCGCCGAGCAGCGCCAGCACCACCGCGGTGAAGCCGACGCCGAGCAGGTACCGCCAGAAGGGCAGCTGGAAGACGTAGAAGCCGACGTCGACGCCGAACTCCGGGTCCTTGACGCCGAAGTCGCCGCCGTTGCGGAAGAGCAGCCACTGGTTCCACCGGCTCTGCGCGGAGAGGCCGGCGAAGAGCCCGAGCACGGCCGCGGTCAGGCTGATCCAGGTGCCGATCCGGGGCGTGAGCAGCAGCCGGTAGCGCTCCAGGGTGGCCTGCTCCAGCGAGTGCGGCCGCAGCGCCGGTCGCAGCCGGTACGCCAGCCAGAGGTTGCCGCCCACGAAGAGCGCCAACCCCACGCCGATGGTGAGGAAGAGCAGCAGCCGAGTGACCAGCACGCCGGTGAAGACCTGGGTGTAGCGGACCTCTTCGAACCAGAGCCAGTCCGTCCAGGCCTGGACACCCCAGCCGAGCAGGGTGAAGAGCACGAACACCCCGACCAGAACGCCGATGGTGACGCGTCCGCGCCGGCTCATCCTCGGCAGGGGGCTGCTACGCATGACCACTGTTGGCTCCGCACGCTCGATGTGATCGGCTCCGGACAGGCACCCAGAGTACGGGGTGTTCCTGAACGTGGCGGTCCAAGGTCACGGCGGGCTGTCGCGGCGTCCGGGATCAGCAGTGGATCGGCTGCCCGCCCGACCGCAGCGTCTCCAGCGCCGTCAATGCCTCGTCGAGCGAGCCGACCTTGATCAGGGGCAGGTCGGGCTGCGGATTGCGGACCGCCTCGGCGCAGTTGTCCGCCGGCACCAGGAAAACCTTCGCCCCGGCCTTCTTCGCCCCGACGAGCTTCTGCGCGATCCCGCCGATCGGACCGACCCGGCCCTCGTCGTCGATGGTGCCGGTGCCGGCGATGACCTTCCCGCCGGTCAGGTCGGCCGGTTCGAGCTTGTCCACGATGCCGAGGGCGAACATCAGCCCGGCGCTCGGTCCGCCGATGTTGGCCAGGTCGATCTTCAGCGTGAACGGGTGCGGCTGCCGCTGCTCCGGCACCAGCCCGACGCGCGGCCGGCCGTCCTGCTCCCGGCTGGTCACCGTGGCCGTGCCGGCCACGCCGTCGCGGGTGTAGCCGATCCGCAGCGCGGTGCCGGCCGGCTTCGCCCGGACCAGCTCCACCAGCTTGGTCGCCGTGGTCACCTTGACCCCGTCGACCGTGGTGATCACGTCGCCGGCCTTGAGCACGCCCGCCGACGGCCCGTCGGAGGCGACCTCCTTGGCCACCACCTGCACCGGGTAGCCGAGTTCCACCAGCGCGGCGGTCTCGGCGCTGGTCTGCGAGTTCTGGAAGTCCTCGGCGTTGCGCTTCTCCACCTCCTCCTGGCTCTCGTTCGGCGGGTAGACCAGCTCGCGCGGCACCACCGCCTCGTCCGCGGAGAGCCAGCCGGCGATCGCCGCACGCAGCTTGACCGAGGGCTGCACCCCCACCGTGGTCATCCGCAGCTGGCCGGCGGAGTTGGACGTCGACCGGCCGGTGACCTGGATGACCTCCTTGCCGTCGGAGGTGCCGAGGGTGTTCACGGTCGGCCCCGGGCCGAGCACCACGTACGGGATGGGCGCGCCGAGCACGCCGATGCTGAGCAGAGTGGTGAGCAGAGCACCGAGGAGGACGGTCACGCCGCGACGTCTCATGCGGCAGAGCGTACCGATTCAGGTGGTGCCGCCCGGTCGGCCGAGGCCGACTTCGCCCTCAGCGCAACGACAGCGAGGGCGACCTGGGGCGCGGCGCGCGTACCGTAGACGTCGTGCCTGATATTCCGTTCGGTTTCGCGCTCCCGGGTGGGCAACCACCAGACCCCAACGATCCCGCGCAGATGCAGCAGTTCATGTCGCAGTTGCAGCACCTGCTCTCCGCGTCGGGCAGCGGGCCGGTCAACTGGGACCTGGCCCGGCAGGTGGCCGCCAGCCAGCTCGCCGCCGCGGGCGACCCGGCGGTGTCGCCGTACGAGCGGCACGCGGTGGAGGAGGCGCTGCGCATCGCCGACCTCTGGCTGGAGCCGGCCTCCGCGCTGCCGTCCGGCATCCGCACCTCGGTCGCGTGGAACCGCAACGAGTGGATCTACAAGACCCTCGACGTCTGGCGCAAGCTCTGCGACCCGGTGGCCAGCCGGATGGTCGGCGCGATGGGCGACCTGGTGCCGCCGGAGGCGCGGGCCCAGCTCGGCCCGATGCAGTCGATGGTGGCGACGCTGGGCGGGGCGCTCTTCGGCGGGCAGCTCGGCCAGGCGCTCGGCTCGCTCGCCGCCGAGGTGCTCTCGGCCGGCGACATCGGCCTGCCGCTGGGCCCGGCCGGCACCGCCGCGCTCGTCCCGGCCAACATCCGGGCGTACGGCGAGGGCCTGGAGCTGCCCGAGGACGAGGTACGCCTCTACGTCGCCCTGCGCGAGGCCGCCCACCAGCGGCTCTTCGAGCACGTCCCGTGGCTGCGCGGGCACGTGCTGACCGCGGTCGAGAACTACGCCTCCGGCATCCGGGTCAACCGGGAGGCGATCGAGGAGGCGATGGGCCGGGTCGACCCGACCGACCCGGAGTCGATGCAGGCCATCGCCCTGGAGGGCATCTTCACGCCGGAGGACACCCCGGCGCAGAAGGCGTCCCTGGCCCGCCTGGAGACGGTGCTCGCGCTGGTCGAGGGCTGGGTCTGCCACGTCGTCGACAACGCCGCCGGCGAGCGGCTGCCCAACGTGGTCCGCCTCGGCGAGGCGTTCCGTCGCCGCCGGGCCGCCGGCGGTCCGGCCGAGCAGACCTTCGCCGCGCTGGTCGGGCTGGAGCTGCGACCGCGTCGGCTGCGCGAGGCGTCGGCGCTCTGGGCCGCGCTCACCACGCACCGGGGCATCTCCGGCCGGGACGCGGTCTGGGGCCACCCCGACCTGCTCCCCTCCGACGACGACTTCGCCGACCCGGTGGCCTTCGCGACCGCCCAGCTCGACCTCGACGACGAGCTGGCGAACTTCGACTTCACCGCGCCGGGTGGCCCGGAGGAGCAGGCGCCGGGCGGCGACACCCCGCCCCGCTCCGACGACTCCGGGGACGACTCCGACAAGTCCTGATCCGCACCGCACCGGCCGGGCCGCGCCCCACGCGCGCCCGGCCGGCGGCGTCTGCACGTCCGGTGGGTCGCCCACCGGCTTCAGGTCAGCTTCGGCGGGCCGGGCCGGAGAGGATGGCCCGGGTGGCCTCCCAGCCCTCGACCGCCGGGTTCAGGGCGGCCAGGTCGGCCGGGCCGCGCAGCCGCCGCCAGGCGGGAGTGACCGCCACGTCGCCCGGGGCCGGCGCCGCGCGGCGCACGTCCGCCGGCACCGCCGCGTCGAGGTCCAGCGCCGGCAACCATCCGGGTACGGGCAGCCGGGTCGCCACCCCGAGCAGGCCGGGCCCCTCCCCCTCGACCGGGGCGACCGCCACGGGCCGGCTGGTGAGCGGCCGGAGCAGCTTGCCCAGGGTCAGGCCGGGCAGGTCCGGGGCGTCGGCGGCAACCACGGCCGCCTGGTCGTACCCGGTCAGCGCGGCCAGTACGGCGTTCACCGTGGGCCCGGCCACCTCGTGCACGGCGGTACCCGGCCAGATCACGGCGTCGGCGAGCCAGCGGTCCGCCGGGGTGACCGCCACCGCGGTCTCCACCTCGCTGAGCGTGGCGAGCATGTCGACGGTGTCCTCAGCCAGCGCGGTACGCCAGTCCACCGGATCGATTCCCGGCGGTGCCCAGGTCACCGGGCCGAGCAACGCCACCACCACACGTCGGGTCACCCTCCGACCCTAGCGTCCGGGGTGATCGACTCCGGGTCGCCGCAATGGCGGTATCCGAGGCGGACGGATGCCGCCACGTCGCCGACATGGAGTCGATCACCCCGGACGTGGCGGGAGCGGTGCGGGTCAGCCGGGGACGGGTACGGCGGAGGCGGCGGCGACGCCTTCCAGGTAGCCGCGGGCCCGCTCGGTCTTCGGGTACCGGCCGACGAGTTCCCAGAACCGGGCGTTGTGGCTGGGCACGATCAGGTGCGCCAGCTCGTGCAGCAGCACGTAGTCGAGCACCCAGTCCGGCATGTCCTGGAGGCGGTGCGAGATCCGGATGCTCCGGTCAGCCGGGGTGCAGGAACCCCACCGGCCGTTCTGGTTGGTGACCCAGCGGACGCTGGCGGGCAGGGCGTCGCTGCCCTGATCGGGGAGGTGGAGGTTGATCAGCCGCAGCGCCCGGTCGAGCAGTTCGGTGTCGGAGCGGGCGAGCCGGCCCTCACGGGCGGCGAGCCGGGCGAGCATCCGGTCGACCCACTCGCTCTCCTCGGCCCGGGAGAACTGGTCGGGGATCAGCACCACGACCCGCTCCCCGTCGCGGTAGGCGGACACCGTGCGTCGCCGGCGCTGACTGCGCCGTACCTCGACGACCGGCTTCCGCGCCCCAGCCATCAGTGGGCCGCGCAGCCGTGCATTCCTGCCACGAGGGAAAGCTAATGCGTACTGACCAGGGGTCCGCAAGGGTCAACACCGCGACACGCGCCCGGAAAATGGTAGTTGGTCGCGAGGAGTCCCGAAAAAAACTGTGGATGACCATGTCGGGCCGCCTCGGTCACCCTTCGTGGCGGCCGGAGAGGCACTCGACGCTCGCGTCCCACCCACCGTAGGTGATCACCGTCCGCAGCGCCGCTCGGGCCCCGTGCGGGCGTTTTTGCGGGTCCCCAACCGGCGTGTCCCCGGCAAACTCACTAATCCGGCCCATTCCGGCATGCACACTCTCGACGTCGACTTCCTCACAGTGTCGATGCACAGCTGACATGGATTCGCCCAGATCTGGGTAGGGTCCGCCAACCAGCGGTCACGAAGGTGTCCGCGGAGAAAGACCCAGCGCCTGGGCCCCCCGTGGCCCGCCGCCGGGAGACCCGCCGGGCCGGCTCGCCCGGCGGACGAGACGAGGAGGCTACCGTGGCCGACCAGGCCCAGACCTACAACGGTTACTGCGTCAAGTGCAAGGAGAAGCGGGACTTCGAGGGGCGCGTCGAGGTTTCGAAGACCGGGATGAACATGGCCAAGGGCAAGTGTCCGGTGTGCGGCACAACAGTGAACCGCATCCTGGGCAAGGCCAAGGTCTGACCCGTACGCGTTCTGCGGGGGAGGGGTGGCCGGCGGCCGCCCCTCCCCCGCGCCGTCCCCGGGGGACGACGCTGTCGGGAGGGCGACAGAGTTACCCGCCGGTTGTGGATATCCCGCCGCTTCCTGTGGACAGCGCTGGACAGAGGTCCGCGCACCTGTGGACAACGATCGACGGACAGCGCGGACTCGGTCACGATCCGTCGTCATGAGCCCGTCGACCCGCCCGGCCCGCCCGGCCCACCCGAACCTCTCCCGCCCGCCGCTGCCCCGCCCGACGCTGCTGCCCGGCCTGACCCGGCTCTGGCGCGACCGGCACACCCTGCAACTCGGGCTCGACCCGAGGCGCGCCGTCCTGCTCGAGGTCGCCGACCCGCGCGCCGCGCGCCTGCTCGACCTGCTCGACGGCAGCCGCAGCGAGCGCGGGATCCTGGCCGACGCCGCGGCCGCCCGGATCGGCCCGAACGAGGCCCGCGAACTGCTGGACGCGCTGCGCGCCGCCGGTCTGGTCGTACCCGCGCACACGCTGCTCCCCCGGGACCTGGCCGGCCCGGCGCGCAGCCGCCTCGCCGCGGAGGCCGGGGCGCTCGCGCTGGCCGCGGCCGCCCTGCCCGGCACCCCGGCGCAGGTGCTGCGCCGGCGGCGGGCCGCCCGGGTGGTGGTCGCCGGCGCCGGCCGGCTCGGCGGCCCGGTCGCCGTCGCGTTGGCGCAGGCCGGAGTGGGTCACGTGGCACCCGAGCTCACCGGCACGGTCGGCCCCGCCGACCTGGTCGGCACCGGGCTGGCCGGGTCCGACGTGGGACGCCCGCTGGCCGCCGCGCTCCGCTCGGCGATCGGCCGGACCGCCCCCGGCACGCAGACCCGCCCGTTGCGCCGCGGCCGGGTGGAGCTGGTGGTCCACCTCGGCGCCGACCGGCCAGCCGCCCTGCTCGCCGCCGGGTACGCCCAGCGTCGCCAGCCGCACCTGCTGCTCGGCCTGCGCGAGGGCGTACCCGTGGTCGGGCCGCTCGTGCGACCGCCGGTCGGCCCCTGCCTGCACTGCCTGGACCTGCACCGGGCCGACCGGGACCCGGGCTGGCCCGGGCTCGCCGCCCAGCTCGCGGCGGACCCGGCCGACCAGGCGTGCGCCGCCGCGACCCTGCTCGCCGCCGTCGGGTACGCGGTCGCCGAGGCGCTGGCCCACCTCGACGGCGGCGCTCCGGAGACGCTCGGCTCTGCCGTGGAGATCGGCGCGGCGGGCCGGTTCCGGCGCCGGATGTGGCCGCCGCACCCCTCCTGCGGGTGCGCCGGCCGCCGGCGCTGACCGGCCGTTCGCGGTGGCGGGGGACGGCCGGCGGCGAGGCCGGGCGGCGCGTCGGCCAGGTCGGGCGGCGGGGCGGGTGGGGCCGGAGGGGCGCGGAGGAGGGAAGCCGGGACCGAGCCCGGCTTCTCCAGCAGCAGCGGGCCCACCGAGTCGGTAACAATGACCAAGTGACCGACATCCCGCGCCGGGCCGTGTCCCGGACCGCCAAGCTCGCCTCTCTGCCGCTCGGCTTCGCCGGACGGACCGTCCTCGGCATGGGTAAGCGCGTCACCGGACTCGCCTCCGACGTCATCTCCGCCGAGATCCAGCAGCGCACCGCCGAGCAGCTCTTCAGCGTCCTCGGACAGCTCAAGGGCGGGGCGATGAAGTTCGGTCAGGCGCTGTCGGTCTTCGAGGCGGCGCTGCCGGAGGAGATCGCCGCCCCCTACCGGCAGGCGTTGACCAAGCTTCAGGAGGCGGCCCCGCCGCTGCCCGCGGCGAGCGTGCACAAGGTGCTCGCCGAGCAGCTCGGGCCGGACTGGCGGGACCGGTTCGTCGAGTTCAACGACACTCCGGCCGCCGCGGCGAGCATCGGGCAGGTGCACAAGGCGATCTGGCGGGACCCGGAGACCGGCGAGGCGCGGACCGCGGCCGTCAAGATCCAGTACCCGGGCGCCGGTGACGCCCTGCTCGCCGACCTCAAGCAACTCTCCCGGCTGGGCGGGATGTTCCGGGCCATCCAGCCGGGTCTGGACGTCAAGCCGCTGCTGGTCGAGCTGCGGGAGCGGGTCACCGAGGAGCTGGACTACGAGCTGGAGGCCGAGTCGCAGCGGGCCTTCGCCGCCGCGTACGCCGACGACCCGGAGATCTTCATCCCCGCCGTGCTCTCCAGCTCGCCCCGGGTGCTGGTCACCGAGTGGATCGAGGGGACGCCGCTGGCGGACATCATCCGCGAGGGCACCGAGGAGCAGCGGGACGAGGCGGGCCGGCTGATGGCGACGCTGCACCTGTCCGCGCCGCCCCGGGCCGGCCTGCTGCACGCCGACCCGCACCCCGGCAACTTCCGGCTGCTGCCCGACGGCCGGCTCGGCGTGATCGACTTCGGCGCGGTGGCGCGGATGCCCGAGGGCACCCCGGAGCCGATCGGCCGGATCGCCGGGCTGGCGTTGCGCGGCGACGCGGACGGGGTGGTGGACGGCCTGCGGAAGGAGGGCTTCGTCAGCTCCACGGAGCCGATCGACGCCCACGCGGTGCTCGACTTCCTGCGGCCGATGCTGGAACCGATCGCCGCCGAGGAATTCCGGTTCACCCGGGCCTGGCTGCGGTCCGAGGCGGCCCGCCTGGCCAGCCCGAAGTCGCCGACCTACCAGCTCAGCCGGCAGCTCAACCTGCCCCCGTCGTACCTGATGATCCACCGCGTGACGCTGGGTTCGATCGGGGTGCTGTGCCAGCTGGAGGCCAAGGCGCCGTACCGGGGGATCCTGGAACGCTGGCTGCCCGGCTTCGCGCCGGTGGCCTGACCGGGCCACGTGACGACACGGGGGCGGTGACCGGAATCCGGTCACCGCCCCCGCGTACTCGGTAGGGATCTAGAGAGCGCCCAGGTCGCGAGCCGACTGGCTCCGGCTCTTCATCGCGACGGTACGGGCGGAACGGGCTGCCTCAGTGCTCGTGGTGGTACGACCGGCCTGAGGCCGGCGCATTCGGGCACGGGACAACGCTTCGTGGAGTAGTTGCATCTCGGTTCCGTTCGGGTAGTTCAGCAGCATCGGTTTCGGCTTTCTCGCGGCCGGTGTCGAACACCGGCGGGGTTGGAACGGGAAGTTGTCAGGCCGCCAGCCGGACCGCGTTGCGCGACGTGGCCACACCACTGGCCACCAGTCGCGCCTCGGCCTCGACCCGGAGCGCCGCGTCGCGGGCGAGGTCCTCCTTGCGCGGACGGCCACGGGGCCGCTTGCGCGGGACGACCGCGCCACGCTCGAAGATCTCGCCGCCCCAGACGCCCCACGGCTCCGCCCGCTCCACCGCACCGGCGAGGCACTCGACGCGCAGCGGGCAGTCCCCGCAGAGCGACTTGGCCAACTCCAGCTCGGCGGGCTGGTCGGAGAACCACAGGTCAGGGTCGAACTTCCGGCAGGGCAGGTTCGCCTCCATCTCGACGCTCACGTCGAGCGGGGCCAACGCCAGACTCATCGCCCGGTCACCTCTCTCTCACACTTCGATCTCGTGGATCGCATTTCCGACGTACGGCGGGGCAAAAAAAACTGAGGCCGCGGATCCCGGTGAGCGGGTTCCGCGGCCTCGAGGTGAGCCGGTGGTCTGGATTCAGACCGGTCTACCTCGAGGTGGAACGCCGCGGACATCCGTGCGCTTCTTGGCGACACCGATGCCCATGCCCGTGAAGCCACTGGTCCCCTCGACTCCGATCGGCGCGACGGTCAGGGTCAGCTCGGCCTGAGCCTGGACCTGGTGCACCTGCGGAACCGACGGTCGCGTGGCGGCAAGGGCCACCCGGACAGTCGACAGCGGAGCGCAGGCAGCTGGCATCGCCGCCGGACGCTCATAGGTGAAGATCTCCACGGGTGCCACCTCCCTCACGTTCCTCGTGCCGACTTGGTCTCCCACCCCGTGAGCAGCCGGAATGGCGCCGCTCCCGAGGTGTGCCATGAGGCTATTCCTCGCCCGGGGGCGAGGGCAAACGAATTTACGACGAGATTTCGAAAGTTTTTTGCGGGGCGATGTCGTCCACCGCCGCACCGTCCACCAGCGCCAGCACCGCCTCGCCGTAGAGGCCGAGCTTGCGCGGCCCGATCCCGGCGATGGCGATCAGCTCCTCGGTCCGCCCGGGACGCCGCTCGGCCAGCGCGGTCAGGGTGGCGTCGGTGAAGACGACGTACGCCGGGACCTTCTGCGCGCCGGCCACCCGGGCCCGCCAGTCCCGCAGCCGCTCGTACAGGTCCTCGTCGATGTCGGACGGGCAGGTCGGGCAGCGGCCCAGCTTGCGGTCCGGGCCGGCGAGCAGGGTCGCGCCGCAGATCCGGCAGGAGACGATCTGGGTGGCGGGCCGGCGCGCGGCGGTGCGCTTCGCCACGCCGCCGCCGGCCCGCTCGCCACCGCCGGAGCGGTCCAGCTGGGGCAGGAACCGGGACGGCCGCCGGGCCCGTCCACCCGGCGAGCGGGCCGAGGCGTACGACAGCCAGAGCCACTGCCGGGCGCGGGTGATCCCGACGTAGAGCAGCCGACGCTCCTCCTCGACCTGCTCTGGGGTACGGGCGTACGTGGTGGGCAGGGTGCCCTCGGAGAGCCCGACCAGGAAGACCGCGTCCCACTCCAGCCCCTTGGCCGAGTGCAGCGACGCCAGCGTCACCCCGTCGACGGTCGGCACGTGCTGCTGGGCGGCCCGGCGGGCCAACTCCTCGTTGAAGTCGCTCAGGGTCACCGGGCGCTCCACCGCGGCGGCCTCGCCGATCGGCAGCACCTCCGGCGTCGCCGCGTACTCCTCGGCGAGCTGGACCAGCGCGGCCAGCGCCTCCCACCGTTCCCGCGCGGCGCCGCCGGCCGGGGGCGCGTCGGGGGCCCAGCCCACCGCGGCGAGCGCCTCGACCACGGCGGTCGGCAGCGGGGTCTCTCCCGGGATCGAGCGGGTGGCGGCCCGCAGCGCGACCATCGCCTGGCGCACCTCGACCCGCTCGAAGAACCGCTCCGCCCCCTGCACCACGTACGGCACGCCGGCCTCGGTCAGCGCCTTCTCGTACGCCTCGGACTGCGCGTTGGTCCGGAACAGCACGGCGATCTCCTTGGCCGGGGTGCCCCCGTCGACCAGGGTCCGGCAGCGGGCGGCGACGGCGTTCGCCTCGGCCGGCTCGTCGGTGAAGATCCGCAGCTCCGGCTCGGGGCCCGGCGGGCGCTGCCCGTGCAGCTCCAGCCGCAGCCGCGCCTCGGCGCCCCGGGCCTGCGAGATCACCGCGTTGGCCAGCCCGACCACCTGCGGGGTGGAGCGGTAGTCGCGGACCAGCCGGACCACCGTCGCGCCGCGGTGCCGGCGCGGGAAGTCGACCAGGTACGACGAGGTGGCCCCGGTGAACGAGTAGATCGTCTGGCTGGCGTCGCCCACCACGGTCAGGTCGTCCCGGCCGCCGAGCCAGGCGTCCAGCAGCCGCTGCTGCAACGGGTTGACGTCCTGGTACTCGTCGACGACGAAGTGCCGGTACTGGCCCCGCACCTGCTCGGCGACGTCCCGGTGCTCCTCGATCCCCCAGACCGCGGCGCGCAGCATGTCCTCGAAGTCGATCACGCCGTTGGAGCGCTTGAGCCGTTCGTACGCGGCGAAGACCTCGGCCACCTTCGCCGGCTCGTGCGGCGTCTCGCGCAGCGCCTTGGCCGCGGCGACCACGTACTCACCGGGCTCGACCAGCGACGACTTGGCCCACTCGATCTCGCCGGCGAGGTCGCGCGCGGCGGCCCGGTCGGCGCGCAGGCCGACCTTGGCGGCGGCCAGGGTGACCACCCGCACCTTGCTGTCCAGCAGCTCGGGCATGGCGCGCCCCTCCAGCAGCCGGGGCGCGAAGTAGCGCACCTGGCGCAGCGCGGCGGCGTGGAAGGTCCGCGCCTGGACACCGGACACCCCGAGCACGGTGAGACGGGCCCGCATCTCGGCGGCGGCCCGGGCGGTGAAGGTGACCGCCAGCACATGCCGGGGGGAGATCTCGCCGGTGAGCGCGCGGTGGGCGATCCGGGAGGTCACCGCGCGGGTCTTGCCGGTGCCCGCGCCGGCCAGGATGCAGACCGGGCCGGCCGGGGCGGTCACCGCCGCGCGCTGCTCCGGGTCGAGCCCGCCGAGCACGACGTCCGCCGCTGAGTGAACCCCCACAGCGAGGAATCATCTCAGCTCCCGCTGATGTTGCAGCGGTTAGCCTGACCTGAACGACAGGCCGGGCGACGCGAGCACTTGGAGGACCTGACCATGTTGACGATGTATTCCACCCCGTGGTGCGGCTACTGCCACCGGCTCAAGTCGCAGCTGGACCGGGAGGGCATCGGGTACGAGGTGGTCGACATCGAGCAGGACCTGAAGGCGGCCAATTTCGTGATGAGCGTCAACGGCGGCAACCAGACCGTCCCCACGCTCCGCTTCGCCGACGGCAGTGCCCTGACCAACCCCTCCATCACCCAGGTCAAGCAGCACCTGGCCAGCCTCGCCGGCTGACCCCACCGCACTCAGGAAAAGTGGTCGTTCTCCCGGGAACGGCCACTTCTCCGTGTCCGGGCGCGGGCACTCAGAGGCGGGTGGCGTCGGGGGTGAGGTGTTCGGCCGGGTGGGGGCGGCGGGGCGACGGGACGGGAGCGGGCGTCCCGGGCGGCGGGGAGAGCCGGCGGCCGCGCCAGAGCCAGGCGCCGGCGGCGGTGGTGACCACCCCGACCAGGACGAACAGCAGCCGGTAGTCGAACACCCCGACGAGCAGCGCGCCCGCCCCGATGGAGCACGCCTGCGGGCCACTGACCAGCGCCTCGGACGCCGCGGCGACCCGGCCCAGCAGCCGGGGCGGGGTGCGCCGCTGGATCAGCGTGGCGAGCCCCACCATGGTCAGCGGCAACGAGACCCCGGCCAGCAGCAGCGCCAGCACCCCGAGCCGGAGGTCCGGCCAGGCCAGCGCCAGCGCGGCCGGACCGAAGAAGGTCACCCCGGCGGCGAGCGCCCCGACCTCGCCGGTGCGGCGTACCACGGCGGGTGAGAGCAGGCCGCCCACCAGCCCACCCACCCCCTGCACGGTGACCAGCACCCCGACGAACGCGGCGTCGCGGTCCAGCCCCTGGTCGACGTACGCGAAGATCAGCGACTCGCTGAAGCCCATCACCAGCGAGCCCAGCCCGTAGCCGAGCAGGGCCCGGCGCAGCGCCGGCTCGCCGGCCAGGTGCCGCAGCCCGGCGCCCAGCTCGGCCGGCCAGCGCAGGGTGGCGGCCGCCGGTTCGGTCTCGGCCACCCGGAGCAGCCCGACCACGGCGGCGGCGGTGACGAACCCGACCATCGCCAGGGTGGCGAGCAGCCAGCCGCCGACGGCCGCGTAGAGGGCCGCCCCGGCCAGCGGGCCGCCGAGCCGCAACCCCTGCCGCACGGTCTGCAGGGCGCCGTTCGCGTCGGCGAGCAGCTCGCTCGGCACCAGCTGCCGGATCAGCCCGCTGAGCGTCGCGCTGAGCGTGAGATACGACAGGCCGTACAGCGCGGCCACCACGTAGATGATCCAGACATCGGCGCGGTCCCGGACCGCGAAGAGCGGGGTGAGCAGCATGGCGGTGCCCAGGTTCGCGGCGACGAAGAACGGCCGGCGGCGGTAGCGGTCGACCACCCAGCCGACCAGCGGCGCCAGCGTCATCGGGGCGATGATCGCGAAGATGGTGGCGCCGGCCAGCCCGTCGGACCCGGTCAGATCCTTGACCCAGATGGCGAGCGCGAGCAGCAGGATCGACTCGGCGGCCATGCTGGCCAGCAGCGCGCCGAAGAGCAGTCGGAAGTCGGGGCGGCGCAGGACGGTGCGCATGGGGGTTCCCTCCGCGGGGACGGCGCCGGTCGGGCGCGTCAGGGGGAGATGCGGCCGACCCGGTCATCGTCGCCCGGGCGTCCGATACCTCCCACAGTCCTCTTTTTGTCTCGTGACACGCCCTCACCGGAACCTCCGGCACCGGTCGCGCCGTCCATACTGACCGTGGGGGGCGAATTTCATACAGTTACCGTCGCGTCTGCGGCGGTCGAGGCGAAAGAGGACACCCGTGCCTCCTGCCGTACCCAGTCCGATCCTGCGACGACGCAGGCTCGGCACCGAACTGCGCCGCCTGCGCGAGGCGGCGGGACTCACCGGCGACCAGGTCATCGAGCGGATCGGCTGGGCGTCGGCGTCCAAGCTGTCCCGGCTGGAGAACGGGCGCAGCCGCCCGGACCCGGACGACGTAGGCCTCCTGCTGGACCTCTACGGCGCCGAGCCGGAGCTGCGCGACGACCTGATCGGGATCACCCACGAGGCCGGCGACATGCGCGGTTGGCGCAAGTCGTACCCGGTGATGACGCAGCAGCAGCTCGGCTGGGCGGAGATCGAGGCCGGCTGCGCGGAGATCCGCGAGTACAACCCGGTGCTGGTGCCCGGGCTGCTCCAGACCTCCGGCTACGCCCGGCTGCGGATCGTCTCGGCCGACCAGGCGGCCAGCGCGACCGGCGACCCCGAGGCCGGCGAGGACCCGGAGACCGAGGTACGCGCCCGGCTCGCCCGCCAGTCGCTGCTGGATCGGGTCGACGGTCCGCGCTACACGGCGGTGCTGGAGGAGGCCGCGCTGGGCCGCCGGGCCGGGCCGCCGGAGGTGCTGCAGGAGCAGCTGGTGAAGCTCTGTGAGCTGGCCATCCTTCCCAACGTCACGCTGCACCTGCTGCAACGCGACACGGTGATCGGCGATTTCTACCTGCCGCCGACCGCCTTCTCGCTCTACCGGTTCGCCGATCCCCAGGATCCGGAGACCCTGGCGATCGAAGGCGGCTTCATCGACGTCATGTCACACGAGGCAAACCCGGTAAATCGCTATAAAGTGGCCTTCGAGTGGCTGTGCTCGGCGGCGCTCTCCGCATCGGACACCCTCTCCTGGCTCTTCGAGGCGACGGGGCGGCTGACCGACTCGGCAGCCCCGTCCACGTCGGCCCACGGGTCGGCAGCGGCGCCGGCCCAACGCCGGCGACACTCCGGGCGCCTGACGGATCGGTGATCCACACCGGACCCCGTCGGGGCCGGGCGGGTCACTCGTCCCCATCGGAGTTCCAGGAGCAGGAGCAGAACCATGAACGACATCCGCAACACCGTCTCCGCCCGGCAGCTCGCCGACGCCCCGTGGCGCAAGAGCACCCGCAGCCAGACCTCGAACTGCGTGGAGGTGGCGCCGCTGGGAGCCGGTCCGGCCGTGGTCGCGCTGCGGGACAGCAAGGACCCGAGCGGGCCCGTGCTGCTGTTCAACCGGGCCGGCTGGCTCGGCTTCGTCGGCGGCGCGAAGAACGGGCAGTTCGATCTGAACTGATCGGTGACGCAGCGAGGGGCCGTCGGCGCACCGCCGGCGGCCTCTCGTCGTCTCCACCGGCGCGAACGTCCTGACCAGGCATCGGATGATCGGCTGAGACCGGACGGATAGCCGCGTTTCACTTGCTGGGACGACGCCCGGGCGTAACATGACGAAAGAGTGACGTGGAACTTCCACAGCGTGCTCGCCCGTCGCGGTCCATCCGGAGACAGCCATGCGTTTCCTGATCGTTCGTACCGACATCCGCACCGCCGCCGACAACGACATCGCCGCCGCCTGGGCTGGTGGTGCGCTGCTGCGGGACGAGACGACCGCGCCCGAACCGCGCCGTCAGATCGTGCACGCCGAGGACCGCGACGCCGCGCTGCTGCTCGCCCGCGCGCTGTCCACCGTCGGCGCCGTCCGGTCCGGCCGGCAACGGGTCAAGGTGCTCCCACTCGACGAGCCCGGCGTCGTCTACCAGGAGTGGTGGGAGGCCGGCGGCACCTGAGAATCACAGACGTCCGCCGTGGTCGGACCGGCTCCCCCGCCGTGTTCCTCGCCTCATCCGCCACGACGGTCCGTGTTCCCGGCCCGGGATCGTTGCGGCAACGACGGTCCCGGGCCGGGACCGCGTCCAGGCCCGGTGCCCGGGCCGTCAGCCGGTCAGCAGTGCCCGTCCAGCCAGCGGTGGATGAGGAAGAGGGCGATCGAGGAGGGCGGCGGCAGGATCACCCGATCCCCGTCGCCGGCGTCCACCGCCCGCCCGGCCAGCACCGCGCCGACCTCCCGGCGGGTGAACCAGCGGGCGTACGCGATCTCGGTCGGGTCGACCCGGACCGGCGCCTCCGGGTCCGCCTCGGCCAGAAAACCGAGCATCAGCGAGCCGGGAAACGGCCAGGCCTGGCTGCCCGCGTACCCGATCCGCTCGACCACGACCCCGACCTCCTCGTGCACCTCGCGCAGCACGGCCGCCTCGGCCGACTCCCCCGGCTCGACGTAGCCGGCCAGGCAGGAGAAGCGGCGCTCCCCCGCCGTGCGTGGCCAGGCCGCGTTGTTGCCGAGCAGGCAGCGCCCGTCGGGGCCGTCCACCCCGTCGTGCACCAGCACGATCATCGCCGGGTCGGTCCGCGGCCAGGCCCGGTGGCCCTGCGCGTCCACCCGGGACCAGCCGCCCTCGTCGATCTCCGTCCGGTGCCCCGTCCGCGGCGACCAGCCGTGCCCGAGGTGCCAGTTGACCAGCGCCAGCGCGGTGGTGAAAACGCCCGCGTCCCGGTCGCTGAGCAGATGGCCGATGTCCCGCAGGTGCACCGCCCGGGTGCCCGGCAGATCGGGCAGCGGCGCGTCCACCGCGAAGACCGGCGCACCGTCCGGCTCCAGGCCGAGGAAGAGCGGCGCGGCGTCGGCGATCCCGTCCAGCTCGGCCGGCTCCCGCAGCACCAGCGCCGGCGGGTTGGCATCGGTACGGACCAGCGCCATCCCCTCCCGCGACGAGTCGAGCACCAGCACCCGGGACCGCTGCCAGGCCTGCGCCAGCCAGTCCGGGTCGGTACGCCGGTGCGCCGCCCGGTCCAGGGTGGTGCGGGCCAGCGGCGGGGTGGGCTCGCCGCTCACGCCGACTCCCGGCGCACCGGGGTCAGCGCGGCCAACTGTCCTTCGATCCGGTCGGCGTCGCCCAGCACCACGGTGACCGCCTTCGCCGGCGCGAGGTAGCGGGCCGCGACCTCCGCGACGTCCTCGGGGGTCGCCTTGGCCAGCCGGGCGGCGTGCTCGGCCAGGAAGTCCAGGCGCAGCCCGTTGCCGGCGTACGCGCTGGTCAGCGAGGCGAGACCGGCCTGCGTGGACATGCCGAGCTGGAGGGTGCCCAGGGCGTACTGGCGGGCCTGCTCCAGCTCGTCCGGCTTCGGCGGCAGCGAGGCGAGCCGGCCCAGCTCGTACGTCGTCTCCAGCAGCGCCGGGCCGGTCACCTCGGTGGCCACCTCGGCGGCGGCGACCAGCACCGAGCCGGCGACCGAGTGCTCGACCGACGAGTGCGGCCCGTACGTGTAGCCCTTGTCCTCGCGGATGTTCTCCACCCACCGGGAGGAGAAGTAGCCGCCGAAGACCAGGTTGGCCAGTTGCAGCGCGGCGTGGTCCGGGTGGGTGCGCGGCACCGCCGGCAGCGCGATGCGCAGCGAGGACTGCACCGAGCCGGGCCGGTCGACCAGCAGCAGCGGACCGGGCTCCAGCGGCGGAGTCGGCGGCAGGTCGACGCCCCGGGTGTCGCCGCGCCAGCCGCTCAGCGCCTGCTCGGCGGCGTCCAGCGCCCGGTCCGGCCGCATGTCGCCGACCAGCACCAGCACCGCCTCGGCCGGGTGCACCCGCTCGGCGTGCAGTTTGCGCAGCGCCGGCGGCTTCACCGCGCGGACCTGCTCGGGCTCCGGGGTCTGCACCGCGTACGGGTGGCTGCCGTAGATCCGCTTGAGCAGGGCCGTCCGGGCCAGGTGCGCCGGCTGGCTCTGCGCCACCTGGATCCGGTCGATCAGCCGGTCCCGCTCGGTGCCCACCCAGTCGGCCGGGTACGTCGCGTCGGTCAGCACGTCGGCCGCCAGCTCCAGCATCCGGTCCAGGCCGGTGACCAGGGCGGCCCCGGAGAGCATGAGCCGGTCCGGGTCGATCCCGGCCGACAGCCCGCCGCCGACCTTCTGCAACTCGGCGGCGATCTGGGTGGCGGTGTGCGTCTGCGTGCCGGAGAGGATGGTCTGCGAGAGCACCGCGCCGCGGGCCAGGTGGGTACGGCCGAACGGCATCCACAGCCGCAGCTCGACCAGGGGCACGGCGGGGCGGCGTACCGCGATCACGGTGAGGCCGTTGGCGAGCCGCCGCTCGGCCTGCTTCGGCACCTTGAGCTTGCGGGTGGGGCCGAGCGGCGGCAGCGCGCGCGGCGTGGCGGGGGCGGTCGTCGTCACCGAGTCACCTTCGTTCGCGACTGCGGGGCTCGCAACCCCGGCTCACTCCTCGCGCTCACCGAGTCACCTTCGTTCGCGACTGCGGGGCTCGCAACCCCGGCTCACTCCTCGCGCTCACCGAGTCACCTTCGTTCGCGACTGCGGGGCTCGCAACCCCGGCTCACTCCTCGCACTCACCGGGCACCTCCGGGAATGACCTCGACGGCGGCGCGGCGCTCCGGCCGCAGGGTGGCGGCGGCGGCCCGGACCTGCTCCTCGGTGACCTCGCCGACCAGCCGGGGCAGCTCGTTGAGCAGGCCCGGCTCGCCGCGCTGCTGTTCCAGCACGGCCATCCGCAGCGCCCGGCCGAGCACCGCGTCAGTGTCCCGCAGCAGGTGGGTGGCCATCCTGGCCTGGGTACGCGCCAGCTCGCCCTCGGTCAGCCCGTCGGTGGCCAGCCGGTCCACCTCCTCGTCGATGGTGCGCAGCACCTTGTCCACGTCCCCGCCGGGTGGCAGGTGCGCCTGGAGCAGCAGCGCGGTGGGGTCGCGCACGTCGAACGGGTCACCCATGAAGCCGAGGTAGCCGCCGAGGCCGGTGACCGTGCGGTCCCGCTGGACCAGCCGCTCGACCAGCCGGGAGGCGTCGCCGTCGGTGAGCACCTCGGCCAGCACCACGTAGGGCAGGTAGCCGGCGAAGTCGTCGATCGGGTCGGGCACCCGCCAGGCCCCGGCGACCGCCGGCAGCGGCGCCAGCGTGTCGGTGTACGTGCTGCGCCGCTCGACGGTCAGGTCCGGCTCGGTGAAGTCGGGCCGCCGCGGCGCGGGTCGGGCCGGCACGTCGGAGAAGTGCTGCTCGATCAGGGCCGTCGCCTCGGCGACGTCGATGTCGCCGCTGACCGCCAGCACCGCGTTGCCACTGGCGTAGTAGCGGCGGAAGAAGTCGGCGGCGTCGGCGACGGTGGCCGACTCCAGGTCGACGAAGGAGCCGTAGCCGTCGTGCGCGTTGGGGAAGGTGTCGAACATGACCGGCGGCAGGGTCAGCCAGGGGAAGCCGCCGTACGGCCGGTTCAGCACGTTGACCCGGATCTCCTCCTTGACCACGTCGACCTGGTTGCGCAGGTTCTCCTCGGTCAGCCGGGGGCCGCGCATCCGGTCGGCCTCCAGGAACAGCGCCCGTTCCAGGGCGTTGCTCGGCAGCGTCTCGAAGTAGTCGGTGTAGTCCAGGTGGGTGGAGCCGTTGAAGGTGCCGCCGGCGCCCTGGACGTGCCGGAAGTGGGCCAGCTTCTCCAGGTTCTCCGAGCCCTGGAACATCAGGTGCTCGAAGAGGTGGGCGAAGCCGGTACGCCCCTCGGGCTCGGACCGGATGCCGACGTCGTAGACGACCGCGACCCCGATGACCGGGGCGCTGCGATCGGGGGTGAGGACCACCCGCAGGCCGTTGTCGAGGGTGTACCGCTCGACCGGATATTTCGTCGCGGGGATTCTGACTCTGCGCGTCGGCACGAGATCGACCCTAACGCGTCGGCACCCCCGGCACCGGCGACCTTCGCGCAGCGGCCGGCACCGGCGGGTGCTCCGGCGCGGGGGGTGCGCCGCCGGACGGCGGTACGCGGGGTCGACCGACCGACGCCGACAACCCCACCGAACAGGTAGGAATTGCCGAGATTGCGCGGGCCAGCCGTCCCGGATCGTGGACCGGTCTTGACGCCGGCCGACCGCTGCCCCACTCTTCCTACCAACTAAGTAGGAATACTGCGGATTGGATGGACGATGAGACGGCTTCCCTTCCGTCGGTTGGTCTCCCTCGCCACCCTCGCCGTCATCGGCGTGGCGACGGCGGGGACCACGGCGGCGTGCGGCGACGACAGCGAGGCCGGCGGCTCCGGCCCGGTCACCCTGCGGCTGGGCTACTTCCCCAACATCACCCACGCCCCGGCCGTGGTCGGCGTGGAGAAGAGCATCTTCACCGAGAAGCTCGGCACCGACGTCAAGCTGGAGACCAAGACCTTCAACGCCGGCCCGGCCGCCATCGAGGCGGTCTTCTCCGGAGCGCTCGACGCGACGTACATCGGTCCGAACCCGACCGTGAACGCCTTCTCCAAGTCCAAGGGCGAGGCGGTCCGGGTGATCTCCGGCGCCGCCTCCGGTGGCGTGGCCCTGGTGGTCAAGCCGGAGATCACCTCGGTCGAGCAGCTGCGCGGCAAGAAGATCGCCACCCCGCAGCTGGGCAACACCCAGGACGTGGCGCTGCGCTACTGGCTCAAGGAGAAGGGCCTGAAGACCACCAAGGAGGGCGGCGGCGACGTCACCGTGGTGCCCCAGGAGAACGCCCAGACGGTGGAGACCTTCGGCAGCGGCGCGATCGACGGCGCGTGGGTGCCCGAGCCGTTCGTCTCCCGGCTGGTCAACGCCGGCGGCAAGGTGCTCGTCGACGAGCGCGACCTCTGGCCGGACAAGAAGTTCGTCATCACCAACCTGATCGTCAGCACCAAGTTCCTCAAGGCCCACCCCGACGTGGTGAAGAAGCTGGTCGAGGGGCAGGTCGCCGCGAACGAGTTCGTCAACACCAAGCCGGACGAGTCCCAGCAGGCCATCTCCGAGCACATCGGCAAGATCACCGGCAAGCCGCTGGACGTCAAGCTGATCAAGCAGGCCTGGCCGACGCTGGAGTTCACCAACGACCCCATCGCCTCCTCGCTGAAGACCGGCCTCGACCACGCGGTCGCGGTGGAACTCACCCAGCCGGTCAGCCTCGACGGGCTGTACGACCTGACGTACCTCAACGAGGTGCTCAAGACGCAGGGCAAGACCGAGGTCGCCCAGCCATGACGTCGACCACGACGGCGCCGGGGAGCGCGACCACCGCGGTCGCGCTCTCCGGCGTGACCAAGGTGTACGGGCGCGGGGCGAACGCCGTCCTCGCCCTCGACGGGGTGAGCCTCGACGTCGCGCCCGGCGAGTTCGTCTGCCTGGTCGGCGCCTCCGGCTGCGGCAAGAGCACCCTGCTCAACCTGGTGGCCGGCCTGGACCGGACCAGCGGTGGGCGGATCGCGCTGGCCGGCGACGCGAGCCCGGGGCTGATGTTCCAGGAGCCCGCGCTCTTTCCGTGGCTGACCGTCGAGGCCAACGTGGAGGTGCCGCTGAAGCTGCGTGGGCTGCCCCGGGCCGAGCGGCGCGAGCGGGTGGCGGAGCTGCTGCGCACCGTCCACCTGGCCGAGTTCGGCCGCAAGCGCCCGCACGAACTCTCCGGCGGGATGCGCCAGCGGGTCGCGCTGGCCCGCACCCTGGCCCTGGACACCCCGGTCCTGCTGATGGACGAGCCGTTCGGCGCGCTGGACGCGATGACCCGGGACATCCTGCACGACGAGCTGGAACGGATCTGGTCCGAGCGGAAGCTGTCGGTGCTCTTCGTGACCCACAACGTCCGCGAGGCGGCCCGGCTCGCCGACCGGATCATCCTGCTCAGCAGCCGACCCGGCCGGATCATCTGGTCGACCGAGGTGGACGTGCCCCGACCCCGGCGCATCGACTCCCCCGAGGTCGCCGCGATCGCCGCCGAGGTCACCGACCGACTTCGTACGGAGGTGGGCCGTCATGGCCGGTGACACCCTCACCGGGGCGCCGCGTACCGACGCGGAGATCTCCGGGCTGGACGCGCTGGAGATCGCCGGTCGGGAGAAGGAGGTCTCCCGGGGCGCCCGGCTCTGGGCGGCCACCTGGCCAAAGCTCGCCGCGCTGGCCCTGGCCATCGGCATCTGGCAGGTGGTGGTCTGGAGCGGCTGGAAGCCGCCGTGGTCACTGCCGGGCCCGGTGGTGGTGGGCGAGGAGCTGATCCGGCAGGCGAGCGGCGCCCAGCTGTGGGAGGGCATCGCGATCACGCTGCGCCGGGCCGCCGTCGGGTACGTCTTCTCGGTCGCGGTGGGCCTGCTGGTCGGCCTCGCGGTGGCCCGGTCCCGGGTGCTCCGGGCGGCCATCGGCTCGATGATCACCGCCTTGCAGACCATGCCGTCCATCGCCTGGTTCCCGCTGGCGATCCTGCTGTTCGAGCTGAGCGAGAAGGCGATCTTCTTCGTGGTGGTGCTCGGGGCCGCGCCGTCCATCGCCAACGGGGTGATCAGCGGCGTCGACTACGTGCCGCCGCTGCTGCTGCGCGCCGGCCGCAACCTCGGCGCCCGGGGACTCAACCTCTACCGGTACGTCATCGCACCGGCCGCGCTGCCGGCGATCGTGGCCGGCCTGAAGCAGGGCTGGGCCTTCTCCTGGCGCAGCCTGATGGCCGGTGAGCTGCTGGTGGTCGGCATCTCGCAGACCTCGCTCGGCGCGCAGCTCACCTACGCCCGGGAGCTGGCGGACTCGCCCTGGCTGCTCTCCACGATGATCGTGATCCTGGTCGTCGGCCTGCTCGTCGACGCGGCCTTCGGCGCGGCGGACAAGGCGATCCGGCGCCGCTGGGGCGTGCTGGACCAGGCCGGTCAGTGACGTGTACGTCTCCGCGCGCAGCGACTACGCGCTCCGGGCGATGCTCGCCGTCGCCGCCGCCTCGACCGGCGGCGACGGCGGGCCGGCGGGCTCGGAGTCGCCGACGGGATCCGTCCCGGCGGGCGGGTCGGCTGCTTCCGCCGGCTCCCCGTCCGGGCCGTCCTCTGGGCCGGCGAGCGGCCCGGGGGCGTCGGGCGGGGCCGGCGGCGAGCTGGTGAAGGCGGCGGCGCTGGCGGAGAGTCAGGGGATCCCGCTCAGCTTCCTCCAGGGCATCCTGCTGGACCTGCGCCGGGCCGGGCTGCTGCACAGCCACCGCGGCACCGAGGGCGGGTACGCGCTGACCCGGCCCGCCGGGGAGATCAGCGTCGGGGACGTGCTGCGCGCCGTCGGCGGCTCGCTGACCACGGTGCGCGGCCTGCCGGCGGAGGACGCCGGCTACCACGGGGTGGCGACGGGGCTGCGCGACGTCTGGCTCGCGGTGCACGGCGCGATCGCCGTGGTGGTCGACCGGACCACGCTGGCCGACCTGCTGGTCCGCCGGGAGCGTTCCGCCATCGGGTGACGGCCGGTCGGTCCTCCCCCCGGAGCCCGACCGGCCACCCCCCGCGCCGGCCCCTCGCCGGCCGCGGTCCCGCGACCGCCCCCCGGCCAGCCGGAGGTCGGTCCCCCGCGTGCCGGCCCCTCGCCGACCGCGGTCCCGGGACCATCCCCGGCTAGCCGGAGGTCAACTCCACCGCCGGGCCGGCCGAGCCGGCCGGGCTGCGCAGTTCCACCAGCCCGGCCGGGGCGGCGCGCCCCGGCCTCGGGTGCCAGGGCGCGAACGCCGCGACCATGGCGAGCACCAGCCCCGCGCCCGCCACCGCTAACACCACCAGCAGCTCGCGCACCGCCCCCGAATCGGCGTCGCCCGCCATGGTCACCCCTCCCGTGCCCGGCCGCCCCCGGCCGGATCTTCCCCCCGGTACAAGCTTCGATCAGGCAGCGGCCTCGGGACAGTCGCCGATCGGACCCAACCTCGCCTGTTTGCCGACTCAGCCGGCCGAACGTTCACCCAGCGTGGCCGTCCGGCCCCGCCACGTCGACGATCTTCGGCGATCCGCGGCTGGGCCGGACGGGACGGGAAACGGAAACAGCGGCCGCGCGACCGCCGTCGGGCGGTGCGCGGCCGCTGCGGGCCGGAAAAGGTCAGGCGGTACGCGGGCGGCGCGGGCGCCGGGAGCGGCCCGAGGCTCGGTGCGCGGAGCGCGCGCCCTCCCCGCCACCGTTGGCGGTACGCGCGGCCGGTGCCGGCTGCGGGACGGCGATGGTCACCGGCACGCCGGACGGCTCCCGGGCACCGGTCACCCGGGCCAGCGACCCGTCGTTGAGGCGTACCTGGGTCGACTGCGGCTTGATCCCGGCGACGCTCATCAGCCGGGAGACGTCCCGGCGCTGCTCGGGCAGGACCAGCGTGACCACGGTGCCGGACTCGCCCGCCCGGGCGGTACGACCGCCCCGGTGCAGGTAGTCCTTGGCCTCGGTCGGCGGGTCCACGTTGACCACCATGTCTAGCCCGTCCACGTGGATGCCCCGGGCCGCCACGTCGGTGGCGACCAGGGCGGTCACCTGGCCGGTGCGGAACTGCTCCAGGATCCGGGTGCGCTGCGGCTGGGACTTGCCGCCGTGCAGGGCGGCGGCGCGTACCCCCTTGGCCAGCAGCTGGCGGGCCATCCGGTCGGCGCGGTGCTTGGTGGCCATGAACATGATGGTGCGGCCCTCACGGGCGGCGATCTGGGTGAGCGCGGCCGGCTTGTCGGCCGCGTCGACGTGCAGCACGTGGTGCGTCATCGCGGTCACCGTGGCGGTGCCCGGGTCGACCGAGTGCGAGACCGGGTTGCTCAGGAAGCGGCGGACCAGTTTGTCCACGCCGCCGTCCAGGGTGGCGGAGAAGAGCATCCGCTGGCCGTCCGGGGCGACCTGCTCCAGCAGCTTGGTGACCTGCGGCAGGAAGCCCATGTCGGCCATCTGGTCAGCCTCGTCCAGCACGGTGATGGCGACCTGGTCGAGGCGGGCGTCGCCCCGGTTGATCAGGTCGTGCAGCCGGCCGGGGGTGGCCACCACGACCTCGGCGCCGGAGCGCAGGGCGTCCGCCTGCCGCTGCAACGACAGGCCGCCGACCACGGTGGCGCAGCGCAGCCCGACGGCGCGGGCGTACGGGGCGAGGGCGGTGGTGACCTGCTGGGCCAGCTCACGGGTCGGCACCAGCACCAGCGCCAGCGGGCGACCGGGGCGGGCCCGGCGGCCGGCGGTACGCGACAGCAGCGGGAGCCCGAAGGCGAGCGTCTTGCCCGAGCCGGTACGGCCCCGGCCGAGCACGTCGCGGCCGGCGAGCGAGTCCGGCAGGGTGGCCGTCTGGATCGGGAACGGCTCGGTGATGCCCTGCGCCGTCAGCTCGGTGAGCAGCGCCGGCGCCAGGCCGGTCGCGGCGAAGGTGGGAATGGTCATGGTCATGCAGAAATGCCTTCCTCGACGCGGCACGTGTCGAGGGAGGGCGCCGGTGAAGCGGCGCTGTCGCCGGCGGGAAAGATCCGCCACGACTCACAAGCACGAACCGAAGGGGTACAGGCCGGTCCGCCGCAGCACGCCACTCCCGCCGGAGCGGGGGGCGGCGCGGCGGACCGGTCCCGTCACCGCGCCCGGAGGGCGCGGAGGGTGTTACGGGTCGATCCGAAGATCAGGGTGTTACGGGTTGATCCGAGGATCAGAGCGGGCGGATGTTCTCCGCCTGCGGGCCCTTCTGGCCCTGGGTCACCTCGAACTCGACCCGCTGGTTCTCGTCCAGGCTCCGGTAGCCGGAGGACTGGATCGCCGAGAAGTGGGCGAAGACGTCAGCGCCGCCGCCGTCCGGGGTGATGAAGCCGAAGCCCTTGTCAGCGTTGAACCACTTGACGGTGCCAATAGCCATGTGTTCTGTCTCCTTGACGGAACGTCGAACCCGCACCTGTTGCGGACTCGAAGAGGAGCGCTCCGCGCGGGAATGCGCGAATCGCTTGTCGCTTCTGGTCGCCCCGCCCGGAGAACTCCGGACACAACAAAGAGCGCCTGGGGCCACAATCCGCCAGGCGCACACAGAGTCTCTGGAAACCAAAACTGCAACAGGACGAACCTATCACGGATTGCCCGGCGCGCCACCCCCGGCCGGAAATTCGGGTACGCCGCCGATCAACGCGGTGAGCCCGTCGGCGTCGAGCAGGTCCGTCGGCCGCACCGTCACGCCCTCCCGGACGTAGTGGAAGGCCGCGCCGACCCGATCGACCGGCACCCCGGCCAGCTCGGCCCAGGCCAGCCGGTAGACGGCCAGCTGCACCGCCGCCACCTCGGCCTCCCGGCCGGTGGGCCGGCGGCCGGTCTTCCAGTCGACCACGTCGTACCGGCCGCCGGGGCGGGCGAAGACGGCGTCCATCCGGCCCCGGACCACCACCCCGGCGAGCACCGTGGCGAACGGCACCTCCACCTCCACCGGCACCCGCTCGGCCCACTCGCTGGCCAGGAAGCGCTCCTGCAACTCGGCCAGCGCCTCGTCCGGCGCGGCGTCCGCGTCGGCCGCGCCGGGCAGCTCGTCCACGTCGAGCAGCCGGTCGGCGCCGAAGCGCTGCTCCAGCCAGGTGTGGAAGGCGGTGCCCCGCCGCGCGTACGGGTTGGGCTCGGTCGGCATCGGCCGGCGCAGCGTCCGGGCCAGCGCCTCCGGGTCGCGGCGCAGCGCCACCAGCTGGGTCACCGACAGGTGCCCGGGCAGCGCCACCTCCACGGCTTCGGCCTGCCGGAGCAACTCGGCCCGCTCGGCGAGGAGCAGGTCGGCCTCCCGCCGCCAGCGCACCACCTCCGGGTCCTCGACGTCGACCTCCGCACCGGCCGGCACCGCCGCGGCCACGGCGATGTCGCCGGCGGAGCCACGGACGGTCGGTCGGGTCCCGCCGGCGGCCGGCGCGGTTCCGGCGGCCGGAGGCTCCGTCCCGGCGGCCGGAGGCTCCGTCCCGGCGGCAGAGGGCGCGGTCTCGCCGACAGGAGGCTCGGTCGCGGCGGCAGAGGACTCGGTGCCGTCGGCAGAGGGCTCCGTCCCGGCGGCAGAGGGCTCGGTGCCGTCGGCGGCCGGCGGGCGGTCCCCCGGCACACCGGCGGAGACGACGGCGGGCGGTTCGCGGCGGGCCGCGGCGGGGTCGGCGAGGAACCGGCGGACCAGCCCGGCGGCCTCGGCCAGCGCTGGCCGGCGGGCGCCCAGCGGGTCCGCCGGCCACTCCGCCCGCAGCACCATCTCGGTGGTCGGGTTGACCGCGTCCCCGGCCGGCTCGGGCGCCCAGGCGTCGACCAGGTGCCCGGTCGCGCCGTCGAGGCAGGCGTCGTGCACCTCGCGGAGGAAGACCGACGGGCCCCGGAAGCGTTTTGTCCCCTCCCCCCACCAGTAGCCGGAGCAGAGCAGCAGCCGACGCGGCCGGGTCACCGCCACGTACGTCAGCCGGCGCTCCTCCCGCTCGTCGTGCGCCCGCCAGGCGTCGGTGAAGTCCTCCAGGGCCCGGGCCACCCCGCGCTGGTCCTCCGCCCCGGCCAGGCCCAACTCGGGCAGCCCGTCCGCGTCGCCGCGCAGCGGGAACGGCAGCACTCCGAGCCCGCCCAGCCAGTGGTCGGAGTTGCGCACCGGCCCCGGCCAGACTCCCCGGGTCAGCCCGGCGACCGCCACCACGTCCCATTCCAGGCCCTTGGCGGCGTGCGCGGTGAGCACCTGCACGGCGCCCTCGACCACCTCCACCTCGCCGGGGGCCAGACCGCGCTCCTCGTCCTCGGCGGCGGCCAGGTAGGCCAGGAACCCGGCGAGGGTGGCCCCCGGGGTCTCGCCGCTGAACCGGGCGGCCACGTCGCCCAGGGCGTCCAGGTGGCCGCGGGCCAGCCCGGCGTCGCCGGCGCCGTCCCGGCCGGCCCGGACCGCCACCTCCACGTCCAGGCCGATGGTCCGCTCGATGTCGGCGATCAGCTCCGGCAGGGTCTGGTCCAGCCGGTAGCGCAGCAGCGCCAGTTCCATCCCGTACGCGCGCAGCCGCGCGTAGCCCTCGGCCGAGTACGCCTGCGCCGGCCCGAGGTCGGCCAGCGCCTCGACCAGCGTCGCCTCGTCCAGCACGTCCACCGCGATCTCCGGCCCGTCGTCGCCGGTGAGCCGGTGCCGCGCCCGCGCGATCGCCCGGGCGCGCCGGTGCAGCGCCACCAGGTCACGCGGCCCGATCCGCCAGCGCGCGCCGGTGAGCAGCCGCAGCAGCGCGGCCCCGTCGGTCGGGTCGGCGAGCACCCGCAGGGTGCAGACCACGTCGCGGACCTCGGGAGTGTCCAGCAGGCCGCCCAGGCCGACCACCTCGACCGGCAGGCCGCGGGCCCGCAGCGCCGCCTCGATCGCCGGGATCTGGCTGCGCAGCCGGACCAGCACGGCGGTGGTGGGGCGCTGCGGCACCGGGATGTGCTCGGGCAGCGCCCCCGGCAGTCGGGCGGCGCCCCGCCAGGCGCCGAGCACGCTGTCGGCGATCCAGTCCGCCTCGTCGGCGTACGTCTCGAGCAGCGCGCAGTGGACGGTGCCGGCGGCGTGGCCGCCCGGGCTGCGGTGCGGGATCGGGTCCCGGACGCTCAGCGCCGCGCGCAGCTCGGGCACCCGGGCGCCGGCGGCGCGCAGCGGCAGGGAGAGCGCGTTGGCCACGCCGAGGATCTCCGGCCGGTTGCGCCAGCTCGTGGTGAGGCTCAGCACCTCGGCCGGGGTGCCGTCGGCGAGGGCGAACTCCGTCGGGAACCGCTCCAGGGTGCCGGCGCTGGCCCCGCGCCAGCCGTAGATGGACTGGCACGGGTCGCCGACCGCGGTGACCGGGTGGCCGCCGCCGAACAGGGCGTTGAGCAGCACCACCTGGGCATGGCTGGTGTCCTGGTACTCGTCGAGCAGCACCACCCGGAAGCGGTCCCGCTCGACCGCGCCCACCGCCGGATGGTCGCGGGCCACCCGCGCGGCCCGGGCGAGCTGGTCGGCGAAGTCCATCGCCTCGAAGTCGTCCTTGCGCCGCGCGTACGCCCGCACCAGCGGGAGCAGCTTCAGTCGGGTCTGCTGGAGCTGCAACGCCTTGCGCACGTCGGCGTAGACCCGGCCGGGGCGGGACTGCACGTCGGCGAAGAACCGGCCGGTCCAGGCAGCCAGCTCGTCCGGGTCGACCAGGTGCTCGTCCAGCTCCCCGGCCAGCGCCAGCACCGCGTCGGTGATGGTGCTGGGCATCCGGTCGACCTCGGACATGTCGCCGTCGTAGTTGCGCACCAGCAGGTCGACCAGCTGCCAGCGGGACGCCTCGGTGAGCAGCCGGGTGGTCGGCTCGTACCCGGCGCGCAGCCCGTGCTCGGTGACGATCCGGCCGGCGTACGAGTGGTAGGTGGAGACGGTCGGTTCGCCGGCGAGCGGGTCGTCCAGCGGGTCGCGCCCGCGCCGGCCCAGCCGCCGGACCAGCTGGTCGAGCCGGGTACGCACCCGGTGCGCCAGCTCACCGGCCGCCTTGCGGGTGAAGGTGAGGCCGAGGATCTGCTCCGGCCGGACGTACGAGTTGGCGACCAGCCAGACCACCCGGGCGGCCATCGTCTCGGTCTTGCCCGATCCGGCGCCCGCCACCACCAGCAGCGGTTCCACCGGCGCGGCGATGATCGCCGCCTGCTCCCGGGTCGGGGCCGGCAGCCGGAGCAGCTTCGCCAGCTCGACCGGGGTGTAGCGGGGCCCGGCGTCGGCGGCCCGGGGCGCCGGGGCGGCGGTGCTGAACAGGGTCGGCTGGGTCACCGTTCCGCCTTCGCTCGCGCCTGCCTGGCTCGCAAGCTCACTCCTCGCGCTCCCGGTTCCGCTTTCGCTGGCACCTGCCGGGCTCGCCCACTGCGTGCGGTCACGGCTCCTCCGGGGTGCGGGTCGCCGGGGGCTCGACGACCTGGCGCCCCTGCCCCGAGACCGGGCAGCTGGTGCGCACCGGGCAGACCCGGCACTTCGAGTTTGCGACCGCGGCGAAGGTGGCGGCGGCCATCGTATCGGCGGTGCGCCGGACCAGGGCGGTGGCCCAGCCGGCCTCCGGCCCCTCCCCGGCGGCGGCCTGAGCCTGCTCCTTGGCGTCCTTCGCCCCCGTGCCGAGCTGCACCAGCGCCGCACCGCCGGACTCCTCGCCGAACTCGGCGAACGCCCCCGCCTCCACCGCCGCCTGGTACGCCCCGAGCTGCGGGTGCTCGGCCACCTCCCGCTCGGTGACCGCCGTCGACTTGCCGGTCTTCAGGTCGATCACCACGAGCCGGCCGTCGGCGTCGACCTCCAGCCGGTCGACCCGGCCGGTCAGCTCGACCGGGCGGGTCGGGTCGTCGAGGCGGACGGCGAACTCGTGCTCGATGGCGAGCAGCCGGCGCGGGTTGCCGGCGAGCCAGCGCAGCAGCTTGTCCACCATGGCCTCGGCGCGGGAGCGTTCCGGACCGACCATCCAGCGGGCGGCCAGCTCGATCGCGTCGAACCGGGCGGCGACGTACTCCAGCAGGGCGGTGCGGTCGGCGCTGGCGTCCTCGGCGAGCATCGCGGCGGCGTGCACCAGGTTGCCGACGCCCTGCGCGGCGCTGGCCGGGCCGCTGCCACCGTGCCGTTCCAGCAGCCAGCGCAGGCTGCACCGCAGCGCGCTCTCCATCGCCGACGGGGTGACCCGGACCGGCTCGCCCTCGTCGACCAGCGGCCGGTCGTCGGAGAGGCCGCGCAGGCCCCACCAGTCGTCCGGGTGGGCGCCGGGGATGCCGGCGGCGGCCAGGCGGGCCAGCTCGGCCGCCGCCGCGCGCCGCCGGGCGGGCGGCGCCGCCGGGTCGGTGACCGCGGTACGCAGCTCCGCCACCAGCGCGGACAGGGTGAGCGCCCGGGGCGGACGCCCGACCGGCAGTTCCCCGGGTTGATGGGGCTCGTCGTCGTCCACGGCCGACGACACGGTGGCGCCGGGCCGGGCCGCTGCCGCCGGGGCGGTCAGGGCCGCGCCGTCGCCCGGCCGGTCAGGGGCGACGCGGCCGGTCACCGCTGCACGGTCACCAGGCTGGTCCGGGGCCAGGGCGGTCGCTGCGGCACCGTCGCCCGGTCGATCCGGCGTCCGGCCGGTCGACTCCGAGCTGATCGGCTCCGAGCCGGTGGGCCTCGAGGTGGTCGCCTTCGGATCGGGCACCGGGCCGGTCGGCTTCGGGCCGGGCACCGGGTCGGTCGGCGCGGGGCCGCCGGCCCCGGTCGCGGGTGGTTCGGTGGTGCCCAGCTCGTGCAGGAAACGGCTCGGCTGCTCCTCGTGGTCGTCGCCGCCGACCGCCGCCGAGGCGACCGCGGTGACCAGCAGCCGACGCCGGGCCCGGGTCACCGCGACGTGGAAGAGCCGACGCTCCTCGTCGAGCAGGGCCGAGGTCTGGCCGACCAGGCTGGCCCGGGCGCCGGCGCCGTCGGCCCGGCCGGCGAGCACGTCGACCAGTCGCTCGGAGCCGAGCAGGCTGCCGCGCAGCCGCAGGTCGGGCCAGATCCCCTCCTGGACCCCGGCGACGGCGACCAGGTCCCACTCCAGTCCCTTGGCCGCGTGGGCGGTGAGCAGCCGGACGGCCTCGCCCCGGTCCGCGCTGGCGGCCAGGGTGTCGGCCGGCAGGTCCTGGCCGAGGACGTGGTCGAGGAAGACCTCGGTACGCGCGCCGGGCAGCCGGTCGGTGAAGCGGGCGGCGGCGTCGAAGAGCACCATCACCGCGTCGAGGTCGCGGTCGGCGGCCTCGGCCCGCCAGCGCTGGGCGGTCTCGTGCTCGCCGGTGGCGGCCCGCCCCCGGTTGATCGCCCCGGCCCAGCGCTCGGCGAGGCCGCTGGCCCGCCACACCGCCCAGAGCACGTCCTCGGCGGTGGCACCGGGGGTGGCCGCCGCCGTCCGCGCGGTGGCGAGCAGCTCGGCCACCGTCCGGGCCGGCTCGACCCAGCGCCGGTCGATCGCGGCCAGCTCGGCCGGGTCGCGCAGCGCCTCGACGATCAGCTCGCCGGAGGGGCGGCGGTCGCCGGCGGCCAGCGCGAGCGCCCGCAGCCCCTGGCGCAGCCGTCGCTCGGCGAGCGGGTCGGCGCCGCCCAGCGGCGAGTGGAGCAGGGCGACGGCGGTCTCCTCGTCCAGCCGGTCCGGCTCCAGCGCGCAGCGCAGCAGGAGCAGCAGCGGCGCCACCGCGGGTTGCAGGTGCAGCGGCAGGTCCTCGCCGTGCACCACGGTCGGCACCCCGGCGGTGTGCAGGGCGCGGCGCAGCGAGGGCAGGTGCAGGTTGGTCGAGCGGACCAGCACCGCCATCCGCGACCAGGGCACCCCGTCGAGCAGGTGCGCCGACCGCAGCGCGTGCGCGAGCCAGGCCGACTCGCTGGTGCCGGAGCGGAACGTACGCACCTGCACCGTGCCGGGCGGCGCGTCGGGCAGCGGGTGCAGGGCCCGGTGCGCGGCCGGGCCGCGCAGCCGCCGGGCCAGCCGCCCGGTGGCGGCGAGCAGCCCCGCCCCGGCCCGGTACGACGTGGTCAGCACGACCTGCGCGGCCGGCGCGCCGGAGGCCGTCCGGAACCGGTGCGGGAAAGTGTGCACCACGGCCGGGTCGGCGCCGCGGAAGGCGTACGTGGAGGAGTCCGGGTCGGCGAAGGCGACCAGGGGCTTGCCGCCGCCGGCGATGACGGCGAGCAGTTCCTGCTGGGCGGGGTCGGTGTCGGCCAGCTCGTCGACGTAGACGTGGGCCAGCCGGCGCCGCTCGGCCGCCAGCAGCTCGGGGTCGTCGAGCAGCATCCCGGTGGCGGCGCGGACCAGCTCCGCCGGGTCGTACGCGATCGAGCCGCGGTTGGCGACGTCGCGCAGGGCGAGCACGGCGACGTACTCGCGGAGGAAGCGGGCGGCGGCCGGCCAGTCGGCGCGGCCGAGCTTCTCGCCGAGCCGGGCCAGCTCGACCGGCCCGACACCGCGCTCGGCGGCCCGCATCAGCAGGTCGCGCAGCTGGCCGGCGAAGGCCCGGGTACGCAGCGCGGGGCGCAGGTCCTCCGGCCAGCCGACCGGGTCGTCGCCGGGCTCCTCGCCCACCACGTCGAGCAGCTCACGGATGATCAGATCCTGCTCGGGGCCGGTGAGCAGCCGGGGCGACGGCTCGCCCCGCTCGGCGGCGGCGCGGCGGAGCAGCCCGAAGGCGTACGCGGGGAAGGTGCGCACCAGCGGCTCGCGGACCACCCGGTGACCGGCCCCGGCGATCCGCGCCTCGATCCGGTGGCGCAGGTCGGTGGCCTGCCGCCGGGCGAAGGTGAGCACCAGGATCCGCTCGGGGTCGACCCCCTCGGCCACCCGGGCGGCGACCGCCTCGACCAGGGTGCTGGTCTTACCGGTGCCCGGGCCGCCGACGACCAGCATCGGCCCGTCGGTGTGGCCGACGATCTCCGCCTGGAGCGGGTCGGTCAGCCGGACACCGGGATGCGCGCCATCGACCGCCGACCCCTCGGACCGCGGCCCCCCCTCGACGCCCGCGCCCGCCCGGCCGTGTCCCTGGATCGCCCCGCCGGCTGGACGGTCCCCCCGAACCGTCGCGGCGGACCGCTCCGCCCCCGGGCCCGGTCCGGCAGGCCGGCGCACCAGCCGGTACCCCTGCACCCCCACATCCCACCACGCCCCTCCGACACCCACCCCGCCCCCACCCCGCCGGACTTTTGTCGATCATGAAGTTGTTGCCACGACACGCCGATATGGACGGTGACAACTTCATGATCAACGGGCGGGGGCTGGGTTCAGGTGAGGCGGGATTCGAGGAGGTCGAGGGCGGCGGGGACGGTGTCGGCGATCAGGAGGAGGTCGAGGCCGGCGGGCTTGAGGAAGGTCTGCTCGGCGAGGGTGGCGAGCCAGTCCAGCAGCGGGCGGTAGAAGCCGTCGGTGTCGACCAGCACCATCGGCTTGGCGTGCAGGGCCAGCGTGGCGGTGGTCCAGACCTCGAAGAGCTCGTCCAGGGTGCCCAGCCCGCCCGGCAGGGTGAGGAAGGCGTCCGACTTGTCGACCATCAGCGTCTTGCGGCTGGCCATGCCGTCGGTGACCAGCAGCTCGTCGGAGGCCAGGTCGGCGACCTCCAGGTCGACCAGCGCCTGCGGGATCACCCCGAGGGTGCGCCCGCCGGCCGCCCGCGCGCCGTCGGCCAGGGCGCCCATCATCCCGACGCAGCCACCGCCGCTGACCACCGTGTGTCCGCGCCGGGCGAGTTCCGCACCCGTCTCGGCCGCCAACTCCAGCCAGCGCCGCTCGAGGGTACGGGAGGAGGCGCAGAAGACGCAGATCGCCGCCACGGCTCAGTCCCTCCGGCCCGCACCCGACCCGGTCGGGCCGGCCGGCCCGCCGCCCGGTGCGCGGTTGCCCGCGCTGTCCGCGGCGGCCTGCTGGTCGGCGGCGGCCCGGGCGACGGCCTCCTCGCGTACGGCCTCCTGCTCGGCGGAGAGGGCGGCCTCGGCCTCGACGATGTGCCGGACGGCGGCGTCCACGTCGTCGGTGAGGCAGATCAGGTCCAGGTCGACCGGCCCGATCTTGCCCTCGGCGGCCATGGTGTCCCGCAGCCAGTCGAGCAGCCCCCGCCAGTACGCGGTACCCATCAGCACCACCGGGAACCGGGTGACCTTGCCGGTCTGCACCAGGGTGAGCGCCTCGAAGAGCTCGTCCATGGTGCCGAAGCCGCCGGGCAGCACCACGAACGCCTGGGCGTACTTGACGAACATGGTCTTGCGGGCGAAGAAGTACCGGAAGTCGATGGCCAGGTCGACCCAGTCGTTGAGCCCCTGCTCGAAGGGGAGTTCGATGCCGAGCCCGACGGAGAGCCCGCCGGCGTCGCTGGCCCCCCGGTTGGCCGCCTCCATCACACCCGGCCCGCCGCCGGTGATCACGGCGTAGCCGGCCCGGGCCAGGGCGGCGCCCAGCTCCTCGGCCAGCCGGCACTCGGGGCTGTCCGGGTTGCTACGGGCCGAGCCGAAGACGCTGACGGCGGGCGGCAGGTCGGCCAGGGTGTCGAAGCCCTCCACGAACTCGGAGAGGATCCGCAGCGCGCGCCAGGCGTCCTTGGTCTTCCAGTCGCCCCGGCCCCGGGAGTCGAGCAGCCGCTGGTCGGCGGTGCTGGTCGGGATCGCGCCGCGGCGCAGCGTGACCGCGCCCCGGTGCCGCTCCGGATCGCGGCCCGGCTGCCGCCCGTTGCTCTGACTCATGGGAGCAACCGTAGTGGAGCGGCACCGGCCGGGTGTGGTGCCCGGCGAGCCGGAGAAATAGTTCGCGATCTTGGGCAACTAATTCTGTCGCTCGTACGTCTTACTATTCACATACCGGGTATGCCCCGGCCACGCGCCTTCGGGGGAGGAGCAAGCGTGATCAACAACAACGAGCGGATCCGGATCCGCCGGCAGATGCAGCGGCGCATCCGTGACGTGGTGGCCGAGCGCCGCCGTGCCCGTCAGCTGGAGTCCCCGGCGGCACCGACCGCCGACCCCGAGACCACCGACTCCCCTGCCCTGACCACCGCCTGACCACCCACCGCACCCCGCCGGCCCGCCGGCACTCGGCGGTGATCAAGAGGTTTGCGTCACCCTGAAGGGCCTCTCCTGACGCAAACCTCTTGATCACCGAGCCGAGGCGAGTCCAGCCGGGGCGCGGGCGAGGCCGGGCCGCGCGGCGGGGGGTCAGGCGGAGGCGAGCCAGCGGTGCAGGGTCGCGGCGCCGTCGCGGATCTTGGTGATCTCGACGTGCTCGTCCTTGTGGTGGGCCAGGTTGGGGTCGCCGGGGCCGAAGTTCAGCGCCGGGATGCCCATCGCCGCGAACCGGGCCACGTCCGTCCAGCCCAGCTTGCCGATCGGCGCGGCGCCGACGGCGGCGAGGAACTCCTGCGCGGCGGGCGACTCCAGGCCGGGGGCCGCGCCCGCCGCCGCGTCGGTCACCGTCAGGTCGAAGCCGGCGAAGACCTCGCGCAGGTGCGCCTCGGCGGCCGCCGGGTCACGGTCCGGGGCGTACCGGTAGTTGATCTCGATCTCGCAGCGGTCCGGGACGACGTTGCCGGCCACCCCGCCGGCGATCCGCACCGCGTTCAGTCCCTCACGGTAGTCGCAGCCGTCGATGGTGACCCGTCGGGCCTCGTACACCCCCAGCCGGCGCAGCACCTCGCCCGCGCCGTGGATGGCGTTCACCCCGTGCCAGGACCGGGCGGCGTGGGCGCGCTCGCCGTGCGTGGTGACGACCGCCCGCATGGTGCCCTGGCAGCCGGCCTCGACGATCCCGTACGTCGGCTCCAGCAGCACCGCGAAGTCGGCCTCCAGCCACTCCGGGTGCGCCTGCGAGACCAGGGTGAGCCCGTTGTACCTCGACTCGATCTCCTCGGCCTCGTAGAAGAAGTACGTCACGTCGTAGCGCGGATCGGGCAGGGTCATCGCCAGGTGCAGCGCGAACGCCACCCCGGACTTCATGTCCGAGGTGCCGCAGCCGTACATCAGGTCGCCGCGCATCGTCGACGGGAAGTTGTCGTTCAGCGGCACCGTGTCCAGGTGGCCGGCGAGCACCACCCGGGACGCCCGGCCCAGGTCGGTACGGGCCATCACCGTGTTGCCGTGCCGGAACGTGGCCAGGTGCGGCACGCCCAGCAGCACCTGCTCGACGCAGTCGGCGATGGCCTTCTCATTGAGGGAGACGGACTCTATGTCGACCAAGGCGCGGGTCAGGGCCACCGGATCAGCCAAGACCTCGGGGGTCAGCGGGTTCTCCATGCTGGGCACGGTACCGTCAAATTCGGTGCGCGCGGGCAGTGAGCCCGCCTGCCCCGCAGCCGCGAACGAGAGGTGTAACAGTGACGTCCGCAGTACCCGCCTGGGGCATCGGCCTGGCCACCGTCACCGCTGACGACCAGGTGCTCGACACCTGGTACCCGACCGGCAAGCTCGGACTCGGCGAGCTGCCGCTGGTCCCCGGCGAGGACCAGGCCGACGTGCTCGACCTGCCGCCGGGCGCGATCGGCGGGCGGGCGCTGCCGGGTCTGCGTACCGTCGAGGTCACCACCGTGATCGGCTCGCTGGACGACCCGATCAAGGACGCCGCCGACGCGTACCTCCGGTTGCACCTGCTCTCCCACCGCCTGGTGCGGCCCAACGAGGTCAACCTGGACGGCATCTTCGGCAAGCTGGCCAACGTGGCCTGGACGTCGGCCGGGCCGTGCCCGCCGGAGCGGGTCGACGAGCTGCGGGTGATCGAGCGGGCCGCCGGCCGGTACCTCGCGGTGTACGGAGTGGACAAGTTCCCCCGGATGACCGACTACGTGGTCCCCTCCGGCGTGCGGATCGCCGACGCGGACCGGGTCCGGCTCGGCGCGCACCTGGCCGCCGGCACCACCGTGATGCACGAGGGCTTCGTCAACTTCAACGCCGGCACGCTGGGCACCTCGATGGTCGAGGGGCGGATCGTGCAGGGCGTGCTGGTCGGTGACGGCTCCGACATCGGCGGCGGGGCGTCGATCATGGGCACTCTCTCCGGCGGCGGCACCGAGAAGGTCAGCATCGGCGAGCGGAGCCTGATCGGCGCGAACGCCGGCGTCGGCATCTCGCTCGGTGACGACTGCGTGGTCGAGGCGGGCTGCTACATCACCGCCGCGTCGAAGATCACCCTGCCGGATGGCCGGGTGGTCAAGGCCCGCGAGCTCTCCGGCGTGGACGGGCTGCTCTTCTGGCGCAACTCGGTCACCGGCGCGCTGGAGGCGAAGCAGCGCACCGGCAAGGGCATCGAGCTGAACGCCGCCCTGCACGCCAACGACTGACGGACCGGTCGGGGCCGGGGCGACCGCCCCGACCCCGGCCGGCGTCCGGGCCCACGGCGGGGAGACCGCGGGCCCGGCGTTGCTCACCGCAGCCGGTACGCCTGGACGATCCGCTCGGTCACCGTGTTGCCGGCGGTGTCCCGGGCGGTGGCCCGCAGGGACACGTGACCGGGGCCGGCCGGGTGCCGCAGCAGCGCGACCCAGCCCTTCCCGGGCACCCGCAGCACGGCGGCCTTGCGCCAGGTCTTCCCGCCGTCGTACGAGGCGTCGACGGTCAGCTTCTCCACCCCGGCGGCCGGCGCCCCGGGCTGCCGCTGCACCTGCACCGGCACGGCGAAGAGGCGGCCGGCCGGCGCGCTGTTGTCGACCCGCAGCGGCGGGGCGAAGCGCACCGCCATCAGCGGCAGCCGGGCCGGGGTGTCACCGGCGACGTGACCGGACCGGAAGGTCCACGTCGACTCCACCTCGGTGCTCAGGTCGGTGAAGCTCCGGGTGGCCGACACCGTCAACTTGTAGTCGGCCGCCGCCGGCGGCACGGTGAACTCGCCGTAGCCGGCGTACTCGCTCTCGCCGACCAGCTTCCCGTTGCGCCACAGGGCGGTCCGGGCGGTGTCGGTGACCGACCCGCCGGGGTGCCCGGCGGCATCACTGTGCACCGGCAGGCCGACGAAAATGAGGTCACCGGTACGGCTGACGCTCTCCTCCGGCCAGCGCGGGGCCGGGAACGACGGCCCGTACGGGGCCTGGTTCCAGGTCTCGTGGACCGTCCGCCCCGCCCGGTACGCGGTCGGCACGGAGAACAGCGCCGCCTTCGGGTCCAGCCAGCCCTCCTCGTCGACCACCCCGAAGTCGATCTCGGACTCCCAGCGCACGCCCCTGGTGTTGTAGTGCTCCACCCGCTCACCGGGCACCTCGGTCGGCAGGATGACCGCCGAGGCCCCGGTGTTGTACTCCAGCTCCGGGATGACGATCCGCTCGGCGACCATCCCCGGGTACCCGCCCCGGAACCGGTGCACCACGGTGGCCAGATCACCGGCCCGGTAGTGCCGGACGAAGCCGGTCGGCATCCGGCCCGGGAGCGCCTCGCTCAGCGCGTACAGGTAGGGGCTGCTGGCGGCCTCCCGGTCGGCCCACTGGCTGCTGATCGTCGAGACGAACCGGTCCGCGGAGACCGGGCTGCCGAGCTGGGCGGTGGTCAGGCCGGCGAAGCTGTCGGCCCAGAGTCCGAAGCTGTAGATGCTGCCCTCGTCGGCGAAGAAGACCGCGCTGACGTCGATCAGCAGCGGCGTCGCGTCCCGCTTCGGGACCGTGGTCAGGACCGGCTTGCCCCGCCGAGCGTCCACGGTGACCGAGAGGTCCCGGTCGACGGTCAGCTCGGGCTGGGCCAGCATGGTGAGCCCGCCGGCTTCGCCCTCGGGGGCGGGCTCGAAGATGAGCGTGCTCAGGCCGTAGCGCCCCTTGGGCAGCCGCACCTGGGCCACCCCGTCGGGGTCGTAGGCGTCCCGGATGTCGAAGCGGTCCAGGCTGGCCAGGCTGGTGTAGTAGTCCGCCGTCTTCGCGCCGGACCGGTCCAGGTGGGTCAGCGTCAGGGTGTAGCTCTCCACCTCCCGGTTGACCGCCACCGGGGTCAACGCGACGGTGGCGCCGGAGCGGGCGACGACCCGGCCGGTCCAGTAGCCGTCGGCGGCACCCAGCCGGGTGTCGGCGGTGACGGTGGTCTCCGCCCGACCGCCCGCGGGCACGGTCAGCCGGGTCGCACCGAGGCGGAACATCCCGGCCGGCGCCGGCTGGCCGCCCGGACCGGTGATCTCGGTGCTCAGGTCGAGCGTGACGGCGGTCGGGCCGGCGTTGCGCCAGGCCACCGTGCGGGTGATCGGCGCGTCGTCGCCGTGCGGCCAGAGCGCGCGACCGAAGGAGACGCTCACCGGGTCACTGGTCACCTGCTGGCCGATCGCGCGGGTCAGGTCGACCCGGCCGGCCCCCTGCTCGTACGCGGTCTGCGCCGGGTGCGGCTTCGCGGCGGCCATCAGGGTCGCCTTGAACTGGCCGGCCTTCCAGTCCGGGTGCTGCTGAGCCAGCAGCGCCACCGAGCCGGCCACGTGCGGGGTGGCCATCGAGGTGCCGGAGAGCGCGACGTACTTCTCCCCCACCGGGCCGCCGATGCTGCCGGTGGCGGACCGGGCGGCGACGATGTCGACGCCGGGCGCGGTGATGTCGGGCTTCACCGCGTCGTCGCCGACCCGGGGGCCCCGGCTGGAGAACTCGGCGAGCTGGTCGTCGCGGTCCACCGCGCCGACGGCGAGCGCCGCGTCGGCGCTGGCCGGGGAGCCGACGGAGGCGTCCGACCCGGCGTTGCCGGCGGCGGTGACGAAGAGGGTGCCGGTCTGCGCGGTCAGCGTCTGCACCGCCTCCTCCAGCGGGTCGACCTCGGGGAAGTCCCAGCCGCTGAGGCTCATGTTGACCACGGTGGCCCGCTTGTCGACGGCGGCCCACTGCATCCCGGCCAGGATGGCCGAGTCGGTGCACCCGATGTCCTCGCAGACCTTGCCGTTGAGCAGCGTGGCGTCCGGGGCGACGCCCTTGTACCGGCCGCCGGAGGCGGCACCGCTGCCCGCGATGGTGGAGGCGACGTGGGTGCCGTGGCCGACCGTGTCCCGGTCGTCGGTGACCTCGGTGAAGTTGCGCGACTCGGCCACCTTGCCGGCCAGGTCGGGGTGGGTCGTGTCGACGCCGGTGTCCAGCACCGCGACGCTGACGCCCTTGCCGGTGAAGCCGGCCGACCACGCGGTGGGCGCCCCGATCTGCGGGACGCTGTGGTCCAGGGTGACCCGGCGGCGGCCGTCGAGCCAGATCCGCTCGACGCCCCCCGCCGCGCCGAGCCGGGTGCCGGTGGAGCCGGTGGTGACCGCCGCCCACACCTGACCGGCGGTGGACTTGCCGGCGGTGAGGGCGGCGCCGCGGATCGCCGGCAGGTCCCGGGTCACCCGGGCACCGGGCAGCGCGGCCACGCCGCGTCGGGCCTCCCCCGAGGCGTACGACACCAGCAGCGGCAGGTCGTCGCGGCGGGCGTCGTCGTAGCCGGCGGAGATCAGTTCGGTGACGTCGAAGAGTCGACGGTCGACCCGGCCGGCGCGGATCAGCGCCAGCGCGTCCTGGGGCACCACGGTGAGGTGCCCGCGCTCCCGGCGTACCAGGAATCGCAGGTCACCCCGGCCGGCGGCGGGCCGGACGGCGGCGTCGCCGGAGCCGGTGACGGTGACCCGGTCCCCGGTGACCAGGGTGACGGTGGTCGACCCGCCGGTCGGCGTGGACGGTGTCCCGGCCGGCCGGGACGCGCCGGCGGGGCCCGCCGGTGCGGTCGGTACGGCGGCCGAGGCGGTGGCCGGGGCGCCGAGCGCCAGGCCGAGCACCAGCCCGAGCGCGACGGACTTCCTTCTGGTTCGGTGCAACGGATCCTCCTCGTGAAGCGTCTTCATAGACGGGAGTCACATTGACAGCGACCAGAATTACATACCGGGTATGCACAAGGAAAGTCCGGAATATGACGGTCCCCGCCCCTGGCGGGGGCCCGGCCAGCGATGATCGCCCGGTGACGTCCATGCGGGAACGAATGCTGGCCGGCGAGCCCTACATCGCCAACGAGCCCGAGATCATCGCCGACCTCGACCGCGCCGCCCAGCTGATGGAGCGCGTCAACACCACCGCCGCCACCGACCCGCAGGGGCGCCTGGCCGCGCTGCGCGAGCTGCTCGGCTCGCTCGGCGAGGACACCTCGATCCGTCCGCCCTTCTACTGCGACTACGGCTGGCAGATCCACATCGGTCCGCGCTGCTTCGTGAACTTCAACGCACTCTTCCTCGACGTCGCCCGGATCACCATCGGCGCCGACGTCCAGATCGGACCCAACGTGCAGCTGCTCACCCCCACCCACCCGATCGAGCCGGGTCCGCGCCGGGAGAAGTGGGAGGCGGCGAAGCCGATCACCATCGGCGACAACGCCTGGCTCGGCGGCGGGGCCGTCGTGCTCGCCGGGGTGACCGTCGGCGCGAACACCGTGGTCGGCGCCGGCGCCGTCGTGACCAAGGATCTGCCACCGAACGTGGTCGCCGTCGGCAATCCCGCCCGCCCGGTACGCACCCTCGAACAACCCGGTTGACCTGCTGAAACAACGGATATACGGGTGGCCGGAACCGGGCACCAGGGTGCACTCTGGGTAGTGAGCGCGACACCAGGGGGCACGGATGGGCGATCGGGTGCTCGAACTACGGGTGCACGGGGTGTCCAACACCCCGCCCGACCAGCTCCTCGGGCTGCGCCCCGAACCCGCCGGGGCCGGCCCGCAACCCGCCCTGGTGGCCGGCGGTAAGGTCACCGGCTTCTACCGGTCCACCTCCGCCGGCCCGGACGACCCGATCACCGTCGAGGCGTACAGCTGGGGGCAGCTCACCTCCGGCGCGCGGACCGCGCGCGACGTCGAGCGGGCCCTGTGGACGGTGCTGCTCCCGTTCACCCTGGCCAACGTGGCCCTGCACGCCCGCCCCGACATCCCGCCGGACCCGGACACCGAACGCTGGGCCGGCCGCTCCGGCATCGCCGCCTGGCTGATCCGCCTCTTCTGCCTGAGCCTCACCGCCACCCTGGCGATCACGCTGACCGGCGTCGGGGTGGACCTGATCGCCTGGCAGTGCGTCGACCAGGACTGCCTGGGGCGGGTGCCCGGCCCGTGGGAGTTCCTCGGCCGCGGCTGGTGGCGGGCCGACGCCCACGCGCTCACCGTCGGCCTGCTGCTGCCGCTGGCCGTGCTGGTCGTGCTCGGCATGGTCGCCTGGCGCACCTACCAGTACGAGGCCGAGATGCCCGCCGAGCCGCGTCCCGCCCGCCGCCCGACCGACGCCGGACCGGAGGTCGCCCCGCCCGCCGACCCGCCGCCGCCGGCGAACCCGTTGCAGGACCCGACCTTCTGGTGCGGCGAGGGGCAGCTGCGTCGGGCCGCCGTGCTGCACCTGTGCACCGGGGCGGCGGTCGCCGCGTCGGTGCCGATCGCGGCGGTGCTCGTGATGGACCCGCCCCGGGGCGCCCGGGCGGTGGTCGCCTGGCCCACCGTCGCCGCCCTCGCCGCGGTGGTCGGGACGGCGGTCGTCGCGATCGGCCGGCCCTACCTGACCCGACGCCGCGGGGACACCCCGCTGGGCCGGTGGAGCACCGCCGTTGGGGCGCTCCTCGGCCTGGGACTGGCCGGAACCTTCGTGCTCCTGGTCCTGCCCGACGGGCCCGCCGGCCGGCCGCTGGCGCAGCTCCGGCCGCCGGTCGGCTGCACCGCGGCCCCCGACACGCCGGGCTGCCTGGTTGATCGGTCGCTGCCCGGGTACGACACGGCCGTCGCCTGGCTGGCCACGTACCAGGTGCTGCTGCTGATCGCCATCGGCGCGGTCAGCCGGTCGGGACGGCGCGCGCTGCTCGCCCCGGTGCTCGGCGCCGCGCTGCTGCCGCTCGGGGTGGGCTGGATCGAGGGCGCGCTGCCCGGGGTGCCTGCCGCTCCGCGGGGACTGAGCATCTGGATGCTCGCCGTACCGGCGATCGCGGTCGCCGCGACCGGCCTGCTGCTGCCCCGGACCCGCGGTGACGCCGACCAGCAGCCCCCCGGCCCGCACACCGACCTGGCCTGGGGTGGTCGAGGTCCGGCCCTGATCGCCGGCGCGGGCTGGACGATGGCGATCGCCTACGGCGCCGGGCTGCTGCACTGGGTCGCCGAACGGCTCAACGACGACGCCGGGCCCGAACGGGTGATGCCGCCGCTGGCGGTGTTCTGGGCCGGGCTGGCCTTCGCCGTGGCGGTGGCCGCCCTCGTCGGCACCGGCATCCGCGCCGGCCTGCTCTTCCGGCGGCTGCGCCGTCAGGAGTACGCCGAACTGACCGGGCCCGGTACCGACCACTCCCCCCACGACCGGCGGCGCTGCCGCGACGTCAGCCGCTACCGGGCCCTGCACCGGCTGGTCGGCGAACACGCCGTCCGGCTGGTCGGCTGCTACGCCACCGTGGCGGTGGTGCTGGCCGCCCTCTGCTGCGCGGCGGCGCTGTCCCGCAGCCGTCCCGTCCCGGGGTCCGCCGTCGGCTGGCAGGCGGTGATCCACACCGTCGCGGACGTCGGCGACATGATGCTGGGCTGGCTGCCGGTGGTGGTCGCCGGGGTGGGGCTGCTGGTCTACCGCAACGACACCGTCCGCCGCTCGGTCGGCGTCGTCTGGGACGTCGGCACCTTCTGGCCCCGCGCCGCGCACCCGCTGGCCCCGCCGAGCTACGCGGAGCGGGCGGTGCCCGAACTCCAGACCCGGGTCGCCGGGATCCTCGCGCTGGCCGAGCACGACCCGCGCCGGATGGACGGGGTGATCCTCTCCGGGCACAGCCAGGGGACCGTCATCTGCGCCTCGATGCTGCTCCAACTGCCGGCACGCTGGCGAAGGCGAATCTGGTTCTTCTCCTACGGCTGCCAGCTCACCCGGCTCTACGGCCGGGTCTTCCCGGCGTACTTCGGGCCGGACCGGCTCCGGGTGCTCGCCGGCGCCCTCACCTGGCCCGACGGGTGCGTCGCTTGGACCAACTTCTGGCGCCCCACCGACCCGCTCGGCTGGCAGGTCACCGCCGGGGAGCGGGAGGTGCCGGTCGTCGACCCGGAGGCGCTGCACCCCAGCGGCGGGGAGGTCGCCGACCCGCCCATCCGCAACCACAGCGGATATCCGGAGGCGGTGGAGTTCCAGCGGGAACGAGCCATGGTCGCCCGGCTGCTGCGGCGCGGCGTCCCGTCACCCCGGCGGGGGGTCGGTTAGCCGGACCACCAGGTCGGCGTAGTTCGCGGTGGCACGGACCAGGGCGGCGTTGGTCTCGTCGCTGCCGTACGCCCAGGCCGCCGCCTGCTCCGGCGTCCGCCCGTACGCCTGGTGCCGGGCGATGAGCCGACGCAGCCGCGACTCCGCGTCCAGGTCGACGAACCACGCCTCGTGCAGCAGCGGCCGCACCTCGTCCCACGGCGGGTCGGTGAACAGCAGATAGTTGCCCTCGGTCACCACCAGCCGGACCGAGGGCAGCACCTCGATCGCCCCGGCCACCGGCTCCTCCAGGTCCCGGCGGAACAGCGGCGCGTAGACCGCGGTCGGCTCCAGCCGTCGCAGTCGGCGCAGCAGCGAGATGTACCCGTTGGCGTCGAAGGTGTCCACCGCGCCCTTGCGCGCGGCGCGGCCCAGCCGCGCCAACTCGGCCTGAGCCAGGTGGAAGCCGTCCATCGGCACCAGCCGGGCGCTCGGGCCGACCGCCGCGACGATCCGCTCGGCGAGCGTGGACTTGCCCGCCCCGGGCGCCCCGGCGATGCCGAGCAACTGTCGGGGCCCCGCCTCGGCCAGGGCACGGGCACGGGCGATCAGGTCGTCGAGCGGGAGCGGGATGGCCTCGGGCATCAGGGCAGGACCGGGTCGCTGACGGTGAACCGGGCCCGCACCACGGCGTGCACGGTCTGCGGCTGCGGGTCGAGTTCCAGCTCCGGCGGCGCACCCTTCTCCATCCGGCGGGAGAACGCCGCGCCGGCCATCGGGGCGAACCCCTCCTCCGCGTCGGCCAGCTCCAGCAGGGCGGTGACCCGGGCGCCCAACGCCTCGGCGTACTCCCGGGCCCGGTGCAGCGCGTCGGTGATGGCGGCGTGCCGGGCCTCCCGGTGGGCGGGGCTGTCCGGCCGCAGCGACCACCAGGGGCCGGCCACCTCGACCTGCTCCTGGTCGGCCAGGCGGAGCATCAGTTCGGCGAGGACGGCGAAGTCGGTGACGGTGACGCTGGTGGTGACGCTGCCGTGGTAGCCGACCACGCGTTCGCCGGAGCGGTTGGTCTCGGGACGTACCCGCAGGTCGCCGGCCTCCCGGCGGTCGAGCGCGGCGGCGTGCTCGTCGAGCAGCACCCGCACGGCGGCGGCCCGCTCGGCGAGCCGGGTCAGGGTGACCTCCCGGTCCCGCTCGCGGGCCGTCGCGGTCACCTGGAAGCCGGCCAGCTCGGGCGCGACCTCCCGGTACGCCTCACCGCGCACCGCCACGACCGGTCCGTCCGTCACGCCCTCACCCTAGCGGCGGGCCCGCTGGGCCGCCCGGTTCCACGGCCAACCGGCGGGCCACGTACTCGACCTGGTCGCCGGTCGTCCGGCACCCGTCGAGGCACCCGCCGGCCGCGCCCAGCTCGAGCAGGAAGCGCAGCTCCGCGTCCCCGCTGCCGGCCAGCGGGAAGGCCCGCCGCAGCTCGACCGTCGCGCGGCCGGCCAGCGCGGCCCGGGCGTCGCGACCCTCGCCGTGCCGGGCGGTGAGCGCGGCCCGGTCGTCGTCGCGCAGCGCGGCCGCTAGTTCGTCCAGGAAGGCGGTGACCGAGGTCAGCGCGGCCAGCACCTCCGCCCGGTTGGCGAGCAGCATGTTCGCCGTCCGCTCCGGTGGCGTGCCGGCGACCCGGGTGCCGTCGCGGAAGCTGCCGGCGGCGAGGCCGAGGACGGCGTCGCGCAGCGGGGAGCGCTCGGCCGCGCCGGCGAGGGCGCCGGCGAGCAGGTGCGGCACGTGCGAGGCGAGCGCGACGACCGCGTCGTGCCGGTCGGCCGCCATCGGCACCACCCGGGCGGCGAACACCTCCATCACCAGCACGGTGAGCCGGCGGAAGGCGGCCAGGCCGGGGCCGGGCGCGGGGCAGAGCACCCAGGCGGCGTCGTCGAAGAGCCCCGGCAGCGCAGCGGTCAGACCGGCCCGGTCGGTGCCCGCCATCGGGTGGCCGGGAACGAAGCGGTGGGCCAGCCCCTGCGCGGCGGCGAACGCGGCCAGCTCCGCCTTGGTGCTCCCGACGTCGGTGAGCAGGCAGTCCTCGCCGGTCGCCGCGGCCACCTCGACCAGGGTCCGCGGCAGGGTGGGCAGCGGCCCGCAGAGGAAGACCACGTCCCGGTCGGCCACCGCGTCGACCAGACGCTCCGGTGCCGGTACGCCGACCCGCCGGGCCTGCCGCCGGGTCGCCTCGTCCGGGTCCCAGCCGGCCACGTCCAGCCCGGCGGCGTGCAGCCGGAGCAGCACCGAACCGCCGATCAAACCGGTGCCGACCACCGCCGCCCGGACCACCCCGCCGGCCCCGCCCATCGGCGGTCAGACCTGTGCGAGCCGGGCGGCGACCGCCGCGACGTGCGCGTCGGACTCGGTCAACGCGGCCCGGACGTGCTGACCCCCGCCGGGGCCGTAGAAGACGCCGGCGGCGACCAGGATGCCCCGGCGGGCCAGCCAGTCCACCGTGGCCCAGCAGTCCTCGCCCCGGGTCATCCACAGGTAGAGGCCGGCCTCGGAGTGCTCCACGGTGAAGCCCGCCGCGGTGAACGCGGCGAGCAGCGTCTCCCGCCGGGCCCGGTAGCGCTCCCGCTGCTCGTCGGCGTGCGCCTGGTCGGAGAGCGCGGCCACCATGGCGGCCTGCACCGGCGCGGGCACGATCATGCCGGCGTGCTTGCGGATCTTGAGCAGCTCGGCCACCAGCGCCGGGTCGCCGGCGACGAAACCGGCCCGGTAGCCGGCCAGGTTGGAGCGCTTGGAGAGCGAGTGCACCGCCAGCACCGACTCGTACGACCCGCCGCAGACCTCGGGCGAGAGCACCGAGACCGGCTCGGCGTCGGCCGTCCAGCCCAGCGGCAGGTAGCACTCGTCGCTGGCCACCACGGCGCCCCGCTCGCGGGCCCAGTCGACCACCTTGCGCAGGTGGGCGGCGGGCAGCACCCGACCGGTCGGGTTGCCGGGCGAGTTGACCCAGACCAGGCGTACCCGGGAGGTCGGACCGACCGCGGTCAGCGAGTCGGCGCGGACGGTGGTGGCGCCGGCGAGCCGGGCCCCGTCCTCGTACGTCGGGTAGGCGATCGACGGCACCACGACCACGTCACCGGGGCCGATCCCGAGCAGGGTGGGCAGCCAGGCGACCAGTTCCTTGGAGCCGATCGTCGGCAGCACGCCGAGCCCGTCGATCCCGGCCCCGCAGGCCCGGGCCACCCAGCCGGCGATGGCGTCCCGCAGCGCCGAGGTGCCCGCGGTCAGCGGGTACCCCGGGGCGTCGGACGCGTCCGCCAGCGCCTGCCGGATCACCGGGGGCACCGGGTCGACCGGCGTGCCCATCGAGAGGTTGATCAGACCGTCCGGGTGCGCCGCGGCCACGGTGGCCGCGGCGTCCAGCGTGTCCCAGGTGAACTCGGGCAGCCGCGACGAGACCGGCGCGGGCCGGTTCAGTGGCCCTCTCCGCGCGGCGGTTGGGCGGCGACGAACGTCGCGTCCTTCTCCACCTTGCCGATCTTCGACGCGCCACCCGGCGAGCCGAGATCCTCGAAGAACTCGTAGTTGGCCCCGGTGTAGTCCTTCCACTGCTCCGGGACGTCGTCCTCGTAGAAGATGGCTTCGACCGGGCAGACCGGCTCACAGGCACCACAGTCGACGCACTCGTCGGGGTGGATGTAGAGCATCCGATTGCCCTCGTAAATGCAGTCGACCGGGCACTCCTCGATGCATGCCTTGTCGAGCACATCCACGCACGGCTCGGCGATGATGTAGGTCACCGGTCTTCTCCTCCGCAAGACGCGCCGCGATCACCCGCGACGGTAAGAGCCTAGTATCTCGCCGGGGAGGAGGTCGATCGTGCTCCGACAGCAGGACGTGGGCCACCGGATCGTGGTGCGCCGCATTGTGGGGATTCGCGAGGGCCGCCCCCTCTTCTCGGACGCACTCGGCGAGCTGGTGGAGCTGACCGAGACCCATCTCACTCTCGCCACCACGCAGGGCCGGCTGCGCGTGCCGGTGACCGAGGTGCACCGGGCCAAGCGGGTGCCGCCGACCCGCCGGCCGACCGCCTCCGCCGTGATGGAGCTGGAGCTGGCCTCCGACGAGGCCTGGCCCGCCGCCGTCCGGGACCGGCTGGGCGACTGGCTGCTGCGGTCCGCCGCCGGCTGGTCCGGCCGGGCCAACTCCGCGCTGCCGGTGGGCGACCCGGACCGGCCGCTGCCGGCCGCGCTGGACGCGGTGGAACGCTGGTACGCCGACCAGGGGCAGCCGGCCATGGTGAACACCCCGCTCCCGCTGGCCGCGCCGGTCGGCGCGGAGCTGGACGCCCGGGGCTGGGGCAGCCTGCCACCGGTGCTGGTGCAGACCGTCGCCCTCGCCGCGGTGCCGCCGGCCGCGCCGGCCCCGGCCGGCTCGCCGCCGATCGAGCTGGCCGCCAGGCCGTCGGACGACTGGCTCGCGCTCGCCGCCGGCCGCAAGGGCGGCCTCCCGGACGCCGCCCGGCACGTGCTCACCGCCGTGCCCCGGGTCCGCTTCGCCCACGTGTACGCCGACGGCACGCTGGTCGCGATCGGCCGGGGCACCGTCACCGGGCGGGGGCGCTGGCTCGGGCTCAGCCTGATCGAGGTGGTGCCCGAGGCCCGGCGGCGCGGGCTGGCCGGCCGGGTGGTCCGGGCCCTGGTCGACTGGGGCGTGGCGGAGGGGGCGACGCACGCTTTCCTCCAGGTGGAGCAGCGCAACACCGCCGCGGTGACGCTCTACCGGAGACTCGGCTTCACCACCCACCACACCTACCTCACCCGGGTCGCCCCGGACTGAGCAGAGGGAAGGTCCACCGGCGGCGCCCGGCCCGTGGCTGGCCCAGGAACAAACAGCCGCACGACCGACAGGCCACCGCGCCCACCTGACCGACCCCGCCGGCTGCTCGCGGATGATCGACTCCGTGTCGCCGATGTGGCGGCATCGGGGCGGCCGCGATACCGCCGTTCCGCCGACACGGAGTCGATCAGACGTCGGCCGCGACCGGACCCGCCCGGCCGGGATACATCACCCGGTTCAGCGACGGACGACGCGGCGCGGCTTGGCCGACTTGATCTCGGCGTACCGCTTGAGCTGCTGCGAGCGGTGGTCGAGGCCGAGCGCGGTGAGCACCAGGTAGCCGACCGCCACGCCGGCCCCGGCGGCCAGCAGGTAGAGCCAGATCTGGGCGAAGAACAGCCCGGCGCCCCCGCCGAACGGGTTGTTGCCGACCAGCAGCGGCCCGACCAGCACGGTCAGCAGCAGCGCCACCACCACCGCCGCGCCGACGTCGGCGCCCCAGGCGCCCACCGGACGGGTACGACCCTGCACGAAGACGACCCCGGCGAGGATCAGCCCGATCACCACGAACATGCCCAGCGAGACCCGGTCGGCGGCGGTGTCGTTCCCGTCGAAGCCGAGCTCGATGATCACCCGAGCCGCCACGTTGACCGCGAACAGCGCCCCCGCGAGCACGCCGACCGCGCGCCACCGATTCCCCATCGCACGCCTCCCGCCGTACCGCCCACCCCACCGGCGAGCCTTCTGGCAGGAATGTCTACCACCACAGGCTGTGCGGCGTCATCACCCGTCGTGACGTCGTTGCGGCGGGCCGAGGATCTGCCGGAACGCCATCACCGCGAAGGTCATCGCCCCGGCGGTGATCATGCCCAGCCCCACCCAGTTGTCGCCGGCGACCAGCAGGTCGCCCTCGGTGGTGCGGACCGCCGCGACGGCCATCAGCACGAACCACGGCAACGCCGGCAGCGCCACCGCCCACTTGCGGCCGACCGTGGCGTACGCGAACCAGCTCACCGCGACCGCCGCGCCGATGGTGACCAGCACCGACACCCCGATCAGGTGACCGCCCACCCGGACGGTGGACAGCAGCAGCCCGAGCAGCGCCACCAGCACCCCGCCGACCACCGAGACCAGCCCGCCGGCGACCCGCAGGGCGACGTCGAGCAGCCGCGCGGACCGGCCCGGGGGCGGCGGCGTGACCTGCTCCTCGACCACCGTCATCGGCGCGGCGGGCAGGGTCACCGGAGCCCGGCCACCGCGACCGGGGAGCGATCGGTGCCGTCCGCGGCCAGCCCGGCGAAGAGGTCGTCCTCCCAGCCGTACGGGCCCTTGCCGGGGCCCTTCTCGCCCACCGCGAGGGTGAAGTACTCCACGCCCATGAACTCGGCGCCGAAGTTGCCGGCGATCGAGTACAGCCACGAGGTGGCCGGGATCTGGGTGGCGTGCGCCCGCATCGCCGCCTCCTTGGCGGCATGCTGGTCGGTGGCGTCGATCCGCGCGGCGATCTGCGGATCGGGCGTGCCGAAGGGCAGCTCGTCTGCGCTGTCGATACCGTCGAACGGGTTGTCGGACGCCTCGGTGAAGGCGGTCAGGCCGGCCTCCAGCACGCTGCGCGGCATGGCCGTCCAGTAGACCTTGGCCGGGGCGAAGCCCTCGGCGGCGGCCAGCTCGTGCGCCCGCATCGCCACCCGGTGGGCCTGGATGTGGTCGGGGTGGCCGTAGAAGCCGTTCGGGTCGTACGTGATCATGACCTGCGGGCGGACCTCGCGCATGATCTCCACCAGGTGCCCGGCGGCCTCGTCGAGGTCGGCCTGCCAGAAGGCCCGGGGGTGCTCGTTGGTGGCGAGCCCCATCATGCCGGAGTCGCGGTAGCGGCCGGCGCCGCCGAGGAAGCGGTGGTCGGTGACGCCGAGCGCGGCACAGGCGGCCGCCAGCTCGCCGATCCGGTAGCCGCCGAGCTGGTCGGCCTCGGCGGCGGCGAGCTGCACCAACTCCGGCACGTGGATCTCGCCCTCCTCGCCGAGAGTGCAGGTCACCAGCGTGACGTGGGCGCCGCTGGCGGCGTACCAGGCCATCGTCGACCCGGTGCCGATGGACTCGTCGTCGGGGTGCGCGTGAACCAGCAGAAGGCGTCGATCGGGCAGCGTCGTCACGTCCGTCACTCTAACCGGCGGTCCTCCTCCACCGACCCTGACGCGTCCGCCCAGGTCGGCCACATCACGTCGCGAGCCGCCCTACGATCTGGAGCTGTGGACTTTCCCGAGCTGGCCGCCCGTACCCGTCGGTTCAGCCACGGGGCGCCGCGCGCCGTTTCCGTGGCCGACGACGGCTCCCGGGTGGTCTTCCTCCGCTCGGGCGGTCCCGAGGACCCGGCCGAGCAACTCTGGTCGCTGGAGGTCGCCAGCGGCGAGGAGCGGCTGATCGCCGACCCGGCCGCGCTGCTCGGCGCCGACACCGAACCGGGCGCGCTCGCCCCCGGCGAGCGGGCGCTGCGCGAACGGCTGCGGCTCAGCAGCGCCGGCATCGGCTCGTACGCCCTCGACGCCGCCGGCCGGGTGGCGGTCTTCGCGCTGGCCGGGCGGCTGTTCCGGGCCGACCTGGTGCACGGCGACGTGGTCGAGGTGGAGACCGTCGGACCGGTGATCGACCCGCGGCCGGACCCGACCGGCGAGCGGCTGGCGTACGTCACCGACGCCGCCGAGGGGGTCCGCCGGGGCCAGCTGCGGGTGGTCGAGTCCGACGGCACCGACACCCTGCTGGCCGGCGAGGACTCCGGCGTGACCTGGGGGCTGGCCGAGCACGTCGCGGCCGAGGAGTTCGACCGGTTCCGCGGCTACTGGTGGGCGCCGGACGGCCGGTCGGTGCTGGCCGCCCGGGTGGACGAGTCCCGGCTGCCGCGCTGGCACCTGCACGACCCGGCCGACCCGGCGAGCCCGCCGACCACGGTCGCGTACCCCCGGGCGGGCGGGCCGAACGCCGAGGTCAGCCTGCACCTGCTCGACCTCGACGACGGCTGGGTCGACGTGCACTGGGACCGCGAGACCTACCCGTACCTGGCCTCGGTGGGCTGGGCCGACGGCGGGCCGCTGATCACGGTGCTGCGCCGCTCGCAGCAGCACGGCCTGGTGCTGGCCGTGGACCCGCGCACCGGGGAGACGCAGGTGCACGCCGAGCTGGCCGACCCGCGCTGGGTGGAGCCGATCCCGGGCACCCCGGCGCACCTGCCGGACGGCCGGGTCCTGGTCGGCGGGGAGCTGGCCCACGACGGGTACGACGCCCGCTGCCTCTTCGCCGACGGCACCCTGCTCACCCCACCCTCGCTCTACGTACGCCGGGTGGTGGGGCGACTGCCCACCGGCGGCGGCCCGGCGGACCTGCTGGTCGAGGCGAGCGAGGGCGAGCCGAGCCAGCGCCACCTGTACCGGGTCCGCACGGTGATCGGCGGCGGCGTGGACGCCCGCCGGATGAGCGGCACCCCCGGCTGGCACACCGCCGCGGTCGGCGGGGACGTGCTGGTGGTGGGCACCGCCTCGCTGGACGACGCGGGGACGAGCTGGTCGGTCTGGCGCGGCGACCGGGAGGTGGCCCAGTTGCGCTCGCTGGCCGCCACCCCGCCGTACGCCCCCCGCCCGATGCTGGTCCGGGTGACCGACCGGCGGCTGCCGTCCGGCGTGCTCTACCCGAGCGACCACGTCAAGGGCACCCGGCTGCCGGTGCTGCTGGACGTCTACGGCGGTCCGGGACACCAGGAGGTGGTGGCCGCCCGGGCGGTCTGGCTGGAACGGCAGTGGTGGGCCGACTCCGGCTTCGCGGTGGTGACCGTCGACAACCGGGGCACCCCGGGGGTGGCGCCCTCGTTCGAGAAGGCGGTGCACCGCCGGCTGGCCGACGTGATCCTGACCGACCAGGTGGACGCGCTGACCGCGCTGGCCGGCAAGCACCCGGACCTGGACCTGGACCGGGTGGCGATCCGGGGCTGGTCGTTCGGCGGCTGGCTGGCCGGGCTGGCCGTGCTGCGGCACCCGGAGCTGTTCCGCTGCGGCATCGCCGGCGCCCCGGTCACCGACTGGCACCTGTACGACACCGCCTACACGGAGCGCTACCTGGGCCTGCCGGACGACGGGATCGACGTTTACGGCCACCACTCGCTGGTGGAGCTGGCCGCCGAGCCGCTGGTCGGGTCGGAGCAGGCTCGCCCGCTGCTGCTGGTGCACGGCCTGGCCGACGACAACGTGGTGGCCGCGCACACGCTGCGGCTGTCGGCGGCGCTGCTGGCCACCGGGCGCCCGCACGCGGTGCTGCCGCTGACCGGGGCCAGCCACATGGCCGCCGACGGGCTGTCCGAGCGGCTGCTCCGGCTGGAGCTGGACTTCCTGCGTACGCACCTCTGAGACGCGGAAGGCCCCGGCCGACATCGTTGTCGACCGGGGCCCGTCCCTACCGCGAGTTACTGCTTGACGTGCGCGTTGACGAAGGACGGGTAGCCGAAGACGCTGGAGATGAAGACCCCGCCGGCCTTGGAGCCGTGCACGACGTAGGCCACGTCGACGTAGAGCGGCACCACCGGGGCGTGCTCCTTCATGATCCGCTCATCGAGCTTGCCCCACTCCGGGCCCTGGTCGGCCGGGGACATGGCCAGGATCCGGTCGAACTCGGCGTTGATGGCCGGGTCGTTGAAGTAGGACTGGTTGCTGTTGCCCTCGGCCTTGATCGACCGGCCGTCGTAGAGCACCGGCAGGATGGACGCGCCGCTCGGCCAGTCCGCCGCCCAGTTGCCGATGTACAGGTCCCAGGGGTTGTTCTTCTTCTTGATCTCGTCGAGCTTGGCGTCGTCCGGGATGTTCCGGATCGTGATCTTGAAGCCGGCCTTCTCCAGGTTGCTCTTGATCTGGGTGGCCATCTCCTGCTCCTCCGAGTCGTCGGAGGCGCCGAGGACGAGCTGCGGGGTCTGGCCGCCGAGCAGTTCCTTGGCCTTGTCGATGTCGCCGCTGGCGCCCGCCGGGTACGCGTCGTACGCCTTGTAGCCGATCGTCGCCGGCGGCATCAGCGTGGTCAGCGGGGCCGCCACGGTGGAGCCACCGATGGTCTTGATCAGGCCGTCGCGGTCGATGGCGTAGTTGAGCGCCTGCCGGACCTTGAGGTCGGTGACCCGCTGGGTGTTGATGACCAGCTGGTTGGCGCTCGGCGTCGGGGAGAGGATGGTCCGCGACTTCAGGTTGGCGTCACCGGCGACCTTGGCCACCAGCGAGGCGGGCACGAAGTTCCAGGCGAGCGCGCTCTGGTCCGCGCCGTTGTCGGCGATCACCCGGTTGTTCGCGGCGTCGGCGGTCGGGCCGAACGTCCAGACGAACTGGTCCGGGTACTGGTGCCGCACCGGGTCGGTCTTCGGGTCCCAGTTCGGGTTGCGGTCCAGGGTCAGCTGCACGCCGACCTGGTGCTTGGCGACCTTGTACGGCCCCGACGAGAACGGCTTCTGGTCGAGGTTGACGCCGGTGTCCATCTCGGGCTTGAGCGGCGCGGTGGTCGGCAGCGAGACGGCGAACGGCAGGTCGCAGCGGGGCTTGGCGAACTCGAAGCGCAGCGTCTTCGCGTCCGGCGTGGTCAGGCCCGGGGGCAGCCCGGTCTTGTTCTTCTTGAAGTCCCACTTGGTGTCGAACTGCGGGCTGTCGGCCAGCCACTCCTGGATGTAGGTCGGGCCGCCGGGCAGGTCCGGGTCGAAGGAGCGGGCGATGCCGTACGCGATCTCCTTGGAGGTGATCGCGCTGCCGTCCTCGAACTTCACCCCGTCCTTGATCTTGAATTCCCAGACCTTGCAGTCGTTGTTGACGTTGGTGCCGGGCGTCTCGGCCAGGTCACCGACGAGCACCAGGCCGCCCTTGCCGTCGTCCTTCCAGGTGGTCAGGTAGCGGGCGAAGAGCGGGTTGGCCATCAGGCCGGCGAACGAGTACGTCCGCTGCGGGTCCAGGTGGGAGATCGGCGTCTCCCGGATGATGCTGAACGTGCCGCCCTTCTGGGCCCCCTCGACCTCGGCCGCCGGCCCCTGGGAGTCCTTCGGGTCGGTCGCGATCACCCCGGTCTGCTTCCGGTTGTTGTCCACCACCGGGCCGTCGTCCGTGTTCTTCGTGCACGCGCCCAACGCCACAACCAGTGCGATAGCGCCGGATGCGGCTGCCGCCACCCGTGGTCGCATGTCGTACCTCCTCCACCGTGTGCTCTGCGGGCGCCGGGCGGGGACCCGCCGACGTCCCGAGGATCGTAAAGAAGAAAACCTTCGAGTTGTGTAACAGTTGTCGCTAAATTTCAACGACGCGTACATCGGGTGTCCGCTCCCGATCCGCGACGGCGTCAGCCCAGCCGCACCCGCGGGTCGATCGCGGCGTAGAGCAGGTCCACCACCAGGTTGGCGACCACCACGAAGAAGGCCGCGATCAGTACGGTGGCCATGATGGTGGGCAGGTCACCGCCCTTGACCGCGTCCACGGCGGTACGCCCCAGCCCGGTCAGGCCGAAGGTCAGCTCGGTGATCACCGTGCCGCCCAGCGCCCCGCCGACGTCCAGCCCGGCGATGGTGACCACCGGGGTGATCGCCGCGCGCAGCGCGTGCCGCCCGTACACCTGGGGTTTGGCCAGGCCCTTGGCCCGCGCGGTCCGGACGAAGTCCTCCGACAGCGTCTCCAGCATCTGCGCCCGGGACAGCCGGGCGTAGATGGCGGAGAAGAGGAAGGCCAGCGCGACCCAGGCGAGCACCAGCCCGCTCGCCCATTTCAGCGGATTGTCGAGGATCGACGTGTAGCCGGGCACCGGCAGCAGCCGCGTGGTGTAGACGAAGACCAGCAGCAGCACCGCGCCGACGAAGTAGAGCTGCAACGAGGCGCCGGTCAGCGAGAAACCGATCGCGGCCCGGTCCACCCAGGTGCCCCGACGCAGCGCGGAGATCATGCCGAGACCCACCCCGAGCAGCAACCAGAGGATCGCCGCCGGGATCACGATGCTCAGCGTCACCGGCAGCACCCGGGCGATGGTGTCCGAGACCGCCTCGTTGGCCACGTACGACCAGCCCAGGCAGGGGGCGTCACACCGACCGCCCTGGGCGCTGCCCAGGTCCCGGCCGGTGAAGATGCCCTTCATGTAGCCGGCGTACTGGGTGACGAGCGGGTCGCGCAGCCCCAGCTCCTGGCGTACCCGCTCCAGCCGCTCCGGGTTGCAGTTCTTCGGGCACATGCCGTTGACCGGGTCGCGGGGCAGCGCGAAGAACATCAGGAAGGTCAGCACGCTCACCACGAAGAGGGTGAGGGCGGCGGAGAAGATCCGCTTGATCAGGAAACGGGCCATGTCGGCACCCCTACCGCGACGACTTCGGGTCGAGCGCGTCGCGCAGCGCGTCCCCGAAGAGGTTGAAGGCCAGCACCAGCGCGAAGATGGTGACGCCGGGGAAGAAGACGTACGCCGGGTCGGTCTGGAGGTAGTCCAGGCTCCGGTAGATCATCCGGCCGAAACTCGGCGTCTCGTCGGTCAGGCCGACCCCGATGAAGGCCAGCGCCGCCTCGCTGGTGATGAACTGCGGCACCGCCAGCGAGAAGGCCACCAGAATCGGCGCCCAGATGTTCGGCAGCAGCTGCCGGAAGAGCATGTGCCCCAGGCCGGCGCCGCTGGCCCGGGCCGCCTCCACGAACTCCCGCTCGCGCAGCGCGATCACCTGCCCGCGGACCAGCCGGGCGGTGCTGGTCCAGCCGAAGACCGCGAAGATCGCGATCAGCATCGCCACGCCGAACGCCTCGGGCACCGCGGCGCGCTCGCCGTAGAAGCGCAGCACCAGCGTCGGCATCAGGGCCAGCGCGATGATCAGGAACGGCATGGCCAGCACCAGGTCGGTGATCCAGGTGATCACCGCGTCGACCCAGCCGCCCAGGTAGCCGGCGACGACCCCGAGCGTGACGCCGAGCGCGGTGCTGAGCACCGCCGCCGAGAAGGCGATCAGCAGGGAGGTCCGCAGGCCGTACACCATCCGGATGAAGATGTCCCGGCCGGTGCCGGGTTCCAGCCCGAACCAGTGCTCGCCGGAGATGCCGCCCAGGTAGCCCAGCGGCATGCCGCAGCACCGGTCCAGCTTGTCCTTGAAGTCCTCGCCGGGACCGACGCCGTACACCAGGGACAGCAGCGGGGCGATCAGCGCGACCACCACGAAGAAGACCAGCAGGGCGGCACTGACCCGGGCGGTCCGGTCCCGGCGCAGCCGGGCCAGGGCGAGCTGCCCGGGCGACCGGCCGACGACGCCTCCGCTCCGCGGCGCGTCGCCGCCACCGCCGGACTCGATCTCGGCCAGCGCCACGCCCTCGACCGGGGACAGACTCACTGCGCCACCTCCTCGCCGCTCGCGCCCACCGACCCGGCCGGGGACGTCGATTCTGTCGAGGCCGCCTGCACCGGGACCACCAGGCCGGCGGCGGCCACCGGGCCGGACTCCGGGAAGTGGCAGGCGGTGGCCTGCCGGCCCCCGTCCCGGGGCACCAGGGCCGGTTCCTCGGTGGCGCAGACGTCCTGCGCCTTCCAGCAGCGGGTCCGGAACCGGCAGCCCGAGGGCGGGTCCAGCGGCGTCGGGACGTCGCCGGCCAGCCGGATCCGCCCGGCCGGGCCGAGCGCCGTCACGTCCGGGATCGCCGACAGCAGGGCCCGGGTGTACGGATGCTGCGGCCGTTCGTAGATGTCGGCCCGATCGCCGATCTCGACGATCCGGCCGAGGTACATGACGGCGACCCGCTGGCAGAAGTGCCGCACCACGGCCAGGTCGTGGGCGATGAACACGAACGCCAGGTCGAGGTCGCGTTGCAGGTCCCGGAGCAGGTTGATCACCTGCGCCTGGATCGAGACGTCCAGCGCGGAGACCGGCTCGTCGGCGACGATCAGCTTCGGCCGCAGCGCCAGCGCCCGGGCGATGCCGATGCGCTGCCGCTGACCGCCGGAGAACTCGTGCGGGTAGCGGTTGTAGTGCTCCGGGTTCAGCCCGACCAACTCCAGCAGCTCCTGCACCCGCTTGCGCACCCCACCGGGCGGGTCGATGCCGTTGACCTGCAACGGCATCGCCACGATCCGGCCCACGGTGTGCCGGGGGTTCAGCGAGGCGTACGGGTCCTGGAAGATGATCTGGAGGTCCTGCCGCAGCGGCCGCAACTCCCGCCGCCGGGCGTGGGTGATGTCCCGGCCGGCGAACTCGATGGTCCCGGCGCTGGGCTCCAGCAGCCGGACCAGCATCCGGCCGGTGGTGGTCTTGCCGCAGCCGGACTCCCCGACCAGGCCGAGGGTCTCCCCCGGCCGTACGTCGAAGTCCAACCCGTCGACCGCCCGCACCAGCCCCCGGCTGCGCAGTCCGGTGCGCACCGGGAAGTGCTTGGTCAGCCCACGTACCCGCAGCAGCGGCTCGGTCTCACTCATCGGGCCACCCCCACGTGTGCCACGTCCTCCTGGTAGAGCCGGGTGCGCTCCTGCGCCGACAGGTGACAGGCGACCAGGTGGCCGGCCTCACCCGCCGGGCCCAGCTCGGGCACCTCGGTGCGCGAGCGGTCACCGTTGCGGCCGGCGTACCGACAGCGCGGGTGGAACGCGCAGCCCGACGGCAGGTTGATCAGCGAGGGCGGCGTGCCGGGGATCGGCACCAGGTCCGCGTCCGCGTCGCCGTGCAGCGAGGGCACGCTCGACAGCAACCCCCAGGTGTACGGGTGCTGCGGGCGCCGCAGCACCTGCTCGACCGTGCCCCGCTCGACCGCCCGGCCCCCGTACATCACCAGCACGTCGTCGGCGACCTGGGAGACCACGCCCAGGTCGTGGGTGATCAGGATGATCGCCGAGTGGAACTCGGCCTGCAGGTCGGTGAGCAGGTCCAGGATCTGCGCCTGCACGGTCACGTCTAGGGCGGTGGTCGGCTCGTCGGCGATCAGCAGGTCCGGGTCGTTGACCAGCGCCATCGCGATCATCGCCCGCTGCCGCATGCCGCCGGAGAACTCGTGCGGGTACTGGTCGAAGCGGCGCGCCGGCTGCGGGATGCCGACCCGGCCGAGCATGTCCACCGCCCGGGTACGCGCCTCCCGCCGGCCCGCCCCCGGGTGGTGCACCCGGTACGCCTCGGCGATCTGCCGGCCCACGGTGTAGTACGGGTGCAGTGCCGACAGCGGATCCTGGAAGATCATCGCCATGTCCCGGCCGCGCAGCCGGCGCACCTCCTCGTCGGGGAGGCCGACCAGTTGACGACCACCGAGGGTGATCTCCCCGGTGATGGTGGTCCGCTTGGCGTCGTGCAGGCCCAGGATGGCCAGCGAGGTGACGCTCTTGCCCGAGCCGGACTCGCCGACGATGCCGAGCGTGCGCCCGCGCGCCACGTCGAAGGAGATCCCGTCCACGGCCCGGACCACGCCGTCGGTGGTGGCGAAACTGACCCGCAGGTCGTCGACGCGCAGGTGGGGCGCCTCGGCGGCGCGCTGCTCCGGCACGCCGGGGCGGTCGTCCGACTGCCCGGACGGCACGGGTTCCGGACTGTCCACGACCGCCTCCCTCAGGTTGTAGAGAACCTACAACAAAGCTTCGAGGGTGAAAATAAGCTACAAGCGGCGGGCTGTCAGCGGCCCACAGCGTAACGAGTCGACAACGGGCGTGAACAGTCCTCACCAGGACATTCACCACCGTGATCCGGTGTCGTCGGCCGGCCGTCACACCTGAGGTGCGACGATGGTCGCGGCAGGCAAGGGAGGATTCGCGCGAGTAGGCGGAGGTGACCATGACCGCGGCGGTGTTCGACCACGACGGCCTGTGGACCGAAGAGGAGTACCTCGCCCTCGGCGAGACGCGACAACGCGTCGAACTCTTCGACTGGAGCCTTTACGTGACTCCTCGGCCCACCCCCCTGCATCAAAACATTTCCGGAGAACTTCGCGCCGCGCTCCGCCAGCCGGTGCGTGAGGCCGGCCTGCGGGTGCTCGAAGCCGTGAACGTCCGCCTGAGGCCGGGCCGGATCCCGATTCCCGACCTGGTCATCACCAACGCCGTCGACCTGCGCGTGCTCGTGATCGACGCCAGCGACGTGCATCTGGTGTGCGAGGTCATCTCGCCCAGCAACGCGGCGACCGACAAGGTGCTCAAGATGCACTACTACGCCGCCGCCGGCATCGAGTGGTATCTGCTGGTCGACCAGGAGACCCTGACCATGCACCTCTACCAGCGGCAGGGTGGGCACTACGTCGAACGCTCGGTGACCAGGGCCGGTGAGGCGCTGGAGCTGACCGAACCGGTCAAGGTCACCATCCGTCCTGAGGAACTGCTCGGCTGACGAACGTCGGCCGGCTCGCCTAGGGTCGGGCGCATGACCGAGTTCGACGCGGCCTCCGCCGCCGTCCAGGCCGCCCTCGACGCGGGCGCCCGGTACGCGGACGCCCGGGTGATGCACCGCCGGTACGAGTCGATGTCGGCCCGCAACGGCGCCATCGAGGAGCTGGCCCAGGACGAGAGCATCGGCCTGGGGGTGCGGGCGCTGGTCGGGTCGAGCTGGGGCTTCCACGCCGTACCCGAGCTGTCCGACGCCGCGGCCCGCGACGCCGGCCGGCGCGCCGCGGCGATCGCCGCCGCGAGCGCGCGGGTGCCCGGCCCGCCGATCGACCTGGTGCCGACCGGAGCGGCCGTGGCGAGCTGGGCCTCGTCGTGCCGGGTCGACCCGCTCGGGGTCGCCCTCTCCGACAAGGGCGATCTGCTGGTCGGGGCCACCGCGACGATGCGGGAGCACGGCGCGGACGTGGCCGAGGGGCTCTACCAGATCTGGGACACCGCCAAGTGGTTCGTCTCCAGCGAGGGGCACCGGATCGACCAGCGCATCCGCGAGTGCGGCGGCGGCATCTCGGCCACCTCGATCGGTGACGGCGAGACCCAGCGCCGCTCCTACCCCAGCTACCGGGGCCAGTACGGCACCACCGGCTGGGAGCTGGTCGAGTCGCTGGACCTCACCGCGCACGCCGCGCGCATCGCCGAGGAGTCCCGGGCGCTGCTCACCGCGCGGGAGTGCCCGGCCGGCGAGACCGACCTCATCCTCGGCGGCGAACAGCTCGCCCTGCAGATCCACGAGTCGGTCGGCCACGCCATCGAGCTGGACCGCATCCTCGGCTGGGAGGCCGCCTTCGCCGGCACGTCCTGGTTGGACCTGGCCCAGCTCGGCTCGCTGCGCTACGGCTCCGAGCTGATGAACGTCACCATCGACCCGACCATCCCGGGCGCGCTGGGCAGCTTCGGCTTCGACGACGAGGGCTCCCCGGCGGTCCGCCGGGACGCGGTCCGCGAGGGGCGGTGGGTGGGCGTGCTCGCCGGTCGGGACTCGGCCGCCGTCGCCGGTCTCGACTACGGCGGCAGCGTTCGGGCCGACGGCTGGGCCCGGCTGCCGATGGTGCGGATGACCAACGTGGGCCTGGAGCCCGGCCCGCACACGCTCGACGAGATCATCGCCGCCACCGACGACGGGGTGCTGATGAATGTCAACCGCTCCTGGTCGATCGACGACAAGCGGCTCAACTTCCAGTTCGGCTGCGAGATCGGCTGGGAGGTGAAGAACGGCCGGCGCGGGCGGATGCTGCGCAACCCCACCTACACCGGCATCGGCCCGCTCTTCTGGCGCTCGATGGACATGCTCTCCTCCGAGACCGTCGCCTGGGGCACACCCAACTGCGGGAAGGGCCAGCCCGGCCAGGTCGGCCACACCGGCCACCCGGCCGCGCCGGCCCGCTTCCGTTCCGTCCGAGTGGGGGTGCGCGCATGACCGAGCTGGACGTCGCCGGTCAGGTGGTGGAGCTAATCCGCCGGCTGGCCGGCCCCGACGCGCAGGCCGAGGTGGCGGTGACCCGGCACGACCTGGCGCTGACCCGGTTCGCCAACTCCTTCATCCACCAGAACGTGGCCGAGTCCGGTGTCTCGGTGCGGCTGCGGCTGCACGTCGACGGCCGGACCGCCGCCGGCGGTGGCAGCCTGGTCGACGCCGACGGCCTGCACGCGCTGGTCGAGCGGACGGTGGCGGCGGCGCGGCTCTGCCCGCCGGACCCGGCCTGGCCGGGGTTGACCCCGCCCACGGCGGTGCGCTCCAGCGGCCTGCTCGACGAGGAAACCGCCTACGCCGAGCCGGACGCGCGGGCGGACCGGGTCCGCGCCTTCGTCGAGGCGGTGGGCGGGCTGGAGGCGGCCGGCTACTGCCGGACGTCGTACCGGTCCGGGGCGTTCGCCAACTCCGCCGGCCACACCGCGCAGGGCCGCACCACCGAGGCGGCGATGGACGGCATCGCCCGGGCCGGCGGCGCGGACGGGATGGCCCGGCTCTGCGCCGACCGCCTGGCCGACCTCGACGGGGCGGCGCTGGGAGCCCGGGCCGCCGGCAAGGCGCGCGCCGCCGCCGACCCGGTGGAGCTGCCCCCGGGCCGGTACGAGGTGGTGCTGGAGCCCGCCGCGGTGGGCGACCTGCTGCAGAACTTCTCCTGGTACGGCTTCAACGGCAAGCGATACGCCGAGCGGCAGTCCTTCGCCGAGCCGGGCAGCGCCCAGTTCGACCCGTCGGTGATCCTGGTCGACGACCCGCTGCACGCCTCCGCCCTCCCATACGACCTGGAGGGCACCGCCCGGCGGGCGCTGACGCTGGTCGAGGCCGGGGTGACCCGCGCGGTGGCGCACGACCGGCGCAGCGGCGCCGAGGTGGGCACCGGGTCCACCGGCCACGGCATGGTCGGCGCGTCCACCTTCGGCCCGATCCCCCGCAACCTCCGCCTGCTCGCCGCGGCCGGCCCGGGCGGGCGGCCCGACGGCGGCGCCGAGGTCACGCCCGGGGCGGTGGCGGACGGGGACACGGCCGCGCTGGTCGCCGGGATGGAGCGCGGGCTGCTGGTCAGCGACTTCTGGTACACCCGGGTGCTCGATCCGAAGAGCCTGGTGATCACGGGGCTGACCCGCAACGGCGTGTGGCTGGTCGAGGACGGCGTGCCGACCCGGGCGGTCCGCGACTTCCGGTTCACCGAGTCGTACCCGCGGGCGCTGGCGCCGGGCGCGGTGCTCGGCCTCGGCCGACGGCCGGTCCGCCAGCCGGACCGGCTGGACGGGGTCTGGTGGGAGGCGCCGGCGCTGCGCCTGGCGGCGTGGAACTTCACCGGCGGCGCCTCCGGCTGACCTCGGGTACCGTGGTGTCCGGCACGCTCGCGTGCCGGACCTCCTGACCTGGCGCCCACGCCGCCTGGCCGAGCGGGGGCGAAGGTGGCCCGTTGCCATCGCGAGTGACGCGTGTCGTTCGGGCCGATCCGCCGGATGGACGCGACGCTGGCGTGGGGTACGGCGGTCGCGCTGTCCAGAGGGCGTAGATCATGACCGAACAGAAGAAGCTCAAGCAGCGGGTACGGGCCCGCATGGCGGCCACCGGCGAGAGCTGGACCACCGCCCGCCGTCAGGTGCTGGCCCACGCCGAGCCGTCGGCGGACCGGGTGCTCCCGCCGGGCCTCGTGCCCGGCTACCGCACCTTCGGTCCCCGCCAGCACCGCGAGTCGGGTCTGCTCGCCCACGTGCTGGCGGCACAGGGGGTGCGCGCGCCGCACACCGACGCCCCGTACACGGAGGCCATGCTCGCCGGGCTCGGCGGCGGTGTGGGATTCATGTACGCGGTGTTCGAGTACCGCGACCTGCCCTCGTTGCTGACCATCGTGGCCCAGCACCATCCACAGCCCTGGGTACCGGCCGCGCTGGACCGGCTGGGCCTGCCGTACGTCGAGGAACACAGCTCGAAGGCGGGACCGGCGATCGACCGGCTCCGGACGGCGCTGGGCGGAGGCCGGCCGGTCTTCGCCACCGTGGACCGGAGTCGACTCCCGTGGCACGGACTGGAACCGGGGCCCGGCAACGACCCCTATCCGGTGGTGGTCGCCGGCGTCGACGGGGATGTCCTCCACCTGGACGACGAGGGGCCGCACCCCCGCCAGCTCCCGGTGCAGACGTTCGCCGCCGCCTGGTCGGCCCACCGCAAGGGGCGCCACCAGGCCGTCACGGTCACCGCCACCCGCGAGCGGACCGACCTGCCGACCGCGATCCGCGACGCCGTCGCCACCACCGTGGCGCACCTGACCGGTCCGGTCCTCCACAACAGCTTCGACACCAACTTCGGCTTCAGCGGCATGGCGAAGCTCGCCCACCAGTTGCGCGACACCCGCACCAGAACCGGTTGGACCCGGCGCTTCGGGGCCCCGGTGCCCTTCTTCCACGGGGTGCGCCGGTTGTACGAGTGCCTGGAGGTGGAGTACACCGCGCCCGGCGCCACACGGCCGGTCTACGCCGACTTCCTCGACGAGGCCGCACCCCTGGTCGGCGACCGGCTCACCGAGGCCGCGGCGCTGTTTCGCCTCTCCGGTGAACAGTGGTCGCGCCTCGCGGCACTCGCCCTGGACACGGTGCAGGGACTCGGCGCGTACACCGAGGTGGCCGAGCAGCGCATGGCGCTGGTCTTCAGCCGGGGGCGCGACGCCGAAGCCGAGATCCGGGAGCTGACCCGGCGCCTGGCCGAACTCACCGAGGAGTTCACCGCCGAGGACCAGCTCGGGGCGGTCGGCCGGCAGGAGCTCTTCGCCGCCATGGCGGATCTGGTGGAATCCTGCCTGGAGTCGGAGCGGCACGCGGTGACCGCGCTGGCCGGCAGGACCATCGGCGACGCCTCCGGCTGACCGTCCGGCGTCGACCGGAGACGATCTTTTCCGTCCTCCGCACATTGATCATGCTCCGGGTCTTTCCAACCTGCGGGACACACGGGACACTGCGTTGCGCGGCCGGGCCGTGGAGATCGGCGTAACGTGTGTCACTTAGCTGCGCCGTCATGCCGGTGCGGTCGTTGGTGTGCGCAAAGACGTGGCAGTGGACCCCAGTCCCACCGGTCCGCTGACCGAACGGAACGTGATCCGCCGCCCGCGAGGGCCCCGTCAGGGAGACGACTCGAATGACATCAACGGCAACGAGGCCGCGGGGGGTGCGGGCGCGCGCCGCCATCGCGGCGAAGACGTTGCGGACCGACCGCTGGTGGCTCGCCCCACTGCTCACCTTCGCCGGGCTCACCGCCTGGGTCGCGTACGCGACGGTCCGGGTCTTCATGCACAAGTGGTACTGGGTCGACGCGTACCACTACCTGACCCCGTTCTACTCCCCCTGCGTCACCGAGCGGTGCACCGAGGGCTCCTCGCACTTCGGCAGCTTCCTGCCCGGCTGGTGGATCATCCCGGACGCCGCGCTGACCCTGCCGTTCCTGCTGTTGTTCCGGTTGACCTGCTACTACTACCGCAAGGCGTACTACCGCTCGTTCTGGCTGTCGCCGCCGGCGTGCGCGGTGCCGGACGGGCACAAGGCGTACGGCGGCGAGACGCGGTTCCCGCTGCTCGGGCAGAACCTGCACCGCTACTTCTTCTACGCCGCCGCGATCATCTCGCTGATCAACACCTGGGACGCCATCCTGGCCTTCCACTCGCCGAAGGGCTTCGGCTTCGGGCTGGGCAACATCGTCCTGCTCGTGAACGTGGTGATGCTGTGGGCGTACACCATCTCCTGCCACTCGTGCCGGCACATCATCGGCGGGCGGCTCAAGCACTTCTCGAAGGCTCCGATGCGGTACAAGGCCTGGACCTTCGTCTCCGCCCTGAACGTCCGGCACATGCAGCTCGCCTGGATCACCCTCGGCACCCTCGCCCTGACGGACTTCTACGTCATGGCGGTCGCGGCCGGCTGGTTCAACGATCTGCGGTTCATCAACTAGAGGGCGCCTGGACATGACGACTACCACTCGCATCGAACGACACCACTACGACGTCGTCGTGATCGGGGCCGGCGGCGCCGGCCTGCGCGCGGCGATCGAGGCCCGGTTGGCGGGCAAGAAGACGGCGATCATCTCCAAGTCGCTCTTCGGCAAGGCGCACACCGTGATGGCCGAGGGCGGCGCGGCGGCCGCCATGGGGAACGTGAACAACCGGGACAACTGGCAGGTCCACTTCCGCGACACCATGCGCGGCGGCAAGTTCCTCAACAACTTCCGGATGGCCGAGCTGCACGCGAAGGAGTCGCCGCAGCGGATCTGGGAGCTGGAGACGTACGGGGCGCTCTTCGACCGCACCAAGGACGGGAAGATCTCCCAGCGCAACTTCGGCGGCCACGAGTACCCGCGGCTGGCGCACGTCGGCGACCGCACCGGCCTGGAGCTGATCCGCACCCTCCAGCAGAAGATCGTCTCCCTCCAGCAGGAGGACAAGCGCGACCACGGCGACTACGAGGCCCGGATCAAGGTCTTCTCCGAGACCACGATCACCGAGCTGCTGCTCGACGGTGACCGGATCGCCGGCGCGTTCGGCTACTACCGGGAGTCCGGCGAGTTCGTCCTCTTCGAGGCGCCGGCGGTGGTGCTGGCCACCGGCGGCGTCGGCCGGTCCTACAAGGTCACCTCGAACTCCTGGGAGTACACCGGGGACGGTCACGCGCTGGCGCTGCGCGCCGGGGCGACGCTGATCAACATGGAGTTCCTCCAGTTCCACCCCACCGGCATGGTCTGGCCGCCCTCGGTGAAGGGCATCCTGGTCACCGAGTCGGTGCGCGGCGACGGCGGCGTGTTGAAGAACTCCGAGGGCAAGCGGTTCATGTTCGACTACGTCCCCGACGTCTTCCGCAAGCAGTACGCGGAGACCGAGGAGGAGGCGGACCGCTGGTACACCGATCCGGACAACAACCGGCGCCCGCCGGAGCTGCTCCCCCGCGACGAGGTCGCCCGCGCGATCAACAGCGAGGTCAAGGCCGGTCGGGGTACGCCCGCGGGCGGCGTCTACCTCGACATCGCCTCCCGCCGCTCGGCCGAGGAGATCCGTCGCCGGCTGCCGTCGATGTACCACCAGTTCAAGGAGCTGGCCGACGTCGACATCACCGCCGAGCCGATGGAGGTCGGCCCGACCTGCCACTACGTGATGGGTGGCGTGGAGGTGGACCCGGACTCGGGCGCCGCGTACGGCATCGTGCGCGGGCTCTTCGCCGCGGGTGAGGTCTCCGGCGGCATGCACGGCTCCAACCGGCTCGGCGGGAACTCCCTGTCCGACCTGCTGGTCTTCGGCAAGCGGGCCGGCGGGCACGCGGCGTCGTACGCCGACCAGCTCGGCGCGCGGCCGAAGGTGTCGATCGGCGCCGTGGAGGCGGCGGTGGAGACGGCGCTGGCGCCCCTGCAGCGGGACACCGGCGAGAGCCCGTACACCCTCCAGCAGGACCTGCAGGCGGTCATGGGGGATCTGGTCGGGATCATCCGGCGCGAGGGTGAGCTGGTCGACGCGCTGCGCCGGCTGGCGGAGCTGCGCGAGCGGGTGGCCAAGGTCAGCGCCAGCGGCGGCCGGCGCTACAACCCGGGCTGGCACCTGGCCCTGGACCTGCGCAACATGCTGGTGGTGTCGGAGTGCACCGCGAAGGCGGCGCTGGAGCGGCAGGAGTCCCGCGGCGGGCACACCCGGGAGGACTTCCCGGCGATGGAGCCGAAGTGGCGGCGGGTCAACCTGGTCTGCTCCCTGGACGGCGACACCGTACGCCTGGACCACAAGCCGCTGCCGACGATGCGGCCGGAGCTGATCGGCCTCTTCGACCGTGCCGAGCTGGCCAAGTACCTGACCGACGAGGAGCTCGCGGAGTTCGACGCCCTCGCTGAGGAGGCGGGCAAGTAATGGGCAACAAGCGACAGTTCCGGATCTGGCGGGGCGACGAGACCGGCGGCGACCTGCAGGACTACACGGTCGAGGTGAACGAGGGCGAGGTGGTCCTCGACGTCATCCACCGGCTCCAGGCCACCGACGCGCCCGACCTCGCCTGCCGGTGGAACTGCAAGGCGGGCAAGTGCGGCTCCTGCTCGATGGAGATCAACGGCAAGCCGCGGCTGAGCTGCATGACCCGGATGTCGACCTTCGACGAGGCCGAGACGGTCACGGTCACCCCGCTGCGCACCTTCCCGGTCATCCGGGACCTGGTCACCGACGTCTCGTTCAACTACGAGAAGGCCCGGGAGATGCCGGCCTTCGCGCCGCCGGCCGACGTGGCGCCCGGGGACTACCGGATGCAGCAGGTCGACGTGGAGCGCTCGCAGGAGTTCCGCAAGTGCATCGAGTGCTTCCTGTGCCAGACCGTCTGCCACGTGATCCGCGACCACGAGGAGAACAAGCAGGCCTTCGCCGGTCCCCGGTTCTTCATCCGGGCGGCGGAGCTGGACATGCACCCGCTGGACGCGAAGACGGACCGCAAGGATTACGCGCAGGCCGAGCAGGGGCTCGGGTTCTGCAACATCACCAAGTGCTGCACCGAGGTCTGCCCCGAGCACATCAAGATCACCGACAACGGGATCATCCCCATGAAAGAGCGGGTCGTCGACCGCAGGTACGATCCCCTTGTGTGGCTTGGTAGCAAGATCTTCCGTCGGGGTGACACGCCCCAGAGCACCGCGGGCAGCGCGGGGAAGGAGTCCGTGGTGCACAGCGGCGCTCGTCAGAGTGGGGTCCACTCGCACGCGGGGGGTTCGCACGATCCGCTCGCCGAGGTGCAGGCCCAGCAGGGTGTCAACTGGCACCGCGAGGTCCCGCACCCGACCGCCCCGGCGGTCGACGCCACCGGCCGGCTGCCGCTGACGGAGCTGACCTTCGACCGGGCGGCGGCCCCGTCCCCGTTCGGCGACGACGTCACCTTCCCGCTGCCGCCGGAGCACCTCAACTTCGCTCACCCGAGCCAGGACGAGAAGCACTGATCAGGGCAAGCATCGACGGGGGCCGCGGCGACAGCCGCCGGCCCCCGTCCCCTTTTAACCCCCCTGTCGCTTTCCCCCGGGTCGTCCCGCTCGTCGATCATGAAGCTGTTGTCCGCCGGGCCGGCGTGTCGGGGCGACAACTTCATGATCGCCGGGCGGACCCCGCGGGTCAGGGGGCGGTCAGCAGGAGGGGGCGGAGGGCGGCCACGATGGGGGCGTCGGCGGGGAGCCAGGTGACGGTGTCCAGCTCGGTGGCGGAGAGCCAGCGCATGGCCTGGTGCTCCAGCGCCTTGGGCTGGTCGTCGTGCAGGAGCCGGGCCGCGTACACCTTGAGCACCGAGCGGCCGTGGGCCATCCGGACGTCGCGACCCACGCGGTCGCCGATCTCGACGCGTACGGCCAGTTCCTCGACGCACTCACGGGCCAGCGCGGCGGTCTCGCTCTCGCCCGGCTCGACCTTGCCGCCGGGGAACTCGTACATCCCGGCCACCTCCGGCGGCGCGGACCGCGCGCAGGCGAGCACCCGCCCGTCGCGGATGATCGCCGCCCCGACGATCACCTTCGGCTCGCGCCGCTCGTCCTGTCCGCTTCCGCCTACCCGTTCGGTCCGCACGGGCGTCCAGCGTGCCAGATCAATCGTCGGTTTGGGTACCGTCCCCGACCGGTAGGTCAGCAGAACACGGAAGTGTGGGCGTGGACACACCGTCCCGCTGGCGACAGACTAGGGAACATCGCGAGGGACACGGGACGGCGACGATTTGGCCACAAGCCGGCAACGACGCCTGGGAGGTGCGGTGATGCGCGGGCTGTTCAACAGCCGGGCGAAGCACGACTACCTCAGCGACGCGCTGACGCTCCTCACCGGGTGGACCCGGGAGGGTGAGCAGATCCGGCGGACCCTCGTGATGGACGACACCCAGCACGCGGCGCTGACCGAACGGGTCAAGGTGGTCGCGGATGCCCTCCGGCTCCGTCCCGAGATCAGTCGCCGGGACGAGGAGACCCAGATCCGGGTCGGGCACGGCGACGGTGACCCGCTGACCGAGGGCGAGGTCCTGCTGGCGGCCCGCATCGAGGACGCGTACCGGGCGGTCACCGCTTCCTGAGCGGCACCCGGCGCAGCCTGGTGGCACGTGTCCATCGTCGGCCCCCGTCCCCCACCGCCGGGGTGATCGGCGGCGTCGCTCCCAGCCTAGGGCTCGCAGGTGCCGCCCGGCCTCGCCGGAACGTGCGGGACCGGGCCGGCCGAGTGGCCGGCCGGCGACGCTCCGTCGCCCTCTCCTGAGGCTTTCCTGAAAACCCGTCGTTTCGGTGAAGTCGCCCAGGGTACAAGCTTCGGCACGGGCAGGCTGAAAAAGCCCGTAGAGGACTAACCACACGAAGTTATCCCCTTTGGAGCTGACATGACCACGCCCACCGGCACCAACGTCACCACCCACGGCGTTGACCACCACGACGACCATCTCGGCCACCACGACGTGCGGGTCGCCCGTCGGCACGGCGACGAGACCAAGCCCTCGTGGAAGACCACCGAGCTCGCCGTCTACCTGCTCTCCGTGATCGGTGTGCTGATCGCCTCGAACGCCGTCGGCGACGGCGCCGCCAACAACGGCGGGAACTACTTCGCCGCCGACAAGGCCTGGTGGTACATCACCCTGCTGACCATCGGGTACCTGGTCAGCCGGGGCCTGGCGAAGGCGGGCAGCCGCAGCCGCGACGACGACCCGCGCACCAACCACTGACGACCGCACCTCCGCAGCCCCGCCGCGCCGCGTCCCCCGACGCGACCGGCGGGGCTGGCGCGTGTCAGCGCGCCGGTTCGCCCTGCACGGTGGACAGACCGAGCGCCCGGCGTACGGCCAGCTCGGTCTGCGGCTCGCGACGCTGCTCGGCCTGCGCCACCAGCCGGAGCGTCTGGTCACGGTCGGCGGCCTTCTCGGCGTCCCGCCAGTACGCCGCGGCCTCCTGCGCCTCGGCGATCAGCTTCTCCATCGGCTCCTTGACCTGCGCCGGCCACGCCGGGGCGCTGAGTGCGAGCCAGAACCGGCCGTTGGCCGTCGCCGTCCGGGCCACCATGGCGCGCAGGTCGGCCGGCGCGGCGGTCGGGCCCTGGGCGGCGAGGACGGCCCGGGCCTCGTCGAGCTCGCGGGTCGCCATCAGGTAGGCCAACTGCTCGGGGCGGACCACCGTGGCGTCCTGGCGCAGCTGCCGGGTCAACGGCGCCGAACCGGCGGCCAGATAGCAGGTGATCTGCGGATAGGTCGGCCACTCGACCCGCGACGGGACGTACCAGCGCAGCCGCACGTCCGGCGGGAGCGAGAGCGGGTCGAGGACGTAGCTGCGCTGCTGCTGCCGGCAGGCCGTCTCGGCCCGCGCCGACAGGGCGGCCGTGCCCGGGTACGCCTCGCCGGCGTGCCGGACGTAGGCGGGCAGGCGGTCGACCAGCTCCGCGTCGTGCGGCGCGGTGCAGGGCACCGTGGTGACCTCCTCCGGCGCGGTGCGCGTACCCGTGGGGGTGTCGTCGACGCGGAAGCAGTCACCCGCCCGCAGCCCTCGGACGCCGACCGCCGGGTCGGGCCGGGACACCACCCCGGTGAGGACCAGCACCAGCGCCAGCGCCCAGGCGCCGCAGAGCACCAGGCCGGCGACCGCCAGGCCCCGGCCCCGCTCCCCGGTCCGCCTGATCCGGCGCAGCGCGACCACCGCGACCACCGCTCCCAGCACGCCGCCGAGCAGGCCGAGGACGAAGGCGGCGATCGCCAGGCGGTTCATCCGCCCGTGCGACGGTCGGGGCGCCGCCCACGGCTCCCACTCGCCCGCGGCCGCCTCGGCGAGGCCGGGCGGTGCCGGTTGCCTCGACCTGGTGTCGTCCGTGGTCATGTCGCGTTCCTTCCCCCGTGTCCCCCATGCGGCGTGCAGACTAGTCGACCGGGCCGGCTGGCGTCCGCTTCCTACCGTGGGATCCATGGCCAATGCGACGTACGACCGCAAGGAGCAGTTCCAGCAGATCCAGAGTGGACTGCTCGACGGAGAGCAGATCATCGCCGTCTACGACGCCGTCGGCACCGGCACCGGGTTCATCGGGCTCACCGACCGGCGCGTGATCATTCAGGACCGGTCGTTCATCGGCAAGCGGTACGCCATCACCAGCATCCCGTACTCGAAGATCACCAGCGTGAGCGTGGTGAGCAACAAGTCGTGGGGCGGCTCGTTCTTCTCCACCGGAGCGATCGCCGTCCACGTCGGCACGCACACCTACGAGGTGGAGTTCCGGGGCGCGCAGAAGAGCCACCACGTGCACAACGTGATCCTGCACTACATCAGCTGATCCGGAAATTCGTGCTGACATTTGCAATCGAAGATATCGACCAGTCCAACATTGCTGTGGACCTTCTCACAGGCGCATCGACATACGTCGCAATCCATATTGGACTAGTCTCCTACGAGATCGGAACTGAAGATCACGGGGAGGCACGTTGCGTAGGAAAAAAGAGAAGAAGCGGTTGTCCACGGTGCGGGTAGTCGTGGCGGCGGCCATCATCGTCGGCGTCCTGACAACCGGCGGGACCGCCGTCCACGCGGCGCCGGAAGGCACCGACCAGCTGGCCACAGCGACCGTCACCTTCCTCTCACCCGAGCAGTACGAGCAGCAGTGGGGGGTGCCCTCCACGGTTCCGCCGAAGGTGTCCGAGCTGGCGGACGAAGCCAGGGTCACGTTCACCACGAGCGACAGACAGGCGTCCGGCACCGTCCCTGCGATCGGGATGGATCCGGGCGGCGGCAAGCCGGCCGAGTGGTGGATAATCTTGAAGGAGTACCGGGACCGGTCCAAGCGGACGGTGCCGGTCAGGCTGGGCAACGGTGCCCTTGGATACAATCACTACGCCGTTCAGCACAATCTCCGGAGTTTCGCTCCCCTGGAAGCCGCCTTCAAGACGACCAAGCCGGACAAGATAAACGGCAACCGGATCGAGTACATCGCCTACGTGGTGAACACGGGCAGCGGCGCGATCCACAAGATCGTCCGCGTCATCACCCAGAACGCCACCCACAGCAGCGATTACGCCTACGTGACCCCCGATGGCAAACCGATCGGCGTGATCACCGCCTACTGCCAGGGCGACAACAAGTGCCCGGACTGGGTCAACAAGGTTCCGTCGTAGCTCGGAACTGAAGCGAGGAGTTGCCGGAAAATGGCGATCAGCCTGAGGGACGCCGTCCACCAGTTCATGCTGCGGAGCACGCTACCGCTTCTGGTGACGGCGTCCCCAGGTCGTCCCACGGTCAGGGGCATCGCCCGCGCGGACGACGGGCACACGAGAATCGCGCTGTGGGCCGGCGACGCCGAGCCCGGGGTCGCCGGCGAGTTCGCGCTGGAGAGTTTGGCCGACAGCGGCGAGGTGCTGCGCGCGGAGGCGGCAGTCCACCATGTCCGCGATGTCCTCGCAGCCGACTTTGAGCGGCACCGCAGCAACCCGTCGCTCACCCGGGACAGTCACCAGAACGCGATCGTGCCGGTACCGTCGGCGGAGATCGGCGCGCTGGCCGAGCGGGTCGGTCCCGAGCACGGCCTTGCACGGCTGTTCGCCATGCTCACCTACGGCGGTGATCCGCCGTGGTTCGCCGAGGTCTTCACTTTCACCGGTTTCATGCTCCAGGCCGGCCAGCGGTGCCGGGCGTACGTCATGGCCGCCGAAAGCGGCGCGACCTACGGCATCGACTTTCCACTCACGCACGCCAACGGCCACGCCATCCGGGGGACCGCCGCGAGCCTGCCTCAGGAACTCGAATCCCTCATCCGGGTCGGTGACCTGACGATTCAGCCGCGGATCGACGTACCCGACGACTACTGCGACGTGCTCGTCGACATGACCCGGTGGGTCGACCCGCCGTCGTCCGCCGGCTGAACCCGCCTCGTCCCACCTCAGCTCGCGAGTCGGGCGGCCCGGTCCAGCAGGGCTCGGCGTACAGGGCGGCCGGAAGGTCGAGGTCGCCGACCGATGAGCGGGGCACCGCCACCGGCCCGCCCCTGGCAGGCTGGCCTCATGACCCGCGCCGCAGACCACGACCGGGTACGGCGCAGCTACGACACGGTGGCCGAGACGTACCGGGAACGCATCGGCGACGAACTGGCCGGCAAGCCCCTCGACCGGGCGCTGCTCGCGGCCCTCGTCGAGCGGGTCGGCGAGGCTCCCATGGCCGACCTGGGGTGCGGGCCCGGGCACGTGGCGGCCTGGCTCGCGGAGCGCGGCGTCACCGCCGTCGGCGTCGACTTCTCCCCCGCGATGGTCGCCGCCGGCCGGCGCAGGTACCCGGAGGTGGAGTTCCGCCAGGGCGACCTGCTGAGCCTGCCGGCGGCGGACGGCGAGTTCGGCGGGGCGGTGGCGCTCTACTCGGTCATCCACCTACGGCCGGCGGAGCTGCGGCCGGCGTTCGCCGAGATGCGGCGGGTGCTGCGGCCCGGCGGCTTCCTGCTGGTGGCGTTCCACGTCGGCGCCGAGGTGCAGCGGCTGACCGACTGGTGGGGCCATGAGGTCGATGTGGACTTCCACTACCACGAGGTGGAAACCGTCGCCGGAGCACTGCGCGGGGCCGGCTTCACCGAGGAGGCTCGGCTGGAACGGGCGCACCACCCGCAGGAGGGCGAGACGCAGCGCTGCTACCTGCTGGTCCGGCGCCCGGCGGAGGAACCGGGGCAGGAGATCGAGCCGCGGACGTCGAGCTGAGCGGACGTTTCGGGGCCGAGCCCGGGTCGTCAGCACTGGTCGAGGCGGCGGAACTCGTCGACGGAGACGAACTCCCCCGCGCGCCAGGTCCGCACCATCCCCGAGCGGAGCTGCGGGTCGGCCAGCATCTGCTCGGGTACGAAGCTGACGCCGTCCATTCTCCCGTCCCCGGAGCCCGTGCCGATCAGCACGCCGTCGAGGACGTACTCGTGGTCGGCGGTCAACGCCCGCGGGTCCTGCCCCTGCCGGGGCTGCTGCGGCCAGTCGTCCGTCCACCCGTCCCCCGGGTCGCTCAGCACGACGCTGTCGGGGCGGTCGTCGCCCGCCGGCCGGAGCGTCACCCGCGCCCCGCCCTGCGAGACGTCGGTCAGGGTCAGGTGGTCCAGCCTCTGGTCGGGACAGACCGCGATCAGGCCGACGACGCGTCCCTGCGGGTCGACGGTCACGCCCAGCTCGCCACGCAGTCGCGGGGTGCAGCCCGCGAGGCCCCACACGACCAGGATCAGGGCCGTCGCGACGGCCACCGGGCGCATGCGCATCTCGTCCCCCCGGGGGTGCGGCTCTCCTCAGCCTAGGGACGCCCGGACACGGGCGGGTCACAGTGGAGCCCTCGGCGCGTGGATCACGGGCCGGCCGACCCGGCGGACGGGCAGCGACCCTCCACGGTCCTGTCCGACCGCCCCAGTACGGTCGGGTCGGTCTGCGGGAGATCGCGAGTCCGGGTAACGGTCGAGAGGAGAAGACGTGCGTGCTTCGGGATGGTCGTACAGCGTCGCCTACCAGCCGGACGTCGCCACCGCGCTCCGGCAGTTACCTCAGGACGTTTACGACCGGGGCGCGTACCACCGCGAGGAGCCGGACCCGACGTACGCCCTGACCGAGAACGAGTTCCGCGCGACGCTTGATCCCGCGCACGACGACAGCGGGATCAACGAGTTCCTGCTGGACGATTGGCGAGCCGCGCAGCGGCGACCCCGGCCGGTCGACCCGGACTCGCTGTTCGCCGCGCAACCGCACTCGGGTACGCACTCCGTCATCGACATGGTCAACGGCGTCTCGGACCGGCCGGCGTCGTGCACCGTGTCCCCGCTGACCGGCGAACAGTTGCTCGCCTTCTTCGGCACCGTCCACCCCGCGCCGGACCAGGTCCTGGCGTGGATAAAGAGCTTCGATCCCTACCCGATTCGGGAACGCTGGGAGGCCGTCTACGTCGTCAGCTACGTCGACGGCAGCCCGGACCAGATCCACTTCACCGGGTTCTCCGGCGACTGACCCCATCGACTCACTGCGGCATCCGGGGAATTCAGCCGTCAGCCAGCCCGAGGGCAGCCGTCCCTCGCCACCGGCCGGGCGGCCATTCAGCCCCCGGCCGGTCGCGCTCTCACTGGAAACGCCTGCCGGGCCTTCTGGCGCCGGTCGGCTTGTTGATCACGGAGTCCTTGGCTCGGCGGCGTACCACGATCGCGTTTGCCTTCCTCCGCAACCCTTTCAGGATCCTGTCCTTCATCGCCGGCATCCCCTCTCGCGTACGTCAGATCAGTCGTGCGCGTTTCCGCACCGGACAAGTGATCCTTCGCGTACCGCAGTCCGCGTACCCGATGGGACAGCAGACATTCATCAGCGTCGGGCCACGCTGCCTGGCCGACGCCGGCTGGCAGACCGACCATCCCGCCTGACCAGGGAGAGACCGGCCGAAATCAGACGTTGAAGCGGAACTGGAACCCGCATTCGGTCCAGCGGGAACGGCCCTCGACACCTGCTTAGACCGCATCCCGGGTTGCCATGGCTGCTCGCCAGTTGACGCCGTTTCACGGCGTCTTGTGCCCCCCTGTGCGCCCCCTAGGAACAAGCGAGCACCTAGCTGACACGAGCAGACAAACTCGGTCACGAGGCCCACCGAACGGGGCGGCGGATGACCGACGACCTGACTAAGGTGCCTCCAATGCGCATTCCACCCTTGCCCAAGGCATCGCTCGACCTCACGGGAGACAAGGCTGCGAAGCGAGTAGTCGGCAACCGTCCGGCGAACGTGACCTCACCCATCGCCATCGACGCCTACAACCCCGAGTGGCCCGCAATGTTCGCGAAAGAAGAGGCGGCAATCCGTGCTGCGCTAGGCTCCCAGGCTCTTGCGGTCGAACACGTTGGGTCGACCGCCGTCCCCGGTCTGGCGGCCAAGAACCGACTCGACATCGACCTCATCGTCGCGGACCCGGCCAACGAGGATGCATACGTGCCTCCGCTGGAAGCAGCCGGCTACTTCCTACGCACCCGCGACCCTGACTGGTACCAGCACCGATGCCTCTGGACCCACGACCACGGGGTTAACCTGCATGTCTTCGGCCCTGACTGCGACGAGCACCTCCGACACCTGATCCTCAGGGACTGGCTTCGCACGCATCCTGAGGACCGCGACCGCTACGCAGCCGAAAAGCATCGAATCGCCCAGAAGCACCCCATGGACATGACGCTCTACGTCCAGGGAAAGACAGCAATCATCATCGACAACCTCAAGCGCTGCGGGCTGCGCTGAAGAGCAGCGGAATACTGCCAGGCGGGGCGGCCGGAGATGGCTGGCCCATCCGACTCTGCCGACGAGCGATCGTCGTTGCTACGGAGCTGCCCAGGGGACGGTTGGATCGCGCGGAAAGACCGGGCATTGACGGCGCAGATCGTGTCAGGATGCTCGGCATGTCTCGTCGCGCACTGAGCTTCGGAGTGGTGGCGGAAGCATACGAACGGTTCCGGCTGGGGTATCCCGTGGAGCTCTTCGACCTGGTGATGACGTACGCGGATCAGCCGGTTCGGACTGCCCTGGAGATTGGCGCCGGGACCGGCAAAGCAACCCGTCTGTTCGCTCAACGAGGGGTCACGGTCACCGCGACCGAGCCTGACGGGGCGATGCTGGCCGAGCTACGTAAGCACGTGGCAGCAAACGTCAAGACCGTGCAAGCCGCCTTCGAGGACGTGCGACCGGGCGAGCGCTACGGGCTGGTGTACGCGGCAGCGGCGCTGCATTGGACGAACCCGGAGGGCCGGTGGTCGCGGATGGCCGCGCTGCTGGAGCCGGGCGGCGTGTTCGCCTCGTTCGGTGGACCACTCCAGTTGGCCGACCCGGCTGTGGAGGAAGCTGTTCGCGCGGCCCGGGCACCGTTCCTAGAGAGCGACGATGTTCCGTCTCCAGATGGGACGCCTCCTGGACATGACATGCAGTGGCCGGGCACGGAGCTCCAACGGTCTGAGTGGTTCGCCGATGTTCGGCAGTCCGTGATCGTGCGGCGGTCGACGATGAGTGCTCGCGACTACGTCGGCCATCTCTCGACCATCTCGGCTTATCTCGAATTGCCGACCCCGGAGCGGGAGCAGGTATTCAGCCGGATCATGCAGGTCCTGCCCGAGACGGTCGAGATTGCCGCCGACCTCACCGTCCATCTCGCGCGTCGGCGCTGCGCGCAGTAGTGCTTCCACAATCAGATGCAAGGAGTTAGCAGCCCGGTGAGCTTCTACATGCACCTGCGGGCCACGGGCCTCCAACGCCACCCACCAGGCGCTTGACATGATCGGCCCATTTGGGTTTCCAGGCAGACCCGTATCACGCGTTTCCGCAGCTCAACAGGGGTGCGTGTGACGGCGCGCGCAGCGGGAAGGTCGGTCGGATGACTGACCCCGGGGAGCTGGCTCGAGACGCGCTCCAGCGAATCCACTGGGCTGCCGTGCGACATCGGGACCTTGAGCTGCACCACGCGACCGACGAGATCGTCCGAGCGGCCCAGGCGAGGGGCCTCGACCCTGGGGCCGTCGAGTCGTACCGCCCCTTCCCGGTGTGCGGTGCCGAGCCGGGACAGTTGTGCATCAACGTCCCTGGCCGCCCGGTGACGCCGGGCGACATGCACCCGGAGCGTCCGAAATAGGGCCGCTTTCCGTTCCCGTCAGCTCTCGAAGCGGACGTAGCCAAGCCGGAATCAGACGTTGAAGCGGAACATAGACTGCCTCTCCCGTGACCTGCGGCTACCTGATCGGCGCGCTGGTCACGCTTGCTCCTGGGCTCACGTCGTTGATGGCTGGTTGCCGACGTTTCACAGTGTCTTGTGCCCCATGTGTGCCCTGGCAGACTCCTTGACCCCCAGGCACCCAACACGGCTCGCTGACCGGGGGCGGCACGGGCCTCTAGCAACCCGGACTGCCTTGCAGCACTTGAGGCTTCGGCCTCGGCCGCAGCCGGATACGCTGCCCCGCATGACCCGGATGCACGTCCCGCTCGCCGTCTTGCTTCTGGCCCTAGCCGGCTGTTCCAGTGGCGGCGTGCCGGCTGCGGCATCCGCAAGCCCAACGTCGACCGGCACCGACAATGGCCTATTGCCCAGCGCACCACCCGGCGTGGATGAATACGCCCAGAGGGCCTGCCAGAAGCTCGTTGAAGCCCAGAACGACAGCTCCATCTATCTCCAGCCCTTGCGCGATGTCGCAGACTTAGCGAAGTTGTCGGCTGTGGACGAGATCGCCCGGACTGGTGCCGTACTTGACGAGCGAGTCAAGCTCGCCGAGGCCGCCAGGGCCAAGTCTATGAAGGAACGCGACAACCCAGTCCAACAAGCGGAGGTCGAGCTTGAAGCGAAGGCCGAGGCGGAGGATGCCTCATTCGAGCTGACTGCCGCCTGTGTCAATGCTGGCCTCATAAGCTTGTCTGAATTCCCAGCAGACTGACCAAGCTCAGCCCTGCTGCTGCCATCCTCACTGTCTGCCGTCGACCCGCCCTACTGGGAGCGGGCCGCCGCCCGGCCCGCCATATCAAGCGGACCTTGACGCAGGTTCGGACGCTGCCGGAACAGATTGAGTCGGCTCTCGTGTCACGGACCGCGGCCCCGGCGGACACCGCCACAGTGGCGCAGTTGACCCAACCTCGCCCGGCACGGACCCGGCTCCCAGGGTCGAAGCTGGCCACCGGCGGCCACCCCTCCCCCTCCCAGGTGAGCGGTTGAACTGACCTTGAGCGGCTGTGGAGCCGGCTCCTGGACGACCGGCATGCCCTCGGCGGCCACCGCCCCCATGCTTGGGGCTTGCCGCGCGGACCCGACGCGCCCCTCCCTGCGCCGCGCTGCTTAGGCGCGGCGCGGCTGGCTGCCGGCGACGAACCTCACCACTCTCCCGCCATCCCGTCTGCGGCGGCCCCGGGCTCCCCGCTCTCCGCGCCAGCCGCCGGGCGTCAGGCGTGGCGGCCGCAGAGCGACAGCGGCAGCGGCCGGCACGCGCCCAGGCGGCGGCGCGTGCGGCCCGTTACGGGCCGCCTTGAAGACGTACAGAAACTTTGAACAACTTCGCCGGCAGCCGGGTGTCGGGTATCGGGACCTGCGTGACACATCGGTATCAGGACCTGAGTGACACTCCGCCACCGTGGCACTGGCCGGACGCCTGGCCGAGGTCGATGAGCTGATCAGAACCGGCAGCGACGGCTGGAAGGACCTGATCCCCCGCTACCGTCGCCCGCCCCGGGCGAGGCCGTTCCACCTCAGGCCGCAGCAGCACATCCAACATCCATCAGCGCTGCGGGGTGGTACGAATGTTTCAGAGGCTGACAGAAGTGGCGGAAACGGGGCGAAATATATGACGGGTGGCGCCGCCCGGCTGGTGCGGGGACCGGAGGGGCACCGGGCGACGTTCTTGGACCTGTTCCTCGACCTGGTGTTCGTCTTCGCGCTCTTCCGGCTCTCGCAAGGGCTGCTGGAGCATCTGAACTGGAGCGGCGCCTTCCAGACGCTGCTGCTGCTCGCCGTGTGGCGGGTCTGGACCGCGACGGCGGTGATAAGCGACAGGTTCGACTCGCGGCGGCCAGCGATACAGGTGCTGGTCATCGGGTGCATGTTCGGCAGCATGGTGCTGGCGGCCGCGACGCCCAAGGCGTTCGGCGAACATGGCCTGCTCTTCGCCGGCGCGTACGTCGCCGTCCAGATCGGTCGCAGCCTCTTCCTCGTGATCGTGACGCGGGGCGACAAGCGGCAACGTCTCGAGATGCGGGAGCTGTTCTGGTACGGCGTGTCGGCGGTGCCGTGGCTCGCGGGCGGCGTCGTGCAGGGTTGGCCGCGTGGGGTGCTATGGGCACTCGCCGTGGCTGTGGACTATGCGGCGATCAGATTCCGCTGGCCCACGCCGAGGCTGGGCCGCGCCAGTGCGGCCGACTTGTCGGTCTCTGGCGAGTACCTGGCCGAGCGGTATCGGCAGTTCTTCATCATCGCGCTCGGCGAGCTGATCCTGACGACGGGGCTGGCGTTCACCAGCGACGGCTTCGAGGCGGACCGCAGCGCGGCGGCCGCGGTGGCGTTCACGACCACGGTGCTGCTGTGGCGGATCTACATCCACCGTGCCGGAGAGGTGCTGGACGAGGCCGTCGCCGCAGCCCCTGATCCGTCCCGCGTTGCCGTGTCAGCGTTCTACGCCCACCCGGTCATGATCGCCGGCATCGTCGCGATCTCCGTCGGCGACGAGCTCATCATCGACCACCCGCTCGAACACACACCACCGGCATGGGCCGCCGTCATCCTCGGCGGACCCGCACTGTTCCTCGCCGGACGCGCCATCCTCGAGTACGAGGTGTTCGGCCGAGTGTCCCGAAACCGCGTGGCCGGGATCCTCGTACTCGCCGCCATCTCCCCGGCAACGATCCTCCTGCCGCTCGTGCTGGTCGCCGCCGCCGCTGCCCTCGTCCTAGCCGCAGTCGCCGTATCCGACGCAGCCCGTGCCAGAGGACGCCCACCCGAGCCTCCCTCACCACCTGGTTAGCCGGAAGTGTCACCCACGTCCCGAGACTGTTCTGTCACGGATGTCCTGAGACTCGACATCGCCGGCAGCCGGGCGGTTCGTACGTACGTTCGACTAGGCTGCGGCTGGTGGAGGGACGGTCGCTGGTGGAACGGGTCGTGGGGCCGCATGGCCCGGCGCGACATCTGGTTGCTGACGGACGGCCGACTCTGGCGCGTCCGTGGCCGCCTCGGTGGCGACGGAGGGCAGGAAGTGTCGCACGACTTCTCGGACGAAGCATCCGCCCGTTCGGTGGTCGACCGGATGATGAAGACCTCGGCCGGCACCTGGCGGGATCTCACGGAGGCGGTCCCGCAGGAGGCGAACCGCCGGCACACTCACTAATCGATGACCTTGGAGCTACTGCGCGGGCGGCTCGCCGTACCGCCTGATGTGTTCGGCCCACTCACGGGCGACCGCTTCTGCCTGGGCACGACGCATCGGTGCAGTGCGGTGCATTTGAATGTTGCCCTCGGGGTCGTCGGGCACATAGGCGATCACTGGCCACCTGTTCGTCACGGCCCGCCACGGCCACACCACCAGCGTCGCGAGCAGCGCGCCCACCATGTTCAGGAAGTCGAAACCCTCATGCCAATAGACGGGTTTGAACGGGTTTAACCGATCGGGGTCGTACACGGTGGCCCGCCACGGCGCGCGCGGGACTGGCCGCCATGCGAGGCGCTGCCGGCCTACCCGCCACGGGATCCATTCGCCCGTCGGTGACCGCGTGAACACCAACACGCGGTCATGGTGACACCGACGCACAACCTCGTGAAGCTGATGGCGACCGATGTATCGGTGATGGAAGCCCGCCGAGTGGACGGGACTATCGCCCCGACTACCAGGCATAGCAGATCATCAACCCGCACATGAGCGGCAGAACCCCGAGCGAGGCCGATAGCGGTCAACGGCACGCGTCCGGCCGGACGTGCACACCGCACCACGGCGGCAGGTCGACTGCCCACACCCGCCAGCCGCCGGCGTCTTGCCGTCAGCCCATCGAGAGCGGATCGTGCCGCTCACCGTCAACCAGGTCCGCGCCCTGGCCGACGCGATGCCCGCCCGCAACCGCGCCATGGTGATCGTGCAAGCCGGCCTCGGGCTGCGCCTCGGCGAGCTGCTCGCGCTGCGCGTCCAGGACGTCGACTACGCCACTCGGACGGTTCGGATCGAATGGCAGTTCGCGCCGCAATCCAAGGTTCGCACCGAACCGAAGACCCGCCGGTCCCGCCCGACCGTCCCGCTTCCCCAGGTGGTGGCGACCGCCATCCGTGAGCATTCGGCACAGTTTCCGCCGGCGACTGACGGCACCATCTTCACCACCCGCTTCGCCGGCCCGTACCGACACGACTACTACGGCTCGCTGATCTTTTCAGCAGCGGTCGAGCGGGCCGGACTGCCGAAGAGCACCACGAGTCACGATCTGCGGCATCACTACGCCTCGGTCCTGCTGATGCAAGGCGAGTCGGTCATCGTGGTCGCCGAACGGCTGGGGCACGAGAACGCGACCCTGGTCCTGTCGACATACGGCCACCTGATGCCGGACTCGGAGGAACGCACCCGCCGCGCCGTCGATGACGCATGGGGCTGTGCCCCCGGTGTGCCCCAAAGCGACGGCCCAACCGGCTGACCTGGGGGAACAGGTCAGATTCACACGTTGAAGCGGAACTCCACCACGTCGCCGTCCTGCATGACGTACTCCTTGCCCTCGATCCGGACCTTGCCGGCGGCCTTGGCCGCCGCCATCGATCCGGCCTCGACCAGGTCGGCGTAGGAGACGACCTCGGCCTTGATGAAGCCGCGCTGGAAGTCGCTGTGGATGACGCCCGCGGCCTCCGGGGCGGTCGCGCCGACCGGGACGGTCCAGGCGCGCGCCTCCTTGGGGCCCGCCGTCAGGTACGTCTGGAGCCCGAGCGTGCGGAAGCCGACCCGGACGAGCTGGTTGAGGCCGGGCTCGTTCTGCCCGATCGACTCCAGCAGCTCGCGGGCCTCCTCCTCGGGCAGGTCCACCAGCTCGGACTCGATCTTCGCGTCCATGAAGACCGCCTCGGCGGGCGCGACCAGCGCGCGCAGCTCGTCGAGGAACTCGGCGTTGGCCAGCTCGGCCTCGTCGACGTTGAAGACGTACAGGAAGGGCTTGGTGGTCAGCAGGTGCAGCTCGCGCAGGTGCTCCAGCTCGATCTTCGCGGCGGCGGCGCCGGCGTAGAGCGTGGTACCGCCGTCGAGCACGTCGACGGCGGCCTTGGCGGCGGCGACCGCGGCGGCCCGGTCCTTGCGGAGCTTGGCCTCCTTCTCCAGCCGCGGCAGCGCCTTCTCCAAGGTCTGGAGGTCGGCGAGGATCAGCTCGGTGTTGATCGTCTCGATGTCGTCGGCCGGGGAGATCTTGCCGTCGACGTGCACCACGTTCGGGTCGGAGAACGCGCGTACCACCTGGCAGATCGCCGAGGCGTCGCGGATGTTGGCCAGGAAGGCGTTGCCCCGGCCCTGCCCCTTGGAGGCGCCCCGCACCAGGCCGGCGATGTCGACGAACGACACCGGCGCCGGCAGCACCTTCTGCGAGGAGAAGATCTCGGCGAGCGTGGCCAGCCGCTCGTCCGGCAGCCCGACGACGCCGACGTTGGGCTCGATCGTGGCGAACGGGTAGTTCGCGGCGAGCACGTCGTTCTTGGTGAGCGCGTTGAACAGGGTGCTCTTGCCGACGTTGGGCAGGCCGACGATGCCGATGGAGAGACTCACGACGGGCCAGCTTACGCCGGTGTCCGCCGACACCCGGCAGGTAGGCCCACCAGCGGTGGGAAAAGAGGACCCGGGTACGCCCGAAGCGTTGCTAGCCTCCCCGGATGACGAGCGGGGCGGGCGAGCGGCTGCCGGAGCTGTACGTGGCGGTGGACGTCGAGGCGGACGGCCCGATCCCCGGCCCGTACAGCATGATCTCGCTGGGCATGGCGGTGGCCGGGCGGCCCGACCTCACCTTCTACACCGAGCTGAAGCCGATCTCCGAGGAGTTCGTGCCGGCCGCCCTCGCGGTCTCCGGGCTCGATCGGGACCGGCTGCTGCGCGAGGCGCCCACCGCCGAGGAGGCGATGGGCGCCGCCGCGAGCTGGGTCAACGGGCTGCGCCGGATCGGCCGGCCGGTCTTCCTGGCCGCGCCCGCCGTCTGGGACGGCATGTTCGTGCACTGGTACTTCGTCCGGTTCACCGGCCGCAGCCCGTTCGGCGCGACCGGCTCGGGCGTGGACCTGCGCAGCTGGTGGATGGGGCGGACCGGCTGCGAGTGGGTGCGGACCCGCAAGGGGATCATCAAGCACGAGCTGGGCCTGACCGACGTGCCGCACACCCACCACGCCGGGGAGGACGCGGCCGAGCTGGCCCAGGTCTTCGACGCCGCGCTCCGGCACCGCCCCGGGCGGGCCGAGGCCGGCTGAACGGGGCTCGCCCTCCGCGTACCCGACGGGGCCGGCGACCGGCGCTCAGGCGGTGAGCAGCCGGGGTTCGATCCGGGTCTCCCGGGCGCCGCCCGCGCCGTCCGGGGTCAGCTCGTACGCGGCGACGCCCTCGCGGTCGGCGACCGCCTCGGCCAGCCGGGTACCCCGGTAGACCAGCCCCACCCCGTCGTCGGTGCAGTGGCTGACCGGCAGGGTGCCGTCGCCGACCAGCCGGTGCATCAGCGGGCGGCGCTGCTCCTCGCTGTCGTAGTGCACCCCGTTGCCGTACGGCAGCCACCCGAGGCCGTCGGTGAAGGCGCGCAGCGCGCGGCCGAAGCTGTCGGTGGCGCCGCCGACGTGCCAGCAGATCGAGCCGGCGGAGACCCCTCCGAGCACCACGCCGGCCTCCCAGCACTCACGCAGGATCTCCGGCAGGCCGTGCACCCGCCAGACGGCGCAGAGGTTGGCGACGCTGCCGCCGCCGACCCAGATGATGTCCTGGGCGAGCAGGTGGGCGCGGATGTCGTCGACGGTCGGCATCGGGAACAGCGCCAGGTGGGAGGGGCGGAACCGGGTGCCGGCGAAGGCGCCGTAGAAGACGGTGAACGCGGTGGGCTGGTCGCCGACCGCCTGGTTGAGGTAGCAGATCTTCGGCTCGTCGGCCCCGGCCAGCTCGGCCATCAGGTCGAAGACCGGCCCGGGCTTCGCGTCCCAGGGGCCACGGTCCCGGCTGCTGAAGCCCATGCTGGTCGCGACGATGGTGGGTTCGCTGGCGGGCACGGATGATCCTTCCGTCGGGTGGGTTACGCCCTCATCCTGCGTCATCGCCGGCCCGGCCGTCGGCCCGGTCAGCCCGCTTCGGCGGCGGCGAGCAGCACGCGCAGCAGGTCACCCAGGCGGGCCTGGTCTGCCGGGGGCAGCGCGTCGAGGATCCGTCGCTGCACCGCGAGGCCCGCCTCGGCGGCCTCCTCGACCGCGCGGCGGCCGGTGTCGGTCAGGGTCACCCGCAGGCCCCGCCGGTCGGCGGGGTCGGGCGCGCGGCGCAGCAGCCCGGCCCGTTCCAGCCGGTCGAGCCGGCCGGTCATCCCGCCGGAGGTGAGCATCAGCGCGGCGGTCAGTTCCTTCGGCGCCAGCGTGTACGGCTCGCCGCTGCGGCGCAGCGCGGCCAGCACGTCGAACTCGCCACGGCCGATGCCCCAGTCGGCGTAGACCCGCTCCTGCGCGTCGCCGACGATCCGGGCCAGCCGGTAGATCCGGCCGAAGACCGCCATCGGCTCGGGCCGCATCCCGGCGCGCTCGCGGCGCCACTGCTCGACGATGAGGTCGACGTCGTCCCGGTCGGTCACCCCCGGATTGTGCCCCACGTCGCCCTTCCACTCTTCGCTCACGGGTGATTAGCTTAGCGCTAAGCTACTTACTGCAAAGAGAATCGAGTGCCCGATGAGCCGTCGCCGCACCGACATCGCGTTGACCGCCCTCGCGCCCGCCGTCTGGGGCACCACCTACCTGGTCACCTCCGAGCTGCTGCCGCCGGACCGGCCGCTCTGGTCCGGCGCGCTGCGCGCGCTGCCCGCCGGGCTGCTGCTGCTCGCGCTGACCCGCCGTCGGCCGCACGGCTCCTGGTGGTGGCGGGCCGCCCTGCTCGGCGCGCTGAACATCGGCGCGTTCTTCCCGCTGCTCTTCCTCGCGGCGTACCGGCTGCCGGGCGGCACCGCCGCCGTGCTCGGCGCCGCCCAGCCGCTGCTCGTCGCCGGCCTCACCGTGCTGGTGCTGCGGGACCGGCCGCACCGGCTCGCCCTGCTGGCCGCCGTGGCCGCCCCGCTGGGCGTCGCGCTGGTCGTGCTCCGGCCGGACGCCGGCACCGACCCGCTCGGGGTGGCCGCCGGCCTGGCCGGCACCGCCGCGATGGCCACCGGGCTGGTGCTCACCCGCCGCTGGGGCCGGCCGGCCGGGATCAGCACCCTCGCCGCGACGAGCTGGCAGCTCACCGCCGGCGGCCTGCTGGTCACGCCGGTCGCCGTCGCGGTCGAGGGCGCGCCGCCGGCCCCGGACGGCCCGGCCCTGCTCGGGTACGCCTGGCTCGGGCTGGTCGGCACGGCGCTGGCGTACGTGCTGTGGTTCCGGGGCGCGGCGCGGCTGCCGTTGACGCAGGTCTCGGTGCTCGGCGCGCTGAGCCCGCTGACCGCCGCCGGGCTGGGCTGGCTCGTGCTGGACCAGGCGCTGAGCCCGACCCAGCTCACCGGATTCGCGCTGGCGGTGGCGGCGATGGTGGTGGCGCAACTGCCCGCCGGCGGGGCGGGTCAGCCGGCCAGGCGCCAGTCCGCCCCGGGGGTCTCGGCCTCCGGTAGCGCCCCGGCGGGCAGCTCGGCGGCCGCGGCCAGCGGCAGGGTGAACCGGTGCGCGGCGGACGGGCCGGCCGCGTACGACTCGCCGAGCATCCAGCGCACCTCGTCGGCCGTCCAGCCCAGCCCGCGCCGGCCGGCGATCTCGCGGACCAGCCGCAGCCCCGGCCGGGTGTCGTCGTCGTAGAAGCGCATGCACCAGTGGTGCGCCCACATGCCCAACGCCCGCACGCCGGCCGGATCCAGCGACGCGGCGAGCCGGCCGCACGCCGTCTCCCCGAAGAGGCGCCCCGGCTCACCGACCCGGTCCCGCTCGATCGCCCCGTACGCCGCCGGCGCCACCGCCCGCATCCGGTCGTAGAAGCCCTGCACCACCGCGCGGTCGAGCCGTGCCCGCCCCGACCGCATCAGCGGGCACCCCGCCCGGCCACGCTCGCCATCGCCCCCGCACCCTTCTTGAGTTGGTGGCGGGACCGTACCGACCACTACCGACAATTTCTCGCGTCCGATTCCTTGCCACGCAACGGATAGCTGGCCCGAGCTGCGGCGTCTGTATCGGTAGGAGCGGACCGGGGAGGATGCGTGGACGAGGACGAACGGGCCCGGCTGGCCGAGTTCGTGGCGAGCCGTACGCCGGCGCTGATGCGGGTCGCGTACCTGCTCACCGGCGACCGGCACGCGGCGGAGGACCTGGTCCAGTCGGCGCTGGCGCGGACGATCCCGCGCTGGCGGACGCTGCGCAACGCCGACCCCGAGGGCTACCTGCGCACGGTCATGTACCGGGAGCAGGTGAGCTGGTGGCGGCGGCTGCGCCGGTACCGGGAGTCGCTGCTCACCGGCGCGCACGAGGTGCCCGCCGCCGATCCCAGCGGCGGCACCGACCTGCGGCTGGCCATGCGGGCGGCGCTGCGGCACCTGCCGCCGGCCCAGCGGACCGTGGTGGTCCTGCGTTACTACGAGGACCTCACCGAGACCCAGGTGGCCCAGGTGCTGGGCTGCTCGGTCGGCACCGTCCGCAGCCGTACCCATCGCGCGGTCTCCCGGCTGCGCGAGCTCCTGCCGGATGTCGAACTCCTGGAGGTGCGGCGATGACGTCCCCCCTCGAAGACCTGATCCGCGACACCCTTACCGACCTTGCCGAGGAGGCCCCGACAGTGCAGGACCAGTTGCCGCCGGCGGAACGACGAGCCCGGACCCGACGCCGCGCCACGGTGACAATGGGCGCGGTGGGCACGCTCGCCGCCGTCCTGATCGCCGCCCCGCTCGCCATCGCCCAGACCGGCCCGGACTCGCCCCGGCCGGCCGCTCCCACCGCTCCGCCGACGCCCTCGCCGCGCCCGGCCGAGCCGACCCCCTCCCCCCGCTCCACGGAGACACCCGCACCACGGCCACCGCTGCCCGGTCCGTCCACCCCGCCCGTGCCCCTGCCGACGGCCACGCCCAGCCCTGTCGCACCCGTGCCGGCCACGCCGCCGGCCCCGGGACGTCCCGTCCCGGCCCACCCGACGGCGACGCCGAGCCCGATGGGCACCGAGCTGCCGCCGCCGGGCAGGCCGTCGCCGCGCTGATTCCCGGCCCGACGCCCCGGGACGCGCCGCGCCCGGGGCGTCGGGCGTCACCACGCTCACGTCCGATTCCCGCGAGCCATCGGCCTGACCAGCGGGCATCATCGGTGGCGTGGAGTTGGACTTCGAACGGTGCTATCGGGCCGTGGACAGCCGTGACCAGCGCTTCGACGGCTGGTTCTACACCGGCGTGACGTCGACCGGGATCTACTGCCGGCCGTCCTGCCCGGCGATGACGCCGAAGCGACAGAACGTCCGGTTCTTCCCGTCGGCCGCCGCCGCGCAGGGCGCCGGGCTGCGCGCCTGCCGCCGCTGCCGCCCGGACGCGGCGCCCGGCTCGCCGCAGTGGGACGTCCGGGCCGACGTGGTGGGCCGGGCCGTCCGGCTGATCGCCGACGGGGTGGTCGACCGGGACGGCGTACCGGGGCTGGCCACCCGGCTCGGCTACACCGAGCGGCACCTGCACCGGATGCTCCGCGCCGAGTTGGGCGCCGGCCCGCTGGCGCTGGCCCGGGCCCAGCGGGCGCAGACCGCCCGCACCCTGATCGAGACGACCGGGCTGGGCATGGCGGAGATCGCCTTCGCGGCCGGGTTCGGCAGCGTCCGGCAGTTCAACGACACGGTCCGCGAGGTCTTCGGCACCGCCCCGTCGGAGCTGCGGGTGGCGCGGGGCGGCCGGCCGGTGGCGGGCGGCGCGGGGACGATCACCCTGCGGCTGGCGTACCGGCCACCGCTGCACGCCGCCGCGCTGCTGGATTTCCTCGCGGTCCGCGCGCTGCCGGGCGTGGAGGAGGTACGCGACGGGACGTACCGCCGGGGGTTGCGACTGCCGCACGGCGCCGCGGAGGTGGCGTTGACCCCGGCGGCCGGCCACGTCTCGGCGACCCTGCGCCTGGCCGACATGCGCGACCTGGCCCCCGCGGTGGCCCGCTGCCGCCGGCTGCTCGACCTCGACGCGGACCCGCAGGCCATCGACGAGACCCTGGCCGCGGACCCGGCTCTGGCGGCTGCGGTGGCGGCCGAGCCCGGCATCCGCCTGCCCCGCGCGGTGGACGGCTTCGAGGCGGCCCTGCGCGCCGTGGTCGGCCAGCAGGTCTCCGTCCGCTCCGCCCGCACCACTCTCACCCGCCTCCTCACCGCCGCCCCCATCCCGCAGCCCCCCGTCGATCACGAGGTCGACGGCGATGTGGACCTCCATAACCCCGGTCACCCTCATGAGCGGCCGGGGCTGCGGGGGTTCCTCCGGGCGGAGGAGGTGGCGGGGTTGCCGGACTCGGCGTTCGGGATGCCGGCGGGGCGGCGGGAGACGGTGCGCGCGCTGGCCCGGGCCGTCGCCTCCGGCGAGATCGACCTCGACCCGGGCGGGGACCGGGAGGACGTGGTCCGGCGACTGACCGCCGTACCCGGGATCGGACCGTGGACCGCCGGCTACGTGGCCATGCGCGCCCTCGGCGACCCGGACGTCCTGCTCCCCACCGACCTGGCGGTACGCCGGGGCGCCGCCGCCCTCGGCCTGCCCACCGACCCGAAGACCCTCGACACCCACGCCGAACGCTGGCGCCCCTGGCGCTCGTACGCGGTGATCCGACTCTGGAGAGCAGCATGAGCATCGACAGCACCGTCATCGACACCCCCGCCGGCCCGCTGAGCATCCTGGCCGGCCCGGACGGGGCCGTCCGGGCGGCCGGCTTCACCCCGGCACCGGAGAACCTGCTCCCGCTGGTGCACCCGAGCCTGCGCGGGGCGCTGCGGCACCGCACCGACCTCGGCCCCGTCACCGTCGCCGTCCGGTCCTATCTGGACGGCGACCTGACCGCCATCGACGGGGTGCCGGTGCGGCAGCACAGCGGCGGGGCTTTCATGACCCACGCCTGGGAGGTGCTGCGCGAGGTGAAGCCGGGCGAACCGGTGACGTACACCGGGTTCGCCGGGCTGGCCGGCCGACCGGCCGCCGTACGGGCGGCGGCCGCCGCCTGCGCCCGCAACGCCGCCGCCCTCTTCGTCCCCTGCCACCGGGTGCTGCGCACCGACGGCACCCTCGGCGGCTACCGCTGGGGGCTGGACGTGAAGACCTGGCTCCTGAACCACGAGCGCCGGGAGCAAGGAGTGACGGAAAGATGACACAAGCGTGATTCACATTTGACGCTAACGTCGGGTAGTGCCTGCGGAGAGCGACGGCAACCCGGCGACCCCGGTTGACGCCGGACCCCGTCCGCTGCACAACCTCTGGCGACTACGGCGCTACCTGCGCCCGTACGCGGGCGAGTACTGCTGGCTGCTGCTCGCGGCGCTGGCCGCCACCGCGGCCAGCCTGGCGGTGCCGCTGGTGGTGCAGCGGGTGGTGGACGGCCCGATCGCCCGGCACGACGCCGACGGACTGCTCCGCCTCGGCGGCCTGGCCCTGCTGCTCGGGCTCGCCGAGGCGGTGCTGATCTTCATCCGGCGGTGGACCCAGTCCTCCTCCTCGGTGGGCATGGAGTCGGCGATCCGCGCCGACATCTACGCCCACCTGCAACGACTCCCGGCCGGCTTCCACGACCGGTGGCAGTCCGGCCAGCTGCTCTCCCGGATCACCAGCGACCTGTCGGTGATCCGCCGGTTCCTCTCCTTCGGCCTGCTCTTCCTGGTGCTCAACCTGGTCACCTACCTCGCGGTGGTGGCCCTGCTGATCCGGCTGCACGGCCCGCTGGGCCTGCTGGTGGCGGCCAGCGCGGTGCCGCTGTTCCTGATCAGTCGCCGGTTCGCCCGGCACTACCACGCCGCGTCCCGCCGGATGCAGGACCAGCAGGGCGACGTGGCCACCCTGGTCGAGGAGACCGCGCAGGGCCTGCGCACCATGAAGGCGTACGGGCGGGGGCCGGAACTGGCCGCCCGGTTCGGCGCGCGGGCCCGGGCGCTGCACGACACCGGCGTCGACAAGGCCCGGCTGCTGGCCCGTACCTCCGCGCTGTTCGACCTGGTGCCCAACCTGACCCTCGGCGTGGTGCTGGTCTGCGGTGCGGCGCTCGCCGCCCGGGGCACCCTCACCATCGGCGAGCTGGTCGCCTTCGTCAGCCTGCAACTGATGCTGATCTGGCCGGTGCAGTCGCTGGGCTGGATCATCGCCAACGCGCAGGAGGCGGCGACCGCGGCCGACCGGATCCAGGAGGTGCTGGACACCCCGCCGTCCATCGTGGACGCGCCGCACGCGGTCACGCTCGCCCCGGCGTCGGTGCGGGGCCGGCTGCGCTTCGAGGGCGTCTCGTTCCGCTATCCGGGCGCTCCCGAGCCGGTGCTGCGGGAGATCGAGCTGACCGTGGAGCCGGGCGAGACGCTGGCGCTGGTGGGCGCGACCGGCAGCGGCAAGAGCACCCTGCTCTCCCTGGTGCCCCGGCTGCACGAGGTGACCGGCGGGCGGATCACCCTGGACGGGCACGACCTGCGCGACCTGCGGCTGGCCTCGCTGCGCCGGCTAGTCGGGGTGGCCTTCGAGGAACCGACGCTGTTCTCCATGTCGGTCTGGGAGAACCTCACCCTGGGCCGCCCGGACGCCGACGAGGAGGAGGTCCGGGCCGCGCTGGCGCTGGCCCAGGCCGACTTCGCGTACGACCTGCCGTGGGGGCTGGCGACCCGGGTCGGCGAGCAGGGACTGTCGCTCTCCGGCGGGCAGCGGCAACGGCTCGCGCTGGCCCGGGCGGTGCTCGGCCGGCCCGCGCTGCTCGTGCTGGACGACCCGCTCTCCGCCTTGGACGTGCACACCGAGGCGCTGGTCGAGGCGGCGCTGAGACGGGTGCTGCGGGACACCACCGCGCTGCTGGTGGTGCACCGCCCGTCGACCGTCGCGCTGGCCGACCGCGTGGCGCTGCTCGACGGGGGCCGGATCGCCGCGGTGGGGCGGCACTCCGAGCTGCTCGCCACCGTGCCGGCGTACCGGGCGGTGCTCTCCGCCGAGCCGAACTCCGCGCACGGCCTGGTGCGCTCGTGACACCTCGGCTGCCCCGGCAGCGGGCCGAGCCACCGGAGGAGTCCCGCTGGCGGGGGCTGGCCACCGACCCGGACGCCGACCGCAGCCGCGCCGAGGACACCGCACCCGAGGCGGTGGCCCGGCTGCGCGCCCGCAGCCGGGTGCTGTTGGGTGAGCTGCTGCGCCCGCATCGGGGCCGGTTGGGCCTGGCGGTGGGCCTGCTGCTGGCGCAGAACGCGGCCGCCATGTCCGGGCCGTACCTGGTCATGCTCGGCATCGACCGGGCCATCGCGCCGCTGCGGGCCGGCGACGCGCGCCCACTGGCCGCCGTCGCCGGCGCCTTCGTGGTCGCGGCCGTGACCGAGTACGCGGCCCGGCGCGGCTTCCTCACCCTCTCCGCGCGGATCGGCCAGGCCGTCCTGCTGGAGCTGCGCCGGCGGGTGTACGGGCACTTCCTGCGCCTCTCCGTCGGCTTCCACGAGCGCTACACCTCCGGCCGGATGGTGTCCCGGCTGACCAGCGACCTGGAATCCATCGCCGAGTTGGTCGACGGCGGCATCGACAGCCTGGTGACCGCCGCGCTGTCGGTGCTCTCCGTGGCCGCCATCCTGCTCTGGCTGGACCTGCCGCTGGCCGCGGTCACCCTGCTCGCCTTCCCGTTCCTCTACCTGCTGTCCCGCTGGTTCGCCCGCGCGTCGGCCGACGCGTACCGCCGCAGCCGGGAGGCGGTGGCGCTGGTCATCGTGCACTTCGTGGAGTCGCTGCGGGGCATCCGCGCCGTGCAGGCGTACCGCCGGGAACCGCGCAACCAGCAGATCTTCGGGGCGGTCAACGACGGATACCGGCGGGCCAACCTGCGGGCGTTCCGGCTGATCGCCACGTACTCACCGGGGATCAAGGTGATCGGCAACGTCACCGTGGCGGTGGTGCTCGGGTACGGCGGCTGGCGGGTGCTCGGCGGCGCGACGGAGGTGGGGGTGCTCGCCGCCTTCCTGCTCTACCTGCGCCGCTTCTTCGAGCCGATGCAGGAGCTGAGCCAGTTCTACAACTCGTTGCAGTCGGCGACGGCGGCGCTGGAGAAGCTGGCCGGGGTGCTCGACGAGCGGCCCGGCGTACCCGAACCGGCGCAGCCGGTGCCGCTGCCCACCGGGCCGGGGCGCGGGGCGGTGGCGTTCCGGTCGGTCTCCTTCGGCTACCGGCCGGGCACGCCGATCCTGGTCGGGCTGGACCTGCGGGTGCCGGCCGGGCAGACGGTCGCGCTGATCGGGCCGACCGGGGCGGGCAAGTCCACCGTCGCCAAGCTGCTGGCCCGCTTCCACGACCCGGACAGCGGCAGCGTCGAGCTGGACGGGATCGACCTGCGCGACCTGGCCGACCCGGAGCTGCGCCGCGCGGTGGTGCTGGTGACCCAGGAGAACCACCTGTTCAGCGGCACGGTGGCGGAGAACATCCGGTTCGGCCGCCCCGGCGCCGACGACGCGGCGGTGCAGGCCGCCGCGCGGGCGATCGGCGCGCACGACTTCATCGCCGCGCTCCCCGACGGGTACGCCACCGAGGTGCACCGACGCGGCGGCCGGCTCTCCGCCGGGCAGCGGCAGCTCGTCGCGTTCGCCCGGGCGTTCCTGGCCGACCCGCGGGTGCTGATCCTCGACGAGGCGACCTCGTCGCTGGACGTGCCCACCGAGCGGCTGGTGCAGCGGGCGCTCGCCACCGTGCTGCGCGACCGCACCGCGCTGGTGATCGCGCACCGGCTCTCCACCGTCGAGACCGCCGACCGGGTGCTGGTCCTCGACGGCGGCCGGGTGGTGGAGGACGGACCGCCCGCGCGACTCGCCGCCGCCGGCGGCCGGTACGCCGCCCTGCACCGGCAGTGGCGCGACTCGCTGGTCTGACCGGGTCGGGCCCGACCCGGCGCCGCCAGGATCTCAGTCCAGCCGCTGGCCGGTGCTGGTATCGACCGGCGGTTCGCCCGCCGCCGTCGGCGCCGAAGCGGCCAGCGCCAGCCGGCGGGACAGCATGGTCAGCACCGCCACCAGCACGCCGAACGCCCCGACCAGCACGAACGTGGTCGGCACCGGCACACCGGGGTCGGCGGTCACCAACGCCAGGCCGGCGAAGGGCAGCAGCGTGGCGGCGCCGGTCAGCAGGGCGGCGACCCAGACGGCCAGCAGCCCGAGCGGTGATTCCCCCGAGGGCTCCGGCCGCAGCCCCGCCCGGGCCAGGCCGTACCCGAGGGCGAGGCCGGCGCCGACGGCCGCGACCGCGACGTGGGCCGGCAGGCCCACCGGGGCGCCCCAGCGGGCACCGTTCACCGTGTCGGCCACCACCCCGGCGGCGGCGACCAGCACGAGGCCGACGGCGTCCCCGCCCACCGCGCCGCCCCGCCGGGCCCACCGGGTACCCACCAGGATCGCCGGAGCGCTGCACAGCAGGATCGGCACGATGTTGAGCCCGGGGGGGTAGGGCAAGGCCAGCAGGGTCGCCGGGCCGAGCCCCAGCCCCACCGCCACCTGACGGACGCCGTCGACGCCCCAGGTGCGTGCCGCGTAGCCGAGCAGCAGCAGGGCGGTCAGCAGCCCGACGGCCAGCAGTGGCAGCGTGCTCGGCGACTCGGGCAGGGGTCGGCGCAGATTGCGGGCCAGGTCCGCCGTCACGTCGTCGACCAGGGCTCGGCCCAGGGCACCGGCGAGCACGGTGGACCCGGCGGTGAGCCCGATCGCCAGCACCGCGCCGGTCCGGGGACGCCGACCCGGCGATTCGGCGAGGAAGCTGCCGCCGGCCAGGGCGGCGGTGCCGCCGAGGGCCGACAGGACGGCGAGCCAGAGCCACCAGTCGAGGACCGGGGCGTACGGGTCAGGCCCCCGCCCGACGGGCATCCCGGCCAGCGGCGCCAGGGCCACCCCCACCGCGAGCGCGGCGATACCGACGTGCCGCAGCGGACGGGCGAGCTGGACGAGGCCCAGCAGCGCGCCGCCGACCGCCAGTCCGACCCCGGCGGCCCCCGCCAGCACGGCGAGGCCGTCGGAGAGAGTCGTGGCGGGAAGTCCGGTGACCGCGTCCTGGCCGCCTCCGGTGGCCAGGTCGGCCGCCCCGACCACGAGCAGCCCGGCCACCGCCAGCCACCAGCCGGCCACCCGGATCGCGAGGACGGTCAGCCCCAGTGCGAGCAGCAGGACGGCCGGTGCGAACGCCGCCAGGGCCGCCGGGAGACCCGCGCCGCCCGGGGCGGACAGCAGGGAGAGCCCCTGGGTGCCCAGCACGTACCCCACCGGCAGCGCCGCGGCGACCGCGGCCAGCCGGCTCCGCCGCGACCTGGGTCGTGGGTCTGCCACGACGTCCATGCTGGCCTCCTTCGACGGGTGGTGGCTGATGCTGACACGCCGGTCGCCCCGGGCGCTGCCCCGAGACGGGCAAACCCGGAACCGATCACCCCGCTAGACTGCCGGTCGTCGATCGGCCCGGCGCTCGCGTCAGAGGGCGAAGTCCGGTGGGACCGGTCGAGCACCGCCGAACACACGGGGAGGTTGCGGCGTGCGGATTCGACGACGAGTGGTTGTCGCGGCAGCGTTGGTGATCAGCACGGTGGGCGCGGGGACTGTCGCGCTGACCAGGGAGGGCGACGCCGGTGCCACACCGACCGCCGTCTCGGCGGCCGGCGAACTGTCGGCGACGGCCGGTGCCGCCCCGGCGGACACGCCGCCCAGCGCGGACAGCGGCATCGGCAGCAGAGCCGGCGCGGGGCGCTCCACCGTGGACACCCGGCCGGTCACGGCCGTCGGGCGGCCCGCCGGGGAGGTGGCGAAGGACGCGCCCGCCTCGGTGGCCTACCTGAGCGACCGCTACCGGATCACCCAGGACGAGGCGGCCCGCCGGGTCGCTCTCCAGGAGCTTTCCGCGCCGCTCGCGGCCACACTCGCCACGAGGTACCCCACCGAGTACGCCGGCATGTGGCTGGACCAGGCCGGCGGCGGCGTACTGACCATCGCGGCCACCGACCCGGCCCCGGTCGCGAAGGCGGTCGCCGGGGTGCCGGACGCCACCCACGTCACGGTCGTCCCGGTGCGCCACTCGCTGCGCGAGCTCACCGAGGCGGCGGCCCGCGTGGCCGGCGCGCTGGGCGTGACCGCGGGCACCGACGTGGTGGTCGACGAGCAGGCCAACGAGGTCCTGGTCCTCACCGGCGGCGCGGTCGCGGCGGACGACGCCCGGCTGGCCGGCGCGATCGAGGCCGCCGGGGTGCCGGCCCGGACCCGGCAGCTACCGGCCGCGGTGGAGAAGTCGTGCGACCCGCGCTACTGCGCCGAGGCGCCGATGCGTGGCGGCATCCGGCTGGACGTGCCCCGGGACGACGGCACGGTCGGCGGCTGCACCAGCGCCTTCAACCTGCGGGCGCGATCCGGGCGGTACTACCTGCTGACCGCCGGGCACTGCGTGGTCGGCGGGCGACACCAGCTCGTGGACCGGACCTGGCACCAGTTCCTCGGACCGAAGGTGCCGGTCGGCGTGGAGTCGACCGCCCCGGTGCTGGCCGAGAACACCACCGCGTACGACTACGCGGTGATCCCGTACCAGGATGGCGCGATCGACCGGTGGGCGTACCCGCGGCGGAGCGGCGGCGACCAGGCCAGCCTGGTCAACTACTGGTGCGTGACGGACAACCCGGCCTGCGCCACCAAGGGCAGCCACGACGTGAAGATCACCGGGTACACCGCCTACAGCGCGGTGCAGATCGGTTGGGTCGTCTGCGCGACCGGCTCGGCGTACACGCCCAAGGCGGGCGAGGTGTACGTCGACTCGGGGGCGGGCGCCGGTTACGTCCCCGGCACCCGCTGCGGCACGGTCACCAACAAGACCAACGGCCGCATCGGTGTGCGGGTCTGCGCCCGCCCCGGCGACAGCGGCGGCCCGCTCTTCACCGAGTCCGACGGCCGGGCGCTCGGCATCCTGAACGACGGCGACCCGGGCAGCGGCGCCTGCACGAACCCGAACGAGCAGAACTTCTACATGCCGGTCTCCACCATCCTGGACCGGGTGAACGCCAACACCGGCCTCGGCATCCAGCTCGCCACCCGCGGCCCGCTGCTCAACCCGATCGGGTCCTCGAACCGTTAGGCGACACCCCGGATAAGCCGTGGGCAGGGCGACGCGGGCTGCCTACGATCGACGGATGACTGATACGGCGAGGACGGCCCGCGCCGGCGTCCCCGAGCGTCCGACCCTGGACGGGCTCGAGGAGACCTGGTCGCGCCACTGGCAGGAGGAGGGCACGTACGCGTTCGACCGCTCGAAGGCGACCGTCCGGGGGCGCAGCGCGGCGTCAGACGCGCCGAGCCCGGATGGTCGTAGGTCGGACGTGTACGCGATCGACACCCCGCCGCCGACCGTATCGGGCGAGCTGCACATGGGGCACGTCTTCTCGTACACGCACACCGACATGGTGGCCCGCTTCCAGCGGATGCGCGGCCGGACGGTCTTCTACCCGATGGGCTGGGACGACAACGGCCTGCCCACCGAACGGCGGGTGCAGAACGTCTACGGGGTGCGCTGCGACCCGTCGCTGCCGTACGACCCGCACTGGCAACCGCCGGCGACGCCGGTGAGCGAGGAGCGGCGGAAGGACCCGACGCCGATCGACCGGCGCAACTTCGTGGCGCTGTGCGAGCGGCTGACCGCCGCCGACGAGCAGGTCTTCGAGGCGCTGTGGCGGCGGCTCGGGCTGTCGGTGGACTGGTCGCTGACGTACACGACGATCGGGCGGGTGGCGCGGGCGACGAGCCAGCGGGCGTTCCTGCGGAACCTGGCCCGGGGCGAGGCGTACCAGGCGGAGGCGCCGACGCTCTGGGACGTCGGCTTCGCCACCGCGGTGGCCCAGGCGGAGCTGGAGGACCGGGAGCGGCCCGGGGCGTACCACCGGCTGCGGTTCACCGGGCCGGGCGGGCGCGAGGTGCTGATCGACACCACCCGTCCGGAGCTGCTGCCGGCCTGCGTGGCGCTGGTCTGCCACCCCGACGACGAGCGGTACGCGGACCTGGTGGACCGCTCGGTACGTAGCCCGGTCTTCGCCGTCGAGGTGCCGGTGCGCGCGCACCCGGTGGCGGACCCGGCCAAGGGCACCGGCATCGCGATGGTCTGCACCTTCGGCGACCTGACGGACGTGACCTGGTGGCGGGAGCTCCAGCTGGACACCCGGGTGGTGATCGGCCGGGACGGCCGGCTGCTGCCGGAGCCGCCGCACGGGGTGCCGGCCGAGCCGTACGCCGCCCTGGCCGGGCAGACCGTCAACGGGGCCCGGCGGACCATGGTGCAGCTGCTGGCCGACGCCGGTGACCTGGTCGGCGAGCCGCGCGCGATCACCCACCCGGTGAAGTTCTACGAGCGCGGCGACCGGCCACTGGAGATCGTCTCGACCCGCCAGTGGTACCTGCGCAACGGCGGGCGGGACGCCGGCCTGCGCGAGCAGCTGCTGGCCCGGGGCGGGGAGCTGCGCTGGGTGCCGGAGCACATGAAGCACCGGTACGACCACTGGGTGGGCGGGCTGACCGGTGACTGGCTGGTCAGTCGGCAGCGCTTCTTCGGGGTGCCGGTGCCGGTGTGGTACCGGCTCGACGACGTTGGCGAGCCGGACTTGTCCCACCCTCTCACACCGGACGAGGCGATGCTGCCGGTCGATCCGTCCAGCGATCCGGCGCCCGGTTTCGAGGAGTCGCAGCGCGGGCTGCCGGGTGGCTTCGTCGGCGACCCGGACGTGCTGGACACCTGGGCGACCTCCTCGCTGACCCCGCAGATCGTCGGCGGGTGGGAGACCGACCCGGACCTGTTCAGCCGGGTCTTCCCGATGGACCTGCGCCCGCAGGGGCAGGAGATCATCCGGACCTGGCTCTTCTCCACCGTGGTCCGTGCCCACCTGGAGCACGGCGTGCTGCCCTGGCGGGACGCGGTGCTCTCCGGCTGGATCCTCGACCCGGACCGGAAGAAGATGTCCAAGTCCAAGGGGAACGTGGTCACCCCGATGGCGCTGCTGGAGCAGCACGGCTCCGACGCGGTGCGATACTGGGCGGCCAACGGCAAGCCCGGCATGGACCTGGCCTTCGACCCGGCGCAGATCAAGGTGGGCCGGCGGCTCGCCACCAAGCTGCTCAACGCCTCCCGGTTCGCCCTGGGGCTGGGCGCCGCGGACGCGTTGCGCGCCCCGGCGACCGCGCCGCTGGACACCGCCATGCTCGCCGAACTCTCCGGCGTGGTCGCCGCCGCGACGTCCGCCTTCGACGCGTACGACCACACGGCGGCGCTGCAGGTCACCGAGGCGTTCTTCTGGCGGTTCTGCGACGACTACATCGAGCTGGTGAAGGAGCGCGCCTACGGCTCCGGGCCGGGTGCCGAGTCGGCACGGGCGGCGCTGGCCACCGCGCTGTCGGTGCAGTTGCGGCTCTTCGCCCCGGTCCTGCCGTACGTGGCCGAGGAGGTCTGGTCCTGGTGGCGGTACGGCTCGGTGCACCGGGCCACCTGGCCGACCACGTACGAGGTGGGGCGGGCGGTCGAGGGCCCTGCCGACCCGCAGCTGCTCCGGCTGGCCGGGGACGCGCTCGGCCAGGTGCGCCGGGCCAAGTCGGAACGGAAGCTGTCCATGAAGGCGGAGGTGCCGCTGGCCGAGGCGCTCGGCCCCGCCGCCCTGCTGGAGCAGCTCACCCTGATCGCCGACGACCTCCGCGCCGCCGGCCGCATCGCCAAACTCGACCTGCTCCCCGACCGCACCCCCGAGCTGGTCATCGCCTCCGCCTTCTAACCCCCACCCCCACCCGCGAGATGCGCGCACTTTCAGAGAAAGAGTGGCCATTCAGCGCGCTGAGGCCACTCTTTCTCGGAAAGTGCATCCCGGGGTCAGCTGGTTTCGCCGGCCATGGAGAAGGAGCGGAGGCGGTCGATCGCCAGGACGGTGAAGCCGACCGCGACGACGCCGGTCAGCACCGCCGCGACCGGGACGGAGACGGTGGTCGACAGGAGGTCGGTGGGGGCCATCCGGTCGGCCATGGCGATCACCCACTGCTGGATCGAGAGCACCTTCGTGCCGCGGACGAAGTTGCCCAGCAGCCCCTCCCAGATCAGCACGTAGACCAGGCCGAGCAGGACCGGCCGCCGGGTGAGCAGGCTCAACGCCAGGAACAGCGCCGAGTACGCCAGCGCGCCGAGCGCCGACGCGGCGGCGAGGGCCAGCCCGAGGCGTACCGAATCGGCGAGCACGCCCGCGACGAAGAGCGGCACGGCGACGGTGGTCGCGCTGACCACGGTGGCCACCGCGAGCTTCGGCAGCACGATCTGCCAGCGCGGCAGCGGCTTGGTGAGGATGTGCACGACGGTGCCGTCGTCGATCTCGGCCCCGAGCACGCCGGTGCCCACGATCAGGGCGACCACCGGCAGCACCACGGCCAGGCCGAGGCCGACCAGCACCGGCGGCCCCCAGTCAGCCGGCTGGACCCCGAGCGACCGGCAGAGCATCGCCAGCCCGAGCAGCAGGAGCGGCAACGGCAGCAGGATCAGGAAGCGACGCCGGCCGAACAGCCCGCGCGCGGTGATCCAGGAAACGGTCGACATCAGGCCTCCACCAGGTAGGAGAAGACGCTCTCCAGGGACTCGTCCTCGGGCAGCAGCTGCCGGACCCGGACGCCGTGGGCCAGCGCGATCTTCGGCAGCGCCCGGGTGAAGGCGCCGTAGTCGCCGGCCTTGACGGTCAGGCCGGTGCGGTCCAGCTCGACGCCGGTGACCGAGGGCTCGGCCATCAGCGCGACCGCCAACGCCCGGTCGTCGGTGGAGCGGACGGTGAACACGTGCGGCCGGTTGGTCATCAGCCGGCGGATGGTCCGGAAGTCCCCGGAGGCGGCGAGCCGGCCGGCCACCATCACCTGCACGGTGCCGGAGACCTGCTCGACCTCCTCCAGGATGTGCGAGCTGAACAGGATCGTCCGGCCGGCGTCGCCGAGGGAGTGCAGCAGCCCCATCATGTGCAGTCGCTGGCGCGGGTCCATCCCGTTGAACGGCTCGTCGAGCAGCAGCACCTGCGGGTCGTGCACCAGCGACGCGGCGACCCGGGCGCGCTGTCGCATGCCCTTGGAGTACGTCCCGATCCGCCGGTCCTGGGCTCCCTCCAGCTCGACCAGGGCGATCGCCCGTCGGGCTGCCGCCGCCGGATCGGGTAGCCGGTGCAGCTTCGCGCTGGCCAGCACGAACTCGTACGCGGTGAGGAAGGTGTGCACCGCCTCCCGCTCGCTGACCAGCCCGAGCCGGCGGTAGACCTCCGGGTGGCGCCAGGTCGGCTCGCCGTCCAGGGTCACCGCGCCCCGGGACGGGGCGAGGAAGCCGGCCATCATGTGCAGCAGGGTCGTCTTGCCGGCGCCGTTCGGCCCGAGCAGGCCGGTGACCCCGGGGCCCAGCCGCATGGTGATGTCGTTGACCGCCACCACGTTGCCGTACCAGCGGGACACCCCGGCCAGGTCGAGGGTGCTGGTGGCGGTGGTCGGGACGCTCGCCGTGGGATCGGCGCTGATCGTGGTCATTGGGCGGCCACCTTCCGGTATCGCAGCAGCAGCAGGGCGACGCAGCCGGCGACCAGCAGCACGGCGGCGAGGGCGTAGACCGGGCCGAAGCCGCCGATGTCCGGTCCACCCTGGTCCTCGGAGACCAGCAGGTCGCCCAGCGACCAGATGCCGACCCCCTGCACGATCGTCGACGGCGAGCCGAGTCCGGCCAGTTCGTTGACGGTGCGGGAGGGCAGGATGGACAGGGTGCCGACGATCGGGGTGGTCATCAGGAAGACCGCCACGATCCCGCCGGCCGCGAATGCCCGCTTGCCGGTGAGCGAGGCGACCAGCAGGCCGACCGAGGCGAAGACGACCGCCCAGAGGCCGGCGTAGAGCAGCCCCGGCAGCAGGTCGAGCAGCTCGTTCCAGACGCCGCGCATCCCGTCGCCGGTGGTGAACGCCGCGCCGAGGAACATCACCAGCTGCGGCGCGCCGAGCAGCAGCCAGAGCGCGCTGACCAGGGCCAGCAGCTTGGCCAGGGCGTAGTCGCCGCGCGGCAGCGGTCGGGAGAAGTACAGCGGCAGCACGCCGCTGCGCAGGTCGCGGGAGACCAGTTCCGGCGCGGCCACCGCGGCGAAGAAGATGACCAGCCAGCTCATCGAGTCGGCGAACTGGGCGTACGTCATCACCACCTCGCCGATCTGGCTGCGGACCGCGGTGGCGCCGGCGGCCACCAGGGTGACGATGCCGACCACCAGCCAGGGGAAGATCTTGGCCTTGGCGCTGCGGCCCAGCCCGAAGGCGGTCCGCAGGCCGTGCAGGTAGAGCGCGCCGAAGACGTGCCGGCGGCCGAGGCGGGGGCCGGTGTAGCGCTGGTAGCCGATGTCGTGGATGACGCCGGTCGGCTCAGACATGGCTGGGCTCCCTCGTGGCGAAGAGTTCGGCCACCCGGTGCCGCCGCTGGTCGAGCCGGTGCAGCGGCAGGTCCAGCTCGGCGACCGCGCCGAGGATCAGGTCGTAGGTGGCCTCGTCGGCGAGCGGGACGAGCAGCATCCGCCCGTCCCGGCTGACCGGCAGGTCGAGCGCGGCGAGCCGGGTGGCCAGTTCGTCCGTCCCCTCGCTGACCTCGACGGCGAGCACGTCGGTGGCGGAGGTCATGGCGGCGATCGGGCCGGCCCGCAGCAGCCGCCCGCCGTCGATGGCGACCAGCGTGTCGCAGATCCGCTCCACCTCGCCGAGCAGGTGCGAGCAGACCAGCACGGAGATGCCGAACTCGGTGCCGATCCGGTGCACCAGCGCGAGCATGTCGTCCCGGCCGGCCGGGTCGAGGCCGTTGGTCGGCTCGTCGAGCAGCAGCAGGTCCGGGTCGTGCACCAGGGCCTGGGCCAGCTTGACCCGCTGCTTCATGCCGGTCGAGTAGCCGCCGACCGGCCGGTAGCGCTCCTCGTAGAGGCCGACGTGCCGCAGCGCCTCGGACGCCCGCTCGCGGGCTGTCGTCCGGGGCAGTCCGCTGATCCGGCCGAGGTGGGTGACCAGCTCGGCGGCGGTGAGATCGGGCGGCAGCGCGTCGTGCTCGGGCATGTAACCCACCCGGGCCCGTACGGCCGCCGGGTCGGTGGTCGGGTCGAGGCCGAGGACGGAGACCCGGCCGCTGGTCGGGGCGAGCAGGCCCAGCAGGATCTTGATCAGGGTCGACTTGCCGGCGCCGTTCGCGCCCACCAGGCCGATGATCCCGGGCTCCACCGCGACGGTCAGGTCGGCCAACGCGGTGACCCGACCCCCGTACGTCTTGGTCAGCGACTCGGTCGCTATGAGTGTCACGCCCGTCAGCGTAGGAAGCCGACGCCCGTGGGGGTATCAGGAATCGCCCGGGGTCGCCCCTGAGAACCCGTCCGGGGGACACCGGTCGGATTCCGCGCCCCGGCCCGTGCCCTCGGTAAGGGTTTCGTAACCCGGCGGCGCGATGACCGGGGCGGCCGGGCCCGGCAGACTGGACGACGTGGTCACCCGCCTGCTGCGTACCCCGCTGACCTGGGCCGTCGTCGTCGTACTCGCCGCCGGGGCGGCCGCCGGGCTCTGGTGGTTCCAGCCCTGGAAGGCGGTCACCGACACCCGGGTCGCCGAGCGGCTGTCCGACGTGGACGTGGCCCCCACGCCGTCGGTCGGTCCCGCGCCCACGGGGGGCACGGGACCGGCCGGGCCGACGCTGCTCAGCCGGGGAGAGTTCGTCACCCACGAGCACGACACCTCGGGCACCGCCCGGGTCGTCCGCGCCGGCGACGGGCGGCATCGGCTGGAACTGGTGGGCCTGGCCACCTCGAACGGCCCCGACCTGCGGGTCTGGCTGACCGATCAGCCGGTACGCGCCGGCCGCGCCGGCTGGGACGTCTTCGACGACGGCCGATGGGTCGAGCTGGGCCGGCTCAAGGGCAACCGTGGCGACCAGGCGTACGACATCCCGCCGGGCACCGACCTGGCCGGGCTGACCAGCGTGTCCATCTGGTGCAAGCGGTTCGCGGTCTCGTTCGGGGCCGCCCCGCTCACCCCGACCGGTTGAGCCGTTCCCAACCGCCCGGGCCGCAGTGGAGTGGCGCTCTCGACCGATCGCCGGTCGGCTGCGAAACTGTGTGCCGGTCGGCGAGTGAGGGGTACGGATGAGCAACGGGTGGGTGCTGCCCGACGAGGTGCTTCGGGACGCGCCGGCGTACACGCCGCGCCCGGGTGAGCTGGCCGATCTGGAGCTGTTGCTGACCGGGGCGTACGCGCCGCTGGCCGGCTTCATGACCCGCGCCGACCTGGCCTCGCTGCAGCGTCGCGGCCGACTCGCCGACGGCACGCCGTGGCCGGTTCCGGTGACCCTCCAGGTGCCGGCGACGCTGGCCGCCGGGCTGGACCCGGCCGACCCGGGACGCCGCACGCTGGTGCTCAGCGACGGCGAGGGCGCACCGGTGGCCGCGCTGGAGGTCGCCGATGTCTGGGCGGCCCGTGAGGGCGTGGCCGGGGTGGGCGGCCCGGTCCGCCGGCTCGGCGACGGCGGGCACGGCCCGTTCCAGCGGCTGCGCCGCAACCCGGAGGAGGTCCGGGCGCTGCTGCCCCCGGGCCGGGTGCTCGGCGTGATCGCCGACCGGCCCCTGCACCGGCCGCAGCTGGCGCAGATCGCCCACGCCGCCCGTACCCTGGGCGCCCATCTGCTGGTGATGATCCCGGTGGGTGAGGGGGCGGCCTCCGGCGGCGTGCCGCCGGAGGCCCTGGTGCGCAGCGTCTTCGCCGCCCGCGACCGGATGCCCCCGGCGACCCTGGTCGCGGTGCCGATGCCGCGCGGCCGCGACGAGATCGGCGACGCCCTGCTGCGGGCCCGGATCTCCGCCGCGTACGGGGTGACCCACCTGCTCTCCACCGGCGAGATGCTCTCCGGCGCCGGCTTGCGGGTGCTGGTCCCCCGCGAGCTGGCCTACGACAACCGGGACGGGCAGTGGCGCTGGCGGGAGGACATCCCGCCGCGCAACCGGCGGCTGGCGCTGCGCCAGGAGGAGATCGACGACCTGCTGGACCGGGGCTTCCCGCTGCCCGAGTGGCACACCCCGCCGGCGGTGGCCAAGGAGCTGAGCCGGGCCCGCCCGCCGCGGCGGCACCGGGGCCTGGTGGTCTTCCTGACCGGCCTGTCCGGCTCCGGCAAGTCGACCATCGCCCGCGGGCTGGCGGACGTGCTGCGGGAGCAGGGCGACCGCACGGTGACGCTGCTCGACGGCGACGTGGTGCGCCGGGAGCTGTCGGCGGGGCTGGGCTTCAGCCGGGCGGACCGGGACGCCAACGTCCGCCGGATCGGCTGGGTGGCCGCCGAGGTCGCCCGGCACCGGGGGGTGGGCATCTGCTGCCCGATCGCCCCGTACGCCCAGGCGCGGGCGACCGCCCGGGAGATGGCGCTGGCGGCGGGGGCCGGTTTCGTGCTGGTCCACGTGGCCACCCCGCTGGAGGTCTGCGAGCGGCGGGACCGCAAGGGCCTGTACGCCCGGGCCCGGGCCGGCCTGCTCACCGGGATGACCGGCGTCGACGACCCGTACGAGGAGCCGACCGACGCCGAGATCGTGGTCGACACCACCGACCTGACCGTCGACGAGGCGGTGCTGTCGGTGATGAACCACCTCACCGAGACCGGCTGGGTGGAGCCCCGCCTCCAGTCCGCCTGATTCCCGCCAGGGTCACCTTCCGTCGCTGCCCCCTGCGCGCTAGTGTTCATCTTTGTTGGAACACGTTTGAGCGCGTGTGAGAGTGCGCGGGAGCCGGAGGTACGGACGGATGCTGGCGCGGCAGCGGCAGGCGGCCATCCTCGACCGGGTCCGCACCACCGGTGGCGTCCGCGTCACCGAGCTGGCGGCCGAGTTCGGCGTCTCCGACATGACCATCCGGCGTGACCTGGAGACGCTGCACGAGCAGGGCCTGCTGGCCAAGGTGCACGGCGGCGCCACCGTCCCCGGCCCCAGCTCCACCGACGAGCCGGGTTTCCACGCCAAGTCAATTCGGCAGCTCGCGGAGAAGGCCGCCATCGCCGGCCGGGCCGCCGAGCTGGTCCGCCCCGGCGCGGCGGTCGCGCTCTCGGCCGGCACCACCACCGCCGAGCTGGCCCGCCGCCTGGTCGACGTGCCCGGGCTGACCGTGGTGACCAACTCGCTGCCGGTTGCCGAGATCCTGCACGCGCAGGGCCGCACCGACCAGACCGTGGTGCTCACCGGTGGGGTCCGCACCCCGTCCGACGCGCTGGTCGGCCCGCTGGCCGTGGAGGCGATCCGCTCGCTCCACCTGGACCTGCTCTTCCTCGGCGTACACGGGATCACCGAGCGGGCCGGCTTCACCACGCCGAACCTGATGGAGGCGGAGACCGACCGGGCCCTGGTGGCCGCCGCCGACCGGTTGGTGGTGCTGGCCGACCACACCAAGTGGGGCACCGTGGGCATCTCCTCGATCGTCGGCCTCGACGCCGCCGACGTGCTGGTCACCGACGACCGGATGGCTCCCGAGGCGCGCCGGGTACTGGACGAGAAGGTGGGAGAGCTGGTGGTCGTGGCGAGCACGGGCCGGGCGACGACGGAGGGGACGGCGCGGTGAAGCGTACGGCGATCGATCTGGCGGACGGCCGCGAGCTGATCTACTTCGACGAACGGGACGACGCGGTCCGCGACCAGCTGGACCGGCGCGAGCTGCCTCCTCCCCCGCCCGCCTCCCAGCTGCGCTACGACCCGTTGACCGACGAGTGGGTGGCGGTGGCGGTGCACCGGCAGACCCGCACCTTCCTCCCCCCGGCCGACCAGTGCCCGCTCTGCCCCACCCGGGGCGACCGGCTCAGCGAGATCCCGGCCCCCGACTACGACGTGGCCGTGTTCGAGAACCGGTTCCCCTCGCTGAGCCAGCGGGTGGTCGACGAGCCGGCCGAGATCACCCCGTTCACCCCGGTACGCCCGGGCCGGGGCCGCTGCGAGGTGGTCTGCTTCACCGACGACCACAACGCCTCGTTCGCCAGCCTGCCGCCGCGCCGGGTGCGCACCGTGCTGGACGCGCTCGCCGACCGGACCGTGGCGCTCGCCGAGCTGCCCGGCGTCGAGCAGGTGTTCTGCTTCGAGAACCGGGGCGTGGAGATCGGGGTGACCCTGCACCACCCGCACGGGCAGATCTACGCGTACCCGTTCGTGACGCCGCGGACCCGGTCGCTGCTGGCCGCCGCCCGCCGGCACGCCGAGCGCACCGGCGGCGGCAACCTCTACGCCGACGTGCTCGCCGCCGAGCGGGCCGCCGGCGACCGGGTGGTCACCAGCAACGAGCACTGGACGGCGTACGTCCCGGCAGCCGCCCGCTGGCCGTTCGAGGTGCACGTGGCGCCGCACCGGCCGGTTCCTGACATCCCGGCGTTGACCGACGCCGAACGGGACGCGTTCGGCCCGCTCTACCTGGACGTGCTGCGCCGCTTCGACGGGCTCTTCGACCTGCCGATGCCGTACATCGCGGCCTGGCACCAGGCGCCGGTGCGGATCGACCGGGAGCTGGGTCACCTGCACCTTCAGCTGTTCAGCATCCGGCGGGCCACGGACAAGCTGAAGTACCTGGCCGGCTCGGAGTCCGGCATGGGCGTCTTCATCAACGACATCGCGCCCGAGCGGGCCGCGGAGCTGCTCCGCGCCGCCTGACCCCGGCACACTTCCGGGCGGCGGAGTGCAGCGTGCCGAGGAACAGGGCGCGGGGGGCCCGGGACAGGGCCCCCCGCAGGGAAGGGACGGCTGGCTGTGCGCGACAGCCGGGAAGGTTGGCTGATCGGCACTCGTGCCGCGAGGCGACCGCGGTCAACCTTCCTGGACGAGACTGGCATCACGTCCACCCACTTCAACGACCCACGCCCATCCCGGTGACGCCGGGGGCCACGGCCACGGATTGATCCGCACCGTTTGCGGCGGGTCGCGCGATCCGCTCGCCCGCTCCAACACCGCGACCCCCCGCAAACCGCGCGAGGGCCGGGCCCCGGGTACGACGGAGCCCGCCGGCGGGTGCCGGCGGGCTCGGTCGGTGACGCGGTACGAGGATCAGGCGAGCTTGCGCGCCAGGTTCTCGTCGAGGGCGTTCATGAACTCGTCGGTGGTCAGCCACGGGGCGTCCCGCGAGATGAGCAGCGCGAGGTCCTTGGTCATCTGGCCGCCCTCGACGGTGTCCACGATGACCTGCTCCAGGGTGTTGGCGAACTCGGTGACCGCCGGGGTGCCGTCCAGCTTGCCCCGGTGGGCCAGGCCCCGGGTCCAGGCGTAGATCGACGCGATCGGGTTGGTCGAGGTCTTCTCGCCCTTCTGCCACTGCCGGTAGTGCCGGGTGACCGTGCCGTGCGCGGCCTCGGCCTCGACGGTGCGGCCGTCCGGGGAGAGCAGGACCGAGGTCATCAGGCCGAGCGAGCCGAAGCCCTGCGCGACGGTGTCGGACTGCACGTCACCGTCGTAGTTCTTGCAGGCCCAGACGTAGCCGCCCTCCCACTTGAGCGCGGCGGCGACCATGTCGTCGATCAGCCGGTGCTCGTAGGTGATGCCGGCGGCGTCGAACTCGGCCTTGAACTCGTTCTCGAACACCTCGGCGAAGATGTCCTTGAACCGGCCGTCGTACGCCTTGAGGATGGTGTTCTTGGTGGACAGGTAGACCGGGTAGTTGCGGTCCAGGCCGTACCGGAACGAGGCCCGGGCGAAGTCCCGGATCGACTCGTCGAAGTTGTACATGCCCATGGCGATGCCGCCGCCGGGGAAGTTGGCGACCTCCATCTCCATCGGGGCGCCGCCGTCGGCCGGGGTGTAGGTGATGGTCACCGTGCCCGGGCCGGGGACGACGAAGTCGGTGGCCTTGTACTGGTCACCGTGGGCGTGCCGGCCGATGATGATCGGCTTGGTCCAGCCGGGGACGAGCCGCGGCACGTTGGACATGATGATCGGCTCGCGGAAGACGACGCCGCCGAGGATGTTGCGGATGGTGCCGTTCGGCGACCGCCACATCTTCTTCAGGCCGAACTCCTCGACCCGGGCCTCGTCCGGGGTGATGGTCGCGCACTTGACGCCGACGCCGTGCTCCTTGATGGCGTTGGCGGCGTCGACGGTGACCTGGTCGTTCGTCTCGTCGCGGTGCTGGATCGAGAGGTCGTAGTAGTGCAGGTCGACGTCGAGGTAGGGCAGGATCAGCTGCTCACGGATCTGCTTCCAGATGATCCGGGTCATCTCGTCGCCGTCGATCTCCACGACCGGGTTGTTTACCTTGATCTTCGCCATCGACCGGCGCTCCTCTCGGGGGACACGTGCTCAAGCAGTACGAGCGTACTGGAAACGGGCCGGCACCCCCCAGCCGGCCTCGGTCGGCCGGATAACCGGCTGCCCGGCACGGGAGATCACTGGCATCATCGCCCGATGCCACTGAGCCGCACCCTCGGGTCTATCACGGTCACCGCGCTCACCGACGGCGAGGGGCCGTTCTTCCAGCCCCGCACCGAGGCGTTCCCCGACGCCACCGCGGCGCACTGGCGCGAGGCGGACCGGCGCGACCCCGCCTCGGTCACCGCGGACGGCCGCTGGTGGCTGCCGTTCCGCAGCTTCGCGTTCCGCGCCGGCGACCGGCCGGTCACGCTGGTCGACGCCGGCATCGGACCGGCCGGCTCGCCCGCCGCGAGCTGGGCCCCGGTGCCGGGGCGGCTCCCCGCCGAGCTGGCCGCCGCCGACATCGACCCCGCCGACGTGCGCACCGTCGTCCTCACCCACCTGCACAGCGACCACATCGGCTGGGCGGTCACCGGCACGCCCGGCCGCCCGTACTTCCCGCACGCCGACTACCTGGTGCAGCGGGCCGAACTGGACGCGATGGAGACGATCAACCCCGGGCTGCCGGCCGGCCTGGTCGCGCCGTTGCGCGCCGCCGGCCAGCTCCGGGTGGTCGACGGCGACACCGCGCTCACCCCGGGGGTACGCCTGCTGAGCACGCCCGGGCACACCCCCGGCCACCAGTCGGTGCTCATCGACTCCGGCGACGAGCGGCTGCTGCTCACCGGCGACCTGCTGGTGCACGCCGTGCAACTGGTCGACCCCGACCTGGCGTACGCCCACGAGGAGGACCCGGCGACCGCCCGCACCTCCCGCACCACCCTCCTGCGCACCCTCGCCACCACCCCCGTCCCCACCCACCTGGCCACCCCCCACCTGGGCACCCCCTTCACCCCCCTCTAACCCCTCTCCCCCGCGCTCCCCCCTCCCGCCCTTCCCCGCGTTGATCAAGAGGTTTGCGTCATCCCAAGGAGCGTTTCTGACGCAAACTCCTTGATCAACGCGGTGGGGGTGGCCGGTCGGCGGGGGTGGGTGGGGATGGCGAAGGGGGCACGCCGGTGGTGCTGGCGTGCCCCCTTCGGGTGGTGCTGGTGGATCACATGCTGGCGATGTCGCCCTGCTTGGCGCGGACGGCCTCGGCGGCCTCCTTCAGGCTGGCCAGCTCGTCGGCGTCCAGGTCGGTCTCGACGACCCGCTTGACGCCCTCGGCGCCGATCTCGGCCTCGACGCCCAGGTAGACGCCGGAGATGCCGTACTCGCCGTCGACCCAGGCGCAGACCGGCATGACCTCGCCGGAGTCCTCCGCGACGGCCTTGGCCATCCGGGCGGCGGCGGCCGACGGGGCGTAGTACGCCGAGCCGGTCTTCAGCAGCGCCACGACCTCGGCGCCACCATTGCGGGTCTTGACGACCAACTCCTCGATCTGCTCGGCCGGCATCGCGTCGCGCAGCGGCTTGCCGTTCACCGTGCTCTTCGACGGCACCGGGACCATGGTGTCGCCGTGCGAGCCGAGGGTCAGGGTCTTGACCGACTTCACCGGCACCTGGAGGGCCTCGGCGACGAAGTTGGTGAACCGGGCGGTGTCGAGCATGCCGGCCTGGCCGAGCACCCGGTTCTTCGGGAACTGGGTGGCGAGCTGGGCCAGCGCGGTCATCTCGTCCAGCGGGTTGGAGACCACGATGACGACCGCGTTCGGGGCGTACTTGGCGACGTTCTCGGATACCTGGCGGACGATCTTGGCGTTCGTCTCCAGCAGGTCCATCCGGCTCATGCCCGGCTTGCGCGGGAGGCCGGCGGTGATGACGACGACGTCCGAGCCCTCGATGGCCTCGTAGCCCTCGCCGTTCGGGCCGGTGGTGACGCCGACGACCTTGGTCTCGAAGCCCTCGACCGCGCGGGACTGGTTGAGGTCCAGCGCGAGACCCGCCGGCTTGCCCTCCACGATGTCGGTGATCACGACGGTGTCGAAGACGTCGTACTCGGCCAGGCGCTGTGCGGTGGTAGAGCCGTAGAAGCCGGCCCCGACGACAGTGACCTTCTTACCCATGGTCGTCCCACTCCCTGATACCAGTCGGTTTTCCGGACCGTATCAGCCATCCTGGCACCGATCAGGGCAGGGGCGGACGGTTATGACACCGATGGGCGTCCTCAGCCCCGCTCGGCCCGTTCCACCACGTTGGTGAGCAGCATGGCGCGGGTCATCGGCCCGACACCGCCGGGCATCGGGACCACCTTGCGGGCCGCCTCGGCCACCCCCGGGTCCACGTCGCCGGTGTACCGGCCCTTGCCGTCCGCGCCGATCACCCGGGTGATGCCGACGTCCACCACGGTCGCGCCCGGGGTGATCATGTCGGCGGTGAGCAGCCCGGGTACGCCCGCGGCGACGATCACGATGTCGGCGGCGCGGGTGTGCGAGGCGAGGTCGAGGGTGCCGGTGTGGCACAGCGTCACGGTGGCGTTCTCGCTGCGCCGGGTGAGCAGCAGGCCCAGCGGGCGGCCGACGGTGTTGCCCCGGCCGACCACGGCGACCGTCGCGCCGCGCAGCGGCACGTCGTGCCGGCGGAGCAGCTCGACGATCCCGCGCGGGGTGCAGGGCAGCGGGGCGTCGTAGCCGAGCACCAGCCGGCCGAGGTTGACCGGGTGCAGGCCGTCGGCGTCCTTGTCCGGGTCGATCATCTCCAGCACGCGCTGGGTGTCCAGGTGGGCCGGGAGCGGCAGCTGGACGATGTAGCCGTGACAGGCCGGGTCGGCGTTCAGCTCGGCGAGGACCGCGTCGACCTGCTGCTGGGTGGCGTCGGCGGGCAGCTCGCGGCGGATGGAGGCGATCCCGACCTCGGCGCAGTCCCGGTGCTTGCCGTTGACGTACGCCTGGGAGCCCGGGTCGGCCCCGACCAGGACGGTGCCGAGGCCCGGGGTGATGCCGCGCTCCGCGAGCGCCTTGACCCGCGTCCGCAGCTCGTCCTTGATCTCCGCCGCGGTCGCCTTGCCGTCCAGGATCGTCGCCGTCACGTCCAGATCGTCTCACGGCGACAGCCGCAGGTTGGGACGACGACCAACCGTGACTTTCCGTGAGGTGGGTTTCATCACCCAGAGTCACCATGTGTGGAGTCGACCACAGTCCGGGACGGACAGCGGATCATGAATCGACATGGAGCGGACAGTGGGCCGGCAACCACGCAGGGCGATCCGGAGCGCAACACGGGCCCGGAACGTCAGCCTCGAAACCGACATTGAGCAGCGGATTCAGCGTGCCGCCTATAGCAGAGGGGCGGCGCGGCGGCAAGACCGGGGTGGTCCTTCCGTTACTCGTTCGCAACGCTCTCGTTGCCGAACAGCCTGCCGCGACCTACCGTTGCCCAACGTTGCGCAGCGTTACCCAGCGCCGGGCCAGACTGCGCAGCGTGAGGAGATGAGGAGACTCAATGCGAGTTCGTAGGCTTGCCGCCTGGACCGCTCTCCCGCTCGCGGTGACGCTTGGCCTGGTGGCCTGCGGCTCGGGCGGCGACGGCGGATCAGGGCAGAGCGACCCCAACGCGGCCGTGCGGATCGAGATCGCCGAGCCGCAGCACCTGGTGCCCACCAACACCAACGAGACCAGTGGTTCGCAGGTGCTCGCCGCCCTGTTCAGCCCGCTGGTCGACTATGACGAGGCCAACAAGCCGTACGAGGTGGCGGCCGAGTCGGTGACGTCGTCGGACAACAAGGTCTGGACGATCAAGCTGAAGGACGGCTACACCTTCCACAACGGCGAGAAGGTCACGGCCGAGAACTACATCGACGCCTGGAACTACGGCGCGTACGCCCCCAACGGCCAGAACTCGAGCTACTTCTTCGAGAAGGTCGCCGGCTACGAGGACCTGCAGGGCGAGAAGCCGGCCGCGAAGACGCTGTCCGGGCTGAAGAAGGTCGACGACCTCACCTTCACCGTGACGCTGACCGAGCCGTACAGCGAGTTCAAGACGATGCTCGGCTACACGGCCTTCTACCCGCTGCCGAAGGCGGCCTTCTCCGCCCCGGGCGTGCTGGCCGAGGGCTACGAGCAGGCGCCGATCGGTCAGGGCCCGTTCAAGATCAAGGGCACCTGGCAGCACGACGCCAAGGTCGAGGTCGAGAAGTACGACGCCTTCCCCGGCCAGAAGCCGAAGGTGGCCGGCGTCGAGTTCCGGATCTACCAGCAGCCGACCGCGGCCTACGCGGACGTGCTGTCGGACAACCTGGACGTGATCAAGACCATCCCGACCGAGAGCCTGTCGACGGCCGCCACCGACCTCGGTGACCGGTTCGAGCAGAGCCCGGCCTCGTCGCTGCAGGTGCTGGCGTTCCCGACGTTCCAGAAGGAATTCAGCAAGCCCGAGGTCCGCAAGGCGATCTCCATGGCGATCGACCGGGACGAGATCACCAAGTCGATCTTCAAGGACTCGCAGCAGCCGGCCCGTTCCTTCGTCTCGCCGGTCGTGGCCGGCTACCGGGAGAACACCATCGGCGCGGCGGGCGAGTTCGACCCGGCCAAGGCCAAGGCGATGTACCAGGCCGCGGGTGGCCCGTCCAAGATCGAGCTGTCGTACAACGGCGACGGCGGCCACAAGGACTGGATCGACGCGACCTGCAACCAGCTGAAGGCCAACCTGGGCGTGGAGTGCGTCGGCACCGCCGAGCCGAAGTTCGCGGACCTGCTGACCAAGCTCAAGGCGAAGCAGCCGGTCGGCCTGTTCCGGATGGGCTGGGTCATGGACTACCCGTCCATGGAGAACTACCTGGGCCCGCTGTACAGCACCAACGGTTCCTCGAACTACTACGGCTACAGCAACCCCGAGTTCGACAAGCTGCTGGCCGAGGGCGCCAAGGCGCCGAACGAGGAAGAGGCGATCAAGAAGTACCAGGCGGCGGAGGACCTCCTGGCCGAAGACCTGCCGGTGATCCCGCTGCGGTACGGCCAGAACAACTTCGGGCACTCGACCAAGGTCAAGAACGTGGAGATGGATCTCTTCGACCGGGTCGACCTGCTGAAGATCGAGGCCGTCAAGTAACAGCGCTGGTCGGGTCGGGTCACCGCGAGGTGGCCCGACCCGCCACGCCCTTCGCCCCTTTTCAGAGAGACTTCCAGTATGTTCCGCTTCATTCTGCGGCGACTGCTCCAGATGGTCCTCGCCTTCTTCGGGACCACGCTGATCGTCTACGCACTGATGTTCGCCGGTCAGGGCGACCCGATCCAGGCGCTCGCCGGCGAGCGCCCGGTCACCGCGGCCCAGCGGGCATACCTGACGCAGAAGTTCCACCTCGACCAGACCGGGGTGGGTGGCTTCTTCTACCGCTACTTCGACTACATCAAGAACCTGCTCCAGGGTGACCTCGGGCAGTCGCTGACCGGCCGCCAGATCAGTGACATCCTCGCCGCCGCCTGGCCGGTGACCGTCAAGCTGGCGCTCATCGCGATGGCCGTGACGATCCTGTTCGGCGTCACCGCGGGCGTGCTCGCCGGCATCCGCCGGGCCAGCATCTTCGACAACTCGACGCTGGTGCTGACCCTGCTGGTGCTCGGCATCCCGACCATCGTGCTGGCCCCGCTGGCGCAGTACCTCCTCGGCGTCAAGTGGCAGCTCTTCCCGCCCACCGCCGGCGCCGAGCCCGACCTGTACGCGCTGCTGCTCCCCGGCATCGTGCTCGGCTCGCTCTCGCTGGCCACCGCGCTGCGGCTGACCCGGACCTCGGTGGCGGAGAACCTGCGCGCCGACTACGTCCGGACGGCCCGCTCGAAGGGCCTGGTCAAGCGGCGGATCGTCAGCGTGCACGTGCTGCGCAACTCGCTCATCCCGGTGGTCACCTTCCTCGGCGTCGAGCTGGGCAACCTGATGAGCGGCGCGATCATCACCGAGGGCGTGTTCAACATCCCCGGCGTCGGCTTCAACCTCTTCCGGGGCATCCGCACCGAGGACGGGCCGCTGGTGGTGGGCATCGTCAGCGTGCTCGTCGTGGTCTACCTCCTGTCCAACCTGGTGGTGGACGTCCTGTACGCCGTACTCGACCCGAGGATTCGCTATGAGTGACTTCGAGACCGTGGCGGCCACGGAGAACCAGGCCGCGCGGCGGGGCGTGTCCGGCGAGCCCGGGGCGCCCAACCAGATCGGCGCGCCGCAGAAGGCCCGCAGCCTGGCCGGTGACGCCTGGCGCGACCTGCGCCGCAATCCGATCTTCTGGATCAGCCTCACCCTGGTCGTGGTGGTCGCCGCGATGGCCGCCGTACCCTCGCTCTTCACCGCCAACGACCCGCGCGACTGCCTGCTCTCCCGGCAGCACGACGGGGCGTCCGGCGGGGCCATCTTCGGGTACGACTTCCAGGGCTGCGACACGTACGCCCGGGCGGTCTACGGCGCCCGCGCCTCGCTTCTGGTCGGCGCGCTCTCCGCGCTGCTCACCGGCATCATCGCGCTGGTGGTCGGCATGGTGGCCGGCTACTTCGGCCGCTGGGTCGACGCGGTGCTCTCCCGCGTGATCGACATCGTGCTCGGCATCCCGCTGCTGCTCGCGGCGATCGTGCTGCTCAAGCGGGTGAGCACCAGCAGCGACAACGTCCGGCTGTTCGCGGTGATCTTCGTGCTGGCGGTGCTCGGCTGGACCACCGCCGCCCGGGTGGTGCGCTCCTCGGTGATCACCGCCAAGGAGCAGGACTACGTGGCGGCGGCCCGGATGCTCGGCGCCGGCAACGGCCGGATCATGTGGCGGCACATCCTGCCGAACGCGCTCGCCCCGGCGATCGTGGTGCTCACCATCGCGCTCGGCTCGTTCATCGCCGCCGAGGCGACGCTGAGCTTCCTCGGCATCGGTCTCAAGGCCCCGACCATCTCCTGGGGCATCGACATCGACGCCGGCCGGGTGCACATGCGCGAGTCGGCGACGCCGCTGGTCGTCCCGTCCGCCTTCCTCGCGCTGACCGTCCTCGCCTTCATCATGCTGGGCGACGCCATCCGCGACGCCTTCGACCCGAAGCTCCGGTGAACCTGATGACCCAGTCCGCTGTCCACCCGACGCCGGCCTCCCCCACGCCCGAGGGCGGCCACCTGCTCGACATCCGGGACCTGCACGTCGAGTTCCGGACGAGCGAGGGCGTCGCCAAGGTGATCAACGGGGTCTCCTACCACCTGGACGCCGGCGAGACCCTCGCGGTGCTCGGCGAGTCCGGCTCCGGCAAGTCGGTCACCGCCCAGGCGATCATGGGCATCCTCGACACGCCGCCGGCGGTGATCCGTTCCGGTCAGATCCTCTATCAGGGTCGGGACCTGCTGAAGCAGTCGGAGGAGCAGCGCCGCCAGGTGCGGGGCAAGGAGATCGCGATGATCTTCCAGGACGCCCTCTCCGCGCTGAACCCGGTCTTCCCCGTCGGCTGGCAGATCGGCGAGACGCTGCGCCAGCGCGAGGGGATGTCCAAGGCGGACGCCCGCCGGCGCGCGGTCGAGCTGATGGACCTGGTCCGGATCCCGGCCGCGGCGAAGCGCCTCGGCGACTACCCGCACCAGTTCTCCGGCGGCATGCGGCAGCGCGTCATGATCGCGATGGCGCTGGCGATGAACCCGAAGGTGTTGATCGCCGACGAGCCCACCACCGCGCTGGACGTCACCGTGCAGGCCCAGATCATGGACCTGCTGGCCGACCTGCGCCGGGACCTCAACATGGCGATGATCCTGATCACCCACGACCTCGGCGTGGTCGCCGGCGTCGCGGACCGGATCGCGGTCATGTACGCCGGCCGGATCGTCGAGCACGCCGACGTCCGCTCGCTGTACCGGTCGCCCGCCCACCCGTACACCAAGGGCCTGCTGGAGTCGATCCCGCGCATGGACGTGCGCGGCCAGGAGTTGTCGACGATCAAGGGGCTGCCGCCGAACCTGATGCGGATCCCCTCCGGCTGCCCGTTCCACCCCCGGTGCCCGTACGTGCAGCAGGTCTGCGTGGACGTGGTGCCGCACGACCTGGTCCTCGGCAATGGCCGGACCAGCGCGTGCCACTTCGCGCAGGAGGTCCGAGATGACAGCGCCCGCTAGCCCGACCAAGGTCCGCGGCGAGACCATCCTCGCCGTCGACAACCTGGTCAAGCACTTCCCGATCACCCAGGGCGTGCTGTTCCAGAAGCAGACCGGCGCGGTCCGGGCCGTCGACGGGGTGAGCTTCGAGCTGCGCCGGGGCGAGACCCTGGGCATCGTGGGCGAGTCCGGCTGTGGCAAGTCGACGCTGGCCCGGCTGCTGATGCGGCTGGAGACGCCCACCTCCGGCGGGGCCACCCTGGAGGGGAAGGATCTGTTCAAGGCCTCCGGGGGCGAGCTGCGCCGACTGCGGCGCAACATGCAGATGGTGATGCAGGACCCGTACACCTCGCTCAACCCGCGGATGACGGTCGGCGACATCATCGGCGAGCCGTTCGACATCCACCCGGAGGCGGCGCCGAAGGGCAGCAAGCAGCGGCGGGTGCAGGAGCTGCTGGACGTGGTCGGGCTCAACCCGGAGCACGTCAACCGCTACCCGCACCAGTTCTCCGGCGGCCAGCGGCAGCGCATCGGCATCGCCCGGGCGCTCGCCCTGCGGCCCGAGGTGATCGTCTGCGACGAGCCGGTCTCCGCGCTAGACGTCTCCATCCAGGCGCAGGTGATCAACCTGCTGGAGCAGCTCCAGGACGAGTTCGGGCTGTCGTACATCTTCATCGCGCACGACCTGTCGGTGGTCCGGCACATCTCGGACCGGGTCGCGGTGATGTACCTCGGCAAGATCGTGGAGATCGGCACCGAGGACGAGATCTACGAACGGGCCACCCACCCGTACACCCAGGCGCTGCTCTCGGCGGTGCCGGTGCCGGACCCGGATGTCCGCAACGACCGGACCATCATCCGGCTCACCGGCGACGTGCCGAGCCCGGCCGATCCGCCGTCCGGCTGCCGCTTCCGCACCCGCTGCTGGAAGGCCCAGGAGGTCTGCGCCCGCGAGGAACCCCTGACGGTCTCCCGCGCCGCCGACCCCCACCCCTCCGCCTGCCACTTCGCCGAACTCCGCCCGACCAACCTCTGACCCTCCCCTCCCCCGCCCACGGTTCCCGCCGTCGATCATGAAGTTGTTGTCCCGACACGCCGCGGTGCCGGGCAACAACTTCATGATCGACAGGTTCGGGGCGGGGGTCCGCGCCGGCTGACCATCTCGCGGCGGCTCACCGCCCCGCGGCGAACCGCCGGAGGCCGCGTGGCCCCCGGCGGTGCCGTCGGTCAGTGGAAGAAGTGCCGCGTGCCGGTGAGGTACATGGTCACGCCGGCCTCCTTGCACGCGGCGATGACCTCCTCGTCGCGGATCGAGCCGCCGGGCTGCACGATCGCGCGCACCCCCGCCTCGATGAGGATCTTCGGGCCGTCGGCGAACGGGAAGAACGCGTCCGAGGCGCAGACCGCGCCGCGGGCCCGCTCGGCGCCGGCCCGGTCGACCGCCAACCGTGCCGAGTCCACCCGGTTGACCTGCCCCATGCCGACCCCGACGGTGGCGCCGTCCTTCGCCAGCAGGATCGCGTTGCTCTTCACCGCGCGGACCGCCCGCCAGGCGAAGGCCAGGTCCCGCAGGGTGGCCTCGTCGGCCGGGTCGCCGGTGGCCAGCCGCCAGTTCGCCGGATCGTCGCCCTCGGCGTCGACCTTGTCCCGCAGCTGCACCAGGACACCGCCGGTGACCTGCCGCCACTCCGCCGGCAGCGGGTCGAAGGCCGGGGCGTGCAGCAGCCGGATGTTCTTCTTGGCCTGCAGGATCTCCGCCGCGCCCTCGTCGTAACCGGGGGCGACCACGACCTCGGTGAAGATGTCGGCCACCTGCCGGGCCATCTCCACGCTCACCGGCCGGTTGACGGCGATCACCCCGCCGTACGCCGACACCGGGTCGCAGGCGTGCGCCCGGCGGTGCGCCTCGGCCACGTCCGCGCCAACCGCGATGCCGCACGGGTTGGCGTGCTTGATGATCGCCACCGCCGGCTGGTCGGTGAAGTCGTTCGCGGCCCGCCAGGCCGCGTCGGCGTCGACGTAGTTGTTGTAGGACATCTCCTTGCCGTGCAGCTGCTCGGCCTGGGCCAGGCCGGCGGGGCTGGACGGGTCGGCGTAGACGGCCGCCGCCTGGTGCGGGTTCTCCCCGTAGCGCAGCACCGCCCGGCGGCGCAGGCTCAGCCCGGCGAACTGCGGCCACCCGTCGGCGGCCGGAGCCAGGGTGGTCGCGAACCACTCGGCCACGGCGACGTCGTACTCGGCGATGTCGGCGAAGGCGCGGGCGGCGAGCGCCCGACGCTGCGCCAGCGTGAAGCCGCCGTCGGCGAGGGCGGCCACCAGGGCCGGGTACGCCGCCGGGTCGGTCACCACCGCAACCGACGCGTGGTTCTTGGCGGCGGCCCGGACCATCGCCGGCCCGCCGATGTCGATCTGCTCCACGCACTCGTCCTGGCTCGCGCCGGAGGCGACCGTGGCCTGGAACGGGTAGAGGTTGGAGACCAGCAGGTCGATCCCGGCGATGCCGTGCTCGTCGAGCTGGGCGGCGTGGGTGTCCTTGCGCAGGTCGGCCAGGAGACCCCCGTGGATCTTCGGGTGCAGGGTCTTCACCCGGCCGTCGAGGATCTCCGGAAAGCCGGTCACCTGCTCGACCGGAGTCACCGGCACCCCCGCGCCCGAGATGGTGGACGCGGTGCTGCCGGTCGAGAGGATCTCCACCCCGGCGTCGTGCAGGGCCCGGGCCAGCTCGACCAGACCGCTCTTGTCGTAGACGCTGACCAGTGCCCGCCTGATCGGGCGACGCTCGTCCTGAGTGGAACTCACGGGACCGTGACCTTTCTTCCGGTGATCGTCCAACCTTCGCGGACCAGCCGACCGACCTGCTCGACGAGCTGGCGCCGCTCGGCCTCCTTGATGCGCTCGGTGAGCGTCTCCACGTCGTCGTCGTCGCGTACCGGCACGGCGACCTGCGCGACGATCGGGCCGGTGTCCATCCCGGCGTCGACGAAGAAGAGCGTGGCCCCGGTGACCTTGACGCCGTAGGCGAGCGCGTCCCGGGGGCCGTGGATGCCGGGGAACGCCGGCAGCAGGGTGTTGTGGGTGTTCAGGTAGCGGTCACCGAAGGCGGCCAGGAAGTGCGGCCCGACCAGCTTCAGGAAGCCGGCCGAGATCACCAGGTCGGGTCGGTGCTCGGCGACGTGCGCGGTGAGCGCGCGGTCCCAGTCCTCCCGCGACGGGTGGTCCTTGACCCGGTCGACGAAGGTCGGCACCCCGGCGGCGGCAGCCCGGTCCAGGCCGGCGATCCCGTTGCGGTCGGCGCCGACAGCCACCACCCGGGCCCCGTACGCGGGGTCGACGGTGGCGTCGAGCAGCGCCTGGAGGTTGCTGCCGGAGCCGGAGACGAGGACGACGAGGCGGGCGACGGACGCGGGCTCGGTCACGCGGCCACCCTATCGGGCAGGTCAGGACTCCCAGCGATCGGGCAGCGGCGATTCGGGTGATCACGCGAGTGGCACGTACGCGATACGCTGCCCGTCGCTCGGTGGCCGCCGTCCGGCCCGCCGCCGCACCCTTCACCACAAGATCAGGCACGGACAGTGCCGACGGAGCGAGGAGCACCATGCAGCCCGGTTACCCCAACCCCGCGCAGCAGCCGCCGATCAACAACAACATGACGATGTCCATCGTGGCCATCTTCTTCTTCTGGCCGCTCGCCATCCCGGCCATCATCAACGCCTCCAAGGTCAACCCGCTGCTCCAGCAGGGTGACTACGCGGGCGCCCAGGCGGCGGCGAACGAGTCGAAGAAGTGGTCGAAGTGGGCCATCATCATCGGCGCCGTCTGGCTCGTGATCGTCCTGCTGTGCTGCCTCGCCGGTGGTCTGGCCGGGATCATGGGCTCCGACACCAGCAGCAGCAGCTACTGACGATCACCGACTGAGGAGCATCCGCCATGCAGCCCGGACCCCCCGGTCAGGACCCGTACGGCCAGCAGCCCCCGCACGACCCGTACGGCCAGCCCGCCTCCGGGCAGCCCTACGGGCAGCCGTACGGGCAGCCGCAGGACCCGTACGCACCGCCCCCGCAGGCGCCGTACGGGCAGCAGCCGCACGATCCGTACGCCCCGCCGCCGCAGGCCCCGTACGGCCAGCAGCCCACCTCGGGCCAGCCGTACGGACAGCCGGTCTCCGGTGACCCCTACGGCCAGCCCACCTCGGGCCAGCCCTACGGGGCGCCGGGCCAGCCGTACGGGCAGCAGCCCTACCAGGATCCGTACGGCCAGCAGCCCTACGGCATGCCGGCGTACCCGAACGCGGGCTACCCGCAGCCCCAGGGCCAGCAGAACACGCTGGGCCTGGTGTCGATGATCCTGGGCATCGTCTCCATCCCGATGGTCTGCTGCTACCTCGGCATCCCGCTGGGCATCGCCGCGGTGATCACCGGATGGCTGGGCCGGCAGAAGGCGGCCCAGGGGCTGGCCAGCAACGGCGGTCAGGCCCTCGCGGGTCTGATCTGCGGCGGAATCGGTCTGGCGCTCGGGCTGCTGCAGATCGTGGCGCTCGCCGCCGGCATCGCCATGCCGAACTCCTGAGCCGACACCCGGAAGGGGCGTCCCGGATCTCCGGGGCGCCCCTTCCGTCGTCCCGGCCCCGCGCGCGCCGGTCGCCACAGGGCACGTCGCCCCCCGGCAGCAGCCGGGTGAGCGGCCCGGACGTGGGTCAGCGGGTCAGGCACGGGAGGCCGGGCGGGTCAGGCGCAGTCGGCAGCCGGGTGAGCGGCCCGGACGTGGGCCAGCCGCTCAGGCGCGGGAGGCCGGGCGGGTCAGGCGTGGCCAGCAGCCGGGTGAGCGGGCCGGGCGCGGATCGGCGGGTCAGGCGCGAGGTGCCGGGCGGGCGAGCACCCGGGCGGCGGCGGCCCCGAGCAGCGCGCCGGCCGTGACCACCGCGGTCGAGACGGCGGCCACCTGCCAGGGGACCGGGCCGATCTCGGCCAGCCGGCCACCGCCGAGCGGGCCGCCGGAGGCCGCGGCGGCGAGGCCGGCGAGCAGGCCGACCACCGGGCCGGCCAGCGCCGCCGGGCCGAGCAGCGCACCCCACTCCGGCAGCGCGCGCTCGTCCGCGTCGCGGAGCAGCCGCCGGGCGAGCAGCCAGCCCGCGGCCATCCCGGCCAGCACCGGCACCGCGAGCAGCGCCGCCCCGAATCCGTCGACCGGGCCGCTGGGCAGCCCGGCGAGCAGGGGTACGGCCGGCAGCGCGCCCACCGAGACCTCGCTGGTGCGTACCGCCGTGCCGGCGCCGACGGCGAAGCCGGGCCCGAGCAGGTAGGCGGTCGACCAGATCGTGGCGTTCGGCGCGTAGGCGAGGCTGACCAGGGTGATCCCGGCCTGCCCGGCCACCCCGGTCCGGTACGCGCCGATCATGTCGGCGGCGTCGCCCCCGCCGGTCGCCACCGCCAACCCGGCCGCGCCGGCCCCCGCGCCGAGCAGCAGCAGCCCGGCGACGAACCCGGTACGCACCCCGTCGCGCAGCGCCGCCGGCGCGCGCTCGGCGAGCAGGCCGGCCACGCCGGTGGTGCGCAGTGCCCCGACCAGCGCGGCGAGCGCGCCGAAGACCGCGTGGGTGACGCCGGCGCGGACCGGGGAGACCCGCAGGTCGTCGGTGCTCACCAGCACCGCGGCGAGGGCGCCGAGCAGCCCGTACCCGAGGCCGACCGCGACCGCGGCGGTGAGTGCCTGGCGGGGCGAGCGCCCGCCCCGCGCGCCCATGGCCCGGCTGGTGTGCACGCCGGCCCGGGTCAGCCGCCAGAACGCGAGCCCGGAGAGCAGCAGCGGGACCAGGCCGAGCGGGCCGGCGGTGGTGTGCAGCGGCACCCCGTGGCCGAGCAGCCAGCCGGACAGCCCGGCGCGCAGCGCACCGGCGACGGAGCCGGCGTCCTCGCTGAACTGGGCCAGCCCCAGCACCAGGGCGACCGGCAGGTACGACGTGAGCGCCGCCCAGCCCGCGGCGACCCCGGCGGCGACGACGAGCGGCGCCCGCCCCCGGCCCGACTCCGGCCGGCGGGGCGCGGGCACCCGGCCACCCGACGCGGGCCGACCTCCGGGCCGGTCGTGCTCCCGGCGGGCGTCGTCCCGGCGGTCGTGCTCCCGGCGGTCGCGCTCCCGGCGGTCGTGGTCCCGGCGGGCGTCGTCCCGGCGGTCGTGGTCCCGGCGGGCGTCGTCCCGGCGGGCGCGCTCCCGGCGGGCGCCCTCCCGGGGGCCGTCGTCGTTCCGGCGGGCGTCGTCGTTCCGGCCGGCGCCGGCCGGGCGGGCATCGTCCCGGCGGGCGTCGGCGCGGACGCCGGCGGCGGGACGGCGGGGCTGATCAGGGGTGACCGAGGACATCGGGTCTACTCTGGCACGCCGCGCGGGCGGCGGCTGCCCGGCGGCCCCACCTGGCCCCGGCGAGTTCCGTGATCCACCGGTTTCCGGACCGGATTCCGGTCTAGCCTCGGCGCAGGACGCGACTGCAGTCGCGGCACGAAGCGCTGGGAGGAAGCCGTGAACGCTCCGTACCCGCCGCCCCCGCCGCCGCCAGCGGCCGGCAAGGACCGCACCACGCTGTGGGGCGTGCTCGGCATCGTCCTGGGCCTGATCTGCTGCGGCATCCTGGGCATCGTCTTCGGTTACCTGTCGATCCGCGACGCGAAGCGGTTCGGCCAGTCGCCGGTGCTCGGCTACCTGGCGATCGCCTTCGGCGTGATCAACATCATCGGTACCGCGATCTGGCGGGCCAGCGGGACGTACCCGCTCTGGGACGACTGAGGGGGCCGACCGTCGCCGGCCGACCCCCTCGGTGTCTCACCCGTCCGCTCAGCGGCGGACGGTGCTGCCACCGGCCGCTCAGCGGCCCGACATGAGCTCCCGCATCAGCTTGGCGGTCTCGGTCGGCGTCTTACCGACCTTGACGCCGACGGCCTCCAGGGCCGCCTGCTTCGCCTCGGCGGTGCCCGCCGAGCCGGAGATGATCGCGCCGGCGTGCCCCATGGTCTTGCCGGGGGGCGCGGTGAAGCCGGCGATGTAGCCGACCACCGGCTTGGTGACGTTGGCCTTGATGAACTCGGCGGCCCGCTCCTCGGCGTCGCCGCCGATCTCACCGATCATCACGATGGCGTCGGTCTCCGGGTCGGCCTCGAACGCGGCGAGGGCGTCGATGTGGGTGGTCCCGATGATCGGGTCACCGCCGATGCCGACGCAGGTCGAGAAACCGATGTCGCGCAGCTCGTACATCATCTGGTAGGTCAGCGTGCCACTCTTGCTGACCAGGCCGATCCGGCCGGAGCCGGTGATGTCGGCCGGGATGATGCCGGCGTTGGAGGCACCCGGCGAGGCGATGCCCGGGCAGTTCGGGCCGATGATCCGGGTCTTCTCGCCCTTGCTCACGTTGTACGCCCAGAAGGCGGCGGTGTCGTGCACCGGGACGCCCTCGGTGATCACCACGGCCAGCGGGATCTCGGCGTCGATCGCCTCGACCACGGCGCCCTTGGTGAACTGCGGCGGCACGAAGATGACCGTGACGTCGGCCCCGGTCTCCTTCATCGCGTCCGCGACGGAGGCGAAGACCGGCAGCTCGGTGCCGTCGAAGTCGACCGTCTGGCCCGCCTTGCGCGGGTTGACGCCGCCGACCACGTTGGTGCCCGCGGCGAGCATCCGCCGGGTGTGCTTGGAACCCTCGGAACCGGTCATCCCCTGGACGATGACCCTCGAGTCCTTGGTCAGCCAGATAGCCATGATCAGACCCCCGCAGCTGCCAGCTCGGCGGCCCGCTCGGCCGCGCCGTCCATGGTGTCGACCCGCTGGATCAGCGGGTTGTTCGCGCCGTCGAGGATGGCCCGACCGGCCTCGGCGTTGTTGCCGTCGAGACGGACCACGAGCGGCTTGGTGGCCTTCTCGCCCCGCTGCTCGAGCAGCGCCAGCGCCTGCACGATGCCGTTGGCGACCGCGTCGCAGGCGGTGATGCCGCCGAAGACGTTGACGAAGACGCTCTTCACCGACGGGTCGGAGAGCACGATCTCCAGGCCGTTCGCCATCACCTCGGCGCTCGCGCCACCGCCGATGTCGAGGAAGTTCGCCGGCTTGACGTTGCCGTGCCGCTCGCCCGCGTAGGCGACCACGTCGAGCGTGGACATGACCAGGCCCGCGCCGTTGCCGATGATGCCGACCTCGCCGTCGAGCTTGACGTAGTTGAGGTCCTTCTCCTTGGCGGCCTGCTCCAGCGGGTCCACCGCGGCCTGGTCGACCAGGGCCTCGTGGTCCGGGTGCCGGAACCCGGCGTTCTCGTCGAGGGTGATCTTGGCGTCGAGCAGCAGCAGCTTGCCCTCGCCCGTCTTGGCCAGCGGGTTCACCTCGACCAGCGTGGCGTCCTCGGCGACGAAGGCCTTCCACAGGCCCACCGCGACCTCGACGACCTGGTCGGCGACCTCGGCCGGGAAGCCGGCGGCGTCGACGATCTCGCGGGCCTTCGCCTCGTCCACGCCCTTGACGGCGTCGATCGGGGCCTTGACCACCTTGTCGGGGGTCTCCGCGGCGACCTGCTCGATGTCCATGCCGCCGGCGACGCTGGCGATGCAGAGGAAGGTGCGGTTCGCCCGGTCGAGCAGGTACGAGAAGTAGTACTCCTCGGCCACGTCCGCGGTCACGGTGATCATGACCTTGTGGACGGTGTGACCCTTGATGTCCATGCCGAGGATGTCGGTGGCGCGGGCCACCGTCTCCTCCGCGCCCTCGGCCAGCTTGACGCCGCCGGCCTTGCCTCGGCCGCCGACCTTCACCTGCGCCTTGACGACCACCCGACCGCCGAGGCGTTCGGCGATCGCGCGGGCCTCCTCCGGGGTAGTGGCGACGCCGCCGGCGAGCACGGGCAACCCGTGCCGCTCGAACAGGTCCCGCCCCTGGTACTCGTACAGGTCCACGATTGCGCGTCCCGTCCCGTCTCCGCGGCGCGCCGTCGCGCCGCCACCAGCGTTGTGGAAACTCCGTTGACACCCGTCATCAGTTGAAACGGGCTATCGGCCGCAGCCTAGCGAGATGAGCACCAGCGGCAACCGAGCGGGTGCGCGGTGTGCGGTAATGCACAGCGCGCCGCCCGCGACTCGCCGGTGCGCGGGCCCGGCCGGCAACCGCCGCGAAGGATGTCTCCGACGACGCGTAACCCCCTGGTGGGGTCGTCGTTGAGTCTGATGTCGGAGCGCTGATTCAGCGCGAGGACGGGAGCGGCCGATGCCCTGTCGGTCGAGGGGTGGCGGCGGGGCATCGTGCATAGAAGGGCCGGGCGTGTGAGGGGTGCGTCCGGCCCTTCCCCCGTGCCCGGATCCGGCCGGCCCTCCCCAGCTCCCGACCCACTCCAGGTACGCGACGTGGCGGCATCCACCGGATGCCGCCACCTGCGCGAGATGGAGTCGTCAGGGTGCCGGGCGCGGGCCCGGCGGTGGCGCAGTCGTCAGGCGACGGACTGGGCCACGTTCCCCCGGACCCACTCGACGATCGACTGGGTCGTCGCGCCCGGGGTGAAGATCTTCGCCACGCCGAGCTGCTGGAGCTCGGGGATGTCGGCGTCCGGGATGATGCCGCCGCCGAAGACGACGATGTCCCGGGCGTCCCGCTCGGCGAGCAGCTCCAGCACCCGCCGGAAGAGCGTCATGTGCGCCCCGGAGAGCACGGAGAGACCGACCGCGTCGGCGTCCTCCTGGATGGCGGTCTCCACGATCTGCTCCGGTGTCTGGTGCAGGCCGGTGTAGATGACCTCCATGCCGGCGTCGCGCAGGGCACGCGCGACCACCTTGGCGCCGCGGTCGTGGCCGTCGAGGCCCGGCTTCGCGACGACGACCCGGATACGAGAGCTCATCAGCGCACACCTTTCACGGGCTCCGCGGCTATCACCTGAACGAACGGTAACCCGCCCGGTCGGGGGCGGGAAATCCGGGCCGCACCTCTACCGTTCGGCGGCCCCCCGAGAAAGCCGGACGCCTCCGCCGAACGGTCACTCTGCGCGACGAACGGGCAGTAACGGGGACGGCCATCCGGCGTACCGAGCTATGACAATGATGGACGGAAAGGGACAGAAAGACTCACCGATTCGGCGGTTCCGCTTGTGACCGGCGCGGCGGAGGGCTAACGTGTCCACGGTTGTCATCAGGTCCACGGACGGGTGACGACGCGACCAACGGACGTTCGACCGAGCTTCACCGAACGGCCCGAGATCGCATCGGATCCCCGACAACGGAGGGTGTGCGTGCGCCAGCGCCTGTCGTCTGAGCCCGATAGATATCGCGGCCGCCGTCGCGTACCCACCCCCCCGCGCAGCCGCTACGCGGCGGTCGTCACCACCGCGTTCGTGGGCGCCGGCATCGTCGCGCTGGGCGCGAACGCGCTCCCCGACGCCAAGAGCGTGAGCCCGTCGGTCCTCGACGAGCTCAAGCAGGCCTCGATCACCAGCCAGGACGCGGCGGCCCGCGCCGACGCCGCCGACCGCGCCTCCCGCGACACCAACCGGGACGCCGAGGTCAACGCCGGCGACCAGGACCCGTGGTTGCTGCCCCTGCAGGGCTACGACTTCAACTCCCCGTACGGGATGCGCTGGGGCAAGCTGCACACCGGCATCGACCTGGTCGCCGCCGAGGGCACTCCCTACGTCGCCATCCACTCCGGCACCGTCACCAAGGCCGGCTGGTTCGGCGGGTACGGCTACGCCGTGATCGTCCAGCACGCCGACGGCAGCGAGGCCATCTACGGCCACTCCTCCTCCGTGAACGTCAAGGAGGGGCAGCAGGTCAAGGCGGGCGACCAGCTCGGCCTGGTCGGCAACACCGGCCACTCGTACGGCTCCCACCTGCACCTGGAGATCCATGTCAAGGGCGAGCCGCGGGACCCGGTGCCGTGGCTCCAGGAGCGCGGAGTGGACATCAAGCTGCAAGTCGAGGCGTATTACAGCGAGGTAGCGGCTTCCTGACGCTCCGTATCGCCCGATGACCGCCCGGATCGAACGATCCGGGCGGTTTTTCGTGCCCGGAAGTCTGCTGGGTCACAGTCAGGACTGTGAGCGACGGCACCGCAAGCCAAGATCAGCTATCGGGGCAGAGTACGCCATTCCGCCACAATGGCTGACAGTTGCCCCGGCAGCCGTCGGTGACCCTGCGGTACCGGTACCCACCGCGGACCCGGTCGACACCCAGGATGGGCAGGTCCCAGCCCCCTGAGTGTGAAGGTCAGCCGTGCAGGAAGACACCCCCGCCCAGAACGAGAAGACCGTGGCCGCCCCGGCCCGGCACCGGCTGCGGAAGCGGCGCGGCGGGCGCGCTCTCGTCGTCGGCGCGGTCGCGCTGGTCGGCCTCGGCCTCGCCGGTGCCTCCACCGTCGCGTTCGACCGCGACGACGCCCCCGCCCCCACCGCCGTCTCGCTGGACGCCGCGTCCCGCGCCGAGGACGCCGCCCGCGCCGACCGTTCCGCCCGCGAGTCCGCGACCCCGGCCACCCCGTCGGCCAGCCCGACCACCGCCGGCCCGACCGCCAGCCCGTCGGCCACGCCGACGAAGAAGGCGACCCCGACCCCGAAGCCGAAGCCGACCGTCCGGAAGACGACGAAGCCGAAGCCGTCCTGGGTCATCCCGATGGCCGGCGCAGAGATCACCTCCTGCTACGGGCAGCGCTGGGGCACGCTGCACGCCGGCATCGACTTCGCGCTGCCCGCCGGCACCCCCATCCGCGCCGCAGCGGCGGGCACCGTGGTCAAGGCCGGCGACGCCGGCGACGGGTACGGCAACTCGGTCTTCATCGACCACGGCAACGGCTACCTGACCCACTACGCCCACCAGAGCAGCCTCAAGGTCGGCGTCGGGGACAGGGTCAGCGCCGGCGAGGTGATCGGCTACGAGGGCTCGACCGGCGACTCGACCGGCCCGCACCTGCACTTCGAGGTGCACAAGGGTCAGATGTGGAACCAGATCGACCCGGCGCCGTTCCTGCGCGCCCGGGGCATCGACGTGGCCTGCTGATCCCGTCGAGGACACGTGAGGGCCCGGTCCGGCGGTTCGCCGGGCCGGGCCCTGTCGTTCACAGCTTGTCGATCGGGGCGTGCCGCAGCACCAGCCACATCGTCTGGTCCCCGAAGTCGATCTGCGCCCGGGCGCCCGGGCCGTGCCCCTCCACGGCGAGCACCCGGCCGAGGCCGTAGCGCTGGTGGTTGACCCGGTCCCCCGCCGCCACCTTGGGCCCCTGCGGCAGCTCGCTGGCGGTGGCCAGCCGACTGCCGTCCACCCCGAGCCGCTTGGCCAGCTCCGCCGCCTTCGGCGTACCCCCGGCGAAGCCGCCGCGCGCGCCGGGCGCCCGGTCCGCGCGGCCACCGACGCCGCCGCCCCCGCCGGCCCACGAGGTGTACGACCCCTCGGTGCGCTCCCAGCGGACCAGCTCCGGCGGCAGCTCCTCCAGGAACCGCGACGGCGGGTTGTAGGCCGGCTGCCCCCAGGCCGAGCGGGTGACCGCCCGGGAGAGGTAGAGCCGCTGCCGGGCCCGGGTGATGCCCACGTACGCCAGCCGGCGCTCCTCCTCCAGCTCCCGGCTGTCGCCCAGCGAGCGCAGGTGCGGGAAGACGCCGTCCTCCAGGCCGGTCAGGAAGACCACCGGGAACTCCAGGCCCTTGGCCGTGTGCAGCGTCATCAGGGTGACCACGCCCTGGTGGTCCGGGTCGTCGGCGGGGATCTGGTCGGCGTCGGCGACCAGCGCCACCTGCTCCAGGAACCCGGCCACCGTGGCCCGCTCGCCCTCGGCGCCGAGCGCCTCGATCCGCTCGGTGTACTCCCGGGCGACGCTGACCAGTTCCTGGAGGTTGTCCACCCGGCCGGCGTCCTGCGGGTCGAGGCTCTCCTCCAGCTCGGTGAGGTAGCCCGAGCGGGTCAGCAGCGCCTCCAGCACCTCCTCCGGGGTGCCGGTCTCGGCCAGCTCCCGCGCGCCGTCGAGCAGCGCGACGAAGTCGGCGATGCCGTTGGCCGCGCGGGTGGAGATGCCCGGCGCCTCCCGGGCCCGGCGCAGCGCGGCCCCGAACGAGATCCGATCGCGGCTGGAGAGCGCCTCCACGCACGCCTCGGCGCGGTCGCCGATGCCCCGGCGCGGGGTGTTGAGCACCCGGCGCAGGCTGACCGTGTCGTCGTCGTTGACCACCGCGCGCAGGTAGGCCAGCGCGTCGCGGACCTCCTTGCGCTCGTAGAAGCGCACCCCGCCGACCACCTTGTAGGGCAGGCCTGCCCGGATGAACACCTCTTCGAAGACCCGGGACTGGGCGTTGGTGCGGTAGAAGACGGCGACGTCGCCGGGGCGGGTGTCGCCGGCGTCGACCAGCCGGTCGACCTCCCGGCCCACCCAGTCCGCCTCGGCGTGCTCGGTGTCGGCGACGTAGCCGACGATCTGCTCGCCGGCCCCGGCGTCGCTCCACAGCCGCTTGGGCTTGCGGGAGGTGTTCCGGTCGATCACCGCGTTGGCGGCGTTGAGGATGGTCTGGGTGGAGCGGTAGTTCTGCTCCAGCAGGATCGTCCGGGCGTCGGTGAAGTCCCGCTCGAACTCCAGGATGTTGCGGATGGTCGCGCCCCGGAACGCGTAGATCGACTGGTCGGCGTCGCCCACCACGCAGAGCTCGGCCGGCTCGATCCCCTCGGTGCCGGAGACCAGCTCCTTGATCAGCGTGTACTGCGCGTGGTTGGTGTCCTGGTACTCGTCGACCAGGACGTGCCGGAACCGGCGGCGGTAGCTCTCGGCGACGTGCGGGTGCGACTGGAGCAGGTGCACCGTCGTCATGATCAGGTCGTCGAAGTCCAGCGCGTGGGCCTCGCGCAGCCGGCGCTGGTAGAGCGTGTACGCCTCGGCCAGCGCCCGCTCGTTGGGGCCCTTGGCCCGGGCGGCGAACGCCTCCGGATCGACCAGCTCGTTCTTCAGGTTGGAGACCTGGGCGGCCAGCCCGCGCGCCGGGTAGCGCTTGGGGTCGAGGTCCAGCTCCCGGGTGACCAGCTGCATCAGCCGGCGCGAGTCGTCGGCGTCGTAGATCGAGAAGGTCGACTTGAGCCCGGCGTGCTCGTGCTCGGCGCGCAGGATCCGCACGCAGGCGGAGTGGAACGTCGACACCCACATCAGCCGGGCCCGCGGGCCGACCAGGTGGGCCACCCGCTCCTTCATCTCGCCGGCGGCCTTGTTGGTGAAGGTGATCGCGATGATCTCGCCGGGGTGCACGTCCCGCGCGGCGAGCAGGTACGCGATCCGGTGGGTGAGCACCCGGGTCTTGCCGGAGCCGGCGCCGGCCACGATCAGCAGCGGGGAGCCGGCGTGGGTCACCGCGTCCCGCTGGGGGCCGTTGAGCCCCTCGATCAGGGCCTGCGGATCGAGGTGCGCGGCGGAGGACCCGGGCCGGCGCGCCGGCGGGCGGGCAGGCTCGGGCGCGGGCGGGGACGCGGGGATGTCGAAGAGAGGATGCATCGCAGGGCGAGTCTATGCCGCCGGCCGGACACTTCCCGCCCGCGCACGCCCCGGCGCGACCGCGCGGTCGCGGGGGCCCGGCCCCTCGGCGCGGCGAGACGAACCTGTCACGGCGTCACCTCTGGCGCCTTCGTCCCCGAAGCGCAACGATGACGGTGAAAACCCCGACTACTCCCCCGTACCCGACTTGGGAGAACAACCATGACTCCACCGCGCTCGCGCGGTCGGGCCCTGCTGCGTCACCTCGCCGCACCGGCCCTCGCGCTGGCCGTCGTGGCCAGCCTGCCCGCCACCGGACGGCCCGGACCGCAACCGGCCGCCACCGACCCGACGGCGGGCCTGGCCCCGGTCGCCGTCTCCTACGCCACGCCCACCGGCGGCGAGGTCAAGGGCAACTTCCTGAGCTACAACGACTTCCACGGCGCCATCGACCCGCCCGGCGGCAGCGGGGCCGCGGTCAACGGCACCCCCGCCGGCGGCGTGGAATACCTGGCGACCTGGCTGAAGAAGCTGCGCGCCGACGCCGCGGCCGAGGGCCGGCGCACCACCACCGTCGGCGCCGGCGACCTGATCGGCGCCACCCCGCTGGTCAGCGCGGCCTTCCACGACGAGCCGACCATCGAGCTGATGGACGAGGTCGGGCTGGAGATCAGCTCGGTCGGCAACCACGAGTTCGACGAGGGCGTCGCCGAACTGATCCGGATCAACAAGGGCGGTTGTCACCCGGTCGACGGCTGCCAGGACTCGGACGGCTTCGCCGGCGCGAAGTTCACCTACCTCGCCGCCAACACGCTCGACCGGAAGACCGGCCTGCCGATCCTGCCCCCGGTGGACGTGAAGTTCGTCGACGGCGTGCCGGTCGGCTTCGTCGGCGTGACCCTGGAGGGCACCCCGAGCATCGTGAACCCGGCCGGCATCGCCTCGGTGCGGTTCGCCGACGAGGTCCGGACCGCCAACAAGTGGGGCGGGCTGCTCAAGCTCTTCGGCATCCGGGCGATGGTGCTGCTGGTGCACGAGGGCGGCGCCCAGTCCCCGCCGCCGGCCACCCCGGGCGTCTCGGACTGCGCCAACTTCTCCGGGCCGATCGTCGACATCGTCCGCGGCCTGCGGCCGGAGTTCGGCCTGGTGGTCTCCGGGCACACCCACCGCTTCTACTCCTGCTCGCTGCCGAACTCCTCGGGCGCGCAGAGCGTGGTCACCAGCGCCGGCAGCAACGGGCAGCTGATCACCGACATCGACTACTCGCTGGACCGGCGCACCGGCCGGTTCACCGGCATCTCCGCCCGCAACGTGGTGGTGGAGAACGGCGTCCGCAACCCGGACGGCAGCTGGCAGCAGAGCGCCCCCGGCGTCTACGTCCGCAACCCCGAGCTGGTCGACGCGGGGGCCAAGGCGCTAACCGACAAGTACCGGGCCGCGGTCGCCCCGATCGCCAACCGGGTGGTCGGCAGGATCAGCGCGGACATCGTCCGGGACGCCAGGCCCAGCGGCGAGAGCCCGCTCGGTGACGTGATCGCCGACGCGCAGCTCGCGTACACCAAGGGCGACGGGGCGCAGCTGGCGCTGATGAACCCCGGCGGCATCCGGGCCTCCCTGTCGTACGCGGCGTCGGCCGGCGGCGAGGCGCCAGGCGAGGTGACCTACGGCGAGGCGTTCACCGTCCAGCCGTTCAACAACCTCGTGGTCACCCAGACGCTGACCGGCGCGCAGCTCAAGAACGTGCTGGAGCAGCAGTTCGTCGGCTACCAGGGGCAGACCACCCAGCGGATCCTCCAGGTCTCCGCCGGGCTGACCTACTCCTACGACAGCACCGCCCCGGCCGGCTCGCGGGTCAGCGCGCTGGCGCTGAGCGGCGTCCCGGTCGACCCGGCGGCCAGCTACCGGGTCACCACCAACGACTTCCTCGCCAACGGCGGGGACGGGTTCACCGAGCTGACGGCGGGCACCGGCCGCACCACCGCCCCCGGCTTCGACGTGGACGCGCTGGTGGCCCACCTGGGCGCGGGCGCGCCGGTGGCCCCGGGCCCGGCCGACCGGATCACCCGGCTGGGCTGAGCGGACGTCGCCCGGCCCCGGCGCCGGGGCCGGGCGACCTTCCCAAGTGTTGGCGGAATCCTTGCGCGTGCGTACCCACGGTCGGCATACTCGATTCCGTGTTCGGTCAGCGCTTCTACTTTTACTACGGCACCGGGAGTCCGGCAGCCGTGGGTCGCGCCTGATCAACCAGACCTACGAAAAGCCCCGGGCTCCTGGAGTCCGGGGCTTTTCGCGTTCCGGGTTCCCGACACCGGGCACGACGTCAGAGAGGTACGACCGATGATGACAGACGTGGCGGAACAGAGCGGCAACACGGCGCGCTCCGGGGCGGGCGACGGCCGGAACGCGGCACCCGGGTTCGGCACGGACGAGCCCGCGGCGGCGGCCCGGATCGCGGCCATCCGGGAGCGCATCGACGAGATCGACCGGACGCTGATCGGGCTGTGGCAGGAGCGGGCGGAGCTCTCCCAGCAGGTCGGCGCCACCCGGATGGCCTCCGGCGGCACCCGGCTGGTGCTGTCCCGGGAGCGGGAGATCCTGGAGCGGTTCCGGCAGGCGCTCGGCGCCGACGGCACCCAGCTGGCCCTGCTGCTGCTGCGCGCCGGCCGCGGACCGCTCTGACGGGTGCCCCCGGGCCGGGAGCCGGGCGGGACGCCCGGCCCGCCGTCCTGCGGCGTACCCCCTGGCGGCCCTGACCGACGGGACGGCCCGGGCCGTCCGCGGGCGCCCGCGAACGGCGGCGGTCAGGCCCGGATACGACGAACCGCCTGCCGGCGTCACGCGGACGCCGGCAGGCGGTTCGGACCGTCTCACACCTCGTGCGTGGCGACGATCTCCCGCTTCTCGGCGAAGTGGCAGGCGCTCGGGTGGTCCGAGCCCTGCCGGATCTGCAGCAGCGGCGGCTGCTCGGCGCAGATGTCCTGCGCCTTCCAGCACCGGGTGCGGAACCGGCAGCCCGAGGGCGGGCTGATCGGCGAGGGGACGTCACCGGTGAGCCGGATGATCGCCTTGTTGTCCCGCAGCGTCGGGTCCGGCACCGGCACCGCCGACAGCAGCGCCTGGGTGTACGGGTGGGTCGGCCCCTCGTAGATCTGGTCCTCGGTGCCGATCTCCACGATCTTGCCGAGGTACATCACCGCGACCCGGTCGGAGAGGTGACGCACCACCGACAGGTCGTGCGCGATGAACACGTACGACAGGCCGAGCTCGTTCTGGAGCTTCTCCAGCAGGTTCATCACCTGCGCCTGGATCGACACGTCCAGGGCCGAGACGGGCTCGTCACAGATGATGATCTCGGGCCGCAGGGCGAGCGCCCGGGCGATGCCGATGCGCTGGCGCTGACCGCCGGAGAACTGGTGCGGGTACCGGTTGATGTGCTCCGGGTTGAGGCCCACCAGGTCGAGCAGTTCCTTGACCTTGTCCCGGCGGCTGCCCTTCGGCGCCACCTCCGGGTGGATCTCGAACGGCTCGCCGATCAGGTCACCGACCGTCATCCGCGGGTTGAGCGAGGTGTACGGGTCCTGCATGACCAGCTGGATCTGCCGGCGCAGCCGACGCAGCGCGCCGCCGGACAGCTTGGAGATGTCCTGGCCCTTGTAGAGCACGTGGCCGGCGGTCGGCTTCTCCAGGTTCATCAGCACCCGGCTCAGCGTCGACTTGCCGCAGCCGGACTCGCCGACCACGCCCAGGGTCTCACCGGCCCGCAGGTCGAAGGAGACGCCGTCGACGGCCTTGACGTGACCGATGGTCTTCTTGAACACCACACCGCGGGTGACGGGGTAGTGCTTGACCAGGTCGCGTACCTCGAGGATGTTCTCAGACACGGTTCACCAGCTCCTCGGCGAAGTGGCAGGCGCTGGCCCGACCGGCGCCGATCTGCAGCAACGGGGGGAGCTTCTCGCGACACACCGGCTGCGCCATCGGGCAGCGCGGGTTGAACGGGCAGCCCGGCGGGATGTTCATCAGGTTCGGCGGGAGGCCCTTGATCGTGCGGAGCTGCTGGCCCTTCTCGTCCAGGCGAGGGATCGAGTCGAGCAGACCGAGGGTGTACGGGTGCCCCGGCTTCGCGTACAGGTCGTACACGTCGGCTTCCTCGACGATCCGGCCGGCGTACATGACCGCGATCCGGTCCGCGACGTCGGCGACCACGCCGAGGTCGTGGGTGATCAGGATCATGCCCATCCGCCGCTCCCGCTGGAGTTCGCCGAGCAGGTCCATGATCTGGGCCTGCACGGTCACGTCCAGCGCGGTGGTCGGCTCGTCGGCGATCAGCACCTCCGGGTCGAGCGCCAGCGACATCGCGATCATCGCGCGCTGCCGCATACCACCGGAGAACTGGTGCGGATAGTTGCTGAACCGGCCCTTGGCGTTCGGGATCTTGACCTGGTCGAGCATCTCGATCGCGCGCTTCTTGGCGTCCGCGCGGCTCATGCCGCGCCGGATGCGGAACTGCTCGGCGATCTGGAACCCGACGGTGAAGACGGGGTTCAGTGCGGAGAGCGAGTCCTGGAAGATCATCGCGATGCCCTCGCCGCGGATGCGGCGGCGCTCCTCGGCGGACATCCGGAGCATGTCCCTGCCGTGGAAGCGGACCTGACCACCGGTCACGTACCCCGGTGGCATGTCCAGGATGCCCATGATGGTCTGCGCGGTGACGCTCTTACCGGAGCCGGACTCGCCGAGCACGGCGAGGGTCTCCCCCGCGTCGACGTGGTAGGTGACTCCGTTGATGACCTTGGCGACGCCGTCCCGGGTGCGGAACTCCACCCGCAGGTCGTCGACCTCGAGCAGCCGGCCCGAGGGGCGGCCGGATCCGTCGGCGCCCGGCGCGGTCTGCTCGGACACGAGAATGTCGGACAACTCAATCTCCCCTAGCGGAGTTTCGGATCGAGGGCCTCGCGGACGGCCTCACCGAGCATGACGAAGCTCAGCACGGCGGTCACGAGGAACGCGGAGGGGAAGAAGAGCAGGAACGGCGACGGCCGCAGGTAGTTCTGCGCTTCGTTGATCATGATTCCCCAGGAGACCACCGGGCTCTTCAGGCCGATACCCAGGAAGGAGAGCGTGGCCTCGGCGCCGATGAACGAGCCGATCATGATCGTCCCGTACACCAGCAGCGGCGCCAGGCAGTTCGGCAGCAGGTGCTTGAGGATGATCCGGCCGCTGCCGGCGCCCATGGCGCGGGCCGCGACGATGTAGTCGGCCTCCTTGGTGGCCAGCACCGAGGAGCGCATCAGCCGCATGACCACCGGCCAGCTCAGCAGCACGAGCGAGGCGATGACCAGACCCTTGATCTCCCACTCGCTGTTGCTCGAACCCGCGCCGTTGAAGGTGGTCAGGATGACGATGGCGCCGAGCACGAACGGCAGGCCGAAGAAGACGTCGGCGATCCGGGAGAGCAGGCCGTCGATCCAGCCGCCCTTGTAGCCGGCGATGATGCCCATCGTCCCGCCGATCAGCATGGTGCCGATCACCGAGAGCAGCGACACCACGATCGAGGCGTTGGCGCCGTAGATGACCCGGGCGAAGACGTCGCGACCCTGCACGTCGTAGCCGAACCAGGCGTCGTTCGAGGGCTCCACCCGGCTACGGGAGAGCGCGCCGTCCGTCGGGTCAACCGAGGTGAACAGCGACGGGAAGATCGACATCACCACGAACAGCAGGATGAACGTGGCGGAGATCCAGAACAGCGGCTTGCGCCGCAGGTCCCGCCAGGCGTCACCGAGCAGGCCGCGGGGCTTCTCCTTGCGGGCGCCCTCCGGCTGACCGGCGGTGACCGGCGCACCGATCTCGGCCGGCTGCTCCGGACGGGGGGTGCTGACGATGGAAGCGGCACTCGGGTCACTCATGCCCGCACCTCCCTCTGCTCGGCGCGGGCCTGGTTGCCCGCTCGCGTGGCGATGATGGTTCGTTCGCGGCGCTCACTCATAGCGGATCCTCGGGTCCAGGGCGGCGTAGAGCAGGTCCACCAGGAGGTTCATCAGGAGGTAGACGAGCACCAGGACGACCACGATGGAGACAACCGTAGCGCTTTCCTTGGTGACGATCGCCCGGAGAACCTGGCGGCCGATGCCGTTGATGCCGAAGATGCCCTCGGTGATGATCGCGCCACCCATCAGGGCGCCGAGGTCGGTGCCGAGCAGCGTCACCACCGGGATCAGGGAGTTGCGCAGCAGGTGGATGCCGACCACCCGGCGCATGGGCAGGCCCTTGGCGATGGCCGTCCGCACGTAGTCGGCCCGGCGGTTCTCCGCGATGCTGGTGCGCGAGACCCGGGCGATGTACGCCATCGACGCGCTGCCCAGTACGAAGCCGGGAAGGATCAGTTCAGAGATCCGCATCTCGTTCGACACCGTCGGCGTGACGATGCCCCACTTGACGCCGAAGAGCCACTGGAGCACGAAGCCGACGACGAAGACCGGCAGCGCGATCAGGAAGAGCGTCGAGACCAGGACCAGGTTGTCCAGGAATCCGTTGCGCCGCAGACCGGTGAGCACACCGGCGGTGAGACCGATGAGCGCCTCGATGAGCAGGGCGACCGCGGCCAGCTTCAGGGTGTTGGGGTACGACGTCGCGATGATGTCGTTCACCGAGCGCCCGGACCAGGTCGAGCCGAAGTCCCCCTGGAAGAGGTTCTTCATGTAGACGGCGTACTGCACGAAAAACGGCTCGTCGAGGTGGTACTTCTCGGTCATCATGGCGATGTAGTTCTCCGGGCAGCCCCGATCACCGCACTTGCCGGCGAACGGGTCACCGGGAACCGCCCAGACGAGCGCGTAGATCATTAACGTCGTCCCGATGAAGACCGGGACGAGTTGGAGCAGCCGTCTCAACAGATAACGGCCCATGGGGTGGTCCTCCAGACAGGGGGCGCGTCGGACGGCCGACACGAGTGACAACGTTGCGAGGGAATGTTGTACACCCCCTCGCGGAACGGCCCCGGGTCGGGCTCACCGGTAGGCGAGCCCGACCCAGGGTCAGACCGTTCGGATCAGAGCTCGACCGAGGTGATGTCGAGTTCGCCGACGTTGGTCAGCTCCATCTTCTTGATCTTCTCCGAGTGGCCGGACTGCTGGCCACCGAAGTAGACCGGCACCGTCGGGACGTCGGCGTCGATCTTCGCCACGGCCTGCTCGAAGAGACCGTGCGAGGCCTCGAGGCTCGGGGCACCGCTGGCCTGCTTGGCCAGGGCGTCGACCTCGGGGTTGCTGTACAGACCGTCGTTCGAGGAACCACCGGTCACGTAGAGCGGGTTGACCCAGTTCTCGACGTCCGGGTAGTCCTGCTGCCAGCCGGCGCGGTACATGCCGTCCATCTTGTGGGCGTTGATGTTCTGGCGGAACACCGCGAAGGTCGGCACGCCGACGGCGACGGCGTCGATCTGCAGGGTGGTCTTGATCTGCTGCGCGACGGCCTCCATCCACTCCTTGTGGCTGGCGTCCGCGTTGTAGTAGAGCTTCAGCTGGCCCTTGAAGCCGCCAGCCTTGGCCAGCAGCTGCTTGGCCTGCTCCGGGTCGAACTTGCAGGCGGTGCAGTTACCCGGCTTGGCGCCCGGGGTCAGCGGGTTGGCCCAGCTGTCGGCCGGCTTGCGGTTGCCGAAGAAGATCTTGTCGCTGATCTCCTGGCGGTTGACCGACAGCGAGATCGCCTTACGCAGGTCCGCGTTCTTGAAGCGGGCGTCGTAGACCGGGAAGGCGATGATGCCGGTCACCGGGGTGGTGGAGGAGATGGCCCGGTCGCCCAGGTCGTTCTTCCAGTTGTCACCCGCGAGAGAGGAGACCGGAACCTGCTGCTGGAAGTCCAGGTTGCCGGAGACCAGGTCGTTGTAGGCCGCCGTGTCGTCCTGGTAGATCTTGACGGTGACGTCCTTGATCTTCATCTTGTCGCGCAGGGAGTAGTCGTCGAACCGCGTCAGCTTGATCGCGACGTTGTTCTCCCAGGACACGAAGCTGACCGGGCCGTTACCGATCGGCTTCTTGCCGAAGTCCTCCGCCTTGCCGGCGAAGAAGGCGTCCGGCAGCGGCATGAAGGTGCTGTAGCCGAGCTTGGTCGGGAACACGGCGGTCGGCGCGGAGAGCGTGACCTCGAAGTTCCAGTCGTCGACGACCTTGAGGCCGGACATCTCCTTCTTGGTCGGCTCCGGGGCCTTCTTCGGGCCGTCGCCATCCGGGTCGGAGGTGTTGACGTCCGCGAAGCCCGCGATGTCGGCGAAGAAGCTGGAGTTCTGCGCGCCGTTCGGCGAGTAGGCGCCCCAGTTCCAGGCGTCCACGAAGTTCTTGGCCTTGACGACGGTGCCGTCGTGGAACTTCGTGTTCTGCTTGATCTTGATCTTGTAGACCTTGGAGTCGGTCGTCTCGATCGACTCGGCCAGCGCGTTCTGCGGCGCGCCACCGTTGTTCGGGTACTCGACCAGGCCGGTGAACAGCCAGTCGATGATCTTGCCGCCACCGGTCTCGGTGGTGTTGGACGGAACCAGGGGGTTCTCCGGCTCCGTACCGTCGACGACGATGCTGCCGTCAGAGCTCTTGGCGGCGGTGCCGCCGTCGTCGTCGTTGGTGGAGCAGCCGGACGCGATGAGCGCGAATGCCGCGCCCACGGCGATGGCGCCGCTCGCCCGCTTCGAGACTCTCATTCCGAGGGGCCTCCTCTTTCGTAACCTGGTTCCGTCGTGGGTTTCACGCACGCATGGGGGGTGACGCCGCCGGTGACCCCGTGTCGCAGGTCACCGGTACTACCGCAGAGAAATCGGGACACCCCAGGGGGACCGATCCGCCGGGCCACCGCACCACTGGAGCTCGACACCGCGCAGGCTCGACGGCCACGAACCGCGTTGATGGGCGGTGCCGTGGTCGGCGGGGCGTACGGGGTGCCTCACGCCAGGGGTGAGGTGCTGCCACTGTGACACCCACCGGCCCATTCCGTGAAGGTGCCGTTATCAACCCGTTAGTTGCCCGCCACGTTGCCGATACTTGAGAAAAGATCATGAGATGCCCTGGTCGTACCGCTCTGAGCAGGTAAGACATCAAGGCACCGGATCTCCGCACCACCCGTAGGCTCGGGGCTTGTGAGCTTCCCCGCCTCCGCTCCGGCGCTCGCCGACGTCCACCGAGCGCTGGCCGTTTTTGCCCATCCGGATGATGTCGACTTCGGCTGTGCGGGCACGATAGCAGGCTGGGTGGAGGACGGCGTGGAGGTGGCGTACCTGATCGTCACCCGCGGCGACGCCGGCGGTTTCGACGACACCGCCCGCGAACGGATGCCCCGGCTGCGCGAGGCCGAGCAGCGCGCCGCGGCCGCCGCCATCGGGGTGACCCGGGTCGACTTCCTCGACGGGTACGCCGACGGCACCGTCACGCCGACGCTCGACCTGCGCCGGGACGTCACCGCGGCCATCCGGCGGTTCCGCCCCGACCGGGTGCTGACCAACTCGCCGCTGCGCCGGTGGGAGCACCTCGCCGGGCCGAGCCACCCCGACCACCTCGCCGTGGGCGAGGCGACCACCTGCGCCGTCTACCCGGACGCCCGCAACCCCTTCGCCCACCCGGAGCTGCTCGCCCAGGGCCTCGAGCCGTGGGTGGTCCGGGAGATCTGGTACGCCGGCGGCCCCGGCCCGGACCACGCCGTCGACATCACCGACCAGATCGATCGCAAGCTCGCGGCGATACGGGCGCACTCCTCGCAGACCGACCGGCTGGACCTGGAGACCTGGGTGCGTGACCGGCTCACCGCGGTCGCCGACAACGCCGGGCTGCCGTCGGGCCGGCTGGCCGAGGCGTTCACGGTGCTGCGTACCGAGTGACCCGCCGCCGGCCCCGGACCACCGGCGCGCCCCGGCTGACCCGGAACGGACTCGCCCCGGCTGACCCGGAACGGACTCCGGCCCCGGCACCACAGGGGTGCCGGGGCCGGAGGGGGTGGTTCGTCAGGCGGTGAAGCGCACCCTGCGGCGGCGGACCACCAGCAGGGCGACCGCGCCCACGGCCAGCAGCAGCACGCCGGCGGCGGCCGCGGCCGCGATCGGCGAACCGGTCAGCGGCAGGTCGCCGCCGTTGCCGGCCGGCGAGGTGGACGGCGCCGGGCTCTCCCCCGGGGTCGAGGGCGAGGGCGACTCGACCGGAGTCGACGGCGAGGGCGAGGCCGACGGGGTGGTCGGCGACGCCGACGGGCTGGCGGGGGCGGCGGCGAAGCTCGCCGAGGCGTCGGCGGTGACGGTGGCGCCGGCGCTGCCGCCGAGGATCAGCTTCTGCTTCTCGTCCTTGCCGCCGGAGAAGAGGAAGACCCGACCGAAGGAGACCGAGTCCTGGGCGGAAACGGTCACGGTGACCGAACCGGGATCGGTCGCGGTCAGCCAGAAGACCCCGCCGTTGGTGGTCGTGGTGACCGGCTTGCCCTCGGCGTCGACGGCGGTGCCGCCGGAGACCTTCAGCGCGATCTCGCCGGCCGGGCCCTTGACGGTGAACGGGCCCGCCTTGCCGCCGACGGTGGCAGTGGCCTTCGCCGGGTCGATGCTCAGCTCGGCCTTCGGCTCCGGCTGGTCGGTCGCGTTCGCCACCAGGTAGTCGTGGATCTCCTTGATCACGCCGTACTCGGCGGGGTCGCCCAGGCCCTGCTCCCAGCCGCCCAGCTTGACGCCGTCACTGAAGTGCCAGACGGCGGTCTGGGTGCCGAAGTAGAGCAGGGTGTCGCGCCGCTTCTCGCCCAGCCCGGCCGGCAGCTCCGTCCCGGCCGCCTTGAGCAGCGCCGGCACCTCGGCGTTCGGGTAGCCGTGGGTGAGCACCCACTGCACCTTGCCGAGGTTCTCGACCTCCGACTGGCCCCAGGTGCCCTCGGTGTACTCACCGTCGCGGGCCACCGGAGTGTGGAAGTCGATGCAGAAGACCGGCACCGTGCCGTCCTTGAGCTCCAGCGCGAGCGCCGAGGTCGACAGCGTCTTCTCGTTGAGCTTCAGCACGACGCCGGTGTCCTTCACCGCGCGCGCCACGCCGGTCGCCGGCGCCTCGGCGGCCGCCGGAGCGGCCGAGCCGAGCACCATGGCGCTGCCGGCGACGAGCGCCGTGGCGATTCCGGCCCAGCGTCGTCCCAGTTGTTTGAACATCAAACTCGTACACCTCTCCCCAGGGGTGGGCCCGCATCCGGCGGGCCTGCACAGGTCGCCGTTCTCGCGGGGTTTCGCACCACCCGCACGCGAGAAGAACGGCGACGGGGAATTATGCGACATGAGTGGATCTCTTGTCAGCCCCTGGGGTCGTTCGGTCCGATTGTTCCGAATTGGCCCTGCCGTCACACCAGCCGGCGGTCCGCCGCCCAGCGGGACAGCTCGTACCGGTTGGACATCTGGAGCTTGCGCAGCACGTTGGACACGTGCGTCTCGACCGTCTTGATCGAGATGAACAGCTCCTTGGCGATCTCCTTGTACGCGTACCCCCGGGCCAGCAGGCGCAGCACCTCCCGCTCCCGGTTGGTGAGCTGGTCCAGCTCCGGGTCGGCGACCGGCGCGTCCGGGCGGGCCGCGAAGGCGTCCAGCACGAACCCGGCCAGCCGGGGGCTGAACACGGCGTCGCCGTCGGCCACCCGACGGATCGCGGCGGTCAGCTCGTCCGGCGAGATGGTCTTGGTGACGTAGCCCCGGGCACCCGCCCGGATCAACCCGATCACGTCCTCGGCGGCGTCGGACACGCTCAGCGCCAGGAACTTCACCTGCGGATGGGTACGCCGCATCGCGTCCAGCACCGCCCGGCCGCCGCCGTCGGGCATGTGCACGTCGAGCAGCACCACGTCGGGCTGGGTCGCGGCGATCCGGGTGAGCGCCTCGGCCACCGTGCTCGCCTCCCCCACCACCTCGACGTGAGCGCCCAGCTCGGCCCGTACGCCCGCCCGGAACATGGCGTGGTCGTCGACGAGGAAGACCCGCAGCCGCTCCACCCGGGCGTCCGCGCCCTCGACCGGTTCCATCGACTGCTCCGCCATGATCATTTGTCCCTCTCCGCCGTGGAGCCGTTGCCGGTGATCGGCAGGATCAACCGGACCTCGGTTCCTTCTCCCGGCCCGGACCGGATCTCCGCCCGGCCGCCGTGCCGCTTCATCCGACCGACTATCGATCCTCGTACGCCGTGCCGGTGATCCTCCACCGTATCCGGGTCGAAGCCCTTGCCCCGGTCCCGCACGAAGACGCTCACCTGCTCCGGCTCGACCTCGGCGTAGAGCGACACGGTCTGCACCCCGGCGTGCCGGGCCGCGTTGACCAGCGCCTCCCGGGCCGCCGCCACCAGCGCGCCGACCCGCTCGTCGGTCTCCCGGTCGCCCACCACCACCGCCTCGACGGTGATCGCGAAGGTGTCCTCCACCTCGGCGGCGGCCTGCTCCAGCGCGGCGGCGAAGCGTTCGGTGGGCGAGCCGGTGGGCTTGTAGAGCCAGTTGCGCAGCGAGCGCTCCTGGCCCCGGGCCAGCCGCTGCACCGTCTTGACGTCGGTGGCGTTGCGCTGGATCAGGGCCAGGGTGTGCAGCACCTGGTCGTGGACCATGGCGGCCAGCTCGGCGCGTTCCTGCTCGCGGATGCGCCCCTCCCGCTCCGAGCGGAGCTGGTTGTACGTCCGCCAGAGCACCGGCGCCGCCACCACACCGACGCCGGCCAGCCCGACCAGCGCGAAGATCACGCCGTTGACCACCGCGTCGAAGTTCTGCACCGGGGAGTAGACCGCCGCCACGCCGATGATGCCGACCGCGACCAACACCCCGCCGCCGGCGAAGCGGAGCACGAACGCCCGCCGGTCGCTCTCCTCGACCACCGCGCCGAGCCACGGCACCGGCATCGAGTCGCCCCACTGCCGGCGGCGCTCCGGCGCGGACTGGTGCCAGATCACGCCGGCGCCCACCGCGATGATCGCAACCAGCCAACCGGCGGTGCCGGTCGCGCCCACCGAGTCGAAGACCAGCACCTGCATCAGCAGCACGCCCAGCCCGATCAGCACGAACGGCAGCAGCTGCGACAGGTCCCGGCGGGGCGGCGCGGCGGTGTCGCCGGGACGCAGCGGGACCACCGCCCAGAAGGCGGCGTAGAGCAGCAGCCCCAGGCCGCTGAGGCCGAGCAGGACCATGAAGGCGACCCGTACCCGCAGCACCGGGATGCCGAGGTGGTCGGCGATGCCGGCGGCCACGCCGGCGGCCATCCGGTGCTCGGGTGCCCGGTAGAGGCGGGGCGGCGGGGTTGTCACGGTGCTGATCGGAGGCTCCCCTGTTCAGGGCCGGTGCGGCGCAGGTGCCGGGGTCGTCCGGCTCCGGTCCGATCGTCACACGGGGCGACGCCCGGTGACCACGGGGACGCCCCGGACATTCCCGCCCCCGGGATCTCAGGGTGGGGTCAGGGTCGGGTCCTGAGGACGCTCGGGCATCCGGCGCAGCAGGATCGGAGCATGACCGAGGAAGCTGCCCCGCCGCCCCGCCCGTGGGCGACCGAGCCGGAGAGTCCGCCGCCCACCACCACCGGCGCGCCGGGCCCGTGGGCGTCCGCCCACGGCGGCCAGACGCCACCCCCCGGGGGGTACGCTCCGCCGCCGTCGGGCGGTGCCGGCTTCACCTCGCGGTACGGGCTGGTACGGCCGCGGGAGGGCCGCTACCTGGCCGGGGTCTGCGCGGCGATCGGCCGGGCCACCAACACCGACCCGGTGCTCTGGCGGGTGATCCTCGCCGTGCTCGGCTTCTTCGGCGGCGTCGGCATCCTGCTCTACGTCGCGGCCCTGCTGGTCATCCCCGGCGAGGGCGACAGCGCCTCCCCGGTGGAGTCGATGCTCGGCCGGGGCCGGTCCAGCATGTCGCCGGTCACCGTCATCGTGCTGAGCATCCTGGTCGCGGTGAGCTTCGGCTTCATCGTCACGGACGCGTTCCGGGCCGTCCTGCTCGGCGCGGCGATCCTCATCGGCGGCGCGCTGCTGCTCAACCGGGACGGCCGCACCCCGCCCACCGCCGTCCCCACCGGACCACCGGCCCCGGCCAGCGCCCCACCCGGCCCGGTGCCACCGGTCAGCTACCCCGCGCCCGGCCTCTTCACCCCGGCGCCGCCGGCCCCGACCGGCCCGCTCGCCCCGACCGCACCGCTGCCGGTCACCGTGCCGGCGGAGCGCACCGCCGAGCAGGCCGCCTGGTCGCCCGCGCCGCCGGCCGCACCGCCCGGGGCCCGGCCGGACGCCCGGACCGCCGCCTGGCCGGCCGCGCCGGGGACGGCCGAGCCCGCGCCGATCACCTGGCCGCCGGTCGCCGAGCCGACCGCCCCGGTGCCGCCGGTGGGCGCGGCGGTGCCCGCCGGTGGCTACCGCCCGCCGTTCGCGCCGCGCGGGCCGTACGCCGGACCGCCGTCGCCACCCCCGCCCCCGCCGCCCCGGGTGAAGCCGCCGAAGCGGCCGCGCGAGCGGTCGGCGCTCGGCGCGGTGACCTTCTCGCTGATCTTCCTCGCCCTGGGCGTGGTGGCCATCCTGGACCTGCTGGGCGTCTTCCCGGTCGGCGCCGCGGCCTACTTCGCGGCGGCGCTGGCCACCATCGGCCTCGGGCTGCTGGTGGGCACCTGGTTCGGCCGGGCCCGCTGGCTGATCGCGCTGGGGCTGGTGACCGCGGCGGCGCTGGGGGTGGCCACGGTGGCCGAGTCCTACGACCGGATCCGCGGCGTGGACGGCAACGTCACCTGGGCCCCCACGGACGTCCGCGACCTGGCCACCCGCTACGAGAACAGCTTCGGCGACGCCACGCTGGACCTGCGGGGGATCAACTTCGACAAGCGGACCACCGAGATCACCGTCGTGGTCAACTTCGGTGAGGCGACGATCGTGGTGCCGCCGAACGTCGACGTGACCACCGTGACCGACGTCAACGCCGGGGACGCCACGGTCTTCGGCCGGCGCTCGGGCGGGCTGGACGGCCGCTCCCGGGAGAGCACCGACCTCGGCCCGGACGGGGCCGGCGGCGGCACGCTGCGCCTCAACGTCCACGTCAACGCCGGCAACTTGGAGGTGACCCGGTGAGGGTGCACCGCACGGACCTCGTCTCGCTCGCCTTCGGGCTGCTCTTCCTCGGGCTCTCCGTCTGGTGGCTGCTCGCCCAGATCCTCGGCCTCGCCCTGCCCCCGGTGGGTTGGTTCCTGGCCGGCGCGCTGGTGGTGATCGGGCTGCTCGGCCTGGTCGGCGCGCTGCGGTCCGGCCGGCACGACCGGGAGGTCCCGCCGGCCGCCGGGCCGGAGCCGACCGAGCCCGACCCGTCCGCCGCCGGCTGGCCGGCCCCGCCCGCCGGGCCGCGGGACACCGCCGACGGGTTCCCCGGACCGGCCGACACCACCGTCGCGGACCGGGAGCCGGCGCCGGTTTCCGTCGAGCCGGCCGACCTCCGGTACCCGCGGGACGACGAGGCCGCCCCCACCCGCTGGGAGACCACCGAGACCCCGGGCGCCGAGCGGGAGACGGCCGAGATCCACTACACCGACGCCGGGACGGACGAGGACGCGCCCACCCGCCCGCAGGTGACGGGGCAGGAGACGGCGGCGCTCGGAACAGCCGGAGAGCAGACCGCCGAGGTCCGGTTCGCCGGTCCGGACGACGCCACCGCCCCGGTGTGGGGACCGGACGGGACCGGTGACCGCTTCACCGAGCCGCGGACCCGGGCGATCGGATCGGCCGGCGACGTGGACGAGTGGCCCACGACGGCGATCAGCGACCGGCCCGCCGAGGCGGTCGAGGACCGGGCGGCCGACGCGCCGGACGACCGGCCCCGCTGGTCGCCCGCCGAGCCGGTCAGCGGCCCGCCGGCCGGGGAACGCCGCTCGCCGGACTGACCGCGGCGGTGCGGTCGCCGGCGACGGACTCGTATGCTGGCCGGTGGAGATCCCGCCTCCGCCGGCCGGCCGTGCCGGCGGGCCTCGTCCGCGGCCGAACGGTCCGGTCAGCGGTCCCGTCCGGGGCCGAGCGGACCAGGTCGCCCGTGGCGGTCCCGCCGCGACAGCCCGTCTCTACCTCGTCAGGAGCCCGTCCGACATGACCCAGTCCCCCGCCGAGCGCACCCCCGGCCGGTCCGGTCCGGTCCGCATCGGCGAGCGCGCCGCCCGTACCCTCGTCACCGAGCTGGCCCGGCGTAACGACCCGAAGGCCGCCCTCCTGGTCGACGCCTCCCCGGAGTCCGCGGTGCTCGCCGCGGCGATCGACGCGCTGCTGCCCGGCGACACGCTCACCGTCGTGCCGGCCGAGCCGGCCGGCGCCGGCGCGCTGCGCGAGCACGTGACGGCCCAGGGTCGCTGGGTCGCCGACCGGGTACGCGTCGTCGACTCCCTCGCCGAGGCGGACGCCGCCGAGGTGGTCATCGCCGCCGAGCCGCTGACCGGCACCGCGGAGCAGGCCCGGACGACCGTCGACGGCCTGGTCAAGTACCTCAGCGAGGGCTCGGTGCTCAGCGTGTCCGCGCCGGTGTTCCGTACCGAGGGCGCCGCCGCCGAGCTGGACCGCCAGGGCGTGCTGCACGGGGTCGGCACCGACCTGGTGCTGCGCAACTCCCCGCCGGTACGGGTGCACCACCTGCGCTTCACCCCGGCCAGCCCCGCGCTCGCCGCCCGGCTGGCCCCCGCCCACCGGCCCTCCAGCGTGCCGCTGACCCGCGGCATGCACATCGACTCCAACGGCGTCGCCGCGGCCGGCATCGCCCTCGGGCTGGCCGCCGTGGCCCGCGTGGTACGCCCGAAGTCGAAGCTCTGGCTGCTGCCGGCGCTGGCCGCCGGCCCGGTGGCCGCCTTCTTCCGGGACCCGGAGCGGGACGTCCCGGAGGACCCGTCGGCCGTGGTCGCGGCCGCCGACGGTCAGGTCCTCTCGGTGCAGCGGCTGCACGACGAGCGGTTCGGCGACGGCGAGTGGCTGCGGATCGCGGTCTTCCTGTCGGTGCTGGACGTGCACGTCAACCGCGCGCCGGTGCCCGGCAAGGTGGTCGACTACTTCGTCGCCGACGGCGGCTTCGTCAACGCGATGAAGCCGGACGCCGAGCACAACGTGGCCGCGTACACGGTGCTGGACACCGACCACGGCACGGTGGTGGTGGCGCAGCGCACCGGGCTGATCGCCCGGCGGATCGTGCAGCGGGCGCCGATCGGCGCGCTGCTGGCCCGGGGCGAGCGCTTCGGCCTGATCCGGTTCGGCTCGCGCACCGACGTCTACCTGCCGGCCGACGCGGCGGAGCCGCTGGTCGGGCCGGGCGACAAGGTGGTCGGCGGGTCGACGGTCATCGCCCGCTGGCGCTGACGGAACGCGAGAAGGGGCGCCGCGGTCGCGGCGCCCCTTCTGCGTACGTGCGGGTGGATCAGGCGGTGCGGCGCTGGTGCAGCCAGAGCAGCGGGCCGCTGACCAGGTAGCCCACCACCACCAGGGCGAAGGTGAGCCGGATGTCGACCAGCGCGCCGATCACCGGGGCCAGCCACAGCCACGGCGGCAGCTTGAGCAGCCGGGCGAGCTTCGCGTACGGGAAGCTGGAGACCATCGCGAAGGCCAGCAGCGCCACCCCGGCGATCTGCACCACGGCGGGCAGCGGCAGGCCGATCGCGACCGTGAGAGCGAGCACCGCCGCCGCCATGGTCGTCGGCACCCCGCAGAAGAACCGGCCGTCCTTCGGCGAGACGTTGAACCGGGCCAGCCGGATCGCGGCGCAGGCCGCGACGAGGGCCGCGGCCACCGCGGCGGCCGCCGTGGGGGCCGACCCGGCCAGCGAGGCGTAGACCACCACGGGGGCGGCCAGACCGAACGAGCACATGTCGGCCAGCGAGTCCATCTGGGCGCCGAACGGGCTGGCCACGCCGAGCTTGCGGGCGAGCGCGCCGTCGAGGCCGTCGAAGGCGACGCAGGCGATCAGCAGGATCGCGGCCACCCGGGCCTCCCCGGCCATCGCCACGAAGATCGCGTTGATGCCGAGCATCAGGCTGGCCAGGGTGCAGGCGTTGACCAGCGCGAACTTCATCCGGCGCGACGCGGTGCGCTCGCCGGGGAGCAGCGGGATCGACATCGCCGACGAGTCGTCGTCCACCGACGGAGCGGGGGCGAGGGCCGGGCTGACCGGCATGACCGCCTCGATCTCCGCGCGGCGGGCGCGGTCGAAGCCGTACCGGCGGGGCCGGTCGACGAGGTGCTCGGGGACCACCAGCTCGGCGCCGATACGCGGGTCGCCGTCACGGCGGCCCACCCGGACCAGCAGCACCTGCCGGGCGAACGTGCTGCTGCGGCGCAACCGGCCCGCCCAGCGACGCCCGGCCGGGCGCGGACTGTCAGTCGTACGACGCCGGCGCCATAGGGCTCTCGGCACGTTTCCTCCATCACCGGATCGACTGGCCGCCCACGGGGGGCGGGTGTCCGGCTGTCTCGTGCCGGACCGCTCTTGGCCCGGCAGCCCGTTCAAGCGGAGTACACCATTGCACAGGAAGTGGCGGTTGGCGATAGCTGCCGGCGGTACTTATATCTCCGTTAAACCGCGCGAACCGCTGCCTTGTTCCCATCTCGGGCCTCATCGCCCGTTTTCTCCGCCAACCTCACTTACGACTGTACCGGAGCACCCCCGCAACGGCCCGGCGAGCGAGGGCTATCCCCCCCGACGTCCGGTTGCCAGGGCGGCGACCTCGGTCAGCGACAGCTTCTCCACCTGCGTGGACGTGAACCAGCCCGCCTCCGCGGTCGACCCGCCGGCCAGCTCGGTCACCTCCGGCTCGGTGGGCGCGGAGACCAGCACCCGGTAGACCACCCGGACGGCGTGCCAGTCCAGCGGGCGCCCCTCCGGCCCGAGCGCCGCCGGGTTGTGCAGATTGTCGACGGTCAACAGGTCGACAACCGTCCCGAGCTGCCCGGACTCCTCCACCAGCTCGCGCAGCAGCCCGGTGGCCGGCTGCTCGCCGTGATCCGTGCCACCACCGGGCAGGTGCCACCGGCCGGCACCCGGGTAGCCCGGCGCGATCCGGGTCAGCAGGATCCGGTCCGCGGGGTCGGTGACCAGCCCGTACGCGGCGAACCGCTGGCGCCGGTCGGCGGGCGGGGCGGCCTGCCGGGCCGGCAACGCGTCGGGCAGTCCGGCCGGCAGGGGCGTGACGGGCAGGCCGAGCAGCTCGGCGGTGAACGGCATCAGCGGCAGCGCGGCGGCCTCGTCCGGCGTGCACCAGGCCAGCTCGTCGCTGCCGCCGGCCGGCTCCGGGCGCAGCTCGCCGCCGTGCTGCTCGACGTCGAAGACCAGCCGGTCGGTGTGCACGGCGACGCCCTCGGCGCGGAACGTGGTGACGTCGGCCAGGGCGGCCCGCACCCCGGTCACCTCGACGGTCAGCCCGGTCTTTTCGGCGAACTCGCGGACCACCGCCCGCGCCGGGTGCTCCGCGTGCTCGAGGCCGCCCCCCGGCAGCTGCCACACGCCCGGGAACGGACAGCGGGCGGATCCCCGGGCCAGCAACACCCGCCCCGAGGCGTCCCGCAGCACCCCGTACGCCCCGACCCTGCGCCGCTGCTCCACGCCCACCACGCTCCCCCGCCGTCCGGCCACCCGGCCGTCGATCATGAGGTTAGCGGCAGCGGGGAGCGGTATCAGGCGGTCGACGCCCAGGACGGACGGCGGACCGAGGGTCAGGTGAGGCGGGCGGCCTGGACGGCTTCGGCGGTGACCTCGGTGAGCCGGTCGGTGGGGAGGGCACCCAGCTCCTCGCGGGCGAACCAGCGGGCCTCGCAGGTGGAGCCGCCGACGTCGGCGACGGTGGGCGGGGCGGGCTGGTCGACCACCACCCGGTAGAAGGCGCGCACCCCGTGCCAGTCGATCGGGTAGCCCTCCGGGCCGAGCGAGGCGGCGTCCCGGTGGCTGGCCACGCCGAGCAGCTCGACCAGGCGGCCGGTCTGGCCGGTCTCCTCCACCAGCTCCCGGATCAGCGCCGCGCCGGGCTGCTCGCCGTAGTCGGTGCCGCCGCCGGGCAGGTGCCAGCAGCCGGCCCCCGGGTACCCATCGGAGACCCGGGTCAGCAGCACCCGGTCGTCGGGGTCGGTCACCACCGCGTACGCGGCGAAGCGCTGCGCCCGGTGCAGGCCGTCCGGGCCGGGCACGGCGTAGAAGGAGGGGAACTCCGGCGGCTCGTCCGGGACGACGTCGGCGGAGGAGGCCGGCAGGCCCAGGGCGCGTGCGGTGAACGAGCGCAGCGGCAGCGCGCGGGCCTCGTCGAGGGTGTACCAGCGGGCCAGGTCCGTGGGGCGCTCCACCCGGTCGGCGAGGGTGCCACCGCGCACCGAGACCCGGTAGAGCAGGCGGTCGGTGTGGATGGTGATGCCCCGCTCCGGCAGGGCCCGCATGTCGGCGAGGACGTCCTCCAGGCCGGAGACGGCGACCGAGAGCCCGGTCTCGGCGGCGGTCTCCCGGACGACGGTGTGCTTTGGGTCCTCGCCGTGGTCGACCGCCCCGCCGGGCAGGGACCACACGCCGGGGGTGCCGGAGCGCTCCGATGCGCGGACCAGCAACACTCGGCCGACTGAATCAGCACAGACTGCGTATGCCGCGATCCTGCGGAGCGGCTCCAGCAAGGTGGTCACGGAGCCAAATTCTCCCCGCCCACGGTTACCTGGATCGAAAAGAGTCAGATTCCTGACTCAAGGCTGGCAGGTCAGGGATCGGTCAGGGTAGGGATCCGGGCGGTCACCGAGGTCGCCCGGCCGCCCCGCGCGGACCGTGGAGACATGACCTCGACGAGCACCCCCCAGGCCCCGTACAAGCAGCTCCGCCGACCCACCACCGACCGGATGGTGGCCGGCGTCGCCAGCGGCCTCGGCCGCTACTTCGCCGTCGACCCCACCCTGGTCCGGGTGGTTTTCGCCGTGGCGACCCTGCTCACCGGCGGGTTCGCCGCGCTGGCGTACCCGATCATGTGGTTCCTGATGCCCGAGGAGCCGGCGGGCGCGCCCGCCTGGCCGCACCCGACGGGCGCCGCGCCGCACGGCACGCCGCCCACCCCGGGGTACGTCCCGACGCCGGCCCCGACCACGCGGCCCGAGCCGCCGACGGTCGCGCAGCCGACCTACCCGCCGCAGCAGCCGCCGACGGCGTGAGCCGGCCGGCTCACTCCCACTCGATGGTGCCCGGCGGCTTGCTGGTCACGTCCAGGACCACCCGGTTGACCTCGGCGACCTCGTTGGTGATCCGGGTGGAGATCCGGGCGACCACCTCGTAGGGCAGCCGGGACCAGTCGGCGGTCATCGCGTCCTCGCTGGAGACCGGGCGCAGCACCACGGGATGCCCGTAGCTGCGCCCGTCACCCTGTACGCCGACGCTGCGCACGTCGGCCAGGAGGACCACCGGGAACTGCCAGACGCCCCGGTCCAGGCCGGCGGCGGAGAGCTCCTCGCGGGCGATCAGGTCCGCCTGGCGGAGCAGGTCCAGCCGCTCCTGGTCGACCGCGCCGATGATCCGGATGGCCAGGCCCGGGCCGGGGAACGGGTGCCGCCAGACCATCGCCTCGGGCAGGCCCAGCTGGAGGCCGAGCGCCCGGACCTCGTCCTTGAACAGCGTGCGCAGCGGCTCGACCAGGGCGAACTTCAGGTCCTCCGGCAGGCCGCCGACGTTGTGGTGGCTCTTGATGTTGGCGGTGCCGGTGCCGCCGCCGGACTCCACCACGTCGGGGTAGAGGGTGCCCTGCACCAGGAACTCGACGTCGCCGTGCGAGGCGATCTCGCGGGCGGCGGCCTCGAAGACCCGGATGAACTCCCGGCCGATGATCTTGCGCTTCCGCTCCGGGTCGGTGACCCCGGCCAGCGCGCCGAGGAACCGCTCCTGCGCGTCGACCACCTTCAGCTTGATGCCGGTCGCCGCGACGTAGTCCTTCTCCACCTGCTCGGCCTCGCCGGCGCGCAGCAGGCCGTGGTCGACGAAGACGCAGGTGAGCTGGTCACCGACCGCCTTGTGCACCAGCGCCGCGGCCACCGCGGAGTCCACGCCGCCGCTGAGGCCGCAGATGACCTCCTTGTCGCCGACCTGCTCGCGGATCCGGGCGACCTGCTCGTCGATGATGTTCTCGGGCGTCCAGGTCGGCTCGATGCCGGCGATGTCGTACAGGAAGCGGGTCAGCATCTCCTGGCCGTGCGCGGTGTGCCCGACCTCCGGGTGGAACTGCACGCCGGCCCGGCGGCCGGCCAGGTCCTCGAAGGCGGCGACCGGGGCGCCGGCCGACTCGGCCGTCACCGTGAAGCCCTCGGGGGCCTCGGTCACGCAGTCGCCGTGGCTCATCCAGACCGGCAGGTCGGCCGGCAGGTCGCGGAGCAGCACGCCGGGGTCGAGGAGGCGGGGGCGCAGCGGGGTGCCGCCGTACTCGCGGTTGCCGGTCTTGGCGACCGTGCCGCCGAGCGCCTGGGCCATCGCCTGGAAGCCGTAGCAGATGCCGAATACCGGCACGCCGGAGCCGAACATCCCAGCGTCGATCTGCGGGGCGTCCGGCGCGTAGACGCTGGACGGGCCGCCGGACAGGATGATCGCGGCCGGGTCCTTCGCCAGCATCTCGGCGACCGGCATCGAGTGCGGAACGATCTCCGAGTAGACCTTCGCCTCGCGCACCCGGCGCGCGATGAGCTGGGCGTACTGGGCTCCGAAGTCCACCACCAGGACGGGGCGAGGCGTGCTCATGTGCAGAAAGCCTACCGACAGTCACCCCCGGCCCGGGCACGGGCCGGGCTCCGGGCGTGCCGCGTCACGTCCCCGCCGGTCAACCGGCCGACCGCCCCGCCGCCGGCGCGCCACCGGCCGGCCGCCCGCCCGGTGCCCGCGGCCCGCCCGGAACGGTCAGCCGCGCAGCGCGGCGGGGGCGTCCGCCGGCACCGCCGGGCGCCGCGGGGGTACGGGCGCCACCCGCCGGTACGCCTCGCCGAGCGGCGGACGGGGATCGTCCTCGCCCTGGTTCGGCCAGAAGGACATCGCCCGCTCCGCCTGGGCGGTGATCGTCAGCGACGGGTTCACGCCGAGGTTCGCCGAGACCGCCGCCCCGTCCACCACGTGCAGCCCCGGGTGGCCGTAGACCCGGTGCCACGGGTCGATCACCCCGTCGGCCGGGGACGCTCCGATCACCGCCCCGCCGAGGATGTGCGCGGTCATCGGGATGTTGAACGGCTCGGTGAGCGCGCCGCCCGGCGTACCGCCGATCTCCTCGGCGAGCAGCCGGACCGCCTGGTTGCCGGCCGGGATCCAGGTCGGGTTGGGCACGCCGTGGCCCGGGCCGGAAACCAGTCGCCGGCCGAAGAGGCCGCGCCGGAACCGGGTGGTCAGCGAGTTGTCCACCGACTGCATCACCAGGGCGATCACCGTCCGCTCCGACCAGCCGCGCACCGAAAGCATCCGGGCCGCCAGCCCGGGTTGCCGGACGATGCTGCCCAGCCAGCGTCGGACCCGGTGCGGGCCGCCGTCGACCAGCAGCGACTGGAGCAGCCCCATCGCGTTCGAGCCGCGGCCGTAGCGCACCGGCTCGATGTGGGTCTGCGGGTCGGGGTGGAAGGAGCTGGTGATCGCCACCCCCTCGGTGAAGTCCACCCCCTCGGCGCGGGCCCGCCCGCGGGGCACCGAGGCGCCGAGGATCGCCTCGGAGTTGGTCCGGGTCAGCTCGCCGAGCCGGTCGGACAGGCCGGGCAGCGCCCCGGTCGCCTTCATCTCGTGCAGCAGCCGCTGGGTGCCCAGCGCCCCGGCGGCGAGGACCACCTGGTCGGCGTGGATGACCTGCCGGCGCCGCCGCAGCCAGGCGCCCGTCCGCTCGGTGTGCACCTCGTACCCGCCGTCGGGAGCCGGCCGGACGGCGGTCACCGTGGTCAGCGGGTGGACCTCGACGCCGAGCCGCTCGGCCAGCCAGAGGTAGTTCTTGACCAGGGTGTTCTTCGCCCCGTGGCGACAGCCGGTCATGCAGGAGCCGCAGTGCGTGCAACCGGTGCGCTCCGGGCCGACGCCGCCGAAGTACGGGTCCGGCACCCGCTGGCCGGGCCGGCCGATGTGCACGCCCACCGGGGTGGCGTGGAAGGTTCGGCCGACCCCCATCCGCTCGGCGACCGCGCGCATCGCCCGGTCCGCGCCGGTGTCGACCGGGTATGTGGTGACGCCGAGCATCCGCTTCGCCTGGTCGTAGTGGCGGGCCAACTCGTCGCGCCAGTCGGTGATGCCGCGCCACTGCGGGTCGTCGTAGAAGGCGTCCAGCGGCTCGTAGAGGGTGTTGGCGTAGACCAGCGAGCCGCCGCCCACCCCCGCCCCGGAAAGCACCATGACCCCGCCGCCGGCCCTGCGGTCGGCCGAGCGGAGCAGCGTGATCCGTTGCAGGCCGTAGCAGCCGAGCTTCGGCGCCCAGAGGAAGCGCCGGGCCCGCCAGGAGGTCTGCGGGAACTCGTCGTCGGCGAACCGCCGGCCGGCCTCCAGAACGCCGACGGTGTGACCCTTCTCGGCCAGCCGGAGCGCGGTGACGCTGCCGCCGAAACCGGACCCGATGACGACCACGTCGTACCGCATGAACGCATCATTACCGCTGAGTAGCCATCGCGCCAGCGGCAGTTTTCGCGCGATCATGCTCGGGTCCACCGATCCGTCAGGCCACGCCCGCAACTCGGGACCCCAGTCGGAGCGTTGTTTCAACGGGGGTGCCGAGCATGGCTCACGAGACAGGGGCGCGACGACCGCGCCGGGTGTTGCTGCTGGCCGCCCTCGCCGCGGTGGTGCTGGTCGCCGGCGGCGCCCTGGTGGTGAACCGGCTGGTCAGCGACGACGGGCCGCAGCGCCGGCCGGGCGCGGTCGCCGCCACCGCCACCGCGACCGCCACACCGAGCACCGCCGCGGAGCCCAGCCCGACCGCCCCGCCCGGGGCCGGCATCACCGGGCCGCTCAACCTGCTGCTGGTCGGGGTGGACACCCGGGTCAGCGTCCCCGGGTGGGAGCCGCACAGCGACGCGGTGCTGGTGCTGCACGTGCCGGCCGGGCTGGACCGGGCGTACCTCTTCTCGCTCCCCCGCGACCTTCTGGTGGACATCCCGGCCTTCCCCGCCTCGGGTTACAAGGGCGGGAAGACCAAGCTCACCCACGCGATGAGCTACGGCAGCCGGGTGCCGGGCAAGCCCAAGGAGCACCGCGTCGCCCAGGGGTACGAGCTGCTGCGCAGCACGGTCAGCGGATACACCGGGCTGCGGTTCGACGCTGGCGCGGTGATCACCTTCAACGGCTTCGACAAGCTGGTGGACACCCTGGGCGGGGTGGACATCCACGTCGACGAGCGGGTGGTCTCGCTGCACCGCCGGCCGGACGGCAAGCACCGCGACCCGGCGCCCTCCGGCGGCGGCTACGTCGGGCCGCAGATGGTCTACGAGAAGGGCCAGCGGCACCTCACCGGCTGGCAGGCGCTGGACTACGCCCGCCAGCGCTACATCGCCGGCGGCGACTACGCCCGGCAGCGCCACCAGCAGCAGCTCATCCGGGCGCTGACCGCGAAGATCCTCGACGAGAACCTGGCCCGCCAGCCGGACCGGGTCCAGCAGGTGGCCGACGCGCTCGGCGACACCCTGGTCTACGCCGGAGGTCCCCGCATCGTCGACCTCGCGTACGCCCTCGGCGGGCTGAGCGTCGACCGGTTCACCCCGGTCGCGCTCCCCGGCAGCGGGGTGGGCAAGGGCCGCGCGTACCGGGGCGAGGAGCTCAAGCCGGTCGGCCGGCAGTTCCTCACCGCGCTCAAGGCCGGCGACGCCGAGAAGTTCCTCGCCGCCCACCCCGAGCTGCGGGTGAAGAACTAGGGCGGCTCTCCCGGGTCTCGTCGAGCCGAGACGGGGCCCAGGCGGCGATCCGGCAAGGCGGCGGTTCGTCCGGATACCGGTGTTGTATCCGGACGAACCGCCAACGCCGCCGGGCGTCGTCTGGGCCCGTCGCAGGCCGGCGAAGATCCGGGAGAGCCGCCCTAGATTCGCTTCGGTGCCGGGGGGCGCTCGGTGCCGTGCAGCCAGGCGGCGAAGAGCTTGTCCAGTTGCTTGCCGGAGACCCGCTCGGCGACCGCGACGAACTCGTCGGTGGTGGCGTTGCCGTTGCGCTTCTCCGCCGCCCAGGTCTTGAGGATCTTGAAGAACGCCGGGTCGCCGACCGCCACCCGCAGCGCGTGCACGGTCATCCCGCCGCGCTGGTAGACCGACTCGCTGAACAGGTTCTGCCGACCGGGCTCGGCCGGCTTCGTCTGCCAGAGGCGGCTGGACGAACCGGCGTACCGCCGGTCGAAGGCCGCCTGGGCGGTACCGGTGCCCCGGTGCTCGGCCCACAGCCACTCGGCGTAGGTGGCCAGCCCCTCGTTGAGCCAGATGTCCTGCCACTTCGCCAGCGAGACGCTGTTGCCGAACCACTGGTGGGCCAGCTCGTGGGCGACCACGCCGGTGTTCTCGCCACCCCGGAAGAAGCCCGCGCCGTAGACCGGGCGGCTCTGCGTCTCCAGCGCGTACCGGATCCGCTCGTCGGCGACCACCACCCCGCCGTACGCGGCGAACGGGTACGGCCCGAAGACGCTCTCCAGGTAGTCGGCGACCTCGGTGGTGCGGGCCATCGACGCGTCGGCGGCCCCCTTGCCGAGCTTGGTGCTGACCGCGCTGAACACCGGCCGTCCCTTGTGCTCGCCGGTCTCGACCCGGTAGTCCCCGATCACCACGGTGCTCAGGTAGCTGGCCATCGGGGCGGCCTCGGACCACTTCCAGGTGGTCCAGCCGTCGGCGTCCGAGCGCCCCTTCGGCACCCCGTTGCTGACCGCGGTCAGCCCCTTCGGGACGGTGATCTCGACGTCGTAGGTCGCCTTGTCCGAGGGGTGGTCGTTGACCGGGAACCAGGTGCTCGCCGACTCCGGCTGGCCGAGCGCGATCGCGCCGTCGGTGGTGTGCAGCCAGCCGCCCTCGCCGAGCACCTCGTTGGCCAGCGGCTTTGGCTTTCCCTCGTAGCTGATCTCGGCAGTGAAGCCGTTGCCGGCGGTGAGCCCGGCGGCCGGGGTGACCACCAGCTCGTCGGCCTCCCGCGCGTGCCGGGCCGGCGCGCCGTCCACGGTCACCTTCCGCACCGTCAGCCCGGCCAGGTCCAGGTGGAACGCGGACAGGTCGGCGGTGGCGGTGGCCTGCACGGTGGCGGTGCCGGTGAGCCGGTCGGTCGCCGGGTCGTAGCGGACCTTGACGGTGTACCGCCCGACGTCGTACCCGCCGTTGCCGTAGCTCGGGAAGTAGGCGTCGCCGACGCCGGCCGCGCCCGGCGCGAACTGCCGCCCGGCCGTCGGGGCCGGTGCCGTGGCCGGCGCCGGCCGCGGCACCGGGTCGGACCCGCACCCGGCGAGCCCGAGGGCCGCCACCGTCACCAGACCGACGCCCCGCCGCATCCGCGCCATGGCCACCCGGCACCTCCCCGTGTCGTCGGCGGCAGCCTACCGACCGGCGGTCGCCCGCGGGTCACGGCAGGGCGGGCGCGACGCCGCCGGCCAGCCAGGCGTCCAGCAGGGGGCGCAGCGGGCGGCCGGCGACCCGCTCGGCGTACCCGACGAAGTCGGTGGTGCTGGCGACGCCGCCGCGCCGCTCTTCGGTCCAGCCGCTCAGCAGCCGGAAGAACGTCTCGTCGCCGACGGTCCGGCGCAGCGCGTGCACCGCGAGGGCACCCCGCTGGTAGACCCCGTCGCCGAACATCGCCGCCCGGCCGGGATCGACCGCTGGCTGCGACCAGTCGGTGACGGCGTGCCGCAGCTCGAAGGCACGCTGCGCGGTCCGGCCGCCGTCGTGCTCCGTCCACAGCCATTCCGCGTACGTGGCGAAGCCCTCGTTGAGCCAGATGTCCTGCCAGCTCGCCACCGAGACGCTGTTGCCGAACCACTGGTGGGCCAGCTCGTGGACCACCACCGATGGGTTGGGCCGGCCGCCGGAGAAGAAGCCCGGCCCGTAGACCGGGCGGGACTGGGTCTCCAACGCGTACCCGATCCGGCTGTCGGTCACCACGATGCCGCCGTACGAGTCGAACGGGTACGGCCCGAACCGGCTGGCGAGGAAGTCCGCTATCTCGCCGGTACGGGCCAGCGAGGCCGCCTCGGGGCCGGTCGCCGGCAGGGCGGCCGGCACCGCCGTGACCATCGGTCGGCCGGCGTGGGTGCCGGTCTCGACCCGGTAGTCGCCGATCACCAGGGTGGTCAGGTAGCTGGCCATCGGCGAGCGCTCGGCCCACCGCCAGGTGGTCCAGCCACCGGCGCTGCTCCGCTCCCCCGGCACCCCGTTGCTCAGCGCGGCCAGCCCGTCGGGGACCGTCACCTCGACGTCGTAGGTGGCCTTGTCGGACGGGTGGTCGTTGACCGGGAACCAGGTGGCCGCCGACTCGGGCTGGCCCAGCACGATCGCCCCGTCGGCGGTGTGCAGGAATCCGCCGCTGCCCAGCTCGCCGTCGGGGACGGCGGTCGGCACCCCGGCGTAGTCGACCTCGACGGTGAACCCGGTGCCGCGGGGCAACCCCCGCGGCGGCGTGATCACCAGCTCGCTGCCGTCGCGGCGGTGCCGGGCCGCCGCCCCGGAGACGGTCACCCGCGAGACGTCCAGCCCGATCAGGTCCAGGTTGAACCGGGAGAGGGCGGCGGTGGCGGTCGCGGTGACGGTGGCCCGGCCGGTCAACCGGTCGGTCGCCGGGTCGTACCGCACCCGCAGCCGGTAGCCGGAGACGTCGTAGCCGCCGTTGCCACGACCCGGGACGTACGAGTCACCGGCGTCGGCGGCGCCGGGCCGGAACTCGCTGCGGTCCTCGCGGTCGGGCGTACAGCCGGCGCCCGCCAGGGTCGTCGCCGCCACGACGGCGGCGAGCAGAAACCTGGACCGGATACGACGCACCGGCCGAGCCTAATCGGCGCGACCGGTGCATCGGGGTGGTTTTGTCCGGGTCAGCGGTCCAGGACCAGGCCGACCTTCTGGAACTCCTTGAGGTCGCGGTAGCCGCACTTGGCCATCGCGCGGCGCAGCCCGCCGAAGAGGTTGAGCTGGCCGTCCGGCTCGTCGGCCGGGCCGAAGAGCAGCTGCTCCATCGAGCCCAGCGGCTCGCCGGCGATCTCGAACGCGCCGCGCGGCAGCGACGGGTGGCTGGCGGCCGAGTGCCACCAGGCGCCACCGGCCGGCGCCTCCTCGCAGAGCGACAGCGCCTCGCCGAGCATCACCGCGTCCGCGCCGCAGCCCAGCGCCTTCGCGATGTCGCCGGAGGTCTGGATGTCGCCGTCGGCGATCAGGTGCACGTACCGGCCGCCGGTCTCGTCCAGGTAGTCGCGGCGGGCCGCGGCGGCGTCGGCGATCGCGGTCGCCATCGGCACCCGGATGCCCAGCACCGACTCGGTGGTCGACCAGTCGTCGCCGCCGATACCGACGATCACGCCGGCCGCGCCCGTCCGCATCAGGTGCAGCGCCGTCTTGTAGTCGGTGCAGCCACCCACCACGACCGGCAGGTCGAGGTCGGCGATGAACTCCTTGAGGTTCAGCGGCTCGTCGGTGGTCGAGACGTGCTCGGCCGAGACGATGGTGCCCTGGATGACCAGTATGTCGACGCCGGCGTCGAGGATCACCGGGGCCAGCGCCAGGGTGTGCTGCGGGGAGACCCGGACGGCCACCGTGCCGCCGCCGGCGCGCAGCTCGCGCACCCGCTCGGCGATCAGGTCGGGACGGATCGGCTCGGAGTAGACCTCCTGGAGCCGCTTGGTCGCCCGCGCGTCCTCGCCGAGGCCGGCCAGCTCCTCAAGGACCTTGGTCGGGTTCTCGTACCGGGTCCACAGGCCCTCGACGTTGAGCACGCCGAGCCCGCCGAGCTGGCCGAGCCGGACGGCGGTGGCCGGGCTCATCGTGGCGTCCGACGGGTGCCCGACGCAGGGAATGCCGAACTGGTACGCGTCGAGCTGCCAGCTGGTGGAGACGTCGTCGACGTCCCGGGTCCGGCGGCTCGGCACGATGGCAATGTCGTCCAGGTGGTAGCCGCGCTGCGCGGTCTTGCCCAGCCCGATCTCGACCACGTCACGCATGGGGACTCCAGGTGGTTGGGGGTGATGGTCAGCGGGAGTGGTAGTTGGGCGCCTCGACGGTCATCTGGATGTCGTGCGGGTGGCTCTCCTTGAGCCCGGCCGCCGTGATCCGGATGAGCTGGCCGCGGCGGTGCAGCTCGGGAATGCTCTCCGCGCCGACGTACCCCATCGCGGCGCGCAGCCCACCGATGAGCTGGTGGGCGACCGCGGAGAGCGGCCCCCGGTAGGGCACCTGGCCCTCGACGCCCTCGGGGACGAGCTTGTCCTCGGCGAGCACGTCCTGCTGGAAGTAGCGGTCCTTGGAGTAGGACTTGCCCTGGCCGCGGGACTGCATCGCGCCGAGTGAGCCCATCCCCCGGTACGCCTTGTACTGCTTGCCGTTGATGAAGATCAGCTCGCCGGGGCTCTCCTCGCAGCCGGCCAGCAGGCTGCCGAGCATCACCGTGTCGGCGCCGGCGACCAGCGCCTTGGCGATGTCCCCGGAGTACTGGATGCCGCCGTCGCCGATCACCGGCACACCGGCCGGGCGGGCGGCCCGCGCGGCCTCCATGATCGCGGTGATCTGCGGTACGCCCACCCCGGCGACGATCCGGGTGGTGCAGATCGCGCCCGGGCCGACCCCCACCTTGACGCCGTCGGCGCCCGCGTCGACCAGCGCCTTCGCCCCGGCGTACGTGGCGATGTTGCCGCCGACGATGTCGATGCCGACGTCCTTCTTGAGCTGGCGGACCATGTCCAGCACCGCCCGCTGGTGACCGTGCGCGGTGTCCACGATGATCACGTCGACGCCGGCGTCCACCAGCGTCCGGGCCCGCTTGTACGCGTCGTCGCCCACGCCGACCGCCGCGGCGACCCGGAGCCGGCCCGCCTCGTCCTTGGTGGCGTTCGGGTACTGCTCGCTCTTGGTGAAGTCCTTGACGGTGATCAGCCCGCGCAGCCGGCCCGAGTCGTCCACGATCGGCAGCTTCTCCACCTTGTGCCGGCGGAGCAGGTCGAGGGCCTCGTCCTTGCTCACCCCGACCGAAGCGGTGATCAGCGGGGGGCGGGTCATGATCTCGTGGACCGGGGTCTCCGGCGCGGAGACGAACCGCATGTCCCGGTTGGTGACGATGCCGACCAGCTGCCCGTCGCCGTCGACCACCGGCACGCCGGAGATGCGGTAGCGGCCGCAGAGCTCGTCGACCTCGCGGAGGGTGTCGTCCGGGCTGGCGGTCACCGGGTTGGTGATCATGCCGGACTCGGAGCGCTTGACCAGGTCGACCTGGAGCGCCTGGTCCTCCAGCGAGAGGTTGCGGTGCAGCACCCCGATGCCGCCCTGGCGGGCCATCGCGATCGCCATCCGCGCCTCGGTGACCGTGTCCATCGCGCTGGACAGCAGCGGCACGGTCAGCTCGATGTTGCGGGTGAGCCGGGTGCGGGTGTTGACCCGGCTGGGCACCACGTCCGACTCGCCCGGCTGGAGCAGCACGTCGTCGAAGGTCAGACCGAGCGGCACCACCCGCGCCGAGCCGGCCGGCAGCTCCGGCAGGTGACCACCCGGCTCGCCGTTGCCGACGCCGCCGGGAAGATCAGTGCTGGGCGAATTCTCCACGATTGCTCTCCTGAGCTGCTCGGACGGGCTTCAGCGAGGTGGCGCGCGCGGGCACCGGCGCACGCCGAGGTGACGGCGCGTCGTTTCATCGTACCCATTGAGCTGGGCCGGCCCCGGCGGTGCCGGCGCGGGTCGGCGAGGCCACCGGGGTGGCCGGGGGGACGCGTTCGGGGAGTGTTGGGACTACGGTGAGGGGGTGCACGACGAGCCCATCGACCCGTTCAACGGCGACCCGGCCGATCCGGCTGCTGGCCTGCACGATCCGCGTGAGGACGACCCGCTCGACCCGCTGACGGAGGTCGAGCGCCAGGACGTCCTGGAGGACCTGGCCGACCTGGAGATCTACCAGGCCCTGCTGTCGCCGATCGGGGTGCGCGGGCTGGTGATCGAGTGCGAGGACTGCCGCGAGCCGCACTACTTCGACTGGGACCTGCTCCGGGGCAACCTGCGTCACCTGCTCAGCTCCGGCCGGCCGCGGGTGCACGAGCCGGCGTACGACCCCGACCCCGACCACTACGTCACCTGGGACTACGCCCGTGGCTACGCCGACGGGGTGCACGACACGCTGACCGAGGCGGCCGAGGAGGAGACCCCCTCCGACGACTGAGCCCGGACGACCGGGCCCGACCGCGGGCGGCCGGCTCAGGCGACCAGGCCGGCGCGGAAACCGGCGGCCACCGCGTGCGCGCGGTCCCGGGCGCCGAGCTTGCGGAACAGCCGTCGGGCGTGCGTCTTGACGGTGTCCTCCGAGACGAACAGCTCCCGCCCGATCTCGGCGTTGCTCTTCCCCTCCGCCATCCCGAGCAGCACCTGGAGTTCCCGCTCGGTCAACCCCACGGCGCCGCGCCCGCTGCGCGCGCCGGGCGCGCCCCGCCGGCCGGTGGGCGCGGGCGCTTCCGGCTCGGCGGCGGCCTCCGGCTCGGCCTCGTCGTCGCCGCGCTGCACCGGCACCACCGACGGTCCCCCGGGCCCCTCGGCCGGTCCGGCGGACCAGCCCGGGCCCGGCTTGCCCGGGGTACGCCCGGCCGAGGGCCGGGGCGGCGCGCCGACCGCGGCGGTGTCCCGGGCCGGGTCGGTGACCCGGTTCCGGGCCGTCCGGCCGGGGGCGGAGAGCAGCAGCAGCGCCTTGGCCACCGCGCTGGTCAAATCGTGGTCGGTGCCCTGGATCAGGCCCCGGGCCCCGGCGTTGATCGTCGCCGCGGCGGCCTCGGACTCCTCCGCGCCGAGCAGCAGCACGGCGGCCTGCGGCGCGCGGGCAAGCACCCGGCGGACGAAGCCGGCACTGTCGGGTCGGGTGAGGGCGGTGTCGGCGAGCACGACGTCGACGGGGCGCTCGGCCAGCCGCAGCATCACCTCGGGGTCGGAGACGGCGGTCCGCACGACCGCGGCCAGGCCGAGCCGGGCGGCGGCCGAGGTCAACTGCTGCGCGGCGAGCGGTGTCCGGACGCAGACGAGAACGGTACGCACGGTGGTCTCCTCTCCGCAGAGAGCAGACCATGGCCGGCTGGGCCGGGGTGGAGGTTCCCGGCAATCCTCCGAACTTTTCCGACATCCAGGGCATATGCCGCGACTTGTCCGAGGTTTTCGATCACAGAAGTGTGAGTCGGGGAAAGGTCGGGTACCGAGACGCCAGGCCGGAAACGGTGCGCCTGCGCGGACCGCCGCCCGGACACCGGATGCGAACGAGACCTCCGCGGTGCCGCGCGGGAGGAGGGGTGCTGATGTCGAACGTACGTAGACTGCCCGGACCCATCGTCGACCTGTGGGACTGGCAGCGGCTCGGTGCCTGCCGAGGCCGCGACAGCGCGCAGTTCTTCCACCCCGACGGCGAGCGCGGCTCCTCACGGCTGCGCCGCGAGTCCGGCGCCAAGGCCGTCTGCCGGGCCTGCCCGGTCCGCGCCGAGTGCGCCGCCCACGCGCTGTCCGTCCGCGAGCCGTACGGCGTCTGGGGCGGCTTCAGCGAGTCCGAGCGGCTGCGGCTGCTCGCGCTGGGCTGGGAGGACCTGGCCGACCGTCGGCAGATCCGGGTCGACATCGCCCGGCTGGAGGCCCGCCTGGGCCGCCCCCACAAGTCCGCCGTGCCGGACCAGCGCAAGGTCGCCTGACCCGGCCGAGAGACCCCGACCGACGCCGCGCTCCGCAACCGGAGCGCGGCGTCGGCGCGTTCCCGGCCTGGGAACCTGGGCCGGGCGGCCAGGTCCAATCTGGTCCCGGTCTGCCGGGGTCCCGTCGTTCGGGTCCCGGTCTGGTCCGGTCCCGGTCTGGTCCGGTCCGGTTCCTGCCTGGCCGGGCAGGTAGGTCGGAGACGCTACGGATCTGATGACGTGAACGGATCAGCCCTGCCTGCCGCGGGGCGGTCGCCTTAGGGGGTGCCGAGCCGCGCCCGGTCCGGCCGCCGGGGCGACTCCGATTGCGGCGTGTCGCGGTGTCGCAGCCGTCGGACACCGCGACACACCGGAAACGGCGACCCGGGGACCTGGGACCGGGCGCCAGCGGGCGCGCCGGCGGCGCAGCCGCGGCCCTCAACCGGGGCCACCGCCAGGCCGGAATCTCTGGCGCCGGGCGCCGAACCGGTCAGGACCGGCGCACCTGGGGTGGCCCGGTCGGGGTCAGCGGACGGTGACCTTGACCGTGTGCCAGCCGGTGGCGCCGTCCGGCTCGACCGGCTGCTCCCGACCGGTCTGCGTCTCGCCGGTGGCATCGGTCGCCCGCACCTGGAGGGTGTGCTCGCCCGGGGTGGCGTCCCAGCGCCAGGACCACTGCACCCAGGTGTCCACCGACACCGTCGGGGCGAGCGTCGCCTCCCGCCACGGGCCGCCGTCGACGCGTACCTCGACGCGGCTGATCCCCCGGTGCTGGGCCCAGGCCACCCCGGCCACCATGACCGGGCCGGTGGTGAGCCGGTTGCGCGGGCGGGGCGTGTCGATCCGGGACTGCGTCTTGACCGGCCCCTGCGCCGACCAGCCCCGCGGCACCCAGTACGCGTCGAAGTCGGCGAAGCTGGTCAGCTCCAGCTCGGTCACCCACTTGCACGCCGAGACGTAGCCGTACAGGCCGGGCACCACCATCCGGACCGGGAAGCCGTGCTCGACCGGCAACGGCTCGCCGTTCATCCCGACCGCCAGCAGGGCGTCCCGCCCGTCCCGCAGCACGGCCGTCGGGGTGCCACAGGTCCAGCCATCGACCGAACGCCCCACCACCTGGTCCGCGCCCTCCTCCGGGTCCGCCTCGTCCAGCAGCTCCTTGAGGGGTACGCCCAACCACCGGGCGTTGCCGATCAGGTCCCCGCCCACCTCGTTGGAGACGCAGGCCAGGGTCACGTACCGCTCCACCATCGGCCGGGCGAGCAGGTCGGCGAAGCTCAGCTCGATCGGGTTGCGCACCCGCCCGTGGATCCGCAGCCGCCAGGTCTCCGGGTCGACCTGCGGCACCACCAGGGCGGTGTCGATCCGGTAGAACCCGGCGTTCGAGGTGACGTACGGGGCGAGCTGCGCCAGCGACAGGTCGGCGCCGGCCGGGACGACCGGGGCCGCCGCCGACGGGGTGGGCAGCGCGACCGCCCGGCGGGCCGCCGAGACGCCCCGGCGACCGGCGAGCCAGTGCCCGCCCAGCCCGGCCACGGCGGCCCCGCCGGCCAGCACGCCCACCCCGCGCAGGAACCGGCGCCGCGACTCCGGGTCGGTGCTCTCCAACGGCTCCCGCCCGGCCGGCGGACCAGTCACCGAAGCCGGGCCGCCCATCGCGCCCGCGTCGACCGGCACAGGACCGGCCGTGTCCGCATCGACCGACCCAGAGCTGCCGGCGTGCGGACCGGCCGGCGCAGAGCCGGCGGTCTCCGCGCCGGCCGACGCAGGGCCGGGGGTCTCCGGGTCGGGCGCGGCCGGCGGCGTCGACGGGCCGGGCAGGGGTTTCGGCGGGGTCCAGGGCCACGGGTCGACCTCCAGCGGGCCGGCGAGGAAGGCCCAGAGCACCAACCCGCCCAGCCCCGCCCCGACCAGCGAGGGCAGCGCGTCGGCGGCGTCCGCGCCGGCCCGGGTGAGGGCGGCGGCCACGCCGAGGGCGGCGAAGGCCGCGATGCCGGCCAGGCCGATCCACAGCCGGCGGACCGCCAGCAGCCCGAGCAGCGCGGCGAACGCGGCGAGCAGCAGCGCCGTCCCGACCAGCAGGGCGATCTTGTCGTACGTGCCGAACAGGGTGATGGCGAACTGCTTCAACGGCTCGGGTACGACGTCCACGACCAGCCCGCCGACCGCGATCAGCGGGGCGGACCGGGGGCCGGTGAGGACCGCGACCGGCTCGGCGACACCGATGGCCACGGCGGCGGCCGTGATCCCGGCGAGCGCGGCGAGGCCGCGGGGCGTGGTGCTCATCGGACCAGTGTTGTCGATCAACCGGACCGACCGCCAACCACGTCAGCGTTCCGTAATCCCCCGCAGACGCGTCAGGGCGCACCGTCTCCGAAGACGGTGCGCCCTGAGTCGGCGTACGCCGTGGGTCAGAAACCCGGGCCGTGCTGGTGGCCGTGACCGTGGCCGTGGCCGTGCCCACCGGCGGCGGCCGGCTCGGCCTTCTCCGGCTTCTCCACCACGAGGCTCTCGGTGGTGAGCAGCAGGCCGGCGATCGAGGCGGCGTTGGTGACCGCGTTGCGGGTCACCTTCACCGGGTCGATGATGCCGGACTTCACCAGGTCGACGTACTGGCCGGTGGCGGCGTCGAGGCCGTTGCCCCACTCCTTGCCGGCGACCTTCTGCACCACCACGTAGCCGTCGTGACCGGCGTTCTGGGCGATCCAGCGCAGCGGCTCGACCAGCGCCTTGCGGACGATCGAGACGCCGGTCTTCTCGTCACCGGTCAGGCCCAGGTCGTCGGCGAGCACCGGCAGGATCTGCGCCAGGGCGGCACCACCACCGGGCACCGTGCCCTCCTCGACGGCGGCCTTGGTCGCGGCGATGGCGTCCTCGATGCGGTGCTTGCGCTCCTTCATCTCGACCTCGGTCGCCGCGCCCACCTTGATGACCGCGATGCCGCCGGAGAGCTTCGCCAGCCGCTCGGCCAGCTTCTCCCGGTCCCACTCGGAGTCCGAGGCCTCGATCTCCTTGCGGATCTGCGCGACCCGGTCGGCGACCTCGGAGGACTGGCCGCCACCGTCGACGACGGTGGTGTTCTCCTTGTCGACCACGACGCGCCGGGCGGTGCCGAGCACCTCCAGGCCGACCTGGTCGAGCTTGTAGCCCAGCTCCGGGGCGACCAGCTCGGCACCGGTCAGGATCGCCATGTCCTGGAGCATCGCCTTGCGGCGGTCGCCGAAGCCGGGGGCCTTCACCGCGCAGACCTTGAGGGTCTTGCGGATCGAGTTGACCACCAGGGTCGACAGCGCCTGGCCCTCGACGTCCTCGGCGATGATCAGCAGCGGCTTGTTGTTCTGGAGGACCTTCTCCAGCAGCGGCAGCAGCTCCTCGATCGCCGAGATCTTCTGCGTGGTGATCAGGATGTACGGGTCCTCCAGGACCGACTCCTGCGACTCCACGTCGGTGACGAAGTTCGGCGAGATGAAGCCCTTGTCGAACTGCAGACCCTCGGTCACCTCCAGCTCGGTGGTGAGCGCGGAGCCCTCCTCGACGGTGATGACACCGTCGCGGCCGACCTTCTCCATCGCCTCGGCGATCAGCTCGCCGATGGTGGCGTCCTGCGCGGAGATGGTCGCGACGTTCGCGACCGCCTCCTTGCTGGAGACCTCGACGGCCCGCTCGAGCAGCGCCTCGGAGACCTTGGCCGCCGCCGCGTCGATGCCCCGCTTGAGACCGGACGGGTTGGCCCCGGCGGTCACGTTGCGCAGGCCCTCGCGGACCATGGCCTGGGCCAGCACGGTCGCGGTGGTGGTCCCGTCGCCGGCGACGTCGTTGGTCTTGGTCGCCACCTCCTTGACCAGCTGCGCGCCGAGGTTCTCGTAGGGGTTGGTGAGCTCGATCTCCTTGGCGATGGTCACGCCGTCGTTGGTGATCGTGGGCGCACCGAATTTCTTGTCCAGGACGACGTTGCGCCCGCGCGGGCCGAGGGTGACCTTGACCGTGTCCGCGAGGGCGTTGACACCGTGCTCGAGCAGGTGCCGGGCGTCGTCCGAGAAGCTCAGGATCTTCGCCATGAATGTCCCTTCGAAGCGCCGTTGCCCCGGCCCGGCGAGCCGGACCGGGGCAACGACACTGATCGGTTGCTTACTTCTCGATGACCGCGAGGACGTCGCGGGCGGAGAGCACCAGGTACTCCTCGCCGGCGTACTTGACCTCGGTGCCGCCGTACTTCGAGTAGATGACGGTGTCGCCGACGTTCACGTCAACCGGGATCCGGTTGCCCTTGTCGTCGATGCGGCCCGGGCCGACAGCGAGGACGGTGCCCTCCTGCGGCTTCTCCTTGGCGGTGTCGGGGATCACGATGCCCGACGCCGTGGTGGTCTCAGCCTCGTTCGCCTGGACCAGGATCCGGTCCTCGAGCGGCTTGATCGCAACCTTGGTCGCGGTAGTCACGGGCATACCCTCCTGGGGTACTGGTTTCGTTGCCGGTCGACCGGGGCCGACCAGCGTCAATCTGCCACATGCCACCGGGCGGGGCCGTCGTCGCGGGTGCCGGTCCGCCTGGCGTTCAGCGCCCGCGCCGGATGGCCCGGGAGCTGGCACCCTCAGGGTGAGAGTGCTAATCGCAGGTTATTCCTCGGCTAGCACTCCGTCAAGGAGAGTGCCAGCGCGTCGCGTCCGCACGGCCACGATCGACGCGGCAGGGGCCGGTCGGACGGCGCGGGGCGGGTCGGGAGAATGGGCGCGTGGACATCGACCAGCTCGCCGCGCTGCGTACCCCCGAGGGGTCGGCCGCGCTCGCCGCGGCGGCCGAGCTGGCCGGCGGCGACCCGCTGGCCTCGGCCGCCGCGCTGCGCGCCGCCGGGGTGCCGGCCGGGCTGGCCGCGTCCGCGCTGACCCAGGCCGAGCTGCGCCGCCGGGCGGTGGGCAAGTTCGGGCCGGAGGCCGTCGGGATGTTCCTCACCCGGGCCGGGCTGGAGCAGGCCACCCGCCGGCCGGTCGCGGACCGGCGCGCCGCGCGGCTGCGCGCCGCCGGCGTGCGCACCCTCGCCGACCTCGGGTGCGGCCTCGGCGCCGACGCGCTCGCCGCCGCCCGCGCCGGCATCCGGGTGTACGGGGTGGAGGCCGACCCGGTGACCGCCATGATGGCCGCCGCGAACGCCGAGGCGGCCGGGCTGGCCGAGGAGTTCACCGTGGAGTGCGGCGACGCGACGGCGTTCGACGTGACCCGGGTGGACGGGGTGTTCTGCGACCCGGCACGACGCCGGGCGGGCACCGGCCGGCGGATCTTCGACCCGAACGCCTACTCCCCACCCTGGGACTTCGTCATCCGGCTGGCTGAGCGGGTGCCGTACACGGTGGTGAAGGTGGCCCCCGGCATCGACCACGCGCTGATCCCGGCGGGCGCCGAGGCGGAGTGGGTGAGCGCGGACGGCGACCTGGTCGAGGCGGCGCTCTGGTGCGGCCGGCTCGCCGAGGTGCCCCGGCGGGCCACCGTGCTGCGCGGCGACGTCGCGCACCGGCTCACCGGCTCGGGCGCGGCGGAGGCGGCCGTCGGCCCGACCCGCCGCTTCCTGTACGACCCGGACCCGGCCGTGGTCCGCGCGCACCTGGTCGCCGAGCTGGCCGACACCCTCGGCGCGACGATCGCCGACCCGAGCATCGCCTACCTGTACGCGGACAACCCGACCGCCACCCCGTTCGCCCGCTGCCTGGAGGTCACCGACGTGCTGCCGTTCTCGCTCAAGCGGCTGCGCGCGCTGCTGCGGGAGCGCCGGGTGGGCCGGGTGGAGATCCTCAAGCGCGGCTCGGCGCTGGAGCCGGAGAAGCTGCGCCGCGACCTCAGGCTGGCCGGCGACGCGGCGGCGAGCCTGGTGCTGACCCGGGTCGCCGGGGCGCCGACCGTGCTGCTCTGCCGGCCCGTCGCGAGCTGACGTCCGGCGTCCGGTTAGCGTGACCGGCATGGCGGGACAGGGCACTCCGGCGACGGCGCTGCTGGCGAAGCGGAAGATCCGGCACAGCACCCACCCGTACGACGTCTCCCCCGACGCGCCCAACTACGGCGCGCTGGTCGCCGAGGCGCTCGGGGTGCCGCCGGAGCGGGTGTTCAAGTCGCTGGTCACCGAGGTGGACGGGGCGCTGACGGTGGCCGTCGTCCCGGTCACCGGCGAACTGGACCTCAAGGCGCTGGCCGCGGCCGTCGGCGGCAAGCGGGCGACGATGGCTGACCGGGCGGCCGCCGAGCGGGCCACCGGTTACGTCCGGGGTGGGATCAGCCCGCTCGGCCAGCGCAGGCGGCTGCCCACGGTGCTGGACTCCTCGGCGCTGACGTACGACACCATCTACGTCTCGGCCGGCCGTCGCGGCCTCCAGCTCCAACTGGCCGCGGCCGATCTGGTCGCGCTGACCGACGCCACCACCGCCCCGCTCGCCGCCCACTGATCAGTTCCGGCTGCCGGAAAAGAAATCGGCACCGGTGTGGAAACGATTCTCCACACCGAAACTCGTCTAACGGCAAGAGCGGATCGGACTCGCGGAGATCGCGCCTTTTCCCGCGTTACGGGATCGTTACGGCGGTCCGCCAAACTCGTGAGCTGGCAGTCTTGCGTCGCCGACACGGGTGGCAATACGTTGCCGCTCACAACAAACCAGCCTGCCACCACCCACCCCGAAAGGACCCGTGCAGATGCGCAAGGGCCTCCTCGCACTCACCGTCGTCGGCGTGCTGGCCGCCAACGGCGTGGCCGGTTGCGGCGACCAGCTCACCAGCGGCAGCGCGGCCGGTGGCGCCAGGAAACCGAAGATTGGCGTGATCCTGCCCGACAGCAAGTCCTCCGCCCGGTGGGAGGGCGCGGACCGCAGGTTCCTCGAGGAGGCGTTCGACGCCGCCGGAATCGACTCCGACATCCAGAACGCGCAGGGTGACAAGAGCCAGTTCTCCAACATCGCAGAGCAGATGATCACAAATGGGGCGACGGTCCTGATGATCGTCAATCTCGATTCCGGCACCGGCAAGGCCGTGCTGGAGAAGGCGCGGTCGCAGGGCATCGCCACCATCGACTACGACCGGCTCACCCTCGGCGGCTCGGCGCAGTACTACGTCAGCTTCGACAACGAGGCGGTGGGCAAGCTCCAGGGCCAGGGCCTGGCCAGGTGCCTGACCGAGAAGGGCGCCCGGAAGCCGGTCGTCGCCTTCCTCAACGGTTCACCGACTGACAACAACGCCACCCTGTTCAAGAGCGGCTACGACTCGATCCTCAAGCCGAAGTTCGACGCCGAGGAGTTCCGCAAGGGCCCGGACCAGTGGGTGCCCGACTGGAACAACGCCCAGGCCGGGGTCATCTTCGAGCAGATGCTCACCCAGACCGAGGGCCGGATCGACGGCGTCCTCGCGGCCAACGACGGCCTGGGCAACGCGGCCATCTCGGTGCTGAAGAAGAACAAGCTCAACGGCAGGATCCCGGTGACCGGCCAGGACGCCACCGCCCAGGGCCTGCGCAACATCCTCGCCGGCGACCAGTGCATGACCGTCTACAAGGCGATCAAGGAGGAGGCGAAGGCCGCCGCCGACCTGGCCATCGCGCTGGCCAACGGGGAGCGGAAGGAGACCGGCCAGACGGTCCGGGATCCGGAGAGCGACCGCGCCGTCGACGCCATCCTGCTCACCCCCAAGGCCATCTACGCCGACGACGTCGCCGATGTGATCGCCGACGGCTTCGTCACCAAGGACGAGGTCTGCTCCGGGGAGTACGCCAAGCTCTGCGCCGCCGCCGGCGTCAACTGACGGCACCCCTGCCGACGCGCAAAGGAGAACCCCGTGTCCGCGACCCCCCTGCTGGAACTGCGCGGGATCGACAAGAGCTTCGGTCCCGTGCAGGTCCTGCGTGACGTCGCTCTCTCCGTTCACCCGGGCGAGGTGACCGCGCTGGTCGGCGACAACGGCGCCGGAAAGTCCACCCTGGTCAAGTGCATCAGCGGTATCCACCCGACGGACGCCGGCGAGTTCCTCTTCGAGGGCCGCCCGGTCACCGTCAGCAGCCCCCGCGACGCCGCCGCCCTGGGCATCGACGTCGTCTACCAGGACCTCGCGCTCTGCGACAACCTCGACATCGTGCAGAACATGTTCCTCGGACGGGAGAAGCGCCGCGGGATCGTGCTCGACGAACCCACCATGGAGCAGATGGCCGCCGAGACGCTCGCCGGGCTGGGCGTGCGCAATCTCAAGTCGCTGCGCCAGCACATCTCCAGCCTCTCCGGCGGCCAGCGACAGACCGTCGCCATCGCCAAGGCCGTGCTCTGGAACAGCCGGCTGGTCATCCTCGACGAGCCGACCGCCGCGCTCGGCCTCGCGCAGACCGCCCAGGTCCTGGAGATAGTCCGCCGGCTCGCGGACAACGGCCTGGCTGTGGTGCTCATCTCGCACAACATGAACGACGTCTTCGCCATCTCCGACCGGATCGCCGCGCTCTACCTCGGCCAGATGGTCGCCCAGGTGAAGACCACCGACATCACCCACTCGCAGGTCGTCGAGCTGATCACCACCGGCCGCTCCCGCCACCTCGGCTTGGGCGCCGAGCCGGACGCCGGCGGCACGCGCGACGGCAGCGAGCCAGCCCACCTGACCCCGGGAGCAGTCCGATGACCACCACCCTCCTGCGGCGGGACGGGCGCGGGGCCGGCACCCCGGCGCCGACCGTCGGCGACCACGTCCGCGACTACCTCGCCCGGGTACGCGGGGGCGACCTCGGCTCGCTGCCGGCCGTCATCGGCCTCACCGTGCTCTGCCTGGCCTTCGCGACCGTCCGGCCGGTCTTCTTCTCGGCGGCCAACTTCGCCAACCTGTTCACCCAGGGCGCCGCGGTCACCGTGATCGCGATGGGCCTGATCTTCGTGCTGCTGCTCGGCGAGATCGACCTCTCCGCCGGCTTCGCCAGCGGCGTCTGCGCCACCGTGCTGGCCAACGTGCTCAGCGTGCTCGGCTACCCCTGGTACGTCGCGGTCATCGCCGCCATCGGCACCGGTGTCCTCATCGGCCTGACCATCGGCTTCCTGGTGGCCAAGGTCGGCATCCCGTCCTTCCTGGTCAGCCTGGCCGGCTTCCTCGCCTTCCAGGGCATCGTGCTGCTCCTGATGAAGGAGGGCACCAACATCTCGATCGACGACCAGGTGATCATCGCGATCGAGAACAACTACGTGCCGCCGGCGATCGGGTGGCTGCTGGCCGGCGTCGCCGTCGCCGGGTACGGCGTCGTGCAGTTCCTGCGCCACCGCAACCGGGCCACCCGGGGCCTGGTCACCGAGCCGGTCGCCGTGGTGGCCGCCCGGGTCGCCGGGCTGGCCCTCCTGCTCGGCTGCGCCGTTTATGTCCTCAACCAGGAACGCAGCATCAACACGGCGATCAGCTCCACCAGGGGGATGCCCGTGGTCGTACCGCTGATCGGGGCCCTGCTGGTCTTCTGGACCTTCGTGCTCAACCGCACCGCGTACGGCCGGCACCTGTACGCGGTGGGCGGCAACCCGGAGGCCGCCCGGCGGGCCGGGATCAACGTGGACCGACTGAAGATCTCCGCCTTCGTCATCTGCTCCAGCATGGCGGCCGTCGGCGGCATCATCGCCGCCAGCAAGGACCGCTCGGTCGACCCGAACACCGGCGGCAGCAACGTCCTGCTCTACGCGGTCGGTGCGGCGGTCATCGGCGGCACCAGCCTCTTCGGCGGCAAGGGGCGGATGATCCACGCGGTACTCGGCGGCGCGGTGGTGGCTGTCATCATCAATGGGATGGGCCTGCTGGACCTCAGCTCCGGCCTCAAGTACACCTCGACCGGACTGGTGCTGCTGCTGGCCGCGGGCGTCGACGCGCTGTCGCGGCGCCGATCCGTCGCCACCGGCACGCGCTGATGACGGAGTACCAGGAACGATGCGGGTAGGACCCAGCCAGGACGAGATCCGGCGGCAGAACCTCGGGGCTCTGCTGCGGCACGTGCACGTCCACGGCGCGACCTCCCGCGCGGAACTGACCACCACCCTCGGGCTCAACCGCAGCACCATCGGCGCGCTCACCGCCGACCTGGCCGGCGCCGGGCTGGTCAGCGAGGGGACGCCGAAGGAGACCGGTCGCGCCGGCCGGCCGTCGCTGGTCGTCCGGCCCGAGTCGGCCCGGGTCTACGCGTACGCGTACAGCATCGAGGTGGACCGGCTGCGGGCCGCGCGGGTCGGTCTCGGCGGTGAGGTGCTCGACCGCCGGGACCTGGACCGACCGCGCGGCCTGGACGCCGGGGAGACCGCGCCGCTGCTGGCCGGCGCGCTCAAGGAGATGCACCAGCACGTGGCGCCCGGCTCGCTCTGCGTCGGCGCCGGGGTGGCGGTGTGCGGCATGGTCCGCCGCGACGACGGGCTGGTCCGGCTCGGCCCGGCCACCGGCTGGGTGGACGAGCCGATCGGCACCTCGCTCGCCGCCGAGCTGGGCATCGACGTACCCGTCACGGTGGGCAACGTGGCGGACATGGCCGCCTTCGCCGAGCATGCCCGGGGCGTCGCCGCCGGCTGCGACAACGTCATCTACCTGTACGGCGACGTCGGCGTCGGCGCCGGCATCATCGCCGGCGGGCGGCGGCTCACCGGCCACGGCGGGTACGGCGGCGAGGTCGGACACATGGTGGTGGTCCGCGACGGCGTCCCCTGCGAGTGCGGCTCCCGGGGCTGCTGGGAGACCGAGATCGGCGAGCACGGGCTGCTCCGCGCCGCCGGCCGGTCGGACGCCCGCGGCCGGGACGCGCTGCTGGCCGTCTTCGACGCCGCGGACCGGGGCGACGCCCGGGCCCAGACGGCGGTACGCCGGGCCGGCGACTGGCTCGGCTTCGGGGTGGCGAACCTGGTCAACATCTTCAACCCGGAGATGGTCATCTTCGGCGGCACCATGCGCGACCTCTATCTGGCCGCCGCCGCCCAGGTCCGCAGCCGGCTCAACTCGATGGGGCTGCCCGCCTGCCTGGAGCACGTCCGGCTGCGCACCCCCAAGCTCGGCGCGGACGCGGCGCTGATCGGCGCGGCGGAGCTGGCCTTCGAACGGCTCCTCGCCGACCCGCTCGACGCCGGCTGACCGGCGGCTCCCGCCGACGCCCCGGCCTGCGTACCCTGTCGCACGTGGACGTCCAGTTGCGCGCCTCCGACGACGACCGGCACCGGGTGGTGGCCGAGCTGCAACGGCACACCGGCGCGGGGCGGCTCACCCTGGACGAGTTCTCCGATCGCGTCGCCGCGGTCTGGACAGCGCGCACCCTGGGGGAGCTGGCCGACCTGACCCGCGACCTGCCCACGGCGCCCGCACCGGCCGGGGCGGGCGACGCCACCGGGCACGGCCGGCGGGAACTGCTGGTGCTCTTCGCGGTCGCCGCGGCCACCCTGCTGCTGCTCGGGATCTTCATGGCGCTGTCCCGCTGACCGGCATCCCCGGCTGACTTGTCGCTCAGCATCGGTGAACTGATCGGGTCGGTGGTCCGTACCAGTGGACGGACGGGCAGCCGGGTGCGCTGCCCGGCGTGACACGTACGGCCCGGACCGAGGAGGCACCGCAGGATGGCACCGCTGGAATCCGCACGTCGTCGGCCAGGGCACCGGACCCACCGGGTGGCGGTGCTGCTCATCGCGCTGGTGGCGGGGCTCGGCGTCCTGCCCGGCGTGGCCGTGGCCGCACCGGGCAACCAGATCAACGCCGCCGACATGACGCTGCTCAACGGGGTACGGCTGGCCGGGCTCTGGGAGATGCCGGCCGGGCAGATGGCCGCCGAGAAGGGGGTGTCCCCCCGGGTGCGGGAGATCGGGGCCGAGATCGCCCGCCAGCACGGGGTGCTCGACCAGTTGGTCGTCAACGCCGCCAACAAGCTGGGCACCACCCTGCCGACGGATCCCACCACCGAGCAGAAGGGGTGGCTGACCGAGATGCAGGAGGCGAACGGCAACCAGTTCGACCAGATCTTCGTCACCCGGCTCCGGGTGGCGCACGGCAAGATCTTCCCGGTGATCGGCGCGGTCCGGGCCAGCACCCGGGACGCCACCGTCCGCAAGCTCGCCGACGAGGCCAACAAGTTCGTCACCGACCACATGGCGATGCTGGAGAGCACCGGGCTGGTCCGCTGGCAGCAGATGCCGCCGGCCGCGCTGCCGCCGGCCCAGAGCGACTCGCTGATCGCCGCCGCCAAGGCCGGCGCCCCCGCCCCGTCGGTCGGGGTCAGCACCACCATCGTCTGGGCGGTCTTCCTGCTCGCCCTCGGCGTCGGGGGCGTCTCCACCTGGCGCATCCTGCGCCGCAGCTGACCAGCGGAACGCCGTCGGCGGCCGGGTTCGGTCGGAACCCGGCCGCCGACGGCGGTCCTCAGCGGTCGACCTGGGTGAAGTCCCAGGAGTGCGGGGGCCGGGCGACCAGCATGGCCGGCGGCTCGGGCAGCGGTTGTGGGTTGCTCCGCCACTTGGAGATGACCACCACCCGGTGGTCCGTCGAGGAGAAGACCTCGCTGGACAGGTGCAGCGGGTCGTGTTCCAGCTCCGGCAGGGCGGTGTCGCAGACCCAGGTGATCAGGTCGGCGAAGCCGTACGGCTCCGCGCGCGCCTCCCACATCCGCACGATCACGTCGGCGCTCCCCTTCCGTGCCGTCACACGCTGACCGTGGTCAGCGGCAGGGCCGAGTCGGCCGGCAGGTCCAGCCGGCTCGGCGTCACCCCCGCCGCGACCAGGTGCGAACCGAGCGCCGCGACCATGGCGCCGTTGTCGGTGCAGAGCTTCGGCCGGGGTACGCGGACCCGGATGCCGTGCTTCGCCGCGCGGTGCTCGGCCATCGCCCGCAGCCGCGAGTTGGCGGCCACTCCCCCGCCGATCACCAGCGTCTCGATCCCGTTGGCCCGGCAGGCGTCGAGCGCCTTGGCGGTCAGCACGTCGCAGACCGCCTCCTGGAAGGAAGCCGCCACGTCGGCCACCGGCACCGGCTCACCGGCGCGCTGGCGTGCCTCCACCCAGCGGGCGACGGCGGTCTTCAGGCCGGAGAAGGAGAAGTCGTACCGGTGGGCGGCGAGGTCCTTGGCGGCGGTGAGACCGCGCGGGAACCCGATCGCCGCCGGATCGCCGGCCCGGGCCTCCCGGTCGATGTACGGGCCGCCGGGGAAGGGCAGTCCGAGCAGGCGGGCGACCTTGTCGAAGGCCTCCCCCGCCGCGTCGTCGATGCTCGCGCCGAGCGGGGTGACGCCACGGGCGAGGTCGTCGACGAGCAGCAGGGAGGAGTGCCCGCCGGAGACCAGCAGCGCGACCGCCGGCTCGGGCAGCGGCCCGTGCTCCAGGGTGTCCACGGCGACGTGCGCGGCGAGATGGTTCACCCCGTACACCGGCTTCTCGGCGGCCAGCGCGTAGCCCTTGGCGGCGGCCACGCCGACCAGCAGCGCGCCGGCCAGCCCCGGGCCGGAGGTCACCGCGATCGCGTCGATGTCGGCGAGCGTCACGCCCGCCTCCGTCAGCGCCCGGTCCATGGTGGGCACGATCGCCTCCAGGTGCGCACGGCTGGCCACCTCGGGCACCACGCCGCCGAACCGGGCGTGCTGCTCGACGCTGGAGGCGATCGCGTCGGCGAGCAGGGTGTGCCCGCGCACGATGCCGACACCGGTCTCGTCGCAGGAGGTCTCGATCCCCAGGACCAGGGGCTCGTCAGCCATCAGTCGTCCGTCCCGTCGTCGGTCGGGTCCGCGACGCGCCGCATGACCAGCGCGTCGGTGTTGCTCGGTTGGTAGTAGCCGCGGCGGACGCCGATCGGCTCGAAGCCGTACGTGGCGTAGAGCTTCTGGGCGGGCGCGTTGTCCGCCGCCACCTCCAGCAGGACGGTGCGGACGTCGTGCCGGGCCACCTCGGCGAGCAGTTCCTCCAGCAGCATCCGGCCGACGCCGCGCCGCTGGGCGTCCCGCCGGACGGCGATGTTCTGCACCCAGGCCTCGTCCGGCTGGACGGTCAGCCCCGCGTACCCGAGCACCGTGCCGTCGACGTCGGTGGCGACCCGGTACCAGTGCCCGCTGGCCAGCTCGTTCCAGAACATCGCCGGGGACCACTGTTCGGCGCCGAAGAGGTCCGCCTCGATCGGCAGCACCTCGTCGACGTGCCACCAGCGGAACCGGGTCAGTCGTACCGGTGCGCTCACGGCAGGACCGACTTGCGGGCGGTCGCCGCCACGGCGTCCGGCCGGCGCAGGTAGAGCGGGGTGAGCGCCTCCGTCGGCGCACCGGCCCGGATCCGCTCGGCGGCCAGCGCGGCCAGCGCGGTGGCGTCGGGGTAGCGCGGCTCGACCCGCAGCGGCAGGTCGAGCACGTCGGCGTACCGGTGGGCGCCGTCGCCCACCGCGGCGGTGACGGCCAGGCCGCGGGCCCGTTCGGCGGCGACCGCGGGGGTGTCGACGTTCGGCCCGGCGATCCGCTGGCCGGCGCCGTCGTAGACGGCCCAGTAGACCTCCCGGCGGCGGGCGTCACTGGCCGCGAGGACCGGTTCGCCGAGCGCCGCCGGGTAGCCGATGGCGTCCAGCGAGCAGACACCGTACGTGGGGACGCCGAGCACCTGGCCCATCGTGGCGGCGGTGACCAGGCCGACCCGCAGCCCGGTGAACGGGCCGGGACCGAGGCCGGCGACGATCGCGGCCAGGTCGCGCGGCCGCGCCTCCGCGTCGGCGAGCACCGCGTCCACCTGCGGCGCGAGCAGTTCGCCGTGGGCCCGCGCGTCGATCGTGCAGCGGTGCGCCCGCGGCACGACCCCGTCCGCCGAGACCTCCACCAGCGCTGCGGTCACCGCGGGGGTCGAGGAGTCCACCACCAGTACGAGCACGGTATGCCAGCCTAGTCGCCCCACCGGTCATCCCCGGTCACACCCCGTCGAGGGGGTCCACCATCACGCTGGGTGACCTCGCGGGAGGACAGGACCGGTGTGAGCGCGATACCTCAGAGTCATCAATATGCCTCTGAGGTATCGCGCTCACATCGGCATGGCCCACCATTCCGGGATGCCCTCGCGTCTGGTCACCCTCTTCAGCGACGTCGTGCGACGCGAACGGGAGGCGCACGAGCTGAGCCAGCGGGAGCTGGCCGAACTGGCCTCCGTGAGCCAGGCGACGGTGGCCCGGATCGAACGCGGTGACCGCAGCCCCGGCGTCGACGTGTTGGAGCGCCTGCTCGCCGCCATGGGTGTGCAGCTCACCGTCGCGGTGGAGCCACTCGACGCCCACCTCGACGCGCGGATCGACGAGCTGGCCGCGCGGCCCGTCGCCGAGCGGATCGAGCAGGCCGGCCTCGACCGGGTGCTGGACCGGCTCGGCGATCTCCCGCACGTGCTCATCGGTAGCTGCGCCGCGCTGCTGCAGGGTGCGGCCGTGCCGGTGACCGAGATCGAGATCGCCGTCCGGTGGACGGACTCCGCCCGGTTCACCCAGTGGCTCGCCGACGGCTACGGGCAGCGCTGGAACGCGCAGTGGCGGGAGTTCGGCTACCTGCGGCTGGAGCCGGAGGAGCCCGGCGAGCACCTGTGGCGGACGATCTCCGGCGACGTCCGGGCCACGATGTGCGACGAGTTGCCGGAGGCGATCGAGGTGCGGCACGGGGACCGGAGCTACCCGGTGGTGCCGTTGGTCGCGCTGGAACTCACCGATCCGCGCGCGACCGAACTGCTGCGCCGGCACCGCCTACGGGCGGCCGGGTCAGCCGGCTGAGCGCTCCCAGTCGACGGTGGGCAGACCGGCGTCGGCGAGCGCCTTGTTCGCGGCGCTGAACGGGCGGCTGCCGAGGAAGCCACGCGGGTTCATCGGGCTGGGGTGCCCGGCCTCCAGCACCACGTGCTGCGGGTTGGTGACCAGGGCGGCCTTCTTGCGGGCGTAGCCGCCCCAGAGCAGGAAGACCACCCGCTGCTCCATCGCGTCGAGCGCCCGGATGGTGGCGTCGGTGAACTCCTCCCACCCCTGGTTGCCGTGCGAGCCGGGGGTGGCCTGGCGGACGGTCAGCACCGCGTTGAGCAGCAACACGCCCTGCGCCGCCCAGCCGTTGAGGTTGCCGCTGCGCGGCTTCGGCACGCCGAGGTCCTCGCCCAGCTCCTTGAAGACGTTGCGCAGGGACGGCGGCACCGCCACCCCGTCGCGGACGCTGAAGCTGAGCCCGTGTGCCTGCCCGACCCGGTGGTAGGGGTCCTGCCCGAGGATCAGCACCCGCGTCTCCCGGGGCACGCACAGCCGGTAGGCGGAGAAGAGGTCCTCCACCGGCGGGAAGACGGTCTGGGTGGCGTACTCACGGGCGACGAACTCGGCCAGCGCCGCGGTGCGGGCCGGGTCGAGGTGCGGGGTGAGCACGGCACGCCACTCCTCTGGCAGCAGCGCCAGCAGGTCGAGGGCGGGGGTGTCGTCGGGCATCGGCAACCTTTCGCAGTCTGTGCCGGCACTCTAGGCAGCTGGTACGACAGCCCTCAGCGCAGGGCTTCCAGGCGCCGCGCCCAGTCGCCCCCCACCGGCTCCAGCTCGACCAGCCGGGTGTCGTCCTCCCGCCGGTCGAGGCGTACCCGCAGGTGGGCGTCGACCAGCTGTTCGACCAGCCCCTCGCCCCACTCGACCACGGTCACCGAGTCGTCCACCGAGGCGTCCAGGTCCAGGTCGTCGATCTCGGCCCGCGGGTCGGCCGCGTCGCCCAGCCGGTACGCGTCGGCGTGCACCAGGGCCACCGTGCCGCCCCGGGCCGGGTCCGGCCGGTGCACCCGGGCGATCACGAAGGTCGGCGAGGTGATGGCGCCGAGCACCCCCAGCCCGGTGCCGATGCCCTGGGTCAGCGCGGTCTTGCCGGCGCCCAGCGGGCCGGTGAGCAGCAGCAGGTCGCCGGCGCGCAGCACCCCGGCCAGCCGGCGGCCGAACGCGTGGGTGTCCTCGACCGTCGGCAGCGTGACGGTCAGCGTCACAGCCCCTCCAGGAAGTCCCAGAGCGCCTTGTTGACCTCGTCGGCGTGTTCCAGCATCACCACGTGCCCGCTGTCGTTGACCTTGGTGTACCGGGCGTGCGGCAGCCGGCGCACGATCTCCTCCGAGTGGGTCACCGGCGTGATCATGTCCTTGTCACCGACCACGACCAGCACCGGCGTGCCGCTGAGCGCGGCCAGCGCCGGGAAGCGCGAGTGCGTGGCGAGGGTACGCAGATAGCGGGTGACCGTGTCGGCGGAGGTCCGCGAGTTCATCTCCTCCACATAGGAGACCAGGGCCGGGCTGGGCTTGCGGGTGCCGAAGCCGTACTTGCGGGTCAGCAGCCAGGCGACGTTGGAGGTCGACTTCCGGGCCCGGTCGATGACCGTGCCGCCGTACCGGGTGGCGTTGCTCATCATGTAGAGCACCGGCGCGCCGACCCGGCCGATCAGCGCCGGGGCCACCAGCTTGGTCTCCGCGAGCAGGCCGCCCGAGGTGGCCATCAGCACCGTGCCGACCACCCGGTCGCCGAACATCTCCGGGTACAGCTCGGCGAAGGCCATGATGGTCATTCCGCCCATCGAGTGCCCGACCAGCACCAGCGGCCCCTCCGGGGCGGTCCGGTCGATCACCCGACGCAGGGTGCGGCCCAGCGCGGCGAGGTCGTACTCGCCACTCTCCAGCCGCCCGGAGCGGCCGTGACCGGGCTGGTCGTACGCGACGATCCGGTGCTCGCCCCGCTCGGCGAGCAGCTTGCGCTGGAAGTGGAACGTCCCCATGTCCAGGCAGAAGCCGTGCACCAGCACCAAGGTCGGTCGCCCCGGCGCCGGGTGGGTCGGCTCGACCACCTCGATGTGGATGTCGGTGCCGTCCGGCAGCTCCAGCCGGAACGCGTCGTCGTACCGCTGCTCGCCGAAGACCTCGTGCGCGTACCGGTCGGTGGGGTCGGCCTTGAGCCGGCGGACCAGGGCGCGCTCGCTCACCACGCCCGCGGCGAGCCCCGCGGCGGCGACGCCGACCGCGGCCCCGACCACGCCGGCGACCTTGCCGGCGGCGGTGCGCGGCCGGGGGATCCGGAAACGCTGTGGCGCGCTCACGGTGCCAGCTCGGTTCGCGACTGCCGGGCTCGCAAGATCGGCTCACTCCTCGCGCTCACGGCCGCTCGCCGTCGTAGACCCGGGGCACCCGGCTGCTGCCGAAGCGGGTGACGATCTCGTAGTTGATGGTGCCGACCGCCTCGGCCCAGTCGTCGGCGGTGGGTTCGCCGTCCGCGCCGCTGCCGAAGAGGGTGGCCACGTCGCCCTCGGCCACCGGGTCCTCGCCGCAGTCGACCACGAACTGGTCCATGCAGACCCGGCCGGAGATGGTGCGCCGCTTCCCACCGAGCTGCACCGGCCCGACGTTGGAGGCGTGCCGGGGCACCCCGTCGGCGTAGCCGAGCGGCACCACGGCCAGGTTCGCCTCCCGCCCCGTGGTGTAGGTGTGACCGTAGGAGACGCCGGTGCCCTCGGGCACCCGCTTGGTCAGCATCACCCGGGCCCGGCCGGTCATCGCCGGACGCAGCCCGAAGCGCTCCCCCGCCACCGGCGAGAGCCCGTAGACGGCGATCCCCGGGCGGACCAGGTCGAAGTGGGTGTCCGGGCGGGTCAGCGTGGCCGCCGAGTTGGCCAGGTGCCGGTAGCGCGGGCGCAGCCCGGCCCGCTCGACCATGGCCAGCCCCTCGTGGAAGACCGCGAGCTGGCGGTCCGTGGTGGGGTGGCCGGGCAGGTCCGCGTACACGAAGTGGCTCCACACGCCGACCACCTCGACCAGGCCGTCGGCCTGGGCCTTCGCGGCGGCCTCCAGCAGGGTCGGCCAGTCGGCGACGGTGGCCCCGCCCCGGGACAGCCCAGTGTCGATCTTCAGGTGCAGCCGGGCCGGGCGGTCCGCCCGGCGGCTCGCCTCGATCATCTCGTCCAGCTGCGGCAGGCTGGCGGCGCCCAGGTCGACCCCGGCCGCGACGCCCTCGTGCAGCGGCAGCCCGGGGGCGAGCAGCCAGGCCAGCACCGGCGCGGTGATCCCCGCCCGGCGCAGGGTCAGCGCCTCGTCCAGCGTGCAGACCCCGAGCCAGTCCGCCCCGGCGTCGAGCGCGGCACGGGCCGACGGGACCATGCCGTGCCCGTACCCGTCGCCCTTCACCACCGCCATCAGCTCGGCGCTCGTACCCGACCGGAGTCGGGCCACGTTGTCACGGATCGCGTCGAGATCGACGCGCACCTCGGCCTGCCACATACGCCCAGCCTACTTGCGCCGGTGATCACACGACCGTGCTCCCGCCCGCGTCGGCGACCCGCGCCACGCCGGGGAGCGCGACCGCCGCTCAGTCCACCAGCGGAGCCAGCACCGGGCGCAGGGCGACCGCCACGTCGGGCGCGGTCACCGGCCCACCCCGGGCCGCCTCCCGTCCGGCCAGCCCGTGCAGGTACGCGGCCGTCGCCGCCGCCCGCTCCGGGGCCAGCCCGGCGGCGAGCAGCGAGCCGAGCAGCCCGGCCAGCACGTCCCCGGTGCCCCCGGTGGCCAACACGGAGGTGCCGGTCGGGTTGACGTACGCCCGGCCGTCCGGCGTGCCGATCACCGTGCGGTCCCCCTTGAGCAGGACCGTCGCGTTCATCCAGGCGGCCAGCCGCAGCGCGGCGGAGACCCGGTCGGCCCCCGGCTCCTCCCCGCAGAGCCGGGTGAACTCGCGGTCGTGCGGGGTGACCACGATCGGGGCGTCCCGGTTGCGCAGCCGCTCGGCGAGCGAGCCGTCCACCAGCAGGGTGAGCGCGTCCGCGTCGAGCACCACCGGCACCGGCGCGGAGAGCACCGCGCGCAGCTCGCCGGCGGCGTCCTCGCCGGTGCCCAGCCCCGAGCCGCAGATCCAGGCCTGGACCCGGCCGGCGTCGGCGACCCGTCCGGTGGCGATCACCGACGGGTGCTGGTGCAGCACCTCCGCGCGGGCCCCGCCGGCGTAGCGCACCATGCCGGTCGGCCCGGCCAGGGCACCATGCACCGAGAGCACCGCCGCGCCCGGATACGTCGCCGACCCGGTCGCCACCCCGACCACGCCCCGGCTGTACTTCTCCGAGGCCGGGCCGAGCCGGGGCCACCACTCGACGATGTCCGACCACTCGGTCACCCGCAGCGCCGGTGACCCGCGCAGCCACGGCTCCAGCCCGATGTCGACCAGCTCCACCTGCCCGGCGAGGGCGGCGGCCGGCCCGACCACCAGGGCGGGCTTGAGCGCCCCGAAGGCCACCGTCACGTCGGCTCGCACCGCGCTGTGCCGGCCGGAGGCGGTCAGCGGCACGTGGCCGGTGTCCACCGCCACCCCGCTCGGCACGTCCACCGCGACCACGGTCGCCCGCGTGCCGTCGCGCCCGCAGTACCGGACCAGGCTGGCCGCGAGCTGCTCGGCGGTCTCCCGCAGCCCACCGGTGCCGCCGATCCCGACGATGCCGTCGAGCACCAGGTCGACCCTGGCCGGGGGCCGGTCGACCAGCCGCCCGCCGGCGGCGCGCAGCGCCGCCAGCCCTTCGGCGTGCGCCCGGCCGGGGGTCAGCAGCAGCGCCGACACGGCGACCCCGCGTCGGGCCAGCAGCGCCCCGGCGTAGAGCGCGTCACCGCCGTTGTCCCCGGTGCCGACCAGCAGCAGGACCCGCGCGCCGTACACCCCGCCCCGGTCGGCGAGGAGCAGCGCGCAGCGCCGGGCCAGCCCGGCCGCGGCCCGCTTCATCAGCGTCCCGGGCGGGAGGGTGGCCATCAGGCCGGCCTCCGCCGCGCGTACGTCCGCGACCCGCCACACCGGTTTCATGCCACTCCGTCCCGTCTGTCACCTCGCGGGCCGGCCCGGGGGCCCGCCCGACCGATCAGCGTTCCGCGACCACCATGGCCGAGGCGATCCCGCCGTCGTGGGACAGCGAGAGATGCCAGCGGTTGATCCCGCGCTCCACGGCGGCGGCGGCCACGGTGCCGGAGACGGTGAGCCAGGGCCGGCCGTCCGGGTCCGGCACGATCTCGCAGTCGTGCCAGCTCAGGCCGGCCGGGGCGCCCAGCGCCTTGGCGACCGCCTCCTTGGCGGCGAACCGGGCGGCCATCGACTCCGGGGAGCGCGGGTTGCCGGAGCGGGTGTACCGCTCCGCCTCGGTGAAGAGCCGGTCGGCGAGCAGCGGCGTGCGGGCCAGCGCCCGGGCGAACCGGTCCACCAGCACGACGTCGATGCCGACCGCGACGATCACGACGCTCACCCTACCGGCGGGAAGGGCGGCAGATTAGCTGCCTGCTCGGCTGTGGGCAACGCCTGTGGAAAACCCTCGGGTACAACCACCGCCCGCCGTCCACAGGCCCTCCCGGTGACCCGTGCCGCTGCCTAGCGTCGGCGTGGTGCTGACGGAGGGGGCGCGGGTGGACGGGGAGCCGGTGCAGGTGCGGGCCGCGGTGCTGCGCGAGGTGACGGGCGGGCTCGCCGACGAGGCGTACGCGCTGGCGCACGGGCTGGTCGGGGTGCCGGGGCTGGTGGTGGCGGCGGCCGAGTGGCGGGCGGCGGCCGCGCTGACCCGGCTGGAGTCCGCGGTGCACGACTGGCACGGCGCGCTCGCCGCCCGGGTGGCGGAGGCCGGCTGCGCGCTGCGCGCGGCGGCCGACGGGTACGACGCGGCCGACGACCGGGCGGCCGGCCGGCTCGCCGGGCTGCCCCGATGACCGGGTACGCGCAGCTCTGGCGCGCCGCGCCCGGCAGGTGGGGTGCGGCCGGGGCGGCCTGGCGCGGGCTGGCCGACCCGGTGCGGCGCCGGCGGGCAGCGCTGGCCGAGTGCGCGGCGACCCTGCGCGCGGGCTGGTCGGGTGGGGCCGCCGGGGCAGCCGACGGGCGGCTCGGCGCGCTCCGGGGCGAGCTGACCGCGCTGCTGCCCGCCCTGATCGAGGCCGACCAGGTGCTGGCCGAGTTCGCCGGCCGGCTCCGGGTGGCCAAGGCCCGGCTGGCGGAGGCGGTGGCGCTCGCCGACCGCACCGGGGTGCTCGTCGACCGCCACGGCGGGGTCAGCGCGGCGCCGTCCAGCGCGCCGACCTGGGCCGGCCCGGAGGCCGGTGTCCTGCCCGGCGCCGGGCTCCGCTCGGGTGCACCGCCGGGCGGCCGGCCCCTGCCCGGCGGACGGACCGGGTCGGACCCGGCCGCGATGCCGGGCGCGGACGTCGGCGCGGCAGCCGGGCCGGGCGGGCGGGCCGGGCCGGCGGCGCTGGAGCAGGTGGCCGCCGCGCTGCGGGACGCGCTGGCGCTGGCCGACGCGGCGGACCGGGAGGCCGCCACCCGACTGGACGAGCTGAGCGGGGCGGCCCGCGGCGGCTGGGCCGAGCCGCCGCCACCGGGCCGTCCACCGGCCGACGCCGACCCGGCGACCGTCCGGGCCTGGTGGGCGCGGCTCACCCCGGCCCAGCGCCGCTGGCTGGTGTGGCACGAGCCGGGCCGGGTCGGGCGGCTCGACGGGGTGCCGGTTGCCGCCCGGGACCAGGCCAACCGGCTGCTGCTCGACGACCGGCGGGAGGCACTGCTCGCCGCTCGGCGGGAGTTGCTGGGCCGGCCGGCCCCCGGCCCGGCGGAGCGGGCCGGGCTGCGCCGCCTCGACGCGGGGCTGGCCGGCCTGGACGGGCTCGCCGGGCGGCTGGCGACGGCGGAGCCGCCCCGGTCGTACCTGCTGGGGCTGGATCCGACCGGGGACGGGCGGGCGATCGTGGCGCTCGGCAACCCGGACCGCGCCGACCGGGTGCTGACCTACGTGCCGGGGATGACCGCCGACCTCGCCGACGCCCCGGCCGAGCTGGGCCGGGCCGGTCGGGTGCTGTCCCGCTGCGCCGGCCTCGCGCCGGGGCGGGAGACGGCGGCGGTGCTCTGGCTGGACTACGACGCGCCGGACTTCCTGCCCGAGGCGGCCCGGTCCAGCCAGGCCGGGGCCGCCGGGCCGGCGCTGCACCGCTTCCAGGAGGGGCTGCGCGAGACCCACGAGGGCCCGCCGGCCCGGCAGACGGTGCTGGGGCACAGCTACGGGTCGCTGGTGGTGGGCGCCGCCGCCCGGGACCACGGTCTCGACGCGGACGCCCTGGTCTTCGTGGGCTCGCCGGGGGTCGGGGTGGACCGGGCCGAGGCGCTGCGCCTGCCGCCGGAGCGGGTCTGGGCGAGCACCGCGCCGGACGACGTGATCCGGCTGGTCGAGCCGGCCGGGCAGCTCACCGGCCGGGCGGTGCTGGCGGCGTCGCCGCTGGCCACGGCGGTGTCGCTGCTCCGCCCCGACGACCACGAGCTGTGGTTCGGCCGCGACCCCAGCGACCCGGGCTTCGGCGGGCGCACCTTTCCCAGCGGCCGGTACGGCCACACCGGTTACTGGGAGGCCGGCAACCCGGCGCTGGACGGGATGGCCCGGATCGTGCTCGGCCGGTGACCGGCTCCACCCGTGCCGTCGGGTCGTCCCGCCGGGGCGGGCGGCCTCGGTCGTCGGTGTCGGCCGGGCCACGGCCGGGCGGGCGGGCGGGCGGAACGAGCGGACCCCGCCGGCCGTGGTCACGGCGGGCGGGGTCCGGTGGACGCGTGCGTCAGATCACTCCACGGTGACCGACTTCGCCAGGTTGCGCGGCTGGTCCACGTCGTGCCCCCGGGCTGCGGCGATCTCGGCGGCGAGCACCTGGAGCGGCACGGTGGTGACCAGCGGGGCCAGCAGGGTCGGCGTACGCGGCACGTAGATCAGGTGGTCGGCGTAGCGGACAACCGCCTCGTCACCCTCCTCCGCAATCACGATGGTCCGGGCGCCCCGGGCGCGGACCTCCTGGATGTTGGAGACGACCTTGTCGTGCAGCATGCCCCGGCCGACCGGCGACGGCACCACGCAGATCACCGGGGTGCCCTTGTCGATCAGCGCGATCGGGCCGTGCTTGAGCTCACCGGCGGCGAAGCCCTCGGCGTGCATGTACGCCAGCTCCTTGAGCTTGAGCGCGCCCTCCAGGGCCACCGGGTAGCCGACGTGCCGGCCGATGAAGAGCACGGTCGGCTCGGACTTCAGCTCCCGGGCCAGCTCGCGCACCGGCTCGATCCGGTCCAGCAGCTCGCGCAGCTTGCCCGGCATCTCCTGGAGCTGGGCCACCACCGCGCCCACCTCGTCGGCGAACTTGATGCCGCGCACCTGGGCCAGGTGCAGGCCGATCAGGTAGCAGGCGACGAGCTGGGTGAGGAACGCCTTGGTGGAGGCGACGGCGATCTCCGGCCCGCCGTGGGTGTAGAGCACGGCGTCCGACTCGCGGGGGATGGTCGAGCCGTTGGTGTTGCAGATGGCCAGCACCCGGGCCTTCTGCTCCTTGGCGTGGCGCAGCGCCATCAGGGTGTCCATCGTCTCGCCGGACTGCGAGATCACCACGATCAGCGTGGACCGGTCGAGGACCGGGTCGCGGTAGCGGAACTCGCTCGCCAGTTCGACCTCGCACGGGATCCGGGTCCAGTGCTCGATGGCGTACTTGGCGACCAGACCGGAGTGGTACGCCGTGCCGCAGGCCACGATGAAGATCTTGTCGACGTCGCGCAGGTCCTGGTCGCTGAGGCGGACCTCGTCGAGGGCGATCTCACCGGTCTCGGTGAGCCGACCGAGCAGCGTGTCGGCGATCGCCTGCGGCTGCTCCTCGATCTCCTTGAGCATGAACCAGTCGTAGCCGCCCTTCTCCGCGGCCGAGGAGTCCCAATCGATGTGGAAGTCCTTGCCGGTGGCGGGCTGGCCGTCGAAGTCGGTGATCTCGATGCTCTCACCGGTGATCAGCACGATCTGGTCCTGGCCGAGCTCGACCGCCTCGCGGGTGTGCTCGATGAACGCGGCCACGTCGCTGGCCAGGTAGTTCTCCCCGTCGCCGCGACCCACGACCAGCGGCGAGTTGCGCCGGGCGCCGACCACCGCGCCGGGGATGCCGGCGTCGACGGCGAGCAGGGTGAACGCGCCCTCCAGCCGCCGGCAGACCACGCGCATGGCGGAGGCGAGCAGCTGCGGGCTGTCGGCCTCGCCGGCCGCGCGCAGCTCGGCCAGCGCGTGGGAGAGCAGGTGGGCGGCGCACTCGGTGTCGGTGTCGCTGGTGAACTGGACGCCGTCGTCCTCCAGCTCGGCCCGGAGCTTGGCGAAGTTCTCGATGATGCCGTTGTGGATCACCGCGACCCGGCCGTCGGGGGCCAGGTGCGGGTGGGCGTTGCGGTCGGTCGGACCGCCGTGGGTGGCCCAGCGGGTGTGCCCGATGCCGGTGGTGCCGTCCCCGATGCCGATCGGGCTGGCAGCGCAGTCGTCGGGGTTGCTGGCGGCGCGCTCGGAGAGCACCTTCTCCAGGTTGGCCAGCTTGCCGGCCTTCTTCTCGGTCAGCAGTTCGTCATCGCAGACGATCGCCACGCCGGCCGAGTCGTAGCCGCGGTACTCCAGCCGCCGCAGTCCGTCGAGCACGATGCCGAGCGCCGGGCGCGAGCCGGCGTAACCCACGATTCCACACATGGTCCGCAGCCTAACCCAGTTTCGCTCATCGCGCGTGCTCGGAAGTCCGGTAAACAATCACTGAATTTGAGCGATCGGCCCGTAACGGGCGTCCTGCGGACAACCCTGCCCGCCCCTCCGCCCGGGCCACGGGGGCCGACGGGGTTGCGGCCCCGCCCCCGGGTACGACAGTCTCTCGGCGGATCCGGCACGTCCCTCGGGCGGCCCGTTCGTCCCGTTCCCCTCGCCCGTCCGGAGCAGCCATGTCCGACCCATCCTCGCCCGAGCCGTCGCCGCCCGCACCGCGGGCCGCCGAGCCGTCGCCCGCCGTCCCGGTCGAGCCGTCGGCTTCGACGGGTGGTGCCGGCTCCGCCCCGGCCGACCCGACCGCCCCACCGGCCCCGTCGCCGTCCACCTGGACGCCGCCGGACCCGCTGGCCGCGCCGCAGCCCTGGACAGCGCCGGACCCGTGGGCGGCCCCGTCGACCACCCCCGCGACGCCGGCGGCTCACCCCGCCGACCCGGCCACATCTCAGGGCGCGTCAGCGCCCGACGGCTCCGCCGCCTGGGGCGCGGGCGGCCGGCCGACGGCCCCGCCGACCGCACCCCGGCCCGCGACGCCCCCCGCCGGGCCGCACGCCGCACCCGCCGGGCCCTTCGCCGCACCCGCCGGCGCCCCCGGCGGCCCGGTCGGACCGGGTACGCCGCCCGCCGGCTGGTACCCGTCGCCCTACCCGCCGTCCGGCTACCCGCCGCCCTACGCCTACCCCGGGTACCGGCCGGCACCCGACCCGGCTCAGGGACGGCGGGTCGTGGGCATCGTCATCGCCGTCGTCGCGGTGCTCGTCCTCGGCGTGTGCGGGTGCGTGGGGGTGGGCAGCGTGCTGGTCGGGTCGTACGCGCCGGGGCCGGCCGCCGACGATCCGTACTACGACGACCCGGACCCGTACTACGACGGCGACTACGACGAGGAGAGCCAGTTCCCTACCTGGACGCCGCCCACCCCCAGCGAGCCCGCGACGGCAGCGGCCACGCCCTCGACCGGTCGCGGCCGGGTCGTCGTGTCCTACGAGGTGACCGGAGAGGGGCGTGGCGACATCCAGTACTACGACGCCAACGGCGAGTTCATCCGTCTCGAGGCCGTGTCGCTGCCCTGGCGTCAGAAGATCCGCACCGACGACCCGAACCGGGTGCTGGTGATGGCCAGCAGCACCGACGACGAGGGGAGCGTCGCCTGCTCGACCAGGGTCGGCAACCGTGCGCCGGTGACCGACACGGCGGCACCGGGATACCAGGTGACCTGCGGGGGCAGGTGACGTCGGCGGCGCGCCCGTAGGCTGGCCGGCGTGACGACGCCAGATGTCGACCCGCTCGTGGCCCGGATGCGTCCGTTCGGCACCACGATCTTCGCCGAGATGTCCGCGCTGGCCGTCCGCACCGGCGCGGTCAACCTCGGGCAGGGCTTCCCGGACAGCGACGGCCCGCCGGAGATGCTGGCCGCGGCGGCCGAGGCGCTGCGCGGCGGGCAGAACCAGTACCCGCCGGGCCCGGGCATCCCCGCGCTGCGAAGGGCCGTCGCCGACCACCAGCGCCGTTTCCACGGACTGGAGTACGACCCGGACGGCGAGATCGTGGTCACCACCGGCGCCACCGAGGCGATCGCCGCCAGCATCCTCGCCCTCTGCGAGCCCGGCGACGAGGTGGTCTGCTTCGAGCCGTACTACGACTCGTACGCGGCCTCCATCGCGCTGGCCGGCGCGGTCCGGCGGCCGGTGACGCTGCGTCCCGGCGACGACGGCCGGTACGCCTTCGACCCGGCGGCGCTGCGCGCCGCGTTCCGCCCGCGGACCCGGCTGGTGCTGCTGAACTCCCCGCACAACCCGACCGGGAAGGTCTTCACCCCCGACGAGTTGGCCCTGGTCGCCGAGCTCTGCCAGGAGCACGACGCGTACGCGGTCACCGACGAGGTGTACGAGCACCTGGTCTTTCCCGACGCCGCCGCGCCGCACGTGCCCCTGGCCACCCTGCCGGGGATGCGGGAGCGGACGCTGCGCATCTCGTCGGCGGGCAAGACCTTCTCCTGCACGGGTTGGAAGGTCGGCTGGGCGAGCGGCCCGGCTCCCCTGGTCTCGGCGGTGCTGCGGGTCAAGCAGTTCCTCACCTTCGTCAACGCGGCGCCGCTGCAACCGGCGGTCGCCGTGGCGCTGGCCCTGCCGGACGCCTACTTCACCGACTTCCAGGAGGGCATGCGCCGGCGCCGGGACCAGCTCGTCGCCGGGCTGACCGACGCGGGCTTCGACGCGCTGACCCCGGAGGGGACGTACTTCGTCACCGCCGACGTGACCGCGCTGGGCGGTCGGGACGGGGTGGAGTTCTGCCGCTCGCTGCCCGAGCGGTGCGGCGTGGTCGCGGTGCCCACCCAGGTCTTCTACGACGACCCCGAGGCGGGCCGGCGGCTGATCCGGTTCGCCTTCTGCAAGCGCCCCGACGTGCTCACCGAGGCGGTCACCCGCCTGCGCCGACTGAAGGAGGCCCGATGACCGACGGGTACGCCGAACGGGTCCGCCGGCTCACCGCGCTGCGCGGCTGCGACGCCGTGCTCTCCGGGACCCGGCCGCCCTCGGTCGTCGAACAGCTCGACACCATCCGCGCCGCCGCCACCGACGAGCTGCTGCCGGACTTCTACGGCGAGGGCGGCGCGGTCGAGGCGCTGGAGCGCCGGGTGGCCGACCTGCTCGGCACGGAGGCGGCCACCTTCTTCCCCACCGGCACGATGGCCCAGCAGGTCGCCATGCGGTACGGCGCCGAGCTGACCGGGCGCAACGCGGTCGGCCTGCACCCGCTGAGCCACCCGCTGATGTACGAACGGGACGCGTACGCGGTGCTCGGCGGGCTGCGGGCGGTGCGCACCACGACGGCCCCGCGCAACCCGACCGCCGAGGAGGTCGCCGCGCTCGACGAGCCGGTCGGCACCCTGCTGCTCGAACTGCCGCTGCGCGACGCCGGATTCGTGCTGCCGACCTGGGACGAGCTGGTGGCGGTGGCCGGGGCGGCCCGGGACCGGGGCTCCCGGGTGCACCTCGACGGTGCCCGACTCTGGGAGTCCACCGTCCACCTCGGTCGGTCGCTGGCCGAGATCGCGGCCCTCGCCGACAGCGTCTACGTCTCGTTCTACAAGTCCCTCGGCGGCCACGCCGGCGCGGCGCTGGCCGGCCCGGCCGACCTGGTCCGCTACGCGCGGGCCTGGCGGCACCGGTACGGCGGCACCGTCTTCCAGCAGTGGCCGGCGGCGCTGGCCGCCCTCGCCGGCCTGGACCGCGAGCTGCCGCGGCTGGCCGGCTACGTGGGGCACGCGAAGGTGGTGGCCGCGGCGCTGGCCGGCCTGCCCGGCGCGCGGGTGTACCCGGAGCCGCCGCACACCCACCGGTTCCGGCTGTGGCTGCCGCATCCGGCGGGCGCGCTGAACGACGCCAACCTCGCCCTCGCCGAGGAGGAGAAGGCGTGGTTCATCGGCGGCTGGCGGGACACCGAGGTGCCGGGGCTGGCGATGGCCGAGGTCGAGGTGGCCGGGCCGGCGACCGAGCTGGACGCCGACCAGGTGGTCGAGCTGGGCGGGCGGTTCCTCCGCCGGGTCCGCACCGCCTGACGGCCGGCGGCCGGCCGAGCGGCCCCAGCACCTGCATCTCGGCTCCGTCCATTTTTCCCCGTTGTTCATTTCCGGTCGGCCCCGCCGAGGTGTGTGCGCGGTCCACCGCGGCACACCCGGCGCATCGATCGGCGGAAAACATCGGCCGACCCGACAATCGCGCCGCTCACCAACGCAGATCCACTGCGTGTGAGAATTCCCCCCGGGGCCACAAATGACCGTACCCCGTTACGAATGGCTGATGTCGATACCCTGTCACATGTTCACACCCGCATCCAATGACGGCGGGTGATAGGCTGACCCGAGCCCGATTGCAACCAATTCGGCATAGGGGAGAAGATGCGCTACACACGGCTCGGCGGCGAAGGTCCGCAAATACGAGCCATCGGCCTCGGCTGCATGGGGATGTCCTGGGGATACGACGAGGACGGGCGCGACGACGACCATTCCGTCGCGGTCATCCACCGGGCGATCGAGCTGGGCTGCAACCTTCTCGACACGGCGGACCTGTACGGCCCGTTCACCAACGAACGCCTGGTCGGCCGGGCGCTGCGCGGGCGTCGTGACCAGGTCGTGCTGGCGACCAAGGGCGGCCTACTGGCCGACGGCAGCCGGGCGGTGCACCGCAACGGACGCCCCGAACACCTGCGGGCGACGTGCGAGGCGAGCCTGCTCAGGCTGGGTGTGGACCATGTCGACCTCTACCAGCTGCACCGCGTCGACCCGGCCGTTCCGATCGAGGAGAGCTGGGGGACGCTGGCCGAGCTGGTGACCGAGGGCAAGGCCCGGATGATTGGGTTGTCCGAGGTGTCGGTCGACGAGATCCGGCGGGCCGAGGAGATCCACCCGGTCGCGAGCGTCCAGTCGGAGCTGTCCCTGTGGACGCGTGAGCCGCTGGATTCGGTCCTGCCGTACTGCACAGAGAAACAGATTACATTTTTGCCGTTCGCACCGCTCGGCCGCGGTTTCCTCACCGGTCGTTTCGCCGGCACCGCCGACCTGCCGGTCCGGGACGGCCGGCGCAACCTGTCACGTTTCCAACCGGATACAATTTCCGCAAATCAAGAAATCGCCCGGCGGGTTATTCGTATCAGTTCGGAAATGGGTTCGGCACCTGCGCAGGTGGCGCTCGCCTGGCTACTGGCGCTCGCCGACAACGTGGTTCCCATTCCGGGCACGAAGACGCTCAGTCATGTGGAAGACAACATGGCCGCGGATTCGATCACGCTGACCGAGGACGCGCGTTCGGCACTCGACGCCCTCCCCGAGCCGGTGGGCACCAGGTACTGAGCGGCAAGCACGCCGGCACACATCCCGCGACGCAATTCGGCGACGGTTGCCGCCCCACCTCATCGGGGCGGCAACCGTCGCTCAATATCGACCGCCGACCGCCGGCAGCAGGGCGTCGAGCCGGGCCCGTACGTCGGCGGTGAGCACCACCGACGCTGCCTCGGCGTTCTCCGTCAGGTGCGGCAGGGTCCTGGCCCCGGGGATCGCGACCACCGCGTCGTCCTGGGCGAGCACCCAGGCGAGGGCGAGCTGCGCGGGAGTGTGCCCCGCGTCCCGGGCCACCGCGCCGAGTTCGTCGAGCAGTGCCCAGTTGTGCCGCATCGCCTCGGCGGAGAACCGCGGGAAGTAGTCGCGTCGGCCGTCCCCGGCCGGCAGGTCGCCGGGCTCGCGGAAGGCTCCGGTGAGGAACCCCCTGCCGAGCGGACAGCAGGCGACGAAGCCGATCTGCGTGGGCGAGGTCGATCTCCGCCACCGACACCTCGGACAGCCCGATCCCCCGCACCTTGCCCTCGGCGACCAGCTCGGCCATGGCTCCCCAGGTCTCCTCCAGCGGCACGGCCGGGTCGACCCGGTGCAGGTGCAGCAGGTCGACATGGTCGAGACCGAGCCGTCGGAGGCTGGCCTCGCAGGAGGCGCGCCGGCATCACTCTGGTGAAGCGGGCAGCGGGTCAGCGTGAGGGCACCGGCGCCCGGCGGGTGCCAAAGAGCGGCCACACCGGGGCAGCGTCGTACCCGACCGGCTCTGCGGGCCGGCCGGGTACGGAGACGCGCGAAGAGACGGTCAGGCGGTCGGGCTGGCGGCGCGTACGTGCCCGGCGATCCGCTCGGCGACCGACCGGGCGGTCGCCTCGGTGGCGGCCTCCACCATCACCCGCACCAGCGGCTCGGTGCCGGACGGGCGCAGCAGCACCCGGCCGGTCTCGCCCAGCTCGGCCTCGGCGCGCTCCACCTCGGCCCGTACCTCGGGGGCGCTGGCGCCGACGGTGCGGTCACCGACCGGTACGTTGATCAGCACCTGCGGCAGCTTCGTCACGACCGAGGCCAGCTCGGCCAGCGACTTGCCGGTGGCGGCGAGCCGCGACATCAGGTGCAGCCCGGTGAGCACGCCGTCGCCCGTGGTGGCGTACGCCGGCATGACGATGTGACCGCTCTGCTCGCCGCCGAGGGCGAGGCCGGAGGCGCGCAGCTCCTCCAGGACGTACCGGTCGCCGACCTTGGTCTCGATCAGCCGGATGCCCTCCGCGGACATCGCCAGGCGCAGGCCGAGGTTGCTCATCACGGTCGCGACCAGGGTGTCCTGGGCGAGCGTGCCGGCCTCCCGCATGGCGAGGGCGAGGATCGCCATCAGCTCGTCGCCGTCGACCTCGTCACCGTCGGCGGTCACCGCGACGCACCGGTCGGCGTCGCCGTCGTGCGCGATGCCCAGGTGGGCGCCGTGCTCGACGACAGCGGCGCGCAGCCCGTCGATGTGGTTGGAACCGCAGTCGTCGTTGATGTTGAGCCCGTCCGGCTCGGCGTGGATGGCGATCACCTCGGCGCCCGCCTCCCGGTACGCCACCGGGGCCACCTCGGCGGCGGCGCCGTTGGCGCAGTCCACCACCACCTTGATCCCGTCCAGCCGGTGCGGGACCGTGCCGACCAGGTGCTGCACGTAGTGGTCGGCGCCGTCGAGGAGGTCGTGCACCCGGCCGACGCCGGCGCCGATCGGCCGGTCCCAGGCGGTGGTGGCGTTCGCCTCGACGGCCGCCTCGATCCGCATCTCGATCTCGTCCGGCAGCTTGTGCCCGCCGGCGGCGAAGAGCTTGATCCCGTTGTCCGGCATCGGGTTGTGCGAGGCGGAGAGCATCACGCCGAGGTCGGCCTTGGCCTCCGCGGTGAGGAAGGCGACCGCCGGGGTCGGCAGCACGCCGACCCGGACCACGTTGGCCCCGGCGCTGGTGAGCCCGGCGACCACGGCCGCCTCCAGCATCTCGCCGCTGGCCCGGGTGTCCCGGCCGACCACGGCGAGCGGGGGATGCGTCTTGTCCGACTCGGCCAGCGTGTGCGCGGCGGCCACCGCCACCGCGAGCGCCAACTCGGGGGTGAGATCCGCGTTCGCCCGCCCGCGTACGCCGTCCGTGCCGAACAACCGGCCCATACCCGCCAACCTCCGATGAAAGGGTCCCAGGGGAAACGGCGAACGGCCGGGCCACCTCCCGTGTGGGGAGGCGATCCCGGCCGTCCGTCAGAAGTACAACGTGTCGCTGATGATCAGCGCTTCGAGTACTGAGGAGCCTTACGGGCCTTCTTGAGGCCGTACTTCTTGCTCTCCTTGACCCGGGCGTCCCGGGTCAGGAAGCCGGCCTTCTTCAGGGCCGGGCGGTCGTCCGGCTCGTTGACGATCAGCGCCCGGGCGATGGCCAGCCGCAGCGCACCGGCCTGGCCGGTGGTGCCGCCGCCACGCAGGTTGGCGATGACGTCGAACGCCTCGGGCTTCTCGGCGGTGACCAGCGGGTCCTTGATGAGCTGCTGGTGCACCTTGCTCGGGAAGTAGGCCTCGAGGTCCCGGCCGTTGCAGGTGATCTTGCCGGTGCCCGGGACGATGCGCACCCGGACGATGGCCTCCTTGCGGCGGCCGACGGTCTGGATCGGCCGGTCACCACGAGGCGCGCGGGCGACGGGCGCCGGCGCCTCGGTGGCCTCGGGGGCAGCCGGGGCAACCTCGGTCTCGGTGATGTCGGTCATGCTGCTTCCTTCGCCCGCGCTCACTGCGCGATCTGCTTGATCTCGAACGGCACCGGCATCTGCGCGCCGTGCGGGTGCTCGGCACCGGCGTAGACCTTCAGCTTCTTGATCAGCTGACGGCCGAGCTTGTTGTGCGGGAGCATCCCCTTCACGGCGAGCTCGATGGCCCGCTCGGGACGCTTGGTCAGCAGCTCGTCGTAGCCGACCTGCTTCAGGCCACCCGGGTAACCCGAGTGGCGGTAGGCAACCTTGGTCTGGCGCTTGTTGCCGGTCAGCGCAACCTTGCCCGCGTTCACGATGACGACGAAGTCGCCCGTGTCGACGTGCGGCGCGAAAGTCGGCTTGTGCTTGCCGCGCAGCAGCGTGGCGGCGTGGGTGGCCAGGCGGCCCAGCACGACATCAGAGGCGTCGATAACGTGCCACTGACGCTCGATCTCACCCGGCTTCGGGCTGTACGTACGCACAGGTCTACCTTGTCTCGTCGTCGGTCTGGGGTCGCGCGCCGAGGTGACCAGGCGCGCACGAACGACCAAGCGTACCTGATGCGGCACGCCTCTGGATGTCGTACAACAGCAGGCAACGATACCCGGCGCCCCGTCAGCAGGTCAAAACGGGGGGTCACCCAGCGTGGCTTGCGACGTGACGATGGTACAGGTCACACCCCGGCCAGCCGGCGCGGGCCCGGGCGCAGGTACACCGCCCAGGTCAGGGCGAAGCAGAGCGCGTACCAGCCGATGAAGGCCAGGTACGCCGCGTCGGCGTTGCCGGAGGTCAGGAACGACTGCCGGAAGGCGATGTTGACCAGCACCCCGCCGGACGCGCCGACCGCCCCGGCGATGCCGATCAGTGCCCCGGAGAGCCGGCGGGCCCGCCGCTCGGCCGCCTCGGGATCACCGGTCAGCTCCCCCTCCGCCACCGCCCGGGCCCGGAAGATCGCCGGGATCATCTTGTAGGTCGATCCGTTGCCGATCCCGGAGAAGACGAAGAGCGCCAGGAACCCGGTCAGGTAGAGCGGGAACGACTGCTCCCGGGCCGCGTACAGCACCAGCCCGGCGCCCAGGGCCATCGCCACGAAGTTGCCGAAGGTGACCCGGGCCCCGCCGAGCCGGTCGGCCAGCTGGCCGCCGAGCGGCCGGATCAGCGACCCGACCAGCGGGCCGAGGAAGGTCAGCCAGGCGGCGTCGACCGGCGTCGGGAAGCGCTCGGCGAACTGGAGCTGGAGCACCTGCCCGAAGGCGAAGCCGAAGCCGATGAAGGAGCCGAAGGTGCCGATGTAGAGCAGCGACATCACCCAGGTGTGCGGGTCACGGGCCGCCTCGCGCAGCGCGCCCGGCTCGTTGCGCGCGCCGGGGAGGTTGTCCAGCCAGCGCGCCGAGGCCAGCGCGGCCAGCACGATCAGCGGCAGGTAGGCCGCCGGCACCAGCCGGGGGTACGCCGCCCCCGCGGTGGCCAGCACGGCGAGCCCGACCAGCTGCACCGCCGGTACGCCGAGGTTGCCCCCACCGGCGTTGAGTCCCAGCGCGCGGCCCTTGAGCCGGTCCGGGAAGAAGAGGTTGATGTTCGCCATCGAGGAGGCGAAGTTGCCCCCGCCGACCCCGGTGAGGCAGGCCAGCACCATCAGCGTGGTGTACGACACTCCCGGCTCCAGCAGCACCGTCATCGGCACCGCCGGCACCAGCAGCAACAGGGCGCTGACGATGGTCCAGTTCCGGCCGCCGAAGCGGGCCACCGCCAGCGTGTAGGGCAGCCGCAGCACCGCGCCCAGCGCGGCCGGCACGGCGGTGAGCAGGAACTTCCCCGCCGGGTCGATGCCGTACGCGGGACCGAGGAACAGCACGGTGACCGACCAGAGGCTCCAGACGGAGAAGCCGACGTGCTCGGCGAAGATCGACACCCAGAGGTTCCGGCGGGCGATCGGTGCCCCGGTCGTACGCCAGAACGTCGGGTCTTCGGGGCGCCAGTCGTCGATCCGGTGCCGGCGTCCGGCGGCGGTCGTGGGGTCGGCGGGGGCTGTTGTCGTGGGGGCGAGCGTGCTCACGGCGGCTCCTCCTGGTCGATGTGACGTCCAGGAGGTTAGGAACGGCGGGTTACCCGACCGTGCCTGTCGCGGGTCGTTCCGGAAACGGAGATCGCACGTCGGCCGAAAGGCGGTGGTGAGGCGGTCAGAGCTGCTGGAGGATGCGCAGCGCCCGCCCCACCCGCTGCATGGTCTCGGTGTCGGCGACGTCCACGCACTCGGTGAACCACTTCTTCATCGGCGAGGAGAGCCGGTCGGGCATCACCACGTACCCGCCCATCGGCACGGCGAGCGGGGAGTCCCGCAGCAGCGCCGTCTCGACCACCTCGGCCACCATCACGATCGGCACGTCGGTGGAGTTGTAGACATCGGTGCTGATCACCAGCCCGAGCCGTTCCCGGGCGCCCTCGATCCGCCAGATCTCGCCCCTACGCAGCACGCGGACGTCCGCCGAAGAGCGCGTCGTCGACCATGCCGACCTCCCGGGCGTCGGCGAGCGCGGCGGTCTCCAGGTCGAGCCCCGCCCGGCCGACCGCGGCGGCGTGCGCGGTGAAGACCTCGCGCAGCGCCTTCTCCCGGGCCGCCTGGTCCATCCAGGCGGAGAGCGACAGCCCCTCACGCTTGGCGAACCGGCGCGCCTCCTCGATCGTCTCGTCGGAGAACGACAGTGTCACCTTGGCAGTCATGCCGCTGAGACTACCCGCTGGTATGACCAGCAGTCATCCCGCTTCGCGCCGGTCGGCCAACGGCTCAAAACGCCCTCGTCCGGGGTCGGGCCACGCGGGCGTGTCGCGCTTTCCGTGTACGCGCGTCCCGTTTGTGGCGTGTGCGGGGTCAGGCGGGCGGGCGGGTGCCGCCGAAGACGGCGAACCGCCACGCCTTGAAGAAGCAGTCCACGTCGACCAGCCCGGCCTCGGCGAGCCAGCGGCACTGCGCGTCCACCGGCGCCGGCCGGTCGTGCCGCATCCGCTCCCGAGCGGCGGCCAGTTCCGCGTCGTCGGACCCGAGCGCGGCGGCCTGGGCCACCCAGACCTCGTCGTAGCGGCGGTCCAGCGCGGGGGTCGGGCCGGCCACCTGTTCGGCGTTGACGAACACCCCGCCCGGCGTCAGCGCCGCGGCGGCGCGCCGGTAGAGGGCGCGCTTGCCGTCGTCGTCGAGGTGGTGGACGGCCAGGGCGGAGACCACCGCGTCGTACCGGCCGGCGGGGAGCGGATCGGCCAGGTCGGCGACCACCGTCCGGTGCGGCACGCCCCGGGCGGCCAGCGCGTCGGCGGCCACCGCCAGCATCCGCGGGGCGCCGTCGAGCAGGGTCACCCGGACCCCGGGCAGCGCCGCGGTGAGCAGCAGCGAGAGCAGCCCGGTGCCCGCGCCCAGGTCCAGCACCTCGGGGGTACGCCCCGCGGCAAGCGCGGCCCGCAGCGGTACGGCCGCCACCTCGACCGCGGTGCCGTAGAAGTCGTCGAAGCGTGGCACCAGGCGCCGTCTGGCCTGGTCGTAGCTGCCGGCCACCGCGTCGAACGCCGCCGTCACGCTCATCGTCGCCTCCCATATTTCAGGACGGTTGTCCCATATCATAGACCCACCGGCCGGCCGGCTGCCCCGGTGCGGTGTGAGGCGCTCTTGACAGGACCGAAACAGACGGGACCCGGACCGGAAACCGCCCCCCGGCACGCTTCACTGGCATGACAGACCGTGCACGCTCCGCGACCCGATCGGGGGGCGCCCCCCGGCAGGCGGAGACGCACTGCCCGTACTGCGCCCTGCAGTGCGGGATGGTCCTGCGCGAGACCGGCGACCGGGTGGAGGTGCTCCCCCGCCAGTTCCCCACCAACCGGGGCGGGCTGTGCCAGAAGGGCTGGACCGCCGCCGAGCTGCTGGACCACCCGGACCGGCTGAGGACCCCGCTGGTACGCGACCCGGCCACCGGCGAGCTGCGCCCGGCGACCTGGGCGGCCGCGCTCGACCGGATCGCCGCCGGCATCCGCGCCGTCCAAACGGGATACGGCCGGGACGCGGTGGCGGTCTTCGGCGGCGGTGGGCTCACCAACGAGAAGGCGTACGCGCTCGGCAAGTTCGCCCGGGTGGCGCTGCGCACCCGGCACATCGACTACAACGGCCGGTGGTGCATGTCCTCGGCCGCCGCGGCCGGGATCCGCGCCTTCGGCGTCGACCGGGGGCTGCCCTTCCCGCTGGCCGACCTCGGCCGGGCGGAGACCCTGCTGCTGGTCGGCGCCAACCCGGCGGAGACCATGCCGCCGCTGATGCGCCACCTGGCCGACCAGCGGGAACGCGGCGGACGCCTGATCGTGGTCGACCCCCGGGTCACCGCCACCGCCCGGCAGGCCGACCTGCACCTGCAACCGCTGCCCGGCACCGACCTCGCGGTGGCCAACGCGCTGCTGCACATCGCGCTCACCGAGGGCCTCATCGACCGGGACTACGTGGCCGCCCGGACCACCGGCTTCGACGAGGTACGCCGCACCGTGGCCGGCTACTGGCCGGCGGAGGTGGAACGGCTCTCCGGAGTGCCGGTGGCCGACCTGGAGGCGACCGCCCGCGCGCTGGGCACCGCCGGCAGCGCGATCATCCTGACCGCCCGGGGCGCGGAACAGCACGCCAAGGGCGTCGACACCGTCAGCGCCTTCGTCAACCTGGCGCTCGCCCTCGGCCTGCCCGGCCGCCCCGGCTCCGGCTACGGCTGCCTGACCGGCCAGGGCAACGGCCAGGGCGGCCGGGAACACGGGCAGAAGGCCGACCAGCTGCCCGGGTACCGGAAGATCGACGACCCGGCGGCCCGGGAGCACGTGGCGGGCGTGTGGGGCGTCGACCCCGAGGACCTGCCCGGGCCGGGCGTGCCGGCGTACCAGCTGCTGGAGTCGCTCGGCACCCCGGGCGGCCCCCGGGCGATGCTGGTCTTCGGCTCCAACCCGGTGGTCTCGGCACCGCGGGCGGCCCGGATCGAATCCCGGCTGCGCGGGCTCGACCTGCTGGTGGTGGCCGACTTCCTGCTCTCCGAGACGGCCGCCCTCGCCGACGTGGTGCTGCCCGTCGCGCAGTGGGCCGAGGAGGACGGCACGATGACCAACCTGGAGGGTCGGGTGCTGCGCCGCCGGGCGCTGCGCGAGCCGCCGCCCGGGGTCCGGAGCGACCTGGCGGTCCTCGCCGAGCTGGCCGCCCGGCTGGAGGCCCCGGCGTCCTTCCCGACCGACCCGGCCGAGGTCTTCACCGAGCTGCGCCGGGCCTCGGCCGGCGGCGTCGCCGACTACGCCGGGGTGAGCTGGGAGCGGATCGAGGCCGACGAGGGCGTCTTCTGGCCCTGCCCCGATCCGGCCGGGCCGGACACGCCCCGGCTCTTCGCCGACTCGTTCGCCACCCCGGACGGCCGGGCCCGGTTCCAGCCGGTGACCCACCGGCCCGCCGCCGAGCCGGTCTGCGTCGACTATCCCCTGCACTTCACCACCGGTCGGGTGCTCGCCCAGTACCAGTCCGGCACCCAGACCCGGCGGGTCGCCGCGCTGCGGCGGGCCGCCCCCGGCGGCTTCGTCGAGCTGCACCCCGACCTGGCCGCCCGGCTCGGCGTGGTTGAGGGCGAGGAGGTGCGGGTCGCCTCCCGCCGGGGCGAGCTGCGGGCGCCGGCCCGGCTCACCCCGACGATCCGGCCGGACACCGTCTTCGCGCCGTTCCACTGGGGCGGCGCGGCCCGGGCCAACTCCGTGACCAGTGACGCGACGGACCCGGTCTCCGGGATGCCCGAATTCAAGATCTGCGCCGTACGGGTGGAGAAGGCATGAACGTGGTCATCGTGGGATACGGCATGGCCGGGTCCCGGCTCGCCGCCGAACTGCACGCCCGGGACGGGGACCTGAAGGTCGTCGTGCTCGGGGCGGAGCCGCACCGGGCGTACAACCGGATCATGCTCTCCACCCTGCTGGCGGGGAAGGTCGCCGAGCCGGACGTGGAGCTGGCCGAGGTGGCCGGGCAGGGCGTCGACGTGCGTACCGGCGTGCAGGTGACCACGATCGACCGGGACGCCCGCGTGGTCCACGACGACGACGGCGACCGGATCCCCTACGACCACCTGGTGCTCGCCACCGGCAGCCGGGCCATCGTGCCGCCGCTGCCCGGCCTGGACCCGGCCGACCTGCCGGAGCGGGTGGTCCCGTTCCGCACGCTGGACGACTGCCGGCGGATCCTCGCCGCCGCCGAGGGCGCCCGCAGCGCCCTGGTGCTCGGCGGCGGGCTGCTCGGGCTGGAGGCGGCGCGCGGGCTCGCCGCCCGGGGGCTCGACGTCGGCGTGGTGCACCCGGTGCCGTACCTGATGGAACGCCAGCTCGACCCGACCGGCGCGGCCGTGCTGGCCGGCACCCTCGCCGGCCTCGGGGTGACCACCCACCTGGCCGTCGCGGCCACCCGGGTGGCGGCGGACGCCGACGGCATCCGTCTCGACCTGGCCGACGGCCGGTCGCTCTCCGCCGACCTGCTGGTGCTCTCCTGCGGGGTACGCCCCGACACCGCGCTGGCCGCCGCGGCCGGGCTGAGCGTGGACCGGGGCGTGGTGGTCGACGACCAGCTCCGCACCGGCGACCCGCGGATCTCGGCGATCGGCGACTGCGCCCAGCACGACGGCACGCTGACCGGGCTGGTCGCGCCGGCCTGGGCGCAGGCCCGGGTGCTGGCCCAGGCGCTCACCGGCGAAGACCCGGCCGCCCGGTACCGGCCCCGGCCGGTGGTGACCCGGCTCAAGGCGGCCGGCATCGACCTCGCCGCGATGGGCGACCCCGCCGACGGCCCGGGCGAGGAGCTGACCTTCGCCGACCCGGCCCGGGGCACCTACGCCCGGCTGCGCATCCACGAGGAGCGGCTGACCGCCGCGATCCTGCTCGGGGACAACCCGTCGGTCGGCACGGTGGTGCAGCTCTTCGACCGGGGCGCGCCGGTGCCGGCCGACCGGCGGGCGCTGCTGCTGGGCCGCGCGCTGGGCGGCACCGCGACGGCGCCGGCGGAGTCCCCGGCGCTGATGCCGGACGCGGCCACCGTCTGCCAGTGCAACGACGTGCGCAAGGGCGCGCTGGTCGCCTGCTGGCGGGCCGGGGCCCGGACGGTGGACGAGGTGGTGGCGACCACCCGGGCCGCCACCGGCTGCGGCGGCTGCCGGGGCGCGGTCGCCGGCATCGTCGACTGGCTGTCCGAGGCGGACTCGGTGGGGGCGACCCGATGACCGGACGGAAAGCGATCGACCGAACTGACGCGACGGACCGCGAGGAGGTGACGCGATGACCGGCGGACGATTGGTCGTCGTCGGCAACGGCATGGTCGGACAACGGTTCGTCGAGGCGCTGCGCGCCCGCGACCACGACCGGCGGTGGCGGGTGACGGTGCTCGCCGAGGAACACCGGGCGGCGTACGACCGGGTGCGGCTCTCGGCGTTCTTCGACGGGGTGGGTGCTGACGAGCTGAACCTGCACACCCCCGACGACGGGGTCGACCTGCGCCTCGGCGAGGCCGTCACCGGCGTCGACCGGGAGCGCCGGGTGGTGACCACCACGGCCGGCGAGCACCCGTACGACGCGCTGGTGCTGGCCACCGGCTCGTACCCGTTCGTGCCGCCGGTGGACGGCACGGCGCTGCCCGGGGTCTTCGTCTACCGCACCCTGGACGACCTGGAGGCGATCCGGGCGCACGCCCGGGGTCGGCGTACCGGCGCGGTGATCGGCGGCGGCCTGCTCGGCCTGGAGGCGGCCAACGCCCTGCGCCTGCTCGGCCTGGCCACCCACGTGGTCGAGTTCGCGCCCCGGCTGATGCCGGTGCAGGTCGACGAGGCGGGCGGCGCGATGCTGCGCCGCTACGTCGAGGAGCTGGGGGTCGCCACCCACCTCGGGGTGGCCACCACCGCGCTGCGCCCCGGCCCCGACGGCGTCGTGGCCGGGCTGGAACTCTCCGACGGCAGCACGGTCGACGCCGAACTGGTGGTGGTGGCCGCCGGCATCCGTCCCCGCGACGAGCTGGCCCGGGCCGCCGGGCTGGCGCTGGGCCCGCGCGGCGGGGTGCTGGTCGACGCGACCTGCCGCAGCGACGACGAGCGGATCTGGGCGGTGGGCGAGTGCGCGGCGGTCGACGGCACCTGCCACGGCCTGGTCGCCCCCGGGTACGCGATGGCCGAGGTCGTCGCCGACCGGCTGCTCGGCGGGTCGGCGACCTTCCCCGGGGCGGACACCGCCACCAAGCTCAAGCTGCTCGGCGTGGACGTGGCCTCCTTCGGCGACGCGCACGGCACGACGCCGGGCTGCCTGGACGTGACCTTCACCGACCCGGCCACCCGGTCGTACGCGAAGCTGGTTCTCTCCGACGACGCGCAGACGCTGCTCGGCGGCGTGCTGGTCGGGGACGCGAGCGCCTACCCCACGCTGCGGGCCAGCGTCGGCGGGCCGCTGCCCGCTCCCCCGCTGGCGCTGCTGGCCCCGGCCGGCGGGGCGGGCGCCGGGGCCGGGGCGCTGCCCGGCGCGGCGCAGGTCTGCTCCTGCAACGCGGTGACCCGCGACGACATCGACACCGCGATCGCCGGCGGCGCCACGGACGTGCCGGCACTCAAGGCGTGCACCCGGGCCGGCACCAGCTGCGGATCGTGCGTGCCGATGCTCAAGCAGTTGCTCGACGCGGCCGGGGTGAAGCAGTCCACCGCGCTCTGCGAGCACTTCGACGCCAGCCGGCAGGAACTCTTCGACATCGTCCGGGTGCGCGGCATCCGGACCTTCTCCGGGCTCATCGCCGAGCACGGGCGGGGGCGCGGCTGCGACATCTGCAAGCCGGTGGTGGCCTCGATCCTGGCCTCGCTCGGCACCGGGCACGTGCTCGACGGCGAGCAGGCCTCGTTGCAGGACACCAACGACCACTTCCTGGCCAACCTGCAACGCGACGGCAGCTACTCGGTGGTGCCCCGGATCCCCGGCGGGGAGATCACCCCGGAGAAGCTGATCGTGATTGGTGAGGTGGCCCGCGACTTCCGGCTCTACACGAAGATCACCGGCGGGCAGCGGATCGACCTGTTCGGCGCCCGGGTCGAGCAACTGCCGCAGATCTGGCGCCGGCTGGTCGACGCGGGCTTCGAGTCCGGCCACGCGTACGGCAAGGCGCTGCGGACGGTGAAGTCCTGCGTCGGCGAGACCTGGTGTCGGTACGGGGTGCAGGACTCGGTCGGCCTGGCCATCGCGCTGGAGCTGCGCTACCGGGGCCTGCGCGCCCCCCACAAGATCAAGTCGGCGGTCTCCGGCTGCGCCCGGGAGTGCGCCGAGGCCCGCAGCAAGGACTTCGGCATCATCGCCACCGACACCGGCTGGAACCTCTACGTCGGCGGCAACGGCGGCTTCCGGCCCCGGCACGCCGACCTCTTCGCCACCGACCTGTCCACGGAAGCGCTGATCTCGCTGATCGACAGGTTCCTGATGTACTACATCCGCACCGCCGACCGGCTGCAACGCACCGCCGCCTGGATCGAGGCGATGGACGGCGGCCTCGACCACCTGCGCTCGGTGATCGTGGACGACTCCCTCGGGCTCTGCGCCGAACTCGACGCGGCGATGGCCCGGCACGTGGCGGCCTACTCCGACGAGTGGCGCGACGTCCTCGACGACCCGGAGCGGCTGCGCCGCTTCACCTCCTTCGTCAACGCCCCGGACGTGCCCGACCCGTCGATCAGCTTCGCCGTCGAGCGCGGGCAGCCGGTGCCCGCGCGCGGCGCACCACCCACCCCGGCGGCCGACCGCCGCCGCCAGCCGGTCGCCCTCGGCCTTCCGGAGGTACGGCGATGAGCCCGACGAGCACCGTGGACGGAGGCAGGGCGATGAGCCTGACGAGCACCCTGGACTGGACGGCCGTCTGCCCCCTCGACCGGTTGGATCCCGACCGGGGCGTCGCCGCGCTGGTCGACGGCGTACAGGTGGCGCTCTTCTCGACCGGCGGCGAGCTCTTCGCGGTCGACAACCTCGACCCGGTCGGCGGCGCGTACGTGATGTCCCGGGGCATCGTGGGCAGCCGCGGCGGGGTGCCGACCCTCGCCTCCCCGCTGCACAAGCAGGTCTACGACCTGCGTACCGGGTGCTGCCTGGACCTGCCCGGCGTGACGCTGCCCGTGCACCGGGTCCGCTGCCGGGACGGGCTGGTCGAGGTGCGGCTGCGACAGGAGGAGTGATGCGGGAGGAACTGGCCGGCTTCACCATCGGGGTCACCGCCGACCGGCGGCGCGACGAGCTGGCCGCGCTGCTGCAACGCCGCGGCGCCCGGGTGGTGCTCGCCCCGGCCCTGCGGATCGTGCCGCTGGCCGACGACAGCGACCTGCGCGAGGCCACCCGTGCCTGCCTGGACCGGCCGCCGGACATCCTGATGGCGAACACCGGCATCGGGATGCGCGGCTGGCTGGAGGCGGCCGAGGGCTGGGGGCTCGCCGAGCCGCTGCGCTCGGTGCTCTCCCAGTCGTACGTGGTGGCCCGGGGGCCGAAGGCGCGCGGCGCGATCCGGGCCGCCGGGCTGCACGACCAGTGGTCGCCCGACTCGGAGAGCTGCGACGAGGTGGTCGACCACCTGTGCCGGCGCGGGGTGGCCGGTCAGGTCATCGCCATGCAGCTGCACGGCGACCGGCAGCCGGAGTGCACCGAGGCGCTGGAGGCGGCCGGGGCCACCGTGATCGAGGTGCCGGTCTACCGCTGGGCGCCGCCCACCGACCCGGCCCCGCTGCACCGGCTGATCGACCTGGTCGCCGGCCGGCTGGTCGACGCCGTCACCTTCACCTCCGCGCCGGCGGCGGAGGCGCTGCTGCGGGCGGCCGGCGACCGGTCCGAGACGGTGCTGGAGGCGCTGCGCGGGGACGTGCTCGCCAGCTGCGTCGGCGCGGTCACCGCGGAGCCGCTGGTCCGCCGGGGAGTGCCGGTCAGCGCGCCCGCCCGGGCCCGCCTCGGGGCACTGGTCCGGCAGATCGTCGACGAGCTGCCCCGCCGGACGGTGACCGTCAAGGCCGCCGGGCACCTGCTGACCCTGCGCGGGCACGCGGCCGTGGTCGACGGGGAGCTGCGGCCGCTCGCGCCCGCGCCGATGGCGGTGCTCCGGGCGCTCGCCGCGTCGCCCGGCCGGGTGCTGTCCCGCACCGCGCTGCTGCGGACCCTGCCCCGGGGCGCGGACGAGCACGCGGTGGAGATGGCGGTGGCCCGGCTGCGGGTCGGGCTCCAGGCCCCCCGCGTGGTGCAGACCGTGGTCAAGCGGGGCTACCGCCTCCGGGTCGAGTGACCCGGAGGCGGTTCAGCCCACCGGGGCGTAGCCCCGACCGTGCTCGGACTCCAGTCGCAGCATGGCGTGCTCGACCACGGTCACCAGCACCTGCTTCACCGAGTCCCGTTGCCGGGCGTCGCACATCACCAGCGGCACGTCCGGCGAGATGGCCAGCGCCTCGCGGACCTCCTCCGGCTCGTACTGCGGCGCGTCGTCGAACCGGTTCAGCGCCACCACGTACGGCAGGTTCCGGTTCTCGAAGTAGTCCAGCGGCGCGAAGGCGTCCGTGATCCGGCGGGTGTCCACCAGCACGGCGGCGCCCACCGCCCCCCGGATGATCTCGTCCCACATGAACCAGAACCGGGTCTGCCCCGGAGTGCCGAACAGGTACAGGATCAGATCCTGCGCCATGGTGATCCGGCCGAAGTCCATGGCGACCGTGGTGGTCTCCTTGCCGGGCACCTTCGACGGATCGTCGATGCCGACGCCGGCCGCCGTCATCAGCGCCTCGGTGGTCAGCGGCGTGATCTCGGAGATGGCGCCGACCATCGTCGTCTTGCCCACGCCGAAGCCACCCGCGATCACGATCTTCGCGGAGATGATCTCCCGGCTGCGGCGCGCCCCGGCGGGGTCATAGTTCGCGAAGTCCACTTAGCACCCTTCCCAGCAGGTTCATCCGCTCCTCGTAGCCCTCGGCCGGAGCGGCAGTGTGTAGCGTCAGCAGGCCCTCGGCCACCATGTCGGCGACCAGCACCCGGGTGACGCCCAGCGGCATCCGGGTGTACGCGGCGATTTCCGCCAGCGACTGTGCCCGGCCCTCGCAGACCGTGGCGATGCGGTACTTGTCGTGCCCGGCGAAGCGCGCTTCCGCACTCTGGGTGAGGCTGGCCGACAGCACCGCCTCCAGGGCGATGTCCCGGCTCGGCTCGGTACGGCCCCGGGTGACCGCGTACGGCCGCACCAACGCCCCGCGTGGGTCCCGCCGGGGTTCCATCCGCCATCACCTCCCTCCGCCCGGAGCCCACCGGCACCGGATCGCCTGTCCCTCGCCGGGCGCGAGCGCGCCCGGCGTCGTACCGCCCGCCTACGAGCGCACGGCGTCGCGGGGCAGCGGCACCAGCGCGGCGCCCACCCGCTCGACGAGCAGCGCCATCTCGTAGCCGACCTGCCCGACGTCGCAGCTGCGCGCCGCGAGCACGGCCATCGACGACCCGTCACTGATCGACATCAGGAACAGGTAGCCGCTGTCCATTTCGATCACCGTCTGGAGCACACCACCCGCGCTGAACATCCGGGCGGCCCCCTCGGTCAGGCTCACCACGCCGGAGGTGATCGCGGCGAGCTGGTCCGCCCGGTCCCCCGGTAGGTCCCGCGACGAGGCGAGCAGCAGCCCGTCCGCGGACACCGCCACCACGTGGGCGATACCCGCCACGCTGTCGGCGAAGTTGGTGAGCAGCCAACCCATGTCCTGCATGGCAGCTGGCCTGTTCATCGGCGCGTCTCCTTGGTCGAGGTGCTGTTCTGGTCCGTACCGGCCGAACGGCCGCGCTGCACCCCACGGTGGTAGGCGGAGAGCAGGCCGCGGACCTCGTCGGGGGTGCGGCGGCTACGGTCCCGCCCGTCCTTCGGCTCGATGCCGCCGGGGACGAGCTGGGCCTGGGGTACCCGCTTCGGCAGGCCGGAGCGGGTGGTGCCGCCGGTGGCCGGCTCGGCGGCCCGGGTGGCCCGGGACCAACCTTCGTCGGCCGCCGTCCGCCAGGCGTCCGACTCCGCGGGTGGCGGGGTGGCGGACTCCGTGGGCGGCGGGGCGGTGGGGGTCGCCGGCGGCGCGGACGGCGCCGCCTGCGGGACGTACGACGGGGGCGCCGGCGCGACCGGCGGCTGCCCGGCGGCCGACCCGACGGACGCGGTGCCGGCGGCGGGCGACCCCACGGACGGGGTGCCGGCCGCGTTCGGGGCGCTCGGCACCCGGGTCGGCAGCGGCGGCCGGCCGGGCTTCGCGGCGGAGGCGTCGGCCCGCGGCTCGTCGAAGTTCGGCCGGGTGAAGATGGCGGTGGCGTCGTCCCCGTGGGACCGGAACCAGACCGCCTCCATCTCGCGGAATATCGGCGAGTCGGCCGGCCGGGTCGGGCGGGCCACCACCGGGACGGCCGGCGCCGGGGCGGGCGGGGTGTACGGCACCGCCGGGGTCTCCGCCGCGGCCGGGGTCGCCGGGGCGAACGGCGCCGCCGGTGCCCCCCCGTACGGGGTGAACGGCGGGGGCGCCGGGGTGAACGGTTCGGCCGGTGCCGACGGCACGCCGGCGACCGGCCCGAGGGGCAGCGCCGGGGCGGCGTCGGCGGCCGGGGTCCGCTTCGGCAGCCTCGGCCGCGGGTCGACCAGGGGCTGGGCCCCCGTCGGATAGCCGGCTCCGTACGCCGGCTCCGCCGGGGCGGCCGAGAACGGCAGCGCGGAGGTGGGCGCCGCGGACGTCGGCACGGCCGAGGCCGGCACCGCGGACGTCGGCACCGCCGAGGCGGGCACGGCGGAGGTGGGCGCGGACGGCGGGAGCTGGCCGCCGAGCGTCACCGCCGGGGCGGTGTCCCGCGCGTCGACCGGAGGCTGCCAGGGCGCCGGAGCCGGCGGGGCGGCCCGCCACTGGTCGGTCAGCGTCGCCGCGCCGGTACGCCCGCTGCTCAGCGAGTCGCCGAGGCCGGCCGGGGTGAGCGGCGGCTGCTCGACCGCCAGCGGCTGGCGCGACCGGGGCAGCGACTGGTCCCGGCCCCGGTGGGCGGGCAGCACCACGGTCGAGGTGGGCAGCGTCACCTGGGCGACGGTGCCGCCCTCCACGTTGCGCCGCAGCTCCACCCGGATGCCGTACCGGGAGGCGAGCCGGCTCACCACGGCCAGACCCATCAGCCGGAACGCGGCCACGTCCACGCTCGGCGGCGCGGCCAGCCGGCGGTTGAGCGAGTCGAGCTGCTCGTCGGTCAGGCCCAGGCCCCGGTCTTCGATCTGGATCAGCACGTAGTCGCGGATGCGGCGGCCGTCGGCGACCACCGTGCTGGTCGGCGGCGAGAAGCGGGTGGCGTTGTCGAGCAGTTCGGCGACCAGGCGGACCACGTCGTTGACGGCGTGGGCGGAGACCGAGATGTCGGTGTCGACGGTGCCGAACTCGATGCGGTTGTAGAGCTCGACCTCGGACTGGGCGGCCCGCAGGACGTCGACCAGCAGCGCGTCGTCGCGGCGGGGCACCGCCGAGTCGGCGCCGGCCAGGACGAGCAGGTTCTCGTCGTTGCGGCGCATCCGGGTGGCCAGGTGGTCGAGCTCGAAGAGCTGGGCGAGGCGCTTCGGGTCCTCCTCGCTGCGCTCGATCGCGTCCAGCTCGCCGATCATCCGGTCGACCAGCGTCTGACTGCGCCGGGCCAGGTTGAGGAACATCGCCGAGACGCTGGTACGCAGGGCGGCCTGTTCGGCGGCGACCCGGACCGCCTCGCGGTGCACGACGTTGAAGGCCAGCGCCACCTGGCCGACCTCGTCGCGGTTGCGCAGCCGGATCGGGTCGCGGACCTGGCGCACGATCTCGTCCACGCCGCCCTCGCCGACGCTGCCCATGTTCTGCAGCCGCCGCACCGCGTCCGGCAGGTCGTGGTTGGCCACCGACAGGGCGCCCTCGCGCAGTCGCCGCAGCGAGTGGTTGAGCGAGCGGGCCAGCACCACGGCGAGCGAGACGGCGATGATCAGGGTGAGCAGCACCAGCGCCGACTCGATCACGGCCTGCCGGATCACGTCGCTGCGGGCCTGCTCGGCCCGGTCGAGCAGGCGGTCCTGGAGCTGGATCTCGGCCCACCGCATCAGGTCGTTGACCGAGCCGATGGAGGCGCTCGCTTCGGCCGCGCCGACCAGTGGCTGCTGCCCCACCGAGCGGGTGATGTCGGCGGCCACCCGGTCGGCGAGGCCGACCGCGTCGCCGGAGACGGTGCCCTCGACCAGGGCCCGCTGGTCCGGGTCGGCGGCCAGGGAGAAGGCGACCAGCGCCTCCTGCTGGCCGGTCAGCGTGGTGACGAAGGCGGAGAACTGCTCCTCGTCGATCCGGCCGGCGCTGAGCGCGGTGTAGGCGACCGCCTCCTCCTCGGCGACGGCCGCCTTGGCGCGGCTGAACGCGGCCACCGCGCGGCGGGCGTCGGCGAGGCTCTCCTGGCCGGGGAGCTGGGCCAGGGCGTCGCCGTACGAGACGAGGTCGGTCAGGACGATGCCGTAGCGCAGGGTCGCCTCGGCCACCGGCATCTGCCGACGGTCGAGCACCTCCTGGCGGGTGCCGTTGAGCGTCTCCAGGTGATCGTCGATGACCTTGAGCCGGTCGCGGACGGCCGACGGGACCTCGCCGATCCTGGCGCGCTCGGCGCGGTACTCCGCGATCCGCTGGTCGGTGGCGCGGACCCGCAGGTTGTAGTCGTCGGCCTTCTGCTGCGGGGTGGCCAGGTAGCCGGCCGCCGCCATCCGCTCCTTGTGCAGGTCCTGGGTCAGCGCCGAGACGTCGACGGAGAGCGCGGTCAGCGACCGGAGCCGGGTGGCGTCGTACGCACCCTCACCGGTGGAGATGAGTCGGATAGTCGCCAGAGCAATGACCGCGGCGACCGGCACCACCAGAATGAGGGCGAGTTTGGAGCGGATCCGCGCGTCCCTCAGTCGGGGCAGCCGTCGCCCCCGGTCGCGCTGGGCGGCGTCGCCGATTTCGGGCAGGGTCGTCGGTCCGGTGCTCACGACATCGCCTCCGTCGTATCTTCCACGCCTGACCCGCCGACCCGTGCCTGGTGCAGCGGAGAGCGCCACGCGCGGCACGGCCGCGATTTCATCAGAGAAGATCGCGTTTGGGAAGCCGCAGTGAGGCAGGAAACGGTCAACCCGCGGCCTCGTCGCCTTTTGGCTTCATTGTCGCGCACGCTCTGAACAGGCATTGTCACTCCAGAGTGGGCCGATCGCCTCTCCGGAGTGAGCGTCGGTAAATATCTGATGACCCCAACATGTGGGAAAGCCGTCCCGAAACCGCTCCGGGCCTCCGCGCTTGACCGCGGGGCCCGGCATTGGCAAGGTTTTGCAGGCTTCGCGCACACCGTACGGCAGACAATCCCGTATCTCCACTGAGGACGGACTAGCGGCGGTGACCGGGCAGCGCCCGCGCCGCACCTGGAGGACTGAGTTGAGCCCCATCCGCTCCGCGACCATCGTGGCGCTCGCATCGGCCGTGCTGGCCACCACGCTCACCGGCTGTTCGTTCGGGGCGGGGCAGGAGGACGCCAGCCCCATCGTCATCGCCGCGGACCTCGAACTCTCCGGCGCGGCGGCCCCGGTCGGCAAGGCGTACCAGCGCGCGCTGGAACTGAAGATCGACCAGCTGAACACGTCCGGCGCCCTGGGCAGCCGAAAGATCCGGCTCGAGGTGAAGGACAATCGTTCCGACGCCAGTGAGTCACTGCGGAACATCACCGACTTCAGCGGCGATTCCAAGGTCAGCGCGATCATCATGGGCGGTTGCAACGAATGCGCCGTCGGCGCCGTACTCACCATCAACGAGAAGAAGATCCCGACCATCGCGCTCGCCCCGTCCAGCGCGATCTCCAACCCGGTCGCCGACCGGCGGTACGTCTTCAAACTGGCCCCGAACGCCGCCGACAGCGCCGCGGCGCTCACCACGGAACTGCGCCGAAAGGGCATCCGTAAGGTCGCCGTGCTGCACAGCGACGACGACTACGGCCGGGAGGGCCTGACCGCGCTGCGCGGCGAGTTCGACAAGGCCAAGATCCGGCTGGTCCGCAACGAGGCGGTGCGCACCACCGACACCGACGTCAGCCAGCCGGTCCGCCTGCTCACCTCCGGCGAGGCGCAGGCGCTGCTGCTCTGGACCCCGCCGGAGCAGGCCTCCCTCGCCGCGACCAGCGCGCAGGAGGCGGGCTTCTCCGGGTCGCTCTTCCTCGACGCGGCCGCCGCCGGCGACCTCTTCCTCGGCAACGCCGCCCGGTCCACCGAGCGGGCCACCCTGATCTTCACCCAGACCATGGTGATCGACGACGTCATCGCCACCACCCCCGCCAAGGCGGCCCGGCGGCAGTGGTTCCAGGACTACACCGCCCGGTTCGGCGGCTACAACGGCTTCTCGTCCTTCGCCGCCGACGCCGTCCAGCTGATCGCCGACGCCGCGCTGCGGGCCGGCGGCCCGGCCGACCAGGTCAACCGGGACGGCATCCGGGACGTGCTGGAGACGTCCCAGATGGACGGGCTGTCCGGACCGATCCGGATGACACCGGACAACCACTCGGGGCTGATGCCCCAGGCGCTGACGACGCTGGTCGCCCGGGGTGGGCGCTGGCGGCTGGCCGGCTGAGTTCGTCGGGACTCGCCTCGAACGGCACTGGCCGGCTCCCCGGGTGGGGGCCGGCCAGTCGCGTGGAGAAGCCCGTCAGCGGGCGCTGGTGGTGGCGCGTACCCAGGGCAGGGCGAGGCGCTCGACCAGGGAGAGGGCGGCGTAGAGCAGGATGCTCATCGCCGCGATGAGCACGATCGCCGCCCAGGCGGTGGCGGTGTCCCCGATGCCGTTGTACTGCAGGATCTGGTAGCCCAGGCCCGGCTTGTCGGAGTAGAACTCGCCGATCACCGCGCCGATGGCGGCCAGCGGCATCGCCACCTTCAGCCCGACGAAGATCTGCGGCAACGCGGCCGGGAAGCGCACCTTGCGGAACGCCTGCCACCACGAGGCGTTCAGCGACCGGGCCAGCTCGGCCAGGTCCGCCGGGGTGGTGGTGAGCCCGGTCGCGGTGGACAGCACGATCGGGAAGAAGCAGAGCAGGAAAACCATGGTCAGGATGGGTTTCTCGCCCCAGCCGACCGAGACCACCAGCAGCGGCCCCAGGGCGATCTTCGGCACCGCGTTGATCGCCACCAGCAGCGGCGCGAACATCCGCTCGGCCCGCCGGGAGGCAGCCAGCGCCATCCCGATCAGCACCCCGGCGGCGGCGGAGAGCACGAAGCCCAGCAGCGTCATCAGCGTGGTGATCCCCAGCGCCGGCAGCAGCACGCCGGCCGCCGCGGTCAGCGCCGCCCAGACGTCCTGCGGCGGCGGCAGGGACGCGGGATGGACCAGCTTCAGCCCCGAGGTGACCAGCCACCAGACGGTCACCGCGATCACCAGGCCGAGCAGCGGCAGGCCGACCGTCGCCGGGCGTACCCCCGGGCGCCGCGACGCCACAGCCGGTGGCGTGGTCGGGGTCGCCACCCCGGGCGCGTCGGCCGCGGCGCCCGTATCGCGCTCCGCCTCCCCCGCTCCGGCGCGGGTACGGATCTGCGTCACGTGTCCCATCCTCTCCTGCCGGCCAGGGGCCGGCACGGCCACGGGGGCGCGGCCACCGGTCGCTGTCCCGGTGACCGCACCCCCGTGGCACGGTCGGTGTCGATCAGGCCTTCGGCGCCAGGCTGAAGTCGATGATCTGGTCCGGGTTGATGTTCTGCTTGAGCGCGCCGGCGCCCTGCAGCAGCGCGATGCTCTTGGCCACCCGCTCGTTGTCCAGGGTGCCGATGGCGGTGCCGGAGTTGCTGGACCGGACGTACCCCGCCATCAGCTGGAGCTCGGCGGCGGCCGCGGCCGGGTTGGTCGCGGCGACGTTCTTCTTCAGCAGCTCGGCGGCCTCCTGCGGGTTGCCCAGGGCGTACTCCAGGCCCTTGAGCAGCGCCGCGGTGAAGCGCTTGACCATCTCCGGCTTCTCCTTGGCCAGCTTGGCCGAGGTGATCAGGGCGTTGCCGTAGAGGTCCTGCATGACCTCGCTGTACGGCAGGACGACCGGCTTCTTCTTGGTCACCGCCTCGACGGTGGGCTGGCCGACCACGAACTGGCCGATGCCGTCAACCGTGCCGGAGGCCAGGGTGCCCATCAGGGTCTGCGCCTCACCGTTGACCCAGGTCACCTTGCTGGCGTCGACGCCGGCGAGGCGGGCGTACGTCGGGAAGAGCTGGCGGACCACGGAGGTGGGGGTGTCGGCGAGCTTCTTGCCCTCCAGGTCCTTCGGCGTGGCGATGTTCTTGCCCTCGACGGTGACCACGGCGGCCATGGTGCGCTGCTGGATCGCCGCCACCACCACGAAGTCCTTGGCGACGCCGTTGCCGAGCTGGAGCAGGCCACCGGTCAGGTCGATCGGACCGAAGTCGGCCTGACCGCCGACGACGGTCTGGATGACCGAGCCGGTGCCCTGGCCCGGCTTGATCTCCACGTCGAAGCCGGCCTCCTTGAAGAAGCCCTTCTCCTTCGCCACCCAGGCGTACGAGTCACGGCCGAAGTTGCCGAAGGAGGTCAGGTAGGTCACCTTCTCCAACGCCTTGCCGTCACCGCCCTTGGCGTCGGAGTCGTCCGAGCCGCTGCTGCACGCGGAGACCAGGGCGAGGGCGGTGGCCAGGGCGGCCGTGGCGACCGTACGGGTCAGCCTTCTCATCAGTGCACCATGTCCTTTCCGACCGGGTCATGCCACCCGGAGGGGTTGTCGGTCCGGCGGTGCCGGCGTGAAGGGGGGAGCCGACGCCACCGTCGTGAAGGGACTCTTCGCGGGCACAGCGTACGAGAGACCCACCGTCACGACACCACTCGCATCGGGTTGCGGAACGGAAACAACTGAGCGTCCACCCCGGACTGTTGGCACGTGCCACACGCCGGATAGCCTTTGTCGGATTCCTGACCGCCCACTCAGGGGAGGCCCGCCGGACATGATCCGACTCGCCGACGTGTCGCGTACCTTCGACGGCCGCTCCGGCCGCGTCGAGGCGCTGCGCGGCATCGACCTGGCGGTCGCCGAGGGCGAGTTCGTCGCGGTGCTGGGCCGCTCCGGCTGCGGAAAGTCCACCCTGCTGCGCATGGTCGCCGGGCTGCTGCCGGTGACCAGCGGCGAGATCACCGTGGGCGGCACGGCCGTCACCCGGCCCCGCCAGGACATCGCGATGCTCTTCCAGCGCCCCGCCCTGCTCCCCTGGCGCACCGTGCTGGACAACGTCCTGCTGCCGGTGGAGATCTTCGGCTGGAGCCGGGCCAAGCACCGCGACCGGGCCCGCCAACTGCTGGAGATGGCCGGCCTCGGCGGCTTCGAGAAGCGGCTGCCGCACGAGCTCTCCGGCGGCATGCAGCAGCGGGTGTCGCTCTGCCGGTCACTGATCGGCGAGCCCCGGGTGATGCTGATGGACGAGCCCTTCTCCGCCCTGGACGCGCTCACCCGCGAGGAACTCTCCGGCGAACTGCAACGCGTGCACATGGAGACCGGAGCCACCGTCGTCTTCGTCACCCACTCCATCGACGAGGCGGTGCTGCTGGCCGACCGGGTGGTCGTGCTCAGCCCACGCCCGGGGCGGATCCGCAAGATCGTCGAGGTGACCATCCCCCGACCCCGCACCCTCGGCCGCAACGCCCACCTGGCCGACGTCGCCCGGGTCAGCGCCGAACTGCACGAACTGCTGATGGAGCGCGAGACGCCGGCCGTGGCGGAGGGACGATGAGCATGCGGGTGGCCGTCTTCGTCGAGCCGCACCGCGGTGCCAGCTACGACGACCAGCTCCGGTTCGCCCGGCTGGTGGAGGCGGGCGGCTTCGACGGGTTCCTGCGGGCCGACCACTACCAGGCGATGGGCGACGAGGCGGGGCTGCCCGGCCCGACCGACGCCTGGCTGACCCTCGCCGCGCTGGCCCGGGAGACCACCCGGATCCGGCTCGGCACGCTGGTCACCTCGGCCACCTTCCGGCTGCCCGGGCCGCTGGCCGTGATGGTGGCCCAGGTGGACCAGATGAGCGGCGGCCGGGTCGAGCTGGGCATCGGCGCCGGCTGGTACGAGCGTGAGCACACCTCGTACGGCATCCCGTTCCCCAACGTGGGTGAGCGCTTCGACCGGCTGGCCGAACAGCTGGAGATCATCACCGGGCTGTGGCGGACGCCGGTCGGCGACACCTACACCCACCTCGGCGACCACTACCGGCTGGTGGACGCGCCCGCGCTGCCCAAGCCCGTGCAACGGCCCGGCCCGCCGGTGATCGTCGGCGGGCGCGGCCCGAAGCGCACCCCCGAGCTGGCCGCCCGGTACGCCGACGAGTTCAACATGCCCTTCAAGTCGGTCGAGGAGACCGCCGCGGCGTACGAGCGGGTCCGCGAGGCGTGCGACCGGACCGGGCGCGCCGAGGCGGGGCGGGCCCCGCTGGTGCTTTCCGCCGGGGTGGTGGTGGCGATCGGGCGTACCGACGCCGAAGCCCGCCGCCGGGCGGCGCCGCTGCACGTCAAGAGCGCCCTGCCGCCGGAGGACCCGGTGGTCGGCTCCCCCGCGCAACTCATCGACCGGCTCGGCGAGTTCGCCGCGATCGGCGCCACCCGGGTGCACCTGCGCCTGATCGAACTCGACGACCTCGACCACCTGGAGCTCATCGCCGGCGAGGTGCTCCCCCAACTGAACGGAACGCGATGACCGACGTGGTCGACGGTACGGAACTCGGGCCGGTGGGCCAGGAGATCGTCTTCGAGAACGAGCGGGTACGGGTGTGGCACATCCGCCTGGAGCCGGGTGAGCGGCAGCCGCTGCACCGGCACGACCACCCGTACCTGGTGGTGGCCGTCCAGGGGGCGAAGAACGTGGTGCAGACGATCGACGGCACCCGGATCGACGCCGACGAACCCACCGGCGGAGTGGTCTACCGGGATCCGGGCGCGGTCCACATGCTCACCAACGTCGGCGACACCACGTATCTGGCCCGTCTCGTCGAGTTGAAGTAACCCCAGGCAGTCGCCCCGCCGCGCCACAGTGGCGATCGGGCGCACCGGGCCGTAACGTGCGCGACATGGCCTTTCGGACGTGGGGCAAGCTGCTGTTCACCGCATTCGGGGTGAGCGTGCTGGCCGGAGCCGGTCAGCTCGGCATCGCGTACGGGTTCGGGATCGTACGACTCAACGGCGCGTTCACTGATGTGAACCGGTGGCCGGCCCAGCTCGCCTGGGTCGGCTGGTTCGCCGTGACCGCCGCCGTGGTCGGCGCCGTGGTCACCATCCGGCTCGCCCGCCGCGTCGGGCTGCCGGACGGCGCCGGCGCGCAGCTCGCCATCTCCGGCGCGGCCGCACTCGGCGCGACCGTCGTCGCTCCGCTCTGCATGCAACCCGCCCGGGCCGCGGAGCTGAGCACCGTCGACCCGGTCTGGGCGGTCGGGATCTGCGCGGTCGTCGGGGCGGTGGTCGGCGCGGGCGCCGCCTCGGCCGTGCTGCTCCGGCCGCCATTGGGCTGGAATGTCGCCCTGCTGACCGGCGCGGTCTGGCTGATCGCGCTGGTCTCCGTCGGGCCGGCGCTGATGTCCACCGGGGCGCTGCGCTCCGTACGCCTCGGGGTGCTGGAGCCGTCCTGGCTGGACGCGGACGCGGCGCAGCGGCTGGCCATGCTGATCCTCCCCGCGGTGGCGCTGCTGGCCGGCGCGGCGACCGGTGCGCTGGCCCGCTGGCGCGGGCACGTCCCGCTGGTCAGCGGGGCGGCCGGGGCGGCCGGGCCGGTGCTGCTCGCCTTCGCCTACCTGACCGCCGGCCCGGGCGACTCCGCCGACCGCTACCAGCTCGCCCCGTACTACGGCGCGGTGATCGCCGTCGCGGCCGGTGCCCTGGGCTCGGCCACCGCCGCGCTGCTGCGCTGGCCGCTCTTCCCGGCGACCGGAGCCGGGAACGCCGCCGGAGGCGACGACGCCATCGAGCCGACCGACATCCTGCGCCCGCTGCCCGACAGTCCGGCCCTGAGCAGCGCCTCCGGCGACGGTACGGCCACCGTGGACCTGGCCGGCGCCGCCGGCGCGAGCGCCCTGGCGGGGTCCGGCACGCCGACCGGCGCGGACCGGGCCGCTGACCGGGCCGCGACCCGGGCGACCGGGCCGACCCCGGCGCACTGGGACTGGCCGGTCACCCCCGGCAGCCCCACCCCGTCCGGTACGCGCCCGGACAGCGGTTTCGCCCTCGACGCCCCCGCCGTCGACCCGGTGTCGGCGACCTGGCCGGCGCCATCCGGCCGGACCCCGGACGAGCCGTCGTACGGCGACCTGCCGACGGGCCGGAGCCACGCGCCGGAGGCCGACGCCGCCGGCCCGGCGGGCGCCCCGCAGCCGCGGGCCCGTCGCGCTACGCCGGAGTCCCGGTGGACGGCGGACCCGGCCGCGCCGACCGGCGAGCCCGGCCCGGCGTTTCTCGCCGGCCACCGGGTGGAGTCGACGGAGTGGGACGTTCCGGCGGACCGGGAAGCGCCGGCAGGGTCGGCCACCGGGGTCGACGCCAGGGACGGAGTCGACCGGGACGGCACGGCCGGCCGGATCACACCGGCGGTACCCGCCGGGGAGCCGGTGGTCGACAGCTTCCCCGCCGCGCCGCCGGCCGTCCCGTCGGACGGGCCGCGAGCGGCCAAGCCGGTCCAGGTTCCACCCACCGCCGACCCGGTCCAGGTTCCGCCCACTGCCGACCCGGTCCAGGTTCCGCTCGCTTCCGACCCGGTCCAGGTTCCATCGGCCGCCGGCCGGGCCCAGGTTCCACCGGCTGCTGTCCCGTCCGACGGGCCGCGCGCGGCCGATCCGGTCCAGGTTGCACCGGTCGCCGACCAGCTCGACACGCCGGCAGCGGTTGGCCAGGTCACGCCGCAGGTCGCCGTCGGGTCGGTGGCGGCACCACGGGCCGCGGACCGGGCCGAGCAGCCGAGCCGCACCGAGGAGACGGCAGCCACCACCGACCACACCGCGACGGCGGAGCAGTCGCACGGCACCGAGGAAGCGGCACTCACCGCCGATCCCACCGGGACGGCCGAGCCAGCCGAGGCAACCACCGTCACCCCCCGGCCCCGGCCGAAGCGGACCCGCAAGTCCCGCTCCGCAGGGTCGGACGAGCCGGTGACCGACACCCCCGCCACCACCAGCGACGCCGCGTCGACCACCGATGCCGGTCCCGCCGCTGCCACCACCGGTTCTGCCGCTTCCGCCGCCACCACCGGCACCGCCGCTCCTGCCGCTGCCGCCACCGGCACCGCCGCTGCGGGCACCGGCCAGCGGGGCTCGGCGAAGCGGGCGGCCCGCGCCGCGGACCCGACGGCCGCCCCCGAGCCGGCCGACTCGCCCGCCGCCCGTTCCGGTGCGGACACCGCGCCGGACGCCGCCCCCGAGCGTGCGCACGACCGGCCCAGACTCGACCGGCCCGGGCTCGACCGAGCGCTCGACCGGACCCGCCTCGACCGGCCGGAACTCGACACAGCCCGGCTCGGCGAAGCCGGCCATGACACCACCGAACTCGACGCCGCCAGGCTGGACCCGGCGCCGCTCGACCCGGCCACGCTCGACCCGGCCACGCTCGACTCGGCGCCGCTCGACCCGGCCACGCTCGACCCGGCCAGGCTCGACTCGGCGCCGCTCGACCCGGCCACGCTCGACCCGGCCAGGCTCGACTCGGCGCCGCTCGACCCGGCCACGCTCGACCCCGCGCCGCTCGACTCGGCCACGCTCGACCCGGCGGCGCTCGACCCGGCACGGTTCGGCCCGACAGCGTCCGACTCGGCGCGGTTCGACCCGGCAGCTTCCGACTCGGCGCGCTCCGAGTACCCCTCGACCGGGTCCACCAGGGACGACGTCCGCGACGCGCCGGTTCCCCGGCCCGGCGTACGGGCGTCGAGCGCGGACCGCATCCCGGTGCGCCACACCCCACCCACCGCCGGTGCCACTCCCGCGAGCGCCGAGCCGGCGCCCCGCCCCCGGCACCAACTGCCCGACCTGAACAGCGCGGCGAGCTGGAACGCCTTCCCCGCGCCCCGCCCCGCACCTGCGCCGCCCCGCGCCGGCCTGCCCTTCCCGGACCACGGTCCGGAGGAGGAACCGAAGCCGGTCACCTTCCGCTGGGACGCGGACGACTCCCGGCCCGGCACCCCCCGTACGGCGAGCCGGTCGACCGACCTGCCCGCCGCCGAGGTGCCCGGTGCCGAACCTCGCGGGGCCGAACCGTCGTCGGAGGTCGAGCCGGAACCGGCGGCCGACCGGTCCCGGCCGAAGCGGAGCCTGTTCCGCCGCAACAAGGCGCGCGGCGCCGAACCGCCGGCCGAGAGCCCGGAGGCGGAGCCGCTCGCCGCGCAGGACGAGGAGTACGTCGACTGGGTCGCCGGCCTGAGCCGCCCGCTGGCCGACAACGAGCCGGAGACGGAGAGCGGCCGCCGCTCGCTGCGGTCCGGCGGCCGGCACCACCGGGACTGAGGAAGCACAGCGGTCCGGCGACAGCACCCGCCGTCGCCGGACCGGCGTGGTTCTGGGTCAGGCCATCGGCAGGTACACCCGGCCGCCGGAGGAGAGGAACTCCGCCGACTTGTCCTGCATGCCGCGCGCGGCATAGTCCTTCAGCTCCTGGGTGATCTTCATGGAGCAGAACTTCGGCCCGCACATCGAGCAGAAGTGCGCGGTCTTCGCCGGCTCGGCCGGCAGCGTCGCGTCGTGGTACGAGCGGGCGGTCTCCGGGTCCAGCGAGAGGTTGAACTGATCCTCCCAGCGGAACTCGAACCGGGCCTTGGACAGCGCGTCGTCCCAGGCCTGTGCGCCGGGGTGGCCCTTGGCCAGGTCGGCCGCGTGCGCCGCGATCTTGTACGCGATCACGCCCGCCTTCACGTCGTCCCGGTCCGGCAGCCCGAGGTGCTCCTTCGGGGTGACGTAGCAGAGCATCGCGGTGCCGAACATGCCGATCATCGCCGCGCCGATGGCCGAGGTGATGTGGTCGTACGCGGGGGCGATGTCCGTGGTCAGCGGGCCGAGCGTGTAGAACGGCGCCTCGTGGCACCACTCCTGCTGGAGGTCCACGTTCTCCTTGATCTTGTGCATCGGGACATGGCCCGGACCCTCGATCATCACCTGCACGTCGTACTCCCAGGCGATCTTCGTCAGCTCGCCGAGGGTCCGCAGCTCGGCGAACTGGGCCTCGTCGTTGGCGTCCGCGATCGACCCGGGCCGCAGCCCGTCGCCGAGGGAGAACGTGACGTCGTACCGCGCCAGGATCTCGCACAGCTCCCGGAAGTTGGTGTAGAGGAAGTTCTCCTCGTGGTGCGCCAGGCACCAGGCCGCCATGATCGACCCGCCCCGGGAGACGATCCCGGTCACCCGGTCCACCGCCAGCGGCACGTACGGCAGCAGCACCCCGGCGTGCACGGTCATGTAGTCGACGCCCTGCTCGGCCTGCTCGACGACGGTCTCCCGGAACACCTCCCAGCTCAGCTTCACCGGGTCGCCGCCGACCTTCTCCAGCGCCTGGTAGATCGGCACGGTCCCGATCGGCACCGGCGAGTTGCGCACGATGGCCTCGCGGGTCTCGTGGATCCGCTTGCCGGTGGACAGGTCCATCACGGTGTCGGCGCCCCACCGGGTCGCCCAGGTCAGCTTCTCCACCTCCTCCGCGACCGAGGAGGTGACCGCTGAGGTGCCGATGTTGGCATTCACCTTCACCAGGAACGCCTTGCCGATGATCGCCGGCTCGCACTCGGGGTGGTTGACGTTGAGCGGCAGCACCGCCCGCCCGGCGGCGATCTCGTCCCGGACGAACTCCGGCGCCATCCCCTCCCGGATCGCCACGAACTCCATCTCCGGCGTGACGACCCCGGCGCGGGCGTACGCGAGCTGGGTGGGCCGCCTCCCGTCCGTCCCGGCCAACGGCGTGCCCGCACCGCGCACCGGGGCCACGTCACCGCGCTCGGCGATCCACCCTCCGCGCAGCGGCGGCAGCCCCACCTCAGGATCGGAGCCCGGGCCGGAGGTGTCGTAGCGGCGCAGCGGCGGGTTGTCCCCGGCCAGCTCCACCTCGGCGAACGGCACCCGGACGTCCGGCCGCGACCCCTCGACGTAGACCTTGCGACGTGCCTGCATGACAGCCTCCCTGATGGTCAACAGGACCAGCCGAAGTGGTCCAGCGGGCCGCGTCCCGCGCCCAGTTCCCAGTCCCGCGCGCCGGTCAGCGCCCGGGTGACGTACTCCTTGGCGGCGGCGACCGCGACCGGCACCGGGTCGCCCGCCGCCAGCCGGACGGCGATCGCCGCCGAGAACGAGCAGCCGGTGCCGTGGGTGTGCCGGGTCCGCACCCGGGGCGCGCGCAGCAGGATGGTCGTCCCGCCGCCGCACAGCACGTCGACCGATTCGCCGCCGGCGTCCACGTCACCGCCGGTCACCACCACGTGCGCCGGGCCGCCGGCGGCGATCGCCTCGGCGGCGACCGCCATCTCCTCGACCGTGGTCACCGTGCGTCCGGTGAGGGCGGCGGCCTCCGCGCAGTTCGGCGTCGCCACCTCCGCGTACGGCAGCAGCCGCTCGACCGCCTCCACCACGCCGAGCGGGTGTCCACTGGTGGCGACCAGCACCGGGTCGACGACCAGGTACGGCAGCCGGCCCGCCTTCGCCGCCTCGGCCACGGCGTCGGCGACCGCCGGGGTGCCGAGCATCCCGGTCTTCACCGCCCGGACGCGGAAGTCGCCGAGCACGCTGTCGAGCTGCTCGGTGACCGTGCGCGGGGGCAACGGCAGCACGGCGTCGACGCCCCGGGTGTTCTGCGCGGTGACGGCCGTGATCACGCTGGTCCCGTACGCGCCGAGGGCGGCGAAGACCTTGAGGTCGGCCTGGATGCCGGCGCCGGCGCCGGAGTCCGAGCCGGCGATGGTGAGGACGGTCGTGGGCGTCACTGTGTTTCTCCCGTGGTGGGTGTGGGGGGCTGCGGCCGACCGTGCGGGTTCGTCGGTGTCGGTGTGGAGGGCTGCGGCCGACCGTGCCCACTCCGGGCGGTCAGGCTTGATCCCTGCGTGGGCACGGTCGGCCGCAGCCCCGTGTCGGAGACCTCCGCGCGGGCGTGCCGGCTTCGCGGCACCGGGGCGAGCGACGAGTGGAAGGCCTCGGTCAGGGTGGCGGCTGCCTGGGTGGGGTCTTCGGCTCGCATGACGGCGCCGAGCACGGCCACGCCGACGGCTCCCGCCTGGACGCAGGCGTGCACCTGGTCGGGGGTGTCGATGCCGCCGAGGGCGAGGATCGGCACGGGGCTGGCCTGGATCAGCTCGGCGAGCCCGGCTGCCTGGAGGGGTGGGCCGTAGCCGGGTTTGGTTCTGCTGGGGAAGACGGGTGAGAGGGTGGCGTAGTCCTCTGTGGTGAGTCGGTCCAGTTCGGCGCGGTCGTGGCAGGAGCGGCCGACCAGGCCGAGGGTCGGTGGCGGGTAGGGGCCGGCCGACGGCAGGTGGACGGCGTCGCCGTCCAGGGGGTCGGGGCCGGCGACGATCAGGGTTCCGCCGGCCTCGGCGAGGAGCGGGCGCAGCGCGGCGGCGAGGGCGGCGCGTTCGGCGCGGGGCAGGTCCTTCTCGCGCAGCACCACCCAGCGCACTCCCCCGGCCACCGCCGCCGCGACCACCTCCGGCAGCGGCCGCCGGGCCTGCCACCGGTCGGTGAGCAGCACCAGGCCCGAGGGCACCACCGGACGGGCGGGTCCGGTCGCGGCGAGCCGCCCCGAGCCAGCTCGACGCGGGTCCGTGCGCGTCCCGACGGGGCGTGGACCGCGCACTCCGCCCGCCTCGGGCGGCCCGTCGACGACCTGCCACGTCGCCGTCACAGGTCGGGCCTTCCCTCGTCGGGCGTGGAGGCGAGGGCGTGGAAGCGGCGGGCGATCCGGCCGGCGCCGTACGCGAGCCGGCCCGCCTCCACCGCGTATCGCATGGCGGTGGCCATCGCCACCGGGTCGGCGGCCCGGGTGACCGCGCTGGCCAGCAGCACCGCGTCGCAGCCCAGCTCCATGGCGAGCGCCGCGTCGGAGGCGGTGCCGATGCCGGCGTCGAGGATCACCGGCACGGCCACGCTCTGCCGGATCAGCCGGATGTGGTGCGGGTTGGTCACGCCCAGCCCGGAGCCGATCGGCGCACCGGCCGGCATCACCGCGGCGCAGCCCACGTCGGCCAACCGGCGGGCCAGGATCGGGTCGTCGGAGGTGTACGGCAGGACGGTGAACCCGTCGGCGACCAGTTCCTCGGCGGCGCGCAGCAGCTCCACCCCGTCGGGCAGCAGCGTGCGCTCGTCGCCGATCACCTCCAGCTTCACCCAGTCGGTGTCGAACGCCTCCCGGGCCAGGTGGGCCACCTTCACCGCCTCGCCGGCGGTGTAGCAGCCGGCGGTGTTCGGCAGTAGCCGCACCCCGCACCGGTCCAGCACGTCGAGCAGCCCGCCGGCCGCGGCGGGGGTGGTGTCCACCCGGCGCAGGGCCACCGTGACCAGCTCGGTGCCGGAGGCCCGGACGGCCTGCTCCAGCACGTGCAGGTTGGCCGCGCCGCCGGTGCCGAGGATGAGCCGCGACCCGAGGGTGACGGTGCCGATGGTGAGCGTCACGCCACTCACCCGCCCTGGGCGGCGCTGAGGACCTCGACCCGGTCGCCGTCGCGCAGCACAGTCGCCGGCCAGCCGGTGCGGGGCACCACCTCGCCGTTCACCGCCACCGCGAGGCCGCGCCGCTGCTCGGTGACCGCGCGGACCAGGTCCGCCACGGTCGACCCGCCGGGCAGGTCCCGGCCGGCACCGTTGACGATCAGTTGCACGTCTCCTCCTCGGAGGTGGGTGCGATCCGGTCCCGGCCGGCGGCTCGGGCGGCGGCGCCGGCGGTGAACCGGTCCGGCGCGAAGGGGGCGAGCAGCGGGTCCGCCGCGCCGGTGACCACCAGCTCGGTGATCAGGTCGGCGGTGACCGGGGTGAGCAGGATGCCGTGCCGGTGGTGGCCGGTGGCGACCAGCACACCGGGCCGGCCGGGCAGCGGCCCGAGGATCGGCGCGTTGTCCGGCGTACCGGGGCGTAGCCCGGCGGCGGCCTCCACCAGGTCGTACTCGGCGAGGTCGGGCACCAGGTCGACGGCGGCGCGGAGCAGCCGCAGCACCGCCCCGGCGGTCACCTCGGTGTCGGCGCGCTCCTCGACGGTCGCCCCGAGGACCACCTCACCGTCGGCGCGCGGCACCAGGTACACCGACTCGCCGTCGGCGTACCCCCGGATCACGTGCCGGAAGTCCGGCGTGCCGCGACCGGGCGCGCGCAGCCGGAGCACCTGCCCCTTCACCGGCCGGACCGGCAGGCTGGTGAGCGCGGCGGCGCCGCAGCCGGCGGCGACCACGGTGACCCGGGCGTCCACGTCGGTGAGGCTCGCGACCGCGCCGGGCACCAGCCTGGCCCCGGCCCGCTCGGCCGCCGCCCGCAGCGCGGCCACCAGCCGCCGCGGGTCGACCTGGTGGTCGCCGGGCGCGACCGCGCCGCCGCGCACCCGCGGCGCCAGCGCCGGCTCGCGGTCCCGCAGCTCGGAGGGGCGCAGCGGCGTGATCGGCAGCCCCAACCCCTGCTGGTACGACCAGAGTCGCCGCGCCTCGGCCAGGTCGTCACCGGTGAGCCCGACGACGAGGGTGCCCTCGGTGCGGTGGCCGAAGTCGGTGCCGGCGGCCTCGGCCAGCTCGGCGGCGAAGCCGGGCCAGCGGGCGGCCGACTCGGTGAGCAGCCCGGTCAGCTCGTGCTCCCCGAAGTACGCCTCGGCGACCGGCGAGAGCATCCCGGCGGCCACGTGGGACGCGCCGGAGCCGGGAGCGGGATCGTGCACGACGACGCGCAGCCCGCGCGCGGCGCAGCGCCAGGCGATCGCCAGCCCGACCGGTCCCGCCCCCACCACGGCGACGTCCGGTCGGGTCAGCACGTCAGCGCCCCGAGCAGTTCAGCGGTAGCTCGGGCCGGATCCGTTGATCCGGACAGCGCCCCCACCACCGCCACCCCGTACGCCCCGGCGGCCCGCAGCGCCGGCACCGACGCGGCGGTCACCCCGCCGATGGCGATCACCGGCACGGCGACGGCCTCGGCGACGGCGCGTACCCCGTCCGGGCCGATCGGGGCCGGCAGGCCGGCCTTCGTGGTGGTGGCGTGGCAGGGGCCCACGCCCAGGTAGCTGGCCCCGGCGGCGACCGCCTCGGTGGCGGTGCCCGGTTCCCGGGCGGTGGCGCCCAGCACGGCGGTGCCGCCGAGCACCCGGCGGGCCGCCCCGACCGGCAGGTCGTCCGCGCCCACGTGGCCCCCGGCGGCGCCGACCGCGAGCGCCACGTGCAGCCGGTCGTTGACCAGGCACGGCACCCCGTACGGCGCGCAGAGCGCGAGCACCCGGCGGGCCAGGTCGTACGCCTGCCGGTCGGTGGCGTCGTCGTCCACCCGGACCTGTACGACCAGCTCGGCGCGGGCCACCGGCAGGGCGGCGCGCAGCACGGCGAGCGGATCGCGCCCCGGCCGGGTGTCGGTGATCAGATGCAGTCGTCCCAGGGACGGCACGGCAACGCTCCTCCCTGCGCCGGCATTACCCGGATCAGGTTCTACGGTCGGGGGCTTCAGCCCCCCTCTCAGCCCGGTGCACCGGGCTCCCGTGGGTCACTTGCGGCATACCGTACGACGGATGCGCCGATCCGCCAAGGGCGGGGGTGCGCTTTTCCCACGGACCGTCTCAACTCGACGGAGTGGGCAGCGCGTGACGCAGCGCTCACGCCATGCTGTCCGGTTGGCCCTGAGTGGACGGCCGGCCACGAAAGGGCGGGGCACCTCCGCGGCGTCGCAACGACTCCGAGGTGCCCCGCTCACGGGTGGTGCGACCGCCGGCCCCAGGCCGACCGGCCGACGGTCAGAGGATGGCGTCGAGGGCGTCCAGGTCCTCGTCGCTGGGCTGCCAGGTGCCGGCCTCGGCGTTCGCCCGCACCTGCTCCGGCGTGGTGGCGCCGGCGATCACCGAGGTCACCGCCGGACGGGCGGCCAGCCCGCCGATCGCCACCTGGAGCATCGACAGGCCGCGCTCGCCGGCGTACGCCTCGATGGCCTCGATGGTGTCCCAGTCCGCGGCGGCGAGGCGCTGCGCGTACCGGCCACCGCCGGAGAGCCGGCTGCCGGCGGGCGGCGCCTCGTTGCGCTTGTACTTGCCGGTGAGCAGGCCGTTGGCGAGCGGGAAGAACGGCAGCATGCCCAGGCCGAACCGCTCGCAGGCGGGCACGACCTCGGTCTCGACGGAGCGTTCCAGCAGCGAGTAGTGGTTCTGCGCGCTGATGAACCGGGCCCGCCCGTTGGACGAGGCGACCCAGTCGGCGTCGGCGATCTGCCAGCCGGCGAAGTTGGAGTTGCCGAGGTAACGCACCTTGCCGGCGCGGACGAGGTCGTCCAGGGCGGCGAGCGTCTCGTCGATCGGGGTGCCCGGGTCGGGCTCGTGCATCTGGTACAGGTCGATGTGGTCGGTGCCGAGCCGGCGCAGCGACGCCTCCACCGCCCGGGCGATGTAGCGGCGCGCGCCCCGGGCGCCGTGGTCGGGGCCGTTCATGCCCTGCATGTCCATGCCGAACTTGGTGGCCACCACCACGTCGTCCCGGCGCCCCTTGAGCGCCTGCCCGAGCAGTTCCTCGGAGCCGCCCTGCGGTTCGCCGTAGATGTCGGCGGTGTCGAAGAAGTTGATCCCGGCGTCGAGGGCGGCGTCGACCACCGCCCGGGTGCCGTCGAGGTCGAGCTTGCGGCCGAAGTTGTTGCAGCCGATGCCGACCACGGACACCACGAGCCCGGAGTCGCCCAACCGGCGGTAGGTCATCTCAGTCACGTGATCCACCCTATGCCCGCCCCGAGCCGCGAGCCCCGCGACCGCCCGCCCGGGGCGGGGACCATGGAGCCGTCAGCGCACGTCCCAGACCGGCTCCGGTGTCTCCACCACCTCGCCGTCGCCGCCGAACAGCACGAACCGGTCGAAGGACCGGGTGAACCAGCGGTCGTGGGTGACCGCGACCACCGTCCCGGAGAACGCGGCCAGCCCGGCCTCCAGTGCCTCGGCGGAGGCGAGGTCGAGGTTGTCCGTCGGCTCGTCGAGCAGCAGCAGGGTCGCCCCGGACAGTTCCAGCAGCAGCACCAGGAAACGCGCCTGCTGCCCGCCGGAGAGGGTGCCGAAGCGCTGGTCGCCCTGCGCGGCCAGCTCGTACCGGCTGAGCGCCGCCATCGCGGCGTGCCGGTCCATCCCGGCCCGGTGATCGTCGCCCCGCCAGAGGATCTCGACCAGGGTCTTCGCCACCAGCTCGGGCCGGTCGTGGGTCTGGGAGAAGTGGCCGGGCCGGACCCGCGCGCCGAGCCGGACCATGCCGTCGTGGGCGACCGGGGCCAACGCGGCCGCGCCGTCGACCGGGCCGTTGGCCGGGTCCGGGTCGGTGCCGCCCCGGGCGAGCAGCCGCAGGAAGTGCGACTTCCCGGTGCCGTTGGCACCGAGCACGGCGACCCGGTCGCCGTACCAGAGTTCCAGGTCGAAGGGGTAGGTCAGGCCGTCGAGCTCCAACTGGTCGCAGATGACCGCGCGCTTGCCGGTCCGCCCGCCGGCCAGGCGCATCCGGATGTCCTGGTCCTTCGGGGGTACGGGCGGCGGCCCGGCCTCCTCGAACTTGCGCAGCCGGGTCTGCGCCGCCTGGTAGCGCGACGCCATCCCGTCGTTGTACGCGGCCTTCTGCTTGTACATCAGCATCAGCTCGCGCAGCTTCTGATGTTCCTCGTCCCAGCGTTTGCGCAGCTCGTCGAGGCGGGCGTGCCGGGCCACCCGGGCGTCGTACCAGCTGGCGAAGCCCGCCGGGTGCACCCAGGCGCTGCCGCCCTCGACGGCGACCACCCGGTCGGCGAACTGCGCCAGCAGTTCCCGGTCGTGCGAGACGTAGAGCACGGACTTGCCGGACTCGCGCAGCCGCGCCTCCAGCCAGCGCTTGCCGGGCACGTCGAGGAAGTTGTCCGGCTCGTCGAGGAGCAGTACCTCGTCGGTGCCGCGCAGCAGCAGTTCCAGGGCGAAGCGCTTCTGCTGGCCGCCGGAGAGGGTCCGCACCGGGCGGTCCCGGGCGGCGTCCCAGGGCAGGTCCAACACGATGGTGGCGACCGTGTCGAAGAGCACCTCGGCGTCGTACCCGCCGGTCTCGCCCCAGGCGGCCAGCGCGTCCGCGTACGCCAGCTGGGCCTTGCCGGCGGCGGTGCTGTACTTGCCGCGCACCTCGGCCGACCGCATGGCCGCCTCGGTCTCGGCCAGCCGGTGGCCGGCGTCGCGCAGCGCCGGTGGGGCGAGCGAGAGCGCCAGGTCGGCGAGCGTGGTGTCGTCCCCGATCATGCCGATGAACTGCCGCATGACGCCGAGGCCACCGGCCCGGGCGACGGCGCCGGTCTTCACCGGCAGGTCGCCGGCGACCATCCGCAACAGTGTCGTCTTGCCGGCGCCGTTCGGGCCGACCAGGGCGACCTTGGCACCCTCACCGACCCGGAACGACACGTCGGCGAAGAGCTCCCGGCCGTCGGGGAGGATGTGCCCGACCCCTGCCACGTCCACGTATCCCACGCCGGCATCCTGCCGGAGCGGGCGGCGCGGGCGACACCCGATTACCGGGTGACCCGCAGCACCCGGTAGCCCTTCTGGCTGGCGTGCCGCTCGACCTGCCAGCCGCCGTCGACCAGCCAGCGGTGCAGCGAGTCGCCGCCGAGGTGGCGGGCGACCACCAGCCAGGCGACGCCGTCCGGGGCGAGCCGGGGCAGCCAGCGGCGCAGCAGCTCGTGCAGTTCGGCCTTGCCGATGTGGATCGGCGGGTTGGACCAGATCTGGGCGAAGGTGACGTCGGCCGGGACCTCGTCCGGGGCGACCGCCCGGAGCCGGTCGGCGGCACCGACCCGGCGGGCGTTCTCGCTGGTGAGGGCGCGGGCCCGCTCGTTGACGTCGACCGCCCAGACGGTGGCGGCCGGTGCGCTGGTGGCCAGCACGCAGCTGATCGGCCCGAAGCCCGAGCCGATATCGAGCAGGTCACCCCCGACGGTGACGGTCGGCAGCTCGGCCTTGCGCAGCAGGACGGCGGTGCCGGGGTCGAGCCGGTCGGCGGAGAAGACCCCGCTGGCGGAGGCCAGGGTGTAGTCGCGCCCGGCGACGGAGAACTCGACCTCCCGCGGGCGCGCCGCAGCGGTGGGTTTGGTGGAGAAGTAGTGGTCGCCGGTCACGTCCGGCATTCTCCCACCGGCCCCGAGGGCGGTCGCGGTCGCCTCGGCAGGGAGGACTCCGACGCGCCCGCGCCGGAATTTCCCATTATTACCCCCTAAAGGGGCAATGGCTCCTACTCTGGGCGACATGGTGTATCGGTACGAGTCCGATGAGGACGCCTTCGTGGAGCACCCGCGGTCCGAGTCGGACCTGCCGGGGTTCCCGCCCGGCCCGCCCGCGCCGGCCGGGCCGTCTCCGTCCCGCTTCCCCACCCCGTCGCTGCCGCGGACCACCCGGCCGGCCCGTCAGGCCGCCGAACCGGTTCCGGTCCGCTCGTCCGTCCAGATCCCGCCGCCACCCACCCTCCCCCGCGAGTACGCCCCGACCGAGCCGACCGAGCCGCCGGAGGCGCCGCCCGCGTCCGGCCGGTCCGGCTCCGGGCGCGGCGGTGGTCGGCTGTGGCAGGTGTTCGTCGGCGGTGCGGCGGTGCTGGTCCTGCTCGCGCTCTGCGGCCTCGGCGCGGCAGCCCTGCTCGTCGACCGCACGCCGAGCGACGACCCGACCGCGGGGGCACCGCAGCCCACCACGGCCGCCCCGGTCGACGGGTCGACCGCCGACGACCTCGACTCCCGCGACACCGACCAGCAGCCGCTGACCGCCCGCGAGGTCTTCGGCGGCAAGAAGCTGGTGGTCGCCGACGGACGACCCGCCTACGACGTGCTGAAGACGCAGTCCGGCGGCAGTTGCGCGGTCGCCGCCACCGGCGAGATCGCCGACCTGCTGGTCCGGCTCGGGTGCAGCCAGGTGGTCTGGGGCACGCTGCGCTCCCCCGACGGTCAGCACCTGGCCACCGCCGGCCTGTTCAACCTGACCGACAAGGCCAGCGCGCAACGCGTCCGGGACCGGATCCGGCAGCTGCTCGACGAGCGGCAGGGCCGCTTCCGCGGCCTGGCCGCCGGTGACGGCACCGAGGCGCTCACCACCGCCGCCGCCCGGGTCGGCTGGCAGGTACGCGGCCACTACATCGCCTACTGCCTGGTCGTCCGCGCCGACGGCGGCGCCGTGCCGGCCGGCGACACCGCGGTCCGCGACATCATCTACGACCTGATCGAGCTGCACCTCGACAAGGGCGTGCTCGAACGCCGGGCCGCCGGCGGCAGCGCCGTCCAGCCCACCGCGAAGGCGACCGAGGGCGCCGGCACCCAGGGCGGGAACGCCACTCCCGACGAGCTGCCCGGCAACTGAGCCGCCGGTCGACGGCGAGCGACGCGAGGCCCGGTCCGAGTCCTGCGGACCGGGCCTCGCCACGTGTTCAGGCCCGCCTGAGCACGGCCCGGTCACGCGCCACGCCGCCTGCCCGGGCGCGCCGGCACTGGTGAGTGCCCTTGGCTGCACCCGGTCTCGCGAACCCTCGTGGGCTCAGGCCTCGGTGGGGACGCGGAGGCGGCGGGTGAGGTCGGCGCGGCGGGCGTACTCGGCCGGGTCGTCCGGGTAGCCGACCGCGACCAGGGTCAACCCGTGCGCCGCCGCGACGGTCACCTCGCTGGAGCGTTCCCGCCGGCTCAGCAGGCTCGCCGGCCACTCGACCGGCCGTCGGCCGTCCCCGGCGACCAGCATCGCCCCGACCAGGCTGCGCACCATCGCCTGGCAGAACGCGTCGGCCTGCACGGTGGCCACGAGGATGCCGTCCGGGTCGCGCCGCCAGTCCAGCCGGGTCACCTCGCGCAGCGTGGTGGCGTTCTCCTTGCGCCGGCAGTACGCGGCGAAGTCGTGCTCCCCCACCAGCCCGGCCGCGGCGGCGTTCAGCGCCGCCAGGTCCAGCGGCTTCGGCCAGGCGAGGGTGTCCTGCCGGCGCAGCGGCTCGGCGCCCCACGGGGCGTCGGTCACCCGGTACTCGTAGCGGCGGAAGGTCGCCGAGAAACGGGCGTCGAAGTCGGCGGGCACCTCGCTCATGGCGCGGACCCGCACGTCGGTCGGGAGCAGCCGGGCCAACCGGCGCAGCAGCCGCCCGTCGTGCTCCCGCCACACGGCGGTGGGCAGGTCGAGGTGGCAGACCTGACCGGTGGCGTGCACCCCGGCGTCGGTGCGGCCGGCGACGGTCAGCCCGGTCGCCGTGCCCGCGCCGAGGACCAGGTCCAGCGTCTGGGTCAGCACCCCGGCGACCGTCCGCCGGGTCGGCTGGGCGGCCCAGCCGGAGAAGTCCGTGCCGTCGTACGAGACGTCCAGCCGCAGCCGGGTCCGCTCGTCCACCTCGTACCTCCCGTTCACGCCGTCGGGCCCGGCACCCCAGGAAGGGATGCCGGGCCCGACGATGGTGCCTTTGCTCAGGCCTTGTTCTCGGTGGCCTCGTCGCTGTCCTCGCGGGCGGCGTCGGTGTCACCGGACGCCGACACCGGCGCCTCGGAGTCCTGGTCGACCGGGGTCGACTGGGGGGTCTCCTCGGCCGGGGCCAGGGCCTCGACCTTGTCCTGCTGGGCGGTCTTGCGGGCGGCGGTCTTCTTGTTCGCCTTGGGCTCGGCGACCTGAAGCTCCTCGACCAGCTCGATGATCGCCATCGGAGCGGCGTCACCCTTGCGCGGACCGGTCTTCACGATCCGGGTGTAGCCACCGTTGCGGTTGGCGTACCGGGGCGCGATCTGGTCGAACAGGGCGTAGACCACGTCCTTGTCCTTGACGACGCCCAGCACCCGCCGGCGCGCGGCGAGGTCGCCCCGCTTGGCCTTGGTGATGAGCTGCTCGGCCAGCGGACGCAGCCGCCGGGCCTTCGTCTCGGTGGTCTGGATCTTGCCGTGCTGGAACAGCGCGGTGGCCAGGTTGGCCAGCATCAGCCGCTCGTGCGCGGGGCTGCCGCCGAGGCGGGGGCCCTTGGTGGGCGTGGGCATGCTTGGTGCTCCTCAGGTGTGGCGGCAGCGCGGACTAGAGCTGCTCGGTCTCGCGGTAGTCGTCGGTGTCGTAGTCGGCCTCGCCGAAGGCGTCCACGACGTGCGCCGGGTCGAAGTTCGGGGCCGAGTCCTTCAGCCCGAGACCCATCCCGGCGAGCTTCATCTTGACCTCGTCGATCGACTTCTGACCGAAATTCCGGATGTCGAGGAGGTCGGCCTCGGTACGCCCGATGAGCTCACCAACGGAGTTGATGCCCTCGCGCTTGAGGCAGTTGTAGGAGCGGACGGTGAGGTCCAGCTCCTCGATCGGCAGGGCCAGGTCCGCCGCGAGCTGGGCGTCCTGCGGGGACGGCCCGATGTCGATGCCCTCGGCGGTCTCGTCCAGCTCCCGGGCCAGGCCGAAGAGCTCCACCAGCGTCGAGCCGGCGGAGGCCAGCGCGGTACGCGGGCCCATCGACGGCTTGGTCTCGACGTCGATGATCAGCCGGTCGAAGTCGGTCCGCTGCTCGACGCGGGTCGCCTCGACGCGGTACGTCACCTTGAGCACCGGCGAGTAGATCGAGTCGACCGGGATCCGGCCGATCTCGGCGCCGGCCTGCTTGTTCTGCGCCGCCGTGACGTAGCCACGACCCCGCTCGACGGTCAGCTCCATGTCGAGCCGGCCCTTGCCGTTGAGGGTGGCGAGCTTCAGGTCCGGGTTGTGCACCGAGACGCCGGCCGGGGGCTGGATGTCGCCCGCCGTCACGTCGCCCGGGCCCTGCTTGCGCAGGTACATGCTGACCGGCTCGTCGTGCTCGGAGCTGACGCACAGCTCCTTGATGTTCATGACGAGCTCGACCACGTCCTCCTTGACACCGGGGATCGTGGTGAACTCGTGCAGCACACCGTCGATCTTGATCGAGGTGACCGCCGCACCCGGGATGGACGACAGCAGCGTACGCCGCAGCGAGTTACCCAGGGTGTAGCCGAAACCGGGCTCCAGCGGCTCGATGGTGAACCGGGACCGGGTCTCGTTGATCGACTCCTCGGAGAGGGAGGGTCGCTGGCTGATGAGCATTTCTTCTCTTCTCTCTCGGGACGCCCGCTATATGACGCCCACGACACAAACTGTTCCGGTGGCCCGCCCCGGAGGGCGGGCCACCGCAACGAGCCCTTACTTGGAGTAGAGCTCGACGATCAGCTGCTCCTGGACCTGGGTGTCGATCACCTGGCGGGCCGGGAGCGAGTGCACGAGGATCTTCATCTGGCTCGGGATGGCCTCCAGCCACGCCGGAACCGACCGCGAACCGGCCTGAGCCTGCGCCACCAGGAACGGGGTGAGCTCCTTGCTCTTGCCCCGGACCTCGATGATGTCGTGCTCCTTGACGCGGTACGACGGGATGTCGACCTTCTTGCCGTTCACGGTGAAGTGGCCGTGCTTGACCAGCTGGCGGGCCTGGTCACGCGAGCTGGCGTAGCCGGCCCGGTAGACCACGTTGTCCAGCCGCGACTCGAGGATCTGCAGGAGAACCTCACCGGTCTTGGCCTTCTTGCTCACGGCCTCTTCGTAGTAGCCGCGGAACTGCTTCTCCAGCACGCCGTAGACACGACGGGCCTTCTGCTTCTCACGGAGCTGGAGCAGGTACTCCGTCTCCTTCGTGCGGCCGCGGCCGTGCTGCCCGGGCGGGAACGGCCGGGACTCGAACGGGCACTTCGGACCATCGCACTTGCTGCCCTTGAGGAACAGCTTCATCTTCTCCCGCCGGCAACGGCGGCAGTCAGCACCGGTGTAACGAGCCATCTCTCTCTAACCTCTCAGACCCGGCGACGCTTCGGCGGACGGCATCCGTTGTGCGGCTGCGGGGTGACGTCGGAGATCTGCCCGACCTCGAGGCCCACGGCCTGCAGCGAACGGATGGCGGTCTCCCGGCCGGAGCCGGGGCCCTTGACGAACACGTCGACCTTGCGCATGCCGTGCTCCATCGCCCGACGCGCGGCGGCCTCGGCGGCGAGCTGCGCGGCGAACGGGGTCGACTTGCGGGAGCCCTTGAAGCCCACCTGGCCGGAAGAGGCCCAGGAGATGACCGCACCGGTCGGGTCGGTGATCGACACGATGGTGTTGTTGAAGGTGCTCTTGATGTGCGCCTGCCCGTGGGCGACGTTCTTGCGTTCCTTGCGCCGGACCTTCTTGACGGCGGCTCCGGCACGAGCCTTCGGTGGCATAAGTCTGTGCGCTCCTAGTTACTTCTTGCCGGGCTTCTTCTTGCCGGCGACGGTCCGCTTCGGGCCCTTGCGGGTCCGCGCGTTGGTCTTGGTCCGCTGGCCACGCACGGGCAGGCCCCGGCGGTGCCGGATGCCGGCGTAGCAGCCGATCTCGACCTTGCGGCGGATGTCAGCGGCGACCTCGCGGCGCAGGTCGCCTTCAACCTTGTAGTTGCCCTCGATGTGGTTGCGGAGCTGGACCAGCTCCTCATCCGTGAGGTCCCGAACGCGCTTGTCCGGCGAGATGCCGGTAGCGGTGAGCGTCTCCAGGGCGCGGGTACGACCGACCCCGAAGATGTAGGTGAGCGCGATCTCCATCCGCTTCTCGCGGGGGAGGTCGACGCCGACTAGACGTGCCATGTGCGGGCGTACTCCTCGTGATGTTGTGGCGGAGGTCTGGACCCGTCCCACCCCGCTACCGGCCGTCCCGTCCTTCCGACGCTGTCAGCGCCGGCGACCGGGATCGGTCGTGCCCGAGCGGGCCCCGGCCTCCGACCGGGGGTCAACCACGATTGAGTACGCGCTGCGTACCGCTCGCGGCTGGAACGAGCTGATGATGTGCTGTCTGGATCTGCGGCCCGGACCGATCCGACCGGCCGTGTCACGACCGGTGGGACTGGTTCAGCCCTGGCGCTGCTTGTGGCGCGGGTCGGTGCAGATGACCATGACCCGGCCGTGCCGGCGGATCACCCGGCACTTGTTGCAGATCCTCTTGACGCTCGGCTTGACCTTCACGGTTGCCTTACTTCCCATCTGGCCCGGTGGCGCGACCACGCGCGACGCCGGACGTCGAAGACGGACACGGGGACGTCCCGGCCGTCGTCAGGATTACTTGTAGCGGTAGACGATGCGCCCGCGGGTCAGGTCGTACGGCGAGAGTTCGACGACGACCCGGTCCTCCGGCAGGATACGGATGTAGTGCTGCCGCATCTTGCCGCTGATGTGAGCCAGCACCTTGTGGCCGTTCGCGAGCTCCACCCGGAACATTGCGTTCGGCAGGGGCTCGATGACCCGACCCTCGATCTCGATGGCTCCGTCTTTTTTCGGCATGTCCTCCGCTGTCCTGACGTCGGTTACTCCGGACGGCCCACAACGTCTTACACGGGCATCCGACCGAGATCGGAGGGCCCGCGCCAGCCGCGGCTCCGACTCCCACCGAAGCGCGTAGTGGGCATGCCGGAGTGGACGCTGTGCGCCGATCTGAAAGTGTACGCCCGAGTGCGGGCCGTCGCCAAACCGGCCACCCCGCCCGTCACCCGCAGGAAGCAAAACGGACGAGGGGCGACATCTCCCCCGCTGTCGCAGGCTCCGGCCCGGCCGCCCGAAGGCCGGCCGGATCAGCCGAGTCCCGGATCGGCCCCTCCGCGCCGCGTGAGCCCGTTGTCCGGCTTGACGCCGCGGAGCCGGATCAGGACGCGGCGGACTCGGCCGGCTGCCGGGCGGTGACCAGGTCGCCCAGTCGGGCCCGACCGCCGTCGAAGGCGGTCAGCACCCAGACCCCGTCGGGCAGCAGCGCCATCGAGTGCTCCACGTGCACCGCCATCGACCGGTCCCGGGTGACGACCGTCCAACCGTCGGACAGTTCGACGGTACGCGGCGACCCCATCGTGATCATCGGCTCGATGGCCAGCGCCAGGCCCGGCACCAGGCGCGGACCCTTGCCCGGCCGCCCGTGGTTGAGCACGTGCGGGTCCTGGTGCATTTCGGTGCCGATGCCGTGCCCGCCGTAGCCGTCGACGATGCCGTATCGGCCGCCCTTGCGGACCGCGATCTCCACCGCGTGCGAGATGTCGGTCAGCCGGCCCCGGCCGCTGGCGGCGCCCCGCGCCGCGGCGGCGATCCCGGCCCACATGGCATCCTCCGCCACCTCGGCCATCTTCAGCAGCGCCGGGTCGACCTCGCCCACGCCCACGGTGATCGCGGCGTCGCCGTGCCAGCCGTTCAGCACCGCGCCGCAGTCGATGGAGATCACGTCGCCGTCGCGGAGCACCTGCTGCGCCGACGGGATGGCGTGCACCACCTGCTCGTTGACCGACGAGCAGATCGAGGCGGGGAAGCCGTGGTAGCCCTTGAACGAGGGGACGGCCCCGGCCTCGCGGATGGTCGACTCGGCGATCGCGTCCAGGTCGGCGGTGCTGACCCCGGGACCGACGGCCTCCCGCATCCGACGCAGGGCCTCGGCGACCACCAGGCCGGCGGCCCGCATCTTCTCGATCTGGTCGGGGGTCTTCAGCTGGATGTCCAGCTGGGGACGGCGCATGGAGCGAATACCTTTCGTTGCCGGACACCGAACAGCGGGGCACGTCGCACGTACCCCGCTGTTCGCACTCTATCCGCCGGAGCCCGGCAGGACCTCAGCCGCCGTACGACCGCAGCGCGTCGATGGCGCGGACCGTGACGTCCTCCACCGGCCCGGTGGCGTCGATCCCGACCAGCTTGTTCTGGGCGCCGTAGTAGTCGACCAGCGGCGCCGTCTTCTCGGCGTACTCCCGCAGGCGGGCCGCGATCGTCTCCGGCTTGTCGTCGTCCCGCTGGAACAGCTCGGCACCGCAGCGGTCGCAGATGCCCTCGCGGGTGGTGGCGTCGAACTCGACGTGCCAGATCTTGCCGCAGCCGCGGCAGGTGCGCCGGCCGGAGAGCCGCCGGATCACCTCGTCGTCGTCGACGACCAGCTCCAGCACCAGGTCCAGCGCGGTGCCGAGGTCCGCGAGGAGCTTGTCCAGCGCGGCGGCCTGCGGCGTCGTACGCGGGAAGCCGTCGAGCAGGAAGCCCTCGGCGGCGTCCGGCTCGGCGAGCCGGTCCCGGACCATGTTGATGGTGACCTCGTCCGGGACCAGCTTGCCGGCGTCCATGTACCGCTTGGCCTCGACACCCAACGGCGTGCCCTGCGAGACGTTCGCCCGGAAGATGTCACCGGTCGAGATCTTCGGCACCGAGAGGTGTGCGGCGATGAATTCCGCCTGCGTGCCCTTGCCCGCGCCCGGCGGGCCAACCAGAACGAGTCGCATCTACCGCAGGAACCCTTCGTAGTTCCGCTGCATGAGTTGGCTCTCGATCTGCTTCACGGTCTCGAGACCGACGCCGACCATGATGAGCACAGCGGTGCCGCCGAACGGGAAGTTCTGGAACTGCTGGCTGTTCAGCCAGATGAAGAAGAAGTTCGGCAGGATCGCGACGATGCCCAGGTAGAGCGCGCCCGGCAGGGTGATCCGGCTGAGGATGAAGTCGAGGTACTCGGCGGTCGGCTTGCCGGGGCGGATGCCCGGCACGAAGCCGCCGTACTTCTTCATGTTGTCCGCGACCTCGGTCGGGTTGAACGTGATCGACACGTAGAAGTACGTGAAGAAGATGATCAGCAGGAAGTAGATCGCGATGTGCTCCGGCGCGCTCGCCTTCACGATGTGGTTCTGGATCCAGGCCTGGGTCTTGCCCGGGTTGGTCTGGTCGAAGAACTGGAGCGCGAGCGTCGGCAGGTAGAGCAGCGACGAGGCGAAGATGACCGGGATGACACCGGCCTGGTTGACCTTCAGCGGGATGTAGGTCGAGGTGCCGCCGTACATCCGCCGGCCGATCATCCGCTTGGCGTACTGCACCGGGATCCGGCGCTGCGCCTGCTCGATGAAGCAGACCGCGGTGATGACCAGCAGGACCAGGACGAGGACGAGGACGAACTTGCCCCAACCCTCGTTGGTCTTGATCTTCCAGCCCTCGCTGGGGAGCCGAGCGGCGATCGAGGTGAAGATGAGGACGGACATGCCGTTGCCGACGCCGCGGTCGGTGATCAGCTCACCGAGCCACATCACCATGCCGGTGCCGGCGGTCATCGTCATGACCAGGATGCTCAGCGTCAGCCAGTCCGGGATGCCGGTGCCCTCGGGGATGATCGGGAACTGGTCGCAGCGGTTCTGGAACAGCTGCCCGGAGCGGGCCAGCGCCACGAAGGCCGACGACTGGAGGATGCCCAGGCCGAGGGTCAGGTAGCGGGTGTACTGGGTGATCTTCGCCTGGCCGGCCTGGCCCTCCTTGCGGAGCTGCTCCAGCCGCGGGATGACCACGGTGAGCAGCTGCAGGATGATCGACGCGGTGATGTAGGGCATGATGCCCAGCGCGAAGACCGAGAGCTGCAGCAGTGCGCCGCCGGAGAAGAGGTCCAGCAGGTTCAGCACTCCGGTGCTCTGACCCTGGAGGGTGTCGAGGCACTTCTGCACGTTGCCGTACGAGACGCCGGGGCTGGGCAGAGTGGCGCCGAGCCGGTAGACCGCGATGATGCTTACTGTGAACAGCAGCTTCTTGCGCAGGTCAGGCGTACGGAACGCACTGAGAAAGGCGGACAGCAACTTCTTCCTCCTGCGCGAGGCGGGCCGCCGGTGATCCCTGGCGGGGCGGGGTGGGTGCCGGGCGAGTGCCCGATATCCATAGCTGGGAAGGGACTCTAACAGCCCGCTCCCGGTCCGGGCAGACGTGCCCGGCTACATAAACCGAATCCGATGTTACCCGGCGCACACATGCCTGGTAGACCACGGCGCCCGCCCAGTTGTGGACAACTGAGCGGGCGCCATGGGTCGTGCCTTACAGCTCGGTGACGGAGCCACCGGCAGCGGTGATCTTCTCCTTGGCCGACGCGCTGAACCCGTGCGCCGACACCTGGAGGGCCACACCGCCGAGGTCGCCGGTGCCGAGGACCTTGATCGGCTGGCCCTTGCGGACCGCGCCGACCTCGACCAGCTCCTGCGGGCCGACCTGGCCGCCGTTCGGGAAGAGCTCGGCGAGCCGGTCCAGGTTGACCACCTGGAAGACGACCTTGAACTTGTTCTTGAAGCCCTTCATCTTCGGCAGGCGCATGTGGATGGGCATCTGCCCACCCTCGAACGCCGCCGAGATGTTCTTGCGGGCCTTGGAACCCTTGGTACCGCGACCGGCGGTCTTGCCCTTGGAGCCCTCACCGCGACCCACACGGGTCTTCGCGGTCTTGGCACCCGGGGCCGGGCGCAGGTGGTGAACCTTGATCGTCATTACTCGACCTCCTCGACCTTCACGAGGTGGTTGACCGTGAAGATCATGCCGCGAATCTCGGGCCGGTCCTCCTTGACCACCACGTCGTTGATCCGCTTCAGACCGAGCGAACGCAGCGACTCACGCTGGTTCTGCTTGGTGCCGATGCCGGACCGGACCTGGGTGACCTTCAGGCGTGCCATCAGGACGCCACCCCCGCCCGCGACGCCAGCATGGCGGCCGGCGCGACGTCCTCCACCGGCAGACCACGACGGGTCGCGACGGCCTCAGGGGACTCGAGCCCCTTCAGCGCCGCCACCGTGGCGTGCACGATGTTGATCGGGTTCGACGAGCCGAGGCTCTTGGAGAGCACGTCGTGGATGCCCGCGCACTCCAGCACGGCACGCACCGGGCCACCGGCGATGACACCGGTACCGGCGGACGCCGGCTTGAGCAGCACGACGCCGGCAGCGGCCTCGCCCTGCACCGGGTGCGGGATCGACTGGCCGATCCGCGGCACCTTGAAGAAGTGCTTCTTGGCCTCCTCGACACCCTTGGCGATCGCCGCGGGCACCTCCTTGGCCTTTCCGTAGCCCACGCCGACGGTGCCGTCGCCGTCGCCCACGATCACCAGGGCGGTGAAGCTGAAGCGACGACCACCCTTCACGACCTTGGCGACGCGGTTGATCGCGACGACCCGCTCGAGGTGCGGGGTCTTCTCGACGGGCGCGTTTCCGCGGCCGCCCTCACGGCGGTTGTCGCGGCGACCACCCTCGTTGCCACCGGACCCGCCGCCACGGCGCTGTTGACCTGGCATCAGCAGCCTTCCTTATCTCTCGTGACGGGGTTTCTAGAACTCGAGCCCGGCTTCGCGGGCGGCGTCGGCAAGCGCGGCGACCCGCCCCGCGTACCGGTTGCCACCGCGGTCGAAGACGACCTTGGAGACGCCGGCGGCCTTGGCGCGCTCGGCGAGCAGGGCGCCAACCTTGCCGGCCAGGGCGCTCTTGTCGCCCTCCGCACCACGCAGCGACGCGTCCAGGGTCGAGGCCGACGCCAGGGTGTGACCCTTGGTGTCGTCCACGATCTGGGCGACGATGTGCCGCAGGGAGCGGGTGACCACCAGGCGGGGACGCTCGGCGGTGCCGCTGACGTTCTTGCGGACCCGGAAGTGCCGGCGCGCACGCCCGACGGCACGCTTGGCGGCGACGCCGCGGCGGCGCTTGAGCAGCGTGGCGCTCACTTCTTACCTGCCTTTCCAGCCTTGCGGCGGATGACCTCGCCCTGGTACTTCACGCCCTTGCCCTTGTAGGGCTCCGGCGGGCGGATCTTCCGGATGTTGGCGGCGACCTCACCGACCTGCTGCTTGTCGATGCCGGCCACGTGGAACAGCGTCGGCTTTTCCACCGTGAAGGTGATGCCGTCCGGAGCCGGCACCAGCACCGGGTGCGAGAACCCGAGCGCGAACTCGAGGTCCTTGCCCTTGGCGGTGACGCGGTAACCGGTACCGGCGATCTCCAGGCTCTTGCGGTAGCCCTCGGTCACACCGACGATCATGTTGGCGACCAGGGTACGGCTGAGGCCGTGCAGTTCCTTGGCCTTGCGCTCGTCGTTCGGCCGGTTGACGTGCACCTGGCCGTCCTCGCTACGCTCCGCCGTGATCGGCTCGGCGAGCGTGTGCGACAGCTCGCCCTTGGGGCCCTTGACCTTCACGGTCTGGCCGTCGATCGTGATGTCGACGCCGGCCGGTACCGGGATCGACTTACGTCCAATACGCGACATTTCTACCTGTCTCCCGTTACCAGACGAAGGCGAGGACTTCCCCGCCAACGCTCCGCTTGCGGGCCTGCCGGTCGGTGAGCAGCCCCTGGGACGTCGAAATGATCGCCACGCCCAGCCCGCCGAGCACCCGCGGGAGCCCGTCCGACTTGGCGTACACCCGGAGACCGGGCTTGGACACGCGCTTGATGCCGGCCAGGCTCCGCTCGCGGTTCTGGCCGTACTTCAGCTCGACGACCAGTCGCTTGCCGACGGCGCCCTCCTCGGGCTCCTCGACCGACCAGGTGGCGATGTAACCCTCGGCCTTGAGGACCTCGGCGATGTTCGCCTTGATCTTCGAGTAGGGCATCGTCACCCGGTCGTGGTACGCCTGGTTGGCGTTACGCAGACGCGTGAGCATGTCTGCGATCGGGTCGGTCATCGTCATGGATTTCGTCAGCCTTTCTCGCCGGGGTTCCCGGGGCGTTCCGCCCCGGGCCTACGGCGAAGAGCAATAGCTATTACCAGGAAGCCTTGGACACGCCGGGCAGCTCACCGCGGTGGGCCATCTCCCGGATGCACACCCGGCAGAGACCGAACTTGCGGTAGACCGCCTTCGGACGCCCGCACCGCTGGCAGCGGGTGTACGCGCGAACCGAGAACTTCGGCTTCGCGGCCGCCTTGATGATCAGCGCCTTCTTGGCCATCTCAGTTCTCCTTGAACGGGAAGCCCAGGAGCTTGAGCAGCGCCCGGCCCTCGTCGTCGGTCGTGGCGGTCGTGACCACCGTGATGTCCATGCCCCGCTGGCGATCGATCTTGTCCTGATCGATCTCGTGGAACACCGACTGCTCGGTCAGACCGAACGTGTAGTTACCGTGCCCGTCGAGCTTGCGCCCGTCGAGACCGCGGAAGTCGCGGATACGCGGCAGGGCGATCGACAGCAGCCGGTCCAGGAACTCCCACATCCGGTCGCCGCGCAGGGTCACCTTCGCGCCGATCGGCATGCCCTCACGCAGCTTGAACTGCGCGATGGACTTGGTCGCCCGCCGCACCTGCGGCTTCTGGCCGGTGATCGTGGCGAGGTCGCGGACCGCGCCGTCGATCAGCTTGGCGTCCCGAGCGGCCTCGCCGACACCCATGTTGACGACGATCTTGACCAGCCGCGGCACCTGCATGGGGTTGCCGTAGGCGTGCTGCTTCTGCAGCTCGGCCACGATCTCGTTGCGGTACCGCTCCTTGAGGCGCGGCATGGTCTTGGTTTCGGTAGCCGTGGTCATCACAGGTCCTTACCGGTGCTACGCGCGATGCGGACCTTCTGGCCGTTGTCGTCGATCCGGTAACCGACGCGGGTCGGCTTCCCGTCGGAGTCCAGGACCTGCACGTTCGAGACGTGGATCGGGGCCTCCTGGGTGACGATGCCACCGGTCTTGGCGCCACGCTGGGTGGTGCTGATGCGAGTGTGCTTCTTGACCCGGTTCACGCCCTCGACCAGGACCTTGTCCTGCCGCGGGTAGGCCGCGATGACCTTGCCCTTGGCACCCTTGTCCTTGCCGGCGATGACGACGACCGTGTCGCCCTTCTTGACCTTCACGGTCACAACACCTCCGGCGCGAGAGAGATGATCTTCATGAACCGCTTGTCCCGCAGCTCCCGACCCACCGGGCCGAAGATGCGGGTACCGCGCGGGTCCCCGCCGTCCTTGATGATGACGGCGGCGTTCTCGTCGAAGCGGATGTACGAGCCGTCCGGCCGCCGCCTCTCCTTGGCGGTGCGAACGACGACCGCCTTGACGACGTCGCCCTTCTTCACACCGGCACCCGGGATCGCGTCCTTGACCGTGGCCACGATGACGTCGCCGATGCTCGCGTAGCGCCGACCGGAGCCACCGAGAACCCGGATGCACAGGATCTCCCGGGCACCCGTGTTGTCGGCGACGCGCAGTCGCGACTCCTGCTGAATCACGTCTATCTCCTATGTCTGCCGGTTCTCCGGCCGCCCGGAGGCGGCCGGAGCCTGGCGGAACCTGCGCCCGACCGATACCGGCCGAGCTCGAGCCTTCGCTACTTGGCCTTCTCGAGGATCTCCACGAGCCGCCACCGCTTGGTGGCGGAGAGCGGCCGGGTCTCCATGATCAGGACCCGGTCGCCGATACCGGCCGAGTTCTGCTCGTCGTGCACCTTCAGCTTGCTGGTCCGGCGCATGATCTTGCCGTACAGCGCGTGCTTGACCCGGTCCTCGACCTCGACCACGAGGGTCTTGTCCATCTTGTCGCTGACCACGAGGCCCTCACGCACCTTACGGCGGGCCCGCGCGGCGGCGGTGGTGTTCTCGCTCATGATGCAGTCACCTCAGTCGGCGCGGCCGAGAGACCCAGCTCGCGCTCACGCATGATCGTGTAGATCCGGGCGATCTCCCGACGGATGACCTGCAGCCGCCGGTTGTTGTCCAGCTGCCCGGTTGCGGCCTGCACGCGGAGGTTGAACAGCTCCGCCTTGGCCTCACGCAGCTTCGTGACCAGCTCCTCCTCGGAGAGCTCACGCAGCTCGGAAGGCTTGACGCCCGCTGCCATCAGGATTCACCCACTTCGCGCGTAACAATGCGGCACTTCATCGGGAGCTTGTGGATCGCGCGACGCATCGCCTCTCGCGCGATCTGCTCGTTGGGGAAGGACATCTCGAAGAGAACCCGCCCCGGCTTGACGTTGGCGACCCACCACTCGGGCGAGCCCTTACCGGAACCCATGCGGGTTTCCGCCGGCTTCTTGGTGAGGGCCTGGTCCGGGAAGATCGTGATCCAGACCTTGCCACCACGCTTGATGTGGCGGGTCATCGCGATACGAGCCGACTCGATCTGGCGGTTGGTCACGTACGCCGGCTCGAGAGCCTGGATCCCGAACTCGCCGAACACCACCCGGTTACCACCCTTGGACGCGCCGTGGCGGTCCGGGTGGTGCGGCTTGCGGAAGCCCTTCGGGGGCTTGCGCGGCATCAGCATCTGTCAGCCCTCCTGCTGCGTTTCTGCCGGAGCAGCCGCGGCCGAGGCGACAGCAGCACTGTCGATCGGCTCGCCACTCGGCGTCTCGGCCTGCTGAGCGATGGTGGTCGCAGCAGCCCGGCCGGCCTCGGTGCCGCCGGCGGTCGTGCCGGACGAACCCGACCGGCCACGGCGCGGCCGCTCGGGGCGGTCGCCGCGGTCACGGCGCGGGCGGGACGGACCGGCCTCGGCCGGAGCCTCCCGGCCCGGGACGGCGTCGCCCTTGTAGATCCAGACCTTCACGCCGATCCGGCCGAAGGTGGTACGGGCCTCGAAGAAGCCGTACTCGATGTTGGCCCGCAGCGTGTGCAGCGGGACGCGACCCTCGCGGTAGAACTCGGTCCGGCTCATCTCGGCACCGCCGAGACGACCCGACACCTGGACCCGGATGCCCTTGCAGACCGGGTTCTTCATCGCCGACTGCATCGCCTTGCGCATCGCCCGACGGAAGCTGACCCGGCTGGAGAGCTGCTCGGCGACGCCCTGGGCGACCAGCTGCGCGTCCGACTCGGGGTTCTTCACCTCGATGATGTTCAGCTGCACCTGCTTGCCGGTGAGCTTCTCCAGCTCGCCGCGGATCCGGTCGGCCTCCGCACCCTTCCGGCCGATGACGATGCCCGGCCGGGCGGTGTGGATGTCCACGCGGACCCGGTCACGGGTGCGCTCGATGTCGACCTTGGAAATGCCGGCACGCTCGAGGCCCTTGGACATCATCCGGCGGATCTTGACATCCTCGCCGATGTAGTCCTTGTAGAGCTTGTCCGCGAACCAGCGGGACTTCCAGTCGGTCGAGATGCCGAGCCGGAACCCAGTGGGGTGAACCTTCTGACCCATTACTCGGCGCCCTCCGTCTTGCTCTCCGTCTCAGCGGCCTCGGCCTGCTTCGCCGGGGCGGCCTTCTTCGCGGCGGCCTTCTTCGGCGCAGCCGGCGCGACCGCCTCGACCGCCACGGTGATGTGGCAGGTGCGCTTGCGGATCCGGTACGCCCGGCCCTGCGCCCGCGGCCGGAACCGCTTCATGGTCGGGCCCTCGTCGACGAACGCCTCGCTGACGAGCAGCGCGTCGGGGTCCAGCCGCTCGTTGTTCTCCGCGTTGGCGATCGCGCTCGCGAGCACCTTGTACACCTGCTCGCTCGCAGCCTGCGGCGCGAACTGCAGCACCGTGAGCGCCTCCTTCGCGGGCAGGCCGCGGACGAGGTTGACCACCCGGCGCGCCTTCATCGGCGAGATGCGCACGTGCCGCGCAACCGCCCGCGCGCCCGGAAGCACCGGAGCGTCGCCCTTTCCTGGCATCGCTGTAACCCCTTGTTCCTCTATCCGTATGCCCGCGGCGTCAGCGCCGACGGCTCTTCCGGTCGTCCTTCTCGTGACCCTTGAACGTGCGGGTCAGCGCGAACTCGCCGAGCTTGTGCCCGACCATCGCCTCGGTCACGAACACCGGGACGTGCTTGCGTCCGTCGTGCACGGCGATCGTGTGACCCAGCATCTCCGGGATGATCGTCGAGCGCCGCGACCAGGTCTTGATGACGTTCTTCGAGCCCTTGTCGTTCTGCGTCTCCACCTTCTTGAGCAGGTGGTCGTCGACGAACGGGCCCTTCTTCAGGCTGCGAGGCATGTCTTATCTCCCTCAGCCGCGCTTACGCGTGGCGTAGCGGCGGCGGACGATCAGCCGGTCACTCGGCTGGCCCTTACGACGGGTGCGGCCCTCGGGCTTACCCTGCGGGTTGACCGGGTGGCGACCGCCGGAGGTCTTACCCTCACCACCACCGTGCGGGTGGTCGACCGGGTTCATCGCGACACCACGGACGGTCGGGCGCTTGCCCTTCCACCGCATGCGGCCGGCCTTGCCCCAGTTGATGTTCGACTGGTCGGCGTTGCCGATCTCGCCGATGCTGGCGCGGCAGCGCACGTCCACCCGCCGGATTTCACCGGACGGCATGCGGAGGGTCGCGTACACACCCTCACGGCCGAGCAGCTGGATGCCGACGCCGGCCGAGCGGGCCAGCTTGGCGCCGCCGCCCGGACGAAGCTCCACATTGTGGATCGTCGTACCGACCGGGATGTTGCGCAGCGGCAGGTTGTTGCCCGGCTTGATGTCGGCGCCCGGACCGGACTCGACGCGGTCGCCCTGCTTCAGGTCCTTCGGCGCGATGATGTACCGCTTCTCGCCGTCGGCGTAGTGCAGCAGCGCGATGCGCGCGGTGCGGTTCGGGTCGTACTCGATGTGCGCGACCTTCGCCGGCACGCCGTCCTTGTCGACCCGCTTGAAGTCGATCAGGCGGTACTGCCGCTTGTGGCCGCCACCGTGGTGCCGGGTGGTGATCCGGCCGTGGGCGTTGCGTCCGCCCTTCTTCGGCAGCGGAGCCAGCAGCGACTTCTCGGGCGTCGACCGGGTGATCTCGGCGAAGTCGGCGACGCTGGAGCCACGCCGGCCCGGCGTCGTCGGCTTGTACTTACGGATAGCCATTGTCTACACCCCTCAGCTGACCGGGCCGCCGAAGGCCTCGATACGGTCACCGTCAGCCAGCTTCACGATCGCCCGCTTGGTCGCCTTGCGCTGACCGAAGCCGGTCTTGGTGCGCTTGCGCTTACCCTCGCGGTTGAGCGTGTTGACCGTCAGGACGCGGACGTTGAAGATCTGCTGGATAGCGATCTTGATCTCGGTCTTGTTGGCGTCCGGGTGCACCAGGAAGGTGTACCAGTTCCGGTTCAGCTCGCTGTAGCTCTTCTCCGAGACGACCGGCGCGACGATGATGTCGCGCGGATCGGCGATCGTGCTCACTTGCCACCCTCCTCGGTGGTCTCGGCGGGAACGCCCAGGAACTCGTCCAGGGCCTCCTTGGTGAAGACCACGTCGTCGGCCACCAGCACGTCGTACGTGTTGAGCTGGCCGGCCTCGATCAGGTGCACCCGCGGCTCGTTGCGCAGCGACACCCAGTTCAGCTCGTCGGCGCTGCTCAGCACGACCAGGACCCGACGGGCCTCGGTCAGCTTCGCCAGCGTGGCCAGAGCGGCCTTGGTCGACGGCTTCTCGCCCGAGACGAAGGCCTCGACGACGTGCACCTGGCCGGCGCGCGCCCGGTCGGAGAGGGCGCCACGCAGAGCGGCGGCCTTCATCTTCTTGGGGGTGCGCTGGCTGTAGTCGCGCGGGACCGGGCCGTGCACCACGCCACCGCCGGCGAACTGCGGCGCGCGGATCGAGCCCTGCCGGGCACGACCGGTGCCCTTCTGCTTGTACGGCTTCTTGCCGCCACCGGCGACCTCGCCGCGGGTCTTGACCTTGTGCGTACCCTGCCGGGCCGCCGCGAGCTGGGCCACCACGACCTGGTGCATCAGCGCGAGGTTGGCCTGGACGTCGAAGATGTCGGCCGGCAGCTCGACGGAGCCGCTCTTGGCGCCCTCGACGTTGCGGACGTCAACGGTGGTCACTTGGCCGCACCGCCCTTCTTCACCTTGGTCTTGGCCGCGGTACGGACCAGGACCAGCGCGCCCTTGGGGCCGGGGATGGCACCACGGACGAGCAGGAGGTTGTTCTCGGTGTCGACCGCCTGGACGGTCAGGTTCTGGACGGTGTAGCGAACGCCACCCATCCGGCCCGCCATCCGGGTGCCCTTGAAGACGCGACCCGGGGTGGCGCAGGCGCCGATGGAGCCCGGCGAGCGGTGCTTGCGCTCCACACCGTGGCTGGCGCGCAGACCGTGGAAGCCGTGCCGCTTCATCGGGCCGGCGTAGCCCTTGCCCTTGGTCTTGCCGGTGACGTCGATGGTGACGCCGGCCGGGAACTCCTCGACCGTGACCTCCTGGCCCAGCGAGTAGTCCTCGGCGTCCGAGGTGCGCAGCTCGACGATGTGCCGGCGCGGCGCCACGTCCGCCTTCGCGTAGTGCCCGCCCAGCGGCTTCTTGACCTTGCGCGGGTCGATCGTGCCGTAGGCGAGCTGGACCGCGGAGTAACCGTCCTTCTCGGCGCTACGAACCTGGCTGACGACGCACGGGCCGGCCTGAACCACGGTCACCGGGACAACGCGGTTGTTGTCCCAGACCTGGGTCATGCCGAGCTTTGCGCCCAGGATCCCCTTGACTTGCCTGTCCATTTGTCCGGTCCCTACAGCTTGATCTCGATGTCGACGCCAGCCGGCAGGTCGAGGCGCATGAGCGAGTCGACCGTCTTCGGGGTCGGGTCGATGATGTCGATCAGCCGCTTGTGCGTGCGCATCTCGAAGTGCTCGCGCGAGTCCTTGTACTTGTGCGGCGAGCGGATAACGCAGAAACGGTTGATCTCCGTGGGCAGCGGCACCGGGCCCGCGACCTGCGCCCCGGTACGCGTCACCGTCTCGACGATCTTCCGCGCCGAGGAGTCGACGACCTCGTGGTCATAGGCCTTGAGCCGGATGCGGATCTTCTGTCCCGCCATGGTGGCTTCTGTTCCTTCTCTCGATGCCGCTGTGTTGCGGGCGCCTGTACCGGCTGGTACAGGCCCACTTCGCCGACCCCCGCGGTCGGGCGTGTCGCGCCCTCGGGCCAGGCTCCGCCCCGGGACTCCGGAGCGATTCTCAGACCACGCGGTGGGTCAAGGCGCCGATCGCATCACAGCGATCTGGACGCCGTGCGAGGGTGGTTGACCGCCAGGGGCGATCAACCACCCTACGCGCGACTGCTGGTCTCCCGGAGGTCCAGCTTTCACCGGACGCAGGTGACTAACCGTCGTTACGCAACCTGACTAGTATGCCGCACGACCGGCGGCCACGCTAATCGGGGTTACCCAGCTCACTTGAGGATGTTGGTGACGCGACCAGCGCCGACCGTACGACCACCCTCGCGGATCGCGAACTTGAGGTTCTCCTCCATGGCGATCGGCTGGATCAGCTTCACGGTCATGGTGGTGTTGTCGCCCGGCATGACCATCTCGGTGCCCTCGGGCAGCGTGACGACGCCGGTGACGTCCGTGGTCCGGAAGTAGAACTGCGGACGGTAGTTCTGGAAGAACGGGGTGTGCCGGCCGCCCTCCTCCTTGGAGAGGATGTAGACCGTCGCCTCGAACTCCGTGTGCGGGGTCGTGGTGCCCGGCTTGATGACGACCATGCCGCGCTCGACGTCCTCGCGCTTGATGCCGCGCAGCAGCAGACCGACGTTCTCACCCGCACGGGCCTCGTCGAGCAGCTTGCGGAACATCTCGATGCCGGTGCAGGTGGTCTTCATCGACTTCTCGCGGATGCCGACGATCTCCACCTCCTCGTTCGGCTTGAGGATGCCGCGCTCGGCGCGACCGGTGACGACGGTGCCACGACCGGTGATCGTGAAGACGTCCTCGATCGGCATGAGGAACGGCTTCTCGGTCTCGCGCTCCGGCTGCGGGATCGCGGTGTCGACGGCGTTCATCAGGTCCATCAGGCGACCGGTCCACTCCGGGTCGCCCTCGAGGGCCTTCAGCGCCGAGACCCGGACGACCGGCAGGTCGTCACCCGGGTACTCCTGCGAGGAGAGCAGCTCACGGACCTCGAGCTCGACGAGCTCCAGGAGCTCCTCGTCGTCGACCATGTCGCTCTTGTTGAGCGCCACGACGATGTACGGCACACCGACCTGACGGGCCAGCAGCACGTGCTCGCGGGTCTGCGGCATCGGGCCGTCGGTCGCCGCCACCACCAGGATCGCGCCGTCCATCTGCGCGGCACCGGTGATCATGTTCTTGATGTAGTCGGCGTGACCGGGGCAGTCGACGTGCGCGTAGTGACGCGCCTCGGTCTGGTACTCGACGTGCGCGATCGAGATCGTGATGCCGCGGGCCTTCTCCTCCGGCGCCTTGTCGATCTGGTCGAACGGCGTGTACGGGTTCAGGTCCGGGAACTGGTCGTGCAGGACCTTGGTGATGGCCGCCGTCAGCGTCGTCTTACCGTGGTCGATGTGACCAATGGTGCCGATGTTGACGTGCGGCTTAGTCCGCTCGAACTTCGCCTTCGCCACTGGTGTCCTCCTGTGGACTTCTTGGTTCGTTCGCCCCGGCGCGCCGATTGGCGCTTAGGACTCTGTCGACAGCCTTTCCGGCCTGACGGCCGGAGAGCTTTGGTGGGTTCTGCGGCGATGAAGCCTACAGGCCCGGTCTCACACAACCCGATCGAGGTGGCCACGGGCGGGGAGTGCCCTCCCGCGACCAGCCTCGAACCATCGGATCAACTCAGGTGAGCGTCACTCACCAGTCGCCTTGGCGATGATCTCCTTCGCCACGCTCTGCGGAACCTCGGCGTAGGAGTCGAACTGCATGCTGTAGCTAGCCCGGCCCTGGGTCTTCGACCGCAGGTCGCCGACGTAGCCGAACATCTCCGACAGCGGCACCAGGGCCCGGACGATACGGGCGCCGCTGCGCTCCTCCATCGCCTGGATGATGCCGCGCCGGGAGTTGAGGTCGCCGATGACGTCACCCATGTTCTCCTCAGGAGTGGTGACTTCAACGGCCATCATCGGCTCGAGGAGCGCGGGGTCGGCCTTGCGGGCCGCCTCCTTCATCACCATCGAGCCGGCGATCTTGAATGCCATTTCCGACGAGTCGACCTCGTGGTACTGACCGTCCAGCAGCGTCAGCTTGACACCCACCAGCGGGAAGCCGGCGAGGATGCCGTACTGCATCGCGTCCTGGGCACCCGCGTCCACCGAGGGGATGAACTCCCGGGGGATGCGGCCACCGGTGACGGCGTTGGCGAACTCGTAGGTCGGCGAGTCGTTGTCCAGCGGCAGCGGCTCGACGCTCACGATCACGCGGGCGTACTGGCCGGAACCACCGGTCTGCTTCTTGTGGGTGTACTCGATCTTCTCCACCTTGCGGCGGATCGTCTCGCGGTAGGCCACCTGCGGCTTGCCGATGTTCGCCTCGACGTTGAACTCGCGGCGCATCCGGTCCACCAGGATGTCCAGGTGCAGCTCGCCCATGCCGGAGATGACCGTCTGACCGGTCTCCTCGTCCAGCTTGACGCGGAAGGTCGGGTCCTCCTCGGCCAGCCGCTGGATGGCGGTGCTGAGCTTCTCCTGGTCGGCCTTGGTCTTCGGCTCGATCGCGACCTCGATGACCGGCTCCGGGAAGGTCATCGACTCCAGGATGACCGGGTTCGCCGGGTCGCAGAGGGTGTCACCGGTGGTGGTCTGCTTGAGACCCTGCACCGCGATGATGTCGCCAGCCTGGGCCGAGCTGCGCTCTTCCCGCTTGTTGGCGTGCATCTGGTAGATCTTGCCGATCCGCTCCTTGCGGTCCTTCGTGGAGTTGACCACCTGGGTACCGGTCTCGACCACGCCGGAGTAGACCCGGACGTAGGTGAGCTTGCCGAGGTGCTTGTCGGTCTGGATCTTGAAGGCCAGGCCGGAGAAGGGCTCCGACTTGGACGGCTTCCGCTGCATCGGGGTCTCGCCGTCGGTGGCCGTACCCTCGATCGCCGGAACGTCCAGCGGCGACGGCAGGAAGTCGACGACGGCGTCGAGCATGGGCTGCACGCCCTTGTTCTTGAACGCCGAGCCGCAGAGCACCGGGTTGGCCTTGCTGGCGATGGTGGCCCGACGGATGGCGGCCTTGATCTCCTCGACGGAGATCTCCTCGCCCTCCAGGTACTTCTCCATCACCGAGTCGTCGACGTCGGCCAGGGTCTCCATCAGCTTCTCGCGCCACTCCGCCGCGGAGTCGGCCAGCTCGGCCGGGATCTCCTCGATGGCGTAGTCCTCACCCTTCTGGGTCTCCCCGCGCCAGGTGAGGGCGCGCATGCCGATCAGGTCGACGACGCCGATGTGGTCGCCCTCGAGGCCGATCGGGATCTGGAGCACCAGCGGGGTGGCGTTGAGCCGGTCGATCATCATCTGCACGCAGCGGAAGAAGTCGGCACCGGTCCGGTCGAGCTTGTTGACGAAGCACATCCGGGGGACGTGGTACTTGTCGGCCTGACGCCAGACGTTCTCCGTCTGCGGCTCCACGCCGGCGACACCGTCGTAGACCGCGACCGCACCGTCCAGCACCCGCAGCGACCGCTCGACCTCGACCGTGAAGTCGACGTGACCGGGCGTGTCGATGATCTGGATCGTGTGGCCCTTCCACTCACACTTGGTGGCAGCGGAGGTGATGGTGATACCACGCTCCTGCTCCTGCTCCATCCAGTCCATGACGGCAGCGCCCTCGTGGACCTCACCGATCTTGTACGTGATACCGGTGTAGAACAGGATCCGCTCGGTGGTCGTGGTCTTACCGGCATCGATGTGCGCCATGATGCCGATGTTGCGTACGTTGGCGAGCGCGTCTGCGGCGGCCACTTCAATCCCTACTTATCGTCGTCTCGACTCAACTGGTGGCGGTTCCGGCGCCGGTCCGGCGCCGGAACCAGGGTGTTACCAGCGGTAGTGCGCGAAGGCCTTGTTGGACTCGGCCATCTTGTGCGTGTCCTCGCGCCGCTTGACGGCGGCACCCAGACCGTTGCTCGCGTCCAGCAGCTCGTTCATCAGCCGCTCGACCATGGTCTTCTCACGACGGGCCTTGGAGTAGGTCACCAGCCAGCGCAGACCGAGAGTGGTCGCGCGGGCCGGACGGACCTCGACCGGCACCTGGTAGGTCGCGCCACCGACACGGCGGCTGCGGACCTCGAGGGTCGGCTTGACGTTGTCCATCGCGCGCTTGAGCGTGACGACCGGGTCGGTGCCGCTCTTCTCGCGGCAGCCCTCCAGGGCGGCGTACACGATGCGCTCGGCGAGCTGACGCTTGCCGCGCAGCAGGATCTTGTTCACCAGCTGGGTGACCAACGGCGAGTTGTACACCGGGTCAGCGACCAGCGGCTTCCGCGGAGCGGGTCCCTTACGCGGCATGTCAGCTCTTCTCCTTCTTCGCGCCGTACCGGCTGCGCGCCTGCTTGCGGTTGCGGACACCCTGGGTGTCCAGCGAACCGCGGACGATCTTGTAACGCACGCCGGGGAGGTCCTTCACCCGGCCGCCGCGGACGAGCACGATCGAGTGCTCCTGCAGGTTGTGACCGACGCCCGGGATGTAGGCGGTCACCTCGATCTGGCTGCTGAGCTTGACACGAGCGACCTTGCGGAGCGCCGAGTTCGGCTTCTTGGGGGTGGTGGTGTACACGCGGGTGCACACACCGCGCCGCTGAGGGCTGCCCTTCAGCGCCGGGGTCTTGGTCTTGGTCGTCTTGGCCTGGCGGCCCTTTCGGACCAGCTGCTGGATGGTGGGCACCGGGTTTCTCCGCTCCCTTCGGCCGCTCACGCGGCCGCGCCGTCTGCTCGTTAGCCGACCTGATGGACGGCTCTCCTACATTCCGACCAGGGCCACCTCACGGAGGTCCCGGCACCCGCGGTCGGGCGTGTCGCCCAAATCACGGTCCCGGTGCCGTCGCTCGCGCTCCGCACCGGGTTCTGTTCGCCGGCACGCGGTGGACCGTGCGCCGGGTCTTGGACTGTGTCGTACGGCCGCTCGATCACCGGATGAACCGGGACCCGCGCACGCACGAGTTGCCCGGGCGGGCCCGGGCACAAGGGGAAAGAGTACCTACCACAGCCTCGCAGGTCAAAACGGAATGGTCCGGCGGATCTCAAACCCCGCCGGTCGCCCGCCCCGTGGCGCCTGCTCGCCCGTGGTGGGCACCTACGGCTCCAAGTGTACCGGCTGCCCGCGGAAGCGGCCCGTCGCCCCCGCCGCGACCGCCGTCACCCGAACTGCAGCAGCAACGCCAGCCCCAGGCCCGCCAGGCAGAGCAGCAGACCGGTCGCCCCGCAGCTGATCCCCGCCGTGGCCAGCCCCCGCCCGGTGAACCGGACCGCTGGCGGCGGCGCCGCCCGCCCGATCTGCCGCCGGGCCAGCAGCCCGGCCACGATCGCGGCGGCCCCGGCCAGCACGCCCGGCACGGTGAACGCGCCGGCCGCCCAGGCCCCGCCGTACCGCGCCGCCACGACACCGAAGCAGACCACCAGCACCGACACCAGGATCGACACCACCCCGGCCACCAGCGAACCCACCGCCGGACCGGAGGTCACCGCCGGCACGTCGAGGTGAACCACCCCGAAAGGGGTGCCCGGTACCGGATCGACCCGCTTGGGCGGTTTGGGTGCCTCGCGCGGCGGCGGGGGCAACCACCCCGGACCGGCCGGCCACCCACCGCCCGGCGTCCCACCGAGGTACGCCCCCGCAGGAAGCGGAGACGGCCCCGGGTACGGCCCGGACACCTGGCCCGGCTGCCCCGGCGAGAACTGCCCGGGGTGACCACCGGACACCTGACCCGGCTGCGCCGGCGAGAACTGCCCGGGGTGACCACCGAAGGGCTGACCCGGCGACAACTGCCCGGGGTACGCCGGCGCCGGCGGCGACGCGTACCCGATGGGGGTGGCCTCCGGCGGCGTGCCGGCGGCCGGGTTCGACCGGTCGCCTGCGGCGGCTCCCGGCGCCGACCAGGGCGACACCTCGGGTGCGGCGGTCGCGGGCGGGGCCGCATTGGCGGACCCGGGCGCACCCGTCTCCGGGGGCCCGGCGGGCTGGCCGCCCGGGTCGGCTCCCGACGGCGGCGCCGGTTCCGTCACGTGGTCCTCCTGTCGACAAGCCAGATCCCTCGCCGCGCGACGGACACCGGCCAGGCTACCGCCGGCGCGCACCGCCCCGCAGGGCCCGCACGATCACCGGCGCTCAGTCCACGTTCGGGGCGTAGTCCTGCCCGAACGGGGCGTCGGCCAGCCGGACCACGCCGATCACCACCAGCGTCACCACGGCGACCGCGACCAGCACCAGGCCCGCCCAGGCCAGCCGCTCCCCCTGCCGCAGCCAGGCCGCGCCGGTGAGATACCCGCCGGAGGCGTACGCCTCCCGCCGGGCCTGCCGGGCGAGCTGGAGCGCCACCGTCGCGGGCACCACCCCACCGATGAACAGCCCGGTCAGCGCCCCGATCAGGCCCAGCGCGAAGACGGCGCGGGCCTTCGTCGCGGGCGCCGGGTCGGGGTCGAGCGGGTGGCGTGGCGGCTGGTGCGCCACGGGCAGCTGCCCGGGAGCGGTCGTCATACCCCCATCATGCCCGCCGGCGCACCCCGGGACCGGCCACCTCGGCCCCGAGGGCCGACCCACCCCGGAACACGACGAGGCCCCCGGCGGTCACGCCGGGGGCCTCGTCGGTCACTGCTTAGCGGTACGACCCGAAGTCGAAGTCGTCCAGCGGCACAGCCTGCCCGCTGGCCGGCCCGAAGCCGTAGTCGGTCTCCGGGTAGCCGGTCATCGAGTAGACCTTGGCCTTCGCCTCCTCGGTCGGCTCGACCCGGACGTTGCGGTACTTGCTGATGCCCGTACCGGCCGGGATGAGCTTACCGATGATCACGTTCTCCTTGAGGCCGACGAGCGAGTCGCTGCGCGAGTTGATCGCCGCGTCGGTCAGCACCCGGGTGGTCTCCTGGAAGGAGGCCGCCGAGAGCCAGGAGTCGGTGGCCAGCGAGGCCTTGGTGATACCCATCAGCACCGGGCGACCGGCGGCGGGCTCGCCACCCTCGCCGACGAGCCGGCGGTTCTCCGACTCGAACAGCGCCCGGTCGACCAGCACGCCCGGCAGGAACTCGGTCGAGCCGGAGTCGATGACCGTCACCCGCTTGAGCATCTGGCGGATGATGATCTCGATGTGCTTGTCGTGGATGAGCACACCCTGCGAGCGGTAGACCTCCTGGACCTCCTGGGTCAGGTGGACCTGGACCGCGCGCGGGCCGAGGATGCGGAGCAGCTCGTGCGGGTCGATGGTGCCCTCGGTGAGCTTCTCGCCGACCTCGACGTGGTCCCCGTCGTGGGTCCGCAGCTTGACCCGCTTGGAGATCTTGTCGTAGACGATCTCGTCGCTGCCGTCGTCCGGCACCACGATGATCTTCCGGGACCGCTCGCCGTCCTCGATCCGGACCCGGCCCGGGGTGTCGGCGATGGGCGCCTTGCCCTTCGGGATCCGGGCCTCGAAGATCTCCTGGACACGGGGCAGACCCTGGGTGATGTCCTCACCCGCGACACCACCGGTGTGGAAGGTACGCATCGTCAGCTGCGTACCCGGCTCACCGATCGACTGGGCGGCGATGATGCCGACCGCCTCGCCGATGTCGACCGACTTGCCGGTCGGCAGTGAACGGCCGTAGCAGGCCGCGCAGACGCCCAGCTTCGACTCGCAGGTGAGCACGCTGCGCACCCGGACCGTCTCCACCCCGGCGGCGACGATCTTGTCGACCAGGATCGAGTTGAGGTCCTGGCCGCGCTGCGCCACCACGGTGCCGTCCGGCCCCTTGATGTCGTCGGCCAGGGTCCGGGCGTGCACGCTGGTCTCCGCGTGCGTGTGCACGACCAGCTTGCTGTCCAGCCGCTCGCCGATCTGCATCGGGATCGCCCGGTCGGTGCCGCAGTCCTCCTCGCGGATGATCACGTCCTGCGAGACGTCCACCAGACGACGGGTCAGGTAACCCGAGTCGGCGGTCCGCAGCGCGGTGTCGGCGAGACCCTTACGGGCACCGTGCGTGGAGATGAAGTACTCCAGCACGGACAGACCCTCCCGGTAGCTGGCCTTGATCGGCCGCGGGATGATCTCGCCCTTCGGGTTGGCCACCAGACCACGGATCGCCGCGATCTGCCGGAGCTGGAGCAGGTTACCGCGGGCACCCGAGTTGATCATCTTCCACAGCGGGTTCTCCTGCGGCAGCGCGGTGTCCATCTCCTTGGCGACCTCGTTGGTCGCCTTGGTCCAGATCTCGATGAGCTCGCCGCGACGCTCCTCGGCGGTCATCAGACCACGCTGGTACTGCTTGTCGATCTGGTCGGCGTCCTTCTCGTACCGCGCCAGGATCTCCCGCTTGCGCGGCGGCGCGATGACGTCCTCCATGCCGATGGTGACGCCGGACCAGGTGGCCCAGTGGAAACCGGCCTCCTTGAGCCCGTCCAGGGTGGCCGCGAGAGCCACCTTCGGGAAGCGCTCGGCGAGGTCGTTGACGATCGCGGAGAGCTGGCCCTTGCGGATCTCGTAGTTCACGAAGCGGTAGCCCTGCGGCAGCGTCTCGTTGAACAGGACCCGGCCCAGCGTGGTCTCCACGGTCAGCGGCTCGCCCTCGGCCCAGCCCTCGGGCGCGACCCACGGCTCGGCGCCGGCGCCGTTGTCGACACCGACCACGCCACGCAGCCGGATCTTGACCGGGGTCTGCAGGTGCAGCTCGCCGCTGTCGAACGCCATCCGCGCCTCGGCGTCCGAGCTGAACGCCCGGCCCTCGCCCTTGCCACCCGGGGTGAGGTGGGTGAGGTGGTAGAGACCGATGACCATGTCCTGGGTGGGCATGGTGACCGGCTTGCCGTCGGCCGGCTTGAGGATGTTGTTCGACGACAGCATCAGGATCCGCGCCTCGGCCTGGGCCTCGGCGGACAGCGGCACGTGCACCGCCATCTGGTCACCGTCGAAGTCCGCGTTGAACGCGGTGCAGACGAGCGGGTGGATCTGGATCGCCTTGCCCTCGACCAGCTGCGGCTCGAAGGCCTGGATGCCCAGGCGGTGCAGGGTCGGCGCGCGGTTCAGCAGCACCGGGTGCTCGCCGATGACCTCTTCCAGCACGTCCCACACGACCGGCCGCTGCCGCTCGACCATCCGCTTGGCGGACTTGATGTTCTGGGCGTGGTTGAGGTCCACCAGCCGCTTCATCACGAACGGCTTGAACAGCTCCAGCGCCATCTGCTTGGGCAGGCCGCACTGGTGCAGCTTCAGCTTCGGGCCGACCACGATGACCGAACGGCCGGAGTAGTCGACGCGCTTGCCGAGCAGGTTCTGGCGGAACCGGCCCTGCTTGCCCTTGAGCATGTCGGACAGCGACTTGAGCGGGCGGTTACCCGGACCGGTGACCGGCCGGCCGCGACGGCCGTTGTCGAACAGCGCGTCGACGGCCTCCTGGAGCATCCGCTTCTCGTTGTTGACGATGATCTCGGGCGCGCCGAGGTCGATCAGCCGCTTGAGGCGGTTGTTCCGGTTGATCACACGGCGGTACAGGTCGTTCAGGTCGGAGGTCGCGAAGCGGCCACCGTCGAGCTGCACCATCGGGCGCAGGTCCGGCGGGATGACCGGGACGCAGTCCAGCACCATGCCGAGCGGCGAGTTGCGGGTGTTCAGGAACGCCGCGACGACCTTGAGCCGCTTGAGCGCCCGGATCTTCCGCTGGCCCTTGCCGGAGCGGATGGTCTCGCGCAGGCTCTCGGCCTCGGCGTCGAGGTCCATGTTCTGGACCAGCGCCTTGATGGCCTCGGCGCCCATGCCGCCGGTGAAGTACTCGCCGAACCGGTCGCGCAGCTCGCGGTAGAGCAGCTCGTCGGTGACCAGCTGCTTCGGCTCCAGCTTGCGGAAGGTGTCCAGCACCTCGTCGAGGCGGTCGATCTCGCGCTGGGCCCGGTCGCGGATCTGGCGCATCTCGCGCTCTCCGCCCTCCTTGACCTTGCGCCGGACGTCCGCCTTGGCACCCTCGGCCTCCAGCTCGGCCAGGTCGGCCTCGAGCTTGGCGGCCCGCTTCTCGATCTCCGAGTCGCGGCTGTTCTCGGACTGCCGCTTCTCGGCCAGGATCTCGTTCTCGATGGTCGAGAGGTCACGGTGACGCGACTCGGCGTCCACGCTCGTCACGACGTACGAGGCGAAGTAGATGATCTTTTCGAGGTCCTTGGGGGCGAGGTCCAGCAGGTAGCCCAGCCGGCTCGGCACGCCCTTGAAGTACCAGATGTGGGTCACCGGAGCGGCGAGCTCGATGTGCCCCATCCGCTCACGACGGACCTTGGAACGGGTCACCTCGACGCCGCAGCGCTCGCAGATGATGCCCTTGAAGCGGACCCGCTTGTACTTACCGCAGTAGCACTCCCAGTCCCGCTGCGGACCGAAGATCTTCTCGCAGAAGAGCCCGTCCTTTTCCGGCTTCAGGGTGCGGTAGTTGATCGTCTCAGGCTTCTTGACCTCACCGTGCGACCACTGACGGATGTCGTCGGCGGTGGCGAGGCCGATGCGCAACTCGTCGAAGAAGTTGACGTCGAGCACTATGTCCCCTATGTCGTCGTCTGTACTGCTAGCTAGTGGGTGGGGTCGGGAGCCGGCGAGCCGGCTCCCGACCGCTCACCTCAGACCTCTTCGACCGAGCTCGGCTCGCGCCGGGACAGGTCGATGCCCAGCTCCTCCGCGGCCCGGAACACCTCGTCGTCGGTCTCGCGCATCTCCAGGGCCACGCCGTCGCTGGAGAGCACCTCGACGTTGAGGCACAGCGACTGCAGCTCCTTGAGCAGCACCTTGAACGACTCCGGGATGCCCGGCTCGGGGATGTTCTCGCCCTTGACGATCGCCTCGTAGACCTTGACCCGGCCCAGGACGTCGTCGGACTTGATGGTCAGCAGCTCCTGCAGGGCGTAGGCGGCGCCGTACGCCTGCATGGCCCAGCACTCCATCTCACCGAAGCGCTGACCACCGAACTGCGCCTTACCACCCAGCGGCTGCTGCGTGATCATCGAGTACGGGCCGGTCGACCGGGCGTGGATCTTGTCGTCGACCAGGTGGTTGAGCTTCAGGATGTAGATGTAGCCGACCGCGATCGGGTCCGGCAGCGGCTCGCCGGAACGACCGTCGAACAGCTGCGCCTTGCCGGAGGACCCGATCAGCTGCTTGCCGTCCCGGTTGGGCAGGGTCGACGCGAGCAGACCGGAAATCTCCTCCTCGCGGGCACCGTCGAAGACCGGCGTGGCCACGTTGGTGTCCGGCTCGGACTCGTGGGCGTCGATCGAGCGCAGCGCCTTCTTCCACCCCGCGTCGTCGCCCTCCACGCTCCAGCCGGTCTTGGCGACCCAGCCGAGGTGGGTTTCGAGCACCTGGCCGATGTTCATCCGGGAAGGCACACCCAGCGGGTTGAGCACGATGTCGACGGGCGTGCCGTCCTCCAGGAACGGCATGTCCTCGACCGGCAGGATCTTGGAGATGACGCCCTTGTTGCCGTGCCGGCCGGCGAGCTTGTCGCCGTCCTGGATCTTCCGCTTCTGGGCGACGTAGACCCGCACCAGCTCGTTGACGCCCGGCGGCAGCTCGTCGCCGTCCTCGCGGGAGAAGGTACGCACACCGATGACCGTGCCGGTCTCGCCGTGCGGCACCTTCAGCGAGGTGTCCCGGACCTCGCGCGCCTTCTCACCGAAGATCGCGCGGAGCAGCCGCTCCTCCGGGGTCAGCTCGGTCTCGCCCTTGGGCGTGACCTTGCCGACCAGGATGTCGCCGGGGACGACCTCGGCGCCGATCCGGATGATGCCGCGCTCGTCGAGGTCCGCGAGCATTTCCTCGCTGACGTTCGGGATGTCGCGGGTGATCTCCTCCGGGCCGAGCTTGGTGTCCCGGGCGTCGACCTCGTGCTCCTCGATGTGGATCGAGGTGAGCACGTCCTGCTGCACGAGGCGCTGCGACAGGATGATCGCGTCCTCGTAGTTGTGGCCCTCCCAGCACATGAACGCCACCAGCAGGTTGCGCCCGAGCGCCATCTCGCCCTCGTCGGTGCACGGACCGTCGGCGATGACCTGGCCGGCCTCGACGCGGTCGCCCTCGAAGACGACCGGCTTCTGGTTGACGCAGGAGCCGGCGTTGGAGCGGCGGAACTTGTGCAGCAGGTACGTCCGGCGGTGGCCGTCGTCCTGGTGGATGGTGATGTAGTCGGCGCAGAGGTCCTCGATCACACCACCGACCTCGGCGACGACGACGTCACCGGCGTCGACGGCGGCCCGGTACTCCATGCCCGTACCGACCAGCGGCGACTCGGCCTTGACCAGCGGCACCGCCTGACGCTGCATGTTCGCGCCCATCAGGGCCCGGTTGGCGTCGTCGTGCTCGAGGAACGGGATCATCGCGGTCGCGACCGAGGTCATCTGCCGCGGCGAGACGTCCATGTAGTCGACGGCGCCGGGAACGACGTCCTCGGTCTCGCCGCCCTTACGGCGGCACAGGACCCGGTCCTCGGCGAAGGTGCCGTCGGCCTTGAGCGGCGCGTTGGCCTGCGCCTTGACGTACCGGTCCTCCTCGTCGGCGGTCAGGTAGTCGATCTGGTCGGTGACCCGACCCTCGACGACCTTCCGGTACGGCGTCTCGATGAAGCCGAACGGGTTGACCCGGGCGAAGGTGGAGAGCGCACCGATCAGGCCGATGTTCGGGCCTTCCGGCGTCTCGATCGGGCACATCCGGCCGTAGTGGGACGGGTGCACGTCACGGACCTCGAAGCCGGCCCGCTCCCGGGACAGACCACCCGGGCCGAGCGCGCTCAGCCGGCGCCGGTGGGTCAGGCCCGCCAGCGGGTTGGTCTGGTCCATGAACTGGGACAGCTGCGACGTACCGAAGAACTCCTTGATCGCCGCCACCACCGGGCGGATGTTGATCAGGGTCTGCGGCGTGATCGCCTCGACGTCCTGCGTGGTCATCCGCTCGCGGACGACCCGCTCCATCCGGGACAGGCCGACCCGGACCTGGTTCTGGATCAGCTCGCCGACCGTACGCAGGCGCCGGTTGCCGAAGTGGTCGATGTCGTCGGCCTCGTAGCCGTCCTCACCGGCGTGCAGCCGGCAGAGGTACTCCACGGTGGCGACGATGTCGTCCTCGGTCAGCGTGCCGGTGGTGATCGGCACGCCCACTTCGAGCTTCTTGTTGAACTTGTAACGACCGACCTTGGCGACGTCGTACCGCTTCGGGTTGAAGAAGAGGTTGTCGAGCAGGGTCTGGGCGTTCTCACGGGTCGGCGGCTCGCCAGGGCGGAGCTTCCGGTAGATGTCGAGCAGCGCCTCGTCCTGGCCGGCGATGTGGTCCTTCTCGAGCGTGGTCATCATCAGCTCGGACCAGCCGAACCGCTCACGGATCTGCTCGGCCGACCATCCGATGGCCTTGAGCAGGACCGTGACGGCCTGCCGACGCTTGCGGTCGATGCGAACGCCGACCGTGTCGCGCTTGTCGATGTCGAACTCCAGCCAGGCACCCCGGCTCGGGATGACCTTGACGCTGGAGAGGTCGCGGTCGGAGGTCTTGTCCGGCTGCTTGTCGAAGTAGACGCCCGGGGACCGGACGAGCTGGCTGACCACGACGCGCTCGGTGCCGTTGATGATGAAGGTGCCCTTCGGCGTCATCATCGGGAAGTCACCCATGAACACCGTCTGGCTCTTGATCTCGCCAGTGGTGTTGTTGGTGAACTCCGCGGTCACGAACAGCGGCGCGCAGTAGGTCAGGTCCTTCTCCTTGCACTCCTCGATCGAGGCCTTGACCTCGTCGAAGCGCGGAGCCGAGAAGGAGAGCGACATGGTGCCGGAGAAGTCCTCAATGGGACTGATCTCGTCGAGGATCTCCGCGAGACCCGATCGTGCGTGCGGGTCGTCCGCCGACCGGCCCTGCCAAGCCTCGTTGCCGACGAGCCAGTCGAAGGACTCGTTCTGAATGGCGAGGAGGTTGGGGACCTCGAGGTGTTCGGTGATCCTGCCGAAAGAAACTCGGCGGGGAGCGAAAGCGCTCGACGTACGACTGGTCTTCGCAGGGCGGGAAGCTGCCAAGATGCGTCCTTCCGAGGACCGGTGCTGCAGAACGGCTGGTACGCGTGCACTCCAATGACCCCACCAGAAATATCCGTAAACGGACATTTCCGAGCAGGGGTCAAGTCGGAAGGCAGCGCAAACTAGCAGTGTAGCCGAGAGGCTAACCGCTGTCCAGCCCACCCCGCAGGTCGTCGCGGAACGTGCCTCGGGACCCGGGAAACCGGGTCTGCCGGGCCGCTCGGAACGCGGCGTTCCTGCGGGCCGCTCGGGTGTCGCGGCGGGTGGTGCTGCCGCTGCCATTACCCAAGTGGTGGCCGTCGCAAGCGCGGAAGGTCTTGCTGGTGTCAGCGTGCCTGGGAGTCCGGTGCCGCGTCAAGGGCCCGTGTCGGGTCGCCGCCCTCTTTCCCGCTCCGGGACCACCGTCGGGCACCGCCGTGGTGCCGTACGCCGGGTGCCGGACGTCCTGCTCACGCCGCTGCCACCGGTAGCCACCAACCACAGCGGGCGGTGATCCGTTCCCGGATCACCGCCCGCCGCGATGCGGTGTGCCCCGGCTCACGTGAGCCGGACGCGCGCCTGGTCGTACCTCAATTACTTGAGGGTGACCTTGGCGCCCTCGCCCTCGAGCTTGGCCTTGGCCTTCTCGGCGGTCTCCTTGTTGACCTTCTCCAGGATGGCCTTCGGCGCGGACTCGACCGCGTCCTTGGCCTCCTTGAGGCCCAGGCCGGTCAGCTCACGCACGACCTTGATGACCTGGATCTTCTTGCCACCGTCACCCTCGAGGACGACGTCGAACTCGTCCTTCTCCGGCTCGGCCTCGGCCGGGGCAGCAGCGCCACCGGCAGCGGCGACCGCGACCGGAGCGGCGGCGGTGACCTCGAAGGTCTCCTCGAACTGCTTCACGAACTCGGAGAGCTCGATCAGCGTCATCTCCTTGAACGCGTCGAGCAGCTCGTCGGTGCTGAGCTTCGCCATGTCTGGCGTCCTTTCCTGAATCTGTTAGGTAAGAACTGGGTGCGCCGGGAGGCCTCAGGCCGCCTCGGCGCCCTCCTTCTCGCGCTTGTCCTGCAGGGCGGCCGCCAGACGGGCGGTCTTGGAGAGCGGAGCCTGGAACAGGGCCGCGGCCTTGCTCAGGTTGCCCTTCATCGCGCCGGCCAGCTTGGCCAGCAGCACCTCACGGGACTCCAGGTCGGCGAGCTTCGTGACCTCGGCCGCGGAAATGGCCTTGCCCTCGAAGACACCGCCCTTGATGACGAGCTTCGGGTTGGCCTTCGCGAAGTCGCGAAGCCCCTTCGCCGCCTCGACGACGTCGCCCGAAACGAAAGTCAGCGCGGTAGGACCGGTGAACAGCTCGTCGAGGCCGGAGATGCCCGCCTCGGTCGCGGCACGCTTGGCCAGCGTGTTCTTCGCGACCGTGTAGGTGGTCTCCTTGCCGAGCGAGCGCCGCAGCTGGGTGAGCTGGGAAACCGTCAGACCACGGTACTCGGTCAGCACCGCAGCGCCCGCGTTACGGAAGCTCTCGGTCAGCTCAGCGACGGCCGTGGCCTTGTCGGCCCGGATCGGCTTGTCCGCCATGTCCCTCCTCTCTCGTTGCTCGAGGCTGGTCGCCGTCGGCAGGCCGGGAGGCCTGGGACGGCGGCGGAGGATCACGACAACGAGAAAAGCCCCGGCGCAGGGCGCACGGGGCGAGGGCCGGCACTATCACCATGGTCAGCGGACCACGGGAAGAGCCGATTTCGCTTACCGCCCTGCGCGGGTCGCCCGTCATCGCGGGACCTTCGACCGTGCCGGAGCACGGTGACCAGCGGTCTCTGGGTGGAACTTCGTCACCAGGTTACGGCACGCGACGGTGAGCACCAAATCGCCCCCCACGTGCGCCCGGTCACTCCGGCCGCGGCACCTCCCGCGGCGGGCCGGCCCGCTTCAGGGGCGGACCCGGCGCCGCCAGACGTAGCCGGCCAGGGCCACCGCCGCCCAGGCCAGCGCGCCGGCGGTGAGCAGCAGCGCCGTCGAGACGGCCAGCGGGCCGGTCAACGCCCGGGCGGTCGCCATCACCGGCGGCGCCAGCCAGGGCGCCACCGAGCCGCTCAGACCGAGGACCAGGGCGCCGACCGCGCCCAGGGCCAGCACGGCCACGCCGTAGCCCGCGCTGCCGGTGACCGCCCGGCTGGCCAGGGCGCCGAGTGCCACCGCCGCCGGCAGGGCCAGCAGGTGGGCCCAGAGCCCGAGGGCGAGGCCCACCACCAGCGACCGGTCCCCCGGGCCCGCCGGGCCGGTCACCCCGCCGACCAGCCAGGGGAAGATCATCGCGACGGCCACGGTGCCGAGCGCGGCCACCGTCGCCGCCAGCAGGCCGGCCGCGCGCTCCCGGGCCGGGCCGACCACGACCAGGGCCAACCGGCGCTGCACATCCGGCTCCACGTCGAGCAGGATCCTGGTCTGCCAGGCCAGCACCGGGAAGAGCACCACCGCGGAGACGCCGTACGCCTCCGCCGGCTGGGCCCGGCCGCCGCCGTACAGGACGCCGAGGGCGAGCAGGCCGGCCAGCAGCGGCGCCAGCGCCCGCCCGGTACGCAGGAAGCCGGCCAGCCGCAGCCGCACCAGCGCGCTCACCGGGACACCTCCCGCGCCGGGCCGTCCGCTCCGACAACCTCCCCCGCCGCCGGCTCGGGTGACCCGGCGGCCGGCGGGGCGGCGTCGGGGCGTACCCGCAGGACGTGGTGGCCCTCGGCGCGCAACCGGGCGACGGCGCCGGCCACCCGCGCGGCCGGCACGGCGACCTCGACCACGGCCATCGGCTCCGCCCCGGCGGACGTCTCCTCGGTCACCACGCCGTCCGCGACGGTCCAGCGGCGGGCGCCCGGCAACCGGACGGTCTCCCCCCGGTGGTCGCTGACCAGTACCGCCCCGCCGGCCGCCGACACCTCGTCGACGAGGGCGGGGACCAGCTCGCGGGCGGCGGAGTCCAGGCCCTCCCAGGGCTCGTCGAGCACCAGCAGACCGGGTCGACGGAGCATCGCCTGGGCCAGTCCGACCTTCTGCGCGGTGCCCTTGGACAGCTCGGGCAGCTTCACGCCCCGGAACCGGGTCAGGCCCAGCCGCTCGGTCCACCGGTCGGCCTCCCGCGCCGCCCCGGAGCGGGACAGCCCGGCGACCCGGCCCATCGCGGTGAGGTAGGCCGCCACGGTGAAGGGCTGGTCGGCGGGGAACCGCTCCGGCACCCAGCCCACGTGGCGGGGCCGGTCGACGACCCGGCCCCGGCCGGGCCGGAGCACCCCGGCCGCGAGCTGGAGCAGGGTGGACTTGCCCACGCCGTTGCGGCCGAGCACGACCGCCACCTCACCGGGCTCGATCCGGGCCTGCGCCGCCCTCAGCACCCACGGGCCGCGCCGGTGGTACCGGAGCCAGACGTCCTCCAGCAGCATGCCGCGAGCCTGCCACAGCCGGACGAACGGCAGGGGCCCCGCCACGAGTCGTGGCGGGGCCCCTGCGTGGGAGTCGTGCTCAGCCCTCGGCCGGGGCCTCGTGCAGGTTCTTCACCAGCTTCGGGTCGACCGGAACGCCCGGGCCCATGGTGGTGGTGAGGACGACCTTCCTGAGGTACGTGCCCTTGGCCGCCGACGGCTTGGCGCGGAGCACCTCGTCGAGGACGGCGGCGTAGTTGTCCACCAGCTGGGTCTCGGAGAACGAGGCCTTGCCGATGATCAGGTGCAGGTTGGAGTGCTTGTCCACCCGGAAGGTGATCTTGCCGCCCTTGATGTCCTGAACGGCCTTGGTGACGTCCATGGTCACCGTGCCCGTCTTCGGGTTCGGCATCAGGCCGCGCGGGCCCAGGATCCGCGCGATCCGGCCGATCTTGGCCATCTGGTCGGGGGTGGCGATCGCGGCGTCGAAGTCCAGCCAGCCGCCCTGGATCCGGGCGACGAGCTCGTCCGTGCCCACCTCGTCGGCACCGGCGGCGGCGGCCTCTTCGGCCTTCGCGCCGGCGGCGAACACGATCACGCGGGCGGTCTTACCGGTGCCGTGCGGCAGGTTGACCGTGCCGCGGACCATCTGGTCCGCCTTGCGGGGGTCGACGCCGAGGCGCATCGCGACCTCGACCGTGGCGTCGAACTTGACGTTGGTGGTCTCCTTGGCCAGCTTCACGGCCTCGGCGGGGGTGTAGAGCTTCGACCGGTCGATGACGTCGGCGGCCTTGCGGTAGCTCTTGCTGCGCTGCATTTCTGGTTACTCCTGTGGTCTCTGGCGGGCCGCGGTCATCGCGCGCCCTCCCACGAACTGATCGGGTGAGTGCTCAGACGACGTCAGTCGCTGACGATGATGCCCATCGACCGGGCGGTGCCGGCGATGATCTTCGCAGCCTGGTCGATGTCGTTGGCGTTCAGGTCGACCATCTTCTTCTCGGCGATCTCACGCACCTGGGCCTGCGACACGGAGCCGACCTTGTCCTTCTGCGGGACGCCGGAGCCCTTCTCCACGCCGGCGGCCTTGAGCAGCAGCCGGGCGGCGGGCGGGGTCTTCAGGACGAAGGTGAAGGTCCGGTCCTCGTACACGCTGATCTCGGCGGGGACGATGTCGCCCCGCTGGGACTCGGTCTGCGCGTTGTAGGACTTGCAGAACTCCATGATGTTCACGCCGTGCTGACCGAGCGCGGGGCCCACCGGCGGCGCCGGCGTGGCCTGGCCCGCCTTCAGCTGAAGCGTGAACGTCTTGACGAGCTTCTTCTTCGGAGGCATGTCACTTCCTGGGGCTTGGAACTGGGAAAGGTGCCGGGCCGCGGGCGCGCACGGTCAGCGCGATGCGACAGCGACGACGTTCTAGGGTAGCGCAGCGTTGCACCGCCCCGTCCGTCGAGGTCCGTCGAGGTCCAACGGAGGGGCGGAAACGGGTACGCCGGCGGCGGGCGAGTGCCCACCGCCGGCGACCCGGACGTCAGATCTTGGCGACCTGGTTGAAGTTCAGCTCGACCGGAGTCTCCCGGCCGAAGATCGACACCAGCACCTTGAGCTTCTGCTGGTCGGCATTGATCTCACTGATCGTCGCCGGCAGCGAGGCGAACGCGCCATCGGTGACGGTGACCGAGTCGCCGACCTCGAAGTCGAGGACCCTGACCTCGGGCTTGGCCTTCTTCTCCACGGCCTCGACCGCCGGGGCCAGCCACTTCAGCACCTCGTCGAGGCTCAGCGGCGCCGGCCGGTCGGCCCGGTCGGTGGCACCGACGAAGCCGGTGACCCCCGGCGTGTTACGCACGCAGGAGTACGACTCGGCGGTCAGCTCCATCCGGACCAGGATGTAGCCCGGGAAGACCTTGGCCTGGACCTGCGACCGCTTGCCGTTCTTGACCTCGACCTCTTCCCGGGTCGGCACCTCGACCTGGTAGATGAAGTCCTCCATGTCGAGGGAGGTGATCCGGGTCTCGAGGTTGGTCTTGACCTTGTTCTCGTAGCCGGCGTACGAGTGCACCACGTACCAGTCGCCCGGGGCGTAGCGCAGCTTCTGGCGCAGCTCGGCGACCGGGTCGTACTCCTCGTCCGGGGCCGGCTCAGTGGTCGGGAATTCCGGCTCGCTGGCGGCCTCGACCGACTCGTCGCTCGCCGCCGTCGCCACCGTGGACTGGTCGTCCGTGGTCTCGGCGGTCTCGTCGTACTCAGGCACGCTCGCTCACTTCCGTCACTATCGGCTCAGTCGGCCGGTCAGCTGGGGTTGCCGAAGACCCACAGCACGCCCTTCGCGAAGGCGAAGTCGAGAAGGCCGACGATCGTCAGCATCACCGCGACGAACGTCACCACCACGGCCGTGTAGGTCAGCAGCTCCTTGCGGGTCGGCCAGATGACCTTACGCAGTTCGGCGACCACCTCGCGGAAGAAACGCGCGATGCGGGCGAACAGCCCGATCCGGTCGGTGTCGGTGCGGGTCTTCGGCTTGCTGTCCGCCGAACCGGCACGGGCCCGCGAACGGGTCGCGGTGCCGCCCCGGGAGACCGGCTCGTCCGCGCCGGTGGCGTCGTCGTCGGCGGCCACCTCGTCGACGAGCTCGTCGCGCTCGTCGCGCAGACCCTCGTCGCCGGCGTCCTCGCCGCGCCGCTTGCTCTCGGCCACTTCGCCCTCCGTCGCGGGATGTCGGTCGTACGCCGATGAGCGTACGCGGCGTTTGGTCACGCCGGCCGGACCAGCCGTCCCGCGACGGGCCGCGGCCGGCGGACCAGACGAAGGGGCCCGATGCCTCGGAACCACCCCGCCGATGCCACCACCACGGGCCGGACGCCGCCAGTCGGCGGCGCGACCCACGGGAACGGTCAGGCCTGAGGCGCAGGGGTGACAGGACTTGAACCTGCAGCCTGCGGTTTTGGAGACCGCTGCTCTGCCAATTGAGCTACACCCCTGTGCGGCGACGCTCGCCCCGCTCGACCACGAGGGCCGGGCAGGGGTCACTTGCCCCACGGCGGACCAGTGTACGGGTAGTGCCCCGACTTTCCCAACCGGTACCGCCCATCACCTGTCCAGCACCGGTCAGCGGGTGGTCCGGACGATCGCCCGGGCCTGCGAGAGGACCTTCTCCCCCAGGCAGGTGGCGGTCACGTCGAGCCTGGTCAGGCCCTCCTCGGTGACCTCCTTCACCACCGCGTTGACCTCGATCTCGGTGCCCTGGTCGTCGTCGGGGACCACCACCGGCCGGGTGAACCGGACGCCGAAGTCGACCACCGCGTCGGGTGCGCCCGCCCAGGTGGTGACGGCCCGACCGACCAGCGCCATGGTGAACATGCCGTGCGCGATCACCCCGGGCAGGCCCACCTTGGTGGCGGTCCGGTCGTTCCAGTGGATCGGGTTGAAGTCGCCGGAGGCGCCCGCGTAACGGACCAGGTCCGCCCGGGTGACCCGGAACGTCTGAGTCGGCAGCTCCATCTCAGGCCTCCCCGCGTACGACGAGCTTGGACCAGACCGCGACCACGGGCTCGCCGGCGACGGTGCTCACGTCGGTGCGGGTGGTCAGGAAGCCGTGCCCGCCCCGGTTGGTGACCTCTTCGATGGTGTTCACGCAGACCAGCTCGTCCCCGGCCACCACCGGACGGGTGTACGCGAAGCGCTGGTCACCGTGCACCACCCGGCTGTAGTCGACGCCCAGCGTCGGGTCCTCGACGATCTGGCGGTTCGCGGCCATGGTGATCACGAAGGGGAAGGTCGGCGGGGCGACCACGTCCGGGTGGCCCAGCGCCCGGGCCGCCGCCGGGTCGTGGTGGGCCGGGTCGGTGGCGCCGATGGCGGCGGCGAACTCGCGGATCTTTTCTCGGCCCACCTGATAGGGGGCGGTCGGCGGATAGGTCCGGCCGACGAAGGACGGGTCCAGGGACATGCCGCCGAACCTACACGCAAAGCACGAACGCCGATCCGTACGGGAGGGGCGGCGAACATGCCGCGCCATCCGTGCGGATCGGCGTCCGGGAACTGCTCAGGGACCGGGCCGGCGGTGCCGGCCGCAGGTCAGCGGGTCTCGCGGTGGACCGTGTGCTTGCCGTCCCGGGGGCAGAACTTCTTCAGCTCGATGCGGTCCGGGTCGTTACGACGGTTCTTGCGCGTGATGTAGTTGCGCTCCTTGCACTCCACACACGCCAAAGTGATCTTCGGCCGGACATCGGTCGCCTTCGCCACGGCGGAGTGCCTTCCTCGCTGGGGTATCAACTACGACGCATCAGCCTACGCGGTCGATGCGCGGACATGCAAAGTGGGCGCCAGTGGCGCCCATCCCACCGGCCGCCGGGAACCAGGCCCGGAGGACGAGAGTAGCGGTGGCCGGACTTGAACCGGCGACACAGCGATTATGAGCCGCTTGCTCTGCCATCTGAGCTACACCGCCGCAGGCGGGTCCAGCCGGACCCTCTGAGCCCCCTTACGGAATCGAACCGTAGACCTTCTCCTTACCATGGAGACGCTCTGCCGACTGAGCTAAGGGGGCCTGCCCGATCACCCGGAGGGCGTCGCGCAGGGGTAACAGTACATGACCCCGCCGCCGAGGTGAAATCGGATCCCCCTGCCCCGCGTTCCCACAGATCAGGGCACAACCCGCAGTCTCGGCGACTCGCCCGCGGAGATCGTCTCCGGATCCACCTGGGCGCCGAACCAGGCCTCCAGGCGCTCGTACGGCAGCGGGCGGCTGAACAGGAAGCCCTGACCGATCTCGCAGCCGATGTCCTGGAGCAGCTCCAGGGTCAGCTCGCTCTCCACGCCCTCGGCCACCACGGCGAGACCGAACTGCTGGGAGAGCGTGACCACGGCGTTGACGATCGCCAGGTCGCCGGGATCCGTCGCCATGCCCTGCACGAAGGAGCGGTCGACCTTGACCTCGTGCACCGGCAGCCGGCGCAGGTGGGCCAGCGAGGAGTCACCGGTGCCGAAATCGTCCACCGAGAGCCGTACGCCCAGGTCCCGCAGCCGGCGCAGGGTCGGGATCGGCCGGTCGGTGCCGTCCAGCACCCCGGACTCGCGGATCTCGAAGGTGAGCCGCTGCGGCGGGACGCCGTACTCGGTCAGCAGCTCGCGTACCCGGTCGGGGAAGTGCTGGTCGGTGAGCGTACGTGCGGCGAGGTTGACCGCGACGGCGAGCGGCTGGCCGGTATGGCTCCAGTCCCGGCTGCGCCGCAGCCCCTCCCGCAGCACCACCTCGGTGAGCCGGCCCAGCTGGCCGGTGTGCTCGGCCACCGCGACGAAGTCCTCCGGACTCACCGTGCCGTGCGTCGGGTGTTCCCACCGGGCCAGGCACTCGACCCCGACCAACCGCCGGTCGCGCAGCGTCACCTTCGGCTGGAAGTAGACCTCCAGCGCGCCATCGTCCAGCGCCCGGCGCAGATCGCCGGCGAGGCCGAGCCGGCGCAGCGACCGCGACTCCAACGCTGGATTGAACAGCTGCACGCTGCCCGGGACCGACTTGGCCGCCGTCGCGGCCAGGTCGACCCGTTGCAGCAGCGAAGCGGCGTCGCTGCCGTGGTCCGGGTGTACGGCCACCCCGACCGCGGTGTCGACGTCGAGGGTGAGGGCGTCGAAGACCATCTCGTCGCGGATCTGCTCGCGCAGTTGGGCGGCCAGCTCCAGCGCCGCCTCGGCGTTCTCCAGCCGGAGGGTGACCAGGAACTCGTCGCCGCCGGCGCGGCCCACCAGGGCCGAGGAGGGCGCGCAGGCGCGCAGCCGCTCGGCCACCTCGACGAGGACCTTGTCGCCCGCGGCGTGACCGAGGGACTCGTTGACCTGGCGCAGGCCGTCCACGTCGAAGAGCAGCACCGCCACCACCTCGCCCGGTGCGCGGATCTTGACCGCCTCGTCGAGCGCGCCGCTGATCCGGCGGCGGTTGGGCAGCTTGGTGAGCGCGTCGTGGTACGCGTCGTGGCGCAGCCGGTCGACCAGGCGGGAATTCTCCAGGGCGACCGCGGCGTGCGCCGCGACGGTCTCGAAGATGGGAATGTCACTGTCGGTGAAGTGGCCGACGTCGCTGAGCCGGTTGGCCACCTCCAGGGTGCCGATGACGGCCTGCCCGGAGCGCAGCGGTACGGCGATGACGTCCTTGACGCCGGTGGTGCGCAGCGACGCCCGCAGCTCCTCGTCCCCGCCGAGTCGTACGCCGAGCGCCAGGCTCCGCTGCTGCCGTCGGGTCTCCTCCCGGATCACCTCCGGAGTGGGCGCCACGTCGAGCAGACCCGAATCGTCCACCCGGGCGGTCAACATGACCTCCGGGTGCCGCCCCTGGGCGGGCAGCCAGAGGGTCGCGTACTCGGCCTGCATGAGCGCCCGGATCCGGCCGAGCAGGACGTCCACCAGGTTGCCGCTCTGCCCCTCCGCGGTCATCGCCTTGGTCAGGTCGTACATCCCGCCGAGCGTCCGGTGCTGCCGGAAGAACTGGGCGTACGAGCGGTAGACCAGGGCGACGGCGGCCGCCAGCGCGGCGATGAGGACCGCCGACCACCAGGTGGTGTCCAGCACGATGAGTACGACCAGACCGACCACCACGTTGATCGCAGAGGTCGGCAGCGTCGAGGGCGCGTTCCGTAACACCTTGGCACCGGCCTGCCAGCCGTGCATGACCGTGATGACCCCTGCCACGCCGAACAGGGTGGCCAGCGTGAACGTGCTGACCGAGGCGAAGAGGATGCCCCAGGTGCCCGGCCCCACCCCACGGATCGGCGGGAGGGCCAGCAGCACCAGCGCGGCGAAGGACGCCGCAGCCGAGGCGTTGGCCACGTTGAACGCGAGCTTGGCGACCCCGAACCGGTAACGCAGATGGGTGAGCAGGGTGGCCAACGTGTACGCCAGCACCACCATCAGTGGCGGCAGGAAGTAGAAGGCCAGGACCAGCGGGATCTCGGTGAGCCGCACCCCGAAGGACTGCCTGCCGATCACGAAGTTGAGCATCGGTAGGCCCGCCACCACCATGACGGTGAGCAGAACTGCGGCAATGCCCCATGACCCGAGCGGCGGCGAAGTGACCAGGCCGATCGCGGTGGAGAAGACGATGGCCACGAGGGCCAGCGGTCCTGTGACCAGCCAGGCGTGTTCGGCGGGCCGCCGAGGGGACGATGCCCCCGCCGATGACGACCGACGGTCGGCCATAACTCTCCTCATCGGTCATCGCGCCGAGGACCGTGGACTGATCGGCGTCAGGTCGCCATCGACAGGTGCGCCCAGACCCGGGCGGGCGCCGACGAGACTACGGAGCCGGCGGGGCCGTCCAGACATAGTCAAAGGTCCGGAGCTCAACCGGCCCGTGGCCGACCAGCCCACTGCCGAAACCAGCGGCGAGGGCGACAAGCATGAGCATCACGCCGACCCGCCGGGCCAGCCTTCGACCAGACATTCGCGTGCTCCTGTCGGCAGGGTTGTCGGTGGTGAAGATTCCACGATCGTGCCACAAGCGGGTCGACCCGCAAAGCGGACGGACGGCCCATCGGAGTGGTCCGTACCGGCCGGTTCGGACGGTCGACGACAAGTCGCCAGCCGGGGCCGCCTGCGGGCGGGAGCAGCGCACAGATGACGCGTCTTCCGTCTTTAGCCGCAATTCCCATCGTCCTCCGGCGAGTGGGACCTTTGCCCCGAGAGCCGGCCAGTCAGAAGATCCGGTCAGAGGCGACGGAAGCGGTGCTACGGCGCGGACCGACCTCAGCCTCCCCGGGAACCCGCGGCCTCCGGCCGCCGCAGCCCGGCGGGCGGAGCCGGGCGAGGAATCGGTCGACCGGCGCTTCGCCGACCGCCGACACATCCACGACCGTCAGAATGCTCTACCGGACGCCGAAGCGCCAGCCCCTAGCCGACAGTAAGCGACGTGAATACGCTCACCCGTTGGCGCCAGCGGACAGGACGAGGGCCACCAACCCGCTTCTCCGCAGGTCAGGCCCCTCGGGCTCGCTGCTGGTCAGCCACCTCAGGTCGATCACTCCGCTGGGCTGCGGGGCGTGCCGGGCAGGGCCGGCAGCCGGGAAGCGGGGTGCCGCCTGCTCACACGTCGACCACGAGCTGGACCGTCACCAGGTCCCCGACGTTGAGCCTCTCGGCCGCTCGGACGCCCGCCTTCACCGGCACCACGTACCGCCCGTCCTTCGGGAACAGCGACGTCGTCCACCGGGTCCGCCCGATCCGGGCCGTCACCGGCACCATCCCCCAGCCGTAGCTCACGGACGCGGCGGCCGCGCTCAGCTCCAGGCAGTCCTCGTCCGGGACGGTGACGAAGTGCCAGGGCGCCGGGCCCTTCCAGAACCACACCTCGCCACTGAACTCCAGCTCCATCGGGCCAGGATAGGAGCGCGCCCGCCGGAGTGGGATGACGAAAAAGGCCCGCGACAGCATTACTGCTGCTCACGGCCGGTGTTGCTGACACGCCTAAGCGTGGCCTGGCCTACGGCGTTGTTGCGGTCGGGCTGTGACGGTGACAGATCCCGTACGCGTGCGGCGGCTCACTGACCAGGCGGGTCACGCGCGAACCGGAGCGGGCTCAGGATTTCCGCAGCGGCCGGAACGCGGCCCGCACCTCGGTGGAGAAGAGCTCCGGCTCCTCCCAGGCGGGGAAGTGGCCGCCGCGGTCGACCTCGTTGAAGTACGCGAGGCCGGGGTAGACCGTCTCGACCCAGCTGCGCGGGGCAGCCCAGATCTCGCCGGGGAACGTCGTGAAGCCGACGGGAACCGAGACCGGCGGAGGAGCCTGGCCGGCCGCACCCGCTGCGGCGATGGCCCGGCCAAATTCCCAGTACCACCGGGCGGCCGAGGCGCCGGTGCCCGTCAGCCAGTACAGCGTGATGTTGTCGACGATCGTGTCCCGGGTGAGCTTGCCTACCGGCTCGCCGTCGACGAACGCCCGGGAGATCTTGTAGTAACTGTCGGTGTCGTGGTCGAGCATCCAGGCCGCCAGCCCGACGGGTGAATCCAGCAGGGAGTAGCCGATCGTCTGCGGCCGGGTGGACTGCTCCAGGAAGTAGCCGAAGCCGTCCGTCGTGAACGTGTTGAGCGCGTTGAGCGCCGCGCGTTCCTGCTCGGACTCCGCCGGCAGTTGGTCCTTGATACCGAGCGCCCCGGCAAGCAGGTTGACGTGGATGCCGAGCAGCCCCTCGGGTGCCTGGCGGCCCATCGCGTCCGTGACGCTGGCGCCCACGTCGCCCCCTTGGGCGACGTAGCGCGTGTAGCCGAGGCGGTCCATCAACTTCGCCCAGGCGCGTGCCATGCGGCCGGAGTCCCAGCCGAGCTCGGTCGGCTCGCCCGAGAAGCCGTAGCCGGGCAAGGACGGCAGCACCAGGTGGAAGGCGTCCTCGGCGGTGCCGCCGTGCGCGGTCGGGTCGGTGAGCGGGCCGACGACCCCGAGCAGCTCGACGATCGAGCCTGGCCAGCCGTGGGTCATGATCAGCGGCAGGGCGTTCTCGTGCGGCGACCGCACGTGGATGAAGTGGATCTCGACGCCGTCGATGTCGGTCGTGTACTGCGGCAGGGCGTTCAGCTTCGCCTCGAACGCGCGCCAGTCGTGATCGGTCGTCCAGTAGCGGGCCAGCTCCTGGACCGTCGCCAGCTGCACGCCCTGGGAGCGATCGGTGACCAGCTCCCGGGTGGGCCAGCGCGTGGCCGCGATTCGGCGACGCATGTCGGCGATCGCTTCGTCCGGCGTGTCGAGCCGGAAGGGACGGATTTCGTTGTCGTTGGACATGTTCTCCACCTGCCGGGTCGGGCCGACCGGCGCCGGGGCGCCGGCGGGGCTGGCACGCGCCCAGCTTCGCACCGGCCCGGCGACCGGCGGATCGAAACGCGATTTCGCGCTCGGGTCCGGCCCGGACCGGCTTACTGACTTCCGTCGTGGAGACTGCGCCGGTCACGGTGGCGGCCGTCGCCAGCCGCACTGAGGCGGAACTGGCCGTCGGCCTGTTGCGCAGCGGCCCGGGAAGAGGAAGGCGTCCGGTCCCGGGGCAGCTCGGCGAGGTGCTGGCGGAGCCGGTCGACCACGAACCCGGGTAGGGCGAGTTCGCGGCGCTGGTGACTCTTCGGAGTGTCGATCACCCGGCCGCCGGGAAGCTGGGCCACCGACTCGGCGACGGTCATGCGGCCGTCAGCCAGGTCGACGTGCCGGCGCCGCAGGCAGAGCGCTTCACCGATCCGCAGCCCGCCGTACGCGAGGACCAGGACCAGGAGGTCATCCGGCGGGGAGAGCTCGGCCTCGTCGTCACCTCGGTCGGCACCCAACTGGTCATCGACGACCCGTTCGGCCATCCACGCGCGACCACGACCGTCACCATCCTCGGCGGCACCGCGCTGTTCCTCGTCGGTCGGGCCCTTCTGCGGTACCTGGTGTACCGCCGCCTCTTCGGAACCCATCTCATCGGGCTGATCGCGCTCGCCTGCCTCCTGCCGCCGATGCTGCTTCTGCCACCGCTCGTCAACGCCATCGCTACCGGCGCAGTCCTCACCGGCATCGTCATCGCCGACACCATTCGTGTACGACGGCCCGCAGCGATCTCCACACCAGGTCCCCACCGCCCCAGCAATACGTGACCAGCACCGGCGAGCCTTCTCTCCCCGTCAACATCACGATCGGAGAGAGTGTCCCGCGCGTCATGCGGAACCAATCTGTGACTCATCACGCCAGTACGACAGGCCGGCTGCCGGCGTTGTCGAGCCTCAGGACCTCGGCGACAAAACAGTCTCAAGACGTGAGTGACACTTCCGGCTAGCCGGGTGGTGACGGCGGTTCGGGTGGGCGTGCGCGGGCGCGTGCCGCGTCGGCAACGGCGATCCCGGTGAGGACTGCGATAGCGGCGATGGCAGTCACTAGCGGCGGCACGAACAGCATCGGCGGTGCCAGGGCGGCCAGCGCGAGGACGCCGATCCACCGATCCCGGGACACACGGGCGAAGGTGGCGTATTCGAAGCCGGCACGACCGACCAGAAACAGCGCGGGTCCGCCGAGGATGACGGCGACCCAGGCTGGTTGGGTGTGTTCGATTGGATGAGCGATGACGAGTTTGTCGCCGACGGCGGTGGCGACGATCCCGGCCAGCATGATCAGATGAGCGCCCGCCGCCGTTTGGGCAACGCGGTCCGGATTGCGGGCCGCTTCGATGGTGGCGGGCAACAGCTCCCCGGCCCGATGGATGTAGATCCGCCAGAACAGGGCCGTGCCGACGAACGACACCACGAACGCCGCCGTCCGATCGGCCGCGAAGCCGGTGCCACCGAGGGTCATCGTGGTGACCAGGATCAGCTCGCCGAGCGCGATGATGAAAACTTGCTGGTACCGCTCACCCAGGTGCTCAGCCACAATCGGAAACTGCGATATGGGCGAGCGACGCAGCCCCGGGGTCGAGTAGCGGAGGGCGGCGCCCGTGTAGTCCATGGCAACCGCCAGCGTCCACAGGACCGCGCGCCCCGTATCGGGCACGAGTGCACCCGCGATCCACGGCACCGCCGAGACACCGAACCAGGACAGCACCTGGATGCTTCTGCCCTGCAACTCGTGACCACGCAAGGCGAGGACCAGGAAGAGTTGGCGGCCGACATGGATAGCGACGTACATGCCAGCGAAGACCAGACCTCGCTCGCCGAACGCGTCAGGCAGCGCGACCACCATTACCAGGCTGCCGAGCATGGTCGCGGTGACCAACAGCTGAACTGCCGGCTGTTGCGGGGCGTACAGGTCGGTGACCCACACGGTGATGCTCCATATCCACCACATGGCCAACAGCAGCACCAGCGTCCGGAATGCGCCGCTCCACCCGAGATCCTGGATCAGCCCTTGCGAGAGCTCGGCGAGCGCGACGACGAACACCAGGTCGAAGAACAGCTCCAGGAAGTTCGCCCGCCGCGGATCCTCGGGCATCCGCAGGAACCTGACACTGCTCGTCATCATCCCGCCCGTTCTGCCGGCTTTATCCCAGCCTTGAGGCATTCATACCATGAGGCAGCGCTGGTCAATACGGAGGTGGGTGGGCTGGAACCGAGCGGCCGGTTTTCACGCGGACGACGGTAGAGGCCGATCAGTTCCTCCTCTCCGTCTCCGCCTGTTCGGCTCAGCTCGTCGACCTGGCCTAGGGGGGCGGGCGCTACAGGCGGCTGAGTGTCACCTAGGTCCCGGATTGATCTGTCACTGAGGTCCTGAGACCGGACAGCCGGCTGCCGGCGTAGTTGTTCAAGGTTTCTGTACGTCTTCAAGGCGGCCCGCAACGGGCCGCACGCGCCGCCGCTTGGGCGCGCGCCGGCCGCTGCCGCTGGCGCTCTGCGGCCGCCACGCCGGACGCCCGGCGGCTGGCGCGGAGAGCGGGAAGCCCGGAGTCGTGGAGCCAACAGGACAATTTGGACTGGGCTGGCCATCAGCCTATCGACAGCAACACTGAAGGCAACCGCACCGGACAACGGCGCGCGAACCTAATCCGCACCGGTAGGCACAGTCAGCAGCGAGTCAGCAAACAGGCTGCTGTGCGACCGTGACTGACGGGAAGGAGCGACTGGGCCGCCCGTGCCTGCGCACGCAGGACGATGCCTGCTGACACTGAAAGACAACCGCGACCAGGCTCCCCCCGACGGGGGTCCTTCCTGGTAGAGGCGAGGGGCTTACAGACGACCGCGGACGTCGAGCTCCCGGAGGATGATCAACGGACGTGGACGCGCAGGACGAAGCCCACGGCGATTATCCCCAGAGTCAGAGCAATGTAGAGGATCACTAGCGCTCGGCCGCGCCGTCGCTGCCGCATCGGTTCGGAGCCGGTCCGATCGGAGTTGCGGGCAACGGCGGAGGCCAACCGCTCGAAACCGGCTACCTCCCCAGCCGGCGTCAACCAACTCGTTTCCTCCACCTCCGGCAACGGCGGCGGATTGGAGACGTCATGTGTCTCGTACCGAGGTTCGATCCGCGGCGGCAGCCGCCGGAACCGGTTGTCTATGCCACCACTGTCGCAGACGCCGCCAAGGCAACCCCGGGTCAAGGGCTATCGCCGTACAGCACGGAAGTGCAGCAACGAGCCGGACCGTTGGAACCCCAGACCCGCCGACCGAGGTTCCCCACCTCCGTACCGAGCGGTCAAGCGACCGCCTCGCCGGCAATCCATAGGTTCAGGGTTCGAGTCCCTGGCGGCCCACAAATCAGCAGTCAGCGGCTCCAACGGGCGACGCCGAGGCCAGCAGCAGGCGACGGGAACACCAGGCCGTGCTCAGCCCATCGCTTGCCAGCCGTCTCCCGCTCGATCTTCTGGTCCCTCTGATGATCGAGCAGCGCGTCGCGTAGCCAGATCTCCATGGTTGGACGATCAGCATCGCGGGCGTGTGGACTTCATACCACCGCGACGGACACCCGCGTGCCCAGTTCAGGCTCAGGCCCGGGTGGTTGTTGGGCGTCGGCGCGGGTAGACATCGGCGCCAGCTGGGTAGCGACCACTGCGATCATGGTCGCGGCTCACCACAGTCTGCTGGCCACGGTTGGAGGGTCGCTGGCCGATGTGCGACGTGTCACCGCCATCCGGGCAAGGGTGGTTGTCAGGGGAAATCGTGGAGCTGAGGGTCCATGGGGTGGCGGGCGCCGGGGCCGGTCAGGTGCTCGGCTGCCCGGACGTCCGTCAGGTGGCCGGCGACCGCCGGGCCGGCTTCTACCGCCCCCGAGCGCAATCCGGGCACACCACCGGTGCGGGTGGGACGGTGCTGGAGGCGTACCAGTGGAGCGACCTGCCCTCGGGTACCGCGGCGCGGACGCTGTCCCTGGTGTTTCTGCTGCCGTTCATGCTGAGCAATGTGACGTTCTGGATGCGTCCGGCGGGACGGGGCTTGCAGTCCGGCGTCACGGTGCTGTGCCAGCTCCTCGCGCTCACCCTGACGCTGGTGTACGCGCTGACGGCGGCTGGTATCGCCCTCGACCTACTGGCATGGAAGTGCATGGGCTCGTCCCGCTGTCTCGCCGGCCGTGGCTGGCTGTCCTGGCTGGCCGGCCGACCGGTCGGTCTGCGCCTGGCGCTGCTGGCCCTGGTGCCGTTCGCCGCGGTGGCACTGGTGTGGTTTCTCGGCGCACGACAGGCTCGCTCCTACGGAGCCTTCCGGTTGCCGCCCGCAAATCCGCAGGGTGACCACCTCACGGCGTTGGACCGGTGGGACGTCTCGCCGAGGGCGAAACGTCTTCGCGCGATCCACGTCGCCGCTGCTTTCGTCACGCTGGACGTCGTCCTGCTCGCCGCACGCGCCGCCGCCGGGACTTCCGTGACGGTGGCCGTGCTGTCCGCGCTCACCGGAACGTTGCTGGCCACGTGTGTGGTGCTGCTCTGCGTTCCGGGCCTACTGGAGCCGGCTCCGACCGCCAGCACCACGGATCGGGTGCCCCTGGTGCTGCGCGCCGTAGCCGGCGGCCTGACGGTCGCGACGCTCGGGTCCGTCGCCGTCGAACCGGTGCGCTGGCCGCGGTCGGACGGACTGCCCAGGTACGACGACATCGTCGCCATCGTGTTCGTCACCCAGACGGCGCTGCTCGTCGCGCTCGCCGTACTGGTGCTGTGGCGTCCTGCCGGCCGGGACCACCGGCCTGCGCTCCTGCGCGGGTTGGGCGCCGCCGTCGTCGCCGCAGTCGCGGCGGGCCTGGCGGGGGCCCTTTCGGGCGAGCTGGTCTACCGTGCGGCGTCTCTGCTCAGCAAGCGGACGTTCTGGTTGCGGTCGGGGGACCTGGCGGTGCCAGTGGCGGCATACCGGTGGGCGCTCCTGGCCTTCTTCCTGACCACAATCGCCGCCGTGGCGGCGTTCGCCGTCATCATCCTGTCGGCCCGCGCGGACCGTCGGCGAACCGCAGCGGCGATCGTGGCCCAGGACTACCCAGCTCCCCCGCCGGAGGCGACCCCCCAGCTCCAGCGAGTGGAGAAAGCGGTCACCCAGGCATCTTTCACCGAGCAGCTGGGGTCACTGGCCATCGCCTACGCGTGCCTGACCGTGATCGGGCTCGCGGCCAGCGTGCTGGCTCTTGTGGGCTTGGAGCCCGCCCCGTTGGCGCAGGGCCTCCTCGGCGTGCCCAGCGATGTGCAGAGCGTAGTGATGGCCATCGGCAGCTACCTGATCCTCGCAGTCGTCATCGGGCTCCTGGTGGGTGGGCTGTTCGCCTCTCGGACGGCCGGGTTTCGCCGCTACGTCGGAGTGCTGTGGGACCTCGGCACCTTCTGGCCCCGCGCGGCCCACCCGTTCGCGCCGCCCTGCTATACCGACCGCGCGGTGCCCGAGCTGACGGATCGGATCTGCCAGCTGGCTCGACGCTACGACGGGGTGGTGCTCAGCGGACACAGCCAGGGGTCCATCATTCTGGCCGCAACCGTGCTGCGACTGCGCCCAGAGGTGCGGCGACGAGTCGCGCTGCTCACCCATGCCTCCCCCCTCAAGCGACTCTGCGCCCAGCTCTACCCGGCGTACCTCGGCGAGCCCGTGCTGCACGAAATCGGCGACCGGATCGGGTGGCGCTGGCTGAACCTGTGGAGCAACACCGACCCCATCGGCGGCTGGATCTTCTCCAGACATCGGCCCGGGGACCCGCCCGCGCGCCCCCCGCCCGCCGCGTTGGTGGACCGCCGCCTACGCGACCCCGAAGACGTACTGGCACCACCTGGGGACGGCGCCCCGCCGCCGATAAAGGGGCACACATCATATGAATCGGACGATCGCTACGCCGCGGCAGTCCGCGAGCTGGCAGACCGGCTGCGAGCAGATTGGGAGCAGCGGGGTCCACAGAACTGCGCCGAACTGCATTGAACGACACCTAGCTGCACCCAACGGCACCGGCTTCCACCTGCAGTGCACAGACTTGCAAGCGAGGCCTCGGGCAGCAGCGAGGCAGCGAGACGGCATCGGGATCGTCGATCCGGGTCGCTGCCGGACGTCGAACGACGACGGCCCGCATCTGCTCCCCGATGCGGATCGCTACCAGTTGGCAGCAGCCGAGAGTTTGTGTCCCCCTCCCCCCCTGCGGGGGTCAGAGCTCCACCTCGGCCTGGCCGCTGTCGGCCCCTGCCGGCTTCCGAGCCGGACGGCGCTCAGCCCTGGGAAGGGCCAGGCCTTAGGAAACATGACCTAGTGCCCCGGGGAGGGAGCCTCGGGGGGACGGCCGGCGGCGTGGCGGGCGTCGGCGAGGGCGACGGCAAGCAGTACGAGCCCGGCCACGACCGCAGCGAGCAGCGTCGGGACGAAATACAGAGGGACTGCGGCGACCGCCAGGGCGGCGATGGCGACGACGCGGCGGATGGAAAGCCGGTTGAACACGGCGCGTTCCAGACGGATACGGCCGTAGAGGAACAGTGCCGGACCGCCGAGGATCGCGACGAGCCACGCCGGCTCGGGCGGGCCGTCCGGGTGTTTCAGCACGATTTCGAAGCCGACAGCGGTGGCGACGATGCCCAGCACCATGACGACGTGGGCAGTGCCGATGGCGCGGCCAGCGGCGTCCCTGTCCCCCGCCGCGGCGACGGTTTCGGCGAGGACCTGGCCGGAGCGGTAGAAGTAGATGCGCCAGAGCAGCACCGTCGACAGGAACCCCACCACCAGCCCTGCGGCGGTCGCTGCGGTTACCGGCTGGTTGGTCAGCGTGGTACCGGCGGCGAGCACGGTTTCCCCGAGGGCGATCATCAAGAGCTGCTGGTAGCGCTCGGGCAGGTGGTGACGGCTGTCCGTGGCCCACGCACTGACTGGCGGCCCGGCCATCCCCGGTACCGGCCAGCGCAGCTGCGCGGCGACGACGTCAACGATTACCGCGGCCCCCCACAGGGCGGCCCGGGTGCCGCCGCTGACGGCCGCGCCGGCGAACCAGATCACCGCCGAGGCCGCGAACCACAGCACCGACCGGAGGTAAAGCTGCCGCAGGGGATGTCCGCGCAGCGCGGGCAGGAGGATGAGCGGCCGGCCGCACTGCAGGATCACGTACGGCAGCACGAAAGCCCACCCGCGTCCGACGAACGCGTGCGGCAGCGCCGTCGACATGACCAGCAGCCCGAAGGCACTGGCCAGCACGATCCACTGGATCTTGTGGCGGCGGGGGTCAAACCAACTGGTGATGTGCGCGGTCGTGATCCACAACCAGATCAGCGGCAGCGATAGCACCGGCAGGAAGGCCATCGCCCGCCACCGGACCACAACGTCTTCGCTGACGATGTCCCGCGCGACCCGGGTGACCACCCCGGCCAGAGCGAACACCAACACCAGGTCGACGAACAGTTCCAGGAAGTTGGCCTGCCGCACGTCCTCGCGACGTTGCAACAGGTCCTGACCCTGTCCACCGCCTTCCCGATGCCCCATAGCGCTCATACTCGCCGGGCACAACGCGGGCTGACCGGGGGTTGAACGTCGTACACCCAGTGGGAAGCCACCCACCGGTGACCGCCAACCACTCCTGGCCCGCGTAGCGCCCCCGATCAGGGGACGGCATGTCTCGTCCCACCCTCTCCCGGTTCACCCCCGATACGCCCCCGGACCCTGAGCGACGGCGGGTAGCGGCTGGACTCAGCGGGACCAGACAAGATCGGCCCCTGACCGCATTTCTGCTGATCAGGGGCCGTCTTCGCACCTGGTGGCGGGTAGAGGATTCGAACCTCTGTAGCTTTCGCGACGGATTTACAGTCCGCTCCCATTGGCCGCTCGGGCAACCCGCCAGGGCATACCACCGCCACTCGCGCGCGGCAGCGACGTCAAGGATAGCGGTTGCCCCCGGGGCAGTCACAACCGGGTACGGTCAGGGGGTCGTGCCGCTGGTCAGCGGGCGACGGTAGGTGACAGACCGCCGGACAGCAGGAGCATGAGCATGGCAGCGAACCCGTCGTTCGACATCGTGAGCAAGGTCGATCGCCAGGAGGTCGACAACGCCCTCCGTCAGGCGGAGAAGGAGCTCGCGCAGCGGTTCGACTTCCGCGGCACCGGCGCGGAGATCTCCTGGTCGGGCGAGGAGGCGATCAGCCTCCAGGCGGAGACCGAGGAGCGGGTCCGGGCGGCGCTGGACGTCTTCAAGGAGAAGCTGGTCAAGCGGAACATCTCGCTGAAGTCGCTGGACGCCGGCGATCCCCGAGCCTCGGGCAAGGTCTTCAAGATCGACGCCAAGGTCATCCAGGGCATCGACACGGACAAGGCCAAGGCGATCAGCAAGAAGATCCGCGACGAGGGCCCGAAGGGCGTGCAGGCGCAGATCCAGGGCGACCAGCTCCGGGTCACCGGCAAGAAGAAGGACGACCTCCAGGCCGTCATCACGCTGCTCAAGGGCGAGGACTTCGGCGTGGCCCTGCAGTTCACCAACTACAGGTAAGGAGGCCATGGTTGGCCTGGTGATCGGGCCGACCACGCCTTGTCACCTGGGCATACGTCGTCACCGGTGGTCGTCGTTGGTCGCTCACGATCAGCATCCGACGGCCCGGTGACGGTCTGGACCTGGCCCTCGTCGACCCGTCCGAAGCGCGGGCGCCCCTCGCCCGCCCTCGCTTGCAGCTCTGTACGACTCGGCTGTTCGTATTCGCCCGTGGCGAGCATCGGGTAGCTCGGTGGCAACGGATGTGATTAGCAGTTGATGGCCGTGTCCGTTGCTGTCGCCGCTGCTGTCGGCTGCGGCCCACATCCGCTGCAGGATCGTCGGGCAGGACAAAGACGGCGTGCTCACCGTCTCCACCGCTCCGGACGGTGTCGCCGCGGAGGATGGACAAGCGTTGTTTCGGGCACTTGAGGCCGCGATCGACCGACACGCGGTTCAGGAAGCCGTCGCTCTATCCCCTGAGCTACGAGGGCGCGAGCGCCCCGTGTAGCGACCTACGCGTTGACCCGGGGTGGCAGGGAGTGGTCTGCGCTGACTTGGCGTGACACTGGGCCGTGTTGCCCCGGGCGTGCCCGGCGCACCTGCAGGGCCGCCGCGGACGACAGGACGAGCAGGCCACCCGCTACCTGCACGGGGGTGAGGATCTCGCCGAGCGTGAACGCCGCCAGCGCCGTGGTGACGACCGGTTCGAACGTCGACAGGATGGCTGCAGTCGAAGGGCCCGTCCGCCGCAGACCGGCGAAGAAGGTCAACATCGCCAGGACGGTGGACACGACCGCGATGCACGCGAGCCACATCCATCCCTGCAGTCCGAAGCTGAGGTCGACCCCGTCCATCACGAGGGCGCGCGCGGCAAGTGTGAGGGCGGCTCCTGCCATCACCAGCGCGGACAGCATCACCGGTGGCAGCCGGTGCACGACGGTGTCGGCAACGAGGATGTAGACGGTGTAGGTGACAGCGGCACCGAACGCGAGGGCCACCCCGAGCAGATGGAAGTCCACACCGCCGGTCCCGAGAAGGACGAGCAGCGTCCCGCAGGAGGCGGCCACCAGTGCGGCGCAGCGGCCGGGTGTCAGGCTGTCCCGGCCCAGCAGGACGGCCGTGAGGGTCACCAGCAGCGGGTAGGTGTAGAAGACCAGGGACAGCAGCGAGGCGTCCATCAGCTCCAAGGCCGCGAAATACAGGGATGCCTGGGCGGCGTATCCGACGGCGCCCAGACCGAGGGCCGTCACCAGCACACCCAGGGTCACGTGAGCGGGACCCGTCTGTCGGTCAGGGCCCGCCGGGTCGCGCCGCAGACCCGGTCGCAGGAGCAGCAGCATCGCCAGCAGGCCGGCGGCAAGGCCGAAGCGCACCAAGAGCAGCGCTCCAGGCGAAACACCCGCGGCATACGCGAGCTTCCCGAAGATCGCCATAGCGCCGAAGCACGCGGCTGACAGAAGGCACAGTGCGGGACCCATGCCCTAGAGCATCGGCACCCACACACTCCAGGTCCAGTGATGACATGTGGACCGGAGTCGTTAGCATTTCTGCATGGTCGCGCTGGATCTTCGTCGGCTCCGTCTGCTCCGCGAGCTCGAGGAACGGGGGACTCTGGGCGCGGTCGCCTTGGCTCTCGGCTACAGCCCTTCCTCGGTGTCCCAGCAGTTGAGCGTTCTGGAAAAGGAGGTCGGCGCGCGCCTGCTCGAGAAGGCCGGGCGTGGTGTGCGGCTAACTGACGCAGGGCGACTGCTCGCACAGCACGCCAGAGTCCTGCTGGCAGCAGCCGAGGCGGCGTCAGCGGACCTGGCCGCACTGGCCGGTGAGGTGCGGGGCACCGTGCGCGCCGGCGGTCTGCAGTCAGTGGCTCGTCGCCTGCTGGTTCCCGCAGTGGCACGCATGATGGTCGAGCACCCGCAGGTACGCACCGAGGTCTCCGAGCTCGAGCTTGAACAGGCATTGCCGGGGCTGCGGCTTGGAGCGGTTGACCTGGTGATCAGCGACGAGTACGACGGCCACCCACGCCCCCGGCCGGCCGGGCTGCGGTTCACGCTGCTGCACGAGGAGCCGCTGAAACTGGTCCTGTCGCCCGGGCATCGGCTGGCCAAGCGTGGAGGACCCATCGCACTGTCCATGCTGCGGGAGGAGGTCTGGGTCGCCTCCGCCGTGGGGACCGGCCATCACGACATGGTCGTGGGAAGCTGCCGGTCCATCGGCGGCTACGAGCCCGACGTGCGGCACCGGTCCAGCGACGCGGACGTCCAGCTCGAACTCGTGCGCACCACCGGAGCCGTCGCGCTACTGCCGGCGCTGACACTGCCCGCGGCGGCAGACCCAGCCCTTGCTATCCGTGACATCGCCGAGGAGAAGCTCGGACGTCGACTGTTCATTGTCCTTCGAGACGGTTCCTCAGCTCCCGCGCTTTCGGCTTTCCTGGCCGTCGTGACGGAGCAGGCTCGCAATCTCACAGAACCGAAGACTAAGGCGTGAATGGCTGTGTAGTTCGCAAAGTCGAGTTGCGACGGTCGTCCCCAATCGACGCCACCCACGAACGCAAATGCTGACCCAGCGGCCTGCGGCCTCGGCGGTGACGGAGGGCAGGAGGTGTCGTACGACTTCCCGGACGAAACCTCAGCCCGCTCGACGGTCCACCGGATGATGACAACCCCCGGCCGGCACCTGGCGGGATCTCACGGAGGCCATCCAACAGGAGTCCAACCGCCAGACTCACTGGATGTGGACGCCGCGTCAGGTGGCGTTCGGGTCGCGTGACCCGCGTGGACGCGGCACCTGCCGGCGGCCCTGCGGATCGCGCGTATCGCCCGCGCCACGGCGGGAGGCGTTCTACGCTTCGGACAGATGGGGCACGTGCTTCTTCCGGTCTGGCGTGAGTGCCGCCAGGCGCCCTCGCCGAAGACGCCCCTCGCGTGGCAGGGGTTGAGGCATGCCGTTTGTTCGCGGCAGAAGGGCAGAAAGGCCCGCTCGACCTTCACCAGACTCGAAGCGGAAAGGTGCCCCCCATGGCCGTCAAGACCGAAGCGCGACCACGCGCCGCAGAGATCCGCCCGTTCACCGTAGAAATCCCTCAGGCGGAACTCGATGCGCTGCGTGCGCGCGTCGCGGCCACGCGCTGGCCCGAAAAGGAGACCGTGGCAGATCAGTCGCAGGGCGTGCAGCTCGCGACGATCCAGGCACTCGCGCGCTACTGGGAGAAGGAGTACGACTGGCGCAAGGTCGAGGCGAGACTGAACGCTCACCCGCAGTTCATCACCGAGATCGACGGGCTGGACATTCACTTCATTCACGTCCGCTCGAAGCATGAAGACGCGTTGCCGCTCATCGTCACGCACGGCTGGCCCGGCTCGATCATCGAGCAGCTGAAGATCATCGAGCCGCTCACCAATCCCACGGCCCACGGCGGGAGCCCGTCGGACGCCTTCCACGTGGTAATTCCCTCGATGCCGGGCTACGGGTTCTCGGGCAAGCCGAGCGAGCCCGGCTGGGGCCCGGAGCGCACCGCACGCGCCTGGACAGAGCTGATGAAACGCCTGGGCTACACGCGATTTGTGGCACAAGGCGGCGACTGGGGAGCGATCATCACCGATCTGATGGGGGTGCAGGCGCCGCCGGAACTGATCGGCATTCACGTCAACATGCCCGGCGTGTTTCCACCCGACATCGATTCGCTGCTCCAGTCCGACATCACCGGAGCGAACAACGCACTCGGCAAGCTACCACCGGGGCTCTCGCCCGAGGAAAGGCGCGCGAGCGAGCAGCTGGACTTCATATGGAAACACGTCGCCTACGGCCTCATGATGGCGACACGCCCGCAGACGCTGACGGGGCTCGCGGACTCACCAATTGGTCTCGCGGCCTTTCTGCTTGACCATGACGCAGCTAGCCTGGCGCTGATCTCCCGGGTATTTGCCGGACAGACCGAAGGCCTTACCCGAGACGATGTCCTGGACAACATCACGCTGTTCTGGCTGACGAACACCGGGGTTTCCGCGTCGCGTCTGTACGCGGAAAACAAGCTCTCCTTCTTCGCTACCAAGGGCGTATCCCCAACCATCCCCGTCGCCGTGAGCGTCTTCCCTGACGAGCTCTACCAGGCACCGAAGAGCTGGGCAGAACAGGCGTATCCCAACCTCATCCACTACAACAAGCTCAACAAGGGCGGGCACTTCGCGGCCTGGGAGCAACCGGAACTCCTCGTGGAAGAGGTTCGCGCCGGCTTCCGATCCCTCCGCTAGCTGACCATCTCCGAACGCCCGCACATGCCCTCGCTCGGCGGGGCCATCCGGTCCTCGTGAACTTCTGGACGCTGACGTGCATCAGCTGGCTGCGCCAGGAGCCGTATGTACGGGCGTGGTCGCAGGGCTACCGGAACGACGGGTTGGTCGTCATCGGCGTCCACATGCCGGAGTTCTCGTTCGAGCACGAGGTCGACTGGGTGCGACCGGCGGTCAGGGCGCGCGGGGCGACGGAGAGGAGGAAGAACTGACCGGCCTCGACCGTCGCCCGCCCGGGTAACGCGGGCCGCCCGTTTCCAGGCCACGGCCGCATATCCGAATTCACCAGCGCTGCCGGGTGGTACGAATGCTTCAAGCCTACGACAAAGCCGGCAGAACGGGCAGAAGATGACGACAAGCGGTGCCAAGCTGCTGCGAGGACCCGAGGAGCCGCCGACAAACTTTCTGGAGCTGTTCTTCGACCTGGTGTTTGTCGTCGCGCTCGCCCAGCTCTCGCACGGACTGATCAAGGATCTCCGGTGGAGCGACGCCTTCCAGACGCTGGTGCTGCTGTTGGCCATGTGGTGGGTCTGGATCATGACAGCGTCGACAACCGACTTGTATGACCCACAACGGGCGGCGATACAGCTGCTGGTCACCGTGACCATGCTCGGCAGCTTGGTGATGGTGGTCGCGGTGCCCGACGCGTTCGGCGAGCGAGGTCTGGTCTTCGCAGGCACGTACGTCGCCATCAATGTCGGCCGCCAACTCGTCCTCGTCCTCGCCCTGCGTGGCCACGAGTTGCAGAGCAGAAGCATCCGGGTGCTGTTCTGGTTCGGTGGGTCCGCGGTGCCGTGGATCGCTGGGGCGGTCGCGCACGGTGCGGCGCGTGGGGCGCTGTGGACGCTGGCGGTGGCTCTGGACTACGCGGCCGTCGCGCTCCGCTGGCCCACGCCGGGGCTGGGTCGCTCACCTAAGTCGGATCTGGGCGTCCTGGGCGAGCACCTGGCCGATCGCTTCCGGCAGTTTTTTATCATCGTGCTCGGCGAGTTGATCCTGGTTTCCGGTCTGACCCTTTATGGCAGCGGCTTCGCGGCTGATCGGAACGCGGCGTTCGTGGTGTCGTTCGCCACCACGGTGCTGTTCTGGCGGATCTACATCTACCGCGCCGGGGAACTGTTGGCCGAGGCTACCGCTACGGCCCCGGACCCGACCCGCGTCGGCCTCTGGGCGACATACTCCCACCCGATCATGGTGGCCGGCATCGTCGTCACCGCCGTCGGCGTCGAACTCGTCATCGCCCATCCACTCGGACACACGCAACCGGCCTGGGTCGCCGTCATCCTCGGCGGACCCGCGCTGTTCCTGGCCGGGCGTGGCGGCTTCGAATACACGGTGTTCGGCCGCGTGTCCCGGAATCGGCCGATCGGTGTGCTCGTGCTGGCCGCCCTGGCACCGGCGATGCTGTTCGTGCCGCCGCTGCTGGCCGCCCTCGCCGCGACCGCAGTCCTGGCAGGGATCGCCGTCACCGACGCGGCCCGCGCGAGAGGACGCCCACCCGAGCCACCGTCACCACCTGGCAAGCCGAAAGTGTCACCCACGTCTTGAGGCTGTTCTGTCCCGGATGTCCTCAGCTGATTGACATGATCGTTCTGACCGCGGCGCTAACTTTGCTTGCGTGGGCTACGACATGTTCGTTCAGCGGTTCGAGCGGGGCGATGCTGGCCCGATCGCGGGTGAGGCGTTCCGGGCCGTCTTTGAGCCCCACGTCGACCGCCGGCAACCTGAACTCAGCTACTGGCACATCAGCTTGGACGACGGCGGCACAGCAGACGTCTACGCCACCGTTGCCGACGACACGCTCGACAGTCTGATGATCAGCCGGTTCTCCCCCGGTCTGGTTCTCGACATGCTCGTCGAGTTCATCGGCCTCGCCGATGCGGTTGTGCTTCCACCTGGCTGCCCCACCTTGCTCGCTCACGAGGGACAGCGGCACCACCTTCCTGCAGAACTCCGCGCCGACGCTGTGGTCGTCCAGATGGGCGCGGACGTGGAGCGCGTCCTGGAGAGCTGCTAGGCGATATGTCGGCGCAGCCGAGCGGTACGGTCCGACCATCGGCTCAGCGCGAGAAGATCAACAGCAGGATCACCGTCAGGATGGCGCTGATCAGGATCGAGCCGAGACAGCCGACCCGGTTCGAGAAGAAGAGAAACATGGCGGTGAGGTACCCCGCCGAGTCCGGTTGAGACCCGCTCGGCCGCCCCGGGCGACATCATTCGGTGACCACGCGCACCTGGTCGAACTCGAACTCGCAGTTGTCGCCGCGCAGCCCGATCGCGCCGGCGCCGGTGATCGGCACCGAGTCGCCCTTGTCGGTGGCGGCCACCAGCATCCGGTCGTCCTGTCGCACGTCGATGCCGAGCCCGACGGGGTGGTCGCGATGGCCACCTCGAAGGACTGCCAGGCACCCGTCCGCACCTGGTAGGGCGCCTGGCCCATGGTCACGTACGTCCCGCCGTTGACGTCGCCACCGCTCAGCTTCTTCTTGATCACTATCCGGTCGTCGCGCCGGTTCAGCGACACCACGTACAGCTCGGTCTCGTCCTTCCAGCGCAGGAAGAGGTGCACGCCGTCGGTCTCCGACGCCGCCTCCCGCCCGGTGTCGGGCAGTCCGAGGTTGCGCAGCCGCAGCCGCCCGCCCGGCCGATCGAAGCGGCACCACGGACACCGTCACCGGCGCAGTCGTGATCGGACCGGAGACGCGGCATCACCCGAGCCTCCGGGCACAGTGACCGTCCGGCCCGCTGCCGGTTCCGGCAGGCCGGCGTACTCCCGGGGGCCGGTCAGGCGGCGACGGGCTGCTCGGCACGTACCGCGGTCGCCTCGGCGCGGGCGATGGGGCCGGCGGGCAGCGCGGCCACCGCGGCCCCGACGGCCACCGCCGCCCCGGCGAAGAGGAACGCCCACGGCACGCCGCCGGCGTGGTCCACGATCAGCCCGGCCACCGCGCCGCCGGCGGCGCTCGCCGCCACCGACATGGTCACCACCCAGGTGTACGCCTCGTTCAGCATGCCGGGCGGGGCGATCCGCCCGACCAGGGTGTTCTCCAGGGTGAGCGCCGGCGCGATGGTGGCGCCGCCGACCACCAGCGCGACACCCAGCGCCGCCGGCCCGGGCATCACCGCGAAGACGGCGAAGCTACCGGCCACCGCGCCGAGCAGCCAGGCGAACTGGCGGGTCATGTTGGCCGACGGCTTGCGTACGCCGAACCAGAAGCCCCCGGCGGCGCTGCCGACGCCCCAGACGGCGAGCAGGATGCCGGCGAGGCTCTCCGGGTCGGCGGTGGGCTGGCCGCCGGCGAAGGCGGGCACGATCACCCCGGCCGCGCCGAACGCGATGCCGAGGCTGGCGACGCACAGCAGCAGCGCGGGGAAGCCGCCCACCCGCAGCGGGCCGAGGCCCCTGGCGTGGTGCTCGCGCGGGTGCGGCTGCCAGCCGCGCATCACCCGCCCGAGCGCCACGGCGGCCGTGCCGACCAGGGTGACCAGTGCGGCGCCGACCAGCGCGGCGGCGGCGTCGGCGACGAGCACGAAGCCGGCCACCAGCAGCGGGCCGAGCACGAAGACGACCTCGAAGAGCGAGGTCTCAGCGGCCAGCGCAGTGTTGCGCAGGTGGTACCGCCCGGAGTTCGGGCCGGTGAGGTCGTTCCAGGCACCCCGGATCGCGGCGGTCAACGGCGGGTAGGTCGCACCGGCGATCCCGGCGGCGAGGTAGATCAGGCCGAGGCCACCGGCGTCCGATCGGCTCGCCCAGAGCAGGCCGAAGAGCGCCAGCGGGTGGGCGACGGCGGTGGCCAGCAGCACCCGGGTGGGACCGATCCGGTCGGCGACCCGGCCGGCGACGGGGCTGAGCGCGGCGCCGGAGAGGGCGTAGACGCCTCCGGCGACCGCGGCGAGCGAGTACCGCCCGGTCACCTGCTCGACGACGAGCAGCAGCGCCAGCGGGGTCATGCCGATCCCGAGCCGGCCGATGATGCCGAAGACCAGCAGCATCGGCGCGCCGGGGATCCGCCAGACGCCCAGGTACTGGCGCAGTGCGGCCACGGGTCGACCTCCAGAGGTGTAATGGGTGAGAGACGTTTCGACCCTAACGGCGGGCAGGACCGGAGGGAACCAATTTGTGCCCGGACACACGACTCCGCCCGCGTCCGGACGGACGCGGGCGGAGGTGTCGGGGTGGGTCAGCGCTGGAACTGCACCGGGCCGCTGTTGGCGGCCAGTTGCTCCAGTCGGGCGACCCGCTCCTCCATCCGGGGGTGGGTGGAGAAGAGCGCGGCGATGCCGCCGCCCCGCTTGAACGGGTTGTCGATCATCAGGTGGGCGGTGCTGGTGAGCTGACCCTGCGCGGGCAGCGGACGCGTCTGGGTACCCATGTGGATCTTCTTCAGGGCGCTGGCCAGGGCCAGCGGGTCCCGGGTGAGCTGGGCGCCGGAGGCGTCCGCCTGGAACTCCCGGCTCCGGCTGATCGCCAGCTGGATCACGGTGGCCGCGATCGGGCCGAGGATCAGGGTGAGCAGCAGCACGACCGGGTTCGGGGCGTCCTCGTCGTCGCCACCGCCCAGCGGGATGAACCAGGCGATGTTGGCCAGGGCGGTGATGATGCCGGCCAGACCGGCCGCCACGCTGGAGATGAGGATGTCCCGGTTGTAGACGTGCGACAGCTCGTGACCGATCACCCCGCGCAGCTCCCGGTAGTCCAGGATCTCGGTGATGCCCTGGGTGACGCAGACCGCCGCGTGGGCCGGGTTGCGCCCGGTCGCGAACGCGTTGGGCTGCGCGGTCGGGCTGACGTACAGGCGGGGCATCGGCTGCCGCGCCTCGGTGGCCAGCTCACGGACCATCCGGTACAGCTCGGGGAATTCGGCCTCGCTGACCGGTTGCGCCCGCATCGAGCGCAGCGCCAGCTTGTCCGAGAAGAAGTAGGACACACCGTTCATCAGCAACGAGACGACGACGGCGATGACGAGGCCGCCGCTGCCGCCGAACCAGTAGCCGACCGCGAGGATCAGCGAGGTCAACAGGCCGAGCAGCGCTGCGGTCTTCAGACGGTTGTGATGCACGATCGCTCCTTCGGTGCGCGGGCCACGCGGGACCCGCTGACCGGTCCAACGTCACCGGTACCCGTCAACCATCCTGCTCATGACTGTGAGTTGGCTGGAGGTCGCTGTGGGCGCGCTGCGAGCGCCGCCCCGCGCGCTTTGCGGCGTGTCGCGGCATCCCTCGGCCCGGACACCGCGACACGCCGCAGACCGTGCGGCCGGGGTGCAAGGGTGCGCGGGAGCCGAGACCGTGCGGTGGGGGCGAAAGGTGCCGGCGAAGGTCGCGACGGGTGTGGGCAGGGCGGAGGGGCGCCCGCAAGCAGGAAGAGGGGTCAGCGAGCGGCGAGGTCGAGGACGAACTGCGGGGCGAAACCGACCACCACGGCTAGCGCGGTGGCCAGGGCCAGCGCGGTGGTGACCGTCCAGGCCACCCGGCCGCCGGCAGTCCGCACCCCGCCTTCCTCGCCGGCTCGGTCGTCCCGGGCGTCGCCGGCGTACAGGGTGGCGGCGAGGCGCAGGTAGTAGGCCAGCCCGATCACCGCGTTGACCGCCACCACCAGGGCCAGCCAACCGGCGCCGCCGGTCAGCAGCGACCGGACCACGGTGACCTTGGCGAAGAGACCGGCCAGTCCCGGCGGCAGGCCGGCCAGGCCGATCAATGCCAGCGCGAGGGCCGCCGCCACCCACGGCTGCCGGCGGGCCGACCCGCGCAGGTCGTCGACCGTGCCGCCGTCAGCGCCGGCCGGGCGCAACGCCACCAGCGCCGCGAAGGCCGCCAGCTCCAGCAGCACGAAGAAGACCGCGTACGCGACCGCGGCGGCGTATGCCTCCGCCCGGGCCTCGTCGGTGCGCCCGGCGGCCAACGCCAACGCGCCCAGCGGGGCCAGGATGTAGCCGGCCTGGGCCACCGACGACCAGGCGAGCAGTCGGACCGTACGCCGCTGGCGCAGCGCCACCAGGTTGCCGACCGTCATGGTCAGCACGGCGAGCAGGGCGAGCACCGGGCCGGTGACGTCGGCCGGCAGCGCGCGCTGCACCACGGCGAGCAGGGCCACCACCCCGCCCAGCTTGGAGGCGGTGGAGAGGTACGCGGCCACCGGCAGCGGCGCGCCGTCGTAGGTGGCCGGCGCCCAGGCGTGGAACGGCACCGCCGCCACCTTGAACGCCAGCCCGAGCACCACCAGCGCGACGGCGGCGGTGGCCAGCGGCAGGTCGAGCAGCTCCGGGCGGTCGCCGAGGATCGCGCCCAGCCGGTCCAGGTGCAGCCCGCCGGTGACCGCGTAGAGCAGCGCCGCGCCGAGCAGGGTCAGGGTGGTCGCGACCACGCTGACCACGAAGAAGGTGACCGCCGCCTCGGCGCTGGCCAGGCTGCCCCGGCGCAGGCCGACCAGCACGTACAGCGGCAGGGTGAGGGTCTCCAGCGCGACGATCAGGGTGATCAGGTCACCGGCGGCGCCGAGCACCACGCCACCGGTCATCGAGCAGGCGAGCAGGAAGCAGAACTCCCCCGGCGGCGTCGGCCCGCCGCGCAGCAGCGGCCCGGAGAGCCCGAGCACCCCGAGGGTGAGCAGGGCGAAGACGGCGGCGACCAGAGCCGCCCGGCCGTCCAGGACCCAGGAGCAGTCGGCGCCGACGCAGAACGTCCGCCGGGTCTCCCCCGCGCCGACCAGCGCCGCGCCGGCGGCGGTGGCGACGGCGCCCGCGGCGGCCACGGCCACCGTCGCGCCGCGCCGGGCCACCATCAGGTCGGCCAGGAGCACGAGTACGGCGGTGCCGGCGGCCAGGTACGCCGGCAGCAGCGCCACGTTGTCCACGCTCTGCACGAGACTCATGCCGCCCACTCCCGCCGCCCGGCCACCCGGCCGCCTCCGCCCGCGACCCTCGCGCCGCACGTCCGCCGCGCGACGGTCCACGTCCGCCCACGACTGCGCGGTCCCGCCATGCCGTCCGTACCCACCGCGCGGCCGACGAGCGCGACCGGGAGGGCCCGCGCGCTCACTGGAGCACTCCCACCAGGGCGTCGACCGGCCCGGTGGCGAGGCCGAGCACGAGCGTGGGCGCCAGGCCGACCGCGAGCGCGAGCAGCACCAGGGGCGCCCAGGCGGTCAGCTCGGCCCCGGCCAGCCCGGGCGCGAGCCGGCCCACCGCCGGGCTGGGCCGCCCGTGGGTGACCTGCCGCAGCAGCCGCAGGAAGTACGCCGCGGTGAGCGCCCCGCCGACCGCGGCCAGCACGGCCAGCACGGTCCAGAGCGGCCCGCCCCGCCGGACGGCGGCGAAGACGGCGAACGCCTCACCCCAGAAGCCGGCCAGCCCGGGCAGGCCGAGCGAGGCCACCGCGGCGAAGCCGAGCAGCCCGGCGAGCCGGGGGGCGGTCTCCCGCAGCCCGGACAGCTCGGCGAGCGCGCCGGTGTGGGTACGGTCCTTGACCGCCCCGGCGAGGAAGAAGAGCAGGCCGGTGATCACCCCGTGCGCGATGTTGCCGATCAGGGCCGCCTGGATGCCGGTGGCGGTCAGCGTGGCCACCCCGAGCAGCACGAACCCCATGTGACCGACGCTGGAGTACGCGATCAGCCGCTTCAGCTCGTCCTGCGCGAGGCAGACCAGCGACCCGATCAGGATCGCCGCGACGGCGAGCACGCCGAGCACCGGGGCGGCCCACCGGGCGCCCTCGGGGGCGACCCCGACCGCGACCCGGATCAGGCCGTACGTACCCATCTTGAGCAGCACCCCGGCGAGGATCACGCTGCCGACGGTGGGCGCCTGGGTGTGCGCGTCGGGCAGCCAGGAGTGCAGCGGCCAGAGCGGGGCCTTCACCGCGAAGGCGAGCCCCAGCAGGGTGAACGCGGCCAGCTGGGTGCCCCGGGACAGCCCGGCCCCACCGGTGAGCGCGACGATGTCGGCGGTGCCGGCGGCGGCGACCACCACGTAGACGCCGACCAGCAGCAGCACCGAGCCGAAGAGCGTGTAGAGCGCGAACTTCCGCGCCGCCCGGCGCCGGTCCGCGCCGCCCCAGCCCGCGATGATCGCGTACATCGGGAGCAGGACGACCTCGAAGAACGCGAAGAAGAGCACCAGGTCGAGGGCGAGGAAGGTGCCGAGGATGCCCACCTCGACCACCAGCAGCAGCGCCACCAGTGCCCGCCCGCTCCCACCCGCCGGCACCCGCCAGAGGGTGTAGCCGCAGCAGAGCAGGGTGAGCAGGGCGGTGAGCACCACCAGCGGCCAGGAGATCCCGTCCACCCCGAGGTGGAAGCGCAGGTCCAGGCCGGGTACCCAGGGCAGGTCGAGCTGGTGCCACGGCTGCACCGCCGGCGCCGGGCCGTAGCCGAACCAGCCGTGGTCGCCGAACACCAGCAGCACCGCGCCGACCAGGGTCAACGCGGCCACCGCCGTGCCGACCAGCCGGGCCGCCCGCTCCCCGGGCGTCACCGCGACGAGGACCGCCCCGACCGCCGGCAGGGCCAGCACCGCGGCCAGCAGGAACTCTCCGAGACTCACGGCGCCACCTCGGTTCGCGACTGCGGGGCTCGCAACACCGGCTCACTCCTCGCGCTCACGGCGTCACCTCGGTTCGCGACTGCGAGGCTCGCAACACCGGCTCACTCCTCGCGCTCACGGCGTCACCTCGGCTCGCGACTGCGGGGCTCGCAACACCGGCTCACTCCTCGCGCTCACGACAGCCCTCCGATCAGGACGGTGGCCAGCCCGATCAGCAGCGCGCCGGCCAGTACCGCCGCCGCCGCGCGGGGCAGCGCCGCCCGGTGCAGCGCGGCCAGGCCACCGCCGAGGCCGGAGGCACCCCGGCCGCTCCCCTCGACCAGGCCGTCCACCCCCACCTCGTCACCGGTACGCGCGAGGCGGGCGAGCGCCCTCGCCGGGCGTACGACGAGGGCGTGCTGGACGTCGTCGAGCCGGAACGCCCGGGCGAAGACCGGCCGCAGCGGGCCCAGCGCGCGGGCCGGGTCGGCGGCCGGGTCCCGGCGCCAGCCGGCCCAGGCCAGCCCGGCCCCGAGCAGCAGCAACGCGGTCGGCAGCAGCAGCGCCGGCCCGACGTGGACGAGCAGCGCCTCGCCCGGCGCCAGCGTCGGCACGGTCGGGACGAACAGCCGGTCGGCGAACGACTGCACGAAGCCGACCAGCCCGAGCAGCGCGGCCGGGACCGCGAGCAGCAGCACCGGCCAGCGCATCGCGGCCGGCGGGTCGTGCGGGCGCAGCAGCGGCATCCGGGGCTCGCCGAGGAACGTGCGCAGCAGCAGCCGGGTGGCGTACCAGGCGGTGACCACGACGCCGAGCAGCCCGGCCAGCCAGACCAGCCAGCCGACCCAGGCCGGCGCGGGGCCGGTGCCGTCCAGGGCGGCGGCCTCGGCGACGGCGAGCACGCCGTCCTTGCTCCAGAACCCGGACAGCGGCGGCACCCCGGCCAGCGCGCCGAGCCCGATCAGGGTGCACCAGAAGGTCACCGGCATGTCCCGGCGCAGGCCGCCCATCCGGGACATCAGCGTGCTGCCGACGGCGTGGATCACCGCACCGGCGGCGAGGAAGAGCAGCGCCTTGAAGGCGGCGTGGGTGAGCAGGTGGAACAGCGCGGCGGCCGGCGCGCCGACGGCGAGCGCCCCGGTCATGTAGCCGATCTGGGAGACCGTCGACCAGGCGAGCACCCGCTTGAGGTCGTCCTGCGCGGTCGCCGCGAAGGCACCGAGCAGCAGGGTGATCGAGGCCATCACCCCGAGCACGGCCAGCGCGGTCGGGGTGGCCTCGAACAGGGGATAGAGCCGGGCCACCGCGTACACGCCGGCGGCGACCATGGTGGCCGCGTGGATCAGCGCGGAGATCGGGGTCGGGCCGGCCATCGCGTCCGGCAGCCAGGTGTGCAGCGGGAACTGCGCGCTCTTGCCGGCCACCCCGGCCAGCAGCAGCAGGCAGGCGGCGGTGAGGGTGCCGGTGGCGTGGTCGTGGGCGAGCACGTCGGCGATCCGGAAACTGCCCGCCGAGACGCCGAGCAGCGCGATGCCGAGCAGGAAGCCGACATCGCCCACCCGGGTGACCAGGAACGCCTTCATCGCGGCGGCCGGCGCCTCGGGCAGCCGCCGGTCGTGGGCGATCAGCAGGTAGGAGCAGAGGCCCATCACCTCCCAGCCGACCAGCAGCATGACCAGGTCGCCGGCGACCACCACCAGCAGCATCGCGGCGGTGAAGAGGCTGATCTGGGCCGCGTACGGCGGGTAGCGGTGGTCGACCTCGACGTCGTCGTGCGGGCCCCGCTTCAGGTATGCGGTGGAGTAGACCTGCACGGCCAGCGCGACCGCCGCGACGGCCACCGCGACCAGGGCGGCGGTGCCGTCCAGCCGCACCCCGAGGGTGACCCGCAGCCCGCCCAGGTCGATCCAGGTGGTGGAGGTCTCGACCGGGTCGCCGACCCGGGCCAGCAGGACCAGCGCGATCAGCAGCGCCCCGGCCGCGCCGGCCACCCCGAGGCCGATCGCGACCCGCCGGGCCCGGTCCTCCCCGGTGGTCGCGCCGCGCGGCGACGGTGGCAGCAGCAGCCCGATCAGGCCGGCCACCATGGGTACGGCCGGCAGCGCGGCCCCGAGCAGCCCGGTCACCGGTCCCCCTCCGGCCGGTCGGCGTGCCCGCCCGACGGCCGCTCGACCCCGGCTGCGGCGGCGAGCGGCTCGGCCGGCACGAGCGCCGGAGCCTCGGTCAGCGGCACCTCGTCCACCGCGACGCTGGCCCGCAGCCGGTAGAGCTGGAGCACGATGGCCAGGCCCACGCCGATCTCGGCGGCGGCCAGCACGATCACGAAGAGCGCGAAGACCTGCCCGCCGTGCGGCAGGGCGGCCTTCGCCGTGGTGTCGGCGGTGACCAGGATCAGGTTGACGGCGTTGAGCATCAACTCGACCGCCATCAGCACCAGCACCGCGTTGCGGCGGCGCAGCACGCCGTAGCCGCCGAGACCGAACAGCAGCGCGGCGGTGACGTACGGGATGACCGGTCTCACCGGCGGCCGCCCTCGTCGACGGCCGCGGTCGGGTCGGGGCGGCGGCCGATGTCGGGGCGAGACAGGACGATCGCGCCGACCAGGGCGGCGAGCAGCAGCACCGAGAGCACCTCGAACGGCAGCACCCAGGAGCGGAAGACCTGTTCACCCAGGCGCTCGGCGGTGCCCGCCGCCGGCAGCTCGACCCGGGTCCAGCGGAACGCGTCGACCAGCAGCACGGCCAGCCCCAGCCCGCTGCCCGCACCGATCAGGGCGGCCGGCCAGCCGGGACGGTCCAGGTCGTCGGAGGCGCCGATCGGGGCGCGGGTCAGCATCACCGCGAACAGCAGCAGCACCACCACCGCGCCCACGTAGATCAGCACCTGCACCCAGGCCACCAGTTCGGCGGTGAGCACCAGGTAGTCACCGGCCAGCGCGCCGAGGCAGACCACCAGGTAGAGGCCGGCCCGCACCAGGTGCTTCGTGCCCACCACCAGCACGCCCGCCCCGACCGCCACCGCGCCGAGGGCGAGCAGCAGCACGTCCGCACCGGTCATCAGGGCGTACCCCCGTCGGCGGCGGGGCCGGGCTCGGGGCGTACCACGGTGGGGCGGGCGGCGGAGCTGGTCGGGGCCGCGGCCTTGCGCGCGGCGGTGGCCTCCTCCTTGGCCGGCTCGCCGTTGTGGTCGTGCGCGGGCGGCGGCGGGACCGTCCCCATCCACTGGCCGAGGTGGTCCTTGTCGTGCAGCAGGTTCTTGATGTCGTACTCGGCGTACTCGAATTCGGGCGACCAGTAGAGCGCGTCGAACGGGCAGACCTCGACACAGATCCCGCAGTACATGCAGAGCGAGAAGTCGATGTCGAACTTGTCGAGCACGTTGCGCTGGCGGGGGCGGGCGGCCCCGGCCACCACCACCTCCTCCTTGTGGGAGTCGATGTAGATGCACCAGTCGGGGCACTCCCGGGCGCAGAGCATGCAGACCGTGCAGTTCTCTGCCAGCAGCGCGATCACGCCCCGGGAGCGCGGCGGCAGCTCGGGGGCGACGTCCGGGTACTGCTGGGTGGTGGACCGGCTGGTCATCGTCTTCAGCGTTACCGCCAGCCCCTTCACCAGCCCTTCGCCGGGAATGCCGCTGCGCTCGCTCATGACGCTCATCCTGCCCTGTGCCCCCGGCGAGCGCGACCACCACCCGGCTGTTGGCGGCGGTACCGTGACGGTGGGGAGAACGACGCACCGGGAAGGACCCGTCGATGACCGCCGCGCTGCACGACGACTACCCGCCGCCGGGCGAGTGGACCACCGACGACCTCGACGCCCTGCCGGACGACGGCCGCCGCCACGAGCTCCTGGACGGAACCCTGCTCATGTCGCCCTCCCCCACGCGACTCCACCAGTCCATCGCGCTGCTGCTCGGGGCAGCCCTACAAGAGAGCTGCCCCGCCGACCTCGACGTGACCCAGGCCGTCGAGGTGCGGCTCTCCCGGACCCGCGCGTTCATCCCCGACCTGCTCGTCACCCAGCTCGACGCCGCCGAGCGGAACCCGTCGCACTACCGCCCTCACGAGGTGCTGCTGGTGGTGGAGATCGTCTCCGAGGGCTCCCGGAGCGTGGACCGGGTCCTGAAGCCCGCCCTGTACGCCGAGGCGGACATCCCCTACTTCTGGCGGATCGAGACCGCCGACGGGATCGTCGTGCACGCGTACAAGCTGGACCCGGTGAAGCGGGTCTACGTCGAGCAGGCCCGGATGACCGACGGCATCCTGCTGCCCGAGCCGTGGGAGATCGACGTGCCGCTGGCGCGGATCACCCCCCGCCGCGCGTGACCTGATCCGGGGCTCCGCGCGGGACGCCGCGGACGTTGTTGATCATCTATGCTGCTCCGGCCGACGTACGAGGGAGCCACGGCCGGATGAAGAAGACCACGACCCGGGTGACGGCGGCACTGGCCGTCCTCGCCATGGTGCTGTTCGGAGCGACGGCCGCCCAGGCCGAGCCCGGTGCCACGATCACCGGAACGGTGACCGACCGGGCGACCGGTGCGCCCCTCGCCGGCGCCTGCGTCTCGCTGATGTCGACACCGGAACTGGCGCTGGCGACGCGCTGCACCGACACCACCGGCACCTACACCTTCACCGGGGTCACCGGGCAGTCCTTCTGGGGAGTGAACATCCGGGCCCGGGCGACCGGCCGGCCCGACGTCTGGTGGCCGAGCGCCCCGGACTACTTCAACAGCGAGCGGCTCCACGTGGAGCCCGGTACGACCGGCCGGGCCGACCTCAGCATGGTCACCGAGGTGGGCGGCTTCCACGGCCGGATCACCCACCCAAACGGCAGCCCCGCGTACGCCAGTGAGGTGACCGCGGTCGCCGTCGACGGCAACTGGCGGGCCCGGGCCCTGACCGACAACGAGGGCCGGTACCGGCTGGCCGGCCTGCCGGTCGGCGCGTACCGGCTCGGCGTGGGGCCGGAGGGCTGGGTCCCGCAGCAGTGGGTGCCGGGCAAGGTGAACCAGGGCGACGGCACCGTCTTCACGGTCACCGCCGGCGGCAGCACCTCGGTCGACGAGAGGTACCTCTCCGTCGCACCGCCGACGAGCATCGGCAACGGCACGATCGCCGGTCTGGTCACCGCGCGGGCCACCGGGGAGCCGGTCGCGGGCGCCTGCGTGACCGCCGTCAACGCCGACCTCGGCGGCGAGGTCGGCCGATCCTGCACCGACGCGAGCGGCCGTTACCGGATCGAACGCCTGTGGTACCAGTACCGCTACCGGCTGCGGGTCCAGGCCGAGGGCTTCCCGGAGCAGTGGGCCAAGGACGCCAACGACTTCGACAACGCGACCCTCTACCCGGTCTCGGGCGAGGAGGTCACCACGGTCGACGTGGCGCTGCGGGTCGGTGGCGGCACGATCCGCGGCCGGGTCACGCCGGAGGAGGGCGGCACCATGCCCTGGTCGCTGTCCGTGGTGGCCAGGGCGGTCGACGACTCGTGGCGGGGCGGCGTGATCGCCGTCGACGGCGAGTACCGGCTCGACCGGGTGCCGCCCGGTGACTACCGGGTCTACTTCTACGCCGCCGGCCGGACCCGCCAGTTCCACCCGGGCGTCGCCACCGCGGAGGAGGCGGCCATCGTCCACGTCGCCGAGGGCGGGACCACCGTCGTCGACGAGCGGCTCGTGCCCGCCGGCTCGGTCGAGATCGACCTGGTGGACAAGAGCACCCGCGGCCCGGTCAGCGGCTGCGTCGAACTGGTCGAGTCGGTCGAGAAGGCCTGCACCCCGAGCGGCTCCAACCGGGTCACCTTCCCGGTGGTCTGGGCCACCACCCAGCGGGCGGAGACCGCGCGGGTGACGCCGGGCCCGGGGTACTGGCAGCGCTCGGTCGGCAACATCCAGGTGACGTCGGGCAAGGCCACCCGGCTAACCCTGGAGATGGAACCCGCGGCCACGGTGAAGACCAGCGTGGTCGACGGCGCGGGCAACAAGGTCGCCGGGGTCTGCGTCAAGCCGGTCTCCGGCCACTCGGTCCCGACCACCCCGCTCCGCCAGGAGAACGAGAACCGTCGGTACTGCTCGGACGCCTCGGGCGCGGTGACCCTCGGCCCGCTGCCCGCCGGCCCGACGCAGCTCTTCGTGCAGTCGACCAAGCCGTGGGGCGCCCAGTGGTACGCCACCACCGGCGGCACCGGCGACCGGCGCACCGCCACCACGCTGAACCTCGTCGCCGGGACGGTGACCAGCACCCCGCCGATCCGCCTCGACCGGGCCGGCTCGATCACCGGAACCGTCAACGGAGCGGACGGCAAGTTCGTCGAGGGCTGCGTACAGGCCGGCGCCGACCAGCCCGACCTGCCCGGCGGCGCGGCCAAGGGGTGCACGGTGTTCACCAACCCGTACGAGGGCCGGTTCACCATCAGCGGACTCGGCCCGTACCGGTGGCCGTTGCAGTACACCGGGCAGTGGATCGGCGACGACAAGCCCTTCGCGCTGGCCTGGTCCGGCAACGCCACCAACCGGTACCTCGCCACCCCGGTGCAGGTGAAGGCGGACGCAACCGTGACCGCCCCGCCGGTCACCCTGCGCTACGACGGCAGCATCCGGCAGTTCGACGTGGGCGCCGGCGCGGGCACGTACTGGTCGGTCGAGGCGTACCACCCGAGCACCGGAGACCTGGTGGCGGTCTACCGTCGGGCGTACGACCAGGCGATGGTCGGCCTGCCGGCCGGTCCGCTGCTGCTGCGCTACGTCCCGAGCAGCGGCAAGCCGTGCTGGTACGTGGCCGGCGGCGCGACCGGGGGCGCCGGGAGCACTCCCCGGCCGACCGTGGTGACCCTCGCCGCGCAGCAGGTCATCGACAGCGTCCGCCTGGTGCCGGGCAGCACCTGCCTGGCCGTCCCGGTCGCGACCCGGGAAGGCCCGTCGAAGCCGGGCTGAGCCCCGGCGCGTCCGCGGCCCGTGCCGGCGTCCCCGCGAAGGGCGCCCGCGCGGGCCGCGGTCGTTCCCGCCGCAGTACACCCCGGAGCGCGGGCCGGGCCGCGCCGGGTCAGGTCGGCGGCAGCATCTCCACGCCGAGCTGCTGGAGGAGCTGGAACAGCTCGTTGACGCTCCACACGTCGACGATCCGCCCCTGGGCGTCGAAGCGCAGGAACGTCGCCCCCGAGTAGCTGACCACCTGCCCGGTCGGCGGCACCGGGCCGAACTGCCCGGCCTGGGTGCCGGCCGCCCGCCAGCGCACCGCCACCCGGTCGCCGGCGGCCACCACGTCCACGATCTTGTAGCGCAGGTCGGGGAAGGCCGCCCGGCGGTCCCGGTGCCAGGCCAGCGTCGCCTCCGGCCCGGCCCCGCCGAGCCCCGGGCACTCCGCCCCGATCAGCTCGTACGCGGACTCCTCGCGCCCGCCGTTCCACACGTCGGCGACGAACCGCCGCGCCAGCGCCGCCAGATCGATCATCCGGGCAGCCTAGCCGGGCCGCGCCGGGGCGAAATGCGGCCGTGCGACCGCGGAGACGGACGGTCACCGGACCAGGGCGCGGGGGATCGGCAAAGATGGGACGGGACACGACGAACGGACTCCAGGGGGCGAAGTGGGCGAGGCGGCAGGCGGGACGACCGGCGGCAAGTACGTCGAGCCGGGCGGTGAGTTCACCCGCGACCAGCGCTACATCGCCACCCGGATCACCGCCGACGGGCGGGACGGCTACCCGGTCGAGCCGGGGCGGTACCGGCTCGCGGTCAGCCGCGCCTGCCCCTGGGCGAACCGGCTGATCATCGTGCGGCGGCTGCTCGGGCTGGAGGACGCCATCTCGATGGCGGTGGCCGGGCCGACCCACGACGCCCGGAGCTGGACGTTCGACCTGGACCCGGGCGGGCGTGACCCGGTGCTCGGCATCGAGCGGCTCCAGGAGGCGTACTTCGCCCGCTTCCCCGGCTACGAGCGGGGCATCACCGTGCCGGCGATCGTGGACGTGCCGACCGGGCAGGTGGTCACCAACAACTTCGGGCAGATGAGCCTGGACCTGTCCACCGAGTGGACGGCGTACCACCGCGAGGGCGCGCCGCAGCTCTACCCGGAACGACTGCGCGACGAGATCGACGAGGTGGCCGCGGTGCTGTTCCGGGACGTCAACAACGGCGTCTACCGGTGCGGCTTCGCCGGCAGCCAGGAGGCGTACGAGAAGGCGTACCACCAGCTCTTCGACCGGCTGGACTGGTTGACCGAGCGGCTGGCGGGCCAGCGCTACCTGGTCGGCGACACCATCACCGAGGCGGACGTGCGGTTGTTCACCACCCTGGTCCGCTTCGACCCGGTCTACCACGGCCACTTCAAGTGCAACCGCAGCAAGCTGACCGAGATGCCGGTGCTGTGGGCGTACGCGCGGGACCTGTTCCAGACCCCCGGCTTCGGCGACACGATCGACTTCGACCACATCAAGCGGCACTACTACGAGGTGCACCGGGACATCAACCCGACCGGCGTGGTGCCGCTCGGCCCCGACCTGTCCAACTGGCTCACCCCGCACGGCCGGGAGGAACTCGGCGGACGGCCCTTCGGCGACGGCACTCCCCCGCCGCCCCCACCGGCCGGCGAGCGGGTCGACCCCGCCCACACCCCGCTGCGCTGAGCGGGGGCGGCTAGAGCGCGACGCGAACGGCGGCGGTGAGGACCAGCTGGGCCAGGGAGAGCGGCACCAGCACCAGCCAGCAGAGGCGTTGCAGCTGGTCCTCCCGCAGCCGCGGGTACGAGACCCGGAGCCAGATGATCACGAAGGAGACCGCGAAGACCTTCAGCAGCGTCCACAGCCAGCCGAGCTGACCGTCGGCGAACGGGCCCTGCCAGCCGCCGAGGAAGAGCACGGTGGTCAGCGCGGCGATCACCACGATGCCGACGTACTCGGCGAGCAGGAAGAAGGCGAAGCGCAGGCCGGTGTACTCGGTCATGTAGCCGAAGACCAGCTCGGAGTCGGCGATCGGCATGTCGAACGGGGGCCGCCGGATCTCGGCGAGCCCGGCGACGAAGAAGACGAACATCGCGGGCGCCTGCCAGAGCAGCCACCAAGGCTGCCACGCCTCGACGATGCCGGAGAGGCTGAGCGTGCCCGCCGCCATCGCCACCGAGGCAGCGGAGAGCACCAGCGGCAGCTCGTAGCCGAGCAGCTGGGCCGCCCCGCGCAGACCGCCGAGCAGGCTGTACTTGTTGGCCGAGGCCCAGGCCGACATCAGCACCGCGACCACGCCCACGCCCACCACGGCGAGGACGAAGAAGAGGCCGATGTCCAGCGGCTGCCCGACCAGGTCGTCCGGGCCGAGCGGGATGACCAGCAGAACCAGCAGGTAGGGCACCAGGGCCACCACCGGGGCGAGCCGGAACACCGCCCGGTCCGCCTCGCGCGGGGTGACGTCCTCCTTCTGCACGAACTTCACCCCGTCGGCGATCAGCTGCGCCCAGCCGTGGAAACCGCCCGCGTACATCGGGCCGAGCCGGCCCTGCATGTGCGCCATCACCTTGTGTTCGGCCTGGCCGACCACCAGCGGCAGGGTGAGGAAGGCGACCAGCACGCCACCGACCCGGATCACCAGCTCCAACCAGGTGGGCATCAGGCCGTACCTTCCTCGTCGCGCGGCGCCGGGCGGTCGCCGGTCGCGGGCTCTCCGGCCGCCGCCGGGCCGTCGCCGGTCGCCCCGGCCCTCGGGGTACGCGCCGCACCCGCGCCCGGAGCCGGCCGGGCGGGCCGCTCCCGGACCGGGCGGGCCGGGGTACCGCCGCGCGGCCCCTCGCCCACCCCGGCCGCCCCGGCGGGCGTCGGCGTGGTGCCCCACTCCCCCGGCGCGGGCACGCCCGGCGGCCGGATCGGCCGGCGACCGCCGCCGGCCTCCGACTCGCCCGGCTCCTTCGCCCCCGGCCAGGGCTTGGCCACCCGGGAGGCGAGCACGAACTCCTTGCGCAGCGGATGCCCCTCGAACTCCGGCGGCAGCAGCAGCGGTGCCAGCCCGGGGTGACCGGCGAAGTCGATGCCGAACATCTCGTGGGTCTCCCGCTCGTGCCAGGCGGCGCCCGGCCAGAGGTCGACCACCGAGGCCACCGTCGGCGCCTCGCGGGGCACCCGGGTGCGCAGCAGCACCCCGTGCCGGTGGGTGGTCGACCAGAGGTGGACCACCACGTCGAACCCGTCGGCCAACTCGTCGACCGCGGAGAGCCAGTCGAAGAAGTCGCAGGCCAGCCCGGCGTCGTCGCGCGCCGCGCGCAGCGCGTCGGTCCAGCTCGCGAGGGGTACGTCGACGGTGGCGCGGGCGTGCGACTGACCGCCGGAGACCGACGCGGTGGCCTCGACCGGCGCGAGCAGCGCGACCACCCGCTGGCCGACCTCTTCCGGAGTCATGCCGCTGATCCTAGGGCCGACGGCGCGCGGCCGTGTCGGGCCGCCCGGGCGGGCATCTGGCCGCTTTACCGGCGGGTGGACGCCGGAGGGGGAAAGATGGTCACCGTGCGCGCTGTCACTGTGACTCCCGGAGTGCCCGACTCGCTGCGACTGGTGGACGACTGGCCCGAGCCGGCGCCCGAGGAGGGCGCGATCCTGGTCGAGGCGCTGGCGATCGGCATCTGCGGCACCGATCTGGAGATCGCCGCGGGTGAGTACGGCGAGGCCCCGCCCGGCCAGGAGCGGCTGGTGCTCGGGCACGAGTCGCTGGGCCGGGTGCTGGAGGACCCGACCGGCACCCTGCAACCCGGCGACCTGGTGGCGGGCGTGGTCCGACGCCCCGACCCGGTGCCCTGCCCCAACTGCGCCGTCGACGAGTGGGACATGTGCCGCAACGGGCAGTACACCGAGCACGGCATCAAGGGCCTGCCCGGCTTCGCCCGGGACCGGTGGCGGATCCAACCGAAGTTCGCCGTCGGCCTGGACCCGGCGCTCGCCCCGGTCGGGATGCTGCTGGAACCGACCAGCGTGGTGGCGAAGGCCTGGGACCACATCGAGCGGATCGGCGCCCGCGCCGAGTGGAAGCCGCAGACCGCGCTGGTCACCGGCGCCGGGCCGATCGGCCTGCTGGCCGCGCTGCTGGCCACCCAGCGCGGCCTGGCGGTGCACGTCCTCGACCGGAACACCACCGGCCCGAAGCCGGACCTGGTCCGGGCGCTCGGCGCGACGTACCACACCGTGCCGGTGGCCGAGCTGGACTTCGAACCGGACGTGGTGGTCGAGTGCACCGGCGCGCCGCCGGTGCTGCTGGACGCGATGTGCAAGGCCGGGCCGATCGGCATCGTCTGCCTGACCGGCGTCTCCAGCGGCGGCCGGAGCATGGACTTCGACGCGGGCGCGCTCAACCGGGACCTGGTGCTGGAGAACAACGTCGTCTTCGGGTCGGTCAACGCCAACCGGCGGCACTGGGACCTGGCCGCCCAGGCGCTCTCCCGGGCCGACCAGTTCTGGCTGAACTCGCTGGTCACCCGCCGGGTGCCGGTGTCGGCGTACGCCGAGGCGTACACCCACACCGGCGGAGACATCAAGACGGTGCTCGACTTCACCGCCTGAGCCGGCGGACGGCTCAGATGCCGGGCAGGCGGCCGTTGCGGAACAGGTCCACGAAGAGCTGGTGGTCCTCCCGGGTCCGGACGCCGTACGTGTGCGCGAAGTCGACGAGGTGGGTGACGAAACCGGCCTCGTCGGTGTCGACCGCCGCCACGATCGACTCCTCGGTGGAGTAGTCCACCAGGTCGTGGCTGGACTCGTCGTCGGCGACCGAGTGCATCCGGGCCACCGCCCGGCCCAGGTCGCTCAGCACCCCGGCCAGCTCGTCCGGCTCGTTGACGTCCGCCCAGTCCAGGTCGGCGGCGTACGGGGAGACCTCGGCGACGAGCTGGCCGGTCCCGTCCAGCTCGGTGAAGCCCAGCCACGGGTCGGCGTGCGCCTGCAGTGCCCGCTGCGACTCGGCCGTACGGTGGCCCTGGTGCCGGAAGTAGCCGCGGACCCGCTCGTCGTCGATGTGCCGGGCCACCGCGGGCACCTGCGCCTGCTTCATGTAGATCACGACGTCGTTCTCCAGCGCCTGGGTGTGCCCCTCCAGCAGCACGTTGTACGACGGCAGCCCGGCCGAGCCGATGCCCACGCCCTTGCGCAGCACCACGTCCTTGATGTGGGCCGCGACCGGACGTAGCCGCGCGGTGGTCTCGGGCAGCGTGGTCAGGTAGTGCTCGAAGGCCGCGCAGACCTTCTTGCGGGTGGCCGCGTCGATCTCGAACACCCCGTCGCCGAGGGAGAAGCGGCGCTCGTAGTTGTCGATGGTGGTCTGCGTGGCGAGCAGGTCCACCCGGGTGTTGAGCCGGGCCTGCTGGAGCACCCGGCGCAGCACGCCGTCGGCGTTGTCCAGGGTGATCGAGCCGATCGCGTCATCCCCGCCGGCCGCGATGGCCCGCAGCTCGGTCAGGTACGACCGGGCGAACCGGGCGACCAGCTCGCTGATCACCTGGTCCGACAGGGCCTTGGCGTAGCAGAGCAGGGCGACGCTGGCCGCCAGGCGCTTGAGGTCCCAGGAGAACGGCCCGACGTACGCCTCGTCGAAGTCGTTGACGTTGAACACCAACTGCCCGGAGCCGTTCATGTAGGTGCCGAAGTTCTCCGCGTGCAGGTCGCCGTGGATCCACACCCGGCTGGTCCGCTCGTCGAGGAACGCCTCGTCGGCGAAGTCGCCGCGCTGGTCGGCGTAGAACAGGGACGCGCTGCCCCGGTAGAAGGCGAACGGGGAGGCGGCCATCTTGCGGAACTTGCGGCGGAAGGCCGCCGGGTCGAGTGCCATCGACGCACCGAACTCCTCGGTGAGCACGTCGACGATGAAGGCGGAACGCTGGTCCGCGGACTGGGTCATGGACCGCAGGCTAACCCCCGGCCGCCAGCCGGGGCGCTCGTCCGAGCGAGCGAGCCGGGTGGCCGGTCCGGCGGGTGGGCACCCACCGGACCGGCCGATCAGCCGGACGGACGGTCGAGTCAGCTCGGGGCGGAGGTGCGGGTCTGCGAGCCGGTCACCGGGGCACGGCCGCAGGTGCGGGTGGTGTCCGCGGCGATGGTGGTGGTGGCGCCGGCCTTCATCGCCACGGTGGTGGCGTTCCGGACGCCGTACCAGCACTCCTTGTCGACCCAGTACTCCACGTAGACGTCCTGGGTGCGGTGGCCTCGCACGGTGAACGCGCCGCCGCTGCCGTTGCCGAAGTAGCCGTACGAGGCGCTGGCGATGTCGCCGGTCCGCGCGTTGTACGTCCAGACGTAGCCGGTCGCCGTCGGATTCGCCGGGTCGGTGACCTTGCCGGCCAGCACGCCGCCGGCCACCAGCTTGGCGTCGACCGTGGCGGTGCCGCCCGGGGCGACCTTGGTCTGCGTGGCGGCGAACCGGTCGGCGACGTCGCCGGACCACTGCCAGGCGTACCCGCTGTTGGCGCTCGGCGCGAACTCGATCGGCCAGCGGTACGGGCCGAGGTCGTCGATGGTGTAGCGGCCCTCGGCGTTGGCGCAGTTGTTGCCGAAGATCGCGCCCTGCCCCGGGTGGAACGCGAACGGGTAGGCGCAGACGCCGGGGACCACCGCGCCGGAGGCGTTGCGGATCGTCCCGGTGATGGTGCCGGGCGGGTCCACCCGGATCGTCGGGATGGTGATCGTCTCTCGGGCCTTCAGCGTCACCGACAGCGCCTCGCGCTGATCGCCGCTGCCCCCGTTCGCGGTGACCCACTGGTCGCCGTAGCGCTTCGCCGGCGGCTGGTACGGGTTGGTCGGCTGGAAGGCGTAGAGCTGCCAGACGGACAGCTGGTTGTCCTCGAACGGGCCCACCTCCAGGTGGCCGTCGTCCGACGAGCAGTACTGGCGCATGTGCGCGGACTGGCCGCCCCACTTCGGTTGCACGAGGTGCACGCAGATGCCGCCGACCGGCTGCCCGGTCGCCGCGTCCTGCACGGCGGTCGCGAACGCCGCGCCGGGGCGCAGCTGGAACGAGACCCGGGTGACCTGCCCCCGGGTGACCGGGTAGTAGTCCTCGGTCTCGTCGATCGAGAAGTACGACGCGCCGGCGCTGACGGCGAGCTTCCAGTCGCCGGGCCGGACCCGGGGAATCCGGACCAGGCCGTTGGTGCCGCAGGCGTCCGCGTCGTTGCCGCCGGTGCCGAGGACGCTCAGGCAGGGCCGGCGCACCGGCATGCCGGTCACCGCGTCGGTCACCCGCGCCTCCACCGTGCCCATCGGCAGGAAGCTCTCGTCCACCACGAGGGCGTCGCCGTCGGCGAGCGTGAAGACGGTGGCCTCGTCCCGGGTCTCCTTCTGCGGCACCCACTGGTAGCCGCGCACGTTGTCGGAGATGGAGATCCGGTAGCGGCCGGGCGGCAGGTTGTTCAGGGCGTAGCGTCCGGCGCCCAGGTCCCAGGTGTACGCGATGGCTTCGTAGTAGAAGTCCTCGCCGTAGATCGTGATGGTCGCGTCGGTCGCCGCGCCGTACTCGTCGGTGATCCGGCCGCTGATGCCGGCCGACCCGCGGCTGAGGGTGACGTCCCGCTCGACGAGCTCGTCGCGGGGGAACCAGACGGTGTCGGCGTTCAGGTGGTCGGGGGCGTTGTACCACCACTCGGTGCGGAAGCCGTCGGCGTGCATCCGGACCTTGTAGCTCGACGTGTCCGCCGGGCTGGGGATGGTGTACCGGCCCTCGGCGTTCGAGCAGTACTCGGCCGCGACGGCGGTGGGCGAGCTGTGCAGGGCGAAGCAGGCGTTCGCGACGGGCGTGCCGTCGGAATCGCGGACGACGCCGGTGTAGCCGACGGTGTCGGCGGCTGCCGGAGCAGCGGTGAGAGGAACTATGGCGAGCGCCGCCAGGAGGGCGGCCCCCGTTGCCCGCATGGATCTCATGTCAGCAAGATAACGACGCCGGCCGACATCGAAGATCATCCGGTCGGCCCGGAAAGCGCCGCCGGTCGGGTCCGGTGGCGGCTCAGGGGGCCGGCGGGCGTACCGGCGGGGAGGTGAGCGAGCTGACCGAGCGGGGCGGGGAGTCGGGGCGCGGCGCGGAGTCCGCCGGCGAGGCGAGCGCGTCGGGGCGGGCCACGCCGCCGATCCCGGACTGCTCGGCGGCGATCTTCTCCTGCAGGCGGAGGATGCCGTGCAGCAGCGCCTCCGGCCGGGGCGGACAGCCGGGCACGTAGACGTCGACCGGGATGAGCTGGTCGACGCCCTTGGTCACCGAGTACGAGTCCCAGTACGGGCCGCCGCAGTTGGAGCAGGCGCCGAACGAGATCACGTACTTCGGCTCGGGCATCTGGTCGTAGAGGCGCTTGATCGCCGGGGCCATCTTGTCGGTGACCGTGCCGGAGACCACCATCAGGTCGGCCTGCCGGGGGCCGTGGGCGAACGGGATCACGCCCAACCGGATGAAGTCGTGCCGCCCCATGCTGGTGGCGATGAACTCGATCGCGCAGCAGGCCAGGCCGAAGTTGAAGACCCAGAGCGAGTAGCGGCGGCCCCAGTTCAGCACGAACCGGATCGGCTCGCCGAGCACTCCCGGCAGCTGCACGACCGCCCCCCTCCTGTCCCGGACAGTCAACCACAGGGCCCGGCGGCGACTCCGGTAGCGCCCGGGGTCACCAGGTCGGGCGTTGCAGCAGGCTGACGAACTCGACCAGCAGCCGCTCGCGCAGCGCCGGCGGGGCGGCGTCCAGCAGGGTGTTCACCACGGCCATCCGCTCCGGCACGCCCTGACCCCCGTCGAGGCCGAGCCCGGCGGCCAGGCCGGCGACCAGCTCCGGGGTGAGCGCCTGCGGGGTCAGCGCGGTCGCCAGCCCCCGCAGCTCGGCGGGGAGCCGGACCGGACCGGCCGCCCGGGTCGCGGCCACCGCGGCGGTCAGGTCCGGGCCGAACTCGGCGACCCGAGGCGCGACCGAGGCGGTCACGGTCAGGTGCACGCTCGGCGGCAGGTCCGCGTACCGGAGCTGGGGTTGGGTGTGCCAGCCCCGGGCGGTCAGCTCGTCGACCAGCACGAAGAGGTCGAGTTCCGGGTCGGCGGTGGTGAAGCAGACCACCGTCGACTCCGGCTCGGCCATCAGCCGCAGCCCGTCGACGCCACGCACGGCGTCGGCCAGCGCGGTGACCGCGTCCCGGGTCGCGGCGGCCAGCCGCAGGTAGCCGGCGTCGCCGAGGTGCCGCAGGGTGGCGTACGCGGCGGCGATCGGCCCGCCCGAGCGGGTCGAGGCGAGCACCGGGTTGACCATCGTGTACCCGGGCCAGTCCGCGTACGCGAAGTACTGCGGGGCGCGCAGCGCCGGGTCGCGGTGCAGCAGCACCGACACGCCCTTCGGGGCGTACGCGTACTTGTGCAGGTCCACCGAGATCGAGGTGACCCCGTCGACGGCGAAGTCGAACGGCGGCACCGGCACGCCGAGGCGGCGCAGGTAGGGCAGCGTCCAGCCGCCGAAGCAGGCGTCCACGTGGCAGCGCACCCCGGCCGCCGCGGCCGCCGCGGCGATCTCCGCCACCGGGTCGACGACGCCGTGCGCGTACGAGGGGGCGGAGCAGGCCACCAGCACCGTCTCCGGGCGGATCGCGGCGGCCACGTCGGCGCCCGCCGGGCGCAGCGTCCTCGGGTCGACCGGCACCGTGTCGAGGGTGACCCCGAGCAGGTGGGCGGCCTTGGCGAAGGCGGCGTGCCCGCTGGCCGGCACCACGATCCGGGGCGCGGTCAGCTCGGGGCGGGCGTCCCGGGCGGCCTTGACTGCGAGGATCAGCGACTCGGTGCCACCGCTGGTGACGCTGCCGACCACCTCCGGCGCGGTCGTGCCGGGGCCGCCGCCGAGCAGCCGGGCGGCCGCTGCGACCAGCGCGTTCTCCATCGCCAGCAGGGACGGGAAGGCGGTCGGGTCGAGCCCGTTGACGTGCGCGCTGGCGGCGTGCGCGGCGGCGGCCAGCTCGTCCAGGCCGGGCACGGCGGGGTCGTAGACGTAGGCGAACAGCCGCCCGCCGTGCGTCGGCCGGTCGAGGGCCCGCAGCTCGCGGATCTCCGCCAGCACCCGCTCGGCGGGTACGCCGTGCTCGTCGATCATCGGTCGCCCTTCGGGTCGGGGTCCAGGGTCCAGCCGCGCAGCAGCAGCACGGCGAGCCCGACCAGCAGGGCGGGCAGCACGGTGAAGCCGAGCAGCACGCCGAGCCGGGCCTGGTCGGACTGGGCCGCCGCGGTGCCGGTGTCGGAGGAGACGTAGCCGGAGACCTGGAGCACCAGGCCGAAGAGGCCGGGGCCCAGCGCCAGGCCGAAGGTCTCCCCCGCCGTCCACAGGCCGGTGAAGACGCCCGCCTGCCGGCGGCCGGTCCGGGCCGTCTCGTGGGCGACGCAGTCCGGCAGCAGGGCCAGGGCGAAGACCTGCTGGCCGGCGTACCCGACGCCGAGCAGCGCGACCACCGCGTAGACGGCGGCGGCGGGCAGCGCGGGCGCGGCGACCAGGGCGAGCGCCCCGGCGGCGAGCAGCAGCGAGGCGGCGACCAGGGCGGTCCGCTTCCCGAGCCGGGCGCCGAGCCGGGACCAGAGCGGCATCACCAGCAGCGCCGGCCCGACGAAACAGGCGAAGAGCAGGGTCGGGCCGTTCTCCGGGTCGCGCAGGATCTGGTCGGCGAAGTAGCTGACCCCGGCCAGGATGGTCGCCACCCCGGCCGACTGGATCACGAAGCAGAGCAGCAACGCCCGGAACGGCCGGTTGCCGGCGGCCACCGCGAGCTGGGCGCGCAGCGTCGGCTCGGTCTCGGTCACCGCGCCGGTCGCGACCGCGCGGGTGCCGAGGAAGGCGCCTACGGCGCCGAGGGCGATCAGCGCGGCGACGAAGAGGCCCATCCACCGGTGCCCGGCGAGGCCGTCGCCGGTCGCGGTCACCACCATCGGGGCCACCGCGCCGGAGACCAGGATGGCCAGCGCCAGCACCGCGATCCGCCAGGTCATCAGCCGGGTACGCTCCGCGCGGTCGCCGGTCAGCTCGGCCGGCATCGCCACGTACGGCACCTGGAAGAAGGCGAACGCGGTGGCGGTGGCGAGGAAGGCGACCGCCACGTACGCCCCGGCGGCGGGACCGGCGCCGAAGGGCGCGGCGAAGATGGCGGCGAAGAGCACCGCGAGGGCCAGCCCAGCGCCGAGCAGCCACGGCCGGCGCGGCCCCCAGCGGGAACGGGTGCGGTCGGAGAGCCGCCCGGCCACCGGGTTCACCAGCACGTCCCACGCCTTGGGCAGCAGCACCAGCAGGGCGGCCACCCCGGCGGCCACGCCCAGGGTGTCGGTGAGGTACGGCAGCAGCAGCAGCCCCGGCACGGTGCCGAACGCGCCGGTGGCCAGCGAGCCGAGGGCGTAGCCGGCGTGCACCCGGCGCGGCAGCGGGTCCGGTCGCCGCGCCCCGGTCGGGCCGGCGACCGAGGGGTCGGCTTCCGCCGGCGGCGCGTCCATGGGGCCGAATGTTACTCACGTTATGGCCGGGGTCACATTCCCTCTTCCGGCCACCAGCTCGCCGCCGACATGTCCACCCCGGCGGCCCGCAACGGGCAGCCCTCGGCCCGCAACCGGGCCCGCGCCTCGACCTCGTGACCGGGCGGCAGCCGGCCGGCGGAGGTCACCACCCGGTGCCAGGGCACCCCGCCGCCGTGCCGGGCCATGATCGAGCCGACCAGCCGCGCGGAGGCCCGGCCCGAGCGCTCGGCGAGGGCGTCGGCGACCGCCCCGTACGACATCACCCGGCCCGGCGGGATCCGCTCGACCAGCGCGAGCACCGCCTCGACGTACTCCTCAGGCGTCATGACCGGCCACCATATGGGAAGCCTGCCGGGTCGCGCGGGACCGACCGCGCAGAATGGGCGGGTGCGTGAAGCAGTCACCCAGGCCCGGCGGATCGTCGTCAAGATCGGTTCGTCCTCGCTGACCACCGGCGGCGGTGGGCTGGACGACGCCCAGGTCGACGCCCTGGTGGACACCCTCGGCGCGCTCGCCGCCCAGGGGCACGAGGTGGTGCTGGTCTCCTCCGGCGCGATCGCCGCCGGCCTGGCCCCGCTCGGGCTGGCCCGGCGTCCCCGCGACCTGGCCACCCAGCAGGCCGCCGCGAGCGTCGGGCAGGGCCTGCTCATCGGCCGGTACGCGACCGGCTTCGCCCGGCACCGGCTCACCGTCGGCCAGGTGCTGCTCACCGTCGACGACGTGACCCGGCGGGCGCACTACCGCAACGCGTACCGGACCCTGCGCAAGCTGCTCGACCTGCGCGCGGTGCCGATCGTCAACGAGAACGACACGGTCGCCACCGAGGAGATCCGCTTCGGCGACAACGACCGGCTGGCCGCGCTGGTCGCCGCCCTGGTCGACGCCGACCTGCTGGTGCTCCTCTCCGACGTGGACGCGCTCTGGACCGGGGACCCGACCCAGCCGGGCAGCACCCGGATCACCGAGGTGCGCGGCGAGGCCGATCTGGCCGGCATCGACATCGGCGGCGCGGGCCGCTCCGGGGTCGGCACCGGCGGCATGGTCACCAAGGTCGAGGCGGCCCGGATCGCCACCGGCTTCGGCATTCCGGTGGTGCTGACCGCCGCGCCGCTGGCCGCCGAGGCGCTGGCCGGCGAGCCGGTCGGCACCTTCTTCCACCCCAGCCGGCGGCGGCCCGCGGCCCGGCTGTTCTGGCTCGCGCACGCCACCGCGCCCCGGGGGCGGCTGCACCTCGACCCGGGGGCGGTGCAGGCGGTGGTGGGGCGGCGCAAGTCGCTGCTGCCGGCCGGGATCACCGCCGTGGACGGCGCGTTCACCGCCGGCGACCCGGTCGACCTGGTGGACGCCGACGGCGCGCCGGTGGCCCGGGGGCTGGTCAACTACGACGCGGTGGAGCTGCCGGGGCTGCTCGGCCGCTCCACCTCCGAACTCGCCGCGGCGCTCGGCCCGGCGTACGAACGGGAGGTCGTCCACCGCGACGACCTCGTGCTGCTGTGAGGAGTTGCCGATGAGCGAGCGTCAGCGAGCGAATCATCAGTTCAGCGCGGTGGTGCCTCATGGCGGCACGGAGCGCAGCGGAGTGCCGGCATGAGCGTCAGCGAGCAGGCCCGTCGGGCCCGGGACGCGGCGGGCGAGCTGGCGGTCGCCACGCGTACCGCCAAGGACGCCGCGCTGCACGCGATGGCCGACGCGCTGGTGGCGCGTACCCCGGAGATCCTGACCGCGAACGAGGCGGACCTGGCGGCCGGGCGCGAGGCCGGGCTGAGCGCGGCCGTGCTGGACCGGCTGGCGCTCGACGCGGGCCGGGTGGCGGGCATCGCGGACGCGCTGCGCCAGATGGCCGCGCTGCCCGACCCGGTGGGCGAGGTGGTCCGCGGCTCGACCCTGCCCAACGGGCTGGAGCTGCGCCAGATCCGGGTGCCGTTCGGGGTGGTCGGCATCATCTACGAGGCCCGGCCGAACGTGACCGTGGACGCCGCCGGGATCTGCCTGAAGTCCGGCAACGCCGCGCTGCTGCGCGGCTCCTCGTCGGCGGCGCACTCGAACGCGGCGCTGGTCGCCGTGCTGCGGGACGCGGTCGCCGGGGCCGGCCTGCCGGCGGACGCGGTGCAGCTGCTCGACGCCACCTCGCGCGACTCGGTCAAGGAGCTGATGCGGGCGCGCGGGCTGGTCGACGTGCTGATCCCGCGTGGCGGCGCATCGCTGATCCGCACCGTGGTCGAGGAGTCGACGGTGCCGGTGATCGAGACCGGGGTGGGCAACTGCCACGTCTACGTCGACGCCGCGGCGGACGTGGCGAAGGCGGTGGCGGTCACCCTCAACGCGAAGACCCAGCGGCTGTCCACCTGCAACACCGCCGAGTCGCTGCTGGTGCACGCGGCCGTCGCGGACGCCTTCCTGCCGCCGGCGCTGGCCGCCTTCGCCCAGGCCGGGGTGACCGTGCACGGCGACGACCGGGTGGCCGCGTTCTCCGCCGCGGTGGTGCCGGCCACCGAGGAGGACTTCGCCACCGAGTACCTCTCGGCGGACATCTCGGTGGCCGTGGTCGACTCGCTCGACGCGGCGGTCGCGCACATCCGCCGCTACGGCACCGGGCACACCGAGGCGATCCTCACCGACTCCGCCGCGGCGGCCCGGGAGTTCGTGGCCCGGGTGGACGCGGCGGCGGTGATGGTGAACGCGTCGACCCGGTTCACCGACGGCGGCGAGTTCGGCTTCGGCGCCGAGATCGGCATCTCCACCCAGAAGCTGCACGCCCGCGGCCCGATGGGTCTGCCCGAGCTGACCTCGACGAAGTATGTGGTCACCGGGGACGGGCACCTGCGCGGCTGACTGTCCGGGATGGACGGGCGCACGCGGGGGTGCGCGGGGCCGCTAGTCTGAGGCCGGTTCGGCACGGCTTGTCTGGGGAGGCGGCATGCTGGGCGAGAGCGCCCTGGAAGAGCAGCTGGCGCAGGCGCGCGCCGCGCTGCGGGAGGTGAGCCGCACCGGCACGCCCCGGGAACGGGTCGAGTCGGTGGGCGAGGCCGCCGACGGTCGGATCCGGGTCACCCTCGGCACCGACGGGCGGGTCAGCGCCGTCGACCTCGACCCCCGGGTGCTGCGCGAGGGGGCGGAACACCTCGCCGAGGAGTTGCGTCGGGCGGTGAACGCGGCGCTCGACGGGCAGGACGACCCGGCCGCGGCCGAGCCGATGCCCGACCTCGCCGCGATGACCGCCACCGTCGAGCGCCTCCAGGACCAGGGCCTGCGCCAGATGCGCGAGATCAGCCAGGCCATCAGCGAGACCATGCGCAAGATCCAGCAGCGGAGCTGACGATGGAGAACCTCGAGGTCGACATCGACGCCCTGCGCCGCGGCGCGGACGAGCTGACCCAGGCCAAGGAGGAGGTCCGACAGGCCTTCGAGACGTTCCAGGCGGCGCTGGGCAGCTACGCGCAGGCCTTCGGCGGCGACGAGATCGGCATGCTGGTCGGCGTCGCCCACCAGGCCTGTGTGGACGCCCTGACCGAGTGCCTCAGCACCAACGTCGCCGAGCTGGAGAGCTACGCCGACGGCCTGCACGGGATGGCCGAGAACTACCGGGCCGTCGAGGAGGACGTCACCGCCTCGTTCAGCTCGATCCTCGGCTCGCTGGGCGGCTGAGTCCCTCCGCACGTACGAAAGGAGTCGCCGTGGGCCTGACGCTTCCGGGCGAGCTCGCGTCCCTGCTCTCGATGATCGGGTACGACTGGCCGGAGTCCGACGAGACCGCGATCTTCCAGCTCGCCGGCGAGTGGACCGGCATGGCCGACCGGATCAACGGCTCGGTCGCCCGGTTGGACTCGGCGGCGCGGACGGTGCTGGAGACCAACCGGGGCGAGAGCATCACCGCCTTCGCCAGCGAGTGGAACGACAAGGAGTCGGCCGCCCGCAACATCGCCGACGCCACGAACCCGACGAACGTGATCGCCATCGGGCTGATGGCCGCGGCAGGCGTGGTGCTGGCCCTGAAGATCCAGGTGATCATCCAGCTGATCCTGCTGGCCATCCAGATCGCGCAGGCGATCGCCACGGCGGTGGCGACCTTCGGCGCGTCCCTGCTGGAGATCCCGATCTTCAAGATGATCACCGGGCTGATCGTCGACCAGCTGATCGGGCTGGCGGTGGACACGGTGCTCAATGGCTAAGAAGCGGACCAGCCCGCCCCGGCAGGCCCAGGCCAAGGGGGCCCGGATCGTCTCGGCGTACCTGGAGAACGCCGACGTGTTCCGCACCGCCAAGGCCGCCGGAACGAAGGTCGACGGGCCGGCCGTGCTGGTGCTGCGCAACCGCCCCGACTTCGACAAGCGGGACTTCGACCGCAAGGCGGCCGACCTGCGCCGGCTCGGGGACGACGGCTCGCTGAAGAAGGCGAAGTCGGACCGGGACACCAACAAGGTCTACGACCCCTCGACCCAGAAGAGCCGCACCCGCACCAACATCTACCGGGACCGGATGATCCGGAACCTCACCAAGGACGGCCGTCTCAAGGCGGACATGGGCACCCCGGAGACCAACAAGTACCTGGCCAACAAGACCCTGGTGGACCGGCTCTACGCCGGCAAGGGGCCGATCACCGCACGCGGCCAGGGCCTCGACCCGGACCACATCCACGAGCTGCAAATGGACGGAAAGGATATATACGATAACCTCAGGCCGATGGACGCCTGGACCAACCGTGAACTCGGCAGGGAAATCTCCGTGGCGCTACGGGACGTCCCCGAGGGCACCCCGATCATCGTGCGGGTGATCGAGTGAGCAGCCCCGACCTCCCCGCCGGCCTGGACCGGATCGCGGCGAAGCTCGCTCGGCTGCGCCGGCTGGAGGCCGAGCAGGGCTTCGGCGTGGTGCTCGGCGAGCCGGCCCCGCTGGAGCCGCTGCCCGAACTGCCCCGCGTGGCCGAGGTCTACGGCCTCTTCGGCCGGCTCGAGGGCGACAACTTCCGGTTCATGCCGCCGGAGGAGATCCTGAGCCCGGCCGCCTGGGCGGCCCGCACGGTCAACGAGTTCGACCCGATGGGCAGCCCGCTGGCGGTCGGCCACGAGGTGCACAGCATCCCGCCGGGCCTGCGTGCGGAGATCAAGGCCGGCGCCCCGATCTACCTGGACACCGAGGATCTCGACGTCTACTGGATGGAGCCGGACGACTACGTCTTCCTCTACGAGCACCCCGACGAGGAACCGGAGTTGACCGTCATCGCCCCGGACGTCGTCACGTTCTTCGACGAACACGTGCTCGGCCCCGGCTACCCGGCGCTCGTCGGGACCGTGCTCGGTCCGGGCGTGGCCGAGCGGCGGCTGCGCAAGGGGCCGCACACCGGCGAGTACGCCGACAACTGGCGACGCCTGCTGATCGCCGCCGATCTGTCCTCCTGAATCCCCCGTCGACCCGCGAAGGACCGTCATGGCAGCTGATCCCCGGTTCACGGCACTGTGGAGCGAGGACGAGCTCATCCCGTACCCGCGCGAGGCGTGGCTGGAGGGCGGGTTCAGCCCCGAACTGCTCCCCGCCGGCGACGAGATCCCGCTCGACGTGGCGGTCGTCTACACCGCCTTCCTCGAAGGCGACATCGAGCTGTACGACACCATCCAGCTCAGCACCGAGGACGGTTCGCTGGACGTCCGGCTGATCGTGGTGGGCGCGGTGGCCGACAACCCCGACCTGCTCTACGTGCTCGACCCGCGCAACGGCGAGATCCTCCAGTTCGACCTGGACCAGCAGGACATCCAGGGCGTCAACAGCAGCTTCCGCACCTTCGTCGAGTTCCTCTACCAGTTCGCGCTCTTCGTCGAGGCGGACGAGGGCAAGGCGGGCCGGGCCGAGCGGGCCGAGACGCTGCGGATGGTGCTGGAGAGCATCGACCCGGCCGCGTTCGCCCCGGACGGCTGGTGGCCGCTGGTGATCAGCCAGTTGAAGTGACCGTCCGGCAGGCCCGGATCGCCCGCAGCGTGGTGTGCACGTCGAACTGGTGACCGTCGTCGCTGTCCCAGCCGCCGTCGCTGCGCTGGGTCTCGGCGAGCCGGCGGCGGGCCGAGACCAGCAGCCACTGCTCCTCGCCCACCTCGACCCGGCGCAGCGTCGCGGCCAGCCAGGCCACGTCGGCCGGGGACATCTTCGGGATCCGCTCGGCCAGCACCGCCTGGATCCGCGCCGACTCGTAGTACATCTCCTGCCGGTGCAGCACGGCCGCGCTCAGCCAGCCGGCGGGCAGGAAGGACGGCCAGCCGCCGTCGGGGGTGAGCTGCGCGGCAACCGCGTGCGCCGCCGCCTGCACCACCCCGGCGTACGCGCCGCCGACGCGGTGGTCGAGCGGGCCGGCGGCGCGGGCGTCCAGGCCGGCCACGGTCAGCCAGAACCCGGCGTTGGCGGTGAGGTAGAACCGGGCCTCCGGATCGCCCGGCCGGGCCCACTCCGGGGCGAGGCCGGCCAGCGACGGATCCTCGTCCCAGCCGCCGTCGGGCAGCTGGCGGGCGGCGAGCCAGTCCAGCGCGTGCCGGGCCGCCGGGCGGCCGAGGGCGCCGAGGTCGTCCAGCTCGGCCAGGCGGAAGCAGGTCGCGTCGACGGAGCCGACCGCACCGTCCAGGACGGCCGGCCAGCCGCCGTCGGGCGTCTGCCCGGCCTCGGCGGCGTCGAGCAGCTCGACCGGCACCGCCGCGCCGGTGCGCAGCCGGGAGAGACGCGCACGGTCCACCGCGTCCCCGTGCGCCACGACGAAGCCGATAGCGGCGTCCATGTCCACCACGGCGGTCACGCTACCTGCGGAAAGGTGATCGCGCCTCGGGGAATCGGCCGAGGCCGGGGCGGGTGAGTGGCCCGCCGCCGGCCCCGGCCGTCGCTCAGTACGCGGGCAGCGAGGGATCGATCTGCTTGATCCAGGAGAGCACACCACCCTGGACGTGCACCGCGTCGCGGAACCCGGCCGCCTTGAGGGCGGCGAGCGCCTCGGCGGAGCGGACGCCGGACTTGCAGTGCAGCACGATCTGCCGGTCCTGCGGCAGCGTCGCCAGCGCCTCGCCGGAGATGATGTCGCCCTTGGGGATCAGCGTGGCGCCGGGGATGCGGACGATCTCGTACTCGGCGGGCTCGCGGACGTCGACCAGGAAGATGTCCTTGCCGGCGTCCTGCCACTCCTTGAGCTCCAGCGCGGTGATGGTGGCGTCGATCACCGCCTCCTGCGCCTCCTCGGAGACCGCGCCGCAGAAGTCCTCGTAGTCCTCCAGCAGGTCGGTGACCGTCGGGTTCTCGCCGCAGAGCACGCAGTTCGGGTCCTTGCGAACCTTGATCTTGCGGTACGACATCTCCAGGGCGTCGTAGACCATCAGCCGGCCGACCAGCGGCTCGCCGATGCCGGTGAGCAGCTTGATCGCCTCGTTGACCTGGATCGAGCCGATCGACGCGCAGAGCACGCCGAGCACGCCGCCCTCGGCGCAGGACGGGACCATGCCGGGCGGCGGGGGCTCCGGGTAGAGGCAGCGGTAGCAGGGGCCGTGTTCGGCCCAGAACACCGACGCCTGGCCGTCGAAGCGGTAGATCGAACCCCAGACGTACGGCTTGCCGAGGAGCACCGCCGCGTCGTTGACCATGTAGCGGGTGGCGAAGTTGTCGGTGCCGTCGACGATCAGGTCGTACTCGGCGAAGATCTCGCGGACGTTCTCCCGGTCCAGCGCGGTGTTGTGGATCCGCACGTTCACCAGCGGGTTGATCTCGCGGATCGAGGCCGCGGCGGACTCCGCCTTCGGGCGGCCGACGTCGGAGACGCCGTGGATGACCTGCCGCTGGAGGTTGGACTCGTCGACGGTGTCGAAGTCGATGATGCCGAGCGTGCCGACGCCGGCCGCGGCGAGGTAGAGCAGGGCGGGCGAGCCGAGACCGCCGGCGCCGACACACAGCACCCGGGCGTTCTTCAGCCGCTTCTGCCCCGCGACCCCGACGTCCGGGATGATCAGGTGGCGCGAGTAGCGGCGGATCTCGTCAACGGTCAGCTCGGCGGCGGGCTCGACGAGCGGGGGCAGCGACACGGTGGACTCCCCGGGATCGGCTGGTGGCGAACCGCGCCATTGTCGCTCGCCGAGGGTCCGGTCGGCCATGAGCAGTGACACGTAGCCCGACATGCGGGAGCGGGAATAACTCAGACACCGGGGACGAGCGCGCCCTCATGGCGCACCCCGCCGACGTACGGCCAGGCGTTGGCGACGCAGCCGTCCAGGCCGTACGTCTGCTGCTGCATGACCGGGGCCGGCTCGCCGGGGCCGGGGCAGGCCTGGTGCTCCTCGCCCAACTCGTGGCCGACCTCGTGGTTGACCACGTACGTCCGGTAGACGGCCAGCGGGGCACCGTAGTCGGGCACCGCGTCCATCCAGCGGGCCAGATTGATGATCACCTGACCGGGCAGCCGGCAGGAGGTGTACCGCTCGGTGATCAACCCGCCCTCGGCGCACAGCCGCTCGGAGGTGGCCGGGGTGGCCAGGTAGACGGTGAAGTCGGCGGCGGCGGCCTCGGGCACCCGCTGCACCCGCAGTTCGCCGGAGGCGATCCAGCTGCGCCGGTCGGCGAGCACCTCGTCCACGGTGTCGGCGAAGACGTCGACGTCCTGCCCGGTGCCCTCCTCGACCGCCACCTGGTAGCGGCGCAGCGGGCCGTCGTACCCGCGCACCGGGGAGCGCCCGTCGGCGGCGGCGAAGCGACCGGAGCCGCTGGTCGGGTACGCGGTGGGCGGGGCGTCCTCGTCGGCGCTGAACGGGTGTGCCCGGGACAGCCCGGCGGACGCCGGTACGGACGGCCCGTCGTCGGACCGGACGAGGGCGACGCCGGCGACGGTCGCGCCGAGCGCCACCAGGCCGAGCAGGGCGGCACGCCGCCGGCGGCGGCGCATCCGGACCAGCCCGGGTCGGGTGTCGCCGGCGGTTCGGTCGGCCGGGTCGGCCGGTTCCGGTTCGCCGCCCGCGGCGAGCGGGGAAAACGGGGTCACCCGATCAGCATGACAGACTAATCGGGCATATCATCGCTTTTCCGGTCGGTTACGTGAGTATGTTTCAGATCGCGCGGCGGGGCTCAGACCGGACGGCCGGTGTACGGCCGCCCGTCGAGGTACGGCCACGGGTTGGCGGTGCAGCCGTCCAGGAAGAGCGACTGCTGCTGCATCACCGGCGCCGGCCGGCCCGGCCCCGGGCAGCGCTCGTGGTGGTGCCCCAACTGGTGGCCCACCTCGTGGTTGACCACGTAGGTGCGGTAGAGCGACAACGGCACACCGGCCCGTACGAAGTGCGGCACCGAAGTGCGCCATCGGTCCAGGTTGATGATCACCTTCCCCGACGCCCGACACGACGTGTACGGCCGGCCGCCCACCCGGATGTCCACTCCCCCGGCCCGACACATCCGCCCCGCCGTGGTCGCGGTGGCCAGGTAGACCGTGAAGTCGTACGCCTCGCCCGCCGGCACCCGGCGCAACCGCAGCCGCCCGCTGTCCACCCAGCTCCCCGGCCCGGCCAGCGCCGCCTGCGCCTCGTCGGAGAAGGCGTGCACGTCCTCACCGGAGCCGTTCTCCACCGCCACCCGGTACCGCTGCACCGGGCCGCCCCGCCCCAGCACCGGCCCGGCCCGGTCGTCGTACCCGAAACTGCCCCGCCCGGCGGACGGCACCGGGCCCGCGAGCTGGAGCAGCGGGGCCGGGCTGGTCGCGGACGGGCTCGGGGTGACCACCGGCAACGGCGACGGGGTGAGCGGCGCGGCGGTCGGCCGGGGGGCCGGCGTCCCGGCGGCGAGCGTCTCGGCCAAGGCACCGGGACGGCCGGCGGAGAGCGCTCCGCCCGCACCGACCACCACCGCGAGCATCGCCAGCAGCAGGACCGTCCAGCGACGGCCCCCGACGGGCGCGCGGCGGCCACGGGGGGTCGCACGCGCGCGGTGACCGTGGGGGAGGAACTCGGGCATCCGGGTCAGCCTGCCATGTCGGAGCGCCTCCCGGCCTCCTCCGTTTCGGCGAGCAGGTGCAGCACCGCCCGCGCCACCGTGCGCGGCACCTCCACCTGCGCGACGTGGCCGACCCCTTCGAGCATCATCAGCCGGCTGTCCGGGATCGCCCGGGCCGCCTGCGGCGCCACCCGCACGTCCACCAGCTTGTCCTGCAGGCCGCCCACCACCAGCGTCGGCGCCTGCACCGCCGCGGCGATCCGCCACATCGACCCCGGCCCCGGCAGGTACGAGCGCAGGAAGCTGGAGACCAGGCCGCGGAACGTCCGGACGTACGCGGCGGTGTAGTGCGCGGCCTCGTAGCGCACCCGGATCTCCTCCAGCGCCTCCTGCCGGCGCTGCTCGCTGATCCGGCTCAGGTCGGCGAAGCACGCCTCCAGCACCTGCTGGGCCATCACCTCCGGAGCGAGCTGGGCCAGCCGCCAGGCCGCCAGCCGCTCCCCGCGGGGGATGGCCAGCAGCGGCAGCATCCGCCCCTGCAACGAGCGGCGGAAGTCCAGGAACGGCAGCGCCGGGGAGACCAGCGTGAGGGTACGCACCAGCTCCGGCCGCAGCCCCGCCACGTGCACCGCGATCGCCCCGCCGAGGGAGTTGCCGAACAGGTGCACCGGCCCCCGGTCGGAGTGCTCGATCCAGCGGACCACCCGCTCGGCGAAGGCCGGGATCGTGTAGCGCCGCCCCGGCTCGCTGCGCCCGAACCCGGGCAGGTCGATGGCCTGCCCGTCGAGCCGGTGGGCGAGCAGACCGGCCAGGTCCGTCCAGTTCTGCGACGAGCCGCCCAGCCCGTGCACGTACAGCGCCGGCTCCGCGTCCGCTCTCGTGGCCGGGGTGTCCCGGACGTAGGTGACCGTGCCGTCGAGGCGTACCTCCCGGCCCGGCCAGGGCGGCGGAACGTGGTGCGGGGGCAGCAGGTGCTCGGGCCAGAGGGCGGCTCGCTTCATGCCTCCCAGTGTGCCCAGCACGACCCGCCGGCGAACCCCGCACCGCTCAGGCCAGCAACGCCTCCAGGCGCCGGTTGACGGCGGCCAGCGTCGCGCGGACCACCGCCTGCCGGGGATCACCGGCGACCAGCGCGGAGCCGGCGAGCTGCTCGACCCAGCCGTCGCAGACCAGCAGCACCACCACGGTGGCCACCTCGCAGTTGCCGAACGGCACCACCGCGGCGTGCTCGACGAAGCACCGCCCGCGCTCGGCCGTGCCGTCGACGCCCCGCAGCAGCTGGTCCACCGCCGCCGCGGCGGCGACGGCGCAGAGCCGCAGGACGTACCCGTCCACGGCCGGCCCGGTGGAGTGCCCGGCCGCCGTCTCGCCGCCGGCGAGCAGGCGTACCTCGACGGTGGCCTCGAGACCGAAGGTGCTCACCTGGACGTGGTCGATCACCACCCGCGGCCCCGGCGCGCCGCCGGTGTCCAGCGGTCGGGAGGGCGCGCTCTCCGTCGTGGTCATCTGCCCACCGGAGTACGACGTGCCGAGCGTGGCCGGGCTGCCGGTGGCCGGCGGCGCGGAGGCCGCGCTCGCCTCCTCCACACTGGCCCGGCCCCGGTGCGCGGAGACCTGCCGGCGCCGGCGCGGCACCCCCTCGACCGTGCCCGGGTAGTCCTCGATACGGCCGGGGGCGGCGGTGGCCGCCTCGGCCGTCGGGCGGGCCCCGGGCGGCTGGTCGGCGACGCCGCGCCCGGTGCCCGTCGGTGCGCGACCCTCACCCGACGGATCGGCCGGACGGGACCGCCTCGACGGGCCGGCCCCGGGCTCCTGCCGGCGCAGGTCGCCGGGGCGGGACTCCGGGTCGCGCGGCCGGGCCGGCGCCTCGCCGGGGCGCGGCTCGGCGCCCCGCGGCTCGGGCGCGCGGGCCTCGGGTGCCCGAGTCTCGGCGGAGCGGCGGCGCAACGGCGCCGGGGCGGGTGTCGTGCCGGGCAGGTTCTGCGGGGCCGCGGCCAGCCCCATCCGCTCCTGGAGCAGTCGGGCCACCATCCGGCTCACCTCGGCCGGGTCGGCCCCGTCGGCGAGGTCCAGCCGGAGGCTGTGCGCGCCGGCCGGGGTACGGCGCAACGCGGCGTCGCGTACGCCGGCCACCTCCCGCACGGCGTCCAGGATGGCGTTGACGTCGAAGCCCTCCGGCCGCTCCCGCAACGGGGCGGGCTCGTCGTCGCGGCGCAGGTGGGTGGCGATGCGGGCGAGTTCCGGGGTCTCGGCGGGTGGCTCCACGGCTGGCGGCTCCGGCACAACGGGCACGTCCGGCTCGGCGGGGACGCGCTGCGGCAGCACCACCGCGCCGGGCTCCGGCGTCCCGTCCTCCACGGCCGGCGCGGCCGGAGGCGTCGGATCGGGTGCGGAGCGGCGGGCCGCGTAAGGGGGTGCGCTCGTCGGAGCGGGCGCGGAGGAGGTGCGGTCCAGGCGGCGTGGCCCGCTCGTGGCGGGGTCCGGCGCGGCGCCGGGACCGGTGGGGGTCGGCTGGTGGCCGGGAAGCTCCGCCGGGGCGCTGGCGGTCTCCGCCGGCACGGACCGGAGCCGGAACGGCCGGTCGGCCCGGTCGGTGGTCGGACTGCTGTCGGTGGCCGGCGCCTGGGCGGGCGGCGCGCTGTAGGGAGCGGCCGCGCTTGCGGGAGGCGCGCTGTAGGGGGCGGCCCCACTTGCGGGAGGCGCGCTCCGGGGCGCGGCGGCCGGCGGGGCGCTCCAGGGCGCGGCGGCCGGCGGGGCGCTCCAGGGCGCGGCGGCCGGCGGGGCGCTCCAGGGCGCGGCGGCCGGCGGGGCGCTCCGGGGCGCGGCGGCCGGCGCCTCGGCTCGCGGCGGGGCGGGCGTCGAGCCGTAGGACCCGTTGCTCGGTGCGGCGCGGTAGGAGCCGCTGGGCTCCGGCCGGCTGTACCACCCCGTGCCCGGTGCCGACCCGAATGACCCGGCGGTCGGTGCCGAGCCGGAGGGCTCGGTGGTCGGTGCCGAGCCGTACGACCCGGCTGGCGGCGCCGAACCGTAGGAACCGCTGGCCAGCGGCGCGCCGTAGGCCGTACCCGCCGGGCGTTCGCCGTGCGGCCCGGCAGCCGGCGGAGCGCTGGCGGGCGGGGCACTGGCGGGGGCGACGACTGGGGGCGCGCTGGCGGGCGCGGCGGCCGGCGGGGCGCTACGGGGCGCGGCGGCCGGCGGGGCGCTACGGGGCGCGGCGGCCGGCGGGGCGCTACGGGGCGCGGCGGCCGGCGGGGCGCTACGGGGCGCGGCGGCCGGCGGGGCGCTACGGGGAGCGGCGGAGGGTGGCGCGGCGGCGGATCGGGAACCGGCCCATCCGGCGGCTCCGTCCACGGCGGATCGATCCGGGCCCGACCGGTCGGTCGACGGCTCCCGTTCGCCCCGGGCCTCCCGCTCGGCGCGGGTCGGCTCGTACGGCCGGGGCTCCTCGGACCGCACCGGCTCGTAGGGGCGCGCGGGTTCGGCCCGGACCGGCTCGTACGGCCGCGCCGGCTCGGCGCGCACCGGCTCGTACGGCCGGGCGGGCTCGGCCGACCACTCCGCCGTCCGGTCGGACCGGGACCGGCGGCTCGTCGGCGGCTCGTCCTCGCGCGCCCACGGCGGCGCCCAGCCACCGCCCCAGCTCGGCCGGTTCCAGCTCGGGCCGGACCAGTCCGGTTCGTCGGCGGGACGGTGACCGGCGTAGGGCTGCTCGGCGTGCGGGTCCGGCTCGCCGCGCCCGGCGGCCGCCTCCTCGCCGCCGCGGGCCCCGGCCGGTTCGTCCGGTGAGCCGCGGTGGGGACGGTCGGCCCGGGCGCGGGACACGTCGGGCGGGAACTCTTCGGCCTCGGCCCGGTCGGGCTGACTCCGGTCCGGACGGGGTGCGTGGAAGCCCGGCGGGACCTCGAAGCCGGAGGCGGCGGTGCCGACCGGCGGGACCTGCACGGCCGGTGGCGCGGACGTGGGTAGGCCCCCGTCCGCCCAGCGGCTGAGCCGGGGTGGCTCCTCCGAGGAGTGCCGCGCGGCGGCGTCCGGGTCGGCCGATCCGGGCTGCTGCTCGGTCGAGGGCACCGGCCGCTGCGCCGGTACGACCAGTCGGTCGCCATCGGCGTCCCGCCGCAGGTCGGCGCCGAAGCGCGGGGCGTCGGCGGGCGGGGCGCTCACCGGGGACGGCCGGCCGCGCGGCTCCTCGCCGGGGTGGCCGACGCCGTTGAGGTGGGCGCGCCCGTTGCGCGGCGCGGGGTCGGGCTCGGGGTCGGTCAGCGGCGCCGGCAGGTCGCCGTGGCGCGGGGAGGAGGCGTCCCAGCCGATGGTCGGGCCGGGCCGGTGCCAGGGGGCGACGGTGTCCCGGTAAGCGGGGGCGTCGGCCCCGCCGGACCACCCGGTCGCCGGGGGTGCCCACCCGCTGACGGAACGGGCCAGGTCGTCCTGCTGACCCGTCCCGTCACCGTGCTCTCCCGGGGTGGCGGCACCGGGTTGCCCTGTTTCACTCACCGCGCGCTCCTTGGTCGCCCTCGCTGAGGCTACCGTGTGGTGACAGTGGCGATAAGTTACAGCGGCGGGCCAATTCCGGGACCGGGGTACATGCCCCAGACCGGTACGGGGTAAAAGTGCCGGCTCGTACGAAGAAACTCGGAGGTTCCCATGACCGCTGTGGGGAACGGTGCGCAGACCGCCGGCCGGCCCACCAGGCTGCCCCGCTCGGCGCGACGTAAGCAGCTGCTCGCGGCGGCGCAGGAGGTGTTCGTCGCGCAGGGTTACCACGCCGCCGCGATGGACGACATCGCCGAGCGGGCGGGCGTCTCCAAGCCGGTGCTCTACCAGCATTTTCCCGGCAAGATGGAGCTCTACCTGGCGCTGCTCGACACGCACTGTGACGCCATGGTCGCCAAGGTGCACGACGCGATGAGCGGTACCAACGACAACAAGGAGCGGGTCGGGGCCTCGGTCCGGGCGTACTTCGACTTCGTCGACCACGAGAGCGAGGCGTTCCGTCTCGTCTTCGAGTCGGACCTGCGCAACGACCCGGCGGTGCGGCAGCGCGTCGAGCGGGTCGAGCAGGGCGCCATCGCGGCGATCACCGACACCATCATCTCGGACACCGGCGTCAGCCGGGCGCACGCCGAGCTGCTCGCCTCCGGTCTGGTCGGGGCGGCCGAGACCGCCGCCCAGTTCTGGCTGGCCGGCGGTCGCCAGGTGCCCAAGGCGGAGGCGGAGGCGCTGGTCGCGGCGCTGTCCTGGCGTGGGATCGCGAGCTTCCCGTTGCAAGGTGAGTCAGCCTGAACATCCGGCCCCGAGATCGGATAGCCTTCCCATCGGCGGCTCTTTCGCCCACCTGAGGAGGCACAGTGGAGGTCAAGATCGGCGTGCAGTACGCGCCGCGCGAGCTGGTTCTGGAGAGCGCGCAGTCGCCGGCCGAGATCGAGCAGATCGTGACCGACGCCTTCGGCAAGGACGAGGGGACGCTGTCCCTGACCGACGAGAAGGGCCGGCGGGTCATCGTGCCGGTCAACAAGGTCGCCTACGTCGAGATCGCCGAGGCGTCCCCGCGGGCGGTCGGGTTCACCGTCCGCTGATCCGGTCCGGCCGCCGCGGCGGGTGCGCCCGCCGCGGGCCGGGCCCGACCGGGCGGGTCAGTTGTTCAGCCCGACGGCGGCCATCCGGGCGGTGTGGTTGGCGGTGAGCCGGCGGAACGTCGCCTGCACGTCCGTGCCGTCCCGCGCGATCAGCGCGGTCAGCGCGCCCCGGTCCGCCGCCGCGACCCGACCCGCCTGGGACAGCGCCTCGCCGACGAGCCGGCGCGCCCACATCGACAGCCGGTTGGCCACCCGCGGGTCGGCCTCGATCGCCGCGCGCATCTCGGCCGCGGCGAACTCGGCGTACCGGGACTCGTGCAGCACGTCCAGGACGAGCTGCCGGTCCGGCTCGGCCAGCGTGTCGGCGATCTCGCCCAGGAAGTCGTCGGTGATCGCGTCGCCGACGTACGCCTTGGTGACCGCCTCCAGCCAGTCCTTCGGCTCGGTCGAGTCGTGGTACGCCTGCAACGGCCCGACGTACGGCGCCATCGCGTCGTCGGGTGACGCCCCGAGCGCGGCCAGCCGGTCGGCGAGGCGCCGGTAGTTGCCGATCTCGGCGGCGGCCATCTCGCTCAGCGCGGCCCGGCGGCGCAGGTCGGGGGCGAGCCGGGCGTCGGCGGCCATCCGGTCGAAGGCGAGCAGCTCGCCGTAGGCGACCAGGCCGAGCAGGTCGACCACGGCCTCGGGTGTTGTCGGGGCGGACACGAGCGCAGGGTACCGCCCAAACCGCCACACCGAGACCCCGCAACGGTGACCCAGATCACAATTGTCACCCCCGGAGAAGGCCCGGTCACCGCGCTCCGGGACGCGCGCGGGGCGGCTCGGGTAGTATGGAGCAGTTGCCGCGGGCGCCGATCTGATCGAAGTCCTGCCTGCGGCGCGCGTGCGGCCCGGTCCGGCTCGGCGAATCCGCCCCCGACCGCGTGGCCCGCGCCATACCGAACGCGCCCTGAGGACAAGACGGGGCGCACCACGAGAGGGCACCCCCAGATCCAGATGAGCGAACAGATTCTCGAAGAGCTGGGTGGCCACGAACTGGCCCCCACCGCCCCGGTCCGTCCGGAGGCCCCCACCTTCGCCGCGCTCGGTGCGCGGCCCGAGACCGTCGAGGCCCTGGCCGCGGCGGGCATCACCCGCGCCTTCGCGATCCAGGAGTACGCGATCCCGATCGCGCTGCGCGGCACCGACATGATCGGCCAGGCGCCGACCGGCACCGGCAAGACCCTCGGCTTCGGCGTACCGCTGCTGGAGCGGGTCTTCGCGCCGGGCGAGGGCAGCGACGGCGTGCCCCAGGCACTGGTCGTCGTCCCCACCCGCGAGCTGGGCATCCAGGTCGCCAAGGACCTCGCCGCCGCGGGCCGGACCCGGGGCATCCGGGTGCTGCCGATCTACGGCGGCGTGGCGTACGAGCCGCAGATCGACGCGCTGCGCAAGGGCGTGGAGATCCTGGTCGGCACCCCCGGCCGGCTGATGGACCTGCAGAAGCAGAAGCACCTGCGGCTCGACCGGGTGCGCGCGCTGGTCCTCGACGAGGCCGACCGGATGCTCGACCTGGGCTTCCTCGACGACGTCGAGAAGATCCTGGCGATGCTGCCGGAGGACCGGCAGACCATGCTCTTCTCGGCCACCATGCCGGACCCGATCGTCACGCTCTCCCGGCGCTTCCTGCGCCGTCCGATGACGATCCACGCCGGGCACACCGCCGAGACCGGCCCGTCGCCGCAGACCCAGCAGCTGGCCTACCGCACCCACTCGATGAACAAGGTCGAGATCGTGGCCCGGATCCTCCAGGCCGAAGGTCGCGGGCTGACCATGATCTTCACCCGCACCAAGCGGGCCGCCGACCGGGTGGCCGAGGACCTCGACTTCCGCGGCTTCGCGGTCGCCGCCGTCCACGGCGACCTCGGCCAGGGCGCCCGGGAGCGGGCGCTGCGGGCGTTCCGCGCCGGCAAGATCGACACTCTGGTCGCCACCGACGTGGCGGCCCGGGGCATCGACGTCAGTGGCGTCACCCACGTCATCAACTACGACTGCCCCGAGGACCAGGACACCTACACCCACCGGATCGGTCGTACCGGCCGGGCCGGGGCCACGGGCGTCGCGGTGACCTTCGTCGACTGGGACGACATGCCCCGCTGGCGGATCATCGACAAGACGCTCGGACTGGAGATGCCGGAGCCGCCGGAGACGTACCACACCTCTCCGCACCTCTACACCGACCTCGGCATCTCCACCGAGATCACCGGCACCCTGCCGACCGCCGAGCGGACCCGGGCCGGGCTCTCCGCCGAGGTCGAGGAGGACCTGGGCGGCCGGCCGCGGCGCGGCGAGAGCGGCCGGGGCTCCCGGCGCGGCGACAGCCGGGGCGAGAGCCGGGGCGAGAGCCGGGGCCGAGGCGAGCGCCGACGCGGCGGTCACTCCGACGCCGGCACGCCGGACGCCGACGCGCCGGCCGACGCCGCCGCCGAGGAAGGCACCCGCACTCCCCGCCGCCGGCGTCGCCGCCGGGCCGGCGAGGCGGTCGCGGGCGAGTCGACCGCGGCGGTCGGCACCGACGCCGGCTCCCCGGAGCCGGCCGTGGCCGCCGCCGAGGGCGACCCGTCGAAGCCGCGCCGTCGCCGTCGCCGCCGTGGCGGCTCCGGTGCCGGTACCCCGGCCGAGGCGATCGCCGACTGACCGCTGCCAGACCCGACGTCCCCCGCACCGTTCACCGGTCCGGGGGACGTCCCCTTTTCCGGTGCCGGCTTTCGACGGTTCTCCGGCGGGGCTACCTAGCGCGCCACCGGTCGGCACCGCCCGACTCGGCCCGATGACACCCGACGCCAATCCCCGGACCGGACTCCGACCTGGCGTCCGTCCCCAGGGAGCTTGCCCGCAGGCTTTGCTCTGCTGCCTCGACCGCAACACAAAACCGCCTGCGGTGTTGCCGTCGAGGCAGCAGAGCAAAGCGTTCGCAGCGGGTGCCTCGGTGTCGGGCCGACGCGCCGGAGACCGGTGTCCGGCGCGGCGGACGAGCGACGCACGGCACCATGCGGTGGCCTGCCGACGGGCGGCCCGGACCAGGAAGGAAGATGGTGGGATGCCGGAACCGTTGGACGCCGCCCTGACCGAGGTCCGGGCCCTGCTGCTCGACCCCGCGCTGACCCGCGCGGTCGCCGCCGGTCGCCGCCGTGGGCAGCGCCCCTCGGTGGTCCGCGCCGAGCTGCGCCCGGTCGCGCTCAAGGCCGGCCCCCGGTTGCAGATCTCCACCTCCGACGGCGCCCGGCCGTACACCCGCAACGTGGCTCCGGGGGCGGAGGCCGGCGCAGCGGTCGACGCGCTGCTGGCCGAGCCGTTCGGCAACTGGCACGTGGAGACCGCGGACGCCACGCTCCAGCTCCGGGTGACCAAGTCCGGCGAGGCGCAGGTGCACCGGGCCGCCGCGAGCCGCCCGGACGCCGAGCCGGGTGGCCACGACCGCGCCAAGGAGTACCTGCTCGACCCGGGCGACCCGATCTTCGCCGAGATCGGCGGCTCGGCCGCCAAGCGGCGCCAGGTCGACGCGTTCCTGCGCGCGCTCGCCGCCACGCTCCCCGACGAGCTGACCGGCCCGCTGCGGGTGGTGGACCTGGGCTGCGGCAACGCGTACCTGACCTTCGCCGCGCACCGCTACCTCACCCAGCGGGGGCTCGACGTCGAGCTGGTCGGCGTGGACGTCCGGGAGGACCAGCGGCGGCGCAACACCGAGCTGGCCGAGCGGCTCGGCTGGGCCGACCGGGTCTCGTTCGTGGCCGGCACCATCGCCGACGCGGTGGTCGAGCCCGCCCCCGACCTGGTGCTGGCGCTGCACGCCTGCGACACCGCCACCGACGAGGCGCTCGCCCGCGCGGTGCGCTGGGACGCCCGCTGGGTGCTCGCCGCCCCGTGTTGCCACCACGACATCGCCGCGCAGCTACGCGCGCACCCGGCTCCCGCGCCGTACGAGCTGCTGACCCGGCAGGGCATCCTGCGGGAACGCTTCGCCGACGTGCTCACCGACTCGCTGCGCGCCGGCCTGCTCCGGCTGCACGGCTACCGGGCCGAGGTGGTGGAGTTCGTCGACTCCCGGCACACCCCGCGCAACCTGCTGATCCGCGCCCGCCGTACCGGCACCGCGCCGACGCAGGCGCAGCGGGCCGAGTACCGGGACCTGGTCGACCAGTGGCGGATCACCCCACGCCTGGAGACGCTGCTGACCGAGGCCGGCCCGACAGCCTGAGACCGGCCGGCCCCGACACCCGTCCGACCGCCTGAGGTCGGCGGTGGCGCGGGTCAGCGACGGCGGTTGCCGCCCCGGTCCCGCCCGGACCGCTCGCCCCCCGGGGCCCGCTCGCCCCCCGGGGCCCGCTCGAACACGGAGATCCGGTCCCGCGACGATCGCTCGTCCTCGCTCGGCGCGGTGGGGAACGGGACGACCTTGCCCGACGTCTCGGCGTTGCCGGCGGCGGCGAACGCGTTCCAGGAGATGTCGACCAGCAGCCGCTTCAACTCGGCGTGCCGGACGGCGGCGCTGTGCTGCAACGCCAGCCGGATGCCGAGCACCACGCCGACCAGGGTGGTGGTGATCGCGCCGGTGGCGGCCAGCACGTGCGCGCCGGTGGCGTCGTCGCCGGTCAGCACCAGCACCAGCAGCCAGATCCAGAAGCCGAGGGCGAACACGCCGGCCTTGGCCACGAAGAACATACTGACCGCACCCGGGCGGTGCGGCGCCGGAAGGACGGGGTCGGCCATGCTGCTCCTCAACGGTGCGCCGGGACTCGTCAGCGCCACGTCGCTGGTGGCGCCGGCGCGTCGAGCTTAGTTGATATCTGACTATCGACGCTGGACACAGAACCGGCACAAATGCCGGGATGGGGTGCCCACCGACGCCGAAGTCCTGTCGGCGGGACCTTCGGGTCGATCGGTCGACTGCTCCGACGCCTTGTCGTACTACCCTGGGAGGGCGCACCGAATCTGGGCTCCGGCCGGAAAGGGAAGACCCCGCAGGAATGGGTTCCGCAGAGGTATCACCACAGATGGCCTTCGCACGTTTCGTGCGACGTGCCATCGACGACGCCCGCGACGAGCGGGGTTGGACGGTGAGCGACCTGGCGGCGCACACCGGGGTCGGTCGCTCCACCGTCTTCCGCTGGCTCGCCGGCGACTGGCAGGACTATCCCGAGCTGGCCAAGGTGCGCGGGTTCTGCGCCGCCCTCGACCTGCCCGTCGCGGCGGCGTTCCGGGCGCTCGGGCTGCCTGACGCCGGTCCCGCGCCGCGCCGCCGGGTCGACGACTCCCCCGTCGAGGCGGACGTGCGGGTCATCCTGGAGCGGCTGGCCGACCCGACCGTGCCGGCCGAGGAGAAGCACCACATCCGCGACCTGCTCCGCTACCTGGCCCGCCGCCCGGTCCGCCGAGCCGGCTGAGCGACCGGTCCCCCGGCCACCCGGCCGTCGTCGTCAGGGCACGGTGACGGTGAACTCGGCGGTGCGCACCACGCCCGCCACCTGGAAGTCCAGGTACATCCGGTAGCGGCCGGGCCCGGGGGCGGTCACCCAGAAGGTGACCGGGTCGCCCGCCGGCGTCGCGACCGGGTGCACGTGCAGGTAGCCCAGGTCCCCCTCACGGAGGGCGACCAGGTGGCCGTACGCGCCGAGGTAGCGTTCCAGCGCGGCGGGGGCGCCACCGGCGCTGACGGTGAAGCGCAGCGGGAGGGCCTTGCCGACCTCCGGGGCGCCCTCGTACCCGACGGTGAAGCCGTCGACGGTCGTGGTGGTGGCCGGGGCGGGCAGCGGCCGAGGGGCGTAGCCGCCGGGCGCGACCAGGTCCACCCCGAGGGTCGCCGCCGTCTGCCGGCCATCGTCGGCGACCGCGGTGAAATCGGCGTACGCCCGCCAGACGCCCGGCTGCCCAAGGGTCAGCGGTACGGACCAGGTGCCGTCGGGCGCCATCGTCGGGTGCAGGTGCCGGTACCCGCTGAGGTCCCGGCGCACCACGATCAGGTGCATCGGCTTGTCGTGGACGACGGCGAACCGGGTGACCGGCCGGCGCCGCTCGTCGCGTACCTGGAAGCGGAACTCGCCGGCCCGGCCGACGCCGAACTCCACGGCCGACGGGGTGAGCGTGTAGCCGCCGGAGCTGACCGAGAGACCGCCCGCGCCGCTGTCGGCGGCCTGGTCGGCGCCGGCGCCGTGGTCGTGCGCGCCCGTGCCGGGGGCGTGGGTGTGGTCGGCGCTGGCCGCGGCGGCGCTCGTCGCCGAGGGCGTGCCCGAGCCGGGGTTGGCCCGGCCGAGGCCGAAGCCGAGCAGCACCGCGAGCACCAGCCCGCCGACGGTCAGCGCCAGCCGCAGCGTGCTCCGGTCCGCCCCCACCGGCGGCCCGTCGACCGCACCGGTCGGGAGCGCGTCGATCAGCTCAGCCCGCTCGTCGTCGGCCGGACGCACCCCGAACACCGGTGGACCCGCGTCGTTAACCGGAGGCGCGTCGGCCGGGCCGGGCCGCCTGCCCTCGACCGGGTGCCCGCCGCGCACCGGGTGCGCGTCGGCCGGGCCGGGCCGCCCGCCCTCGACCGGGTGCCCGTCGCGCACCGACGGACGCGCGTCGGCCGTCGGCTGGGCGTCGGTCACCCCCGAGCGCTCGCCGCCGACGGACTCGGGCGGGACCGGCGGGGTGGGCGGGTGCTCAGGCACCGCCGACGGCCAGTTCGTACCCCGCCTCGTCCACGGCGGCCCGGACCGACGCCTCGGACAGCGGCGCGGTGCTGGTCACCGTCGCGGTGCCCGCGGCCAGGTCGACCCGCACCTCGTCGACGCCCGGCAGCGCGGACAGCTCCTCGGTGACCGCGCGCACGCAGTGCTCGCAGGTCATCCCGGTGACGGCATAGGTCTGCGTGACGGTTCCCTCGGCCATGCGCCCACGGTACCGCCGACCCGGCTGCCGTCCGCCGTCCGGACGCCGAGCGTGGCGACGGTCCCAATCCACCCGGGCCGGGAACTTTCCGCCCGCACCCGCTGACGACCGGCGGGAACACGTGCGACCGCGGTGCGCCGGGTCGACCGCGAGGGGCCCCTCAGCCGGCGACGGCGAGGGCGAGGGGGAGCACGTCCGGGGCGCCGGCCCGGCGCAGCAGCCCGGCCACCATGGTCAGCGTCCAGCCGGAGTCGACCAGGTCGTCCACCAGCAGCACCGGCCCGTCCAGTCCGGCCAGCGCGTCGGCCAGCTCGTCCGGCACGGCGAACGCGCCGTGCAGCGCGCGTACCCGCTGGGCGCTGTTGCCGCGCGGCCCGCCGGGCCCGGCGGCACCGGTCGGGACCACGCGGCCTAGCAGCGGCAGCCGGCCCACCGCGGCGATCCGCTCGGCCAGCGAGCCGACCAGCGCGGGGTGCGTGCGGGACCCGACGGCGACCACGCCGGCCGGGCGGCGCGGCCACGGGTCGTCGCCGTGCGCCCACGCCTTCAGCACCTCCACCACGGCCGCCGCCACGTCGTCGGGGACCGGGCCGTCCGCCGCCTCCGGGCCGACCAGGCCGCGCAGCCGCCCACCCCAGCCCAGGTCCGACAGACGTCCCACGGCCCGCCCGGGCAGCGCCTGCTCACCGGCGGGAATCCGCCCCTTCAGCGGTACGCCGACCGCGTCCAACCCGGTCGGCCAGAGCTTCTTCGGCGGGATCTCCACGCCGGGGCGGCCGAGGAAGGTCTGCGCGGCGGTCAGCGCCGCGTCGGACACCTCGGGTGTGAACAGCGGCTCGGCGCAGCGGTCGCACCGGCCACAGCCGCCCGCCCCGGTGTCGTCCAGGCACTCGCGCAGGTAGCGCATCCGGCAGCCGGAGGTGGTCGCGTACTCCCGCATGGCCTGCTGCTCGGCGGTGCGCGCCTGGGCGACGCGGCGCAACCGGGCCTCGTCGTAGACCCAGGGCTCGCCGGTGGCGAGCCAGCCGCCGCGGACCCGGCGGACCGCGCCGTCGACGTCGAGCACCTTGAGCATCAGCTCCAGCCGGGCGCGGCGCAGGTCGACCATCGGTTCGAGGGCCTGGGTGGAGAGCGGCCGGTCGGTGTGCAGCGCGCCGAGCACCGCCCGGACCTGCTCCTCGGGCGGGAAGGCGAGCGAGGCGAAGTACCGCCAGATGGCCGCGTCCTCGACGCCGGGCAGCAGCAGCACCTCGGCGTGCTCGACGGCCCGGCCGGCCCGGCCGACCTGCTGGTAGTAGGCGATCGGCGAGGGCGGCGCGCCGAGGTGCACCACGAACCCGAGGTCCGGCTTGTCGAAGCCCATGCCCAGCGCGGAGGTGGCGACCAGCGCCTTGATCTTGTTGTCCAGCAGGTCCTGCTCGGCGGCCCGCCGGTCGGCGTCGTCGGCCTGCCCGGTGTAGGAGGCCACCGACCAGCCACGGGAGCGGAGGAACTCGGCCGTCTCCCCCGCCGCCGCCACGGTCAGGGTGTAGATGATCCCGGAGCCGGGGAGCCGGTCCAGGTGGTCGGCGAGCCAGGCCAGCCGGTGCGCCGGGCTGGGCAGGTCCAGGACGCCCAGCCGCAGCGACTCGCGGTCGAGGGTGCCGCGCAGCACCAGGGCGTCGCCCAACTGCTCGGCGACATCGGCGGTGACCCGCTCGTTGGCCGTGGCGGTGGTGGCGAGCACCGGGGTGCGCTCGGGCAGGTTGCCGAGGAAGGTACGCAGCCGGCGGTAGTCGGGCCGGAAGTCGTGCCCCCAGTCGGAGACGCAGTGCGCCTCGTCCACCACCAGCAGCCCGGTGGTGGCGGCCAGCTTCGGCAGGACGGTGTCCCGGAAGTCCGGGTTGTTGAGCCGTTCCGGGCTGATCAGCAGCACGTCCACCGCACCGGCGTGGATCTCGGCGGTGATCTCGTCCCACTCGTCCAGGTTGGCGGAGTTGATGGTGCGGGCCCGGATGCCCGCCCGGGCCGCCGACTCCACCTGGTTGCGCATCAGCGCCAGCAGCGGCGAGACGATCACGGTCGGCCCGTGCTCGCCGTGCTCCCGCAGCAGGGCGGTGGCCACGAAGTAGACCGCCGACTTGCCCCAGCCGGTGCGTTGGACGCACAGCACCCGGCGCCGGTCCACCACCAGGGCCTCGATCGCCCGCCACTGGTCCTCGCGGAGTCGGGCGTGCTCGCCGGCGAGCCGGCGCAGCACCGCCTCGGCCCGCTCCCGTACCGCCGCCCGATCCTGGCTCATCCGGCATTTCTACCAGCGGCGCCGGACATCTCCGAGCCGGCCGGGAGTTCGCCCGGTCACCGTGGCGCGGTCGACGGGGCTGTCGCGGGCGGCAGGGGTGGCAGGAAGAGGAGGACGTCACGCAGACCGTCACTGACGGTCGGCGGAAGCAGGCAACGCCCGGCCAGTTCCTCCATCGACCCGAACGGACCGCGCAGCCAGCGGTCCATCACGACCTGGCGGCGCTGCTCCGCGCTGAGCCCCGGCAGCCCCGCGATCACGTGGTCGGGAACCGCGTTGATGTCGACCAGTCCGCCGTCGTCGAAGGCCCGGGGCAGGTCGGGTCGGCCGATGGCCAGCTCGTGTCGGGCCGCCGGGTAATGGTGCAGCAGGTAACGGGCCTGCTCACGACGTACCCGGCGATGCTCTGCGAGGGGGTCCGGCGGCGGGCTCCCGGTGCCGGTGATCGCCTGCCAGAGCCCACGGCTGAGCAGCACCACGTGCCCGGCCCCGAGCAGCCAGCAGACCGCCACCAGCCCCGTCACGAGCACCACCTCGACGTACGACGGTTCCGCTTCCGGGTCGCCGGTGGCCAGCACCCCGAACGCCACGGCCGCGGCAGCCAGGTACCCGACCGCCGCCAGCCCGAGCCGCCAGCTGCGCCGCCACAACGCGTACGCCCCGATCACCGCCCACGTGAAACAACCGAACGAGAGCAGCGCCAGGGCGCCACCGGCGATGGTGCCCAGCGCGCTCGCCCAGCCGGGAGCCTGCCGGCGCGCACGCGCGGGCGCCGGCGGCTCGGGCAGGAACGGCGGCAGCCCGCCGGGGTACGCCGCCGGGATGGCCGCGACCGAAGGTGGGGTGGTCGGCACCGCGCCGGCGATGGCGTACGGATTCGGACCCGGCGGCACCGGGACGGAACCCGCCGGCATGGCGTCCAGAGCCGGACCACCCGATGTCGGACCGGCCGGGGTGCCCGGCTCCGGGGCCCGGTCTTGGTCGGCGGAGATGGGGCCGACCTGCTGCGGGACCTGAAGACCCGGAGCCGCCACCGGGGTGACCTGCCGCGGAACCTGATCCTCCGGGGCCGGCGCCGGGGTGGCCTGCGGCGGCTGGTTCCCCGCGGCGAGGGCGGGGCTCACCTGCTGCGGGACTTGATCCTCCGCAGCCGGGACCGGGATCGCCGGGGTCGAGGCCGGCGCGGGCGGGACCACCGGGGTCAAGGCCGCCGGGGTCGAGGCCGGCGCCGGGACGGCCGGGGCCGGAGCAGAGGCCGGCGGGGGCGGGGTGGGCTGCCCGGCCGTACCGGCGGGCAGGAGCGCTGGGTCGGAGCGCAGGATGCGCCGGTGCAGCTCCTGGAGCGCGTTGCCCGGCTCGATGCCGTACTCCTCGCGCAGCAGGTCGCCGATCTCCCGGTACGCGGCGAGCGCCTCGGCCTGCCGGCCGCTGCGGTAGAGCGCCAGCATGAGCTGGTGGCGCAGCCGCTCCCGCAGCGGGAACTCGGCCACCAGCTCCACCAGCTCGCCGATCACCTCGCGGTGCCGGCACAGCTCCAGCTCCAGCTCGGCCCGGGTCTCCAGGGCGGCGGCCCGTAGCTCGACCAGCCGGTGCCGCGCCGAGTCGAAGAGCGGACCGGGCAGGCCGGCCAGCGGTTCACCGCGCCACAGCTCGGTGGCCGCCCGCAGCTCGGCGACCGCGTCGATGGGTCGCCCCTCGGCGCGCAGCCCGCGCGCCCGGTGCACCGACCGTTCGAACCGGATGGCGTCCACCGCCTCCGGCGGCACCCGCAGCCGGTAACCGGCCTCGGTGAGGGTGAGCACCTGACCCGGCGTACGCGGGGAGCGGTCCGGTTCGAGCACCCGGCGCAGTCCGGCGACGTACTTCTGCACGACGTTGGGGCCGTTGGCCGGCGGATCCTCCGGCCAGACCGCGTCGACGATCTGCCCGGTCGGCACCGCGCGGCCCGCGGCGAGCAGCAGCACGGCCAGCACGGCGCGCTGCTTGCCGGGGCCGGTGTCGATCTCCCGGTCGTCGTACCAGGCCCGCTGAGGACCGAGAATCTCGAAACGCAGCGTTCCTGACATGCGAGTTTCCGCTCCTGACACCCCCGCTCGTGCCGGCGGCAGCCGCACGGCAGTCGGACGGCAGCATAGCGGCAGCCATCCGGCAGTGGCGGCCCGCAGCATCGTCATCGGCAACACCGGACATCCGAGAAAGAGAAACCGATGACACAGCGCACCCGTACCGCCGGGCTCCTCCGTCGGGTCGTCACCGCCACCACCGCCGCCCTGGCCGCGACCACCCTGGTCGCCGGCTGCGACGCCGGCGACGGCGACCGGGCGGCCGCGCCGGCGGGGTCGAGCGCCGCGCCGACGCCGAAGGCCGCGCTGCTCGCGGCCGTCCCGGACGGTACGGAGGGGACGTTCCGGTTCACCGGCCACGACTCGTCCAGCGACATCTCCGGACTGGTCGACCCGACGGCGAAGGGGGCCGAGCTGACCACCGCCGTCAAGGACCCCGACCTCGGCTTCACCACCCGGATGTCGTTCCGGATCGTCGCCGACCAGACCTGGATGAAGGTGAAATTCACCGGCACGAAGGGGCTGACCGGCCTGCCGAAGCTGCCCGACCGCTGGCTCAGGCTGGACCGCGCGCGGCTCGCCGACGCCGCGAGCGCGCCGGTCTACGACGGCGTGGACGTCGGCAACACCGGGCCGCTGATCGAGGCGGCGACGGCGGTCGAGGAGAAGGGCGCCGGCCGGTACGCCGGGACCGTCGACCTGACCGCCGGCGAGGCGGCGAAGGTGCTCGACGCCGAGGAGATGACCGCGCTCGGCGACGCGGCGAAGGCGGTGCCGTTCACGGCGGAGGTCGGCCCGGACGGCAACCTCGCCAAGCTGACCCTCCAGGTGCCGGCGGTGGGCCGACACAAGGCGTACGCGTACCTGGTCGAGTACCGCGACTACGGCACCGCCCCGAAGGTCACCGCGCCGACGGGCGCCGCCGCGCAGGACGCGCCGAAGGTGGCGTACGAGCTGCTCAACGGCTGACCGAGGACGAGGAGTGGGGACGCGGCCGCACGGGGGGCCGCGTCCCCGCTCACGTTCCGGGGGTCAGCGGCCGAGCACGGACCCGCCGTTGACCCCGAGCACCTGACCGGTGACGTACCCGGCCGAGGGGCCGGCCAGGTAGCGGACCGCCGCGGCGACGTCGTCCGGCTCGCCGGCCCGCCCGACCAGGGTCGCCGCGACCCGCTTGGCGTGCCCCTCGGGGGTCATCCGGTCGCCGAAGAACTCGGTGTCGGCGACGTAGCCGGGGCTGACCACGTTGACCGTGACCTGTTCCGGGCCGAGCTGGGTGGCCAGGTCGTACGCCCAGCCGTGCAGCGCCGCCTTCGCCGCCGAGTACGCCCCGCCGCCGCCCCGCTGGGCGGCGATCGAGCTGAGCAGGATCACCCGGCCGCCGGGGCGGCGCAGCGCCGGTCGCAGCGCCTCGGTCAGCAGCACGGCGGTGAGCACGTTGGCGTCGAAGTTGGCGCGCCAGTGCGCCGCCACCCCGGCCGGCGTGCCGGTGTCCCCGCCGAGGTAGCCCCCGGCGTTGTTGACCAGCACGTCGACCGCCCGCTCCGCCACCGCCTCGACGACGAGGTTCGCCTGCTCCGGGTCGGTCAGGTCGGCGACGACGGCGCGTACCGCGCCGGCCCGCCCGCACTCCGCCGAGATCCGCTCCGCCGCCGCGGCCAGCACCACCGCCCGCCGCCCCACCACCAGCACGTCGAGCCCGTCGGCAGCCAACCCGGCCGCCACCGCCCGCCCGATCCCCGTCCCCCCACCGCTCACCACGGCCAACCGCTCCCCCACCGCGCCTCCCCTACTGCTCCCTACCGTCCCCAGCCAGAACCCCGTCGATCATGAAGTTATCGCCACCGCCCACGGCGCCTCGCGGCAATAACTTCATGATCAACGGGGTCGAGAGGGGCGAGCGGGGGGTGGGTGGGGTTAGTGGGGGCGGCGGGGGGTTAGGGCGGTGCGGAGGGGGGTGAGGCGGGAGGCGAGGCTGGCCAGGCCGCCGGGGAAGAAGTAGACGGCCAGGATGAAGACGGTGCCGAGGACGAAGAGCGGCTGGCTCAGCGGGCGGCTGAGGACGGCCGGGAGGCTCTCCACGGCGTCGCTGGTGCCGAAGGCGGTGAGGCGGTGGTCCAGGTACATGTAGAGGATGCCGCCGAGCACCGGGCCCCAGCGGGTGCCGGGGCCGCCGAGCACCACCATCACCAGCAGCGACAGGGTCAGCTCCGACGAGGTGATGTGCGGCGAGGCGCCGCCGACGATCAGGCAGTAGACCACCCCGCCGCTCGCGGCGAGGCCGCCGGCGAGGGTGAACGCCACCAGCTTGAACCGGTACGGGTCGAGCCCGAGCACCCCGATCCGCCGCTCGTCGTCGCGCAGCCCGGCCAGCACCCGCCCGGTGGGCGAGCCGGAGACCCGGTGCACCACCAGGACCACCACCGCCAGGTACGCCAGCGCCAGCCAGTACAGGTTGACCGTGTTGGTCACCCCGACCAGGGCCGACGGCAGCCCGGACACGTCCAGCGGCAGCCCCTCCTCACCACCGGTCCACCCGCCGAAGTCCCGGGCCACCAGGATCGCGCCGACCTGGGCGAAGGCGAGCGTCACCATGGCGAAGGCGATCCCCACGGTGCGCAGCGCGACCGCGCCGAGCAGCGCGGCCAGGGTCGTCGCCCCGGTGACGGCGAGCAGCGCCGCCTGCCACAGCGGTAGGCCCGCCCGGGTGACCAGGATGTCCGTGCCGTAGACGCCGGCGGCGAAGTAGAGCGCGTGCCCGAACGACAGCATCCCGGTACGGCCGAACAGCAGGTCGTAGCCGGCCGCCAGCCCGCCGAAGACCAGGCAGACGGCGAGCAGTTGCAGGGTGCCCGGCGAGTTCAGCGGCCCCTCGAAGATCCCCGGCAGGCTGACCGTCGAGTACGGCAGGATCGCCGCCACCGCCAGCGCCGCCAGCGGCAGCCACGGCCGTACGTCGTGCCAGCGGCGGCGTCCCGGAGTCAGCTCGTCGGGCACCGCCGCGGGCGGGGCCGGGACCTCGGGACTCTTGACCTCGGTCATGCCGTTGCCACCTTTCCGGCGAAGCCCTGCGGACGCAGCAGCAGCACCACGGCGAGCAGCCCGACCACGCAGATGTCGCCCAGTCCGGACTCGCCGTAGTAGTTGACGAACTGTTGCAGCAGCCCCACCGCGACCGCGGCGTACGCGGACCCGACCACCGAGCCCATCCCGCCGATCACCACCACGATGAACGCGAAGATCAGCAGCGAGCCGCCCTGACCGGGCGAGACGGTGCCGAAGTAGACGCTGCCGAGCGCGCCGGCCAGCGCGGCGGCGGCCCCGCCGATCGCGAAGACCAGGGTGAACGCCTTGCGGACGTCGATGCCGAGGGCGGTCACCATCTCCCGGTTCTCCACCCCGGCCCGGATCACCAGGCCGTAGCGGGTCCAGCGGAGGAAGGCGAGCAGCGCGCCGAGCACCAGCACCGCGGCGACGATCAGCAGCAGTCCGCCGTTGGGCACGTTCGCGCCGAGGATCGAGGTCACCTGACGGGTCCACTCGGGGCGCGGGAACGGGCGCGCGTCGGCGCCCCAGGTCGCCTGGAGCAACGCCACCCCGGCCAGCGACAGGCCGACGGTGACCAGCACCTGCTCGATGGTCCGCGAGTAGAGCGGCCGGATCAGCACCAGCTCCACCAGCACCGCGACGAGGGCACCGGCGAGCACGCCGAAGGCGACGGCCACCACGAAGCCGAACCCGTCGGAGCCGGCGCCGGGCAGGTTGCCCGCGGCCCACCAGGTCGCGTACGCGCCGACGCCGAGGAAGAGCCCGTGCGCGAAGTTGAGCACGTCGGCCAGGCCGAAGACCAGGGAGAGCCCGGAGGCGACCAGGAAGTAGAGCGCCGCCAGGCCGAGCCCGGTCAGCGCCAGCAGGATCACCGTGTTCACGAGTGCACCTCCGCCGAGCCGACCCCGAGCAGCGACTTGGTCAGTCCGGTTTCCAGCAGCAGTTCCTGGGCGTTGCCGGCCCAAGCCACCCGGCCGGCGGCGAGCACCACCGCGTCCCGGGCCAGCCGCCGGACCACGGCCAGGTTCTGCTCGACCAGCAGCACCGGCACGGACTCGGCCACCCGTTCCAGCACCTCGGCCACCTCGGTCACCACCTTCGGCGCCAACCCCTTGGTCGGCTCGTCGACCAGCAGCAGCCGGTTGTCGTTGAGCAGCACCCGGCCGATGGCGAGCATCTGCTGCTGCCCGCCGGAGAGCGAGCCGGCCCGTTGCCGTCCACGCCGGTCCAGCTCCGGGAAGAGCGCGAAGACCTTGTCGTACGCGGGGGTGGTGCCCCGCCGCTCGGCGAGCCGCAGGTTCTCGGCGACGGTGAGGCCGGCGAAGACGCAGCGGTCCTCCGGCACGTAGCCGAGCCCGCCGCGGACCAGCCGGTGGGTGGGGCGGGCGAGCAGACTCTGCGCGCCCATCCGGATGGCGCCCCGGACCTCGCCGTTGCGCGGCGTCAGGCCGACGATCGCGCGCAGCGTGGTGGTCTTGCCGACGCCGTTGCGCCCGAGCAGCACGGTGACGCCGGTCGGCGCGACCGTGAACGACACGCCCTGGAGGATGTGCAGCCCGGCGATCCGCACGGACAGGTCCTCCACGCTGAGAACCGGTTCACTCATAGCGATTCCCCCAGGTACGCCTCCTGGACGGTGGCGTTGGCCATCACCGTGTCCGGGGTGTCGCAGGCCAGCAGCGCGCCGTGGTGCATCACGGCGATCCGGTCGGCAAGTTCCAGGATCACGTCCATGTGGTGTTCGACCATCAGCACCGCCCGGCCGCTGTCGCCGGTCAGCGACTTGATCACCGCGACCAGCTCGGGCACGTCCTCGGCGCTGACGCCGGCCATCGGCTCGTCCAGCAGCATCACCCGGGGCTCCCCGGCGAGCAGCAGGGCGATCTCCAGCTTGCGCTTCTCGCCGTGGGCGAGGGTGCCGGCGAGCGCCGCGCCCCGGTGCTGCAGGCCGACGCGGTCGAGCGCCGCGTCGGCGGCGGCGGCCACCTCCCGGTCGGCCGCCGCCCGCCGCCACAGCTTCATCGAGCCCCCGCGGTACGCCTGCACCGCGAGCCGGACGTTCTCCCGGACGGTGAGCGAGCCGAAGACCGAGGACGCCTGGAAGGTGCGTCCCAGCCCGAGGCGGGCCCGCCGGTGCGGGGGGAGGGCGGTGATGTCCTCCCCGTCCAGCAGGATCCGGCCCTCGGTGGGCCGGCGCAGGCCGGTGATCAGGTTGAACAGGGAGGTCTTGCCGGCGCCGTTCGGCCCGATCACGCCGAGGAACTCCCCGGGCGCCAGGTCGAGGTAGACGCTGTCGACGATGGCGACCTCTCCGATCCGCCAGGTCAGACCGCGGGTGGCGAGCACGGTTCAGCCCTTCATCTGGGTGACCGGCGGCGCGGTCTCGTCACCGGTCAGGCTCTTCTGGGCGGCGGCGGTGAACGCGGTGCCGCTGCCGGAGAGCTTGGCCTGGTACATCGGCTGGAGCAGCGCGTGGTCACCGGCGCGGATGGTCATCGACCCCTTCACCCCGTCGAACGTCCAGCCTTCGAGGGCCTTGACCATCTTCTCGACGTCGTCGCCCCCCTCCTGTACGGCGCGGACGACCATCTGCGCGGCGGCGAAGCCGTCCGGGTGGAACAGGTCGATGGTCCCGCCGGGGATCTTCGCCTTGGCGGCCTTCGAGGCCTCGGTGTCGCTGGCCCCGTCGAAGTAGTGCGACAGGAAGGAGATCTTGCTGCCGGCGGCGCCGAAGGTCGGCCAGGAGGCGCGGATGTCCAGGCCGGTGACGACCGTGGTCGAGCTCAGCACACCCTGCTGGTCGAGGGTCTGCCACATGGCCGGGGCGGTGGTGCCGGCCCAGGCGACGAAGAGCAGGTCCGGCTTGGCGGCCTTGATCTGGCTGGCGAACGGGGTGAACTCGGTGGCGCTGGCGGGGGCGCGGACGCTGCTGACGCTGGCCCCGGCGCCACCGATGACGGCCTTCACGGCGGCCTCGTTGGCGTCGCCGAAGGCGCCGTCCTGCGCGAAGACGACGACCTTCTTGCCGGCCGGGTCGCCGATGAACGACTTGGCCGTCACCACGTCCTGGTACGACTGCCGGCCCGAGCGGAACGTGTACCGGTTCGCGCCGGTGAGCGCATCGGTGGCGGCCGGGCCGGAGATGAACAGCACCTTGTTCTGGGCGGCGATCGGGGCGACCTGGAGCGCGACGCCGGACGCGGTGGAACCGGCAATGATCTTCGTACCCTTGCCGATCAGGTCCTTGGCGGCGGAGACCGCCTTGGCCGGGTCGCCGGCGTCGTCGACCTCGGCGACTTCGATCTTGCGGTCACCGACCTTGCCGGTGCCCTTGGTGGCGTAGTCGAGGCCGGCCTTGAACCCCTCGATGTACTGCTTGCCGTAGCTGGCCAGCGGCCCGGACTGGGAATACACGAGGCCGACCTTGACCGGTGCGGCGTCGCCGCCGCCGGAGGCGGTGTCCTGCGGGCTGCCACAGGCCGTGGCCGCGAGCGCGGCCGCCATCGCGGTGGCGGCGGAAAGGAACACCCGTCGCGTGTGCCGGATCGTCATTGCGACTCCAGGTGGGGACAGGGGGAAGTGTCAGTTGTCGGCTCACGCTAGAAGTGACGCCACCCACGGGCTATGTGGCCGAAACACACAAGTAACCGGGGTAGGGTAGCCGGCCGTTACAACCGCCCCCGGCCGGTGGATCGCCGCCCCGTGCCCGGTGGCCGCCGGCACCACCGGGCGGGACGCCGCTGTGTCGCGTTCCGCCATCGATCCCGGACGCGCGGCGGCCCGGCGGTGTGTTTCGCCGGGCCGCTGCGATCAGGTACGGGTCAGAGCTGGAGGTGTGCCTTCCGGCGCATCCGGCTGAGCCCGATCAGGAGGCCGCCGGCCGCCAGCAGGCCGCCACCCAGGGAGAGAGTCTGGGCCATGGTGTCGCCGGTGACCGGCAGCTCGGGCTTGCCGCCCTTGCCGTCCCAGCCACCCTTGTCGTCCTTGTCGTCCTTGTCGTCCCAGCCGTCCTTGTGGTTCTTGTCGTCCCTACCGTCCTTGTCGTCCCAGCCGCCCTTGTCGTCCTTGTCGTCCTTGCGGTGGTCGAACTTGCCGTCCCGGATGCAGATCGTGACGGTAGCCGGGTCGGAGACCACGGTCCGGTAGCCGTACCTGCCGGTCGCCCGGGCGGTGTTGACCACCTTGCCCTTCTTGACGTCGGCCCAGGTCACCACGTACGGCTTCACGGCGTGGCAGTCGGTGCTGGTGCCCGGCGCCAGCGTGGTGCTGTTGCAGCGCACGTGGCCGGCGGTCGGGTCGTGCACCCCGACCTCGGTGATCTTCACGGTTCCGGTGTTGGCCACCCGGTAGGTGTAGAAGATCTTGTCGCCCTTCGCCGCGAAGCCGTCGTTCGCACACTTCTTGTGGCAGTCCGACTCGACCCGGGCCTTCTTGTCGATCGACAGGCTGACCTGCGGGTCCGCCGGATCTCCCGGATCGCCCGGATCGCCCGGATCCCCCGGGTCTCCCGGTGGAGGCGTCGAATCGGAGGCGGCGCAGGTGTGGGCGAGCACGAAGGACTGGGCCGTTCCGGAGATCACCGCGGTGGCGCCGGTGAGCGTCCAGCCGGCGGGCAGCCGGATGAAGGCCCGGCTCACGCCCTCGAAGTCGACGATCTCACTGTTCGGCGTGCCGGGGATCGCCCGCGTGACGGTGCCGCCAGGCGTGCCGAACGTCGTCGACAGCGACTGGAAGATGCCGCTGGTCTGCGGGTTGCCGGGCAGGTCGAACACCCAGGTTTCCTCGTCCGGGAAGGGCCCGCCGCCGGGATAGCAGAACTGCGTGGCGTCCGCCGCCCTCGTCGGCACGTTCGCCGGGTTGATACTGATCGTCTGGGCGGCCAGGGCGGGCGTGCCACCCAGCAACAGGGCGCCGGCCAGCAGCCCGACGGCGGCCAGCCGCGCACCGATGCTCGCCCGCCTGCTCTGCGCAGAGGTCATTCTCATCTACATCCCCCGTGTCGTGGATCCTTGACACGGTTCGAAACGACCCATAATCGGACATGTTACGCAAAGCGGACACGAATCCCTCGGACGGTGGAAGGTCGTCCAATCCTCACCGAGGACGGGCGGGGGCGCACTCGCCTTCGTGGTCGGCCGGGAGCGGGCACCGTCGGCCGCCGTCGAGCAGCCGGTCGCACCAGACCCAGTGGCGTACGCACTGGGCGTCCTCGGCCGACACGGTCGTGCCCAGCCGGTCCACGTCGGCGAGGAAGCCGAGCGACCGGCAGATGACCCGGGCGAAGCGCCGCGCCCGGTCGAGGTCCGTCGCCAGCACGGGCAGGTGCACGACGAAGCGCTCCTTCTGCACGACATCCTCCCCTGGGCCGGAGCCTGTTGAGGTCCGGCCCCGCGGTTTGCCGAACCAACCGGAGCCGGACGGACCGAAGCTACCCCAAATGTTTGTGTAGGTCGAGCCTCTTTTCTGACGACACGACAACCTGTTGCAGTTACTGGTGTAGGCCGGGCATGATCGAGGAGCCGAACCAACCGGAGTCCTCACCATGCCCACAGCCGAAGCTCCATACCGCCAGATCGCCAACGACCTCACCGCGAAGATCAGAAGCGGGGAGCTGAAACCGGGTGACAAGCTGCCCTCCACCCGGGAGTTGGCCGAAACCTACGGCGTCCACATGAACACGGCCTCCCGTGCCTTGTCGCTGCTGCACGACCGCGAGCTGATCACCGGTCAGCCGGGACGCGGCACCTACGTCGCCGACCGCCCCGGGCGATAACTCCCGACGCCCTACACACGTGATGTCGTGAACGACTCACGCCCGCCGCGCCCGGGCTCAGCCGGCCGAACTTGAGTCGTTCCCGACATCAGCTCGAAAGGCTCCGGCGAGGACACTCTGACATCGCCTGATCCATCCACGTCATCACGTTCGTAGCGGCGAACACGACCACGCCCGGCCGCGGCGACGAAGCGGTGCCCGGCGAGACGCGAACGACCGGCAGGCCCGCGTACCCCGGTAAAGGCGTGTGGGGTGACCGGCCGCAGCCGGTCACCCCACATCACCCACGACGCCGCGCGGACGCCGGTCAGAGTCCCGCGCGGGCCGCCACGGCGGTGTCGGGCTGGTCGGCGAAGACGCCGTCCAGGCCCAGGCCGTAGAAGAGCTCGTACTCGGCGGTGATGTCGCCGCGGGCGTTCGGGTCGGCGCCGATCCGGAAGTCGACCGGCAGGAACTGGTTCTCGGCGCGGAAGGTCCAGGCGTGCACCAGCAGCTTCACCCGGTGCGCGTCGCGGATCACCGAGGTCGGCGCGAGCAGCTTGCCGGCGGCGTCCCGGGGCACGATCAGGTTCTTGTTGAGGCCGACGCCGTCGGCGTACGTCGCCACCCAGGCCAGGCCGGCGGCGGTGGCCAGGTCGGCGTAGCGGCGCGGGTCACCGGCGGCGGTGAAGTCGTAGGGGGCACCGACGGCGTCCATGAGCTGCACCAGCCGCACGTCGATCATCCGGTCGAGCTTGCGCAGGTTGGCCGTCTCGAAGGACTGCACGAAGACCGGATCGTTCCGGTGGGTCAGCCCGTTCCTGTGCAGGACCTCGACCAGCGGCTCCTCCAGCGTCAGCCCGATCGAGGCGAAGTAGCTGGGGTGCTTGGTCTCCGGGTAGACGCCGATCGTCCGGCCCCGCGCCTTCGACTCGGTGCGGGCCAGGTCGATGACCTCCTGGAAGGTCGGCACCTGGAACTTCCCGTCGAAGGCGGTGTTGGCCACCCGCACCTGCGGCAGCCGCTCCTTGGCGCGCAGCGTCTTCAGCTCGGCCAGGGTGAAGTCCTCGGTGAACCAGCCGGTGACCTTGACCCCGTCGATGGTCTTCGTCGCCTTGCGTCCGGCGAACTCCGGCCGGGCCGACACGTCGGTCGTACCCGAGATCTCGTTCTCGTGCCGGGCGACCAGCACGCCGTCCTTCGTCGAGACCAGGTCCGGCTCGATGTAGTCGGCGCCCATCCGGATCGCCAGCCGGTAGGCCTCCAGGGTGTGCTCGGGGCGGTAGCCGCTCGCGCCGCGGTGGCCGATCACGATGGGCCGGTGGCTGGCCCGGTCCTGGCCGGCCTGGTCCGCGCGGTCGGCGTCGTCCTCGCGGGCCGACGCCGAGCCGGGGACGGCGACGGCCACCGCGAGCAGGGCGGCGGCCAGGCCGAGGGCGGAAAGGGTACGTCGCAACGCCGTCTCCTGTCGTCGATTGGTCGCCGCCCAGCAGACCGGTCCGGGCTGACCGCCAGTTGGTCGGCGGCTGACCAGCCGGTGAACCCTGCGGGATACGCCATTCACCGACCCGAAGATGCCCGAAACCGGAAGATTGTCTGGTGCGCCGGTTCCTTCGTCACCCCGTCCGGCTGGTGCCGCTCGGCTTCCTGGTGGCGATCGCGACCGGCACCGGCCTGCTGATGCTGCCCTGGGCGACCAGCGAGCAGCGCTACACCCCGCTGGTCACGGCCCTGTTCACCGCGACCTCCGCCGTGTCGGTCACCGGCCTGGCCGTCAACGACACCCCGAACTACTGGAACGGGTTCGGGCTGGCGATGATCACCGTGCTCACCCAGGTCGGCGGCCTGGGCATCCTCACCGGCGCGGCCCTGATCAGCCTCGCGGTGTCCCGGCAGCTCGGGCTGCGCAACCGGCTGCTGGTCCAAGCCGAGACGGCCGAGTACGGCGTCGGCGACGTGGGCTGGCTGCTGGCGCGCATCGCGATGACGGTGGTGGTCACCGAGGCGCTGATGACCCTGGTCGTCACCGGGCGGCTCTGGCTGACCTACGGCTACCCGCCCGGCCGGGCGCTCTGGTCCGGCACCTTCCATTCGATCCAGGCCTTCAACAACGGCGGGTTCACGCTCTACTCCGACGGGCTGCTCGCCTTCTCCCGGGACCCCTGGGTGGCGCTGCCGCTGGGAATCGGCGCGATCATCGGTGGCCTCGGCTTTCCCGCCCTGTTCGAGGCGGCCCGGCACTGGCGCCGCCCGGCCCGCTGGGCGGTCGCCACCAAGCTGACCATCTGGGGCAGCATGGTGCTGGTGGCGGGCGGCTTCCTCGCCCTGCTGCTCGCCGAATGGGGCAACCCCCGCACCATCGGCACCTACGACGCGCCCGGCAAGGTGCTCGCCGCGTTCACGCAGATCGCCCTCAGCCGCACCGGCGGCTTCGACGTGATCAACATCGAGGGGCTGAGCGAGGAGAGCTATCCCCTGCTCATCGCCCTGATGTTCATCGGCGGTGGCAGCGCCAGCACCGCCGGCGGCATCAAGGTCTCCACGTTCTTCCTGCTCGCCTTCGTGATCTGGGCGGAGGTGCGCGGCGAGCCCGATGTCGTGGTGGGCCGGCGGCGGGTGGTCGGGTCGAGCCAGCGGCAGGCGATCACCGTGGCGCTGCTCAGCGTCGCGCTGGTGGTCATCGGCACGGTCGGGCTGATCCTGATCACCGAAGGGGTCCGGTTCAACGAGTCGCTCTTCGAGGTGACCTCGGCCTTCAGCACCACCGGCCTGTCGGTGGGGCTCACCCCGAAACTGCCCGAGCTGGGCCAGTACGTGCTGACCGTCCTGATGTACATCGGCCGGGTCGGGCCACTCACCCTCGGCTCGGCGATCGCGTTGAACACCCGGCGCCGGCTGTACCGCTACCCGAAGGAGCAACCCATTGTCGGCTAGAGGAACGAGCGACGGCGACATCGCGGTGATCGGGCTGGGCCGGTTCGGCTGTCACCTGGCCGACGCGCTGACCCGGCTGGGCCACGAGGTGCTCGCCGTCGACCGGGACTCCGAACAGGTCCAACGCTGGGCGCCGTATCTGGAACGGGTGGTGCAGGCGGATTCGACCGAGGAGGACGCGCTGCGCCAGCTGGGTCTGGCCGACTTCCGGCGGGTGGTGGTGGCGATCGGCGCGTCGCTGGAGGCGAGCGTGCTCACCGTCCTGGCGCTGACCGAGATCGGCGTGCCGCAGATCTGGGCCCGGGCCACCTCGGACAAGCACGCGAGGATCCTCGCCTCGGTCGGCGCCCACCACGTGATCTTCCCCGAGGCGGAGACCGGGGAACGGGTGGCGCATCTGATCGTCAGCCGGATGCTCGACTTCATCGAGTTCGGCGACGACTTCGCCATCGCCAAGGTGCCGGTGCCGCCGTCCCTGGTCGGCCGGTCGCTGCGCGACCTGGCCCCCGACCGCTACGGCGTGCTGGTGGTGGGCGCGAAGCTCCCCGGGGAACGCTTCCGGTACGCCACCGCGGACACCCGGCTCAGCAAAGACGGCGTGCTGATCGTCGAGGGGACGATCGCTCAGGTGCAGCAGTTTGCCAACCTCGGCTGACTGCTCACTTCCCCTTGCTCTTGCTCTTGCCTCCCTTCGCCGGCGCTACCGGCCGCCTTTTCCCTTGCTGTCACCCGACCCCTTGCCCTTGCCGGAGGTGCCGGACTTCGCCTTCGACGTGCCGGACCCACCGCTGCCCGAGGACTTGACCGTGGTCTTCGCCGGCGGCTTCTTCGGCGGCGCCTTCGGGGTCGCCTTCGGGGTCGGCACGGTGGTCGGCATCGCCCCGGCCACCCCGGAGACCCGTACGCCGCAGGCGTTCTCGCCGATCTTGAATTCCAGCGGCAGCGGGTTGCCGCCGGCGTACCGGCCGGACAGGGCGATCTTCTCGGAGGCCCCGGGTGCCAACGACTCCCGACCGGCGGCCGGGCCCACCCGGACCGTCCGGCCCTCCTGCCGTACCGTCGGGCCCGGGGCGGTGAGCGTCTGCTGGCCGGGGAAGGCGAAGCTCATCGTCCAGTCCCGCAGCTCGCGGGTACCGGTGTTGGTGAGGGTGAGCTGGGCGGCGAAATCCGTGCCGGAGTCGCTGCGCAGCGCGTACTCGACCTCGCAGGGGCTCGGCTGCTCCAGGCCCATCCGCGCCTCGGTGGGCTGATCGACGCCACCGCTGGCCGGGGTCTTCGAGGTCATCCCCCACATCGCCGCGGTGACCGCGACCAGGCCCGCGGCGGCCACCCCGGCCTCCACCCGACGCCGCCGGGTCGCCACCCGGCGGCTGCGGGTCCGACCGGAGAAGGGCAGCGCGTCGGTGTCGGTCGACCAGGGCAGGATCGTGGTGCCGGCGCTGGCCAGCAGCGCCGGGTCGAGCGTGCCGGGCGCCGGGGAGACCGGCACGGCCGCGATCATCCCGGCCGCCTCGGCCAGGGTACGGGCCAGCTCGGCGGTGGTCGGCCGATCCTCCGGCTGCTTGGCCAGGCAGCGGTGCGCCAGCTCGGCCACCTCGGCGGGCAGCCCCGGCACCTCCGGCATCGGCTCCGGGTCGTTGTACATGTGCGCCCGCAGCATCTCGGTGGTGGTGCTGGCCTCCCACGGCAGCCGGCCGGTCAGCATCCGGTAGAGCAGCAGCCCGACGGCGTACACGTCGGTGGCCGGCGAGACCTGGCCGTTGTCCAGCCGCTCCGGCGCAAGGTAGGCGGGGGTGCCCAGCAGGGCGCCGTCCGGTCCCTTCTCGCTCTCCCCCACCAGCGCGGAGATGCCGAAGTCGACGACCTTCACCCCGTTCGGGGTCAGCATGACGTTGCCGGGGGTGACGTCCCGGTGAACCACGCCCCGGGCGTGCGCGGTGGCCAGCGCCGAGGTGACCTCGGCGGCGATGGTGACCGCCTCGCGCCAGGCCAACTTCCCGTCCCGGCCGAGCTGCACGGTCAGCGGGGCACCGTCGACCAGCTCCATCACGACGTACGGCACGGTCAGGCCGACCTGCTCGGACTCGCCGTAGTCGTACACGTTGGTGATGTTGGGGTGGCAGAGCCGCGCGGCGGCCTGGGCCTCGACCCGGATCCGGTGCCGGAAGGCCTTGTCGCTGGCCAGCCGGGAAGCGAGCACCTTCACCGCGACCTGCCGACCGAGCACCTCGTCGTAGCCACGCCACACCACGGACATGCCGCCGGCACCGAGCTGCTCGATCAGCCGGTACCGCTCACCCAGCAGCTGCGTGCCGTTCTGGATTCCACCACCCATGGTCGGACGTGTTGCCCGGGAAGGACCCCGCTACACCTCGCTGGTCGTAATCGGTCAGCGGATTCACCCGATCAGGCTGTCGCGAGCAGTTGGTCCACCGGCGCGTAGTCGTCGGTGAGGACCAGCGCGTCGTCGACGAAGGCGGCCAGCTCCCCGCCGGCCAGCAGGTCCGGCACCGCGTCGAGGCGGCCCAGCCGCTGGGTGAGCGCGTCCACCGGCAGCGGCGCGTCCGAGGCGACGATGAGGAAGTTGGAACCCTGCTGACCGGCGATCGCGGCGGCCGGGGCGACCAGCGCGACGTGCCGGAACTCGGCGGCGACCGTGGCCAGCTCGCTGCGGATGAAGCGGCCCGGCGGATAGTCGATGACGTTCTGCACGTACATCCCGCCGGGCCGGAGCACCCGGCGGACCTCGGCGGCCATCTCCCGGGTGGCCAGGTGCCAGGGCACCACCAGGTGGCCGAAGGCGTCCCCGACCACGAAGTCGCGGCTGTCGGTGAGCTCGCCGCCGACCAGCATCCGGGCGTCACCCACCACCGCGCGCAGCCCCGGCCCCGGCCGTACGCCCAGCAGCCGCCGGTCCAGCTCGACCAGCTCACCGTCGATCTCGAAGACCACGTTGTCGGTGCCGGGGCGGGTGGCGCTCAGGTAGCGCGGCACGGTGAAGCCGCCGCCGCCCAGGTGCAGCGCGTCCAGCCGCCGCCCCGCCGGCGCGACCACGTCCGCCGCCGCGCCGATCCACTGCGTGTACGCGTACTCCAGGTGGGTGGGGTCGGCCAGGTCCACGTACGAGTGCTCGGCGGAGTTGAGGTAGAGCACCCGCCCACTGGCGCGGGACGGGTCGTCGGCCACCCGCGCGCAGTGGTACGCCGTCTCCACGTCGCACGGGTTCGGGGCGACCGCGCTGAGCCCCGCCCCGAGCAGTCCGAGCACCGCGAGGGTGGCCTTGGTCCGGGCCGCGCCGGGCAGCCCGCCGCCCTCCTGCCGGCGCAGGTGGAACCCGAGCGCGAGGCCGGTGACCCCGAGCAGCACCGCCAGCGCGATCAGGATGACCGTGGTGGGCAGCGCCGCCACCAGCACGAAGCCGGTGACCAGGGTGGCGGTGATGCCGCCCAGCGTGCCGATGCCGGAGAGCCGCCCGACCACCTGCCCGGTGCGGCGCAGGTCGGCCAGTTGGAGCTTCACCACCAGCGGGGTGACCGCCGCGAGCAGGGCCGCCGGAACGAAGACCGCGAGCGCGGTGAGCAGCAGGATGGCGCTGGCCGCGCCGCCGCGCAGCACCTCACCGGCGTACCGGACCACCGGCAGGGTGACCGCCGTGGCGATGCCGGCCAGCACCAGCGCCGGGGCCAGCAGGCCGCGCGGGTCCCGCCGGTCGGCCAGCCAACCGCCCGTCCACGCCCCGTACGCGATGGCGGCCAGCGCGATGCCGATCACCGAGCTGGTGACCTGGAGGGTCACCCCGACGTACGGGCCGACCAGGCGGAGCGAGACCGTCTCCAGCACCAGCACGGCACCGCTGGAGAGGAAGACCAGGAACGCGGCGAGCCCGTTGGGCAGCGCGCGGGCGGCGGCCGGCGCGGGCGCCGGGGTGACCACGACGTCGGACGATGAGCTGCTCACCGTCGCGATGGTACGCAGCGTCCCTGGCGCTCCGGGTCAGTACATCGAAAGATGAACATGGTTTGTGTGGTCGGCGGCCGGGCTGCCGGATCCGCTGTACGACCGCCAACCCGTGTTCGGCATCCAGATCTGCCGGTACCAGATCACGTAGAGCACGCCGAGCCGGCTGGCGTTGTTCTTGAAGTAGTTGGCCAGGCTGTCGCCGTACGCCTTGTCCCCGCCGGTGGCCGTGCGGTCCTCGAACCCGCCGGTGGCGGCGGCGAAGTCGCAGGCCCGCCCCTTCGGGTGCTCACCGTCGCCGCCGCTGCGGAAGCAGGAGACGTACCGCTTGTAGCCGGCGGCCTGGGCCTGCCGGAGGGCGTGCAGGGTGCGCGGGGTGATGCAGCCGTTGGTGGTCGGGTCGTCGACCGAGCAGGACTCCGACGGCCAGGACCCGTCCGAGTTGCGCGGCGCCGGGCTCGCCGAACGCGAGCCGCCGCTGAAGCCGGAACTCGTGCCGGAACTGACCGTGGCGAGCGCCCGCTCGGCGTCCCGCTTCCGCTTGGCCAGCGCGGCGAGCTGCTTCTGCTGCTCGCGCACCTCGTTGTCGATGGCCGCCTTGGCCTGCGCGGCGGTCTGCTTGGCCTCGGACAGCTCGCGTAGCCGCTTGGCGTCCCGCTGGCCCATCACGTCCAGCTCGGCGGCGCGTTGCAGCAGCGCCTGCGGGCTGGCGCTGTTCAGCAGCGCCGAGGCGGTGCTCAACCGACCCAGCCGGTACGACTGCGCGGCGACCTCGCCGACCTGGGCGTTCAGCCCGACCAGCCGCCCCTCGACCGTCTTCAGCTCGCCGGTCAGGGCGGCCTGGCGACGCTTGGAGTTGTCCAGCTTCGCCTTGGCCTCGATGTGGCCCTTGGCGGCGGCCTCCAACGCCTCACGGAGCTTCTTGGTGCCACCCTCGTTCGGCTCCGCGGCGGCCGGCGCGACGCCGGCGCCGAGCAGCAGCGCCACGACGGCGAGCAGCACGATCAGCGGCCGGCGGGCGGCCGGCCTGGTGAGGCTGGTCCTCGGCACGACAGTGTCCTTCCTCGGCCGCCAGGGGGACGGCGGCGCGGCGGCGGCCCCGCCGGGCTCCGAAAGGACGGGCCTGCGGGCGGCGACCGCCGGACACGATACCGGACCCAGGCCGGTTGACCAGGCCCGCAACCGCCGAGGGCATAGATCGTCGACGCAGCGTCCCGACGTGGTCGCAGAGCGCCGCGACAGCCTGCCGGCCTCGTCTGCGGCGTCGTGATCCACTCCGATTGCGGCGAGTCGCGGCTTTCGGCCGCCCCGACACCGCGACGCGCCGCAAACGCGGCGGAAAGCCGAAGGGTCGGGTCAGCCGCCGAGGAGGGCGCCGCGGACCTCGTGCCAGGTCCGCTCGTCGGCCGCGACCAGCAGCCCCTTGTCGTCGTCGGCCGGGTGGTACTCGGCGCCGTCGAACCGGCGGGCCACGCCGCCGGCCTCCCGCACCAGCAGCACTCCTGGGGCGTGGTCCCAGGGCAGGGTCCGCCAGAAGAGCACGAACTGCTGCTCGCCGGTGAGCAGGTCGAGGTACTCCCGTCCGGCGCAGTGCTGCCCGGCCAGCAGTTCGCCGATCCGCTCCCCGCCCGCCTCGGCGGTCCGGCGGGTCTCCGGCGGCAGGAACCGGGTCATCGCGGTGCCGCGCAACGCGCCGAGCGGCGGTACGCCGTCGGCGGTACGCACCGGTCGGCCGTCGAGCACGGTGCCCTCCCCGGCGACGGCCACCGCCAGCGTCTCGGCGAGCGGGTCGAGCACCCAGGCGGCGGCCGGCTCGCCATCGGTGAGCAGCGCGACCATCAGCGCGAACGGGCGTCGGCCGGCGGCGAAGTTGCCGGTACCGTCGATCGGGTCGACCACCCATACGTCGCCGTCGCCGCGCAGGTGGCGCAGCAGGGACGGATCGTCGGCGACCGCCTCCTCGCCGACCACCACCGAACCCGGCCGCAGCCGGCGCAGCGCGGCGGAGATCTTCTCCTCCGCCCGCCGGTCGGCCACCGTGACCAGGTCGCCGGGGGCCTTCTCGGCGACGTCGGCGACGTCCAGCCGGCGGAACAGGGGCAGCACGACCTCGGCCGCGGTCTCCCGCAGCAGCTCGCCGACGTCGTCCCGCAGCCGGTCAGCCACGCGGCGGGAGCTTGACCACGCTGACGAAGAACTCGTCGATCTGCCGGACCACCGAGATGAAGCGCTCGAAGTCGACCGGCTTGGTCACGTAGGCGTTGGCGTGCAGCTGGTAGCTGCGCAGGATGTCCTCGTCGGCCTGGGAGGTGGTGAGCACCACGACCGGGATGCGGCGGAGCTGCTCGTCCTCCTTGATCTCCTCCAGCACCTCGCGGCCGTCCCGGCGGGGCAGGTTCAGGTCGAGCAGGATCAGGTCCGGCGTCACCGCGTCGCCGTACGGGTCCTCGCGGCGCAGGTAGGCCAGCGCCTCGGCGCCGTCGGAGACGACGGTGAGCCGGTTGCGCAGCTTGTGCTCCTCGAACGCCTCCTGGGTCATCAACACGTCACCCGGGTCGTCCTCGACCAGCAGGACCTCGATCGGGCTCTTGCCGTCCGCTGGCGCGGTCATCTCACCGTCTCCTTCATGCCACCCGTTGTACCGTGCTCCGGCGCCGCCTCGGGCGTGTCTGCGCCCGCCGGGCCGTCCGGCTGCCGGCCCACGGTCGGCGCGGAAGTCTCCGGCTCACCGTCGGCGTCAATCTCCACCACCGAGGCCAGGTCGTCACCCGCCGGCTCCTCGCCGGTGACCGCCTCGACCTCGGCCTCCGCCGCCGCCCGGGCCGCCTCGACGTCCTCCGGCAGCGCCGGCAGGGTGAAGCGGATCGCGGTGCCCTCGTCGGTGTCGGTGTCCACCCAGACCCGGCCACCGTGGTACTCCACGATCTTCTTGACGATCGCCAGGCCGATGCCGGTGCCGGGGTACGCGTCCTTGGCGTGCAGCCGCTGGAAGATCACGAAGATCTTGTCGGCGAACTCCGGCTCGATCCCGATGCCGTTGTCCTGGCAGGTGATCTCCCACTCGTCGTCGACGAGCCGGGCGGAGACGTGCACCTTCGGCGTGACGTCCGGGCGGCGGAACTTGATCGAGTTGCTGACGAGGTTGGCCAGCAGGTTGGTCAGCAGCGGTTCCTCGCCGCGGATCACCGGCATCTCGTCCCAGGTCAGCGCGGCGTCGGCGTACTGGCGGGCAGCCTCGGTCTGCCCGGCCACGTCGCCCATCACCTTGTTGAGGTCGACCTCGGTGAAGCCGGTGGTGAGCCGGCCGATCCGGGAGAAGGCCAGCAGGTCGTTGATCAGGCGCTGCATCCGCTGCGCGCCGTCGACCGCGAAGGCGATGTACTGGTCGGCCCGCTCGTCGAGCTGGCCGGCGTAGCGGCGCTGGAGCAGCTGGCAGAAGCTCGCCACCTTGCGCAGCGGCTCCTGGAGGTCGTGCGAGGCCACGTACGCGAACTGCTCCAGGTCGCGGTTGGAGCGGGTCAGCTCCTCGGCCTGCTTCTGGAGCTGGCTGTTGACCCACTCGATGCTCTCGCGCGCCTCGCGCACCTCGGCGAGTTCCCGGGCGATCTTCTGCCGCATCGCGTCCACGTCGCCGGCGAGCTGTTGGAACTCCGGTGGGCCGGACCCGGCGATGCGGTGCTGGTAGTCGCCCTCGGCGACCTCCCGTACCTGCTCGGCCAGCCCGGTCAGCGGCTTGATCACCATCCGGTCCAGCGACAGCAGCAGCACCGAGCCGGCCACCGCCACCACCACCGCCGCGACGATCAGCAGGACCACCAGGATGTTGCTGCTCTGGTAGACCTTGTCCGCCGTGCGCTGCCGCTCGTCGAGGATCTCGGCCTGGAGCGCGCCGGTCGAGGCCCGGATCTGGTCGAACTGCTGCCGTGCCTGGTCGGTGATGAGCGCCTGGCCGGCCGCCGTGCCGTCCCGCTCGGTGGTGGTGATCACCGGCTGGGCGACGGCGCTGCGCCAGTCGGCCGCCTGCTGCTCCACCACGGCCAACGCCCGCTGGATGTCGGGATAGTCACCGATCAGCGCGTTCATCTTGCTGACCGTGTCCCGCTCCTGCTGCAGGCCGCTGTCGTACGGGGCGAGGTCGGCGCGGTCGGCGCTGACCGCGTACCCCCGGATTGCGGTCTCCTGGTCGAGCAGGGCGTTCAGCAGTTCCTGGCCCTGCACTCGCAGCGGGCCGGTCTTCACCAGCACCGCGTCCATGTTCTGCCGGGTCTTGGTGGCCAGCGCGGCCTCGGCCGCGGCGAGCCCGAGCAGCAGCACCACGACCACGGTGAGCAGCACGCTCACCCGCCGGCGCAGCGTCCACCCGGGGCGGTACGAGTTCACCGGCCACCGCCGCGGGTGACCAGCAGCATGGCGACGTCGTCGGCGAGCGGACCACCGTTGATCTGCTCGGCCCGGCCGACCAGCCAGGCCGGCAGCTCGGCCAGCGGCACCGCCTGGTTGGCCGGCTCCTCCAGCAGGCCGACCAGCCCCGGCACGTCCAACCGGTCGTCGCCGTCGCCCACCCGTCCCTCGATCAGGCCGTCGGTGTACATCAACAGGGACCAGTCATCGGTGTCGAACTCCAGGTCGAACGCTACGGGTCGGCGGGGTCGTACCCCGAGGAGCAGGCCACCGCGCGCCGGGACCGGCGTGATCTTGCCCCCGGAGAGCAGCAGCGGCGGCGGGTGCCCGGCCAGCCGGACGGTGGCCCGGTTGCCGTTCAGGTCCAGCCGGACCGTGGCGACGGTGGCAAAGATCTCCTGGAGTCGGCGCTCGCTCATCAGCACCTGTTCGAGGGCGGGCAGCACGTCGTCGTCGGCGACTCCGGCCAGGATCAGCGCCCGCCAGGCGACCCGCAGCTCGACGCCGAGCGCGGCCTCGTCCACACCGTGCCCGCAGACGTCGCCGACGATCAGGTCGACCCGGTCGGGCCGGGTCTGCACGACGTCGAAGAAGTCCCCACCGATCAGGGCGGCGTGCCGGCCGGGACGGTAGAAGGTGTGCACCGACACCTCGTCGGTGCTCATCAGCGGCTGGGGCAGCAGGCCGCGCTCCAGGCGGGCGGACTCGGCCTGGCGCAGCTCCACCTCGCGCAGCCGCCGGGCGTTCTCGTCGGCCCGCTTGCGTTCCACCGCGTAGCGCAGCGCGCGGGTCAGCAGGACGCCGTCGACCTGTCCCTTGACCAGGTAGTCCTGGGCTCCCTCGGCGACCGCGACGATGCCCAGGTGCTCGTCGGAGCGGCCGGTCAGCACGCAGACCGCCGCGCCGCTGGCCATCTCCAGCACCTTGCGCAGGCCGTCCAGGCCCTGGGCGTCGGGCAGCCCGAGGTCGAGCAGCACGCAGTCGACGCCGGCCACCCGCTGCCGGGCCTCGCTGAGGCTGGTGGCGACCAGCAGGTCGATCATCGAGTTGGTCTCGGCGAGCAGCTCGCTCACCAGGAAGGCGTCACCCTCGTCGTCCTCGACCAGCAGAACCCGCAGCCGCTCGCCGGGCGGCAGGTTGGGGTTCGGCCCGAGGCCCCCCTGCGGGTACGGCGCCACGGAGGGACCGGCCATGCCGGGCCCCCGGTGCGGCCGGGTCACCGCCGCGAGACGCGGGAGTTCGCTGGTGATGTCGGGCTCCTTCCGAGTGCCCCGCTGATCCTGTATTAGACAACGGTCGCACACAACACGGCCGTGCCGGCACGGGCGTACCCGGGCAAGGCCGTCACACGGACAGCGGTCGGGCGGGAAGGAGCGTTACGGGAGGCCCCGGGGTGTCGCGGCTCACCCCCGGCGCGGTGCAGGATGATCCTCACCCTTCGCCCCACCCCCGAGGAGCCCGCCGTGGGCGCACCCGTAGTTCCCGCCGCCGAGGAGTCCCCCGGGCGCACCCCCGTGGTCCGCGCCGCCGATCGGGCGCTCGCCCGGCCGCGCCGTAGAGCGCTCGCCGCCGTCGCCGCGCTGGTCGCGCTGCTCGCCGTCGGCGCCGCCGTCCTGGTCGGCCTGCGTACCCCGGCGCCGCGTCCGGCGGACGCGCCGGCCGGCGAGTTCAGCGCCGCCCGGGCGTACCGGACGGTGCAGACCGTCGCGGCCCGCCCGCACGTCGCCGGCAGCCCGGCCAATGATCAGGTACGCGAGCACCTGGTCGGCGCGCTGCGTGGCCTCGGGCTGGAGACCGAGGTGCAGGACGCCGTCGCCCCGGAGGCCGGCCAGCTCCAGCGGGGCAACGGCAACTACTCGATGGGTCGGGTCCGCAACGTGGTCGCCCGACTTCCCGGCACGGACTCGACCGGCAGGATCTTCCTGGTCGCGCACTACGACTCGGTGCAGTCCGGGCCGGGCGGCAACGACGACGGCGCCGGCACCTCCACCATCCTGGAGGTGGCCCGCGCGCTGACCACCGGGCCCCGCCCCCGTAACGACATCGTCTTCGTGCTCACCGACGCCGAGGAGGCGTGCCTGTGCGGCGCGTCGGCCTTCGTCGCCAGCCATCCGCTGGCCAAGGACGGCGGAGTGGTGCTCAACCTCGAGGCGCGCGGCTCGACCGGGCCGGTGATCATGTTCGAGACGTCGCGGAACAACGCGGACCTGGTGAAGCTGTTCGGCCGGGCGGCGCCACATCCGGTGGGCACCTCGTTCGCGGTGGAGATCTACCGACTGCTGCCGAACGACACCGACTTCACCCCCTTCCGCGACCAGTACGACCTCGACGACCGTCCGCGCTTCATCGGGTTGAACTCGGCCTACATCGACGGCGGCGCGATCTACCACACGCCCCTGGACACCCCCGAGGTGATGGACCGGGCCAGCCTCCAGCAGCACGGCGACAACGCGCTCGGCCTGGCCCGGGCGCTCGGCCGCGCCGACCTGCCGACGCTCTGGTCCGGCGACGACGCCACCTACTTTCCGGTGCCGGGTGGGCTGGTCCGCTATCCGGGCTGGCTGACCTGGCCGCTGGCCCTGGCCGCGGTGATCGGCGTTCTCGCGCTGGGTCTGTTCGCCCAGTCGCGGGGCCGGACCACCGGGAAGCGCCTGCTCGCCGGCTTCGGCCTGGCGCTGGTCCCGATCGTCCTCGCCCCGCTGACCGCCCAGCTGTTCTGGGCAGCGGTCACCGCGATCCGCCCCGGCCACGCCGAGCTGCTCGACCCGTACCGGCCGACCTGGTACCGGCTCGCCGTGGTGGCGCTCGCCGCGACGGTGCTCCTCGGCTGGTACGCGCTGGTCCGGCGCTGGGCCGGGCCGATCGCGCTGGCGATCGGCGGGCTGGCCTGGCTGGCCCTGCTCGGCGTGCCCCTCGCCCTGTTCGCACCGGGCGGGTCGTACCTGGTCGTCCTGCCCGCCCTGGCCGGCGTCGTCGCCGGCGTCGTCGCGCTGAACACCCGGATCGACGGGCCGTGGCCGGTGGTCGCGGTGACCGCGGCCGCAGCGGTGGGCGTGGTCATCCTGCTGCCCACCGTGGTGCTGCTCTTCCCCGCACTGGGCATGGCGATGGGCGGGGTCGCCGCCCTCTTCGCGGTGCTGCTCGGCCTGGCCGCGCTCCCGGTGGTCGACCTGCTGCACCCCCAGGCCGGCGGGCAACGTGCGATGCGCGCGCTCCGCGCCCGGAGGCTGGGCGCGTTGCCGGTCGGCGCCGCCGCGCTCGCGGCGGCGGTCTTCGCCGGGGTGGGGCTGTCCGTCGACCGCTTCGACGCCGCGCACCCCGCGCCGACCCACCTGATGTACGCCATGGACGCCGATACCCGGCAGGCGCGCTGGCTCAGCCACGAGGAGAACCCGCAGCCGTGGACCGCGCAGTACGTCGGCGGGGTGGCCAGGGTCGGTGGCGAGTTCCCCGGCCTCGACGACGCGGAACTGCGCTCGGGGCCCGCGCAGCCGGCCGACCTGCCCGCTCCGAAGCTGGAGGTGTTGAGCGACACCGCCGACGGCGACGTGCGCCTGCTGCGGCTGCGGGTGACCCCCCAGCGTCAGGTCCGCCTGCTCACCATGCATGTGGACGGGGACAGCGCCGAGGTGCTGAACGCCGAGGCGGAAGGTCGGATGAACGAGCTCTCCTGGCCATCGCCCAACCCACCGTGGACCGCGGGGTTGACCTTCCACGCGCCCCCGCCGGAGGGGATCGAGGTCACCCTGAAGCTGCTGCGCAAGGGCGAGCGGGTCCGGATCCGGGTGATGGACGTCAGCGACGGGCTGGACGGCCTGCCCGGCTTCCGCCCCCGGCCCGCGGGCGTCGGCGTGGCCGGCTCGCACAGCTCCGAGATGCTGGCGGTGGCCCGGACGTATCCGTTGTAGCCGGATCGGCGGGGGCCGGTGTTCCGTCCGGGCCCTGTGGAGCTGATGTCATGAACGATTCAGGCAGCGCGCTCGCTGTGGGTGGAATGGCCGGGTGGGGCGCTGATGGCCATGACGGCGGTGTCGTCGGTGAGCCCGGCACCGAAGGTACCGAGCAGATCGGTGACGGCGGCGACGGCGGCGACGGCGTTGGTGGGTGCGAGATCGGCGGCGAATCGGGCGAGCGCTGCGCTTCCGTAACGGCCGTCGGGGGTCTCGCTGCTGACGGTACGGGCCTCGGTGAGTCCGTCGCTGTAGAGCAGCAACGTATCGCCGGGATTCGCCACGACAGTGGTGTTGGTGTATTGGGAGTTCGGAAAGGCCCCCACGATGCGGCCCTTCGTGAATTGGTAGTCGGCGGAGCCGTCGGCCCTTAGCAGCAGTGGTTCGGGGTGTCCGCCGCTGGCGATGACCGCGGTGAATCCGCCGACGGCCGGTGTGGGTGTGAGGATGCCGAAGACGACAGTGCAGTAGCGCGCGTCCTCGCGGTATTCCTGCCAGAGCACGGTGTTGAGGTTGTGCAGCGCGGTGGCAGGGTCGGGGTTGTAGACGGTCGCGGCGCGCAACGTGTAGCGGGCCAGGGCGGTGACGGCGGCCGCTTCGACGCCTTTGCCGCTGACATCGCCGAGAAAGAATCCCCAGCGGCCGTCGTCGAGGGGGAACAGGTCGTAGAAGTCGCCGCCGACTTCGTCGGTGGAGGCCATCCGGTAGTACGCGGCGCTCTCCAGTCCAGGCGGGGCTTGCAGCACGGCGGGGAGCAGACTTCGTTGCAGTTTGCCGACGAGTTGCCGTAGCCGTTCGTCCTCGCGTTCCGCGGCTCTGCGGGCGTCGAGGAGCTCTCGTTCGTAGCTGCGGCGTTCGCTGGCATCGAAAATGGCCGTGCGGATGAGTTGGGGTTCGCCTTCGCTGCCGGCCTTGACGACGGAGGTGACGAGGACCGGCAGGCGGGAGCCGTCCTTGGTGCGAAGCTCCAGGGCGATCCCGCGGATCTCGCCCTGCATGGCCAGCATGGGTGCGAAGTGGGTTTCGTGATAGATGCGACCCCCGCCGGTGAGCAGATCGCTGAAGCGGCGCCGGCCGACGAGTTCCTCGCGGGTGTAGCCGAGCCAGGCCAGCAGGGTGCTGTTGATCTTCGCAATCGTGCCGTCCAGGAGGGTGGACAGGTTCCCGCACGGCGCGTTCTCGTACAGGTCTTCGAGGTTGTCTTCGAGCAACGACGGGAACCCCACCTCGCTCGGCCGGGCGCTCCCGTCATCGCTCCGACCTTGGCCGGAAGGATCACGCCCGGCAGCGGCGGTCATCGGTAAGCGGCCCTGACGAACGACGTGATCGCTGCGTTCGTGGCCTCCGGCGCGCTCAACTGGGGGCAGTGCCCGGTCGCGTCCAGGGTGACCAGCTGACTTCCGGCGATCTGCGCGTGTACGAATGCGCCGACCTCCGGCGGCGCGATGGCGTCCTGGGCGCACTGCAGGATCAGCGTGGGAACCTTGACTGCGGCGAGGTCGGCACGGTTGTCGGACAGGAACGTGGCACGGGCGAACACCTGCGCCATCGCGGGGTCCGTCCGGCAGAAACTTGCCGTCAGCTCTGCACCCAGCTCCGGCCGCTCCGGATTGCCCATGATCAGGGGGGCCATGCTCGACGACCAGCCGAGGTAGTTGCTGTCGAGCGACTCGAGCAACTCGTCGATGTCGTCGCGGGTGAAACCGCCTCGGTAGTTCGCGTCGTCGATGTAACACGGTGACGGCGTGACCAGCACGAGTGCGGAGAAGCGGTCCGGTTCGCGGTTTGCCGCGAGGACGCCGATGCTCGAACTGACCGAGTGTCCGACGAAGATCGGCTGCTGAAGGTCCAGGTCCTGGCAGATGCTCAGCACATCATCGGCGTAGCCGTCCAGGGAGGCGTACCGGTCGGCGTCCCAAGCCGCCGGGTCAGCCTGGCCTGATCCGACGTGGTCGAACAGCACCACCTGGGCCCATTGTCCGATTTCGGCGGTAAGGTGGCGCCACATGTGCTGGTCGCAGCCGAAGCCGTGCGCGAGCACGACGGTGGGACCGCCCTCGCGACCGGCCACCCTCACGTTGTTGCGGTTCCGCACACGCATTCACCTATCCTCCATCCTCGGCACCTCGGGACCAAGTGCCCGCTCACCTGGGCAAACCTTGTCGTGCCCGGCCTGCGAGCCCCGCAGGACGGCACACCCGAGCGCGAGCAACGGCGGAAGATGCTGCTTACTTCCAGCGGTAATGATCCTGTAGCAATGGAGACCCGATCAAACGGGGCGACACGCCGTCTGACCTGCGGGCCAGATAGCCATCGGTAGCCATCGTTTGTCACTGCTGGTCAGCGCTTCACGGCCTGACGACGGCCTGATCTTGTAGCCCCTCGTCGCCCAACGAGGCCTGCCGAAGCTTCCGCCCACGACGTCCGGTGGCTGAAGCCGTGCGCACTCGGCATGATCGTGCGATCGAACCCATCACGCTGGATCGGCGGTTCCGCCCATGGCGCTACGGCGTCGGCCATTCCCAACTGTTGCTGCACGCGCACGCCGGCAGCAGCCACGACGAGCACATCAATGTCTTTTTCGAAGATGTCCGCGCAGTCAAGCTCCGCTCGTCCTACCACCCGCTGATCCTTCAACCCGCAAACCAGGACACCCGCGCCAGCATCCTCGCCTTCGCCCAGGTGCCCCCATGCCACCAAGCCCGGTTCCTCTGCCTGACCCTGCCGACACCGGACGCCGAGTCCGGATTCATCGTCTGCGCACGAGCCACCGTCCTGGCCACCAACGCCAGCGGCCCTGGCGATGCCTACACCTGGAACGAGCACTCCCGTCTGCTCTACGTGCTGAAACAACCACGCCTGCCGTAACCCGATTGCCAGCCCGGGAAGCCTTCCGTCCGTCCCGGTTGCAACCCGAGTTAGTCACCCACTCGGCCGGCGTCGGCATTCCCCCGCTGCGCCTCCTAGCCATCCCGTCGGCCTTCGTCCGCACACTGTGGAGTGGGTGGGGCCTGCCCGGTCAAGGTGGAGCACCCAGCGGCTGAACGACCTTGACCGGGCAGGCCCTGCCCGCTCGGCTCTGCCCGGACGGAGGCTGTCGGGATGGCGCCAACCATCCCGGAGCGCCCGAGGCCCCGCCGGAGGCACCCGCCCTTGTCCCGATCAACACCGAAGCCCCGGATCTGCCAGCACACATGGCGGCCCGGGGCTTCGTCGTATGTCGCGCCGCCGGCGGGCTAACACCGACGCGCTGGCGGCCGAAGGCCAGAGGCGCGGCGGCGAGCCATCGGCCCGGCCCAGGTTCGGCGGCGCGAGCGGCCTGCGAAGCGGGCCGCCTTGATCTCGTACAGAAAGTTCTCACATAGCCCCGTTCTGGGGAATGTCGTGTCTCGGCACCTGTGTGACACATCGGTATCAGGACCTGAATGACACTCCGTCGCCTCTTAGCGCCGGCCCGACGGCTGGGCCAGGTCGGTGAGCTGGTCCGAATCGGCGGCGACGGATAGAAGGAACTGACCGGCCTTTGCCGTCGCCCGCCCGTGTAGCGCGGCCACGGCCGCAGATCCGTGTTCACCAACGCTGGCGCGTGGTACGAATGCCTCAACGCGGGCACAAAGCCACAGGACGGGCGGGTCGATGAGGAGTAGGGCGGGCGAGCTGCTGCGGAAGCCCGAGGAGCCACAGCAGGCGACGTTCCTGGAACTGTTCTTCGACCTTGTGCTCGTCCTAGCGATCACCCAGCTCTCACACGGGCTGATCCAGCACCTGACGTGGAGCGGCGCCTTCCAGGCGCTGGTGCTGCTGCTCGCCGTTTGGTGGGTCTGGACCTACACGGCGTGGATAACCGACTTGTACAACCCGCAACGGCCGGCGATACAGCTGCTGGTCATCGCAACCATGCTCGGTGTCTTCGTGATTGCGGTCGCGCTGCCCGACGCGTTCGGCAAGCGAGGCCTGGTCTTCGCAGGCACCTACGTCGCTATCCACATCGGCCGTCAACTCTTCCTCGTGCTCGCCCTGCGTGGCCACGGGGCGCAGCGTAGAGCCGCGCGGGCCTTGTTCTGGTTCGGCGTGTCCGCCGTGCCGTGGATCGCGGGGGCGCTCGCGGACGCGACGGCGCGAGGGGCGCTGTGGACACTCGCGTTGGCCGTGGAATACATGGCAGTCGTACTCCGCTTCCCCATTCCGGGGCTTGGCCGCCTACCCACATCGGCGTGGCCGATCGTGGCCGAGCACCTGGCCGAGCGATACCGGCAGCTTTTCATCATCGCGCTCGGCGAGTTGATCCTGCTCTCCGGTCTGACCCTTTATGGCAGCGGCGTTGCGCCCGACCGGACCGCGGCGGCCGTGGTGTCGTTCTCCACCACGGTGCTGCTGTGGCGGATCTACATCTACCGCGCTGGGGAGGTGCTGCCCGCTGTCATCGCAGCAGCGCCCGCCCCACACCGCCGTGCCCGATCGGCGGCGGTCGCTCATCTGATCATGGTGGCCGGTATCGTCGCCACCTCCGTCGGCGTCGAACTCGTCATCGCTCACCCGTTCGGGCACACCAAACCGGCCTGGATCGCCGTCATCCTCGGCGGGCCTGCGCTGTTCGTGGCCGGACGTGCCGTCTTCGAATACCAGGTCTTCAAGCGCGTCTCCCGGGATCGGCTGGTCGGACTGCTCGTGCTGGCCGCCCTGACACCGGCGGCGCTCCTCATGCCGCCGCTGCTGGCAGCCCTCGCCGCCACCGCAGTCCTAGCCGGGATCGCCATCGCCGACGCCGCCCGCGCGAGAAAACACCCACCCGAGCCGCCGTCACCACCCGGCTAGCCGGAAGTGTCACGCACGTCCTGATACCGGTCTGTCACGCAGGTCCCGAGACACGACACCCCGTTCTGGGGAGAGCAGGAAGGAGGACCTTGTGATAGACACTGGTCATGCCGGCCTCCTCCTACCTCATCGGCCGTCGCCTCGGCAAAGTCTCTCAGGTCCTCAACGACGGGCAAGATGTCGCGGATTTGTTGTTTGCGGCCCAACGCCTTGATGGCACCAACCTTTCAGGCGTCACCTTCAGGCACTGCACGTTCGCGAACATTAGTTTCAAAGACTGCGTCGTCGAGGACATGGCGTTCGTCGACTGCGTATTCGTGGATTGCTACTTCCGCGGCACCCTTCTTAAGCAATCCAAATTTGAGGCATGCAAGTTCATTGACTGCGACTTCACAAAGATTGACCTTCGCAGCAACGATTTCCGCTATTACAATCACTTCAAGGGATGCTGGCTTCCGCGCCGAGCCCTAGAGCACGGAGGATTACCAACCGAGCCAAACCTGAAGCATCACCTATGCGCGAATCTGTCTGACGAGGCGAGGTTGGCTGGCGCACTCAAGGACGCAGAGTGGTATAGGCAGGCAGGCGTCAAGGCTAAGGAAGCACACCTTTTCGCGGCAATGTTTCATTTGTCCCCCTACTATAAGGAAAAGTTCCAAGGCACCGAATGGGTGTCGGCCTATGTCGACTACATTGCCAGCCGCGCCCGTGGATGGCTTGGGGCTACAAGAGAAGCTACCAAGTCGTGCTTCGAAACTGGGCCATTGTAACTCTAATTGGGTTCCCCTTGCTACTCTTCCTTGGTAGGGATGGGCTGGAGAAGGCAAGTGGACCAATTCGCTGGACCGACGCATGGATAGCCAGCATCGGTTCAGTGCTTCCCGGATCTAGCATCTCTCAGATCAAATATGAATCCGAATTCGTGCAGACAGTGGCGTTCTTGGAAGTTCTGGTTGGATTCGTTTTTGCGGGTCTCATGGTGACCCTTCTATTCAGGGCGGTCTTCGAGCGATGGAAGTGACCGAGCCGTTCGTTGTCGTTCTCTATGGATCGCATGCCCGCGGTGCTGCAGATGAGCAAAGTGATCGCGATCTCCTAGTTGTGTCCGACGACTCTTCTGTCTATTCGGGCATCGAGGCTGCGAACCCCCAGGCTTGTGTCAGTCAGTACAGGTGGAATGAGTTTAGGGCCATGCGAAACGCCGGGTCGCCATTCCTCGTCCATCTGAAGCTTGAGGGCAGGGTTATCGGTGGAAACGACCATGGTCTTCGCCATTACCGTACACTCCTCGCGGACTTGCCCGCCTACGCAAAATCTCGCGAGGACGTCCGTGCATTCGACATGTCGCTCGATGACATAGAGTCGGCAATCCGAGAGCGGGACAGCACTCCAGAATTCGAGGCTGCGGCCGTTGCGACGACAATTCGGCACGCCGCCATTCTTGGTTGCTACCTATTAGGGCAGCCGAGGTTTGAGCGTTACGCTGCAATTGAGCACTTCTGTTCGCAGCGAAATCTCCCAGCCGAAATCGCGGAACAGTTTCCAAAAATCTATGCGTACCGCATGTCCCTTGCTCGTCTCCGTCGCTGGCCGGATGACGCGAACTATGAGTTGGTTAAGCTGTGGACCCAAAGAGCTAGGATCCTGGTAAAGGAGGTGGATCGACTTGCGGTATGAACGTTGTATTGCTCGACTAGACGAGGTCGTGCGGGCAGCCGATGAAGCGACATCGGCATATCTGATGCGCACGCGCCTTCAAAGAATGCTGGTAGCCACGACTCGCCTGATCGCTGCTGAACTTGGTGTGACTGTTCGGGGGCCTGTAGAGGTCGAGGTTCCGGCAGACGTGCCGGAGCACGTGCGGGCGATAGCGCCGTTGTTGAACTCCCTCACGGCGGAAAGCCGGCGCTTGGCTCAGCGGAGCGAGTCCCTAGATGAGCGGTGGCGGAAGGGCTGGGCTCGACTTAACGAGGATCTGGGCAAGCTGCGCGCCGTACTGGTTGATCTGGAGAAGGAGGCACGTGTGCCGTCTGCGGATGCTGCTAGCGGGGGTTCTAGCTGAGCCGGCCTGCGTCCCCGTACCATCCTTCTGTGGATGGACTCCTTCAGCGCGCGTCGCAGATTGCTGAACGCCACCTTTCGTGTCCGCTGCCTCGCAGATGGCGTCATGTGGAGGCTGTGGGTGCGAAAGCACAGCGGCTGGGGCTCTTGGTGGGTCCGGACGCTGAGCTGCTCGCCGCTGCGGCCTGGTTACATGATATTGGTTATGCGCCCGACGTTGCCGATACGGGGTTTCATTCCCTGGACGGTGCGAGGTGGCTGCTGCGCCAAGGCTTCAGTCTTCGACTGGCTGCTTTGGTTGCCCATCACTCGTGTGCATCCTACGAGGCGGACGAGCGTGGCCTGGGTGATGCGCTGGCGTCCGAGTTTCCCTTGGAAACGTCTGCTACATCGGATGCTCTCTGGTACGCAGACATGACAACCGGACCGGACGGCCAAGACTTCACCGTCCAGGAACGCCTTGCTGAAATCCGAGAAAGGTATGGCCCAGACGATTTGGTGACACGCTTCTGGATGAAGGCCGAGCAACCGCTAATAGAAGCCGTCCGGCGGACGCAAGCGAGGATGGCGTCTCACCCAATGTAAGGCTCGTTCCGCCGCTCGTAACCGTGTTCGATACGGAGTCTCATCGATGGGTGCATTGCTAGCTCGTTTAGTTCGTCGCGCCTGACCCACTGGACAGCCGACGACTCATCGCTCGTGGTCGGCTCGCCGCTCAGGTACTGGCCGCGAAAGCAGATCGAAAACTGCTGCCGCACCTCGCCGTCGCTGTACTCCACGACGTGGTTCGGGTTGGTGTAGATCCCAACCACGCCGGTCACCTCGACCTCGACGCCGGTCTCCTCGCGCGTCTCCCGTACGGCAGTCTCGGCGATGTACTCGCCGAAGTCCTGGGCGCCGCCGGGCAGTGCCCACAGGCCGTTGTCGGTTCGCTGGATCAGCAGCACCCGTCCATGCTCGTCCTGAACGAAGACGGTTACGGCCACGACGATGCTGTTCGGCTTCGGGGCGTTCGGGTTGTTGAAGTGCTCGATCCGGTCGGAGGAATCCACGCGGAGTCCTAAATGAGGGCGGTGCCCACCACAAGCGCGATGATGCCTGTGACCCAACCGAAGAGCAGGCCCAGGCCGAGGCCGCGGTCGCCGCGTAAGACCAGCACACTGCCCGGCACCGCGCAGCAGGCGAACAGTGCCAGCTGGAGGAGTACGACCAGGCAATCCACCATGAACAGCGAGTCCGGGCTCGCGTAGTGGACGAACGTGTAGTACGAGAAAAGCCAAAGGCCGCTTGCGGGCAGGTGGCCGGCGAGGGCGATGCCGATGCCGGCGGCGAAGCGCCCAGGTCTGACCAACCCCAGGCGTGCCGGCAGTTCAGCCGGTACCGATGGCCGCTGCTGCGGTCCTGCCCACTCGGGATCGGGCGAAGAGGGAGGCGGAGCAGCCATCACAATTGGCCTCCACGGCCGCATCTCGCAAGCCACGCTGTGCGATTCCGTGGAGAGACCCGAAGCATGCACGGAGACTACGGCGACCCGGCGTGCACGTGGGGCCCCTCTGAAGCGCTGCTCGGCCCAAGGCGCCGACGGACGCGGCGTTGCGGTTCCCTAGGCTCCGCCGAATGTCCCGCAGATCCTGATAACGAACTGTCACGCAGGTCCTGAGACCGGACAGCCGGCTGCCGGCGGAGTTGTTCAAAGTTTCTGTACGTCTTCAAGGCGGCCCGAGACGGGCCGCACGCACCGCCGCCTGGGCGCGCGCCGGCCGCTTAGCTGTCGCACGCGGCCGACACGCCAACGCCCGGCGGCTGGCGCGGAAGCGGAAAGCCCAAGGGCCGCCGCAGAACGACAGACCTTTTCGGTGAGGGATTAAGCCGGCAGCCGGCCGGGCCGCGCGGCCACGAGCCCGCGCGGCGCAAGGAAACGCACGCCAGCCGCGACGGCGACCTGGCGGCGGTCGCGAGGTTGCGGCTACTGCGCCTCCGGCGGGGGCGCTCGGGCTCCGAGATGGTTGCAACCCGTCGGCGGGTTGCGGTCCGTGGTTGGTTGCGCGGGCCATCCCGCCGGCCGGCGACCCGGGCAAGCCGAGCAGACCACCGCCCGACCCGCCAGCGTTCCGACCGCGCGTCAAGGCCGTCTTGACGTCTGCCTGGCCGCGGCACTACCGCCGTCGACCACCGCTTCGCCAGCGGCCGATTGAATCGCCGCCGGGCACAGATCCGGCACAACCGAGCGCGAGCAACGGCGGAAGATGTCGGAAACCGACGGAATGCGTTCCGGCAGGTCGGAGGCCGTTTGGGAGTGACGTGGGAGGTCGGAGAACCGAGGCTTCTACTTCCAGCGGAAGTGCACGAAGAGCCGGCCGAAGTTCTTCGAGTCCTTCTCGACCCGGTGGTAGAGCTGCTTGACGTCCTTCTGGTCGAGGAACCGCAGCACCCGCTTCTTGAGCTGCCCGGAGCCCTTGCCGGGGATGATCTCGACGAGGGTGGCCTTCTTCGCCACCGCCTCGTCCATGATCCCGCGCAGCGCCCGGTCGATGTCGTGGCCCTTGTTGAAGATCTCGTGCAGGTCCAGCTTCAGCTTCATGCCGCGCCCACCGCCAGGTCAGCTCCCATGCGCCCAATCGTAGGCGGGCCCGCGGCCGGCCCGCGGACACGCGTCGGGGCGGCCCCGCAGGGCCGCCCCGAGGATCGTGCGTCAGCGACCGAGCCCGACCCGGGTCTCCACCCGGCGCAGCGCGGTCGTGTAGTCGTCGTTGGTCGAGTGCATCGCCGCGGCGATCCGCAGGTGCCGCAGCGCGTCCGCGTGCCGGTTCAGCCGCTCCAGCGTGCGGCCCAGCACGTGGTGTGCGTAGTGGTCGCTCGGGTCCCGCTCGACCAGCTCGCGCAGCTGCTCCTCGGCCCGGTTCAGCTGGGCCGACTGGAAGTACGCGCGGGCCAGCAGCTGGCGTACCGAGGAGTTGCCGGGCTCGGCCTCCACGATCGGCTCCAGCAGCCGGGCCGCCCCGGTCGGGTCACCCGCTTCGAAGAACATGGTCGCCCGCCGGTACTCCGCGAGAAGATCCATCCCGACCCACCTCCTCCTGTCGAGCCGTCTCTCGTCCGACGCTGGCACAACACCGGCCGCTCCGCGAGTGTTCCTGGACCGCAATCGCTCAGGGGGCCGGGTCGTACCGGCCGTCGATCAGCTCCCACGCCCGGACACCGCCCACGATCCCGGCCGTGTTCGGGACGACCACGACATCCTCGCCCATTCGGGCCAGTTGCTCCGGCCGGATCAGCCGGGAGTTGCCCCCGCCCAGGTAGAGCCGGTCCCAGCGGAACACCGGGCGCAGGCCCTCCACCACCTGCCGGATCCGGCGGGACCAGAACGCGTCGCCGAGCCGGCGCCGCTCCGGCTCCCCGACGTACGTGTCGTAGGTGGTGCCCCAGCGCACCGGCGCGTGCGACAGCTCCAGGTGCGGGGCGAGGCGCCCGCCGTCGAACAGCGCGCTGCCCAGCCCGGTGCCGAGGGTCAGCACCAGCTCGCAGCCGGTCCCGGCGACCACCCCGGCCCCGTGCACCTCGGCGTCGTTGAGCACCAGCGCCGGCACCCCGAAGGCGTCGCCGAGCGCGCTGCGGACGTCGTACCCGGACCACTCGACGACCAGGTCCGGGTCGACCCGGCTGCGCGGCCCGGAACGGGTCACGTAGTGCGGGGTGGCCACCACCACGCCGTGCCGGATCATGCCGGGCATCCCGACGGTCACCCGGTCCGCCGCGGGCAGCCGGGCGCCGAGTTCCACCAGCGTCTTGACGAAGAGCGCCGGCGGCAGGGGGTACGGCGTGGGCACCCGCAGCGGCCGGGCGCGCATCGTGCCGGCGGCATCCAGCACGCTCGCCTTGATCCCGCCACCGCCGCAGTCGATCGCCAGTGTGGTCACCACGGGAGTGAGTCTGCCTCGCGTCCCAGGCCCGCGTACCGCGGGTCGCCCGATCCGGCGCGCGCGGCGGCGACGGTACGCTCGGCTCCTCATGAGCGCCACGCTGATCGTCAAGGACCTCGCCGCCGGGCACGGTGACCGGCTGCTCTTCTCCGACCTGGAGCTGGTGGTCGCCCCCGGCGACGTGGTCGGGCTGGTCGGGGTCAACGGGGCCGGCAAGTCCACCCTGCTGCGCACCCTGGCCGGGCTGCTGCCAGTGGAGCTGGGCAGCGTGTCGCTGAACCCGCCCACCGCCACCGTCGGCTACCTGCCACAGGAGCCCGAGCGCCGGCCGGGCGAGGCCGTCCGCGACTTCCTGGCCCGGCGCACCGGGGTCACCGCGGCGCAGGCCGCGCTGGACGCGGCCACCGAGGCGCTGACCGCGGGCGGGCCCGGCGCGGACGACGCGTACGCGGACGCGCTGGAGCGCTGGCTCGGTCTCGGCGGCGCGGACCTGGAGGAGCGCGCGGAGCAGGTCGCCGCGGAGCTGGGGCTGACCGTCGACCTGGACCACCCGATGACCGCCCTCTCCGGCGGCCAGGCGGCCCGGGCCGGGCTGGCGTCGCTGCTGCTCAGCCGGTACGACATCTTCCTGCTCGACGAGCCCACCAACGACCTGGACCTGGCCGGTCTGGAACGGCTGGAGCGGTTCGTCACCGGGCTGCGCGCCGGCACGGTGCTGGTCAGCCACGACCGCGAGTTCCTGACCCGGACGGTGACCCGGGTGCTGGAGCTGGACCTCATCCAGCAGCAGGTCCGGCACTACGGCGGCGGGTACGCGGCGTACCTGGAGGAGCGCGAGGTGGCCCGCCGGCACGCCCGCGCCGACTACGAGGAGTACGCCGACACCCGCGCGTCGCTGGAGGCCCGGGCCCGCACCCAGCGCGCCTGGATGGAGAAGGGCGTGAAGAACGCCCGGCGCAAGGCCACCGACAACGACAAGATCGGCCGCAAGTTCCGGGCCGAGGCGACCGAGAAGCAGGCGGCGAAGGCGAAGCAGACCGAGCGGCTGATCGAGCGGCTGGAGGCGGTCGAGGAGCCGCGGCGGGAGTGGGAGCTGCGGATGGAGATCGCCGCCGCGCCCCGGGCCGGCGCGGTGGTGGCCTCGCTGCGCGGCGCCGTCGTCCGCCGGGGCGGCTTCACCCTCGGCCCGGTGGACCTCCAGATCGACTGGGCGGACCGGGTGGCGATCACCGGGGCGAACGGCTCCGGCAAGAGCACCCTGCTCGCCGCGCTGCTGGGCCGGCTGCCGCTGGACGCCGGGCACGCCGCGCTCGGCCCGGGCGTGGTGGTCGGCGAGGTCGACCAGGCTCGGGGGCTCTTCCTCGGCGATCAGCCCCTGGTGGACGCGTTCGGTGCCGCCGTACCCGAGCTGACCCCGGCGGACGTGCGGACGCTGCTGGCCAAGTTCGGCCTGCGCGCGGAGCACGTGCTGCGGCCGGCGGCGACCCTCTCCCCCGGCGAGCGGACCCGGGCGGCGCTGGCGCTGTTGCAGGGGCGGGGGGTCAACCTGCTGGTGCTCGACGAGCCGACCAACCACCTGGACCTGCCGGCGATCGAGCAGCTGGAGTCGGCGCTGGCCAACTACCCGGGGACGCTGCTGCTGGTGACCCACGACCGGCGGATGCTGGACGCGGTGAGCGTCAACCGGCGGCTGCGGGTGGATGCCGGACGGATCGCCGAAGATTGATCCGTGCCGACCGGCGCGCGGCGGGTGAGAATGAGCCCATGCTCAAGTGGGAGTACGCGCTGCTGGTGCGGCGACGTCAGGCGGCCACCAACGACATCGGGTGGGAGGTCGTCTTCGTCTGGTACGGCCCGGACGGCTCGATGGTCGACGTCACGCCGTACGGCGACACCGCGCTGGCCCACCTGAACCGGGCCGGCGACCAGGGCTGGGAGCTGGTGGCGATGAGCGAGGACCCGTCGCTGCCCGGCAACACCGAGCTGCACCGCTACCACCTCAAGCGGCCGAAGGCGACCGCCGCGCCGCGCCAGCGGATACGGGGCGGGGGCCGGTCCGCCCGGCGCACCATTTCCGGCTGAACCGGGCGCGCCACGCATACCGGGCGGCGATGCGGGTAACGGCCGGCGGGAGGTGGCCATGGTCGCGCTGGCTCAGAAGCCGCCCTCGGCCGAACGGCTGCGGGCGATCGACGGATTCCTCGCCGAGGCCTGGGCGGACCAGGTCCGCCACGACGAACGGCTGCGGGGGCTCGCCGTGGACGTGCGGTTCGACCGGGGGGTCGCCCACCTGACCGGTGCGGTGACCGAGCCGGCCGAGCTGCGGATGGTCCGCGACCTGGTGGGCCGGCTGGCCGGCGTGTACGGCGTGTGGTCCCGGGTCGGCGTGGGCGGCCGGGAGCCGGTGGTGGTGGACCTGGGCTGCGGCGGCCAGAAGCAGTACCCGACCAACCTGGGGCTGGACATCTTCCCCGCTCCCGGGGTCGACGCCGTGGCGGACCTGTCCGGCTCGCTGCCGCTGGCCGACGACTCGGTCGACGTCTTCTTCGCGGTGCACATCCTGGAGCACCTGATCGACTTCCTGCCGCTGGTGGACGAGTGCCATCGGGTGCTGCGTCCGGGCGGCGTGCTGCACGTGATGAGCCCCTGGTGGGGGCACGTCAACGCCGTGGCCGACCCGACCCACGTACGCCTGCTCGACGTGCAGACCATCAAGGGCATCTGCGGCCAGCGCCCGCCGGGCACCCCGCGCTGGTACCCCCTGCACGCCGGCTGCGACGGCGCCTCCATCTTCGCCGACCTCACCCCCCTCCCGCCCACCGAGCCCCCACCCTCCCCCTCCCACCTGGCCCGCTTCTTCGCCTGACCCCTGCCTCACCCCCGTTGATCATGAAGTTATCGCCGCGACACGCCGACGAGGCGAGCGATAACTTCATGATCAACGAGGGCCGGCGGGAGGGCGGGAGGGCCGGGGGTCAGTGGGGGTGGGTGCTTTCGCGGGGGGTGAGGCGGTAGGGGGCGGTGAGGTCGCGGGGCGGGGTTTCGCGGTCGCCGTCGACGCGGGCGGCCAGCAGCTCGACGGCGAGCCTGCCGATGCGCTCCTTGTCGGGGGCGATCGTGGTCAGCGTGGGCACGCTGAACCGGCCGTCCTCGATGTCGTCGAAGCCGGCCACCGCGACGTCCTCGGGCACCCGCAGGCCGGCCTCGTGCAGGGCGCGCAGGGCGCCGAGGGCGAGGGTGTCGTTGAAGCAGAAGACGGCGTCGGGGCGTACCCCGGTGGCGAGCAGGTGGCGGACGGCGGCGGCGCCGTCCGCGCGGTGCCAGGCCGGCGCGGGCGCCACCAGGGCCTCGTCGTAGGCGATGCCGGCGTCGGCGAGCGCGGCGGCGTAGCCGGCCAGGCGCAGCCGGGCGCTGGCGCCCTCGGGGGTGCGCTGCGACCCGACGGCGGCGATCCGGCGGCGACCGAGGCCGACGAGGTGGGCGGTGATCTCCCGCGCGGCGGCCACGTTGTCGATGCCCACGTGGTCGGCCGGGCCGTGGTCCACCCGCTCGCCGAGCAGCACCATCGGCGTGCCGTCCAGGCCGGCGAGGTCCTCGGCGGTGAGCGCGAGCGGACTGAGGATAAGGCCGTCGATCATGTGGTCGCCGATGCCGGCGGCGGCCACCCGCTCGCGCTCGGCCCCGCCGCCGGTCTGGTCGATCAGCACCGTCCAGCCGCGCTCGGCGGCGGCGGTGACGACGTGCCGGGCCAGCTCGGCGAAGTACGGGATGTCCAGCTCCGGCACGGCCAGCGCGATCACGCCGGTACGCCCCTTGCGCAGGTTGCGGGCGGAGAGGTTGGGCCGGTAGTTGAGCTCTGCGATGGCCTCCTCGACCCGGGCCCGGGTGTCCGGCCGGACGTGCAGGTAGCCGTTGACCACGTTCGAGACCGTCTTGACCGACACCCCGGCCCGCTCGGCCACGTCCTTGAGCCTGTGTCGCACGCTCTCGTCCTCCCCGCCGGTCGTCGTCCCCGGACTCTATCGCGCGACGGCCTCTTTACAACGTTGCTTACAACGTTGTACAAACCTGTGGTACGGCGTGACCGCAGTCACCCGGTACGGCAGAGGAAAGGTGGCAACCCTTGCGCAACGCCCGGCTGACGATCGATCCGGCCTTCGCGATCGGCCCCGCTGACCGGCGGCTCTTCGGCTCCTTCGTCGAGCACATGGGGCGCTGCGTCTACGGCGGGGTCTACGAGCCCGGCCACCCCACCGCCGACCCGCGCGGCCTGCGCGGCGACGTGCTCTCGCTCACCCGTGAGCTGGGCGTCTCCGTGGTCCGCTACCCCGGCGGCAACTTCGTCTCCGGCTACCGCTGGGAGGACGGCGTCGGCCCGGTCGGCGACCGCCCCCGCCGGCTCGACCTGGCCTGGAAGACCATCGAGACCAACGCCTTCGGGCTGGACGAGTTCATGACCTGGGCCGCCGAGGCCGACGTCGAGCCGATGATGGCGGTCAACCTGGGCACCCGGGGCGTGCAGGAGGCCTGCGACCTGCTGGAGTACGCCAACCACCCGGGCGGCACCCAGCTGTCCGACCTGCGCCGCAAGCACGGCGCCGAGGAGCCGTACGGGGTGCGGCTCTGGTGCCTCGGCAACGAGCTGGACGGCCCGTGGCAGGTCGGCCACAAGACCGCCGACGAGTACGGCCGGCTCGCCGCCGAGACCGCCCGGGCGATGAAGATGATCGACCCCTCGATCAGCCTGGTCGCCTGCGGCAGCTCCAACCGGCGGATGCCCACCTACGCGTCCTGGGAGGCGACGGTGCTGGAGCACACCTACGAGCACGTCGACTACATCTCCGCGCACACCTACTACGACCCGTCCGACGGCGACCAGGCCAGCATCCTGGCCTCGGCGGTGGACATGGACAACTTCATCCGCGAGGTGGTCGCCACCGCCGACCACGTGGCCGCCAAGCAGCGGCACCGGCGCAAGCTCAAGGTCTCCTTCGACGAGTGGAACGTCTGGTACGAGTCCCGGCTCAAGGCCGACCTGGACCGGCGCGGCTGGGTCGAGGCGCCCGCGCTGATCGAGGACGACTTCACCGCGGTCGACGCGGTGGTCGTCGGTGACCTGCTGATCACCCTGCTCCGGCACGCCGACCGGGTCGGCGTCGCCTGCCAGGCGCAGCTGGCCAACGTGATCGCCCCGATCCGCACCCGCACCGGCGGGCCGGCCTGGCGGCAGAGCATCTTCCACCCGTTCGCCCTCACCGCCCGGTACGCCCGGGGCACCGTGCTGCGCACCGAGCCGGTCACGCCGGACTACGAGACGAAGCGGTTCGGCGCGGTGCCGGTGCTGGACACCGTGGCGGTGCACGACGAGGAGTCCGGCGAGCTGACCCTCTTCGCGGTCAACCGGGGCTCGGACGACCTCCCGCTCGACCTCGACCTGCGCGGCCTGCCCGGCCTGCGCGCGGTCGAGCACCTGAGTCTCGCCGCCGGGGACGACCCGGAGGCGATCAACACCGAGGCCGAGCCCGACCGGGTGACGCCTCGCGCACTACCCACCCCCACCCTCGACGGCGGTCGGTGCTCCGTGCGCCTGCCCGCGGTCTCCTGGAACGTGCTGCGCTTCGCGTCTCGGCTCTGACCAGGGAATACTTCGTCCCGTCCCCCAAGGAGAGAACCGCATGATGCACAACGAAATGAGCCGCCGGCACCTGCTCGGGCTCGGCGTGGGCCTCGGCGCGGCCGCTTCGCTGACCCTGGCCGGATGCGGCGGCGGCAGCGCCAGCAAGTCGACCGCGACCGGCAACGGTGGCAAGGAGTACACCGGCCCCAAGGTCTCGCTGAACCTGTGGAACGGCTTCACCGGCGGTGACGGCGACATCTTCAAGAAGTTGGTCGAGCAGTTCAACGCCGAGCACCAGAACATCGCGATCGCGGTGAACACCTACCGGTGGGACGACTACTACAGCAAGCTTCCCGGCGCGGTCTCCAGCGGCTCGGGCCCGGACATCGCGGTCATGCACATGGACCAGCTGGCCACCTTCGCCGCCCGCGGCGTGATCACCGAGCTGGACGACGTGGCCAAGGCCCTGGAGCTCAGCGAGGGCGACTTCGCGCCGACCGTCTGGAAGGGCGGCCTCTACAACAACAAGCGGTACGGCATCCCGCTGGACATGCACCCGCTCGGCTTCTACTACAACAAGGCCGTGATGCAGAAGGCCGGCCTGGACCCGAACAAGCCGCCGACCACCCGGGACGAGTTCACCGCCGCGCTGACCGAGCTGAAGAAGTCCGGCGTGCAGGGCTTCTGGATCAGCCCGTTCCAGTTCACCGGCGGCATGACGTTCTACTCGCTGCTGCACCAGTGGGGCGGCACCCTCTTCGACGCCGAGGTCACCAAGGCGACCTTCAACTCCGACCCGGCGGTCGAGGCGTGCACCTGGCTGGTCGACCTGATCAAGCAGGGGCACTCGCCGTCGAACGTCGGCCAGGACGGCGACTACCTCGCCCTCAAGAGCGGCAAGAACGCCTTCAACTTCAACGGCATCTGGCAGATCAACGACATCGCCAAGGACCCGAGCGCGCAGATCGGCGTCGCCGAGCTGCCGCAGATCGGCAGCCAGAAGGCCGCCTGGGCGAACTCGCACAACTTCACCATCGTCAAGCAGCGCAGCGCCGACAACAACAAGATCTCCGGCGCGAAGGTGTTCATCAACTGGCTCAGTGAGCACTCGCTGGACTGGGCGAAGGGCGGTCAGGTCCCGGCCCGCAAGGAGGTCCGGGAGGGTGCCGAGTTCAAGGCCATCCCGAACGTCGCCACCCTCGCCCCGGAGCTGGAGTACGCGGCCTTCCCGCCGGCCGTTCCCGGGCTGGGCGAGGTGGTCACCACCTTCTACACCTCCTTCAACGAGGCCGTGCTGGGCAAGAAGTCGCCCAAGCAGGCCCTCGACGACGGCGCGGCCAAGGCGACCAAGCAGCTGGAGGACAACCGCAAGAAGTACGGGAGCTGATTTCCCGTGGCGGACGTGATCGAGGTCGGGGCGGCGCGCAGGGACGCGCCGCCCCCGGCGGGCGGGAAGAACCGCCGGGGCGCGACGGAGCGGGGCAGCCGCGCGACCCCGTACCTCTTCCTCGCGCCGTACCTGCTGCTCTTCCTGGCGTTCGGGCTGCTGCCGATCCTCTTCGGCGTCTGGCTGAGCGTCCACCAGTGGGATCTCCAACTGCCCAACCGGCCCTTCGTCGGGCTGGACAACTACCGTGACCTCTTCGACAGCGAGTCGGCCATCTACGGCGACTGGTGGTCCAGCGTCCGGGCCACCGCGATCTTCACGGTCTTCTCGGTGCCGCTGCTGGTGGTCGTACCGCTGGGGCTGGCGCTGCTGCTCAACCGGTCGTTCCCGGGGCGGACGTTCTTCCGGGCGCTCTACTTCGCGCCGTACGTGCTCGGCGTGGCGGTGATCGGCCTGCTCTGGCGCTTCCTGCTCGACGCCAACCTGGGCCTGGTCAACCGGCTGCTCGGCGCGGTCGGCCTGCCGTCGGACACCCCGTGGGTGACCGACGTGCCGTGGGCCTGGGTGTCGCTGGTCGGGGTGACCGTCTGGTGGACCTCCGGGTTCAACGCGGTGATCTACCTGGCCGGCCTGCAGGACATCTCGCCGGATCTCTACGAGGCGGCGAAGATGGACGGGGCGAACGCCTGGGACCGGTTCCGCAACGTCACCCTCCCCGGGCTGCGCCCGGTCATGCTCTTCGTGCTGACCACCACGATCCTCGCCTCGGCGAACGTCTTCGGGCAGTCGTTCCTGATCACCCAGGGCGCGCCGGGCCAGCAGACCCGCACCGTGGTCTGGCGGATCGTCGACGAGGGGCTGCGGGACAACGACGCGGGCCGGGCGGCGGCGATGAGCATCGTCTTCGCGCTGGCGCTCGCGGTGATCAGCATCGTCAACTTCCGGTTCTTCCGGTACCGGGAAGACTGAGGGGCCGACCATGACGACTCTCCGCCGCTTCACGCGCTACGCGGTCCTGGTGCTCCTGGCCCTGGTCTTCCTGACCCCGCTGCTCTGGATGGCGATCACCTCGGTGAAGACCTACGGCGACGCCCAGAAGATCCCGCCGAGCTTCGTGCCCCACCCGTTCTCCATCTACGGCTACGAGCAGATCCTCGGCAACACCTCGAACCCGGTGCTGCGCTGGTTCGTCAACAGCATGCTGGCGGCCGCCCTGCACGCGCTGCTGGTGCTGGCCACCGCCTCGATGGCCGCGTACGCGCTGGCCCGGCTCCGGTTCCGCGGCCGGGCGGTCAGCTTCGCGCTGATCGTGGGGACGCTGTTCATCCCGCCCACCTCGCTGATCATCCCGAACTTCGTGATCGCCGACCGGCTCGGCTGGCTGGACACCCTGACCGTGGTGATCGTGCCCGGCGCGGCCAGCGCGTTCGGGGTGTTCTTCCTGCGGCAGTTCTTCCTCAGCATCCCCGCCGAACTGGAGGAGGCGGCGGTGCTGGACGGCGCCAACCACTGGCAGATCTTCACGCAGGTGCTGCTGCCGCTCTCCAAGCCGGCCCTGGCCACGCTGGCCGTGCTGTCGTTCCTGACCAACTGGAACGACTTCCTCTGGCCGATCTACGTGCTGTTCAGCCCGGAGCGGCTGACCCTGCCGGCGGGCCTGGGCCTGCTCCAGGGCGCCTACGTCAGCGACTACCCGGTGATCATGGCCGGGGCGGTGCTGGCCAGCGTGCCGGTGCTGATCCTCTTCGTGGCGGCCCAGCGGCACATCATCCAGGGCGTCTCGCGCAGCGGCCTGAAGGGATGAGCGCCGGGCACACCCGGCTACGCGGTGCGGCGGCGGTCCTCGCCGCCGCACTGCTCGTCGCCGGCTGCGGCGAGAACGGTGCGAACGACCCGACGAGTACGCGGAGCGACCCGAGCATGTTCACCAACCCAGTGGTACGCGCCGACGCCCCCGACCCGCAGGTGATGCGGGCCGGTGACGCCTGGTGGCTGTTCCACACCAACAGCGGTGGCCGCAACGTGCCGGTGCGGCGCTCGGCCGACCTGGTCGACTGGAGCGAGGCCGAGGACGCCCTGCCCGAGCTGCCCGGCTGGGCGGACCCGGGGAAGACCTGGGCGCCGGAGGCGATCCAACTCGCCCCGGACCGGTTCCTGCTCTACTACACCGTCGCCGGGCGGGATTCCGGCCGGCAGTGCGTGGGGCGGGCGGTGGCCGGCAGTCCGCAGGGGCCGTACCGGGACGACTCGACCGAGCCGTTCATCTGCCAGGCCGAACTGGGCGGGGCGATCGACGCGAGCCCGTTCCGGGACACCGACGGCAGCCTCTGGCTGGTCTGGAAGAACGACGGCAACGCGATCGGGGTGGACACCTGGCTCTGGTCGCAGCGCCTGTCCGACGACGGGCTGCAGCTCATCGGCGAGCCGACGAAGCTGCTGAAGCAGACCGAGCCGTGGGAGGGCACCCTGATCGAGGGCCCGTTCTTCCACCGCCACGACGGGCGGTTGTACCTCTTCTTCGCCGCCAACGCGTACGACCGGGCCACGTACGCCGAGGGCTACGCGGTCTGTGAGAGCCCGACCGGCCCCTGCGTGAAGGCCGCCGAGAACCCGATCCTGAAGACCAACGAGGTCGCCTCCGGCCCCGGCCACGCCTCGATGGTCGTCAAGGACGACCGGACCTGGCTGGTCTACCACGCCTGGCCGCCCGGCCAGGAGGGCAGCACCGACCCCGGCCGCCAGGTCTGGCTCGACGAGGTCACCTGGGAGAACGGCAAACCCGTCGTGAAAGCCCCCACCGCCACCCCCCAACCCCGCCCCTGACACCCACACCCCCGCCCGCCGTGGGCGCACTTTCACGGAAAGAGTGGCTATCCCGCCTCGGATAGCCACTCTTTCCGTGAAGGAGGCCCCTCGTGGGGGGGTGGGGTGGGTCAGCTGGCGGGGGTGGGGGTGCGGGGGGTGGGGGCGGGCTCGGCGGTGGCGAGGCGGTTGCGGCGGTAGCCGTAGCCGAAGTAGATGACCGCGCCGAGCAGCATCCAGATCAGGAACCGGATCCAGGTCTCCACCGACAGGTTGAGCATCAGGTAGAGGCAGGCCAGCGCCGAGACGATCGGCAGCACCGGGGAGAACGGCACCTTGAACGGCCGGTCCAGGTCGGGGCGCTTGCGGCGCAGGATCGGCACCGCGACCGAGACCAGCACGAACGCGCAGAGCGCGCCGATGCTGACCAGGTCGGCCAGGGCCGACAGCGGCAGGAAGCCGGCGAGCAGCGCGACCGCCACCGTCATCACCGCGGAGATCCGGTACGGGGTGCCCCAGCGGGGGTGCACCTTGGCGATCGACGGCGGGATCAGGCCGTCCCGGGAGATGGCGAAGCCGATCCGGCCCATGGCCACCAGGTCGACCAGGATCACGCTGGTCAGGCCGGCGATGGCCGCGATGGAGACCAGCACACCGGCCCAGCCCGCGCCGGCCGCCTTGAAGGCCGAGGCGATCGGGGCGCCCCGGTCGATCTCGGTGTACGGCACCATGCCGACCACGACCAGCGAGACACCGATGTACAGCACGGTGGAGATCAGCAGCGTGCCGAGCAGGCCCAGGGTGAGGTCGCGCTTGGGACGGCGGGTCTCCTCGCCGAGGTTCGCCACGGCCTCGAAGCCGGTGTACGCGAAGAAGACCACCGCGGCGGCGCTGAGCACCCCGGCGAAGCCGAAGACCGAGGGCTCCAGCCCGAACAGCGCCTGGGTGACGGGCTGCTTGATGCCGTCGTCGGCGGCGCCGGCGGGCTCCGCCGGCGGGATGAACGGGGTGAGGTTGGCGGCCTTCACGAAGAACAGCCCGGCGGCCACGATGAAGACGCAGATGGCGACCTTGACCAGCACCAGCAGGTTGGTGACCCGGGCGGACTCCCGGATGCCGACGATGGCGACCACGCCGAGCAGCAGCACGATGCCGATCGCGCCGAGGTTGACCACGCTGCCCTCCTCGCCGAACCAGGCGGTGGGCAGGCCGAAGAGTTCGGCGAGATAGCCGGACCAGCCCCGGGCCACCACCGCCGCGCCGAGGGCGAACTCCAGCAGCAGGTCCCAGCCGATGATCCAGGCGACGATCTCGCCCATCGTCGCGTACGCGTAGGTGTAGGCGCTGCCGGCGGTCGGCACGCTGGAGGCCAGCTCGGCGTAGCAGAGCGCGGCGAGCAGGGCGACCACCCCGGCGATGGCGAACGAGATCACCACGCCGGGCCCGGCGCTGTCCCGGGCCTCGATGCCGGTCAGCGTGAAGATGCCGGTGCCGATCACGATGCCGATGCCGAAGCCGGTGAGGTCGCGCGCGCCGAGGTGGCGCTTCAGCCCGAGCTTGCCGTCGCTCCCGTCGGCCTCGCCTTGGGCCAGGACGTCCTTGATCGGTTTGGTGCGCAGCACGGACACCGCGTTCACCCCTTCCTTGACCGCCCCCGTGGCGGCCGGTGACCGGCGATGCTACCCAGCACAGACCCCCGCCAATCACCACTTCACGGGCTGATCGGGCGCTGACCGGGCGTGTGGGGACCGTCACGGTTCGCACGGTGGCCGACGTCGCAGCCCCCGGCGGGTCGGGCCCGTATCCGGACATCCAGGTCGGACCCTTGCGCGAAGCCCATCAGGTGTGAAAATTTTCTACCAGCGGTAGATAGCCGCTGGCGAATCTTGCCACGGATGCCGCGACAACCGGGAGCCCGACGAAGGGACACACCGCATGAAGGCAACTCGGCTCCGAGCCGCCGGGCTGGCCGTGGCACTGCTCGGCGCGCTGGTCGCCGGCACGCCCGCGAGCGCCGCACCGGACACGGCGGCCACCGAACCCGCCACCACCGACTGCATCACCGACCCGGCCACCCCGAAACGCCAGTTCCGGGCCATGTGGATCGCGTCGGTCACCAACATCGACTGGCCCAGCAAGGCCTCGCAGACCGCCCCCGACCAGGTCGCCAAGCAGCAGGCCGAGTACCTGGCCTGGCTCGACCTGGCGCAGAAGCTCAACCACAACGCCGTCGTCGTCCAGGTCCGGCCGACCGCGGACGCGTTCTGGCCCTCGCCGTACGAGCCGTGGTCGGAGTACCTCACCGGGGTGCGCGGCCAGGACCCGGGCTGGGATCCGCTGAAGTTCCTCGTCACCGAGTCGCACAAGCGGAACCTGGAGTTCCACGCCTGGTTCAACCCGTACCGGGTCTCCATGCCGGCCCCGGGCGGCGCCGGCGCGGACCTCACCAAGCTCGCGCCGAACCACCCGGCGCGGCAGCACCCGGAGTGGACCTTCGCCTACCCGCCGGCCGGCGTGGCCGGCAGCCGGCTCTACTACAACCCCGGCATCCCCGAGGTCCGCGAGTTCGTCCAGACCGCGATGATGGACGCGGTCAACCGGTACGACGTCGACGGCGTGCACTTCGACGACTACTTCTACCCGTACCCGAGCGGCACCCACCAGGTGCCGGACGACGCCACCTTCGCCGCCCACAACCGGGGCTTCACCGACAAGGCGGACTGGCGGCGGGACAACATCAACCTGCTGATCCAGGAGATGAACGCCAAGATCAAGGCGGTCAAGCCGTGGGTGAAGTTCGGGGTCAGCCCGTTCGGCATCTGGCGTAACAAGTCGGCCGACCCGCTGGGCTCGGACACCACCGGCAGCCAGTCGTACGACATCATCTCCGCCGACACCCGCACCTGGGTCAAGCAGGAGTGGATCGACTACGTGGTGCCGCAGCTCTACTGGTACATCGGCCAGTACCCGGCCGCCGACTACGCCCGGCTGGTGCCGTGGTGGGCCGAGACGGTGCGCGGCACCCGGGTGCAGCTCTACATCGGCCAGGCCGACTACAAGAGCGGCGACCCGGTGTACGGGCCGTTCTGGCAGAACCCGCGCGAACTGTCCGACCACCTGACGCTCAACCGGTCGTACCCGGAGGTGCTCGGCAACGTGCACTTCTCGGCCGTGCAGGTGCGGGCCAACCGGCTCGGCGCCACCGACATCTACGCCGCCGAGCACTACTCCCGGCCGGCGCTGGTGCCGGCGATGCCGCACCTGCCCGCCAAGCCGCTGCTGCCTCCGGTGGTCACCTGGGCGGAGCGGTCCGACGACGGGGTGCGGCTGAGCTGGCGGCAGCCGGCCGACGGCCGGGGCCCGTTCGGCGACGCCACCTCGTACGCGGTCTACCGCTTCGACTCGGGCGAGCGGGTGGACGCCTGCGGCTTCGCCGACGCGTCGCACCTGGTCGGCACCCTGCGCGCCGACGACGCCACCGCGGTGCAGTCCTTCGTGGACGCCACGGCGGAGCCGGGGCGGACGTACACGTACCACGTGACCGCGCTGGACCGGCTCTGGAACGAGAGCCTGCCCAGCCCGGCGCGGGTGGTGCGCTGACCCAACCGCGAATGCCCCGGGCGGTCACCGCCCGGGGCATTCGTCTGTTTCATCGTCTGTCATCAATAGTACCCGCCGGTAACACATCGAGTTATGGGAATTGCTCGAAACTGGTCCGACCCACGGTGATCCACCGGTCACCGGTCGTAGGCCACCCCCGCGGAGGTACCCGAATGTCCAGACGACTCGCCACCCTCTTCGCCGCCGGCGCGTTCGCACTGCTCGCCATGCTCGGCGTGAGCTCGCCCGCGTTCGCGGTGACTCCCCAGCAGAAGCTCTCGGTGCTCTCCAGCTGGACCCAGACCAGCGCCAGCAGCTTCAACGCCTGGAACTCCGCCCGGCTGAACAAGGCCGCCTGGGCCGACTACGCCTTCGACTGGTCCACCGACTACTGCTCGTCGAGCCCGGACAACCCGCTCGGGTTCAACTTCACCCTCTCCTGCGCCCGGCACGACTTCGGCTACCGCAACTACAAGGCCATGGGCCAGTTCTCCGCCAACAAGGCCCGCGTGGACAGCGCCTTCTACGAGGACCTGAAGCGGTCCTGCGCCACGTACAACGCCGTCGTCCGGCCGGCCTGCTACAGCCTGGCCTGGACGTACTACCAGGCGGTCCGCACCTTCGGCTCGGTCGCCGCCGTCCAGCAGTCCGACATCGACCGGGCCGCCCGGATGAAGGCCGACGCGGAGCGCCGCGCCGCCCTGCGCGGCTGACCCCGCCACCGTCGACTCCGCCGGGCGTCCCCGACCGGGGCGCCCGGCGGCGTCAGGCCCGCTCCCGGCGGTCCAGCTCCTGCCGGCCCGGGCCACCCTGCCGGGGCGCGGCCGCCCCGGCGGTCCGGAACCGGATCGAGTCCGCCCTCAGATCGGGGTGCTCCACCGCCAACGCCAGCGCCGCCGCCTCCTCCAGGCCCAGCTCGCCCCCCTCGCCGTACGCGGCGTCGAAGGCGGCGTCGCCGAGCACCCGGCGCAGCTCGGCCTGGCGCTCCAGCCAGTAACCGCCGTAGATGCCCGGGGTGCCCCGCAGCTGCGCCCGGGTCGCCTGCGCCGCACCGAAGAGCCGGGCGGCGGTACCCAGCTCACCGCCGGCGGCGCAGCGGACCGCCACCGCGTTGACCGTGTCGCAGGCCCGGCCGTGGTAGCCGTGGCTCATCCGGGACCGGAGCGCCACCAGCAGGTGCTCGTGCGCGGCGACCAGGTCGCCCCGGGCCAGGGCGACCATGCCGAGCAGCATGTCCACCGACCGGCGGCCCCGCTCGACCGGCCGCGCCGCCTCCACCGGGCGGGCCGCGCCGAGCAGCTCGGCCGCCTCGTTCAACGCGCCGCGCCGCCACAGCAGCTCGGCCAGGTTGTAGATGGCGAAGAGCGCGTCGCCGGTGACCTGCTGCTCGTGCGCCCAGTCGATCACCTCGCGGCAGACCCGCTCCGCCTCGGCGAACTGCCCCATGTCGATCAGCGGCGCCGCCCGCCCGGCCAGCACCCGGGCGAGCAGCCCGGCGTCACCGGCCTGCCGGGCCGCCGCCTCCGCCCGCTGCGAGTAGCGCAGCTCCTCGGCGAACTCACCGTCCGCGCCGGCGTGCAGCGAGTGCAGGTGGTACGCCGCCGCCAGCTCCCCCTCCGGGATCGCCTCGCCGGTCTCGGCGAGCCGCCCGTAGAGCCGGAACAGCCAGAGCCGCGCCTCCCGGGACAGCCCCCGCTCCCGCCACCACTGGTCCAGCCCGCCGGCCAACCGCAAACCGGCCCGGGCGCTGCCCCCGGTGGCACACCAGCGCAGGGCGGCCCGCAGCTCACTGGCCAGCGGGTCGAGCGCGTACAGCGAGAGGGTCACCGGCTGGCCGTCCGGGCCCAGGTGGGCGCGCTCCAGCGCGTGCGCCGACCAGGCGACGTGCCGGTCCCGCGCGGCCTGCTCCTCGCCGGCCTCCACCAGCCGGCGGGCCGCGTACGCCCGGATCGGGTCGAGCATCCGGTAGGTGCTGCCCGACGCGTGCGGCTCGGCCAGCAGCATCGACTTGTCCACCAGCACCGACAGCGGGTCGAGCGGGTCGTCGTCGAGCAGCCACTCCACCGTGGACAGCTCCACCGGGCCGGCGAACACCGCCAGCCAGCGCAGCAGCCGCGACGCGCGCGGCCCCAACGTCCGGTACGACCAGGTGACCGTCGCCTGCATGGTGAGGTGCCGCTCGGTGGCGGAACGCTGCACCGCCCGGTGCGCGGCCGACGGGGGCACGCTCCCGGCCGCCGCGGCGGCCAGGTCCACGGTGTCCTGCTGGTTGCCCATCCAGCCCCGGTCCGCCGGCGGCTCCGGCACGACCCGCCCGGCGTCCAGGGTGCCGAGCACGTCGTCGAGGCGGGCGGCGAGCTGCCCGACGGAGAGCACCCGGAGCCGGGCGGCGGCCAGCTCGATCGCCAACGGGAGGCCGTCCAGCCGCCGCACCACCCGACGCAGGTCACCGGCCTCCGCCCAGTCCGGCGGTCGGCCACCCCGGGCCGCCGCCGTCCGATCCAGCAACAGCGCCACCGCGTCGCTCTCGGTACGCCCCGGCTGCGGCTCCACCGAGAGCGGCGGGATGCGCCAGACCACCTCGCCGGGCAGGCCGAAGGACTCCCGGCTGGTGGCCAGCACCCGCACCCCGCTCCCGCCGGCGAGCAGCCGGGAGATCACCTCGGCGCAGGCCGCCGGCTGGGCGTCGCAGGTGTCCAGCACCACCAGCATCTGCCGGGCGGCGGCGTACTCGACCAGGGTGTCCAGCATCGGGCGGCCCGGCTCGGGGCGCAGCCCGAGCACCGCGGCGACCGCGAACGCCACCAGCCCCGGGTCAGTGACCGTGGCGATGTCGACGAACCACACGCCGTCCGGGTACGCCTCGACCATTCCGCCGGCCAGCTCGACGGCCATCCGGGTCTTGCCGGCGCCGCCGGCACCGAGCACGGTGACCAGCCGGTGCCGGCGTACCAGCAGGTCGAGCTCCACGCGCTCGGTCTCCCGGCCGATGAAGGAGGTGACCTGGGTGGGCAGGTTGTGTGGCACCGCGTCGGCGGTGCGCGGCCGGGGGAACTGCCGCTCCAGGCCGGGCGCGACGAGCTGGAAGAGCCGCTCCCGGTCGTCGAAGCCGCGCAGCCGGTGCAGGCCGAGGTCGAGCAGGGACGCGCCGCACGGCAGCGGTTCGGCGTGCCGGACGGTCGCCGCCGAGCAGAGCACCTGCCCCCCGTGGGCGGCGGCGGCCACCCGAGCGGCCCGATGCACCTCGGGGCTGGCGTACTCACCGTCGCGCGGCTCCGCGTAGCCGGTGTGCAGCCCCATCCGCACCCTGGGGGTGGCCTCCGGGGTGGGCCAGTCGTGGGTGGACAGCGCGCGTTGGGCGGTCAGGCAGGCGGTCAGCGCCGCCGCCGCGTCGGGAAAGGCGAGGAAGAACGAGTCGCCCTCGGTCAGCAGCTCCGCGCCGTCGGTGCCGGCGAGGGTGTCCCGGAGCAGCCGGCGATGCTCCCACAGCACGGGGCGGTAGCCCGACCCGAGCAGCTGGGCCAGCCGGGTCGAACCCTCGATGTCGGTGAACACAAAGGTCACCCACCCGCTCGGGAGGTGGATCCGTGGCGACATGCGTGGAACCTCCGCCCGTGACGTCGGCTTCATGCTGCCCTATGGTCGGGCCGTCACGCATCGTGAGAACGGCCGGGCGGCGTCCGCCCCAAGGTGCCATTGCCGCCGGTCAGCGGCAAGGTCTGCGCCGCCGAACGGGCCGGTCGTGGCCGCTCAGCAGCAGCCGCCACCACCGCAGCAGCCACCGGCCGGCGCCGGCGGGGCGCCGCCCACCGGTCCACCACCGCCCCGGCCGGTCACCGCGACGGTGGAGAGCAGCTTGACCGTGTCGGCGTGTCCCTGCGGGCAGGACGCCGGATCACCGGCCCGGGCCATCGGGCGGTTGACCTCGAAGGTGTCGCCGCAGGCGCGGCAGCGGAACTCGTACCGGGGCATGCTCCCAGCGTACGGCCGGGCCTGACGGTCGCACCCGGATGGGTGATACTCGACGGGTGGCGAGCGGCGAGGAACCATCGACGGTGCGACCCCTGCGACCGGCGACGCCGCCCGACGGGCCGATCGGCAGCTCCGGCGCCGAGCCGGACCCGACCCCGGTCCCCCGTCCCCGCCGCCCCTTCCTCGACCCGTCCGCCGCCGAAGCGTCGACCGCGACCGCCGCCGGCAGCGCACCGACCACCGTGGAGCCGACCGACGGTGGGGCGGCGCAGGCCGGGGCGGGGACGCCCGGCAGGGCGAAGGCGGACGCCCGGACGACCGACGCGACGGAGGCCGGCCGGGAAGACGTCGACGCGAGCAAGGCCGACGCGGAGAAGGCCGGCGCGGGAAAGGCCGGCGGTCAGGCCGCCGACACGAGCAAGGCCGGCACGAGCAAGGCCGGCGCCGACAAGACCGACGCAGAGACCGGCGACGGGAGCAGGGCCGGCGCGGAGACCGGCGCCACGCCCACCGACGGACTCGAGAAGGATTCGGCGAAAGCCGACGCCAAGGCCGGCGGCGAGCCGGGACGGCGGCGCCGGATGCCGTTCGCGCACGCCGTACGGCTCCCCCCGCCCCGGCAGGCGGTCGTCGGCGCGGCCCGGGCCACCCGGGCCTGGTCCCGGCGCCCGAGCGGCCGGCTGACCCTGCCCGGGGTGTTCCTCGTCGCGCTGGTCGCCGCCACCGCGGTGGTGGGCGCCGTGGTGGTCCCGTCGGCCGTCCGGTCGCCGAAGCCGGTGGCCGTGGACGCGAGCGACGGCGCCGTGGTCGTACCCGCGCCGGGTGCGCTGCCCGGCGCGACCGCCGTGCCGGTGCTGCCCGGCGCGACCGCGCTGCCCGGGCTGCCGCCCGCGACCGGGCTGCCCGGCGGTGTGCCGCCGACCGGCCCGGTCGCCCCGCCCGCCACCGGCCGCCCGGCGGACGCCCTGGCCGCCTGGGCCCAGACCACCGGCGCGCGGGTCGGCATCTCGCCGGTGGCCATGCAGGCGTACGGCTACGCCGAGCTGGTGCTCGCCGAGACCAACCGGAGCTGCCAGCTGAGCTGGACCACGCTCGCCGCGATCGGGTACGTCGAGTCGCGGCACGGGCAGGCCAACGGCGCCACCCTCCAGTCGACCGGCCGGGCCGAACCGGAGATCATCGGCGACCCGCTCGACGGGCAGGGCGGCCGGTCCCGGATCACCGACACCGACCGGGGGCTCTTCGACCGGGACACCGTCTACGACCGGGCGATCGGGCCGATGCAGTTCATCCCGACCACCTGGCAGGAGATCGGCGTCGACGCCGACAACGACGGCCGCAAGGACCCGCACGACCTGGACGACGCGGCGCTCGCCGCCGCCCGGTACCTCTGCAAGGGGGGCCGGAACATGACCATCCCCGGCGACTGGTGGGGCGCCATCCTGTCCTACAACGATGTGCGCCGGTACGCCCAGGATGTCTTCGACAAGGCCAACCAGTACGGGGTGTCCAGCCGTACGTGACGTGATCGTCCGCATACATTGCCGGACCAGACACTTCCCCCCGGCAGCCGATGACGGCAAGCTAGACGGGTGATGGTGCGCGAGTGGGATCCCCGGACCGCGTCGTCCGACGAGGTCGCGTCCGTGCTGGACACGCTGAACGCGGTCCTGGCGGCGGATCTCCCGCAGGACCCGCCCTGGCGGGAGAGTTCCCTGCGGGAATACCTCTCCGAGGTGATGCCGGGTGAGCGGCGGATCTCCTGGGTCGCCCAGGCGGAGCCCGGGCCGGACGGCCGGCCCGGCCCGATCCTCGGCCACCTGCACGTGCTGCTGCTCGGCGACATCGGCGTGCTGGAGGTACTGGTGCACCCCGACGCCCGGCGTACCGGGCTGGGTCGTGAGCTGGTCCTGCTCGCCGGCCGCCGGGTCTACCAGGAGGGCTTCCAGTCGATCGGCGTCGAGGTGGTCGGTGACACGCCGGCCGTCGCCTTCTACGAATCGCTCGGCTTCACCCGGGAGTACGTCGAGACCCGCAGCGTGCTCGACCTCGGCGCGGTGGACTGGCCGGCGCTGGCCGAGATGGCCACCGGCATCGGCGCCGGCTACCACCTGGAGTTCTGCCCGGGCGGCCCGCCGGACGACCTGATCGAGGCGTACGCGCGGGCCAAGGCCGAGGTGCGCGACGTCGACGACGGCGAGCTGCGCCCCAGCTCATACGACCCGCAGCGGCTGCGGGACAGCCTGGACACGCTGCACCGGCGGGGCATGAAGCCGTACATCGTGCTGGCCCTGCACGAGCACAGCGGCGAGGTCGCCGGGCTGACCGAGGTGGTGGTGCCGGCACAGCACCCCACCCGGGCCGACCAGTACGACACCATCGTGGTGCAGGACCACCGCGGCTACGGCATCGACCGGGCGATCAAGGCCCGGATGCTGCTGGAGCTGCGCTCGGCCGAGCCGACGCTGGCCGAGGTGCAGACCTGGAACGCCCAGGCCAACGAGGCGATGCTCAAGGTGAACGCCGAGCTGGGCTACCGCCCCGACCGGGAGTGGTGCGAATACAGCGTGGACGTCGCCGAGCTGGTGCACCGACTCGACGCCGCCCGCTGACCGCGAGTTCACCACGCCGCTCCCCGCGGGGGATGGACGGCGGCCAGCAACGACACTTAACGTGCGTTAGTCCCCGTCCACCCATCGTGGAGGCCTTATGCGCCCGCGCCGCAGATACGCCGCGCTCGCAACCGCCGCCGCCGTCACCCTTCCGGTCATCGGCGTCGTACCCACCGCGGCCATCGCCGCGCCCACCGACCTGTTCATCTCCGAGTACGTCGAAGGCTTGTCGAACAACAAGGCGGTCGAGCTGTTCAACGGCACCGGCTCCCCGGTCGACCTCACCGCCGGCGGCTACCAGCTCCAGCTCTACTTCAACGGCTCGACCACGCCGACGAACGTCGCGCTGAACGGCACCGTCGCCGCCGGTGACGCCTTCGTCTTCGCCGCCTCCTCGGCCGCCCCGGCGGTGCTCGCCCAGGCCGACCAGACCACCGGCGCGTCGCTGTTCAACGGGGACGACGCGATCGTGCTGCGCAAGGCCGGCGCGGTGCTCGACTCGATCGGCCAGGTCGGCGTCGACCCCGGTACCGAGTGGGGCAGCGGGCTGACCAGCACCGCCGACAACACGCTGCGGCGGCTGCCGTCGGTCTCCATCGGGGACACCGACCCGTCCGACGCGTTCGACCCGGCCGCCCAGTGGACGGGCCTGCCGACCGACACCTTCGACGGTCTCGGCGCGCACACCGTGGACGGCGGCGGCCCGGTCGACCAGCCGGCCACGCTCAACTGTGGCGGCGCGCTGACCCTGGAGGCCGGCGCGACCGCCACCCGCCAGGTCACCGCCACCGACGCGGACGACACGGTCACCGATCTCGCCGTCACCTCGGTGAACCCCACCCCGGCCACCGGCTCGATCAGCCGGACGGCCTTCACGCCGGCCACCGCCGCCGGCGGCACCGCCACCGCCACGGTCACCGCGACCGGCCTGCCCGCCGGGGCGTACGCCGTGACGCTGACCGCCACCGACGCCGAGGGCGGCACCGCCACCTGCACGCTGACCGTCCAGGTCACCACCGTGCTCTCGGTCGGCGAGGTGCAGGGCCCGACCCGGGACGACGAGAACCCGCGGACCGACCGCTCGCCGCTCGCCCCGGCCAGCGGCAACGGCACCAGCTCCGCCCTGTACGACGTGCGCGGCGTGATCACGCAGAAGTCGCTCACCCGCACCTCGGCCGGCGCCGACCAGTACGGCTTCTACCTGCAGAGCCGGACGGGCGCCGAGGACGGCGACCCGCTCAGCTCGGACGGCGTCTTCGTCTTCATGGGCTCGTTCACCACGCTGATCGGCGGCTACGCGCCGACCATCGGCGACGAGGTCGTGCTGCGCGCCCGGGTGTCGGAGTTCTTCAACCAGACCCAGCTCTCCAGCGCCTCGCTGGTCCGCAAGCTCGCCTCCGGGCTCGACGTGGACACCGACGTCACGGTGGACGACGCGACCCCGCCGGCCGACGCCACCGCCGCGGATCGGTTCTGGGAGCGGCACGAGGGTGCCCGGCTCCGGGTCCGCGCCGGCAGCGGCGTGACCGGCCCCCGGGACGTCTTCGGCTCCACCGCCGACTCCGAGGTCTGGGTGGTCGACCGGGAGGACCCGCTGATGACGCGGACCGACCCGTACGCCCGCCGGGTGTTCCGGGACGCGCACCCGCTCGACGACGTGTCGGGCCAGCTCTTCGACAACGGCAACGGGCAGCGGATCCTGCTCGGTGGCGGCGGCGTGAAGGCCACCGCCGGCGACTCGACCGCGCTGCTCCCGCCGGCCCGCACGTTCGACACGCTCGCCGCGGACGCGTACGGCGCGGTCTCCTACGGCTTCAGCAAGTTCAGCGTGCAGCCGGAGGCGCTCTCCCTCACCGCCGGCGTCGACCCGTCGGTGAACAACCCGCCCGCGCCGGCGGACCGGTCCCGCGAGGTCGCCGTGGCGACCTACAACGTGGAGAACCTGTACGACTACCGGGACGACCCGTTCGACGGCTGCGACTTCACCGGCAACGCGGGCTGCACCGGCGTCTCGCCGCCGTTCGACTACGTGCCGGCCGACGAGGCCGACTACCGGGAGCACCTGACCGAGCTCGCCGACCAGATCCGGACCGACCTGCACTCGCCGGACCTGATCCTGGTGCAGGAGGCCGAGGACCAGGACATCTGCACGGTCTCCGGCACCGAGCTGGCCTGCGGTGACAGCAACAACGCCGACGGCGCCCCGGACACCCTCCAGGACCTGGCGCTCGCCATCGCCGCCGCCGGTGGCCCGGCGTACGCCGCGGCGTACGACCGGACCGGCGCGGACGCCCGCGGCATCACCTCGGCCTTCCTGTACCGCACCGACCGGCTCTCGCTGGCCGAGGCGACCGCCACCGACCCGCTGCTGGGCGCCAGCCCGACGGTGGAGTACCGCGCGGCCGGCCTGCCGTCCAACGTGGACGTGCAGAACCCGAAGGCGCTCAACGCGGTGCTCCCGGCGGACACGGACACGTCGACCGGCAAGGACGGCAACAACGTCTTCACCCGCGCGCCCCAGCTGGGCAAGTTCATGGTGAAGGCCGCGCCGGACGCGACCGAGCAGTTCACCCTGTACGCGCTGAGCAACCACTACTCGTCCGGCCCGGACAGCCGGGTCGGGCAGCGCACCGAGCAGGCCGCGTACGGGGCGGCGATCGTCACCGCGATCGAGCGGTCCGACCCGGACGCCCGGGTGGTCTACGGCGGGGACCTGAACGTCTTCCCGCGCCCGGACGACCCGATCGCCACCGGTGCGAACCCGACCCCGTCGGACCAGCTCGCCCCCCTGTACGAGGCGGGCCTGCACAACCTCTGGGACAACCTGGTCGCCGACGTCCCGGTGGCGGCGTACTCGTACAGCTTCCAGGGCTCGGCGCAGACGCTGGACAACCTCTTCGTCAACGACGCGCTCCACGATGACCTGGTGCAGGTGCGGGCGGCGCACATCAACGCCGACTGGCCGGCCGAGTTCACCGGGGACGGGTCGCGGGGCGCCAGCGACCACGACCCGCAGGTCGCGCGGTTCCGCGCCCAGCCGTCGCTGCGCGTCGGCGACGCCTCGGTGGTCGAGGGCGACAAGGGCGACAGCACGCTGACGTTCACCGCGACCGTGTCGCGGCCGCTGTCGGTGCCGACGACGATCTGTGCCGCCGCCGTCGGCCTGACCGCCACGGCCGGGTCGGACTTCGACCCGTACGTCGGCTGCAAGGTCCTGCCCGCCGGGCAGACCTCGCTGGCCTTCCCGGTGACCGTGCGCGGTGACCGGAAGGTCGAGGCGGACGAGAAGATCGCGTTCGCGGTCGCCGGCCCGCTCAACCTGCGGTTCGCCGACCCGCTCGCGGTCGGCACCATCACGAACGACGACTGACCGTTCGACGTACGGGCGACGGCCCGCCGTCCCGGGTTCTCCCCCGGACGGCGGGCCGTCTCAGTACCGCTCCCGCATGTCCTTCGGCGGCGGCAGGTGGCGGTGCTGCGCCACTCGCACCTCCCACTGGCTGCGGCGCCGGCGGGCCTCTCGGTCGATCGGGCAGCGGTGGAAGGTCTCCGGCGGCCGGGCCAGGCCGTAGATGTCGCCCCACCACTCCCCCGGCTCGGGGTCGAGGATGGTGTCCAGGTGGGAGGGGTATCGCCGCCCCGCGCCGTCGCGGGTGTCGTCCCAGTCCGCCATCGGCTGGATGACCCGGCCGTCCGGGTCGACCACGGCGAGGTAGAGGCCCGCCGCGCCGAGCAGCCGTTCCAGCACCGCGAGACTGGGCGTCATCTCCCCCGTCTCCACCCGGCCCACCGTCGACGGGGCGACCCTCGCGAACCGGGCCAGCTGCCGCTGCCCCAGGCCGGCGATGCGTCTGGCTTTGCGGACCAGCCCGGCGATCGGAAACTGGCCGACGGTCGGGCCGGTGGGCGGCGGGTCGAGCGCGGAAGCCATGCCGGCACCCTGCCGGCCGCCCTCCACCAGCGGCAAGCCCTGTGGACAGGGCTGTGGAAAACCCGTGCCGCTGTGGTGGAGGCTGACGCGCTGGCCGGGCAGCCCCGACCACCGACCACCCCTCTCGCACGCTTTGCTCTGCTGTCCCGACGGCAACACTGGAAGCGCTCCACCGTTGCGGTGGCGGCAGCAGAGCAAAGCGTGCGGGACAGGGAGGTGGCGGCAGCGCCGAGTGCAGGGGCGTGCACGGGCAGAGGCGTGCAGGGGCAGGGGCGTGCACGGGCAGGGGCGTGCACGGGCAGGGGCGTGCGCCACGGGCAGGGGCGCCACAGGCAGGGGCGCCGGCTACGCCGCAGGCGAGGGGGCCGCCTACGCCACAGGCAGGGCCACCACCACTTACGCGACAGCCAGGAGCGGCGTGTGCGAAAGGACAGCGGCGGCGGCACCAGCGGGCGCCGCCGGCGGGGCTACCGGCTGTCCGGGTTCACCGTCGCGGGCTCCGCGCCCGCCGCCGGCTCAGTAGCGCTGGCGGAGCAGCTGGGCGGCCTCGACCGCCCAGTAGGTGAGGATGATCTGCGCGCCGGCCCGGCGGATCGAGGTGAGCGTCTCCAGGATCACCCGCTCCCGGTCGATCCAGCCGTTCGCGGCGGCCGCCTCGACCATCGCGTACTCGCCGGAGACCTGGTAGGCGGCGACCGGGACGTCCACCGCGGCCCGGACCGCCGCGACCACGTCGAGGTAGGGCAGCGCCGGCTTGACCATCACCATGTCGGCGCCCTCGGCGACGTCCAGTTCGACCTCGCGCAGCGACTCGCGCAGGTTGGCCGGGTCCTGCTGGTAGGTGCGGCGGTCGCCCTCCAGCGCCGACTCGACGGCGTCGCGGAACGGACCGTAGAAGGCCGAGGCGTACTTCACCGCGTACGCCAGCACCGCGACGTCCTGGTGACCGGCGGCGTCGAGCGCCCGGCGGACCACGCCGACCTGGCCGTCCATCATCCCGGACGGCCCGACCACGCCGACGCCGGCGGCGGCCTGGGCCACCGCCATCTCGGCGTACGCGGCCAGGGTGGCGTCGTTGTCGACGCCGCCGTCCGGGGTGAGCAGCCCGCAGTGTCCGTGCGAGGTGAACTCGTCCAGGCAGAGGTCGCTCATCACCACGGTGGCGTCGCCCACCTCGGAGACGACGTCCCGGATGGCGACGTTGAGGATGCCGTCCGGGTCGATGCCGCCGGAGCCGGTCGCGTCCCGCGACGCCGGCACCCCGAAGAGCATGATTCCGCCCACGCCGGCCTGGACCGCCTCGACGGCGGCCTTGCGCAGCGAGTCCCGGGAGTGCTGGAGCACCCCCGGGAGCGACGCGACGGCTCGTGGCTCGGTCAGCCCCTCCTTGACGAACATCGGCACGACCAGCTCGGCCGGGTCGACGCGGGTCTCGGAGACCAGCCGCCGCACGGCCGCGTTACGGCGCAGCCGGCGGGGCCGGATCTCGGGGTACGGCACGGGAGCCTCCTGTCAGCGGAACCTCAGGGCGGTCGGCCCCTGCACCTTCGAGCCGCGGCGCTGCTTGGCCGGCATGGCGGCCAGCTTCTCCCGCAACTCGACGGCGTAGGCGGCGAGCGCCTCCACCAGGTCGGGCACCGAGGCGTGCGCAGGCTGCACGTCGACCCGCAGGCCGAACTCCGTCGCCGTCTCCGCCGTCTTGGGCCCGATAACAGCAACAACGGTACGCGCGTGCGGCTTCCCGGCGATACCGACCAGGTTCCGGACGGTGGAGGACGAGGTGAAGAGCACCGCGTCGAACCCGCCCGACTTGATCGCGTCCCGGATCTCGGCGGGCGGCGGGGCGGCCCGGACGGTCCGGTACGCGGTCACGTCGTCGACCTCCCAGCCGCGCTCGGTGAGCCCGGCGGCGAGCGTCTCGGTGGCGATGTCGGCGCGCGGCAGCAGCACCCGGCCCACCGGGTCGAGGATCTCGTCGTGCGGCGAGAACTCGGCCAGCAGCCCCTCGGAGGACTGCTCCCCGGACGGGACCAGCTCCGGCTGGATGCCGAAGGCGCGCACCGCGTCGGCGGTCGCCTCGCCGATGCAGGCGATCTTGACGCCGCCGAAGTGGCGGGCGTCCAGACCGTGCTCGGCGAACTTCTCCCAGACCGCCCGGACGGCGTTGACCGAGGTGAAGATCACCCAGGCGTACCGGCCGTCGACCAGGCCCTTGACCGCCCGCTCCATCTGGGCCGGGGTGCGCGGCGGCTCGACCGCGATGGTCGGCACCTCGCACGGGATCGCCCCGTACGCGCGCAGCCGGGCGCTCATCGCACCGGCCTGCTCCTTGGTGCGGGGCACCAGCACCTTCCAGCCGTACAGCGGGCGGTTCTCCCACCAGCTCAGCTTGTCGCGCTGGGCGACGCCCTCACCGACGGTGAGCACGACCCGGCCGGTGAAGCCGAGCGCCGCCGCGACGAAGGAGTCGACAGTCGACGTGGTGGTGTACTGCGTCTCGCCGGTGCCGTCGCCGGTCACCCCGACGCCGGTGGTGCCGTCCACCCCGGCGGCCAGCAGGCCGTCCCGGATGGCGGCGAGGTCGCCCGCGTCGACCGCGAGGGCCAGCGAGCCCCGGCCGACGGCCGCGGCCAGCGCGTCGAAGTCCAGCGTGCTGACGTCCTCGACGTCGGCGGCGGTGCGCACGCCCGGCAGCGGAACACCGGCGTACGTGGCGACACCCTCGGCCTGGCCGACCCCCGGGACCACCTCGAAGTGTGCGGCGGTACGCGCCACCGCCTGCACCTCCTTGACCACCGAGTCGTGGCCGAACGGGTCGCCGGCGACCAGGTGCACCGCGTTCAGCCCGGACCGGGCGGCGGAGATGAGCACCTTGGCCACGTCGCCCGGCACACCCTCGGCGGGCGTGAACTGGGCGTCGGACCTGGCCTGGGCGCGGACGGCGTCGAGCAGCGACTCGGGGACCCCCCGGTCGTACACCACCTGGTCGGCGTCGACCAGGGCGTCGTGCGCCCGGCGGGTCAGCAGGCCCGGGTCGCCGGGGCCGGCCCCGACGAACGCGATCCGGCCTACGGGCTTACGGGTGCGGGTCATTCTGTGCTCCCAAATTGCTGGGTCCCCGGGCCGGTGTGTCCTTCGTGGCCGAGGATCGAGTCGGCGCCGAGTTCGAGGAGTTCGGCGGCGAGTGCCTTGCCGATCTCCGCCGCGTCGGCGGGCGTACCGGTGCGGGACAGCCGGAGGTCTCGGGTGCCGTCCGGGCTGATCACCGCCCCGCGCAGGTAGATCTCTTCACCGGCGTCGCCCTCGGCGAGTTCGGCGTAGGCGGCGACCGGAGCGGAGCATCCGGCCTCCAGGGTGGCCAGCAACGCCCGTTCCGCGGTGACCGCGGCCCGGGACGGTGCGTGGTCGAGCACCGCGAGCAGCTCAACCAGGTCGTGGTCGTCGGCCCGGCACTCCACCGCCAGCGCGCCCTGGGCGGGCGCGGGCAGCATCAGCATCGGGTCGAGCGTTTCCGTGATCACGTCGGTCCGGCCCAGCCGGGCCAGGCCGGCCCGGGCCAGGACGACGGCGTCGAGGTCGGCCTCCGGGCCGAGCACCCGCCGCAGGCGGCTGTCCACGTTGCCCCGCATCGGGGTGACCTCCAGCTGCAGCCCGAGGGCGTGCAGCTGGGCGATCCGGCGCAGCGCGCCGGTGCCGACCACGGCGCCCGGCGGCAGCTCGGCGAGGGTACGACCGCCCGTGGCGACCAGCGCGTCGCGCGGGTCCTGCCGGGGCGGCACCGCCGCGATGTGCAGCCCGGCCGCCGCGGCGGTGGGCAGGTCCTTGTACGAGTGCACCGCGAGGTCGATGGTGCCGGCGGTCAGCGCGTCGCGCAGGGCGGAGACGAAGACGCCGACGCCGAGCCGGTGCACCGGGGCCGCCGAGCGGTCACCGGCGGTGACCACCTCGACCAGCTCGACCTCGCGGCCGGTGGCCGCGGTCAGGGCCTCGGCGACGTGGCCGGACTGGGCCATCGCCAGGGCGCTGCCCCGGGTACCGAGGCGCAGGGGCGTGCTCATCGCTCACCTCCGGTGGGCGGGACGTCGACGACGTCGAAGGAGGGCCGGCCGTCGGCGTTCTCGACGACGTCGGGAACGGTGTCGACCGGCGAGGTCTGCGGCACCTGGAGGTCGAACAGCTCCCGCAGCAGGGCGGCGTACTGGTCGCCGCCGGGCTCGGCGGCGAGCTGGCGGACCCGCACGGTGGGCTGGTGCAGCAGCCGCTGCACCACCCGGTGCACCGTCCGGGCGACCTCGGCGCGCTGGTCGTCGTCGAGGTCGGGGCGGCGCTGGGCGAGCCGGCGCAGCTCGGCGGTGACCACGTCGTCGGCGCGGCCCCGCAGCGCGGCCACGGTGGGCGCCACGTCGGCCCCGCGCAGCCAGCTCAGGAACGACTCGACCTCGCCCGCGACGATCCGGGCGACCTCGGCGGCGTCGGCGGCGGCCGGACCGTCGGCGAGCAGCGCGGCCATCCGGTCGATGTCGATCACCTCGACGCCGGGCAGGTCGGCCACCCCGGGCTCGACGTCGCGCGGCACGGCCAGGTCGAGCAGGACCAGCCGGCCCCGGTCGGCGTCGCGGCCGGCCAGCGCCCGGGTGACCCGGTCGAGGGTGAGGACCGGTTCGGTGGCGGCGGTGGCGGCCACTACGATGTCCACTGTGGAGAGCGCGTCGACGAGCTCGGCCATCGGCACGGCGTTCGCCCCGTACGACTCGGCCAGGCGTACCGCCCGGTCGGCCCCCCGGTTGGTGACGGTGAGCGGCCCGGCACCCCGCCGGGACAGCGTCGCCACGCCCAGCGCGCCCATCGCGCCCGCGCCGACCACCATGGCGGGGCGGCCGGAGAGGTCGCCGTCGAGGTGCTCGGCGGCCAGGTCCAGCGCGGCGGTGACCACGCTCTGCCCGGCGCGGTCGATGTTCGTCTCGGCGTGCGCCCGCTTGCCCACCCGCAGCGCCTGCTGCATCAGCTCGTGCAGCAGCCGCCCGGCCGAGTCGGCCCCGGTGGCCCAGTGGTACGCGTCGCGCAGCTGGCCGAGGATCTGCGCCTCGCCGACCACCATCGAGTCGAGCCCGGCGGCGACCCGGAAGACGTGGTCGACCGCGGCGGCGTCGTAGTGCACGTAGAGGTGGTTGGCCAGCGCCGCCGGCGGGGCGCCGGCCTGCTCGGCGAGGACGGCGCAGATGTCGCCGAGGCCGCCGTGGAAACCGGACACGGCGGCGTAGACCTCCACCCGGTTGCAGGTGGAGACCAGCACCGCCTCGGCGACGTACGGCTGGGCGACCAGGCGGTCCAGCGTCCGGGTGAGGTCGGCGGGGGCGACCGCCAGCTGTTCCAGGGTGGCGACGGGGGCGGTGCGGTAGGACGCGCCGACGACGAGCAGTTTCACGTGCCGATCGCCTCCTGGGTGTCGGTGGCCGCGAGCCCGCCAGGCAGAGCGGTGAGGGCGGACCCGCCGGTGGCGGGGAGCGCGGTCAGCGACGCCTTGCGGTGCTCGTGGAAGGACAGGATCTGCAGCTCGATGGCGAGGTCGACCTTGCGCACGTCGACCCCCTCCGGCACCGAGAGTACGCACGGCGCGAAGTTCAGGATGCTCGTCACGCCGACGGCGACGAGCTGGTCGGCGACCGGCTGGGCGGCCGAGGCCGGGGTGGCGATCACGCCGATCGAGATCAACTCCTCGGCGGCCACCCGGGCGAGGTCGTCGACGTGCTGCACGACCAGGCCGTTGATCACCTCGCCGACCCGGGACGGATCCGCGTCGAAGAGCGCGGCGATCCGGAAGCCACGGCTGGCGAAGCCGTCGTAGCCGGCCAGGGCGTGACCGAGATTACCCACGCCGACCAGGGCGACGGCCCGGCACTGGGTGAGCCCGAGCACGTACTCGATCTGCTCGATCAGCAGCGCGAGGTCGTAGCCGACGCCCCGGGTGCCGTACGAGCCGAGGTGGGAGAGGTCCTTGCGGAGCTTGGCCGAGTTGACCCCGGCGGCGCTGGCCAGCCCCTCGCTGGAGACGGTCTCGTGACCGCTCTCGGCGAGGTTGTGCAGCGCGCGGAGGTACTCGGGGAGCCGCGCGACGGTCGCCTCCGGAAGATCCGGGAGCGCCGGTACGGCACCGGCGCGGCCGGGCGCGCCAGGGTGACGGTGCTGACTCATGAGACTCCGTGCGGTGCGATCCTCGGCCAGCTCCGGTGCCCGGCCATTTCGGGACCCCCGCTCGCGGCCGAGAGTGCCGGCCGTGCTAGCGGGGCGCGTCGGAACTACAGAGTAGGCGCTTGTGAAGACGTGCACAAATCGCGATCTTGCTGACTCGCGACACCCCTCCACCAGGCCCTCCATTCCGCAAGATCGATCCGGCGGCCTTGGCCGGCGCCGCTCGGCGATTATTGCTCAATTCCGACTTCTCTGACCAATCACACAAGGTCCGGCGGGCACGTGGCGTACCCCTCACCAGCACCGGAGCCGGTCCCACCCGGCGCGGCACGCCGGGCCCGGCGTGCCGCGCCGGCCGGCGGTAGGGCCAACCCGACCCCGAACGGGGCAGCCCGCCGGGTGGGCATTCCGGGCCCGGCGTCCCTAGCCTCGGAGCATGACCACCGCCACCGCGGTCACGCCGGTACCGAGCGTGAGCCGCCAGCTGATGCGCGACACCGGGTACGTCCTGCTCGGCCTCCCCCTGGCGCTGTTTGGCCTGGTGGTGCTGACGGCCGGCCTCGCGCTCGGCGTCGGGTTGGCGGTGCTGGTGGTGGGCCTGCCGATCATGACCGGCACGCTCTACACCGCGCGGGGGCTGGCCGACGTGGAGCGGCTGCGGCTGCCCACGGTGCTCCGGATGCCCCGGATCCGCCCCCGCTACCTGACCCCGCCACCGGCGGCCGGCGCCTGGCGACGGATCTTCACCCCGATCCGGGACGGGCAGTCCTGGCTCGACCTGGCGCACGGCATCGCCCGGTCGGTGGTGGCGGTTGTCACGTTCGCCATCACCGTCGCCTGGTGGGTCGTCGCGCTCGCCGGCACCCTCTACCCCGCGTACGACTGGGCCCTCCCCTACGGCCCGGACGACCGCAGCCTCGCCGACCTGCTCGGTCTCGGCGACGGGCCGGTGGCCCGGATCGGCCTGAACACCGCGATCGGCCTGATCTTCCTGCTCACCCTGCCGATCGTGGTCCGCGGCTCCGCGCTGCTCCAGGCCGGCTTCGCGCGCGGCCTCCTCACCGGCGTGGCCGAGATGCGCGACCGGATCACCGTGCTGGAGGAGCAGAAGCGGGCGGCGGTGTCGGCCGAGGCGGCGGCCCTGCGCCGGCTGGAACGGGACATCCACGACGGCCCCCAGCAGCGACTGGTCCGGCTGGCGATGGACCTCAGCCGGGCCCGGCAGCAGCTCGCCACCGACCCGCAGGCCGCCGCCCGGACCCTGGACGAGGCGATCGCCCAGACCCGGGACACCCTGGCCGAGCTGCGGGCGCTCTCCCGGGGCATCGCGCCGCCGGTGCTGGTCGACCGGGGCCTGCCCAGCGCGGTGGCCGCCCTGGCCGGCCGCAGCCTGGTGCCGGTCGACCTGACCCTCGACGACCGGCTGGGCAACCCGAAGGGCCGGCTCGACCCGCTGGTGGAGAGCACCGCCTACTTCGTGGTCGCCGAGGCGCTGACCAACGTGGCCAAGCACAGCGGGGCGACCGGCTGCGCGGTGACCGTGCAGCGCCACGACGACCAGCTCGACGTCACCGTCGGTGACGACGGGGCCGGTGGTGCGCACGTGGCGAAGGGGCACGGCCTCGCCGGCATCGCCGACCGGGTACGCGCCGCCGGCGGCGTGCTCCGGGTGGACAGCCCGGTCGGCGGGCCGACCAGCGTGCGGGCCGTGCTGCCGCTGTGACCCCGGCACCCGCCCGGACGTGGTAGACACCGCGACATGCGAGTACTGATCGCCGACGACGCCGTACTGCTCCGGGAGGGCCTGGTCCGGCTGCTCACCGAGCAGGGACACGAGGTGGTGGCCGCCGTCGGGGACGGTGAGGCGCTGGTGGAGGCGGTGGTGGCGCACCGGCCGGACGTTTCGATCGTGGACGTGCGGATGCCACCCACGCACACCGACGAGGGGCTGCGCGCGGCCGTCCGGGCCCGCGAGCTGGTCCCGCGTACGCCGATCCTGGTGCTCTCCCAGTACGTCGAGGTGTCGTACGCCGACGACCTGCTGTCCACCGCGGGCGGGGGCGGCGGCGGGATCGGCTACCTGCTCAAGGAGCGGGTGGCCGCGATCGACGAGTTCCTCGACGCGCTGGCCCGGGTGGCCGCCGGCGGCACCGTGCTCGACCCGGAGGTGGTCGGCCAGCTGCTGGTCCGGCGCCGCCGGGACGACCCGCTGGGCGAGCTGACCCCGCGCGAGCGGGAGGTGCTGGCGTTGATGGCCGAGGGCCGGTCCAACGCCGCCATCGCGAAATCCCTGGTGGTCACGGACGGCGCGGTGGAGAAGCACGTCCGCAACATCTTCACCAAGCTCCACCTGCCCCCGGACACCGACCACCACCGCCGGGTCCTGGCCGTCCTCGCCCACCTCCGCGCCTGACCCCGCCAGCGGCGGGGGCCAGGGTCAGGGGAGGTGGGTGGCCAGGGTCACCGCTTCGGTGAGGGTGTCGGCGGTGGGGTGGGGGGTGGCGCGCAGGGCGGCGGGGTCGGAGAGGCCGCCGGTGTAGAGGACGCAGCGGGCGCCGACGCTCTCGGCGGCGTGCGCGTCGTCGACCGAATCGCCGATCAGCACCACCGACTCGCCGGCCAGCCCCAGCTCAGCCAGGTGCTTCTCCAGCCACTCCGCCTTGTGGCCGCCGCCGACCGTGGCGCGCAGCCCGTCCACCCGGGCGAAGTGCGGGGTCAGGCCGTAGGTGTGCACGGTCGGCACCAGCTCGTCGTGGAACCACATCGACAGCAGCGACTGGCTGCCCGGCCAGGCGGCGATCGCCGCCAGCGCGTCGTCGGCCAGCGCGCAGCTGGTCAGCCCGGCCCGGTACGCGTCGTGGAAGATCCGGTCGAGCGCGCCGAACGCCTCCGCGTCGATCGCCCGCCCCAGCATCTCGGCGTAGTAGTCGACGATCGGCCGGCGGAACCGCACCCGGTGCTCGTCGACGGTCACCGACGGGCCGCCGGCGCTGGCGAAGGCCACGTTGGTGGCCTGCACCACCAGGCTGAGGTCGTTGAGCAGAGTGCCGTTCCAGTCCCACACCAGGTGGTCGCGCGCAGGGGTCATTGCAGCAGCCTAAGGGCCTCCTCAGAGCTGCGGTGTGGTCAGGTCCCGCAGCAGCCGATCCTCCTCGACCCGCCAGTAGCCGTGCTCCTTGCCGTCGAGCAGCACCACCGGCAGCCGGTCGCCGTAGTCCCGCTCCAGCTCGACGTCGCCGCTGACGTCCTTCTCCACCCACTTGTCGCCGGTGACCGCCACCACCCGGTCCAGCGCGGCCTTGGCGTCCTCGCACAGGTGGCAGCCGGGCCGGGTGATCAGGGTGAGCCGGGCGTCACTGGACATCGGGGACCTCCGTGCGTCGGGGCCGGGGCGGCGTCGCCGGGGACAGCGCCGACCGCAGCTGGGTCTTGCGTACCTTCCCGATCACCGAGTACGGCAGTTCGTCGACGAACTCGACGGCGGTCGGGCACTTGAACCGGGCCAGGTTACGCGCGCAGTGGGCGAGCAGCTCCTCGCCGGTGACCGGACGCCCCGGCGCCGGCACCACGTACGCCCGCACAGTCTCACCCGTGCGCGGGTGCGGCACACCCAGGACGGCCGAGCCGACCACCCCCGGGTGCGCCTCGAGCACCAGCTCGACCTCGCGCGGGTAGACGTTGAAGCCGTTGACCAGGATCAGCTCGCCCAACCGGTCGACCAGGAAGAGGTCCCCGTCGTCGTCGGCGTAGGCGACGTCGCCGGTGGCCCACCAGCCGTCCGCGTCCGGACCGCCCCGGCCGTCCGGCCAGTAGCCGACGAACAGGTTCGCCCCGCGGACCACGATCTGTCCGGGGTCGGTGCCGGGCGAGGAGTCGGCGAGCCACGGGTCGTCGTCGGGGTCGTCGTCCGGCTCCGCGACGCCGTCGCGCCACAGGTCGATCCCGTCGCCGCCGACCAGGCGCAGCTCGACGCCGGGCAGCGGCCGGCCGATCGAGCCGGGCTTCGGCTCGCCGCCGACCAGGGTGGTGGTGAGCACCGGCGCGGTCTCGGTCAGGCCGTACCCGACGTGCACCGGATGCCCGGTGACCTCGGTGAAGCGCGCCGCGGCGGCCGGGTCCAGCGGCGCCGCGCCGCAGACCGCGACCCGCACCGACGCCATCGCCGCGACGACCGCGTCGGCGTCCGCCGTGGACCAGGCCAGGAACATCGACGGTACGCCGACCAGCACGCTCACCCGGTGCCGGGCGATCTCGTCGAGCGCGCAGCCGGGGCCGAGCTCGTCGACCAGCACCCCGGTCGCGCCGTGGTGGATCACCGCGCCCAGCCCCGTGTTCAACCCGTACGCGTGGAAGAGCGGCAGCGCGAGCAGCACGGTGTCCCCGGGCCCGACCACCGGCGGGGAGATCCGGCCCACCTGGTCCTGGTTGGCGGCCAGCGCCCGGTGCGGCAGCATCGCGCCCTTGGGCTGCCCCTCGGTGCCCGAGGTGTAGAGCAGCACCGCCAGGTCGCTGCCGGGTCGCGCCGGCGGCTCCCCCGCCTCCTCGGGCAGGGTGGTGTGCACGGCGGTGAGCGCCGGCAGCTCGAGACCGGCCACCCGGTCCCGGACGGCCTCGGTGCCGCACAGCAGCGTCGCGCCGGAGTCGGCGAGCACGTGCCGCAACTCCCGGGCGGTGAGGCCGGGGTTGACCGGCACCGCGACCAGCCCGGCGCGCAGCGTGGCGAGGTAGGCGACCACGAAGTCCGGCGTGTTCGGCAACGCGATCGCCACCCGCGCCGGCGGGTCGGTCGGCACGGCCGGCCCGGCGGCGGCCAGGCCCCGGGCCACCGCGCTCACCCGGGCGTCCAGTTCGGACCAGGTCAGGGTCTGCTCGCGCCAGTGCAGCGCGGGTCGGTCGCCCTGGTCGGCGGCCGTCCGGTGGAGCCGGTCGGCGAGGTCGGGCCCGGAGCTGTCAGTGGCGTCCTGCACGGTCGCTGAGTCTGGCACAGCAGCCCCCGAGGGACCATGCTTGCGCCGGGGGCACGCCGCCCTTCCGGCGACACGCCGACACGCCGAAGGCGGTTCACTTCCACTCCGACCTGGACCTTCCACTCGGGATCAAAGCGCGACGTGAAAGTCAACCGCACACGACGGACAACGGGTCCGCCATCGGTGCGACGGGGCGGGAAATACTTTGGCCCTGTGTAACGGACTTGCCACGCGCGGGTGACGTTGGCCCTATCATCACTCGGGTCGGCTCACCCCATTTGCCGTGAGTCGACACCCCTCAGCCCGAGGAGGCCCCCGTGCCTGTGAGCGCATTGGACCAGCACCTCAGGGGGATCTGCCGCCCGTCGGCACACCCCTGTGCGACCCTGCCCGCCCAGGGCGGACCGGACGCCGCGGCGACCCGTCGCCGCACCGCCCGGTCGGCCGGCGCGCGGACCGGGGAGGCGCGGTGACCACCTTCGGCTACGCGGAGCGGCCCGCCGGCCTGACCGGCCCGACACCCCGGACGTCGCCCAACGAGCGGCTGGATCCGGGGCACGGCTCCGATCGGCGCAACCGGCACAACGAGGCCCCGGCCCGGCCCGCCGTACCCGGTGGGAACGCGAAACCGGCCGGCCGGGTCGCGTCGCCGGCCCGCCCGACCATGCCGGCGCAGAGCCGGCGGGTCGGCGAGCCGCCGGCGGTGACCGACCCGTCCGGTGCCGAGACCGCCGTGCTGCCGGCCGTGCCCGCCGCCGACACCGCCGTGCTGCCCGCCGTGCCGGCGACCACGACCCCGGCGACCGGGTTCCCCAGCCGGCCCGACCCGTCCGACCCGGCGACCGAGGTCTGGGCGCTGGTGGAGCGCGCGCAGGCCGGCGAGGCCGAGGCGTTCGGCCTGATCTACGACCGGTACGTCGACACCGTCTTCCGCTTCGTCTACTTCCGGGTCGGCAACCGCCAACTGGCCGAGGACCTCACCTCGGACACCTTCCTGCGGGCCCTCAAGCGGATCGGCAGCTTCACCTGGCAGGGCCGCGACCTCGGCGCCTGGCTGGTCACCATCGCCCGCAACCTGGTGGCGGACCACTTCAAGTCCGGCCGCTACCGGCTGGAGGTCACCACCGGCGACGTGCTCGACGCCGACCGGGAGGACCGGGGTCCGGAGGGCAGCCCCGAGGCGGCGGTGGTCGAGCACATCACCAACGTCGCGCTGCTCACCGCCGTCAAGCAGCTCAACCCGGAGCAGCAGGAGTGCATCGTGCTCCGCTTCCTCCAGGGTTTCTCAGTTGCCGAGACGGCGCGCGCGATGGGCAAGAACGAGGGCGCGATCAAGGCATTGCAATATCGCGCCGTCCGCGCCCTGGCCCGCCTGCTCCCGGACGGTTTCCAGCCCTGAGCCGCTGAGACGACGATCACTCTTCGTGATTTCGGCAGCGGCCGGCCCGTAACCCGTGCCCGTCGCGGACCGTTTCTCCGGGTGCGACCGGTGGTTGCCCCGGCGCCCCCGGACCACCCGGTCCGGAGCAGCGCGGCCGGCCAACACCTTCGTCCGTCGGCGTACGCCGCCGCCGGTCGCTGGGAACCACCGCGGCCGACCGGCCGTGACCAGCGAGAGGGGGTGCCTGCGGTGGACAGTGACCTCTTCTCCCGTCGTCGGGCCGCACGTTTCGCCCAGCTTCTCGACGAGGCGAACGGCGGCCGGCGTCACCATGTCCGGTCCCGTGCCGACGACCGGCTCACCGCCCTGGTGGGGGTCGGTCAGCGACTCGTCGCCGCGCGGCCGGACGTCGAGGTCGACGCGGAGTTCCGCACCGGGCTCCGCGCCATGCTGGTGGCGACCGCGGAGCGGGAGGGCATGGGCGCGGCGACCGCGACCACACCCGCCCGCACGACCGAGCCGGCTTCGCGTGGCTCGCTGCTGGGCGCGGTGACCGCCCGCCAGATCCGCGCCCGGGGCGCCATCCTGGTCGGCATCGCCGCCGGCGCCGTCGCCGTGTCGGGCATCTCCGCCGCCAGCGAGGACGCGGTCCCCGGCGACGCGCTGTACGGCATGAAGCGCTCCACCGAACGCGCCCAGCTCGCCCTGGCCAGCTCCGACCTCAGCCGGGGCCAGCTCTTCCTCGACTTCGCCCGTACCCGGCTGGACGAGGCCGGCACGCTCCGCGGCGACCTGGCCGGGTTCAGCGCGGTGCTGGACGACATGGACACCGACACCCGCCAGGGCGTACGGCTGCTCACCACCACCGCCGCCCAGCGCTCCGACCCGGCCGGGCTGGACGCGGTGAACACCTTCGTGACCGGGCAGCGCAAGGCGGTCGGGGGCCTGCTCGACGGGGCCAGCCGCGCCGAGCGGGACCGGACCCGCCGTTCGCTGGCCCTGCTGGACGCGATCCGCAAGCGCTCCGACGGGCTGCGCGCCGCCATCGCCTGCGGCCTGCCCGCGCCGGTCGGCAGCGACGCGCTCGGCCCGGCCCCGGCGACCTGCCCGGGCGACCGCTGAGCAGAGCCGTTCACGCCACAGTTGCACCTTCGGACGGCCGCCCGTAACCGACCCCCGACTACGCTCAGGGGTGCAGCGGTCGTCGTACGGAGGGAGGTCGGATGGCCCGCACCCGCAAGGTCACGGTCAGCACCGACGTCCACGGGCACACCGCAGGCTGGGCCGACGCCGAGCTCGACCGGCCCGTCCCCGCTGAGCCGGACCCCACCGCCGCGGCCTTCTTCGACGTGGACAACACGATGATGCAGGGCGCCTCGATCTACTGGTTCGCCCGTGGGCTGGCCGCCCGCAAGTACTTCACCACCGGGGACCTGGCCCGGTTCGCCTGGCAGCAGGCCCGGTTCCGGCTGCTGGCCACCGAGAACGCCGTCGACATGTCGCAGGCCAAGGAGGCCGCCCTGGCCTTCATCGAGGGCTGGCGGGTGGACGAGATCGAGCGCCTCGCCGAGGAGATCTTCGACGAGCTGATGGCCCCGCGCATCTGGGCCGGTACCCGCCAGCTCGCGCAGCGGCACCTCGACGCCGGCGAGCGGGTGTGGCTGGTCAGTGCCGCCCCGGTGGAGATCGGCCGGGTGATCGCCACCCGGCTCGGCCTGACCGGTGCGGTCGGCACGGTGGCCGAGGTGGTCGACGGCGCGTACACCGGGCGGCTGGTCGGCGACCTGATGCACGGGCCGGCCAAGGCGGAGGCGGTCGCCCAGCTCGCCGCGGTCGAGGGGCTGGACCTGGCGCGCTGCGCCGCCTACAGCGACTCCGCCAACGACCTGCCGATGCTCACCGCCGTCGGGCGGGCGGTCGCGATCAACCCGGACGGGACGCTGCTGCGGCAGGCCCGCGAGCGTGGCTGGGAGGTGCGGGACTTCCGCACCGGGCGGCGGGCGGTCAAGATCGCCGTACCGTCGACCGCCGCGGCCGGGCTGCTCGCCGGCGCGGTCAGCGCCGGCCTGGCCCTGCACCGCCGCCGCCGCACCCCCTGACCCCCACCACGAAGCGCCCACCCCGACCCGCCCCACCACGAAGCGCGCACTTACAGAGAAAGCGTGGCTATCCGACGAGGAATAGCCACGCTTTCTCTGTAAGTGCGGGGTGAGTCAGGGGCCGAAGGGGTCGGGGCGGCGTTCCAGGAGTTTGTGCAGGGTCTGCTGGATCGTTTCGCGGACCTGGTCGGCGAGGTTGAACACGACCAGCGGGTCGTCGGCGGAGTCGGTGAGGTGCGCCGTCGGGATCGGCGGGCAGAACTCGATCAGCCACTTGCTGGGCAGCGGCACCATGCCCAGCGGCCCGAGCCACGGAAACGTCGGCGTGACCGGGAAGTACGGGAGCTTCAGCAGCCGGGCGAGCGGCTTGATGTCGGCGAGCATCGGGTAGATCTCCTCGCCGCCGACGATGGCGACCGGCACGATCGGGGTGCCGGTGCGCAGCGCCGCCGAGACGAAACCGCCCCGACCGAACCGTTGCAGCTTGTAACGGTCGGAGTAGAGCTTGCCGATGCCCTTGAAGCCCTCGGGGAAGACGCCGACCAGTTCACCGTTGCCGAGCAGCCGCTCCGCGTCCGGGTTGCAGGCGACCGTACCGCCGGTCTTGCGGGCGATCTCGGAGACCACCGGCATCCGGAACACCAGGTCGGCGCCGAGCAGCCGCAGGTAGCGGCGCGCCGGGTGCTGGTCGTGCAGGGCGGTGGAGAGGATCAGCGCGTCCAGGGCCACCGTGCCGGAGTGGTTGCCGACGACCAGGCCGGCGCCGTCGGCGGGCACGTTCTCCAGGCCGGTGACCTCGGTGCGGAACCAGTCCCGGTAGAGCAGGCGCAGCAGCGGGTGGAAGACGGAGTCGGTCAGGTCCGGGTCGAAGCCGAACTCGTCGACCTCGTACTCGCCGGAGAGCCGCCGGCGCAGGAAGGCCAGGCCGCCGGCGACCCTGCGGTCCCAGTGGTCTCCCGGCCGGTCCGGCACCGCCGCCCCGGCCAGCGCGTCCGCCGGGATCCGCCCGGCCTCGTCGCCGGGGGTGGACCGGTCCCGCGCCCCGGTCGCCGGCTCGTCGACCCGGGTGTTCAGCTCGTCGGTCCCGGTGCCAGGCTCGTCGGTCCCGGCGTCCGGGTGGTCGGTTCCGGCGTCCGGCTCGTCGCTGGTGGACGGGGTCGCACCCGCGCGGGCCGACGGCACGGGCTGGTCGGTGGCGGAGGTGTCCGGCTCGGCCAGGGCCGCCGGCTCCGGTGCGGCGGCGGCCGTGGTGCGCCGGTGCCCGTTGCTCCGCGCCGGCTGACCGTCCGGCCCGGCCACGGTCAGCGGTACGTCGTACCGGCCGTCGGGCCGCTCCTCGGACCGGCTCACGAGCGCTCCCGGACGGCCGACCGGACCTGGCGGATGCTCTCCAGCACCAGTTGTTCGGCGGTGGCCAGGCTGTCCCGGGTGAGCACCACGCCGCCGTGGTGGGCCCGGATGAAGTCGTCGAACGCGGCGGCGGTGGAGCGCGGGGTGAAGCCGTACTCCCGCTCCAGCCGGCTGGTGTCGACCACCCGGCCGTGCACGAAGAGGTCGACCTGGTCGAGGCCGTAGCGGCCGAAGCCGAGGTTGCGGGCGAGCGCGGCGGCCCCGGACAGGCCCGGCTCCAGCACCGGCACGGCGACCCGACCGGCCCGGCGGATCGCCTGGGAGAGCGAGAGCACCCCCGGCCCGGCGACGTTGTAGGTGCCCGGGTGCTCCTCGGCGATGGACCGGTGCAGCACCTCCAGGGCGTCGTCGAAGTGCACGAACTGCAACCGCGGGTCGCGCCCGAAGACGGTGGGCACCACCGGCTGGGAGAAGTAGCGGGTGAGCGTGGTGTCGGCGGTGGAGCCGATGAACGGCGCGAAGCGCAGCACGGTCGCGGTCACGTCGGGACGGCGGCGGCGGAAGCCGCGGACGTACCCCTCGATGTCGAGGATGTCGCGGCCGAAACCGCCGCGCGGCACCTCGCGCGGCTCGGTCTCCTCGGTGAAGACCGCCGGGTCGCGGAAGGACGCGCCGTACGCGGCCGTGGAGGAGCGGACCACCAGCTTGCGCAGCCGCGGCGCCCGCTGGCAGGCGGCGAGCAGCTGCATGGTGCCGATGACGTTCTGCTCCTTCATCGCCGCCCGGCCGCCGTGCTGGGGGTCGGGCGAGCTGACCAGGGCGAGGTGCACCACGGCGTCGACGTCCAGGTCGACGAGGAGCCCGCTGAGCGAGCCGAGGTCGAGCCGGACCCGCTCGACCCGGTCGAGCAGGTCGGTGAACTCGGGGCCGGGGGTGGCCGGGTCGACGCCGATCACCCGCTCGATGCGCGGGTCGGCGGCGAGCCGGGCGGCGACGTGCGCGCCGAGATAGCGGCCGACCCCGGTCACGACGACGACCCCCGGAGCACCTGAGGTGCCACCGGGGGTCATCTCGTACGCCCTGACCGGCAGACGGGACCGAGCCGGGACGTCCGCGGCCTGATCACCTGAGCCTCCGAGGGTCGACAGTTGGCAAGTGGTGCCGGAAGCCGGGCCGTGGCCCGGCCCCGGTCACTTGCCGAGACGGCGACGCTGGACGCGGGTCTTGCGCAGCAGCTTGCGGTGCTTCTTCTTAGCCATGCGCTTGCGGCGCTTCTTGACCACCGAGCCCATACGACAGCCTTTCAATGCAAACGTGCGGGGCGGACGAGTGGCGCCACGTTCGGTGGCGCCGGTGACCGCTTGCGGACAACGGACCGGACCAGCCTGGTGGCGTCGGGGCTCACCGGCGAGGGTCACGATCGGCTCCAGGGTAGCCGGAGCGCGTCAGCAGGACCAACGCGCCCCCGTCGATGCCCGTTACGTCGCAGTCGGCGCACCGCCCGGCGAGGGGTCAGGCGGTTTCCTGAAACGCGCCCCGGAGATAGTCGTGCACCGCGTGCTCCGGCACCCGGAACGACCGGCCGACCCGGACCGCGGTGAGCTCACCGCTGTGCACCAGGCGGTAGACCGTCATCTTGGACACCCGCATGACCGACGCCACCTCGGCGACGGTGAGGAACTTGACATCCGACAGCCGACCGTCGGACTGCGACCCGGCCATGGCTCACCCGACCCATCCCATGCCCGGCGCGTACCGAGCGACCGGAGCTTCCGTCCGGGCCGGCAACGCGCGTGTTACCAGTACGGTAGCGGGGCCGCTGTGACCGGCGCGATCCCTTCGTACAACTGATCATGCCCGGATCGCCGTTCACCCGACCGTGACCTGCCGTTTCGCCCCTGCCTGCGCTCAGCGTCCCGTTCCCGGGACCGGTGGCGGCACCGGCCCCGCGAGGCCCGCAACGGCGATGCGGGCGGGCTCATTCGGCGCGCAGCGCGACCACCGGGTCGAGCCGGCCGGCCCGCTGCGCCGGCACCACCCCGAAGACGATGCCCACCGCCGCCGACACCCCGAACGCCAGCGCCAGCGACCACCAGGTGATCGCGGCCGGGATCGGCGACAGGGCGTCCACCAGCAGCGCGGTGCCCACGCCGATCGCCATCCCGGTCAGCCCGCCGATCGCGGTGAGCAGCACCGCCTCTAGCAGGAACTGCACCCCGATGTCGCGGGGGCGCGCGCCGACGGCCTTGCGCAGGCCGATCTCCCGGGTCCGTTCGCGCACCGAGACCAGCATGATGTTGGAGACGCCCACCCCGCCGACGAGCAGCGAGATACCGGCGATGGCGGCGAGCACGCCGGTGAGCACCCCGAGGATGTCGCCGAGCACGCCGAGGATCTGCTGCTGGGTGACCGCGCTGAACTCGGTGTCCGGGTGCCGGCGGGACAGCTCGGCGACGATCCGGTCGCCCAGCTCGCCGATCCGCTCCCGGTCCGGGGCCTTGACCGCGATGCCGTCCACCCGCTGGGTGCCCCAGAGTCGCTGGGCCGCGGTGACCGGCACGTGCACCTCGTCGTCCCGGTCGACGCCGAGGCTCTGCCCGAGCGGCGCGAACACCCCGATCACCCGGAACCGGACGCCGGCGAGCGCGACCTGCTGGCCGAGCGGATCCCGGTCGGGAAAGAGCGCGCGGGCCACCGAGTCGCCGAGCACCGCCACCCGGCGGCTGGTGTCCACGTCGGCGCCGGTCAGGTAGCGACCCCGGGCGAGCGAGCGGGTGAAGACCGTCGGGGTGGTCTCCAGCACCCCCTGCACGGTGGTGAAGTCGGAGCGGTTGCCGGCCCGGGCCGTCGCGCCGGAGGCGATGGTGACCGCGACCCGGCTGGGATCGCCGACCACCCGGGCGACCGCGTCGACGTCGGAGAGGGTCAGCGGGGAGACCACCGGCGCGGTGCCCACGTCGATCCGGCCGGGTACCACCAGCAGCAGGTTGGAGCCGAGCCCCTCGACCTGCTGTTCGACCTTCTGCTTCGTACCGGTGCCGATGGCGACCAGCAGCACCACGGACGCCACGCCGATGATCACGCCGAGCATGGTCAGCGCGCTGCGCATCCGGTTGGCCCGCAGCGCGTCCAGCGCCACCCGCCACGCCTCGGCGAGCCTCACGACGCCCCGCCGGCCCGCTCGTCGCCCGCGCGGTCCGTCCCGACCGCGTCCACTCGGGAGGTCCCCCGGGCCGCAGCGTCCGCGCCGGATCCTGGTCCGGCCCCGGGGTCCGCGTCCGGTCCTGGCCGGTCGGCGGCGTCCACCTCGGAACCCGGTCCGGCCACTTCGGGGGTACGCGGGTCGGCCGCCGGATCGCGCGGAAGGCGTCCGGTGGCTCCGGTGGCGCCACCGGAGCCACCGGACGGGTGCCCCGGGCCGCTTCCGGACGCGGACCGGGGCTCCGCGCTGGGAGCGTCCACCAGTGTGTCAGGTGCCGTCACGGGCCCGGACGCCGGTCGATCATGAACGGTCGAGGCGGTGTCCGACACCACCACCCCGTCGCGCATCGCGATCCGCCGTCGGGCCCGGGCCGCCACCTCGTTGTCGTGGGTCACCATCACCAGCGCCACTCCGGACTCGGCGTTGAGCTGCTCCAGCAGGGCCAGCACCGCCTGGCCGGTCACCGTGTCCAGGTTGCCGGTCGGCTCGTCGGCGAGCAGCACCGTCGGGTCGGTGACCAACGCCCGGGCGATCGCCACCCGCTGCTGCTCACCGCCCGAGAGCTGGTTGGGACGGTGGTCCAGCCGGTGCCCCAGGCCGACCCGGCCGAGCATCGCGGCCGCCCGCTCGCGCCGCTGCCGGGCCCCGACGCCGCGGTAGACCAGCGGCAGCGCCACGTTGTCCACCGCCGACGTCCGCGGCAGCAGGTGGAACGCCTGGAAGACGAAGCCGATGGTCTCGTTGCGCAGCGTCGCCAGCTCCGGCGCGGAGAGAGCGCCGACGTCCCGGCCGCCAATCACCAGTCGACCGCCGGTGGGCTGGTCCAGCCCGCCGAGCAGGTGCATCAGGGTCGACTTGCCGGAGCCGGACGGCCCGACCACGGCCACGTAGTCCCCCGGCGCCACGGTCAGCGAGACGCCGCGCAGCGCCGGCACGGAGACACCGTCGAGCTGGTACGTCCGGGAGACGTCCACCGCCTCGATCGCCGCCGGACCGCTCACCGACACTCCCCCGTCGGCGCACTCGGCGCGCTCACCGGGTCACCTTCGTTCGCGACTGCGGGGCTCGCAGAGCCGGCTCACTCCTCGCGCTCACCGGACCTCCTGGCCGTCCTGGACCTGGTCGGCGCCGCGCACCACGACGCGGTCGCCGGCCTGCACCCCGTCGAGGATCTGCACCAGGTCCTGCCCCTGCACGCCCACCGTCACCGGCGCCCGGCCCGCCCGGCCGTCGCGAACCAGCCAGACGGCGTCCCGGCCGTCGGCGGAGAACACCGCCGAGGCGGGAACGGTGACCGCGTCGGCGGCCTCGCGTACCCGCAGGTGCACCACGGCGTTCATGCCGGGGCGGGGCGCCGGGGCGGCCTCGCCCTCGCCGAGCCGGCCCGCGCCGAGCGAGAGCCGCACCCGGTAGGTGACCCCGCCCCGGGCGGAGCTGGTGGGCAGCACGTCGACCGAGCGGACCGTGGCGTCGTAGCTGGCGCCGGTGACCGCGTCCAGTTCGACGTCGGCGACCAGGCCGGGGCGGACCAGCAGCACGTCGGTCTCGTCGACCTCGGCGAGCAGGCCGAGCGCGCCGGTGTCCACGATGGTCAGCACGGGCGTGCCGGCGGTGACCCGGCCGCCGGCGACCACCGCGTCGTCCACGCCCGGCGGCGGCCCGGCGCGGGACGGGGTGAGCGCCGACGGGTCGATCCCGGCGGGCACCTGCCCGCCGCCGAGGAGGGCGGACAGGTCGGTGCCGCCGCCGGCGGGAGGGCCGCCGGGCTGCACGACTCCCCCGATCGGGGCGCGCAGGGTCAGCGCGTCGACGGTCGCCTTCGCCAGGTCGTACGCCTGCCGGGCCTGGAGCCGTTGCGCGGCCGACAGCGCGCCGACCGCCGAGTTGAGTCCGGCGACGCCCCGCTGCACCGAGCGGACGGCCTGGTCGGCGGTGCGCGCCGCGGCGGCGTACTGCTGCTGGGCGGAGGTCACCTGGGCTAGCAGCGCGTCCCGAACCTTCTGGTCGGCGATCTTCCCGGCGGCGTCCCGGGCGGCGTCGAACGCCTCGTCGGCGGCCTTGTCGGTGCCGCGACGGCGGGTGCCCAGGTCGCCCACGCCGACGCCCCGGCCGGCCCGTTCGGCGGCCCGCAGGGCGTCGCGGGCTTGACGGAGGCGCTCCTGGGCGGACGGGGAGCTGATCACGGCGAGCACCTGACCACGCCTGACCCGCTGGCCGGGCTGAACCCGCAGACTGCTGACGGTGCCGTCGGCGGGTGCGGTGAGGGTGGCCGCGGCGCGGGCGGTCACGGTGGCCGGAGCGTCGATCACCTCGGCGACGGCGGCCCGGCTGGCCGGGGCCAGCGCGACGGTGGACTCGTCGTCCCCGCAGGAGGCGGCGGTGGTGCCGGTGAGGACGACGACGGCGAGCAGGGCGGTGAGCAGGCGGGGCCGCGTGGCTACGGGGGGCCGCGGCGAATCGGGGCGGCGCACGGGCCAACCTTAGCCCGGCGTCGATACGACGCCGAGCGGCGCGACCGGCCTACCGGGCGGACCGCGTCCACCTGGCGACGAGTCGGTCCGCTGTCATCGGACGGTCGCCCGGACGTAGGCGACGCACTCGTCGTGCAGGGCGGTCCACGGGTCGCCGAGGACCTGCTCGGACGCGTCGTCCAGCGACCGCCGGTCGTGCACCACGGCCCGGAAGAAGTCGAGCACCTGCCGCTCGCCGTACCGGTCGACGAGGTGGCGGACGGCCAGGTAGCCGACGCCGTAGCTGCCGCCGACCCGGTCGGCCGGGGCGGCGTCGGCCGGGGTCAGGGCGTCCAGCCGGCCGTTCCACCCGCCGGCGACGAGCTGCCCGGCCTCGTCCAGCCCCTCGTAGCGGCTCACCGGTGCCCCGTCGGCACCGGCGTACTCGGCCAGCCCCTCCACCAGCCACCAGGTCTGCTTGCCCGGGTAGCCCCGCGCCGGCAGCGAGGCGGCGTGGGTCAGCTCGTGCCGCAGCAGCTCACCGGTGGCGGTGGCGGTCAGCCCGTCGGCGTTGAGCACCACCTCGTGGTGGCCGCCGCCGATGGTGACCGCGTACCCGGCGGTCCACTTCGGTCGGCCGCCGCCGTACCAGCGTCGCCACTCGGGGCCGCCGGCGTAGAAGATCCGGTAGCGGTCCGGCGGTGGGCCGGCGACCGCGTACCGGTCGGCGACCGTCGCCGCGGACTCGGCCTCGGCGAGCAGGCCGGGCAGCTTCCCGCGAAACGCCGGGGTGGTGGCCACCATGGTGCGCGGGCCGACGGCGACGACCAGGTCGCTGACCTCCCAGGGTCGGACCCCGGCCTGCGCGGAGCGGGACTCCTCGACGGCGACCAGCAGCGGCGCGCCGCCGGTCTCCCGCCAGCGGGTGCCGATCAGGACCGGGCTGGGCGCGCAGTCCGGCACGAGAAAGCAGTACCGGAAGGTGACCAGTTGCCGCCACTGCCCCGCCTGCCCGGCGACCGGGGTGGGCAGCCCGGACGGCTCGGCCCGCCACACCGTCACCCGGAGCGCGCGCAGTGCGGCGAAGCGGCGGCCCAGGTCGGCGCGGGCGGCGGGGTCCGCTACGGCGAGGAAGCCGCGCCGGTCCCCGCCGAGCAGGGCGCTGGCCTGCCGGGCGAGCTGGGCGGAGAGCTGGTCGCCCACCCGGCGGGCGGCCGCCGTGGCCGGGTCTGGCGTGCGGGTGGCGGGGCGGTCCACCGTGGCGCGCTCGGCGGTGCGGTCGACCAGGCCGGCCAGCAGCGCCGCCGGCACCCCGCAGCCCACCAGCGCCAGCACCACCGCGACCGCCGCCCAGAGCGGCCAGCGGCGGCGTGAACGCGGCTCGCCCACCCCGGCGGTCGGGCGCGGCTGGTCGATCCCGCTGGTCGGGCGCGGCTCGTCCACTCCGTCGGTCGGGCGCGGCTCGTCGACCCGGCCGGCCGGGCGGGGGTCGTCGACCCCGTCGACCGGGCGCGGCCCGCCGCCGTCGGCCGGGCGCGGCTCGTCGACCCCGTCGACCGGGCGCGGCCCGCCGCCATCGGCCGCGCGCAGTTCGTCCATCCCGTCGGCCCGGCGTGACTCTTCGACCGGGCACGGCTCGTCCATCCGGTCGGCTCGGCGTGGCTCGTCCACCCGGTCCGTTGGGTGCGGCTGATCCACCCGGCCAGTCGGGCGCGACTCGTCGCCGGCAACCGGGCGCGACTCGTCCCCGTCAGTAAGGCGCGACTCGTCCACCCCGTCGGTGAGGCGCGGCTCGTCATGCCCGTCGGTCACCGGCGAAGGGTACGACCAATCGGGGCGATCCGGCCAGAGCCGCCCGCGCGCCGGCAGCATGCCGGCGGGCCTGCACACGCGGCACGAACCTCCTGCCGCAGGACGGTGGCCTGCACGGACGGTGACCGGGGCGGCGTCGGAAGGGGGTGGCTACTCGCCTATCGAGCTGATGACGTGAACGACTCACGGAACGCCCGACCCCGGTGGCGGTGGCGACAGACGTCGTCTCTGCGTCTGGCAGAGACGGGCCGTCGCCCGGCCGGCCTCGGGACGACAGCCACACGCGCGTCAGGGGTGGCCCGAATCGTCTACGACATCAGATCGAAAGGGCGCGACCACTGCAGGTGGGGTGCCGTGGACGGGCCGCCCACGGGAGCCACCACCAGCGGTCCCGTCAGCGGTTCACCCCGGCAGGCGCCGGGATCGGGCCCACCAGCAGCCACCACCGGGAGGGAGGACCACGGGCTACCCGGGCGGCCCGAGCAGGCGACCGGGGCCGGTCAGGCCGGGTGACCGCCGTGGCTGAGCAGCGCCCGGTCCACGGCCCAGAGGGCGACCAGACCCACCGCCAGCAACGGGTGGCCGGCGAGGGCGAGCAGCACGCCGGCGGCGAGGAAGCAGGCAGCCTGGACGGCGTACTTGGCCGGCGGGGCGAGCCGGACCCGGGCCCGGGGCGAGCAGAAGACGCCCCAGACCAGCGCGATCAGCAGCGGCGCGCCGAGCCCGGCGAGCAGCCGGACGGCCAGGCCCGCGTCGAGGGTGAAGCCCCACCAGCCGGCGGCCACGAGCATCGCCACCTCCACCAGGAAGGCGATCGTCAGCAGCACGAGCCTCATCAGGACCTCCAGTCCCGGTACGCGGTGTCCAACGCGGCCACCAGCTGGTCGAAGGACCGGTCGATGCCTCGGGGCAGGCCGAAGCCACCGGCCGCCTCCAGGGTGACGAAGCCGTGCACGGCGCTGCGGAACAGGCGTGCGGCGTCGACCGCGGCGTCACCGGTCAGGCCGTAGCCGCGCAGGATCGCGTAGACGGTGTCGAGGGCCCGCCGGCCGGCGGCGACGTGCTCGGGGTCGGCCGGGTCGGGCACCCGCTGCGCCGCCGGGTAGCGGCCGGGGTGCCGGCGGGCGTAGTCGCGCCAGGCGGTGGCGACCGCCCGCAGCGCGTCCGCCCCGGCGCGCCCGGCGGCGGCCGAGGTCATCGCGTCGGCGAGTTCGTCGACGGCCAGCGCGGCCAGCTTCTGGCTCAACGCGTCGGCACCCTTGACGTGCTTGTAGAGGCTGGGCAGCGCGACGCCGAGCCGGCCGGCGAGCGCGGCCAGGGTCAGCCGCTCGTAACCGACCTCGTCGGCGAGGCGGGCCGCCTCGCGGACCACCGTCGACGGGGTGAGCCCGGCCCTAGGCACGCGTGGTCACCGCCAGGAACTCGACGAGCTGGGCAGCGGTGGCCGCCGGCTGGTCGGCGTGCGGGTAGTGGCCGGAATCGGCGATCATGCGGGCTTCGGCGGTGACGAAGAGGCGGCGGGCGGCGCGCGCCTCGCCCCCCGGATCGGCGAAGTCGGGATCCTTCGCGCCCATCAGCACCAGCACCGGCTGCCGCACGTCGGCCGCCCGGGCCGTCCAGTGCCAGGCGACCGGCGCGACCACACCGCGGACCGCCGCCATCCGGCCGCGCAGGCCGGCGACCAGCTCCTTGCGGTACGCGGCGTCGTCGGCGGGCCGGCCACAGGGGAAGAGCGTCCGGTGGAACATGCCGAACAGCCGGGGACTGCGCAGCACCGCCGCCTGGGCGACCCGCATCGCCGGGTTGGGCCTGGGCTGGGCGACGAACGCGCCGATCTGCACGATGCCGTTGACCAGCTCGGGCGCGTCCCCGGCGGCGAAGACGACGGCCGCCGCGCTGGACGAGCTGCCGACCAGGGTGGCCGGGCCGCCGAGGGTACGCACCACGGCCAGCAGGTCCGAGCCGACCTCGGCCGGGGCGTACGACGGCCAGTGGGCGCTGGAGTCGCCGTGCCCCCGGACGTCCACCGAGGCCACCCGGTAGCCGGCCGCGACGAGCAGCGGGATCAGGTGGCGGAAGGATCGCCGGTTCTCCCCCATGCCGTGCGCGAGGACCACCAGGGGTCCCTCGCCGTGCACCTCGTACGCGATGGTGCCGCCGTCCCGCTCCACCTGGCTAATGCTCATAGCTTTAAAGCTAAGTGCATTAGCCTAATCTGTCAACGGCGGACTTGACCTGAAGTCCGGTACAGCTCCGATGATCACCGCATGACGTCGACGGGAAGCCTGGCACCTGGAGCTGGTCGGCGGGGAGCACCTAGTGGTCGAGCCGCGCCCGACAGAGGAGGACCTGTTCGTGCTCTACCTGGACGGGCCGGTCGAGGCGGACCTGGTCACGAGACTGGAACGGGCCGGCGGGACGAGAGTCTCCGCCGGCCCGTACTGGGACCGCTGGGGGGTGACGGTGGCCGATCCGGACGGCTACCGGCTGGTGCTGAGCACCCGGGGCTGGTCGAACGCCTGAGTCACTTCTTGGAGACCAGGGCCCGGCCGAAGAACACCAGGTTCGCGGGGCGCTCGGCGAGCCGGCGCATCAGGTAGCCGTACCAGTCCTCGCCGTAGGGCAGGTAGGTCCGCACGGTGTAGCCCTCGCCGACCAGCCGGGCCTGCTCCTCCGGCCGGATGCCGTACAGCATCTGGAACTCGAAGCGGTCCGGGCCGCGGTCGAACCAGCGGGCCCGGTCCTCGCCGATGGCGATCAGGCGCGGGTCGTGGGTGGCCAGCATCGGGTAGCCGTCCCCGGACATGAGCACGTTCAGGCAGCGGACGTAGGACTTGTCCACCTCACGGGCCGACTGGTACGCCACCGACTCCGGCTCCTTGTACGCGCCCTTGCAGAGCCGTACCCGGGACCCGGCGCCGGCCAGCTCGCGGCAGTCCGACTCGGTCCGCCGCAGGTACGCCTGGAGCACCGCACCGGTCGACGGGAAGTCCTTGCGCAGGTTGGCCAGCACGCTCAGGGTCGAGTCGGTGGTGGTGTGGTCCTCCATGTCGAGGGTGACCGTGGTGCCCACCTCGTCGGCCGCCAGGCAGATCGCCCGGGCGTTGTCGTACGCCAGCTGCTCGTCGAACTTCTGGCCCAGGGCGGAGAGCTTCACGCTGACCTCGGCGGGCGGGGTGAGCCCAGCGGCGGAGAGCAGCTTCAGCAGCTTGAGGTACTCGTCGCGGGTGGCGTTGGCCTGCTCGGGAGTGACGGTGTCCTCGCCGAGGTTGTCGATGGTGACCGCGAGGCCGTCGGCGACGAGTTCGCGGGTCGCGCGCAACGCGTCGTCGGTGCCGGCGCCGGCGACGAACCGGCGGACGACGTCCCGGGTGAACGGGGCCGTCGCGATGAGCCGCTCGACCTGGGATGACCGGGAGGCGGCGAGGATGACGGAACGGAGCATGAGCCGAGCGTAACGCCCGTGCACCGCGCTTCGTCGGGGGGCGGCCGAGCCGCCGCGACGCCCCGTGACAGTCGTCCCAATGGCATCACGAGCACCGTCCGGGGGGCGACGGAAGTGGCGTCGATCAGCTACAACGATGCCGTGGATGGACACCCCCGCCGCCGGCTCCGGTCGGCCTCCGTGCAGCTGGGCGCGCTCACCGCCCTGGCGCTCGCCCTCTCCGGCTGCAACATGACCTCCGACGACGATGATGACGACGACTGCGCCCTGGGTCCGGCCGGCGGCGGGGACACGGTCGCGCTGGCGATGCGGGTACCGGCGGTCACCACCGGCACCGCCGCCGCCGAGCCCCGGCCGGTCGCCGCGGCCCTGCCCGAGCGCGGCGGCTTCGGCACCCACCTCGCCTCCTGCGGCGGCTGAGGTGCGGCGCGAGGCGGCCACCCCCCGCCCGGACTGGGACGCCACCATCCGCGAGCAGGGCCTGGTGTACGTCGACACCGAGCTGCCCGACGGCGGGACCATGTCGTACTGGGACGAGACGGCGGCGTACGCCTTCGACCTGACCGAGGTGCTGCGGCTGGAGGAGGCCACCGAGGAGCTGCACCGGATGTCGGTGGCCGCGGCCGAGCACGTCGTCGCCCGCGGCCGGTACGCCGAGTTCGGCATCCCGGCCTGGGCCGCCGAGGCGGTCGCCCGGTCGCTGCGCGAGCGGCCGCCGACCCTCTACGGCCGCTTCGACCTCGCCTACGACGGCAGTTGGCCGCCGAAGCTGCTGGAGTACAACGCCGACACCCCCACCGCACTGGTCGAGGCGAGCATCATCCAGTGGTACTGGCTGGAGCAGACGCACCCGGACGCCGACCAGTGGAACAGCCTGCACGAGCGGCTGGTGGGCGCCTGGGCCAAGATCGGCGCCGGCCTGCACGACCGACGGGTGCACGTGACCTGGTCGAACGAGGAGGAGTCGGGCGAGGACCAGATCACCGCCGGGTACCTGGCGGAGACCGCCCGCCAGGCCGGACTGGACGTCACGCTGCTGCCGATCCAGCACGTCGGCTGGGACGGCCGGCGCTTCGTCGACGCCGACGACCGACCGCTGACGACCTGCTTCAAGCTCTACCCGTGGGAGTGGATGCTCGCCGAGCCGTACGGGCCGGCGGCGCTGGAGCCGGGCACCCCGACCACCTGGATCGAGCCGGCCTGGAAGCTGCTGCTGTCCAACAAGGCGCTGCTCGCCGTGCTCTGGGAGCTGTACCCGGGGCACGAGTACCTGCTGCCGGCGTACCTGGACTCGCCGCGCGGAATGCCGGAGTACGTGGCGAAGCCGCTGCTCGGCCGGGAGGGCGCCTCGGTGCGGATCGTCACCGGCGACGCCGAGATCACCAATCCGGGCGACTACGGCGACGAGGGCTTCTGCTACCAGGAGTTCAGGGCGCTGCCGGACTTCGCCGGCAACCGTACGGTGCTGGGGAGCTGGATCGTCGACGGCGAGTCGGCCGGCGTCGGCGTGCGGGAGAGCGAGAGCCTCATCACGGACGGTTACGCGCGGTTCCTGCCGCACTACATCGACGCGCCGCGCGCCCCGTGAGTCGTCTACCGTTGGTGTCGTGAACTTCGACGCGTACGCCCGGACCGGCGTTGACCTCGTCAACGCCCGCCTGGACGACCTCGACGACCTGCGGGCCCTCTTCCCGGACGACAACGCGTGGATGCGCGACGAGGTCGCCGAACGGGACCTGGCGATTTTCCGGCGGGCGCAGAAGCGCCTGCGCGACGTGTTCGAGTTCGGCACCTCCGGGCGGGACGTCCAGGCGGTGGCCGAGCTGAACGCCCTGCTGGAGGCGTTCCCCGTGCAGCCGCGGATCTCCGGCCACGACTCCAGCGACTGGCACATGCACGTGACCAGCCGGGGCGCGTCGGTCAGCGCGGAGTACCTGGCCGGCGCGGTCTGGGGGCTGTCGGTCTGGCTCTGCGAGTACGGCAGCGCCCGGTTCGGGGTCTGCGCGGACGAGCGCTGCGGCAACGTCTACCTGGACACCTCGTCCAACTGCTGCCGCCGGTTCTGCTCGGAGCGCTGCGCGACCCGCTCCCACGTGGCCGCCCACCGCGCCCGCAAGCGCGCCGCGGTCGGCGAGCAGCAGCTCCCCGTCCCCACCCAGGCCGACTCCCTCACCCCCGTCCCCTGACCCACCCGACCACCCGGCCGCGTGGCCACGCGGCCGCGCAGTCGATCATGAAGTTGTTGCCCCGACACGCCGAGGCGGCGGGCGACAACTTCATGATCGACGGGGAGAAGCCCGGGGCCGGGAGCCGGTCAGGCGTCTACCGGGGAGGGGGCGGTGAGGTGGGCGCGGGCGAAGGCGAGGGCCTCGCGGAGGTCGGCCTCGCGGTCGGCGCGGCTCTTCGCGCCCCGGGTGGTGACCTCGACGGCCACCGAGCCGGTGAAGCCCCGGCCGGCCAGTGAGCGCAGCAGCTCCGCGCAGGGCTGGCTGCCGCGCCCGGGCACCAGGTGCTCGTCGCGCCCCTCGCCGGTGCCGTCGCCGAGGTGCACGTGTGCCAGCCGGTCGCCCATCCGGTCGGCCATCGCCAGCGAGTCGGTGTGCGAGGCGGCGCAGTGCGACAGGTCGAGGGTGTACGAGGCGTACCCGGCCTCGGTCGGATCCCAGCCCGGCACGTACGGCACGAACTGCCGGCCGGCCATCCGCACCGGGTACATGTTCTCCACCGGGAAGCGCAGGTCCGGGTACTCGCCGGCGATCGCGTCGAGCCCCTCGGCGAAGTTGCGGGCGTAGTCCCGCTGCCAGGTGAACGGCGGGTGCACCACCACGACCGGCGCGCCCAGGGTGGCGGCCATCTCGGCCGAGCGGCGCAGCCGCTCCCAGGGGTCGGGGCTCCACACCCGCTGGGTCACCAGCAGGCACGGCGCGTGCACCGACAGGACCGGCACGCCGTAGTGCTCGGAGAGGCCGCGCAGCGCACCGACGTCCTGGCTGACGGCGTCGGTCCAGACCATCACCTCGACGCCGTCGTAGCCGAGCGCCGCGGCGAGTTGGAACGCCGCCGCGGTCCGCTCAGGGAAGACCGAGGAACTGGACAGGAGCACGGGGACGCGGGAAGTCACGCCCCTCAGGGTAGCCCGACCGGTCACCACGCTTCAGGACGAGCGGCGTCAAATGACGCAGAACGACCGACGCGGATCACATCGGCTCCAGCTGATCCAACCGGCGGAGGATGACGCCCTCGCGCAGCGCCCACGGGCAGATGTCCAGCGACGGGACGTCCAAACGACGCATCACCGCCTCGGCCACCACCGCACCGCCGAGCAGCTGGTGGGCCCGACCCGTGCTGACCCCCTCCAGCTCGGCCAGCTGGGCCGGCGGGATGTGCCGGATGAAGCCGAGCACCTGCTGCAGGCCGGTGCGGGTGAGACTGCGCCGGGCCCAGAGCCCGGCCCCGGACGGCGCCGCGCCAGCCAGCCGGGCCAGCATCCGGAAGGTCTTGGAGGTGGCGACGGGGCGCTCCCAGCCCACCCCGGCGAGCTTCTCCACCACCGGGTCGAGCAGCCCGTCGACGTACTCCCGCAGCTCCTCCACGGCCTCGGCGGACGGCGGCACCTGCCCGGCCGGGTCCACCCGCAGCCGCTCCCGACTCAACCGCCCGGCCCCGAGCGGCAGGGAGACCGCGACGTCCGGGTCCTCGTCGATGCCGGCCGCCAGCTCCAGCGAGCCGCCGCCGATGTCCATCACCAGCAGCCGCCCCGCCGACCAGCCGAACCACCGCCGCACCGCCAGGAAGGTCATCCGCGCCTCGTCGGCGCCGGAGAGCACCTCCAGCCGTACGCCGGTCTCGTCGCGGACCCGGGCCAGCACCTCGGCGGCGTTGGTGGCGTCGCGCACCGCGGAGGTGGCGAAGGCGAGCAGGTCGTCGGCGGCCAGCCCGGCGGCGGCGGTACGCGCCATGCCGACCGCCTTGACCAGCCCGTCGGCGCCCTCCTCGGTCAACGCCCCGTCCGGGCCGATCTGCTCGGCCAGCCGGAGCACCACCTTCTCCGAGTGCGCCGGCCAGGGGTGCGCCCCGTGGTGGGCGTCGACCACCAGCAGGTGCACCGTGTTGGAACCGACGTCGAGGACACCCAGTCGCATGCTGTCGACCCTAGGGCCAACACGTTTCCGCGGCTCGCCGGCCGGCCCCGGTCACCCCGCGTACGCTGGTCCGGGTGACGAGCCAGGTGGAACTGCACGTACTGGTGGACGACCCGGACGACCCGCGCAGCCGTGAGGTGGAGCTGGACTTCCCCCGCGAGTGGATCGAGTTCGTCGACCCGGCCGACGAGCGGCACCTCGTCCGCGCCGACCTGACCTGGCTGTTGTCCCGCTGGACGTGCATCTTCGGCAAGGGCTGCCACGGCATCATCGCCGGCCGGGCCACCGACGGCTGCTGCTCGCACGGCGCGTTCTTCACCGACGGCGACGACGAGAAGCGGGTCCGGGCGGCGGTCAAGCGACTCACCCCGCAGACCTGGCAGCACTTCCGCAGGGGCGTCAAGAACTGGACCGCGGAGGACACGATCGACGGCAAGAACCCGGCCCGGCGCACCGCCACCCGGGACGTGGACGCGCCGTGCGTGTTCCTCAACGACGCGGACTTCCCCGGCGGTGGCGGCTGCGCCCTGCACGGTCAGGCGCTGCGCGACGGGGTGCACCCGCTGGAATACAAGCCGGACGTCTGCTGGCAGCTGCCGATCCGCCGCGAGCAGGACTGGACCAAGCGACCCGACAACACCAAGGTGCTGGTCTCCACGCTGACCGAGTTCGACCGGCGGGGCTGGGGCGCGGGCGGGCACGACCTGGACTGGTGGTGCACCTCGTCCACCGACGCCCACGTCGGCACCGAGCCGATGTACGTCTCGTACGGCCCGGAGCTGACCGCGCTGATCGGCGCGCCCGCGTATTCGAAGCTGGCGGACTTGTGCGGGGCGCGGCTGCGCCAGGGCCAGGTCGCCCCGCACCCGGCCAGCGAAGGCTGACCGCCGAAGCTACTCCCGCGCGTCGGCCGGCAGGACGACCACCCCGTCGTCGTCGCTGTGCACCTCGGCTCCCGGCGTGAAGACGCAGTTGCCGAACGACACCGGCACGTCCCGCTCGCCGGCTCCCGCCTTCGCGCTCTTGCGCGGATTGGCGCCGAGCGCCTTGATGCCGATCGGCAGGGCGGCCAGCGCGGTGACGTCCCGGACCGCGCCGTTGATCACCACCCCCGCCCACCCGTTCGCTGCCGCGGTGCCGGCGATCAGGTCGCCCATCAGGGCGGTGTGCACCGATCCGCCGCCGTCCACGACCAGCACCCGGCCCTCCCCCGGCTCGGCGACGATCGACTTGAGCAGGGCGTTGTCCTCGAAGCAGCGCACCGTGACGGCCGGCCCGGCGAAGGCGCGGGCGGCGCCGAACTGGCGTAGCTGGGTGTCGCACGAGCCGAGCACGTCGCCGTACCGGTCGTAGAGGTCGGCGGTCGGAGTCAGCATGGTTCTTCCCTCTCTGGTCGGGGTGTCGGATCGGGGGGCGGGCCCTGGTGCAGTCCGGTCGCGGCGACGGCCGCGCCGGCCAGGCCGGCGGCGGTGCAGGCGAGCACGCCCGCCGCCCCGGCGCCGGCGGCGAGCGCGCCGGCGGCGCTCGGGATGACGACCTGGCCGAGCCGGTTGCCGGTGAGGCGCAGGGACATCGCCCGGCCGCGCAACCCGGGCGGGGCGGACTCGGCCAGGAACGACATGGTCAGCGGTTGCCCGGCGCCCAGGCCCAGCCCGGAGACCGTGACCACCACCGCCATCGCCCAGAGCGGCAGGGGCGGCAGCAGCAGCCCGACACCGGCGGCGGAGAGGGCGACGGTGCCGACCAGCAGCCGGCGCCGGCCGACGGCGGCGACCAGCCGGCCCAGCAGCAGCCGCGAGGCCATCGACGCGACCGCCCGCAACCCCAGCAGTACGCCGATCGAGCCGGCGGCGATGCCCCGCTCGGCACCGAGGGCGGGCAGGTAGACCAGGGTGATGTCGACCGCCGCCAGGACGACGCAGCTGACCGCGAGGGCGCGCACCAGTCCGGGCTGGCGGAGCAGGCCGGCCAGTCCGCCGGCGGCCGGTCCCGCCGCCTGCCGGTGGTGCGCCGAGGGGCGGAGGAACGCGGCGGCGACCAGCAGTGGCAGGGTGAGCGCGGTGGCGCCGAGGAAGATCGCCCCGGTGTCCGGGATCGGGCGGTCCCCGCCGAAGACCACGATCAGGCCGGGTCCCAACGCCTGGCCGAGCGAGGCGGCGAAGGTGTAGTAGCCGAAGGCCGCGTCGTACCGGTCCGCCGGGGTGCGGTTGGCGACCAGCGCCTGCTGGCCCACCACCGCGCAGAGGTGGCCGGTGCCGAGCACCATGCTGGCCACGACCAGGCCGGCGACCGAGTCGGCGAAGAGCACGAAGCAGGCGCCGGCGGCGGCGAGCAGGCCCGACCCGGCCAGCACGATGCGGCGCTCGCCGAACCGGTCGACCGCGTGGCCGGAGGGGACCGCCAGCACCAGCGGCACGACGGCGAAGCTGGCCCCGAGCACGCCGAGCCAGGCCGCCGGCACGTCCAGGTCCAGGGCCTGGTACGCGGACGCCGGGCGGAGCATGAAGGTGACCGCCTGCACCACGATGGTGTGCGCGAGCAGCAGGCCCGTCTGGGTACGCACGGGGACCCCGGTCAGCCCGGGATCCCCGTGCGCGACGCGCGACATCCCACTCAGTCGGCCTTCACGGCGAGCACCGGGCAGGGCACCCGGAGCAGGATCTCCTGCGCGGTCGACCCCATGATCAGCTTGCCCACCGGGGTGCGGTGCCGGATGCCGATCACCACCAGCGAGATCTCCTCCGCCTCGGCGATCTCGGCGATCTCCTCGGCCGCGTCCCGGCCCCGCATCAGCTGCCGGACGGTGTGCGGCACCCCGTCGGCGGTCAGCTCGCGGACCACCCGGGCCAGGTCGCCCGCTTGGGCGAAGCGCGGGTCGACGTAGGCGTCGCCACGCGAGGTGTTCACCACCAGCACCGGCTCGTCGCGGAACCGGGCCTGCTCCACGGCGGCCCGCAGGGCCGCCTCACCCAGGGCCGAGGGGACGTACCCCACCAGCACGGTCATCGGGTCACCAGCCTTTCCCGAACTCCTCGGACGACGAAGCGGCCGAGCACCGGCCAGAGCAGCACCACCACGATCACCGCGTAGATCGTCCAGGAGACCCAGCCGCCGAGCAGGCCGTGCAGCTCGCCGCCGGAGAGCTGCAACGCCCGCCGGCCCTGCAGCTCGGCGCGCGGGCCGAGGATCACCCCGACGATCAGCGGCAGGATCGGCAGCCCGAACCGCCGCATGCCGAACCCGAGCAGGCCGAGGGTGAGCAGCAGGAACAGGTCGAACGGCTGGGCGTTGACCGCGTACGCGCCCATCGAGGCGAAGAAGAGGATCCCGGCGTAGAGGTACGGGCGGGGAATCCGCAGCAGCCGCGCCCAGGCGGGCGCGAGCGGCAGGTTCAGCACCAGCAACAGCAGGTTGCCCACGAAGAGGCTGGCGATCAGCGTCCAGACCAGACCGGACTCCCGCTCGAAGAGCAGCGGGCCGGGCTGGATGCCGTACTGCTGAAAGGCGGCCAGCATCACCGCGGCGGTGGCGTTGGTGGGCAGGCCGATGGCCAGCATCGGCACGAGCGTGCCGGCGGCGGAGGCGTTGTTGGCCGCCTCCGGGCCGGCGACGCCCTCGATCGCGCCCCGGCCGAACTCCTCCGGGTGCTTCGTCAGCTTCTTCTCGGTGGCGTACGAGAGGAACGTCGGGATCTCCGCGCCGCCCGCCGGCAGCGCCCCGAACGGGAACCCGTACGCGGTGCCGCGCAGCCACGGCTTCCAGGACCGCTTCCAGTCCTGCCGCCCCATCCAGGGCCGGCCGACCGGGATCACCTCGGCGGCGCGGCGGCGCAGGTGCGCGGCGATCCAGAGCGCCTCGCCGACGGCGAAGATGCCGACCGCCACGACCACCACGTCGATGCCGTCGGCGAGTTGCGGGATGCCCAGGGTGAGCCGCTGCTGGCCGCTCACCGCGTCGATCCCGATGGTGCCGATGACCAGGCCGATCAGCAGCGAGGCGAAGCCGCGGACCCGGGAGGCCCCGAGCACCGCGGTGACCGCCACGAACGACAGCAGCATCAGCGCGAAGTAGTCCGGCGCGCCGAGGCTGATCGCGAACTGCACCACCGGCGGGGTCACCACCACCAGCAGCAGGGTGGCGATGGTGCCGGCGACGAACGAGCCGATCGCGGCGGTGGCCAGCGCCTGCGCCGCGCGTCCCGCCTTCGCCATCTTGTTGCCCTCGATCGCGGTCACCACCGAGGACGACTCGCCGGGGGTGTTCAGCAGGATCGAAGTGGTCGAGCCGCCGTACATGCCGCCGTAGAAGATGCCGGCGAACATGATGAACGCCTGGGTGGGCTCCATCCCGTAGGTGACCGGCAGCAGCAGTGCCACCGTCATCGCCGGGCCGATGCCGGGCAGCACGCCCACGGCGGTGCCGATGGTCACCCCGAGCAGCGCGATCAGCAGGTTCATCGGGGTCACCACGTTGGCGAACCCGTCGAGCAGGTTTCCGAGGTTGTCCATCACAGGATCCCTTGCAGCACGCCCGCGGGCAGGTTCACGCCGAGCCCGATGGCGAACGTGTAGAAGGTGATCAACGACAGCGCGACGGCGATCAGCAGGTTGCGCACGTGGTGCCGGTTGCCCAGCGCGAAGGCCGAGCCCCAAAAGAGCAACGTCCCGCTGATCACCCAACCGAGCCGGTCGATGAGCACGGCGTTGACCAGGAACGCGCCGATCAGCAGCAGTACCGTCCGCCAGTCGATCGGGGTGGTCAGATCGACGTCCTCGCCGGCCTCCGGCTCACCGCTGCCGCCGCGGGCCACGTCCACCGCGTAGATCGCGGCGACGATCAGCAGCAGCACACCGAGCAGGATCGGCACGGGCTTCGGGCCGATCGGGTCGGCGGTGCTGATCGCGTGCCCGGTACGGGCCGCGTCGACGATGACCAGTCCGCCGACCAGCGCCAGGAACGCGCAGACGGCGTACTGCGCCCGGTCCGGCTTCCCGGTCCGGTCCGCACCGTCGGCCGGGTTCGCGGCCGCGGGCGCGTCGTCGGCCGCGGCGGGCCGCGCCACCGCCGGCAGGTCCGGCGTACGCTCCGCGGCCGGCGGGACCGCCTCGGCCCCCGCCGCGGGGGTCGCCGGATCGGCGGCCCCCGCGGTCGGTTGCGCCGGGATCGGCGGTACCGCGGGGATGGTCCCCTCGCGCGCCGCCGGGCGGGGCGGCGGGTCGCCGCCCCGGTCCGGTGAGGTCGTCATGCCGGTCATGCCAGCCCGAGCTGCTTGAGCAGGTCGGCCACGGACTTGTCCTGCTCGGTGAGGAAGGTGCCGAACTCGTCGCCGGTGACGAAGGCGTCGGTCCAGCCCCGCTTGGCCAGCTCGGCCTTCCACTCCTCGGACTCGTGCATCTTCGTCAGCGCGTCGATCCAGACCTTCTTGTCGGCGTCGCTGATGCCGGGCGGCGCGACGATGCCCCGCCAGTTGGTGAAGACCAGGTCGATGCCGGCGGACTTCAGCGTCGGCACGTCCTTGAGCGCGTCGATCGGCGCCTCGCTGGTCACCGCGAGGACCCGGATCTGGCCGGCCTCGACCTGGTCGAGGAACTCGCCGAAGCCGCTGGCGCCGAAGGCCACCTTGCCGCCGAGCACTGCCGGCAGCAGCTCGCCGCCGCCGTCGTACGAGACGAAGTTGACCTGGCGCGGGTCGATGCCGACGGTCTTGGCGAGCTGCATCGGCAGCAGGTGGTCGGGGCCGCCCGGCGAGGAGCCGCCACCGACCGCGATCCCCTTCGGGTTGGCCTTCCAGGCGGTGACCAGGTCCTGGATCGTCTTGTACGGGGAGTCCTTCGGCACCACGATGGCGCCGGCCTCCTCGATCAGCTTGGCCAGCGGGGTGGTCTGGGTCAGCGTCGCCTTGGACTTGGAGGTGTACGAGGCACCGACCACGCCCAGCCCCATCTGCATGGCGAGCTTGCCGTTGCCCTTCTCGTTGACGGTGCGCTGGAGGCCGACGGTGCCGCCCGCGCCGGGCAGGTTGAAGACCTGCACCCCGGTGGCGATCTTGGCGTCCTCCATCACCTTGGCCGCGGTACGGGCCGTGGTGTCGTACCCGCCGCCGGGGGTGTTCGGCACCATCAGCCGCAGCCCGGTGGCCGGCTTGCCGTCACCGCCGCCGGACGAGCCCGCGTTCTTGTCGGCGGTGGCGCCGCACGCGCCCAGCGCCAGCGCCGTGGCGGCGGCGACGCCCACGACCAGCAGTTTTCTCCGAGTTGCCATCATGTTTCTCTTCCGTTTCGAAGGAGTCCGGCGGCAAGATGATGACCCCCGGGCAGATCCCGCGTCTGCCTTGTGTCACCAGCGGAAATTGAGGTCTTTGTGGTCGCGGTCACGCCCCGCCGTACCTTGGCCGGGCAGTTGCTCGTCCTCCAGCTCGCGATCATCGTGGTCGTGCTGGTGGCCGTCGCCGCGGTCTCGCTGGCCCAGTCCGCGGCGACCTTCAACCGGGTGGAGGGGCGCCGGGTTGCCGCCCTCGGCGAGGAGCTCGCCGGCAGCCCGTTGCTGCGCGAGCGACTCAACCAGCCGGCGCCGGCGGAGCTGGTCGCCCCGCTGGTGCAGAACGCGCTGAACCGGTCCGGGGTGACCTCGGTGACCGTGGCCGACGCCCGGGGGCGGGTGGTCAGCTCCACCGACCCGACGCTGGTGGGGAGCCCGCTCGAGCTCGGCGATCCCGAGGTCGCACGGGGCCGGAGCTGGTCCGGCGAGCTGGGGGTCGGCGACTCCCGGGAGCTGGTCGCCCAGGTGCCCGTGCTCGGCGACCGCAGGGACAACCTCGGGCGGCACCTCGGGGTGGTGATGATCGGCGAGGCCGCGCCGACCTGGTCGGAGCGGCTGGTCGGCGCCTCGTCGTACCTGTTCACGTACCTGGGCATCGCCAGCCTGCTGGGGGTGGCCGGGTCGTGGCTGCTGGCCCGGCGGATCAAGCGGCAGACCCTGGGCCTGGAGCCACGGGAGATCGCCGGCCTGGCCGAGCACCGGGAGGCGCTGCTGCACGGCATCGCCGAGGGGGTGATCGCGCTGGACCCGCAGCAGCGGATCACCCTGGTGAACGCGGTCGGCCGCCGGCTGCTCGACCTGCCCGAGCACTGCCTCGGCCGCAGCCTCGCCGACCTGCGGATCTCCGGTCGGCTGCGGGACGTGCTGGCCGGCGCCGACGGCGGCCCGGAGGCCCGGGACGAGGTGGTGGTCCGGGGCGGCCGGGTGCTGGTGATGAACCGGATGACGGTCGCCAAGGACGGCCGCCGGCTCGGCTCGGTGACCACCCTGCGGGACCGTACCGAGCTGGCCCGGCTGGAGCAGGAGATCGGCTCGTTCCGCAGCACCACCGAGCTGCTCCGGGCGCAGACCCACGAGTTCGCCAACCAGCTGCACACCATCTCCGGGCTGATCCAGATCGGCGAGCACGACGAGGTGGTCCGCTACGTCGACGCGCTCAGCCGGCACCGGGCCTCGCTCGACCTCACCGTCACCAGCCGGATCCACGACACGGCGGTGGCGGCGCTGCTGATGGCGAAGTCCGCGCTGGCCGCGGAGCGCCGGGTGGAGCTGCGGATCTCCGAGCGGACCGGGCTGGACCGACTGGCGCCGGAGGTCGCGGCGGACGTGGCGACGGTGCTGGGCAACCTGGTCGACAACGCGGTGGAGGCGGTCGCCGGCGGCCGGGACGCACCGGTCGGCGCGACTACCGGTGGTCGCGACGGCGCGGCGGCCGGCGAGCCTGACCCGGACCGGCCGGCCTGGGTCGAGGTCGAGCTGCGTCGGGACGCCTCCTCGGTGGAGATCGTGGTCCGCGACTCCGGCCCGGGGATCGCACCGGAGCTGGCCCAGGAGGTCTTCACCCACGGCTTCACCACGAAGGCGGCCCGGGGCGGCGAGCGGGGCATCGGGTTGGCACTCACCCGGCTGGTCTGTCACCGTCGCGGCGGCGAGGTGGCGGTGACGAACACCGAGGAGGGCGCGATGTTCACGGCCCGGATGTCGGTGACCGGCACTCTGGAGGGGGTCCGGTGATCGACGTACTGGTGGTCGACGACGACTTCATGGTGGCCCGGATCCACCGGGGCTTCGTCGAGCGGATCGACGGCTTCCGGGTGGTGGGCACGGCCAGCACCGGCGAACAGGCGATCGCCGCCGTCGACGAGCTCCGCCCCGACCTGGTGCTGCTCGACCTCTACCTGCCGGACATGTTCGGCCTGGACGTGGTGACCCGGCTGCGGGCCGCCCGGCACGACTGCGACGTGCTGGTGATCAGCGCGGCCCGGGAGGCCGAGGCGGTACGTCGGGCGGTCCGCTACGGCGCGGTCAACTACCTGCTCAAGCCGTTCGGCTTCGACGAGCTGCGGACCCGGCTGGAGCAGTACGCCGCCCGGCGCAACGCGCTGCGCGCCACGGTGGTGAGCGACCAGGCCGACGTGGACCGGGTGTTGTCCCGCAGCGGCGCGCACATCGCCACCTCGGCGCTGCCCCGAGGCCTCAGCGCGGAGACCGCCGACCTGGTCGAACGTACCCTGCGGGGACACTCGGGGACGTTCTCCGCCGCCGAGTGCGCCAACGCGGTGGGCATCTCCCGGGTCAGCGCCCGCCGTTACCTGGAGCACTTCGCCGACACCGGGCGGGCGGAGGTCAACCTCCGGTACGGCTCCGCCGGCCGCCCGGAGCGTCGCTACGGCTGGGTCTCCTGACGGCCTACGGCTCGAACTTGTAGCCGAGGCCGCGCACGGTGACGATGAACCGTGGCGCGGACGGCTCCGGCTCGACCTTCGAGCGCAGCCGCTTGACGTGCACGTCCAGCGTCTTGGTGTCGCCGACGTAGTCGGCGCCCCAGACCCGGTCGATGAGCTGCCCCCGGGTGAGCACCCGGCCGGCGTTGCGCAGCAGCAGCTCCAGCAGCTCGAACTCCTTCAGCGGCAGCTGGACCGCGGCGCCGTCGACGGTCACCACATGCCGCTCGATGTCCATCCGGACCGGGCCGGCGGCCAGCGTCGGCGCGCCCGACTCGGTCACTTCGGGGCTCTGCCGGCGCAGCACCGCCCGGATCCGGGCCACCAGCTCCCGCGGCGAGTACGGCTTGGTGACGTAGTCGTCGGCCCCGATCTCCAGGCCGACCACCTTGTCGATCTCACTGTCCCGGGCGGTGACCATGATGATCGGTACGTGCGAGCGCTGCCGCAGCTGCCGGCAGACCTCCGTCCCGGACATCTCGGGGAGCATCAGGTCGAGCAGGACGATGTCCGCGCCGGTCCGGTCGAACTCGGTGAGGGCGGAGGGGCCCGTCGCAGCGACGGACACCTCGAAACCCTCCTTGCGGAGCATGTACGACAGGGCGTCGGAGAACGACTCCTCGTCCTCGACCACCAGAACGCGGCTCAACGGTGCTTCCTCTCGTGCGGTCAGACCTGGCGAAGCTCGGCCGGGCCGGCCTCGATCCCAGCCGACGGCAGTATCGTCTCCAGGTCGGCCGGGGGGCTGGCCGGTAACCGGAGAGTGAACGTCGAGCCCCCTCCAAGAGTGCTCGTCACCTCCACCCGGCCGCCATGGTTGCTGGCGATGTGTTTGACGATGGCCAGGCCGAGGCCGGTGCCACCGGTGGAGCGGGAGCGGGCCTGGTCGGCCCGGTAGAACCGTTCGAAGATCCGGTCCACCTCGTTGGGGGCGATGCCGATGCCCTGGTCGGTGACGGCGATCTCGACGTGTTCCTCGTCGGCCCGGGTGGCGACCCGGACGGTGGTGCCCTCGCCCGAGTAGTTGATCGCGTTCTCCACCAGGTTGGCCACGGCGGTGGCGATCTGGGCGTCGCTGCCGTACACGGTCAGCCCCTTCTCGCCCTCCGTCAGCACCTGGATCTGCCGGGCGGCGGCCGCGGTCCGGGTCCGGTCGAGCACCTCGGCGACCACCCAGTCGACCGCGACCGGCTCCGGCGCGGGTTGCGGCTCCGCGCCCTGCAGCCGGGTCAGCTCCAGCAACTCCTGCACCAGCCGCCCCAGCCGGGTCGACTCGTGCTGGATCCGTTCGGCGAAGCGGCGGGCGGCGACCAGGTCCTCGGAGAGGTCCGGCGCGGCCGCCCCGGCGGGTTCGGTGGCGTCGAGCAGCGCCTCGGCGAGCAGTTGCAGCGCCCCGATGGGGGTCTTCAGCTCGTGGCTGACGTTGGCGACGAAGTCCCGGCGGACCCGGGCCAGCCGGTGCGACTCGGTGACGTCGGCGGCCTCGATCGAGATGTAGCCGGCGCCGAGCCCCATCGCCCGCAGGTGCACCCCGAGCGGGTTCACGCCGGGGTTGTCGCGGCCGCGCGGCAGGTCCAGCTCGATCTCGCGCCGCACGCCGGTGCGGCGCACCTGCCCGGCGAGGGTACGGATCAGTGGGTGGGCGGCGATGGAGCCGGGCGTGGGGCCGGTGCGGAGCAGGCCCATCGCCCGGGCGGCCGGGTTGACCAGCACGGGCACGTCGTCCGGGTCGAGCACGACCACGCCGGCGCGCAGTGAGTCGATCGTCCTGCGGCCGAGCCCGGTGAGGCCGCCCTGCTGGTCGTCGGGAATCGCGAGCCTCCCTGAGCTCCAGCGGGAGCCACGGCTCCCCGACGACGCCGCCCGGCGCCGCCACCACTCGCGGACGGGCCCGGACAGCAGCAGACCGGCGACCAGGCCGGTCGCCAGCGCCACGGCCACCAGGACCGCCACCACCCATTCCACCCGGCGATCGTAGGGTCATTGTTAACCTGGCTATCGCCCATAACGGGACGAATCATCCTCACTTCCGCAGAAGTTCACTCTTGGGTCTCGCGTCGTTCACCGGAGTTCACCTCGGGTCCGCTCCCCCCGCCTACGGTTGGCGCGCACCTGCTCGACCCGTTTGCCGGACGCCCCTGCGCGGGGCCGGCGGCACCGACCCCAGGAAGTGACGATGCGCGACGAGTTCCGGGCCGACCTGCAGATTGTCAGCCAGCTGCTGGTGGACATGGCGGAAGGGGTCCGCGCCGCGATGCGCCAGGCCACCCGCGGCCTGCTCACCGCCGACCGCGAGGCGTCCGAGGCCGTGATCGCGCGGGACGCCGAGATCGACGACCTCTACCAGCACGTCGAGGAGCGGGTCTGCAACCTGCTCGCCCGGCAGGCGCCGGTCGCCTCCGACCTGCGGGCCATGATCACCGCACTGCACGTCGCGGCGGACCTGGAGCGGATGGGCGACCTGGCGGACCACGTCGCCAAGACGGCGCTGCGCCGGCACCCGTCGCCGGCGGTGCCGGCCGAGCTGCGGCCGGTCTTCACCGACATGGCCGCCATCGCCGACCGGATGGCGGAGAAGATCGGCGCGGTGCTGGCCAAGCCCGACGCCGACCTCGCCGCCGAGCTGGACCGCGACGACGACGCCATGGACGACCTGCACAAGAGCCTGTTCGGCGTGCTGCTCGGCGACGACTGGCCGTACGGGGTGGAGACGGCGATCGACGCCACCCTGCTCGGCCGCTTCTACGAGCGCTTCGCCGACCACGCGGTGAACGCCGGCGAGCACGTGGTCTACCTGATCACCGGCGAGTCCACGCCCGCGCCGAACTGACCCGGGCACGACGAAGGCCCCCGGCGGACCGGGGGCCTTCGTCGTGGCGTCAGCGGCCCTGGTTGGCCACCGCCGCGGCGGCTGCCTTGGCGGCGGCCGGGTCGAGGTAGGTGCCGCCCAGGGTGTGCGGGCGCAGCTGGGCGTCGAGGTCGTAGCGCAGCGGGATGCCGGTGGGGATGTTCAGCTTGGCGATCGCCTCGTCGCTGATCTGGTCGAGGTGCTTGACCAGGGCGCGCAGCGAGTTGCCGTGGGCGGCCACCAGCACCGTACGGCCGGCCAGGATGTCCGGCACGATCGAGTCGTACCAGTACGGCAGCATCCGCTCGACGACGTCCTTGAGGCACTCGGTGCGCGGCATCAGCTCGGCCGGCAGCAGCGCGTAGCGCGCGTCGCCGACCTGCGAGAACTCGTCGTCGTCGGCGATCGGCGGCGGCGGCGTGTCGTACGACCGGCGCCAGAGCATGAACTGCTCCTCGCCGTACTCCTCCAGGGTCTGCTTCTTGTCCTTGCCCTGGAGGGCGCCGTAGTGCCGCTCGTTGAGCCGCCACGACCGGCGCACCGCGATCCAGTGCCGGTCGGCGGCGTTGAGCGCCAGCTCGGCGGTACGGATCGCGCGGCGCATCACGCTGGTGTGCACCACGTCGGGCAGCAGGCTGTGCTCGCGCAGCAGTTCGCCGCCGCGCCGCGCCTCGTTCTCGCCCTTCTCGGTCAGGTCGACGTCCACCCAGCCGGTGAAGAGGTTCTTGGCGTTCCAGTCACTCTCGCCGTGCCGCAGCAGGACCAGCGTCCCGACGGTGGGCCCCTCGCTCGCAGTCATGCCGATCATCCTGCCGCACCCCGCCGGTGGACACGCGGGTGGTGGCCGTGACGACCACCACGTGGAAAAACCGATGACCCGCGTTCCGGGCCGGCACTAGGTTGTAAGGCGCTTAGAACTTGGCGGTCATTACCGAAGCGGGGGCGCGGGCGTGCGGACGGTGCGAAGTTGGTTCCGGGACACCACCGGAGGGCTGCCGAGGACCTTCTGGTACCTCTGGACCGGCACCCTGATCAACCGGCTCGGTTCGTTCGTCCTGGTCTTCCTCGCCATCTACCTCACCCAGGAACGCGGCTTCTCCCCCACCCAGGCCGGCCTGGTGCTGGGCCTGTGGGGCGTCGGCGGCGCGGTCGGCACCACCGTCGGCGGCACGCTCACCGACCGCTGGGGACGGCGGCCCACGCTGCTCACCGCGCACCTCGGCGCGGCCACCATGATGCTCGCGCTCGGCTTCGCCCGGCCGCTCTGGGCGGTGGCCACGGGCGCGCTGCTGCTCGGCATGTTCGCCGAGGCGGCCCGGCCGGCGTTCGGCGCCATGATGATCGACGTGGTGCCCGAGAAGGACCGGTTGCGCGCCTTCTCGCTGAACTACTGGGCGATCAACCTCGGCTTCGCCTGCGCCGCGGTGCTCGCCGGGTTCGCCGCCCAGGCCGGCTACCTGCTGCTCTTCGTGGTCGACGCGGCCACCACCGTGGTCACCGCGCTGATCATCTTCACCCGGGTCAAGGAGACCCGCCGGGTCTCGGCCGCCCCGGCCCGCCCCGGTGGCGCCGCCCCGGTCGGCGCGCTGCGCACCATCGCCACCGACCGGGTCTTCCTGGGCTTCGTGGCGCTGAACCTGTTCGCCGCGCTGGTCTTCCTCCAGCACATCTCGATGCTGCCGATCGCGATGGGCGACTCGGGCCTCAGCCCGGCCACCTACGGCTCGGTGATCGCGCTCAACGGCGTGCTGATCGTCGTCGGGCAGCTCTTCGTACCCCGGCTGATCAGGGGGCGCAGCCGGTCGCACGTGCTCGCCCTGGCCTCGCTGGTGATGGGCGTCGGCTTCGGTCTGACCGCGTTCGCCGACGCCGCCTGGTTCTACGGCCTCACCGTGCTGATCTGGACCCTCGGCGAGATGCTCAACTCGCCGTCCAACGCCACCCTCATCGCCGAGCTCTCCCCCGACCGGCTGCGCGGCCGCTACCAGGGCGTCTTCTCGCTGTCCTGGCAGATCGCCGGGGCGGTCGCGCCGATCCTCGGCGGCCTGGTCCGGGAACGGGCCGGCAACACCGAACTCTGGCTCGGCTGCGCCGCCATCGGCGCGCTGATGGCGGTGGCCCACCTGGTCTCCGGGCCGGCCCGGGAGCGGCGGGCCGCCCAGCTCCGGCCGGCGACGCAGCCGGTCACGCCGGTCACGCCGGTCACCGCCGTCCGGCAGCCGGCCCCCCAGGCGGCCGAGGCCGCCGCCACCGCCCCGGCCGAGCCGGTCGCGGCCCACTCCCCGTCCTGAGTACGCCGACCGCCGGCACCCTGACCGGGCACGTGGACCGGCCAAGGCCGCTGCCGCCCTGCCGCCCGCCCGGCGCCCGACAGGACGCGCGGACCGGCTGGGCCGCCCTACCGACCGCCGGCGCCCGACAGGACGCGCGGACCGGCCGGGGCCGCTGCCGCCCGCCCGCCGGCCTGCCGGGCTCGGACGAGGCAGGGTGCCTGCGGGCCCTGTCGAGCTGATGACGTGAACGAATCAAGCCCGTCGGACCCGGAGCCCGAATCGTTGACGACATCAGCTCGACAGGACCTCCGACCACCGTCCGCCTCCGGCCCGCCCGAACCCGCCGTGCCGTAACGCGGGGCGCCGCCGGCGGGGCCGCTGGTGATCACCGACACGGTGGCGCGGTCGCGCGGGGCTGCATACGGTCGGGAACGAATCGGTTAACAAGGTTTCTGGAGGACAGGTGCGCGGGTTGCGGCGCTGGTGGGACGGAACTGCCGGCGGTCTTCCCGCCACCTTCTGGTACCTCTGGGCGGGGCTGCTGGTCAACCGGGCCGGCGCCTTCGCGGTGCTCTTCCTGTCGCTCTACCTCACCGCGGCGCGCGGGGCCAGCGAGTCGCTGGCCGGCGCGGTGGTCGGTGCGTACGGGGCGGGCGGGGCGGTCGGGGTGCTGCTCGGCGGGGTGCTGGCGGACCGCTGGGGCCGGCGCGCCACCCTGCTCGCCGCGCACCTGGCGGCGGCGGGGCTGATGGTGGGGCTGGCGTTCAGCCGGCACCTCGCGGTGATCGCGGCGCTGGCCGCGCTGGTCGGGATCGCGCACTCGATGCCGAGCCCGGCCTTCGTCGCGGCGATCGTGGACGTGGTCCCCGAGCACCGCCGCTCCCGCGCGTTCAACCTCCAGTTCTGGGCGTTCAACCTCGGCATGGCGGTGGCCTCGCTGCTGGCCGGACTGCTGGCCGAGGCGAGCTTTCTCGCGCTCTTCCTGGTCGACGCCGCCGCCACCCTCGCCGCCGCCGCGCTGATCGCCTGGAAGGTCCCGGAGACCCTGCCACGCCGCCGCACCGGACCGGCGGGAAGCAGCCCAGAGCAGGCCGGGCGGACTGCCGGCGAGCTGGTGGCCGCGGGCGTCGGGCGCTCCCGCCCGCCGGGGCTGCACACCGCGCTGACCGACCGGACCTTCCTGGTCTTCGTCGGGCTCACCTTCGTGCTGGCCGTGCTCACCATGCAGACCTCGACGATCATGCCGCTGGCCATGCGCGCGGACGGCCTGAGCCCGTCGGCGTACGGGACGGTGGTGGCGCTGGGCGGCGCGCTGATCGTGGTGGGGCAGCTCTTCGTACCCAGGCTGATCGACCGGCGTCGGGCGCACCGGGTGCTGGCCCTCTCCACCGGCTTGCTGGCGGTGGGGTTCGGTGCGCTGGCCGTCGCCGACCAGCTCTGGGTCTACCTGGCCGCCGCGGTGGTCTGGACGGTCGGCTCGATGCTGGCCGCGCCGCCGAACGCGCAGATCAACGCCGACCTGGCCCCGCCCGAGCTGCGGGCGCGCTACCAGTCGGTGTTCTACCTGACCTTCCCGGCCGCGTCCTTCGTCGCGCCGACGCTGGGCGGGGTGAGCCTGCAGTACCTCGGTGAGCGGCACTGGCTGGTGGTGGCGGCCCTGGGTCTGCTCGCCGCGGGCGGGCACCTGCTGGCCGGGCCGAGCCGGGAGCGCCGGGTGGCGGCGCGGCGGGTGGTCGCACCGACGCGCGCCTCGCAGCCGGTGGGCTGACGGCTCCAGGCCGGGGCACTGGAGCCGTCGTTGCCGGCACCTCGGCCGAAACGGCAGAACGCCCACCACGACCGTGGTCGTGATGGGCATCCGCACCGCTTGCCCGGCGGCGGCGGGCGACACTCACCCCCGTAAGCGTCGCCCGCTCGCGCCGCCGGTTCCACGGGTGGCACCGTCCCCCAACGATGTGCTCCACCCGTTTCTTGCGCCTCACTCGTGCTCGGATCTGATCGATCCGCCGCTCCCCCGAACGGTTCCGAGCGTGGCGCGGTGCAATAAAGTTAGTTCGCCCGGATTCCGGATTCAACCCGGATCGCTGTCTCGCCGGTCACAGCGCCGACGTGGCGTCCGACACCCCTGCTCCGGGCCTCGCAACGGTCAACACGGCGTACCCGGCGACCATTCCCGTAAACACCTCAGGCCTCCTCCCGATCGGGTGACTCCGTCCGGAAGAAGTTGCTCTGCCGACCGTCGCGCAGCTCCTCCTGGTAGATGAGGTTCAGCCGCCGGGTGTCGAAGGTCCGGAACCAGTCGTCCCAGCTGATCACCTGGACCCGGCTGCTCTCCCGGTAGCCCGGGATCTCGAAGGTCAGCACCCCCGGCCGGCCCTCGCGCTCGGTGCCGGCGATGGTCGCCGGTTGGGCGCCACGGGCCCGCGCCCAATTCTGGATCACCTCGTGGTTGCTGGTGACCAGGCTGCGGCCGGGGCGCTCGGGGCGGTCCGCCGGGGAGGAGATCACCTGCGACGACCGTACCGACCGGGAACTGGATCGGCCGGTCCGTACGCCGGTGGTCCGGGCCGTGGCGGTCGCGCCGACAGCGGCCGGCGGGGCGATGACCCGCTGGGCGGGCGTGGCCCCGGCCCCGGCCTTCGCCGGAGCGGCCTTCCTCGCCGGTGCGGTCTTCTTCGCGGGCGCGGCCTTCGCGCGAGCGCCCGCCTTCGCCGGAGCGGCCTTCGCCCGAGCCCCCGCCTTCGCCGGAGCGGCCTTCCTCGCCGGGGCCGTCTTGGCGCGGGCGCCGGCCTTCGCCGGGGCCGTCTTGGCGCGAGCGCCCGCCTTCGCCGGCGCGGCCTTCGCGCGAGCGCCCGCCTTCGCCGGCGCGGCCTTCGCGCGAGCGCCCGCCTTCGCCGGCGCGGCCTTCGCGCGAGCGCCCGCCTTCGCCGGCGCGGCCTTTCTCGCCGGCGCGGCCTTCTTCGCCGGCGCGGCCTTCGCGCGAGCGCCCGCCTTCGCGGGCGCGGCCTTGGCTCGGGCCGCCTTGGCCGGTGCCGCCTTCGCCCGGGCGGTCGTCGCCTTCCGGGCCGCCGGCGCGGCCTTGCGGGCCGGCGCCGCCTTGCGGGCGGGGGCCGGCGCGGCCTTCGCCCGGGCGGTCGTGGTCTTCCGAGCGGCCGTCGTCTTCTTCGCGGCGGCCTTCGTCGCGCCGGCCTTCTTGGCGGGCGCCCGGCCCGCCGGGCCGGTGGCGCGGCGGGCCGCGGCGCCGGGGCGGCCCTCGGACCGCAGGGTCCGCGCGAGCGTCTTGACCAACTCGGGCTTGCGCAGAGCGGAGATGCCGGAGACACCGCGACGCCGCAACTGACCCCGGATGTCGTCGACCCGCATCCGCGAGATCTCCGACTCCGAAATCCCCGGAGTGTTCGGCGTCTGGTTGCCCGCCTGCTGTTTCGTCCTGGTCGCAGTTCCGCCGCGACCTGAGCTGTTCCGCTGAGCCATCACACGCTCCTCGACAGTCCGTCTCGGCCTGCGGCGGGTCCCGTTTCGCCGCACCGCAGCGGTGCGGCATACCCGTCAGGACCGGTCCGAACCTCCGGCGGACGGCTCGAAAAGGTGGGCGAAGGCGGCGAGGTTGGCGGTGGACTCGCCCCGCTTGACCCGCCACTCCCACTCCCGGCGGATCGAGCTGCCGAAGCCGATCTCCAGCATCGTGTCGAACGACTCGTCCGCGTACGTGAGCACCGCGCCGAGCAGCCGGTCCAGCTCGTCGGCGTCGATGCCGGCCCGGTTGACCCGCCCGGTGAGGTAGACGTCGCCCACCGCGTCGATGGAGAACGAGACGCCGTACATCCGGGCGTTGCGCTGCAGCAGCCAGGCCCACAGCTCCTCGCGCCGCTCGTCGGGCTGGCGCATCACGAACGCCTCGACCCGCAGCGCGTGCTCGCCGACGATCAGGTTGCAGACCGTCTTCAGCTTGTGCGTGCCGGGCAGGGTGACCGCGTAGGAACCCTCGCCGGTCGACTCCCAGTCCAGCTCACGCTCGGTGCAGACGGACTCGATCAGGGCGGCCAGGTCGCTCTTCGCGCTCATCGCACCCACTCTACGGGCGCCCGCCGGGACGCACCGGACGCGCGGAGGTGGCCCGGGTCACCAGGAACAGGACAGCGCCGGGTCCCCGGCGAGCTGGGCGGCCAGCCGTCCCCGGTGCTCGGCGATCGCCTCCCCGTAGACGGCGAGCAGGCCGGAGACGGTGCGCTGCCAGGAGAAGTTGCGGGCGTGCCGGGCCGCGCCCACCGCCAGGTCGGTCCGCAGCGCCCGGTCGGGCAGCAGGCGGGCGAGCGTGGCGGCCCAGTCGGCCGGATCGTGGCCGTCGACGAGCACCCCGCTGACCCCGTCCCGCACGGCGGTGACCAGGCCACCGACGGCGGCCGCCACGACCGGCGTACCGCAGGCCTGCGCCTCCAGGGCGACCAGGCCGAACGACTCGTTGTACGAGGGCACCGCGACCAGGTCGGCAGCCCGGTAGAGGGCGGGCAGGTCGTCGCCGGTCTGCGGGGGCAGGAAGCGCACCCGGTCGGTGACACCGAGCGATCCGGCCAGCTCCATCAGCGAGGTGGGCCGGTCGAGCCCGCTGCCGCTCGGGCCGCCGCAGATCACCACGGTCAGCTCCTCGGCGAGGGCCGGGGCGCACTCGCGCAGCGCGGCGACCGCGCGGACCAGCACGTCGGGCGCCTTCAGCGGCTGGATCCGACCGACGAAGGCCACCACGTACCCGTCGGTGGGCAGCCCCAGCCGGCGGCGGGCGGCGCGGGTGGCCGCGACCCGGTCGCCGGGGGCGGGACGGAAGCGGTCCAGGTCGACGCCGGGCTCGACCACGGCGACCCGGGCCGGTTCGGCGTCGTAGCGGCCGATCAGGTCGGCCGCCTCGACCCGGGTGTTGGCCACCAGCCGGTCGGCCTCGGCGACCACCTGCTCCTCGCCGATCACCCGGGCCTTGGGCTCGGGGCGGTCACCGGCGGCGAGCTGGGCGTTCTTGACCTTGGCCAGGGTGTGCGCGGTGTGCACCAGCGGCACTCCCCAGCGTTCCTTGGCCAGCCAGCCGACCTGCCCGGAGAGCCAGTAGTGCGAGTGGATCAGGTCGTAGTGGCCGGGCGGGCGGGCCGCCTCGGCGCGCAGCACGCCGGCGGTGAAGGCGCAGAGCTGCCCGGGCAGCTCCTCCTTGGTCAGCCCCTCCAGCGGCCCGGAGGTGATGTGCCGGACGTGCACGCCGGGCGCCATCTCGACCACCGGGGGCAGGTCACCGGAGGTGGCCCGGGTGAAGATCTCCACCTCGACGTCGGCCTCGGCGAGCCGCCGGGCGACCTCCAGGATGTAGACGTTCATCCCCCCGGCGTCACCGGTGCCGGGCTGGTGCAACGGGGAGGTGTGCACCGACAGGGTGGCGATCCGCCGGGGGCGGGGCCACGGCCGGGCACCTCGCTGACGACCGACGCCGGTGTGCATTTCCGCCACGTCCGCTCCTTCTGTCACGGTTTATGCCGTCCCGCACGACCGGCGCTTCTCGGTCAACTCGCGCGCCGGGTGTCATCTTCCCCATCGGGCTACGGAAATGCGCCCGCGCTCTCCCCCGGCGTGATCCAGTTCATCGGCGGCCCCCGCCCGGGCCGGCCCGCGACGGAGGGGACAATGTCCGGATGACCTCTGTCGCGATCGTCACCGGGGCGTCCAGCGGGATCGGCGCGGCGACCGCCCGCCGGCTGGCCGCCGAGGGCTTCCACGTGCTGGCCGCCGCCCGGCGTACCGACCGGCTGACCGGGCTGGTCAAGGAGATCGAGGCGGCCGGCGGCACGGCCACGGCGGTGGCCTGCGACGTCACCTCCGACGAGTCGGTGGCCGGGTTGGCCGCCGCGGCGCAGGCGGCGCCCGGGCCGGTCACCCTGCTGGTGAACAACGCCGGCGGGGCGCGCGGGCTGGACCCGGTGGAGTCCGGCGCGATCGGCGACTGGCAGTGGATGTACGACGTCAACGTGCTCGGCACGCTCCGGGTCACCCAGGCGCTGCTGCCCGCCCTGGAGGCGTCCGGCGCCGGCACCATCGTGATCGTCTCCTCCACCGCCGGCTTCACCGTGTACGAGGGCGGCGGCGGCTACGCCGCGGCCAAGCACGCGCAGACCGCGATCGCCGGGACGCTGCGGCTGGAGCTGTGCGGGCGGCCGCTCCGGGTGATCGAAATCGACCCGGGGATGGTGCGGACCGACGAGTTCGGGCTGGTCCGCTTCGGCGGGGACGCCGACAAGGCCGCCGCCACGTACGCGGGGGTGCCCGAGCCGCTGGTCGCCGAGGACGTGGCCGACTGCATCGCCTGGTGCGCCACCCGCCCGCACCACGTCAACGTGGACCGGCTGGTGGTCCGCCCGCTGGCCCAGGCCGCCCAGCACAAGGTGCACCGGGTCGGGCAGTGAGCCGGGCCGGTCACGGGTGAAGGCCGGGCCGGTGCGGCCCCAGGGCGTGGTGACCCGGGGGACGACGAACCCCAACCGGCTGCGGCGGGTGGACAACTGGATCGTGGCCACCTGCGGCGACCGGCTCCGCGCCGCCGCCGACCCGCTGGTGGTGGACCTCGGCTACGGCACCACCCCGGTCACCGCCGTGGAGCTGCGCGCCCGGCTGGCCACCGGGGTCCGCGCCGACGTGCGGGTGGTCGGGCTGGAGATCGATCCGGTACGCGTGGCCGCCGCCGCGCCCGCCGCCGACCCGCCCGGGTTGACCTTCGCCCGGGGCGGCTTCGAGCTGGCCGGCCTGCGTCCGGTCCTGGTGCGCGCCTTCAACGTCCTGCGCCAGTACGACGAGAGCGAGGTCGCCGCCGCCTGGCGGACGGTCACCGGCCGGCTCGCCCCGGGCGGGGCGCTGGTCGAAGGGACCTGCGACGAGCTGGGCCGGCTGGGCAGCTGGGTGCTGGTCGACGCGGCCGGCCCGCGCACGCTCACCCTGGCGGCCCGGCTGGCGACCCTGGAGACCCCGGCCCAGCTGGCCGAACGCCTACCCAAGGCGCTGATCCACCGCAACGTTCCGGGCGAGCGGGTGCACGACCTGATCCGCGCCCTCGACGACGCCTGGCAGGCCGCCGCCGGCTACGCCCCGTTCGGCCCCCGCCAGCGCTGGCTCCGCGCGGTCGGCGCCCTCAAGCAGGCCGGCTGGCCGGTCCTCGACCGCCCGCACCGCTGGCGCCAGGGCGAACTCACCCTCCCCTGGCCCGCCGTCGCCCCCACCTAACCCACCCGCCGCCCCCCGCCCGCACCCGCACCCGCACCCGCACCCGCACCCGCACCCGGATGATCAAGAAGTTTCGGTCAGGAATCCGGCCTGGGGTGACGCAAACTTCTTGATCAACGCGGTCTCGGCCGGGGGCTGGGGCGGGGGTGGGGTCAGATGGTGCAGTTGATCAGGACGGGTTCGGGGTGCAGGGTGACGGCGAAGCGGGTGTGGACCGTGTCGCGGATGTCGCGGGCGAGGGCGACCAAGGCCGCCGTGCTGGCGGTGCCGCTGTGGTTGGTCAGGGCCAGGGTGTGCTTGCTGGAGATCGCGGTGCCCTCGGGGCCGGGGTGGCCCTTGGTGAAGCCGGCCTTGTCGATCAGCCAGGCGGCGCTGACCTTCACCATGTCGCCGGGGCAGGGCCAGGAGGGCGGCTCGCCGAGGTCGGTGGCGCGTTCGCGCAGCAGTTCGTACGCCTCCCGGTCGAGCACCGGGTTGGTGAAGAACGAGCCCACCGACCAGGTGTCCGGGTCGGTGGCGTCGAGCACCATGCCCTTGCCGGCGCGCAGCTTCAGCACCGTCGCGCGGGCGTCGGCCAGCGGCACCCGGTCGCCCACCTCGACGCCGAGCGCCCGGGCCAGCTCGGCGTAGCGCACCGGGCCGGAGAGCGTGGAGCGGCGCAGCCGGAAGTCGACCGAGAGCACCACCCAGCGGTCGCTGTACTTGAAGATGCTGGACCGGTACGCGAAGCCGCAGTCCGCCGCCTCGACCCGGCCGAGGCTGTCGTCGGCGCGGTCGTACACCTGGACGCCGGTGATGCTCTCGGCGACCTCCTGGCCGTACGCGCCGACGTTCTGGATCGGGGTGGCGCCGGCCGAGCCGGGGATGCCCGAGAGGCACTCCAGCCCCGACCAGCCGTTGTCCACGGTGGCGGCGACCAGGTCGTCCCAGGGCTCGCCGGCCTCGACCCGTACCGTGACGGTGTCGGCGTCCTCGGCGACCACCCGCAGCCCCCGCGACCGGACCAGCACGACCGTGCCGGGGAAGCCGTCGTCGCCCACCACGACGTTGCTGCCGCCCGCGAGGATGAGGACGGGCTCGTCCCGCTGTCGCGCCTGGCGCACGGTTCGTACGATTTCCTCGGCGCTGGTGGCGGTCTCCAGCCGGCTGGCGGGGCCGCCGAGGCGCAGCGTGGTGTATCTCGCCAGGGTGGCCGGGTCGGCGGGGTCGGCTCCGGTTGTCGGCTGGGCGTAGACGTCTGACACGCCTCTCACCCTAGGCTGAGGGGTAGCCGCGGCACCCACTGGTGGCCCGGTCACCCCCGGGAGGATTGCGATGAGCAGGTTGCACGGCACGAAGGACTTCTGGATCGGGGCGCTCCGGGTGGACGGCCCGGCGTTCGCCGCCGCGGTGGCCGAGGCGCCGCCCGAGACGCCGGTGCTGTCCTGTCCGGGCTGGACGGTCGCCGACCTCACCCTGCACCTCGCCGGCATCTACCACTGGGTGCACTCGTTCGTCGGCTCGGGCGAGACCGGCCAGCCGGCCCGCCCGGACCGCGCGGAGCTGCCCAGCGGGGTGACCCCGCTCCAGCTGTGGCAGCACGGGTACGACCAGCTGATGACCCTCTTCGACACCCTGGACCCGGAGGCGCCGGCGTGGAACTGGGCGCCGCAGCCGAAGAAGGCCGGCTTCTGGCCGCGCCGGATGGCGCACGAGACGGCGGTGCACCGCTGGGACGCCCAGCTCGCCATCGCCGCCGGTGAGCCGATCGAGGCCAAGCTCGCCGCGGATGGGATCAGCGAGGTGCTGGACACCTGGCTGCCGGCCGGGCGCCGGGCGGTGCCGGGCCAGTGGCACGGGGTGGTCCAGCTGACCGCGACCGACGCCGCGCAGGACTGGTACCTGCGGCTGCGCGGCGAGGGGGTGGCCCTGCTCGACACCGCCACCGTCTTCGGCCACGAGGACCACCACGCCCGGGTCCAGGTCACCGGCACCGCCAGCGACCTGCTGCTCGCCCTCTGGGGTCGGATCGGGTACGACGCCCTGGGCGTCACCGGCGACCGCACCCTCCTGGACGGCCTGCGCACCGGCTGACCCTCGCCGGACCTCCCGGTCCCGCACCCGCGCTATCCGCGAAGAGTGGCCATTCCCCGCGAATGGCCACTCTTCGCGTGTCCGGGGGTCGTCAGGTCACGGCTCGGACGCGACGAGAGAGCGCTCTCTTGACACCGGCCGGGGGAGCCGCAACGCTGTCGTGAGAGCGCTCTCTCAGCCCCTCACGATCGTGTCAGGACCCGGGCTGCGGCTCGCTCACCAGCAGGTCCACCCGCTCCACCACCGATTGACCTGAGAGGAATCCGAGGAAGATGGGTACCTTTTCGCGCCGCCGTCTGGCGGCGGTGGCCCTGGTGGCCACCACCGCCCTGCTCGGCACCGCCGCCTGCGCCGGCGACGACGACTCCGCCAAGGACGGGCCGATCACGCTGACCGTCGACGTCTTCGGCCAGTTCGGCTACGAGGAGCTCTACAAGGAGTACATGGCCAGCCACCCGGACGTGAAGATCGTCGAGCGGGGCACCGGCAGCAACCTCGACGAGTACTCGCCGAAGCTCACCCAGTGGCTCGCCGCCGGCAAGGGCGCGGGCGACGTGGTGGCCATCGAGGAGGGGCTGCTGGTCGAGTACAAGGCCAACCCGCAGAACTTCGTCAACCTGCTCGACCACGGGGCCGCCGACCTCAAGGGCAACTTCCTCGACTGGAAGTGGAACCAGGGGCTCACCGCCGACAGCAAGCAGCTGATCGGCCTCGGCACCGACGTCGGCGGCATCGCGATGTGCTACCGCAAGGACCTCTTCGCCAAGGCCGGCCTGCCCACCGAGCGGGACGAGGTCTCCAAGCTCTGGCCGACCTGGCAGGACTACATCGCCACCGGCGAAAAGTTCAAGGCCGCCAACACCGGAGCGTCCTTCCTCGACGCGGCGACCAACACGTTCAACACGATCCTGCTCCAGACCGCCGGCAACACCTCCGGCTACAGCTACTACGACACCAGCGACAAGCTGGTGGTCGACAGCAACCCGGCCGTGAAGCAGGCCTTCGACACCACCGTCGACATCATCGACTCCGGCCTCTCCGGCAAGTACGGCTCCTGGTCGGAGGAGTGGGTCTCCGCCTTCAAGCAGTCGAAGTTCGCCACCATCGCCTGCCCCGCCTGGATGACCGGCGTCATCGAGGGCAACGCCGGCCCGGCCGCCAAGGGCAAGTGGGACATCGCCCAGGTCCCCGGCAACGGCGGCAACTGGGGTGGCTCGTTCCTCGCCGTGCCGAAGCAGAGCAAGCACCAGGCCGAGGCGATCGAGCTGGCCAAGTTCCTGACCAGCGCCAAGGGCCAGATCGGCGCGTTCAAGGCCAAGGGCCCGCTGCCGTCGTCGCCGCAGGCGCTCGACGACGCGGCGATCGTCGACTCGGCGAACGCGTACTTCTCCGCCGCCCCGGTCGGCAAGATCTTCGGCACCGGCGCCAAGAGCCTGAAGCCGGTCTACATGGGCCCGAAGAACCAGGCCGTCCGCACCGAGGTGGAGAACGCGGTGCGCACCGTCGAGCTGGGCCAGCGCACCCCCGAGCAGGGCTGGAACGACGCCGTCAACAACGCGAAGAAGGCCGCCGCCAAGTAGCCCGAGCCAGGCGGGCGGGCGGGTTCGGCGTCGCCGGTCCCGCCCGCCCGGCGGAGAAGGAGTCCACGGCATGGCCGTCCAGCTCGACGCGCGCCCCCCGGTCGTACCGGCGCCGCGCCACGCCCGCTCGAACCGGGGCAACCGGCTCGCCCGGTTCGACACCCGGTACTCGCCCTACCTCTACATCGCCCCGTTCTTCCTGCTCTTCGCGGTCTTCGGGATCTACCCGCTGGTCTACACCTTCTGGGTCTCGCTGCACGACTGGGACCTGCTCGGGGTCGACCCCGCGTTCATCGGGGCGCAGAACTACACCCAGCTGATGGCCGACCCCGACTTCTGGCACTCGGTGGTCAACACCCTCGGCATCTTCGTCATCTCGACCGTCCCGCAGCTGCTCCTCGCGCTGTGGCTGGCCAACCTGCTGAATCGGCAGCTGCGGGCGCGGACGGGCTGGCGGATGGCGGTGCTGATCCCCAACGTCACCTCCACCGCCGCGGTGGCGATCGTCTTCGGCGTGCTCTTCGGCCGCGAGTTCGGCATGATCAACTGGCTGCTCGACATCGTCGGGATCGACGCGATCGACTGGAAGGCCAACCGGTTCGCCTCCTGGGTGGCCATCTCGACCATGGTCGACTGGCGATGGACGGGCTACAACGCGCTGATCTTCCTGGCCGCGATGCAGGCCATCCCGCGCGACCTGTACGAGTCCGCCTCGATCGACGGTGCCGGCCGGGCCCGGCAGTTCTGGTCGATCACCGTGCCACTGCTCAAGCCGACGATCATCTTCGCGGTCATCATCTCCACCATCGGCGGGCTCCAGCTCTTCACCGAGCCCCGCCTCTTCAACTCCGGCACCAACGCGATCCGGGGCGGGCCGCTGCGCGAGTCGCAGACGGTGACCATGTACATGTTCGAGAACGCCTTCGCGCCGCACTACAACTTCGGTTACGGCTCCGCCATCGCCTGGCTGCTCTTCGCGCTGATCGCGGTGGTCGCGGCCATCAACGTGCTGGTCCTGCGCCGGCTCGGCGGCGGCGGGCGCAAGGAGGAATCCCGATGACCCGACTCTGGTCGGCCGGCCGGCTCACCTACGCGGCACTGGCCCTCACCGCCCTCCTGTCGATCTTCCCGATCTACTGGATGTTCGTGGTCGCCAGCCGCACCAGCGACGCGATGGGCGAGGTGCCGCCTCCGGTCACCCCCGGCGGCAACCTGGGCGCGAACATCGCCCGGCTCTTCGCCAACACCGACGCGTACTTCCTGACCGGCCTGGTGAACTCCACGATCGTGGCGGTGTCGGTCACCGTCTCGGTGGTCTTCTTCTCCACCCTGGCCGGCTTCGCCTTCGCCAAGCTCCGATTCCGTGGCCGCAACGCGCTGCTGATGATCATCATCGCGACGATGATGGTGCCCACCCAGCTCGGCGTCATTCCGCTGTACATGCTGATGACGAAGCTGAACTGGAACGACCGGCTGCCGGCCGTGATCGTGCCGGCGCTGGTGACCGGCTTCGGGGTCTTCATGATGCGCCAGTACGCCGGCCAGGCGGTCAGCACCGAGCTGATCGAGGCCGCCCGGATCGACGGGTGCAGCACCGCGCGGATCTACTGGAACGTGGTGCTGCCCGCGCTGCGCCCCGCCGCCGCCGTCCTCGGCCTGCTCACCTTCATGACCACCTGGAACGACTTCCTCTGGCCGTACGCGGTGCTCAACGACCCGGAGAACCCGACCGTGCAGCTGTCGCTGCGGGCCCTGTCGGACGGGTACTACCAGGACATGTCGCAGGTGTTCACCGGTACGGCCATCGCGACCCTGCCCCTGCTGCTGGTGTTCATCGTGTTCGGCCGCCAGATCATCGGCGGCATCATGGAAGGTGCGGTCAAGGCGTGAGTGAGCTGCGTTTTCCCGAGGGCTTCGTCTGGGGCGCCGCCACCGCGGCGTACCAGATCGAGGGCGCGGTCCACGACGACGGTCGCGGCCCGTCGATCTGGGACACCTTCAGCCGTACGCCGGGGAAGGTCTTCCAGGGGCACACCGGCGACGTCGCCTGCGACCACTACCACCGGTACGCCGACGACGTGGCGCTGATGGCGGAGCTGGGGCTGAGGGCGTACCGCTTCTCGGTGGCCTGGCCCCGGATCCAGCCGGACGGCACCGGCCCGGTCAACCCGCGCGGGCTGGACTTCTACGACCGGCTCACCGACGCGCTGCTCGACCGGGGCGTCGACCCGATCGTCACGCTCTACCACTGGGACCTGCCGCAGGCCCTCCAGGACCGGGGCGGCTGGACCAACCGGGACACCGCCGAGCACCTCGCCGACTACGCCGTCGCCGTGCACAGCCGGCTCGGTGACCGGGTCCGCACCTGGACCACGCTCAACGAGCCCTGGTGCTCGGCGTACCTCGGGTACGGCAACGGGGTGCACGCGCCGGGCGAGCGGGACGCGGGGGCGGCCTTCGCCGCCGTACACCATCTCCTGCTGGGGCACGGCCTGGCGGCCCGCGCGCTGCGCGCGGCCGGCGCGCCGACCCTCGGGATCACCCTCAACCCGGCCGACGTGCAGCCCGCCGACCCGGCCAGCGCCGCCGACGTCGCCGCCGCCCGGCTGGTCGACGGCCTGCACAACCGGATCTTCCTCGACCCGCTGACCGGCGCCGGCTACCCGGACGACGTGCTGGCGCACCTCGGCCGGCTGGTGGAGCCGACGTTCATCCGGGACGGCGACGAGAAGATCATCGCCGCGCCGATCGACCTGCTCGGCGTGAACTACTACGCCCCGACCTACGTCGCCGGCCGTCCGGACGCCGCCGGCGGCGGGGCGTACCCGGGCACCGAGGGCGTGGTGGAGTTCCTGCCGCCCACCGGCCCGCTGACCGACATGGGGTGGATGATCGAGGCGACCGGGCTGACCCGGCTGCTGGAGCGGATCGCCCGGGACTACCCGGGGCTGCCGATGCTGATCACCGAGAACGGCGGCGCCTTCCCGGACAAGCCCGGCGCCGACGGCCCGGACGGTCTCGGCCAGGTGATGGACACCGACCGGATCGCCTACCTCGACGGGCACCTGCGGGCGGCGCACCAGGCCATCGCCCGGGGGGTGGACCTGCGCGGCTATCTCGTATGGTCGTTGCTGGACAACTTCGAGTGGGCCGAGGGCTATCGGAAGCGGTTCGGGATCGTCCACGTCGACTACCTGACCCAGCGGCGCACACCGAAATCCAGCGCCCGGTGGTACCAGGAGGTGATCTCCCGGAACGGGCTGTGACGAGGTGGTGGTGACGGGGATGACGACCGCGCAGCGACCGACCCTGGAGGCGGTCGCCCGCCGGGCCGGGGTGTCCCGGGCGACCGTGTCCCGGGTGGTCAACGGCTCCACCACGGTGGCCGAGCCGATCCAGGAGGCGGTCCGCCGGGCCGTGGCCGAGCTGGGGTACGTGCCGAACCTGGCCGCCCGCAGCCTGGTCACCCAGCGGACCGACTCGGTCGCCCTGGTCATGCCCGAGGAGGCCACCCGGGTCTTCTCCGACGACCAGGTGTTCCCGGGGATCATCCGCGGGGCGGCCCAGGAGCTGGAGGCGGCCGACAAGCAGCTGGTGCTGATGCTCGCCGGGTCGGCGGCCGGTCACGAACGGGTCGAGCGGTACACCACCGGCCGGCACGTCGACGGAGTGCTCTTCGCCTCGCTGCACGGGGCGGACCCGCTGCCCGGCACCCTGGCCCGGCTCGGCATCCCGGTGGTCTGCGCCGGCCGCCCGCTCGACGGCGCGCGGGTGCCGTACGTCGACGTCGACAACGTCGGCGGGGTGACCCGGGCGGTGCGGCACCTGATCGAGAACGGTCGCCGCCGGATCGCCAGCATCGCCGGCCCGCAGGACATGATCGCCGGCATCGAGCGGCTCACCGGCTACCGGGAGACGGTCACCGCCGCCGGGCTGGACGAGCTGGTCGCGTACGGCGACTTCACCCGCGAGTCCGGGGCGGCGGCCATGCACCAGCTGCTCACCGCGCACCCCGACCTGGACGCGGTCTTCGCCGCCAGCGACCTGATGGCGCACGCCGCCCTGCGGACCCTGCGCGAGGCGGGGCGGCGGGTGCCGGACGACGTCGCGGTGATCGGCTTCGACGACATCGAGACGGCGGCCTACACCGAGCCGCCGCTGACCACGGTGCGCTGGGAGATCGTGGAGCTGGGCCGGGAGATGACCCGGCAGTTGCTGCGGCTCGCCGCGGGCGAGGCGATCGAGGAGTCGGTGATCCTGCCGACCGAGCTGGTGGTGCGCGAGTCCGCTTGACCTCCAATGGGGTGCCGGGAGGCGAGCTGAGCCGAACCGGTCAGCCCTCGGCGAGGACCCGCTGCGCGGTCGCGTGGGTGGCGGCGCCGAAGAGCACCAACCGGGCCTCGGTGACGTGCGCCGGGGTGGCGGCGCGCAGCACGTTCAGCGCCTGGCGCACGGCGTCGTCGACCAGCCAGCCGTAGACGCCGGCCGAGATCAGCGGGAACGCCACCGTGGCGGCGCCCAGCTCGTCGGCGGTCCGCAGGCTGTTGGCGTAGCAGTCGCGCAGCAGCGCCGAACGGTCCTCGGTGGCCGAGAAGACGGGCCCGACGGTGTGCACCACCCAGCGGGCGGGCAGGTTCCCGGCGGTGGTGGCGACCGCCTGCCCGGTGGGCAGACCCCGACCGTACCGGGAGGCGCGCAGGGCACGGCACTCCGCCAGGATCTCCGGGCCGCCCCGGCGGTGGATCGCGCCGTCCACTCCCCCGCCGCCGAGCAGGGACGAGTTGGCGGCGTTGACAACCACGTCGACCTGCTGCGCGGTGATGTCGCCCTCGACGAGGGTGATCTCCATGTCAGCTCTCCTCGACGGGTTGACCGAGCGACCGGCGGGTGAGCAGGGTGGCCCCGGCGACGGCGGCCGGCATGACCAGCACCGCGCCCAGCGGGATCAGGAAGCAGAGGAAGACCGCCACGCCGAAGCCGAGCGTGGTGGGCCGGTCGGCCTTCAGGATCGACCGGCGGTCGGGCAGCCGCAGCCCGCGCCGGGAGAACGGCGCCCCCACCAGTTCGACGGCGAGCAGCCAGCCACCCACCGCCGCCCCGATCACCGGCACCACCGTCTGGCCGACCACCGGGATGAACCCGGCGGCGAAGAGCGGGATGCCGAACAGCACCGACAGCCCGACCAGCCGCAGCGAGTCGACGAGGCTGCGCCGCAGCGATCCCCAGAACGGCACCTCCACCGCGCCCGGGGTGCCACCGAGGCGCTCCTCCACCCGCTCGGAGATCTTCTCGTAGAACGGGTCACCGATGACCAGGGTGACCGCGGTGAAGCTGACCACCGCCAGCAGCCCGCCCAGCCCGAGGAAGGCCAACCCGGCGATCACCCGGACCAGGCTGCGCGCGGTGGTCGACCAGTCGTCGGCGAACGGGGTGACCAGCGCGGCCAGGTCGTCCACGAAGTACACCAGGGCGGCGAAGGCGGACAGGAAGACCGCACCGGAGATCAGCGCCGGCACGATGCCGAGCAGCATCAGCCCCGGGCTGCGGACGTAGAGGCCGAGGCCGCGCAGGAGCAGCCCGACGCCGGAGAAAAACCGACCGACAGCGCCGGTGACCGGCGCGGCGATGCTGGGTGCGTTCACGAGCGGAGAGCCTAGTGGTCACCGGCACCCCCCGCGTCCGGGCAGGATGGTCGGGTGCGCGCGTCCCGACTGATCTCCCTGGTGCTGCTGTTGCAGTCCCGCGAGACGATGACCGCCGCCGAACTGGCCCGCGAGCTGGAGGTGTCCGAGCGGACGGTCTACCGGGACGTGCTGGCGCTCTCCGCCGCCGGAGTGCCGGTCTACGCCGACCGGGGCCGGGCCGGCGGCTACCGCCTCCTCGGCGGCTACCGGACCCGGCTGACCGGCCTGACCCGGGACGAGGCGGAGGCGCTCTTCCTCTCCGGCCTGCCCGGGCCGGCCGGCGAGATGGGGCTGGCGGACGCGGTGGCGGCCGCCGAGCTGAAGGTGCTCGCCGCGCTGCCGCCGAGCCTGCGGGACGCCCCCGCCCGCGCCGGGCAGCGGTTCCACCTGGACGTGCCGGGCTGGTTCCGGGAGTCCGCGCCGCCACCGTGGCTGGCCGAGTTGGCCCGGGCGGTCTGGCGGGACCGGGTGGTCGAGCTGCGCTACCGGCGCGGCGACCGCGAGGTCGGCCGGCGGGTCGAGCCGTACGGGCTGGTGCTCAAGAGCGGGGTCTGGTACCTGGTCGCCCGGGTCGGCGACGCCATGCGCACCTACCGGGTGGACCGGGTGGTCGCCGTCCAGGCGGGCGAGGAGACCTTCGCCCGGGACGAGGGCTTCGACCTGGGCGGCCACTGGCGGGAGCAGGCGGAGGCGTTCCTGCGGAGCATGCTGCGCGCCGAGATCACCGTCCGGCTCAGTGCGGCCGGCCTGCGCGCGCTGCGCTGGGTCGCGGAGGCGCCTTTCGCGTACGAGGAGGCGACGGCCGCCGCCGGCGAGCCCGACGGGCAGGGGTGGCGGGTCACCCGGCTGCCCGTCGAGTCCGTCGAGGTGGCGTACCACCTGGTGCTGCGGCTCGGGCCCGAGGTGGAGGTGCTCGACCCGCCCGAGCTGCGGGCCCGGCTGGCCGGGGCCGCGGCCCGGCTCGCCGCCCTGTACGACGAGTCAGGCCGCCCCGGTCAGCGGTAGCCGGTGACGTCCGCCGGTTTGCCGGCGTCGACCACCTCGACGATGTAGCGGAACCCCTGCGGCTGGCTGCCGTCGAGGTCGGTGAAGCCGTACACCTTCGCCAGGCTGCCGCTGTCGACGGACTTCCCGTTCCACCGGGCCCGGTCCGGGTCGGCGGCCAGCGCGGCCACCGCGCGCCCGACGAAGGCCGGGGTCTCGGAGATGAGGAAGTGCGGGTCCTTGGCGGCGCCGTCGCGCCAGTTCTCCTCGGTCACCCCGAAGTGCTCCAGCATCGACTCGGAGCGGATCCAGCCGGGGGTGAGCGCGACGGCGCTGCAGCCGTGCGGCTCCAGCTCGTGGGACTGGGTGAAGGCGAGCCGGTTCACCGACGTCTTCGCCAGGTCGTAGAAGACCGAGAGCCGGTAGTGGATGTCGTTGTACTCGCGGGTGCCGTCGCCGACCTCGACCACCAGGCCGCCGGGCCGGCGGATCAGCAGCGGCAGTGCGTAGTGGCTGGTGATGATGTGGGTGTCCACCGCCAGCCGCAGCGTGCGGAAGCCGGCCTCCAGCGGCTGCTCCCAGACCGGCTTCTCCCAGGTGATCAGCGGATCGCTGCCCCAGATGTCGTTGACCAGCACGTCGAGCCGGCCCTGCTCGGCGTCGATCCGGGCCACCAGGTCGCGGACCTGATCGGGCACCAGGTGGTCGACCCGTACCCCGATGCCGGTGCCACCGGCGGCGGTGACCAGCTCGGCGGTCTCCTCGATGGTCTCCGGCCGGTCCATCTCCGAGCGGCCGGCGCGGCTGCTGCGGCCGGTGGCGTAGACGGTCGCCCCGGCCGCGCCGAGCTGGATGGCGATCTGCCGGCCGGCGCCCCGGGTCGCCCCGGCGACCAGCGCGACCTTCCCTGTCAGCGGTGTCGTCGTCATGCCGTCGAGCCTGGCACCGATACCTGACAGCCGAAGTCCGGTTTTGCGACCCGGGTCGCGTCGGTCATGCTCACCGGCATGCACCTGCTGCTCTCCGGGATCGTCGGCTCGGTCGCGTACGGGCTGGCCGGGCCCGGCTCGGACACCGACCGGATCGGGGTCTTCGCCGCGCCCACGGTGGCCTTCCACGGCCTGCACCCGCCCCGGGAGTCGGTGGTCACCACCGACCCGGACGTCACCCTGCACGAGGCCGGCAAGTACGCGAAGCTGGCGCTGAGCGGCAACCCGACCGCCACCGAGCTGATGTGGCTGCCGGACGACTGCTACGAGACCCGCACGGAGTTCGGCGAGCGGCTGATCGCCATCCGGTCGGCGTTCCTCAGCGCGCCCCGGGTCCGCGACGCCTACCTCGGGTACGCCACGCAGCAGTTCCGCAAGCTCACCACCCGAGACTCGTCCGTGGGCGGGCGGCGGCGCTCGGCCAAGCACGCCCGGCACCTGGCCCGGCTGCTGCACCAGGGCCGGGTGCTCTACGCGACCGGCGTGCTGGAGATCCGGCTGGCCGACCCGGAGTGGTTCCGGGCCTTCGGCGAGCGGGTGGCCGGCGGCGCGCTGGACGAGGCGGAGGCGCTGGTCGCCGCGGCGCAGCGGGACTTCGACACCATCCGCACGCCGCTGCCGGAGCGGCCGGACGAGGCGACGGTGGAGGGTTGGCTGCTCGACGTGCGCGCCGCCCACCTGCCGCCGGCCGGCTGAGCGGTCACTGCACGTCGAACTCCATCTTCGTGGGTAGGCCCTTTACTGCCCGGCCGAAAACCGCTCGGCCGGCCGCCGGCCCCGCTGCTAAGCTCCGCCCGCGTCCTCGATCAGCGAAAGGGAGGTGAGCGCGATGTCGACCACGACTGTCATGTGCTCCCACCCGACGGCGAGGACGCCGAGGTCCTGAACCGGGAGCACGTCACCACCCGGAAGGATCCCATGACCGACCTGGTCATCCGCCCGATCACCGCGGGCGAGGAAAAGCTCTTCGACTCCCTGCCCGACCCCGCTCTCGTCGGCCGTGCCGCGTTCGGCGAGCGCTACCTCGACATGGCCGCAGCCGGCCAGTACCGCCCCGAATGGACCTGGGTCGCCCTGCGCGACGACGTCGTCGTGGCCCGCGCCGCCTGGTGGGGTGGGCCGGACGACGACCAGCCGCTGGCTCTCGACTGGTTCGACTTCACCGACACCGACGCGGCGGTGGAACTGCTCCGGACCGCACCGCTGCGGGCGGAGTACTCGCTCTCGCTGCCACCCGGCTGGCGCGACGATCCCGCCGTCCGGGCGCAGGCGCAGGCGCGGATCGACGCCGCCACGGCCGCCGGCATGTCGGTGCTGGTCGAGCGGTACCGGTACCGCTGGACCACCGGCTGTGGACTGCCCGACCGGCCGGGTCGGCTCACGTTCCGCCCCGAACCGGACGACGCCGTGATCCTCGACGTCCTCCGCCGCGTCGGCGAGGGCAGCCTGGACGCCCACAACCGCCACACCACCGCCACCTCGGGGCCGGACGCGGCGGCCCGGGAGGAACTGGACCTGCTGCTCTGGCTGCCGAGCCCGCGGGACTGGTGGCGACTGGCCTGGACCGCGAGCGGCGAGCTGGTCGGCATCATCGTGCCGGCCCGCAACCACACCGATCCGATCATCGGCTTCGTCGGCGTGGTCCCCGAGCAGCGCGGCCACGGCTACGCGTACGACCTGCTGGTCGAGGGGACGCACCTGCTGGTCGAGGGCGGCGCGACGGAGATCGTGGCCGCCACGGACCAGACCAACCACCCGATGGCCGCCATCTTCGCCCGCGCGGGCTACCCGATCGAACGGGAACGCGTGGACCTCGTCTGACCCGTCGTCCCCGGCACCGGTCCACCGGTGCCGGGGACACACCCCGCTCAGTCCGCCAGTCGGACGCGGACCCGGCGGTTGGCGCGGCCCTTGCTCTCCACCTTGACCACCTGCACCTTGCCGATCTGGGCGGTCGAGGCGACGTGGGTGCCGCCGTCGGCCTGCACGTCCAGCCCGACGATGTCGACGATCCGGACCTCCTGCTCGTCCGGCGGGATCAGGTTGGACTGGGTACGGATGATGTCCGGCAGGGCCAGCGCCTCGACCCGGGGCAGCACCCGCACGGCGACCGACCGGTCGGCGGCCACCTCGGCGTTGACCAGCTCCTCGATCCGGGTCTTGAAGTCCGGCGGCACCTCGGGCAGGTTGAAGTCCATCCTGGCCTCCCCCGGCTCCATGTTGCCGCCGGTGACCAGCGCGCCGAAGTCGCGGAACACGACGCCGCAGAGCACGTGCAGGCCGGAGTGGGTGCGCATCAGGCGGGTCCGCCGCTCGTCTTCCACCGCGCCGGTGACCGTGGTGCCGACCGGCGGCACCGGATCTCCCTCAGCCGGGATCAGGTAGAGGTCGTCACCCTTGCGGGTGCCGACGATCCGGGTCTGCACGCCCTGCCAGAGCAGCACGCCGTGGTCCGGCGGCTGGCCGCCGCCGCCCGGGTAGAACGCGGACCGGTCCAGCACGACGCCCTGCTCGTCGGCGGCGAGCACCGTGCACTCCCACTCCCGCAGGGTGGGGTCGGCGAGGTCGAGACGGTGGGTACGGCCGTGGTGTGTGACGCCCATGACAGCAGACGCTACCCGTTGAGGAACGTCGAGATCCGCTCCCGCAGGTCGGCGCGTTCGGTCCAGGCGAAACCCGGGCGGTCGTAGAGGTGCAGGGTGGCGTGCGGCAGCGCGGCGGCCAACTCCTCGGCGACGTGCGCCGGGTGCAGGTCGTCGCCGGCACAGCCGATCACCAGCGCCGGGGCGGTCACCGCGGCGAGTGCGGAGACGTCCCGCAGCGGGGCCTGCTCCGGCAGGTCGGCCAGCCCGGGGGCGAGCCCGTCACGGAGCAGCTGGTCGAGCCGCTGCCGCAGGTACGCCCAGCCCGCCGGGGTGTTGCGCACCGCCGCCGGCACCTCCAGCGAGACCACGTCGGCGACGGCCGAGGCGTCACCGTCGGCCACCGCGTCCAGCAGGTCGGTCAGCCGTTGCCGGGCGACCGGGCCGCGCGGGGCGTCGAGCACCGCGGGTAGGAAGAAGACCAGCTTCTCGAAGCGGTCGGGGCTTTCCAGCAGCAGCCGGCAGAGCGCCCCGGCCCCGAGGCTGGCTCCGAACGCCCGGGTGGCGCCACCGAGGTCGGCGACCGCCCGCAGGTCGCGGGCGAGGTCCAGGTAGCTCCACGGGCCGGGCGGCGCGTCGGAGCGCCCGTGCCCGCGGAACTGGAAGAAGATCTTGCGGCCGGTGACCGCGCTACCGAACGGGCGGGTGGTGGCGATGCCGTTGCCGAGCCCGTGCGCGAAGACGGTGGCCGGCTCACCGGCGCCGGTGACCAGCCGCTCCAGCCGTACGCCGTGCGGCGTGGTGACCAGCTCGGTCTCCGGCTCGGGCAGGGCCGGTCGGCCGGTACGCGGCGCGCCCGGGCCGGGCCCCCAGGTGCGGGGTCCGCCGTCGGGCGGCGGGGGCCAGCGGAAATCTCTCACCAGAACCCTTTGCCGTCGTGCAGGTCGCGCAGCCCGACCCGGACGTCGAGCAGGTAGATCAGGCCCGCCGCGATGCCGATCAGCCCGAAGATGCTGAGCGCGCCGAAGCCGAGCAGGGTGAGCACCAGACAGACCGCCAGGATGGCGATCCAGCCGCCCTTGGGCAGGGTGCCGATCGCCGGAAACGCGTCGGACCGCTGGGTGATCGCGTGCACCAGGGCGACACCCTGCACGATCAGCGCGAACACGAGCAGGATCCGGTCGATCACGAAGACGACATCGAAGACGAAGATCGGCGCGGCGATGGCCATGCCGGCCAGCATATGCCGACGACCCCGGAAACGTCCCACAGGACGCTTCCGGGGTCGTACCGGTTTGCGATGGTTACTCGGCGGCCGGACGGGTCCGCTTGGTGGCCTTCGGCAGCTTCGCCGACGGGGTGGCGGCCGGCTTGGCGGCCCGCGCCCGGGTGGTCTTCGCGGTGGCCGGCTTGGCCTCGACGACGTCGGCGACCTCGGCCGGGGTGGGGATCTCCGCCTCGACCGGGGCGGCGGTGGCGGCCGTCGCGACCTCGTCCTTCACCTCGGCCGGCAGGGTGGCGTCGGTCGCCTCGATGTCGGCGTTGACGGTGTCGGCGGCCCCCAGCACGCCGGCACCGACGACGCGCTCACCGCGGGCGATCAGCGCGCCGTACGCGGCCAGCGCGCGCTCCTGGGCGGCCTGCGCACCGACCAGCAGCACGGCGGCGTTGCGGGTGGCGGCCTCGCGCAGCTTGTCCAGGTCGAGGTCGGCCGGGACGGCCTTCTCGCGCAGACCGGTCGCCGTCAGGTTGGCGGTCTTGAAGGTCTCGGTGGCCTTCTGGCGCAGCTCGAAGCCGGTGACGACGGCCTTGCCGCCGATCTCGGTGACCACCTTGGTGCCGTCGGCGACGACCTTGGTGCCCAGCTCGCTCACCACGGTCGGGAGCTTGCGGAGCTGCTGGTACGCCAGCTCGCCGGCGCCGGCGGCGGCGTAGAGCGGGGCCGGAATGCGGTTGGTCTTCGGCTGGGTCATGACTTCTCCTCCTCGGCCGCTCCCGCGGCCTTGCTGTCGGCGGTGACGGGGGCGGGCGCGGGGCCCGCCTCGGTGACGGCGACCGATTCCAGGACGGCCTCGGTCGGGGTGCCGTCGGGGGTGGTGGGGCCGGTCGCGGCCGGCGTGGCGGTGGCGGCCGCTTCGGTCGGCTGGGCCGGTGCGCTGGGTTCCGCCGCCGGAGTGGTTTCCGGGCCGGCCGCGGCGGTCGCCTCGGCGAGCCGGACGTTCTCCCGGCGGAAGGTCTCGTAGATCTGGGTCAGCGACTGCTTCTGCGCCATCGTCAGGTCGGGGTCGACGGCGATCGCCGCGAGCACCCCCTGACCCTCCTTGTCGTCGAGCAGCCCGGCGCGCAGGTACATCGCCGGGGTGGAGACCCGCAGCGCGCTGGCGAGCTGCTGAAGCACCTCGGCGCTCGGCTTGCGCAGCCCACGCTCGATCTGACTCAGGTACGGGTTGCTCACCCCGGCCTGCTCGGCGAGCTGGCGCAGCGAGATCTTGGCGTTCCGGCGCAGGTCACGGATGAATCCGCCGACGTCGGGTAGATCCTTGGGTGCGGCCATGAGCCCAACGGTAGTCCGCGGTGCTAACTACAGCAAGCAAAGCGCTAGCCAGAGTTAGCAAGGTAACAATAGGCGGTTGCGGTCCCGGTGTCCGCTGGTAGCTTGCACGCGTGACGATGATCGACATCAACGGTGCCCGGCTCGCCTACGACGACCTGGGCAGCGGCAGCCCCGTGCTCCTGCTCCACGCCGGCATCGCGGACCGGCGGATGTGGCGGCACCTGGCGCCCGCTCTCGCCGAACGGCACCGGGTGATCGCGCTCGACCTGCGCGGCTACGGCGACTCCGAACTGCCGCCGGCGTCCTTCGCCCACCACGACGACGTGGTCGCGGTGCTGGACGCGCTGGGCATCGACCGGGCGGCCCTGGTCGGCTGCTCGTTCGGCGGTGCGGTGGCGATCGACACCGCGCTGGCGCACCCGAAACGGATCTCCGCCCTCGCGCTCTTCGACTCGGCCGTCGCCGGCAACCAGTGGTCCGAGGAGGCCGAGCAGCTCTGGGAGACGCTGGTCGGCGAGGTGGACCCGGAGGACTTCGCGGCGAGCGCGGCCGGCGAGGTGCGGTTCTGGGTGGTCGGCCCCGGCCGCCGCCCGGAGGACGTCGACCCGGGCCTGGTCGCCTTCGCCGAGGAGATGGACCAGCGGGCGCTCGCCGCCGAGCAGGCGCTCAGCGCGGTGGAGGTCGACGACCTCGACCCGCCGGCGATCGAGCGCCTCGGTGAGCTGCGGCTGCCGGTGCTGGTCACCGCCGGCGCGGCCGACGTCCCGGACATCTCCCGGCTCGCCGACCGGATCGCGGCCGAGGTGCCCGGCGCGGTGCGCCTGCCCGACGTGCCGGACGCCGCCCACCTGCTGCCGCTGGAGCGCCCGGAGGCGGTCGACGCCGCCCTGCGCGACTTCCTGCGCTGAGCGCGCCCGACCCGCCCGCACGGGCGTCGCCTGCGGGCTGTCCCGCCGGCGGGCGGCGGGTCCGCGAGGGCGTATTCCTGTCAGGCATATTCATGCCTGGCAGGAATGAAGCTCATCCGGGTGCACCGTCGGACCGACAGCACGGTCCGTAGCGACCCACCGCCGCGCGAACGCCGCAGCGGGTCAGCGGTCCTGGCCGCGCCTGACGCGACGCACCCCTCGCGTCAGGCGGCGGGGCGCGGACCGGGCGTCACCAGGCGGCCCGCACCACCCCGACCGGCAGGCCGCCGCCGAGCAGCGGCAGCTCGGCGTACTCGGTCAGCACCGCAGCGTCGACGCCGAGCCGGCGCAGCGCGGAGACCAGCACCGGCATCCGGGCCCGCGCGGCGCCGTCGTCGATCTTGAGGGCGACCGCGCCCACGCCGGGCACGGCCGCGGCGATCACGCCCTCCGCGCCCACCTTGGCCAACGCCCCGGGTACGCCCCGCATCAGCCGGGTGTCCTCGGCCCCGGTCCCGCCGACCAGCTCTGGGTACGCCCGCATCGCGTCGGACACGGTCCGCTCCACCGACCCCGGCTCGGCGGAGACCAGCCGCAGGTACGCCCCGGCCAGCCCGGTCAGCGATACGGCGAGCACCGGCGCGCCACAGCCGTCCACCCCGACGGCCGCCACCTCCTCGCCGGTGAACTCCTCGATGGTGGCGGTCAGCCGCTGCTGCAGGGGGTGCTCCGGCCGCCAGTAGCCGTCCAGCGGCCAGCCGGCCGCCACGCAGGTCAGCAGCATGCCGCTGTGCTTGCCGGAACAGTTCATCTGCACCCGGGTCGGCCCGCCGCCGGCGCGCAGCACCGCCTCCCGGGCCGCCTCGCCGACGGGCAGGTCGGGCGGGCAGTGCAGGGCCGAGCCGTCCAGCCCGGCCCGGGCCAGCAGCGCCGCCACCCGGGCCAGGTGGAACTCCTCGCCGGCGTGGCTGGCGGAGACCAGCGCCACGTCGGCCGGGTCGGTCAGCGGTAGGCCGGCGCGCAGCATCCCGATCGCCTGCATCGGCTTGCTCGCCGAGCGCGGGAAGATCGGCGAGGTGACGTCCCCCGCCCCGGCCACCGGTGCGCCACCGGCGTCGAGCACCATCACCGAGCCGCGGTGCACGCCCTCCACGAAGCCGGACCGGACCACCTCGACGAGCGGCACGCCGCCCTCGTACGTCTTTCCCACGAAGTGGACGGTACCGACGCCCCCGCAGGGCTCGGCAGCCGGGTGACCAGGGACGTCGGCGGTGGCCGTACAGGGGTGGGCGGCGGAGCCGGCCTTACAGGCCGAGCAGCGTACGGGCCTCGGCGGTGGTCAGCGGCGGACGCTGGGCGAGCTGGGCGAAACCGACCGCCCGGGCGACCAGCTGCATGTTGGACTCGACCGGCTGGCCCTTGGCGTAGGTGACCGTGTCCTCCATGCCGACCCGCAGGTGGCCGCCGGCCGAGAGCGAGGCCAGCAGCACCGGGATGGTGCTGCGCCCGATGCCGGTGGCCGAGAAGGTGGTGCCCGCCGGCAGGTCACGCAGCGCCTGGTGGGCAGCGACCAGCGCCTGGGTGGTGCCCGGCATGCCGCCCGGCACGCCCATCACGAAGTCGACGTGCACGTGGCCGCCGTGCGGCAGCCCGTACTTGCCGAGCAGCCGCTGCAGGGCGGTGAGGTGGCCCAGGTCGAAGATCTCGTACTCGGGGACGATGCCGCGCTCCTGCATCCGGGTGTGCAGGTCGACGATGAACTCCCACCGGTTGAGGAAGACGTCGTCGCCGAAGTTGAGCGTGCCCATGGTGCAGGAGGCCATGTCCGGCCCGGCGTCGAGCACGGCGAGCCGGGCGGACTCCGGGTCGGTCACCGCGCCGCCGGAGGAGAGCTGCACGATCAGGTCGGTGCTCTCCCGCAGCGCCGCCACGGTGTCCCGCAGCCGGCCCTGGTCCAGCGTCGGCCGCGCCTCGTCGTCGCGGATGTGGACGTGGATCACGGCGGCGCCGAGCGCCTCGCACTCCTTGGCGGTCAGCAGCAGCTCGTCGAGGGTCACCGGCAGCGCCGGCACCTCCGCCTTGGCCGACTCCGCGCCGGTGGGGGCAACCGTGATCAACGTCCCTGTGCTCATGCCGGGATCCTAGCCGCCCCGACCGGCTCCGGTCGACGGCCGGAGCCGGGCACGACGGAAGAATGGCGGGTCCACGCCCGGCGGGAAGGAAGACCTCCTGCAACGCGGGCGCGGGCCCGGCACCCTTACTCCCGGTCGATCGCCGCGGCGGTCTCCCCCACCAGCAGGTGGGCGTCGTCCCCCACGTTGCGCTTGACCACGGCGAGGGCGACCTGCCCCAGCTCGTAGTGGTGCACGGCGGTGCCGACGAAGCCGACCGCCCGGCCGTCCAGGATCACCGGCGTGCCGGCGGCCGGCGGCTGGTCGGTGGTCACCCCGTCCAGGTGCAGCAGTACGAGCCGGCGCGGCGGCTTGCCCAGGTTGTGCACCCGGGCCACCGTCTCCTGCCCCCGGTAGCAGCCCTTGTTCAGGTGCACCGCCGGGGCGATCAGACCCACCTCGGCGGGGATGGTCCGGTGGTCGGTGTCCACCCCCACCCGGGGCAGCCGGGCGGCCGCCCGCACCGCCTCGTACGCCCACAGCCCGGCCACCGGCACCCCGTTTCCGCGCAGCTCAGCCACGACCTGATCCATGGCGGGCCGGGGCACCAGCAGGTCCACGCCGAGCGGGCCCCGGCGGGCCCAGCCGCCGACGGGCAGCGGCCGCACGTCGTACACGACGGTGGGCCGGGACGGCAGCTCGTCGGAGCGGAACTTCGGACCCGGCACCGCGACCACGTCGGGGTCGGCCAGCCCGGTGACGCCGAGCGCCGCGACGGCCGCGACCGCCTCCGGACCGACCAGCGAGAGCAGCGCGTGGTCGGCGGTGGCGTCGCGCGGCTCGACCCGGCTGAAGAACCGCATCTTCTCCAGGTACGACAGCAGCCCCTCGGTGGCGCCCGGCTCGGTGTCGAGCCAGGTGGTCTCGCCGTCCTCGGCGACCATCGCGTGCTGCTCCACGTGCCCGTGCGGGCTGAGCACCAGCAGCTCGGTGCCCTGCCAGGGCTTCAGCGCGTTGAGGTGCTGGCTGGTCAGCGTGTGCAGCCAGCCGATCCGCTCCTCGCCGGGCACCGCGACCACCCCGCGGTGCGACCGGTCGACCAGGCCGACCCCGGTGGCCAGGGTGCGCTGCTCGCGCATCGGGTCCCCGTAGTGCGCGGCGACGCCCCGGACCCCGGCGGCGCGGTGCGCCGGCTCCGGCTGGTCGCGACTGGCCTCGTCGATGGCCTCGACGGCCACCGCTCCCGCAATGTCGATCATTTCGGTTCCCCGTCCTCGCAGTGGCCGCAGACGCCGAAGAGCGCCACGTGCCCGATGTCGACCCGGAACCCGCGCTCGGCCACGAGCTGGTCGGCGAGGGGACGGAGCAGCTCGGGATCCATCTCGTCGATCGCCCCGCACTCGCGGCAGACCAGGTGCACGTGCTGGTGCTCACCCGCCGCGTGATAGGTCGGCGACCCGTGCGACAGGTGGGTGTGGGTCACCAGCCCGAGCCGCTCCAGCAGCTCCAGGGTCCGGTAGATGGTGGTGATGTTGACGCCCGCGGCGACCTCCCGGACCGCCGTGTGCACCTGCTCCGGCGTGGCGTGCCCGAGGTCCAGCACGGCCTGGAGCACCAGCTGCCGCTGCGCCGTCAGCCGCAGCCCACGGGAGCGGAGCATTTCCGCGAGGGAGGATTCGGACACCGTCCGATCATAGTTCGGCCCCGGCCGGTCGTTCCGGCGCGGAAAGCTCCAGGCTCGCCGGGATGGCCCGGAAGGCGCGCGCGACCCGCTCGACGAGAGTCGGCAGCCCGCCCTGACCGCCGCCGTGCACCCAGGCCCGGGCGGCCAGGCGCCAGGCGGTGGTGGTGACCTCGGCGAGGACCTGGGGCCGGAGGTCCCCGGGCGGCAGCGCGAGCTTGCCGGCCAGCCGGTCGGTGATCCGCTGCTCGACCTCGGCGCGGTAGTGGGCGGCGTAGGCCAGCAGGGCGGGCGAGGTCAGCACGAGCCGCCGGGTGGCGACGTAGCGGTCCGCCCAGTCGGCCCCGAGCCCGGTGACCACCTCGCCCAGCAGGTCGCTCAGCTCGGTGAGCACGAGGCCGGACAGGGCGCGCCGCTCCAGGGCGGCCAGGTAGGCCGACCAGAGCTCCGCCTCCGCCTCGATGGCGGCGGCCTCCTTGGCCGGGAAGATCCGGAAGAAGCTGCTCCGGGACACCTCCACCGCGTCGACCAGCTCCTCCACCGTGGTGGCCTCGAAGCCCCGCTCGGTGAACAAGCGCAGCGCGGCATCGGCGAGCGCGCGCCGGGTCCGCAGCTTCTTGCGCTCCCGCAGCGGCAAGGCCCGGTCGGACGTCGAGGAGTCGGCGGTCATGGCCGCAATCTAGCCGCATCCCGATCGCGAAGAGACCCGACACCCTTAGAAACCCGTTGCCAAATGAAACTGCGTTTCAATATGCTCTGAGTATCGAAACCGTGGAGCGAACGAAGGAGCCACCGATGTCGACCAGTCCCACCCTCAACGGCCAGGTCGTCGGCTTGGCCCACTACGCCACCCGGGCGGTCCTCGAGCGCGAGCTGGCCCCGACCGGCACGTCCTTCCCGCAGGCCCTGGCCCTCAACGCCGTCGCCAACGCCGGCGGGACGCTCGACCGCTCCCGACTGGTCGACCGGATGACCAGCACCCTGAAGGTCGACGCGGCGGCGGTGCTGGCGACGATCGCCGAGTTGGCCGAGGCGGGCCTGGTGCGGGTGCTGCCCGCCGAGGAAGTTCAGGTGGGCCTGACCGACGCCGGCCGGGCCCGGCAGCGGCGGATCGCCGAGATCAGTGCCGGCATCGCCGGCCGGGTGTACGCGGACATCCCCGCCGCCGACCTGGCCGTCGCCGCCCGCGTGCTGACCCTGGTCACTGAGCGGGCCAACGCCGAACTGGCCGCCGCGCGGGGCTGACCCGGGCAGGCGAGCGCGACCCGGCGCCCCGGCCACTGTCTAGGCTCGACGGTCATGGAGGCAACCAGGGTCGCCGTGCTGGGCCGGGGCGTCGTACCCGATGGGCAGCCGGTGCTGCGCGGCGACGACCTCGGCGTGCTGCACGGCGACGGCCTCTTCGAGACCATGCACCTGCGGGGCGGGCGGCCCTGGCTGCGCGCGGCGCACCTGGCCCGGCTGCGGGCCGGCGCCGCCGCCGTGGAGGTGGCGCTGCCCGCCGAGGACGCCCTGGTCGAGCTGCTGGAGAGCGTGGCCGCCGGCTGGCCGGCGGAGGTGGAGGGGGCGCTGCGGCTGGTCTGCACCCGGGGCCCGGAGGGCGGTGGCCCGCCGACCGTCTACGCCACCCTGGGCGAGGTCCCGCCGTCCGCCCGACGGGCCCGGCTCGACGGTGTCGGCGTGGCCACCCTGCCCCTCGGGGTGGCCGCGGCGGCCCGGCCGGAGCTGGGCTGGCTCCCCACCGGCGTCAAGTCCACCTCGTACGGGGTGAGCAGCGCCGCCCGGCGCTGGGCCGCCCGCACCGGCGTGGACGACGTGCTCTGGATCTCCACGGACGGGTACGTGCTGGAGGGGCCGAGCGCGAACGTGGTGTGGCTGGAGGGCGGGACGCTCTGCACCGTCCCGGCCGCCGCGACGGGCATCCTTCCCGGCGCCACCTGCGCCTGGCTGCTCGCCCACGCCGGGGAGTTGGGCTTCGCCGCCGCCGAGCGGATGGCCACGCCGCAGCGGCTGGTCGAGGCCGACGGCGTCTGGTTCACCTCGTCGGTCCGCGGCCTGGCGGAGTTCCGCAGCCTCGACGCCACGCGCCTCCCCCGCTCCCCGCACACCCCGGCCCTCCAGGCCCTCCTGGCCCACCCCGTTCCCTGACCGCATCCCGGTTCGGGGACGCGGAGCTGTCGATCACCGCGGGTCCGGGGTGGGGAGTGCCGGAGGGTGGGTCAGCCGGCCACGCGGATGAGGCGGGCGGAGAGGTGCGGCGAGAGGGGGTGGCCCATGCCGGCCATCTCCTGGGCGTAGAGCAGCGCGCCCTCGACGATGCCGAAGAGTCGGGCGCCGGCGGTGACCTCCTTGGCGGTGGAGGTCCGCACGACCGCGTCGGTGGCGAACTCGATCTGGGTGCCGGTGCGCTTGCCGATGTAGAGCTCCATGATCCCGGTGGGGCTCATCATCAGCGCCTCCAGTTCGTCGGTGGCCCGGTCGCCACTGAGCACCGGACGCCACCAGCCGACCTCACGCCCGGCGGGCCGCACCGGCCGGCTCTGCTCGTCGAGGATCCACGCCCGCGACTCGTAGAGCAGGAACGGCCGGCCGTCGTGGCTGATCCGGATCTCCTGGGCGAAGTCGAAGTCCTCGATGGTGGGGAAGCCGCCCCGGCCGCGCCCCCGCCACACCCCGACGTACGGCAGCAGGCCGTCGAGCGCCGGGTGCAGCTTCGGGCCGACCCGCAGGTCGTGGCTCTCCTCGTACGGGTACTCCTCGACCGGCGGCGCGTTCAGCCACGGCGGCTGCAGCGGGTTCTCGTCCGACGGGTTCGCGCTCACCGGTTACCTCCGCTTTCCTTCGTTCGCGACTGCGGGGCTCGCAAACCCGGCTCACTCCTCGCGCTCACCGGGCCATCTCCGTTCGCGACTGCGGGGCTCGCAGACCCGGCTCACTCCTCGCGCTCACCGGGCCATCTCCGTTCGCGACTGCGGGGCTCGCAAACCCGGCTCACTCCTCGCGCTCACCAACGTCCTCTCGAAATGCGTACGGCAAGGTAGACCAGGCCACCGGCGAGCGCGCCGAGGCCCGCGACCAGCAGGCTGACGAACCCGATCTCGGTAACCATCATGGTCATCCTATGCTGGGCGTCATGGCCCGCACTCTCGTCGTCAAGGCCACCGCCGGTGCGGACGCACCGGAGCGGTGCGCCCAGGCCTTCACGGTCGCCGCCACCGCCGCCGCAGCCGGGGTGGAGGTGTCGCTCTGGCTGACCGGCGAGTCGACCTGGTTCGCCCTCCCCGGTCGGGCGGAGCAGTTCGAGCTGCCGCACTCGGCGCCCCTGGCCGAACTGCTGCACGTCATCCTCACCACCGGCCGGGTCACCGCCTGCACCCAGTGCGCCGCCCGGCGGGACATCGGCCCGGGCGACGTGCTGCCCGGCGTACGCATCGCGGGCGCGGCCGTCTTCGTCGAGGAGGCGATGACGGAAGGGGCCCAGGCACTGGTCTATTGACCGACCCGGACGTCCTGTCCGATCTGCGTGGAGTACCAATACCGTCCCGACTTGTCGGTTCACTGCCTACCATTCGGATGTGAACGAGGCGATAGAGGAGTTCTTCGCATCGCTGCCGGCGCGCGCCCCGGCGGTGCTGCGCACCCCGTTCACCGGGACGATCCAGATCGACCTCACCACCGACAACCGCACCGACCACTGGCTGGTCCAGATGAGCCCCGGCAAAGTCATCGTCAACCGGGCCCGCGGCCCCGCGGACGCCATCTGGAACAGCAGCGCGGACCTCTTCGAGCGGTTGGTCACCGGCCGGGCCGAGGCCGTATCCGCGGTCCTGCGCAATGAGTGCACCTTCGGGGGCAACTCCGCGCTCTTTCTCGCCTTCCGCCGGTTCCTCCCCGACCCGCCCGGGGCCCGGGATCCCCGGGACACCGCCCGTGAGCAGGTCGGCCGGTCGGGATGAGGCAGTTGGTCAGCATCCTCGACGGCAACACCTTCGTCGTCTGCGACCGCCGCGGCGACATCGAGCCGTCGTTCGACTTCCCCACCGGGCTCTTCTCGTTCGACACCCGCTTCCTCTCCACCTGGCTGCTGACCCTCGACGAGGAGCGGCTGCACGCCCTGTCGATCGACGACTCGCAGTCCTACCGGACGCGGTACTTCCTGGTCCCCGGCGAGCCGACGCACTACCTCGACGCCAAGGTGTCGGTGATCCGCAGGCGGGCCATCGGCGGCAGCCTCGGCGAGGAACTCACCGTGCTCAACCACTCCGAGCGGGAGATGCGGTTCAACCTCCGGCTGGAGATGGGCTCCGACTTCGCCGACCTCTTCGAGATCAAACACAAGCGGACCAAGGTGGGCCGGACCATCGCCACGGTCGCCGAGAACGAACTGCGGCTGACCTACCGGCGGGAGGCGTTCCACCGGGAGACCGTGATCACCAGCACCGCCCCCGCCGAGGTGGACCAGGGCGGGATGACCTGGACGATCCTCGTCGGCCCGCACGCCGAGTGGAGTACCCGGCTGCACGTGGCGGCGTTGATCTACGGCGCCCGCGGGGAGGACTTCCGCGCGACCACCCCGGTGCGCGGCAGCCGCGGCCCCGCCGCCATCCTGGCGGAGCAGCAGGAGCTGGTCGACAGCGCGCCCAAACTGGGCTGCGACTGCGAGCCGCTGGCCACCGCGTACCGGCAGAGCCTCACCGACCTCGCCTCGCTGCGCTACGAGTCGATCACCCTCGGCGCACGGCTGATGGCGGCGGGTCTGCCCTGGTTCATGACCATCTTCGGCCGGGACAGCATCCTCACCTCGCTCCAGGCGCTGCCGTTCCTGCCCGAGCTGATACCGCCGACCATCATGCTGCTGGCCGGGTTGCAGGGTCACCGCCTGGACGACTTCCGCGACGAGGAGCCGGGCAAGATCCTGCACGAGCTGCGCTACGGCGAGACGGCCGGCTTCGAGGAGCAGCCGCACTCGCCCTACTACGGTTCCGCCGACTCCACCCCGCTCTTCGTGATCCTGCTCGACGAGTACGAGCGGTGGACCGGCGACGCCGACCTGGTGCGGAAGCTGGAGTTCCCGGTCCGGGCGGCGCTGGCGTGGATCGACAGCTACGGCGACCTGCTCGGCACGGGCTACCTCTGGTACCGCACCCGCAACCCGGACACGGGCCTGCAGAACCAGTGCTGGAAGGACTCGTGGGACTCGATCTCCTACTCCGACGGCCGGCTGCCGGGCTTCCCTCGGGCCACCTGTGAGCTCCAGGGGTACGCGTACGACGCGAAGCTGCGCGGCGCCCGGATGGCCCGGCAGTTCTGGAACGACCCCGCCTACGCCGAGCGGCTGGAACGCGAGGCCGCCGACCTCAAGGAGCGCTTCAACCGGGACTTCTGGATCCCCGAGCGCGAGTACTTCGCGCTCGCCCTCGACCCGGAGGGGCGGCACGTGGACGCGCTCTCCTCCAACATCGGGCACCTGCTGTGGAGCGGCATCGTGGAGGAGCCCCGGGCCGAGCGGATCGCCCGACACCTGCTCGACCCCCGGCTCTTCTCCGGCTGGGGGGTACGCACGCTCGCCAGCGACCAGGGGCGGTACAACCCGGTCGGCTACCACGTCGGGACGGTCTGGCCGTTCGACAACGCCTTCATCGCCTGGGGCCTCGCCCGGTACGGCTTCCGCGAGGAGGCCGGACGCATCTGCGAGAGCATGCTCAGCGCCTCCCGGTACTTCAACGGACGGCTCCCGGAGGCGTTCGCCGGCTACGACCGCCAGCTCACCGAGTACCCGGTGCAGTACCCCACGGCGTGCAGTCCGCAGGCCTGGTCGGCGGGGACGCCCCTGCTGCTGCTGCGGGTGATGCTCGGGCTGGAACCCCAGGGCGAGCACCTGATCATCGACCCGGCGGTGCCGAAGGGCATGGGCCGGGTGGAGCTGCTCGACATCCCCGGCCGGTGGGGCCTGGTGGACGCCCTCGGCCGCAGCCGCACCCCGCACGACAGCCGGCACGACCGCTGACCGCGCCGGCACCCACGTGGAAGAGCAGCGCCGACCGGGCCGCCGAGGGGGATCAGCAGCCGGTGGAGGCGGAGACCCGGACCTGCTCGCCGGTCGCGTCGGCCAGGACGACGGCCGTGCCGCGCCGGTAGGCGTACACCTCGGGGGTGTCGACCACCGCGCCGCCGGCGGCCAGCGGCTTCAGCCCCGCCAGCGATGCCGGCGCGGAACCGGCGGCGACCCAGGCGGTCCTGGCGAGCCCGCCGCCGGGGCAGGGCGCGACGACCTGTTCCGGGGTGCCCGCCGGGCGGTCGAGCGCGCGCAGCGCCTCGTCCAGGGCCGGCTCGCCGTCGTAGCCGGGAAGGAGCGTCCCGTATTCGACGTCGTCCGGGCGGCAGCCGCTGTCCACGGTCAGCCGGACCCGGCCGGGGGTGACCACCCGGCCGTGCACCGCGACGAACTCACCGGCGTCGGCCCGCAGCCGGGGACCGTCGGAGCCGAGGTGGACGCCGGCGCGCCAGTCCGCCGGGAGCCGTCCGGCGACCGCCTCCAGCAGCGCCCGTTCCCCGCCCTCGGCCGCCACCACGTCCAGGTCCCGGGCCAGCGACGCGCCGTCGTCCATCGGGGTGACCCGACAGCCCCGGTCGAACCGGGGCGCGGCCAACCGCCAGGCCCCGTCTCCGGTGGCGGCGACGAGGCGGCCGACCGCCCGGTCGACCACCGGTACGGCCAGGGAGAGGCTGCGCTGCTCGCGCACGGTCGGCGGGTCGTGCCGCACGGACCACCAGGTCAGCGCGCCCAGCAGCACCGCCCAGAGCACGGTGGCCGCCAGCAGCCAGCGCGGCCACCCTCGGGTGGGCGCCGGCTCGGTAGGACCACTCGGCGGGGCCCACCCCGCCTGGACAGCACCGCTCACCCGCCCATCGTGTCACGCGCCCGCCGTCGGGCCGGCCGCCCCCTGCGACGGAGGCCGGGCAGACGACCGGGGCCGGTCACCCCGGGTGGGGTGACCGGCCCCGGGCCGATCAGAGCGTGGGTCAGGCGACGGTCACGGAGACCTCGTTGATGCCCCGTCCGGCGGTCACGGCGGTGTCGCCGTTGCCGTGCCGGGACAGCGCCCGCAGCGTCCAGCTGCCCGGCGCGGCGAAGAACCGGAACTGCCCGCCCGGGGAGGTGACCACCTCGGCGGTGAACTCACCGGTCGAGTCGAGCAGCCGGACGTACGCGCCCGGCACGATCTCGCCCGCGTCGGAGCGGACGACACCGGTGATGACGGTTTCCTTCTCCAGGTCCAGGCTGGCCGGCAGCGGCGCGGCCTGGTCAGGAGCGGCGCAACCCGCGGCGGTAGGGGCGGTGGGAGCAGTCATCTCAGGCCTCCCCAGGAGTGTCGCCGAGCGCCACCGGCACGCCGACCAGCGAGCCGTACTCGACCCACGAGCCGTCGTAGTTCTTCACGTTCTGGTGGCCGAGCAGTTCCTTGAGCACGAACCAGGTGTGCGAGGAGCGCTCACCGATCCGGCAGTACGCGATGACGTCCTTGCTGTCGTCCAGCCCCGCGGCGGCGTAGATCGAACGCAGCTGGTCGTCGGACTTGAAGGTGCCGTCCTCGTTGGCCGCCTTGGACCAGGGGACGTTGACCGCGGTGGGGACGTGGCCGGCCCGCTGTGCCTGCTCCTGAGGCAGGTGGGCCGGGGCGAGCAGCCGACCGCCGTACTCGTCGGGGGAGCGCACGTCGACCAGGTTCCTGCTGCCGATCGCCGCGACGACCTCGTCCCGGAAGGCGCGGATCGAGCTGTCCTGCTCCTGGGCCACGTACCGGGTGGCCGGGCGGGAGACGGCGTCGGTGACCAGCGGGCGACCGTCCAGCTCCCACTTCTTGCGACCGCCGTCGATCAGCTTCACGTTCCGGTGGCCGTAGAGCGTGAAGTACCAGTACGCGTACGCGGCGAACCAGTTGTTGTTGCCGCCGTACAGGATGACGGTGTCGTCGTTGCTGATGCCCCGCTCGGAGAGCAGCGCCTCGAACTGGGCCTTGTTGACGAAATCCCGGCGCACCGGGTCCTGAAGGTCGTTCTTCCAGTCGAGCTTGATCGCGCCGGCGAGGTGGCCGGTGTCGTAGGCCGAGGTGTCCTCGTCGACCTCGACGAAGACGACGCCCGGGGCGTCGATGTTCTTCTCGGCCCACTCGGCCGAGACGAGTGCGGTGTCGCGACTCATCGAATCACTCCCTGGTGAGGATGGATGGTGAGCCTGCGCGGGATCGAAATCGGTGATTGTCGCACCACGCGCGGGACCCATAGAGGAACGGATCACGGGTTCGTGCGACGGCGCCGCTGCCGGGCGTGCGGTGGGAAAGAGCACCGGAGGGTGGAGAGACCCTGAAGCCGGTTGGCCGCTAGGCGGCCGGAGACAGCCCCGCCGTCAGATGACGGAGCGACACAGGCAGGTGGCCACGCGGCACAGGTCGACCGCGCGCCGTTTGGTGAGGTGCGTCCCCATGAGCAGGGAGCCTAGCAGCCGTCTCCGAGAGCGCCACCGGTCCGACCAGCATGCGGGACACGACGACGGCCCGACCGGGCGGCCGGGCCGTCGTTCGGTTGCCCGGTCAGCGGGCCGAGTTGATCGGTACGTTCGCCGCGTCGGCGGTCACCACCAGCCCCTCCGGCCTGGGCTCGACCTTGCGGACGTTGAGCTGGAACGGCAGCTCGGGCAGGGGCACGTCGATCGAGATGCCCTTGGCGTAGTTGCTCAGCAGCGTCCGGGCCAGCGGCACCGCCGGCAGCCCCTCGGCGGTCAGGTCGTTGAAGCGCAGCGCGACCTTGTTGCCCTCGGCCACGGTCACGTCGGCGGTGCCGGTGACGGTGAGCTTCTGCCCGAGGATGTCCACCGGGGCGGTCACGGCGAGCTTGCCGTTCTGCTCGCCGAGCTTCAGACCGGGGCGGTCCAGCAGGGCGGCCAGGCTGTCGTAGGTGACGGTGCCGGTGCCGTCGACCTTCTCGGCGACCACGTCGCCGCTGCCGGAGCGGAGGGTGTCCAGCGAGGCCCGCACGTTCCGGGCGTCCACGTCCAACCGGGGCACGCTCACCGCGTTGCCCTCGACCGAACCTCGCACGTCGGTCAGCACGATGGAGATCCGCTCGTAGCGGCCGTCGAGCACCTGGGTCAGGAACGGGAAGCCGCCGACGTCGACCTTGGGCGGGGCGGACTGGGCGTCCTGCTTGGCGACCTCCTGCTTCACCTGGTCGGCGATGGCGCGCTCGGCCACCCCGGCCGCCACCCGGTCGGCCACGACCAGCAGCCCGACCAGGAGCAGCAAAAGGACGACCAGCGTGACCAGCACCTTGCGCCCCCGCCGCCGGGGACGCTCCTCGTACGCGGGGTACGCCTCTGCCACGCCGCCTCCTCGTCCGTCGCCGTCGCTGTCCCGCGACGTCCGTGTCCACCGCGCCACCGGTGCGGCGCACCGTTGGTACCCGAGCGGCGTGACGCTCAACCGTAGGTCAGAGGAAGAGCACGCACATGGCGTACGCGGCCGGCGCGGCGAGCGCGAACCCGCCCAGCGGACCCTGCATGTGCCGGGCGATCCACAGCGTCGGCGGCTCGCCGGCCATCAGGCGGCCCGCCTCGGCGTACCCGACGGCGAGGTCGGCCAGCACGGCGGTGGCGGCGGTGACCAGGCCGATCAGCGCGGCGCTGGTCGGGGTGAAGCCGACCAGGTAGCTGCCGAGCACCGCGCTGGTCAGGGTGCCGATCATCGCCCCGGCCACCACGCCGGCCGCGCCCCGTGGCACCTGCGGAGCGAGCCGGGGCCAGGGCAGCACGGCGTCGGTGAGCCGGGCGACGGTGAGCGCGACGCCGGTGGCGGCCAGACAGACGGTGATCGCCTGGGTGCCGGCCGGAATCCGGCTGAGCGTGATCAGGGTGGCGAACGCGACCACCCCGACCACGATGAGCAGGGTGGTGCCGAGCGAGTCGGTGACCCGGATCCGGTCCACCCGGCGGACGAGCTGACCCAGCACGCCGAGCAGGAAGCCGCCCGCCGCGACGTAGCCGAGCGGCGCGAGGCCGGCGATGTCCGACTGCACCGCGGCGACGTCCGCCGCGCCGGCGACGGCGGCGCTGACCACCGCGACCAGCAGCAGGGCGGGCGGGCGCATGGCCATCGTCCAGGCGAGGACGAAGAGCAGCTGCACGCCGAAGACGATGAAGGCGAAGGGCAGCCGGTGCCCCGGCCCGGCGGTCTGGGCGCCGAGCACCAGGCCCACCCCGAGCAGCGCGGCGAAGCCCGCGACGGTCAGCGAGAGCGGCTTGCGCACGTCGACCGGCTCGACGACCTCCGCCTCCGGCTCCGCCGCCTCGTCGTCGGGCCGGCGGGGCGCGCCGCCCTTGCGGGCCCGGCGCGGCCCGCGCTCCCGCCGCGGCTCACCGTCGTCGGTCGGCCCGGTACGCGGACCGGGCGGGAGGCCACGGGCGGGGCCGACCTGCCCCGAACGGGCGTCGTCGGGCCACGGGTCACGGCCGGTCTCGGGCGAGCTGGAGGGAAACACGCCCCGATCGTGCCAGACCAGGTGGCTCCGGCGGAGGTCACGGTTTCGGCAACGTTAAAACCTGCGGCGCGATCATGGGCAGATCCGACAAACAGGAAAGGACGAGCTGGGCTCACCTGGGCCATCAGTTACGCTCAAGCCGTTACCCGCCCGTCAGCGACGCCGGGACCCACGCTGTTTCGCAGCGCCACGCCCTCCGGGCTGCCGCTGGTCGCGCGCGGCTTCGCCGCCGCCGGACGGAGGTGATCGTGTGGAGATCCTGTTGCTGGTGACCGCGCGCGCAGGTGAACCATCGGCAGTGCTGCCGGCGCTCGACCTGCTGCCGCACTCGGTCCGCACCGCGCCCCGCGACGTCCGCACCCTGGTCGCCGGTCCGAGCCCGGACGCGGTGCTGGTGGACGCGCGGTCCGAGCTCAGCGAGGCGCGGGCGACCTGCCGGATGCTGCACGCCACCGGCCTCGGCGTGCCGCTGGTGGCGGTGGTGACCGAGGCGGGGCTGATCGCGTTGAACGCCGACTGGGGCGTGGACGACGTCATCCTGGCCAGCGCCGGCCCGGCCGAGGTGGAGGCCCGGTTGCGCCTCGCGGTCGGCCGGCTCAGCAACGCCACCGCCGGCGCCGGCGGCTCGATCCGGGCCGGCGAGCTGACCATCGACCCGGACACCTACGCGGCCAAGCTCAAGGGCCGGCCACTCGACCTCACCTACAAGGAGTTCGAGCTGCTGAAGTTCCTGGCCCAGCACCCGGGCCGGGTCTTCACCCGGGACCAGCTGCTCCGCGAGGTCTGGGGGTACGACTACTTCGGCGGCACCCGGACGGTGGACGTGCACGTCCGGCGGCTGCGGGCCAAGCTCGGCTCGGAGTACGAGTCGATGATCGGCACGGTCCGCCAGGTGGGCTACAAGTTCGTGGTTCCGCCGTCGCGGTCCCTGCCGGAGGCGGAGCACGCCCCGCGGCCGGTCCGGGCGGAGCACGCCTGATCACCGGTCGGTACGATCGGGCCGCATCGCCCATTTGAGCCGCGACCGTCGCGGTTCCACCCGTCCGGAGCACTGTTTCCGATCCGCCCCTTTTGCCCTTCTTGCCGGTCCTATTCTCAGGGCGAGTTGGCGGCGAGAGGGGCGGCGGTGTGGGCACTGACCACGGGGGCGACGAGGGGACCGGCCCACGGTCCACACCGGCGGTGGCAGTGATGGGCCCCCGGAGCACCGGCCGCGCCGTGGGCATCGTCGTCCTCGTGCTGGCCGCCCTGCTCGGCTCCGCGTACGCGCTCGGCCGGAGCCTGATCCCCGACCAGCCCCGATCCCGAGCCGGCGTCACGGCCAGCATCCACGACACCGAGTACGGCGACCAGTCGCCCGGGTCCGGCATCCCCACGGACGCCCCGTCGGGCCGCGCCGAGGCCGGCCAGGAGCCCGACGCCCGTCACCCGACCGAGAACCCGGACGACGGCCTGTTCGGCAGCCGGGTGACCACCGGCTCCTCCGAGGTGGCGCTCACCTTCGACGACGGGCCGGACCCGGCGTACACCCCGCAGGTGCTGGAGATCCTCCGCGAGTTCCACGTCCGGGCCACCTTCTGCGTGGTCGGCGAGAACGCGCAGGCTCACCCGGACCTGATCCAGGCGATCGCGGCCGACGGGCACACCCTGTGCAACCACTCCTGGCAGCACGACGTGCAGCTGGGCCAGCGCTCTCCCGCCACGATCCGCGCCGACCTGCTGCGGACCAACCAGGCGATCCACGACGCCGTGCCCGACGCCCCCATCGCCTGGTACCGGCAGCCCGGCGGCGCCTGGACGTACCCGGTCGTGTCGGTCGCCAAGGCGCTGGGGATGATTTCGCTGCACTGGAACGTGGACCCGGCGGACTGGGAGACGCCCGGCGCCGCCCGGATCGCCACCCAGGTCACCCAGGGCGTCGGGCCCGGCTCGATCGTGCTGCTGCACGACGCCGGCGGGGACCGGCAGGGGACGGTCGACGCGCTGCGTCACATCCTGCCCGACCTGACCAGCCGCTTCCGCCTGGAGGCACTGCCGGTCGACGGCACCACCTGAGCCCCCGCGCCGATGGGGCTACGGTGACGGGGTGAGCAGCGCGGAACCGACGACCGACCGGGTGGCCCGGGCCGACCGACTCGCCCCGGCCGAGGTGGCCGAGGCCCTGGCGCTGGCCCGCCTCGCCGGCGACGCCGACGGCGCGGACCCGTTCGACGAGCACACGCTGCTGCGGCTGCGGGACCCGGAAGCGCCGGCCGTGCACCTGACCGCCCGCGCCATCGACGGCACCCTGACCGGGTACGCCCACGTGGACACCTCCGACCCGGCGGCCGGCGTCGGCGCGGAGCTGGCGGTCCATCCGGCGTACCGGCGGCGGGGCACCGGCCGGGCGCTGGCCCGGGGCGTGCTGGCGGCGGCGTCCGGGCCGGTGCGGGCCTGGGCACACGGGGACCACCCCTCCGCCGCGGCGCTCGCCGTCGACCTGGGTTTCACCCGCGCCCGGGTGCTCTGGCAACTGCGCCGCTCGCTGGCCGCCGCGTTGCCCGCGCCCCGGCTGCCGGACGGCGTCGGGCTGCGCGCCTTCCGCCCCGGCGCGGACGACGAGGCCTGGCTCGCCCTGAACACCCGCGCCTTCGCCGCGCACCCTGAGCAGGGCCGGTGGACCCCGGCCGACCTGCGCGCCCGGCTGGCCGAACCGTGGTTCGACCCGGCCGGTTTCCTGCTCGCCGCCGAGGAGGCCAGCGGTCGACTGCTCGGCTTCCACTGGACCAAGGTGCACGAACGTCCCGGCTCGGCCCGGATCGGCGAGGTCTACGTGCTCGGGGTGGACCCGGCGGCGCACGGCGGTGGGCTCGGCCGGGCGCTGACCACCGCCGGCCTGGCCCACCTGCGGGACGCGCGCGGGCTGGACCGGGTGATGCTCTACGTCGACGAGTCGAACACCAGCGCGGTGGCGCTCTACGAGCGGATCGGTTTCGCCCGCTGGTGCGGGCACGTCAACTACCAGCTGGGCTGAGCCGGCGTGCGCGGCGGTCGGGTGGCAGCCGGCCTCGGCGCGCTGCTCCTGGTCGCCGGGTGCGGTGACCCAGCCCGGTCCGATGGCGGGCCGGTGCCCGCCCGGCTGTGCGTACCCGGCACGCTCGACGCCCAGGGCTCGTCCGCCCAGCGCAACGCGATGGACCTGTGGCGCAACGACTACCAGCGCTCCTGCCCCGGCGCCACGGTCAACTACGACCCGTCCGGCTCGGGGACGGGCATCCGGGCCTTCCTCGGCGGCACGGTCGACCTGGTGGGGACGGACTCCCCGCTGAAGGCGATGGAGCAGGCCCAGGCGGACGCGCGCTGCTCGGGTGGCCGGGCGGTGAGCGTGCCGATGGTCGTCGGGCCGGTCGCGGTGGCGTACCGCCTGGGCGGCGTGCCCGAGCTGCGGCTGAGCCCGGCCACGCTGGCGAAGGTCTTCGGTGGCGCGATCCGGCGCTGGGACGATCCGGCGATCCAGGCGGACAACCCGGGTGTCGCGCTGCCGCCCACCCGGGTCCGCGCCGTGCACCGGCAGGACTCCTCCGGCACCACGGAGACCTTCACCAGCTACCTCACCGCGAGCGCCGGGCCGGACTGGCCCTTCGGCTCCGAGCGGGACTGGCGGGCGCCGGACGGCACCGGCGCGGCCGGCTCGGAGCGGGTCGCGAGCGCGGTCCACCACACCGAGGGGGCGATCGGCTACCTGGAACTCTCGTACGCCCGGCCGCGGGGGCTGGCGGTCGCCGCGGTACGCACCGGCGCGGACCGGTTCGTTCTACCGTCCGGCGAGGCGGCGGTACGCAGCGTCCAGGTGCCGCCCAGCGGCCTGGCGGTGCGGGTGGACCCCACCCCGACGGACCCGGCCGCGTACCCGATCGTGCTGATCACCTCGGAGGTCGTCTGCGACCGGGGGCGTTCCGCCGACAAGACGGCTCTGGTGAAGGGCTTCCTCGGCTACGCCGCCAGCGAGGACGGGCAGCGGTCGATCGCCCGGCAGGGCTACGCGGCGCTGCCGGAGGAGCTGCGGATCCGGGTGCGGGCGGCCGTCGACGGCCTCGGCTGAGGGCTCCCGGGCGGTCACTGCGCGGTAACGGCAGCGCATCGGCGGGATAACAGCCGTCCCGGCAAGTCGGATAAATGGCGATAGCAGGCCGGCAGTTCACCTATCGGACAACCGGCCCTCAGCCCATGGCCACCCCGTCGGCCGCGCTTGTTCATCTTCCGTTCACTTCTGACCGGCGAACCGTCTACCTGGCACTTCTAGCTTTCGTGTCAGCCGGTCAGCGCCGGCGCCCGGGCCCCTTCCGGGCGACCTGACAAAAGACGTGAAGGGAAACCCCTCAGGTGAAGCTCCAGCGGCACGGCATCATCGCCTGCCTCGCTCTTACCGCGGTGCTCGGTCTCAGTGCATGCGGCTCGGACAACAACGAGCCGGCCGGCACGTCCGCCTCGGGTTCCGCCAGTGCGGCTGACTGCGCCAAGGGCACGCTGAACGCGCAGGGCTCCTCCGCGCAGAAGAACGCCATGGCCGAGTGGATCAAGGCGTACCAGCAGAAGTGCGGCGGTACGACGATCAACTACGAGCCGACCGGCTCGGGCGCCGGCATCCAGGCCTTCATCGCCGGCACCGCCGACTTCGCCGGCTCCGACTCCGCCCTGAAGGAGGAGGAGAAGCCGCAGGCCGACGCCAAGTGCGCGGGCGGCCAGGCGCTCAACCTCCCGATGGTGATCGGCCCGGTCGCGGTCGTCTACAACGTCGACGGCGTGGACAACCTCCAGCTCAGCCCGACCACGCTCGCGAAGGTCTTCGCCGGCAAGGTCACCAAGTGGGATGACGCGGCCATCAAGGCCGACAACCCGACCGCGAAGCTGCCGGCCGCCGCGATCCAGACGGTGCACCGCTCCGACGAGTCGGGCACCACGGACAACTTCACCAAGTACCTGTCCAAGACCGCCGAGTCGGACTGGACCTTCGGCAACGCCAAGGCGTGGAAGGCCCCGGGCGGCGTCGGCGCGGCCAAGTCCGACGGTGTGGCCAGCAAGGTCAAGAGCACCGTGGGCACGATCAGCTACGTCGAGTGGTCCTACGCCGAGAACTCGGGCCTCAAGAAGGCCAAGATCCAGAACGGCGCCGGCGAGTTCACCGAGCTGACCGCCGACTCGGCCGGCAAGACCATCGCCGGGGCCAAGATCGCGGGCCAGGGCGACGACCTCAAGATGTCGATCGACTACAACACCAAGGAGGCCGGGGCCTACCCGATCGTCCTGGTGACCTACGAGATCGTCTGCAACAAGGGCCTCGCGGCCGACAAGCTTCCGCTGGTCAAGGGCCTGCTCGGCCACGCCGCCAGCGCGGAGGGCCAGGCCGACCTGGTCGAGCTGGGCTACGCCCCGCTGCCCGACTCGGTCCGCACCAAGGTCGAGGCCGCGGTCAAGAACCTCGGCTGATCTACCCCGAGCGACACCACCTCTCAATTCGAAGCGAGCGAGCAGATGGGTGAAACCCCTCACCGCTCGGCACACGCCGGCACCGGCGGGACGCGCGTGACCTCAGGTCACGACCGGCTCGCCGGTGCCTCGGCGCGTGTGGCCGAGACCTCCGTCAGTGGCGGCCGGATTCCGGACGGCGACGGGCTGGGCGGCGGCGGCGCGCTGCCCCGGGCCCGGGCCTTCGGTGCCGAACGGGCGTTCCGCGGCCTGACCCTGGCCGCCGGAACCGCCGTGCTGGTCATCATCGCGGCCATCGCGATCTTCCTGATCGCCAAGGCCGTTCCCGCGTTGCAGGCCAACACCGAGAACTTCTGGACCTTCGAGGGCTGGTTCCCCAACGAGAACCCGCCCACGTTCGGCATCGGCGCGCTCGCCTTCGGCACCGTGCTCACCGCGCTGCTGGCACTGCTCATGGCGGTGCCGGTGGCGCTGGGCATCGCCCTCTACCTCTCCCACTACGCCCCGCGCCGGCTGGGCAACGGTCTCGGGTTCCTGATCGACCTGCTGGCCGCCGTGCCGAGTGTGGTCTTCGGGCTCTGGGGCCGGGACTACCTCGTCGGGCCCATCTCGGACCTGTCGGCCTGGCTGAACAAGTACTTCAGCTGGATCCCGATCTTCGGCGGCGACGGACCGTTCGGGAACTCGATCCTGCTCGGGTCGGTGGTGCTGGCGATCATGGTGCTGCCGATCATCACCTCGCTCTCCCGGGAGGTCTTCCTCCAGACCCCGACCGCCAACGAGGAGGCCGCCCTCGCGCTGGGCGCCACCCGCTGGGAGATGCTGCGCACCGCGGTGCTGCCGTACGGGCGGCCCGGCATCATCGCCGCCGTCATGCTCGGCCTCGGCCGGGCGCTCGGCGAGACCATCGCGCTGGCGCTGACCCTCGGCTCCACCTACGCCATCTCGTTCAACATCCTCGAGAGCGGCGGCAACACCATCGCGGCGAACATCGCGAACCGGTTCGCCGAGGCGAACGACACCGGCCGGGGCGCGCTGATCGCCTCCGGTCTGGTCCTCTTCGCCATCACCCTGATCGTCAACATCACCGCCCGGGCGATCATCTACCGCCGCCGCGAGTTCACGGAGTCGGCCGCATGACCACCACCCTCACCTCACACCGTCCCCGCCCGCCGGCGCAGCCGGTGACCCTGCGGGCCCGGCGCCTGCCCGCGTACGCCGCCCCCGCCATCGCGGTGACGGCCCTGCTGCTCGCCGCCGGGATCGTCTACGGCGCCGGCATCGGCGGCCCGGTCCTGGTCGTCGTCGTCGGCGCGCTGCTCTACCTGGCCGGCCTCTTCGCCGCCGCCAACGCGGTCGAGGGCCGCCGGTCGGCCCGCAACCGCACGTGGAGCGCGCTGATCCACTCCGCCTTCGTGCTGGCCGTGCTGCCCCTGGCCTCGGTGGTCTGGACTCTGTTCAGCAAGGGCACGGAACGCCTCGACGGCAACTTCTTCGGCACCTCGATGAACAACATCGGGGCCCGGGATCCCAACGGTGGCGCCTACCACGCCATCGTCGGCACGCTGGAGCAGGTCGGCATCGCCACCCTGATCACCGTCCCGCTCGGGGTGCTCTGCGCGATCTACGTGGTCGAGTACGGGCGGGGCCGGTTCGCCTTCGCGATCCGGTTCTTCGTCGACGTGATGACCGGCATCCCGTCGATCGTCACCGGCCTCTTCGTGCTGGCGTTCTGGGTGCTGATCGTCTCGCCGTGGTTCAACGACGGCCGGCCCGGCTTCTCCGGTTTCGCCGCCGCGCTGGCACTCAGCGTGCTGATGCTGCCGACCGTGGTCCGCTCCACCGAGGAGATGCTGCGTCTCGTCCCGGCGCCGCTGCGCGAGGGCGCGTACGCCCTCGGCGTACCGAAGTGGAAGACCATCCTGCGGGTCGTGGTGCCGACGGCGCTGCCGGGCATCGTCACCGGCATCATGCTCGCCATCGCGCGGGCCGCCGGCGAGACCGCCCCGGTGCTGCTCGTCGCCGGCGGCGGCGCGGCGATCAACCTCAACCCGTTCGAGAACAACCAGTCGTCGCTGGCCCTCTTCGTCTACCAGCAGGCCGGCGAGGCCTCGAAGTACTCGCCGGCGCGGGCGTGGACCGCGGCGTTGACCCTGGTCGCCCTCGTACTCGTCCTCACCATCGCGGCGAAGTTGCTGGCCCGTCGCAACCGGCTCGCCCGATGATCCCCGGAGGTACCGCCACCATGGCCAAGCGCATCGACGCCCACAACGTCACCGCCTACTACGGCGGCTTCAAGGCGATCGAGAACATCAACCTGACCGTCGAGCCCAAGACGGTGACCGCCCTGATCGGCCCGTCCGGCTGCGGCAAGTCCACCTTCCTGCGCTCGATCAACCGGATGCACGAGGTGCTCCCCGGGGCCCGGGTCGAGGGCAGCCTGACCATCGACGGTCAGGACATCTACGACCGCGACGTCGACGTCACCGCGGTGCGTCGCATGATCGGCATGGTCTTCCAGCGGCCGAACCCGTTCCCGACCATGAGCATCTTCGAGAACGTGGTGGCCGGGCTGCGCCTCAACGGCGTCCGCCGGAAGTCGATCCTGGACGAGGCCGCCGAGAAGGCGCTGCGCTCGGCCAACCTCTGGGACGAGGTGAAGGACCGGCTGGGCAAGCCGGGCGCCGGCCTCTCCGGCGGTCAGCAGCAGCGGCTCTGCATCGCCCGCACGATCGCGGTCGAGCCGCAGGTGGTGCTGATGGACGAGCCCTGCTCGGCGCTGGACCCGATCTCCACGCTGGCCATCGAGGACCTGATGTTCCAGCTCAAGGACAAGTTCACCATCATCATCGTCACGCACAACATGCAGCAGGCCGCCCGGGTGTCGGACCGGACCGCCTTCTTCTCGATCGAGAAGACCGGCGACCCGGGCCGGCTGATCGAGTACGACAACACGCAGAAGATCTTCAGCAACCCGAGCGTGAAGAAGACCGAGGATTACATCACCGGCCGCTTCGGCTGAGCCGCGGGATCCCGGTCCGCGAGGGGCGTCGGTCGCACTGACCGGCGCCCCTCGGCGTGTTCGCGGCCGTCGGCGACCGGCGGTGCCGGAGGGGGCGGGGTCAGCTCAGCACGAAGCGGGGTTCGCCGTCGTCGGGGAGGTCCAGGCGCGGGGTGACCGGGGTGGCGGCGTCCCGGCCGGCCGCCGCCCGCGCCACGCCGGCCAGGTCGCCGGCGGCGACCACCTGGGCCAGGGTGACCAGCGTCGGCGGCAGCATGGTCAGCTCGCCGGCCTCGGCCCGGGCCAGGGCGTCCGCCGGGCGGATCCACATGGTGTGGTCGGCCTCGCCGGAGACGTCCCGGGTCCGCTGCCCCTCGGGCAGCAGCGCCACGAAGAAGTACGTGTCGAAGCGGCGCGGCTCGAACTCCGGGGTGATCCACCGGCTCCACGGCAGCAGCAGGTCCGACCGGAGGGTCAGCCGCCGCCCGGCGAGCAGGTCGGCGAAGCCCACCCGGCGGGCCTCCAGGTCCTGCCGGGCGGCCTCCCACTCGTCGCCGCTGACGTCGCCCACCACGGTCGCGGCGTCCGGGCCGGCCAGCAGCACGCCGGCCTCCTCGAAGACCTCCCGCGCGGCGGCGCAGACCACCGCCTGGGCGGCCGCCGGGGCCACCCCCAGCCGGCCGGCCCACTCCGCCGGCTCCGGGCCGGCCCAGTCCAGGTGCGCCTGGGAGTCGGAGCGGTCCACCCCGCCGCCGGGGAAGGCGTACATCCCGCCGAAGGCCATCGCGGCGACCCGGCGGATGACGTACACCTCGAAGTCGTCGCCGGCCGGGCGCAGCAGCAGCACGGTGGCCGCGACCCGCGGCACCGCCGGGGTGCCGCCCTCGGCGCGGAACCGGCGGGCGTGCTCGACCAGGGCGGCCGGGGCGGCGAAGCCGTCACTGTCGATCGTCATCCCGCGAGCCTAGGGCCTGTGTCAAAGCCCTGGCCGGCCTACGGCGGACCCAGACGACGACCGGCCGCGTTGGAGATCCGTCCGGGTACAACACCGGTATCCGGACGGATCTCCGCCTTGCCGGATCGCCGCTTGGACTCCGCCTCGGCTCGACCGAGGACTTTGACACAGGCCCTGTTCCCGAGCTGCGGATCGCCCGACCGGCCGGTCGTCGATCTTCGTTAGCCTGCCGGCATGACACGTTGGGGAATCCTGGCCACCGGGTACATCGCCGGCCGCTTCGCCGAGGACCTGCGCCTGGTGCCGGGGGCCGAACTGGTCGCGGTCGGGTCGCGGGCCGCCGCGAGCGCCGAGCGGTTCGCCGCCCGGCACGGCATCCCCCGGGCGTACGCCTCGTGGGCCGAGCTGGCCGCCGACCCGGACCTCGACGTGATCTACGTGGCCACCCCGCACGCCGCCCACCACGAGGCGACCCGGGTCTGCCTGGACGCCGGCCGGGCGGTGCTGGTGGAGAAGCCGTTCACCCTCGACCTGCCGAGCAGCACCGAGCTGATCGAGTCCGCCCGCGCCCGTGGGGTCTTCCTGATGGAGGCCATGTGGATGCGGACGAACCCGCTCATCCTGCGGGTGGTCGAGCTGCTCGCCGACGGGGCGATCGGCGAAGTGACCAGCGTCCGGGCCGACTTCGGCGCGGCCGGGCCGTTCCCGCCCGAGCACCGGATGCGGGCCCGCACCCTCGGCGGCGGCGCCCTGCTCGACCTCGGCGTCTACCCGGTGAGCCTGGCCCACCTGCTGCTCGGCGTGCCGCAGCACGTGCACGCCTGGGCGAAGCTCGGCCCGGAGGGCGTGGACGAGAACACCGGCATCGTCCTCGGGTACGACTCGGGCGCCGTCGCCACGCTCGGCTGCGGCATGGTCGGCGCGACCGCGATCACCGCCTCGATCACCGGCACCACCGGCCGGATCGACCTGCCCGAGCCGTTCTACCGGCCGGGGTCGGCGGTGCTGCACCGGGCCGACGCCGAGCCGGAGATCATCCCCGCCGATCTCACCGGAAGCGGCTACCAGCACGAGGCCGCCGAGGTGCAGCGCTGCCTGGCGGCGGGGCTGACCGAGAGCCCGCTGGTGCCGCACTCCGCCACCCTTGAGGTGATGGGGCTGCTGGACGGCATCCGGGAGCGGATCGGCGTCCACTACGCGTGAGGGGCCCCCTGCCGGTGGCGGGAAGCCCCTCGACGAGCGGTACGGCCGGGATCAGAACAGCGGCCGGACCACCAGGTAGGTCAGGCAGGCGATCAGCGCGGCCGCCGGGAACGTGATGATCCAGGCGAGCACGATGTTGCCCGCGACGTTCCAGCGCACCGCGGAGAGCCGCTTGGTGGCACCCACACCCATGATCGCCGAGGTGATCGTGTGGGTGGTGGAGATCGGGGCCTTCAGCACCAGGGCGTTGAAGTAGAGCACCGCGCTGGCCACCGTCTCGGCGGCGAAGCCCTCCGGCGGACCCAGGTCGATGATCTTGCGGCCGAGGGTGCGGATGATCCGCCAGCCGCCCGCGTAGGTGCCCAGCGCCAGCATGGTCGCCGAGGTCCAGAACACCCAGCCCGGAATGTGCGTCTTGCTCTCCTGGAAACCGCCGGTGTAGAGCGCCAGCACCACGATGCCCATGGTCTTGGCGGCGTCCTGCATGCCGTGGCCGATCGACATGGCCGCCGCGGAGGCGGTCTGCGCCCAGCGGAAGCCCCGGTTGAGCTTGCCCGGCTGGCCCTTACGGAACAGCCAGAGGATGGCCAGCATCAGCAGGTAGCCGAGGGTCAGACCGACGATTGGCGACAGGATCATCGGAAGGATGACCTTCTGACCGATGTTCGCCCACTGCACCACACCGCCGGTGGCGAGCAGGGTCGCCCCGACCAGGCCACCGAAGAGGGCGTGCGAGGAGGACGACGGCAGTCCGAAGTACCAGGTGATCAGGTTCCACGCGATGGCGCCGAGCACCCCGGCGAAGACCACCCCCAGGCTGGCCACGCCGGTGGGCAGGGTGACCAGGCCGTCGCCGACGGTCTTGGCCACGCCCGCGCCGAAGTGCGCGCCGACGAAGTTGCCGACCGCGGCCAGCAGCAGGGCGATCCGGGGTGTCAGCGCCCGGGTGGAGACGCTGGTCGCGATCGCGTTGGCGGCGTCGTGGAAGCCGTTGGTGTAGTCGAACGCCAGGGCCACCACGATCACCGCCAGCACGGCGATGAGTTCGGGACTCACAGGATCAGGACTCCTTGACCGCGATGGTCTCGACGGTGTTGGCCACGTGCTCGAAGGCGTCGCAGGCGGCCTCCAGCTCGTCGGCGACCTCCTTCATCTTCAGCACCGTGAGCGCGTCGTACTCACCGGAGAAGAGCCGGACCAGCAGCATCCGGTACACCTGGTCGCCGTTGTTCTCGAGCCGGTTGCACTCGATCCAGTAGTCCTCGAGATCCTTCATCGACTTCAGCCGGGGCATCGCCTCGGCGGTCAGCTTGGCCTGCTGGTCGAGCACGTTCACCATCTCGTGCATCTCACGAGGCAGCGAGGGGAGCTTGGTCAGGCCGTACAGGTAGAGCAGGTTGCCCACCGCCTCCAGGTGGTCCATCACGTCGTCGAGCAGCGAGCCCAGACGGTAGATGTCCTCCCGGTCGAAGGGGGTGATGAAGGTGGAGTTGATCTTCTTGTAGAGCTCGTGGGTGATCTGGTCGCTGTCGTGCTCGACCTCGGTCAGCCGCTCGCTCACCGACTGCACCTCGACCCCGGGCAGGGCCAGCTCGTTCAGCAGCTCGGTGCCCTTCACCAGGTTCTGCGCGGCCCTGGTGAAGAGCTCGTAGAAGGCGCCCTCGGTGGGACGGAAGGAAAACTTCACAGCACGGACCTCGTCGTGTCGGTGGAAGGGTGGCCGACGCCGCCGGGGCGTCTGCTCTGGGCATGCTAAGGACAAGGGAAAACCGGGCATTCCCCGGCCCACCCCTGGTCAGGCCCGATTCACCGCTCGTTCACCCGCCGTTCACCTTCACCCCTTCATCGTCGGCCCGCAACCGCTCGCGCTCCCGCCCGACGTCGAAACCGGCAGGCGGATACCCCAGATGCAGACCGGCGAACGTCTCCCGCAGCAGGTGGGCCACCGCCCAGTCCCGGTACCACTTGCGGTCAGCGGGCACCACGAACCAGGGCGCGGCCTCCGTGCCGCACCGCTGGAGCGCCTCGGCGTACGCGGCCTGGTAGTCGTCCCAGCGGGCCCGGGACTCGAGGTCCGACGGGTTGTACTTCCAGTGCTTGCGCGGGTCGGTCAGCCGCTCCAGCAGCCGCTTGCCCTGCTCCTCGCGGGAGATGTGCAGCATCACCTTGACCAGGGTCACCCCGGCGTCGACCAGCTCGTGCTCGAATGCGTTGATCTCGTCGTACCGGGCCCGCCAGGTGGCCTCCGGGACCAGCTCCGCCACCCGGGCCACCAGCACGTCCTCGTAGTGTGAGCGGTTGAACACGCCCACGTACCCGGGCGGGGGCAGCGCCCGCCGGATCCGCCAGAGGAAGTCGTGCCGCAGCTCCTCCTCGGTGGGCGGGCCGAACGAGCGGATGTGCAGGCCCAGCGGGTTCATCGCGCCCGCGACCCGCTTGACCGTGTCGTCCTTGCCACCGCAGTCCATCGCCTGGAGCACCAGCAGCACCCGGCCCGGCCGGTCCGGGGCCAGCTCGGCGCCGCCCGTGGTGGGCGCCGACGCGGGCGCGTCCGGCTCACCGGCGGCCTTCGCGGTGGCGAAGAGCATCTCCTGCTGTTCGCCCAGCTCCGCGCCGAGCAGTTCGACCTGCTCCCGGGCCCAGGCCTTGCGGGCCCGGCCACCGCCGGCCGCCGCCGGCAGCCCGGGGGTCGAGCGGGGATCGACCGTACGCGGGTCGACCGCCCCCGGTGAGACCCGGAGCAGGTCTCGCATCTTTCCACCCTCGGGTGCCACGATGTCCGATCCATCGACTGCGCTCATCCCGCGATCATCGCCCACCTCGCCCCCCGCCGCCTCCCGAGCACCACCCACCCCTCCCCTCCACCGCCCCGCCCCCAACCCGCCCAAGATCCGCGCACTTTCGGAGAAGGAGTGGCCTCGAGGCGCTGCGAGACCCCGCTTTCTCGGAAAGTGCGCCTTGGTGGACGGGGTTCGCGGGAGTACGTGTCACGTTTTGGGGCGGTGGGGCGTCCGGTGGGCGGGGAGAATGCCGTCGGGTGGGGAGGCGACTGTGACGGTGGACGCGGTGAGCGAGTTCGAGGCCGAGCGCGGGCGGCTGATGGCGGTGGCGTACCGGATGCTGGGCAGCCGGAGCGAGGCCGAGGACGCCGTGCAGGAGACCTGGCTGCGCTACGCCACTGCCCTCGGCGACCCGGCCGCCCGCGCCGAGGTGCGGCACCTGGGCGGCTGGCTCACCACCACCTGCGCCCGGATCTGCCTCGACCTGCTCCGCTCCGCCCGGGTACGCCGGGAGACGTACCCGGGGCAGTGGCTGCCCGAGCCGCTGGTGACCCCGCTCGGCGCGGCCCCGGAGCCGGACGGCTTCGCCCCCGACCCGGCCGAGCGGGCCGTCCGCCGCGACCAGCTCGGCACCGCCCTGCTGGTGGTGCTGGAACGGCTCACCCCCGAGCAGCGGGTGGCCTTCGTGCTGCACGACGTCTTCGCGGTGCCGTTCGGTCAGATCGCCGAGGCGCTCGGCACCAGCCCGGAGGCGGCCCGGCAGCTCGCCTCCCGGGCCCGCCGCGCGGTCAACACCCCGGACGCGCCCCGGCACACCGCCGACCTGGCCGAGCAGCGGCAGGTGGTGTCCGCCTTCGTGGCCGCCACCGAGTCCGGCGACCTGGCGGGGCTGATGCGGGTGCTGGCGCCGGACGTGGTGCTGATCGGCGACGGCGGCGGGCACGCCGCGGCCGCCCGCAACCCGATCGCCGGGGCCGACAAGGTCGCCCGGTTCACCCTCGGCCTCTTCAGCCAGGCCGCCCGCTTCGGCCACCGGGTACGCACCCGGCCCGTGCTGGTGGACGGGGCGCTCGGGTTGCAGATCGAGACCACCCGGCCCGACGGGCGGATGCAGCGGCTGGTCACCGCGTTCGCCGTGGACGGCGGGCGGATCACCGGCATCTTCAACCAGCTCAACCCGGACAAGCTGACCCGGGTGGCGGAGATCGGCGCCGGGGACGGCTGGCCGCAGCGCCGGTGAGCCCGGCTCAGAGCACCAGCGCCAGCCACTTCCGGTACGACGTGGCGAACGGCTCGGTGCCGTCGCCCAGCGCGCCGAGCAGCCAGCGCGACGCCGCCTCCGCCTGCGCCACCAGGTCGTCGGGGTAGCCGAACCGCTCCCGGTGCTCGGCGAACTCGTCCTCGTCGCGCAGCTCGACCGCCCCGGTGGCGCGCCGGCGCACCACGTCCAGGTCGAGGTCGAACAGGTGCACGGTGTCGTCGCCCTCCCAGCGGGCCGGGGTGGTGATGTCGCAGTAGACCTCGCTGGTCCGCGGCGGCGGGTTGAACATGCCCGTCCACCAGGCGTGGTGCGGCACCAGGAGCACGAAGGGGATCTGCTCCACCGAGGGCCGGCCGTGGTAGACCGACTCGGTGCCGGCCGGCACACCCAGCCAGACCCCCAGGTCGTCCTCGGTGAGCCTGCGGGCCGGGTAGTCGCGGTGGGCGCTGCCGTCGTATTTGCGGTAGATCACGCGGACCACGTCGCTCGGCATGAGTCGCACCCTAACCGATTCCGCCCAACGGTCGCTGCGCGGAAGTAACCGGTCACGATCGGGTATCCCACGCGGCCGGGCGGCGCGCCCGGTGTCGGCGTCGGCGGGTACCGTCGCACGGTGACTCCGCCGCGCACCGCCACCGGTTCCGCCACCCCGTCGGCCCGCGGCCGGCGTCGGGGCGCCCGGCCCAGCGGCGGCGAGCTGCTGGCCGCCGCGGTCGGCGCGGTGCCCGGTGGCGCGGCCCGCCCCGGCCAGCAGCAGATGACCGAGGCGATCGAGCACAGCATCGGCTCCGGCGAGCACCTGCTGGTGCAGGCGGGCACCGGCACCGGCAAGTCGCTGGCCTACCTCGCCCCCGCGCTGACCGTCGACGGCCCGGTGGTGGTCTCCACCGCCACCCTGGCGTTGCAATCCCAGCTGGTCGACCACGACCTGCCCCGGCTGGCCGACGCGGTGGAGCCGCTGCTCGGCCGGCGGCCCACCTTCGCGGTGCTCAAGGGCCGGCACCACTACCTCTGCCTGGCCCGGCTGGACAACTCCACCGAGGAGGAGCCGGAGGACACCCTCTTCGACGCTCCGGCGGCGCGGCCCGGGGGCGGCACCAAGTGGCTCGGCGAGGCCGGGCGGCTGGGCAAGCAGGTCCAGCGGCTGCGCGACTGGGCCGACGAGACGGCCACCGGTGACCGGGACGAGCTGGACCCGGGCGTCGACGACCAGGCCTGGCGGCTGGTCTCCATGCCGGCGCGGGAGTGCGTCGGCGCATCCCGCTGCCCGTTCGGCCAGGAGTGCTTCGCCGAGGCGTCCCGGGCCCGGGCGCGCGAGGCCGACATCGTCGTCACCAACCACAGCCTGCTCGCCGTCGACATGATCGCCGGCCGGCACATCGTGCCGCCGCACAAGCTGCTCATCGTCGACGAGGCGCACGAGCTGGCCGACCGGGTCTCCTCGGCCGCCCAGGCCGAGCTGGTCCCGGAGCTGGTCGACCGGTCCGCCCGGCGGGCCCGGCCGCTGCTACGACCGGACGTCGCCGAGCGGCTGACCGAGGCCGGCGACGCGCTCGCCGTCGGGCTGGCGGAGGCGCCGGCCGGGCGGATCACCGCCGGGCTGCCGGCCCCGCTGCGCGAGGCGTGCACGCTGCTCGACGCGGCGACCCGGGCCGCGCTGGACGCGATCGGCGACATCAAGGCCGACGACCCGGACCCGGTGCGCAAGCAGCAGGCCAAGGCGGTGCTGGACGAGCTCTCCACCACCGCCCAGCGGCTGCTCGAGGAGGCCGACCACGACGTGGCCTGGGTGGAGAAGCCGGAGAACGGCAGCCGCCGGGCGCTGGTGGTCGCGCCGCTGTCCGTCGCCGGCACCCTCGCCACCCACCTGTACGACGAGCGCACCGTCGTCGCCACCTCGGCCACGCTGGCGCTGGGCGGGCGCTTCGACACGGTGGCCCGGGCGTTGGGGCTGGACGCTCCCCCGCCCGCCCCGCCGTCGCCGGCCGCCGCCGCGCTGGCCGTGACCGCCGCCGCCGGCCGGCCGGGCGTCACGCCGGGCGCCGGACCGGAGGCCGGCGGGGTGGCGGTCGCCGCGGGCAGCCGGGCCGCGACCGGCACCGTGCCCGCCACGGAGGGCCCGGGCTGGCGGTCGCTGGACGTCGGCTCCCCGTTCGACTACGCCCGGCAGGGCATCCTCTACGTCGCCGCGCACCTGCCCCGCCCGAGCGTGTCGGGGCTGCCCGAGGCGGCGGGCGAGGAGCTGCTGGGGCTGGTCGGCGCGCTCGGTGGCCGTACCCTCGGGCTCTTCTCCTCCCGGCGGGCGGCGCAGCAGGCCGCGGAGCTGCTGCGCGCGCGGACGGACCTGCCGGTGCTGCTCCAGGGCGAGGAGGCGCTGCCGCTGCTGGTCCGCCGGTTCCGGGAGGAGCGGTCGAGCTGCCTGTTCGGGGTGATGTCGCTCTGGCAGGGGGTGGACGTCCCCGGCGACGCCTGCCAGCTCGTGGTGATCGACCGGCTGCCCTTCCCGCGCCCGGACGAGCCGCTGGCCGCCGCCCGGGCGGCGGCGGTGGACGCCGGTGGCGGCTCCGGTTTCGCGGCGGTCAGCGTGCCGATCGCGGCCGTCCGGCTGGCCCAGGGGGTGGGCCGGCTGATCCGGGCCACCGGCGACCGGGGTGTGGTCGCGGTGCTCGACTCGCGGCTGGAGACGGCGCGCGGCTACGGCCCGTTCCTGCGCCGCTCGCTCCCCCCGTTCTGGTACACCACCCGCCCCGACGTGGCCCGCGGCGCCCTCGAACGCCTCGCCAAGGCCTGACCCCTCTTCCGCCCGCGCCGTCCGGGCACGGCCGCTTGTGCGGGCGGGGTCGCAACACGCCGCAAACGGCGGCGTCGCCCGCCCGGGAAGCCGCAACACGCCGCAAACGGCGGCATCGCCAGGCGCGGAAGCCGCAACACGCCGCGAACGGCGGTGCGGGCGGCGCGGAGGCGCGGCCTGAGACGCGCGACGGGCCCGCCCCCGGAAGGGACGGGCCCGTTTGAGGGTCTGCACGGTCAGGGCGCGTGGGAGGCGACCACCACCGCGTCCGGCGGGGTGTCCGGAACGGTACGCGCGGCCAGGCGGCGGACGGCGGTGTTGAGCACCGCGATCAGCGGCACCGCCACCAGCGCGCCGGTGATGCCGGCCAGCACCACGCCGGCCGCGATCCCGATGATCACCGCGAGCGGGTGGATGGCCACCGCCCGGCCCATGATCAGCGGCTGGAGGATGTGCCCCTCGACCTGCTGCACCCCGATCACCGCACCCAGAATGATCAACGCGGTCACCGGGCCGCTGTCGACCAGTGCCACCAGCACCGCCACGATGCCGGAGAGCGCGGCGCCGACGATCGGGATGAACGCGCCCAGGAAGACCAGCGCGGCCAGCGGGAACGCGAACGGCACATCGAAGATGACCAGGAAGATCCCGATGCCGACCGCGTCGATGAAGGCGACCAGCACCGTGGCCCGCACGTACGCGCCGAGCGTGGCCCAGGAGGCCCGGCCGGCGTCGTCGACCTTCCAGCGCGCGGCCACCGGCAGCAGCCGGACCAGGAACCGCCAGATGTTGTTGCCGTCACGCAGGAAGAAGAAGGTGGCGAAGAGCACCAGGACGGTGCCGGTGAGCACCTCGGCCAGCGTGCTCGCGGTGGAGATCGCGCCGCTGGTGAACTTCTCGGTGTTGCCGTTCACCCAGGCCTGCGCCTCGTCGATGTACCGCTCCAACTGGCCGTCGGAGAGGTGCAGCGGGCCGGTCTTGAGCCAGTTCTGGATCTGCCGTACGCCCTGCGACGACTTCTCGCTCAGCTCCGGCACGCCCTGGATGAACTCGTTCACCACCAGGGTCAGCGTGCCGACCACCGCCGCCAGGCCGCCGACCAGCACCACGGCCGTCGCCAGCGACCGGGGGAAGCGCGCCCTGAGCAGCCAGCCGACGGCCGGCGCGAGCAGCGCGGAGAGCAGCAGCGCCACCGCCAGCGGGATGATCACGATGCTGATCGTGCCGACGATCTTCAGCACCGCCCAGGTGACCACGCCGATCACGATCAGCCGCCAGGACCAGGCGGCGGCGATCCGCAGCGCGTGCGGCACGTCCGCGTCGTCGCGGCTGCTGGTCGAGGTGTGCATCGCGGCAGGCGGCTCCGCGCCGACCACCGTCGCCGACCTCGGCGCGGCCGGCCCCGGGGACGCCGGCGAGGCGACCCGGGCCTCCTCGGGTACGTCGTCGGGGGCGGAACGATTGGAGCGCACCGACTCCCGCCCGGACTCGTACGCGCGGCGGAGCCGACCGCGTACCCGCTCGAAGCGGCTCAAGCGCACCTCCTCAGGATGAAACCGGGCCGCCCAGCACGACGGTCCGGACAGGGTACGTCCGACAGCGACACCGTAGGGCAGTTCCGCCACACATTGCCCCCGCCCAGCACCGCTCAACCACGGCGACGACCGCCCCCGGGCACGCGGTAGCGTCTTCGCGTGACCGCCGATCAGGACCTCGACTCCGGCCTGCCGATCCGACTGCTGCACGACCGCGTGCTGGTGCGGGTGGAGGGCAGCGAGGGTGAGCGCCGCTCCACCGCCGGCATCGTGATCCCGGCCACCGCCGCCGTGGGCAAGCGGCTGGCCTGGGCGACCGCGGTGGGGGTCGGGCCCAACGTCCGCGCGATCGTCTCCGGCGACCGGGTGCTCTTCGACCCCGACGACCGCTCGGAGGTCGAGCTGCACGGCCGGGGGTACGTCCTGCTGCGCGAGCGCGACGTGCACGCCGTCGCCGCCGAGCGGGTGGAGATCGAGTCCACCGGCAACACCGGCCTCTACCTCTAGCCGATCACCTGTAGACGGCACCGGCGTGCCGTTGTTTCACCCTCGACCACTGGCCGCGCCGTTTGGGCTTCCTGTCGAGGGGAAGCCAGGCCCCAATCAGGGGCCCTGGGGAGGGACGATGCCGGAATTAGTGAGGAAGCTTTTGTTCTGGGGCTTCATCGCGTTCCTGATCTTCTTCATGGCGTTTCGGCCGGACGGGGCGGCGCAGATGTTCAAGGGAATCGGCGCGGGTCTGATGGCGATCTTCCAGGGCCTCGGTGACTTCATGACCAGCCTGATGACCTGACCACCGGGCCGCCGGCTCCCCACCGGCGGCGCGTGGCGCGGGTCAGGGCTGCCCGGGCGGCCAGGGCGCGGCCGTGCGCGGGCCGTACCAGCCGGCCGGGCCGTGGCCGACCGGGAGCGGCGGCGGGGCCAGCACCACCGGGATCGGCACCACCGGGGAGTCCGGGGCGTCCACCGCCCGCTGCGACCCGTCCGGGAAGCGCAGGTGGTAGCGCTGCCCGTCCCAGACCCCGACCGGCGCCTGCGGGTCGCGCCCGACGAAGAACGCCCGGTACGCGGCGATCGCCTCCAGCAGTTCCCGCTCCTCCCGGACGGTGCGTTCCCGGTCGGCCGCCTTGCGGTCCAGCCCCCGGCGCATCCCGTCGCGCAGCAGCGCCAGCCGGGTGGCCGCGAACTGGTAGCCGCGCATCGCCCGCAGTCCGGCGTCGCCGCCGACCCGGCGGGCCCAGACCCGGGCGGCGTGCCGCCGGCCGAGGCTGCCCAGGGCCGCCACCTCGGGCGGGCTGAGCCAGCCGGCCCGGACGTAGTCCGGCAGCGTCCGCTCGGTGAGCCGCCCCTCCCAGGCCCGCAGCCAGACCGCGAAGCCGACCATGCCGAAGAAGATCGGCACCATCAGCGCGACCATGCCGTACATGAAGATCACCAGCTCGCCGGTGGCCTGCACCAGCGTCGGGATCAGGTTCCAGGTGCCGTGCAGCATCATCGCCAGCAGCAGGCCGGCGGCCGGTGCGAGCACCCGTACCCGGCGGTCCGCCGTCCGGGCGGCGATGCCCAGCCCGACCCCGGTCATCGAGGTGAACAGCGGGTGGGCGAAACCGAAGAGCAGGATCCGGGTGATGAAGATGGCGAACACCTGCCGGAAGCCGGTGGCCGGGCCCCACTGGTCGGCGCCCGTGGCGTAGCCGTAGCCGCCCAGGTAGAGGATGTTCTCCACCATGGCGAAGCCGACCGCCGAGAGCCCGCAGTAGACCAGGCCGTCGGTGATGCCGGACCACTCCCGCCGCCGGAAGACCAGCAGCAGGATCGGGCCGAGCGCCTTGGTCAGCTCCTCGATGAACGGCGCCACCAGCACGCCGGTGAGCGCCTGCGGCAGCCCCCAGTCCTTGAACAGCCCGGCCGCGGCCTCGTTGACCGTCAGCGAGGCGGCGGTGGAGACGAACGCGCCCCAGGCGAAGCAGAAGATCAGGTACTTCAGCGGCTCCGGCTCGTACCGGTCGAGCCAGAGGAAGCAGGCGACCAGCACCGGCACCGGCAGGATCGCCGCCACCAGGCCGATGAGCAGTGCCTCCAGCCCGAGGTTGGAGCCGAGCACGAAGAGCATGTAGACCGCGCAGGCCGCGATCAGCAGCACCACCCCGGCCAGCGCCAGGACCCGCCGCCAGCCGAGCCGGCGCAGCGGCATCCGGGGCAGGGTTCCACCCGACGGCGGGAGGGCCGGCGCGAGCGGCGGCGGCGCGGGCGAGCCGGGCGGGGTGTCGGCCATGCGGTCAGCGTAGTCATCTCCGGCCCACTGGTCCGGGCGCATCGGTGGTGGTTATGCTGCGGTCAGGTCACGAGCGCCAGCGTCAAGCCCCGGCTTGCTGGCCGGCAACCCTCGTCGAGGTTCGCGGTGGGGTGCCCCGGGTGATGACCGGGCCCGGCCCGATTCGTGTGCTGGGCAAGCGCGGACCCCGTCCCGGTGTGCCCACACCTGGGGTCCCTGGACCCCGGAGGCCCACATGACCCTCACCCTCGTACCGCCCGCCCCGGCCACCGTCACGCCGGCGTCGACCGGGCCGGATCCGCTCGGCGTGCTCGGCGTACCCGGGCAGATCAACCTGGACCACGCCGCCAGCGCACCCTGCGCGCGGGCCGCGGCCGACGCGGTGGCCGAGCTTCTGCCCTGGTACGCCAGTGTGCACCGCGGCGCCGGGGCGCTGTCGCGGCGCTGCACCCTGGCCTACGAGCGGGCCAGGCAGACGGTCGGCGACTTCTTCGGCGCCCGGCCCGACGACCACGTGGTGTTCACCCGCAACACCACCGACGCGCTCAACCTGCTGGCCAGGGCGCTGCCCCCGGGCACCACGGTGGTCACCTTCGCCGGGGAGCACCACGCCAACCTGCTGCCCTGGCCGCGCGGCTCGGTACGCCTGCCGGTGCCGGAGAGTCCCGCCGGGGCGGTCCGGGCGCTGGACGCCGCGCTGGCCGAGCTGCGCCGGGGCGCCACGTCCGGGCTGCCGGTGCTGGTCGCGGTGACCGGGGCGAGCAACGTGACCGGCGAACGCTGGCCGGTGGCCGAGCTGGCCCGGGTGGCCCGCCGGCACGCCGCCCGGATCGTGGTGGACGCCGCCCAGCTCGCCCCGCACGCGCCGGTGGACGTCGCCGCGCTGGACGTGGACTACCTGGCCGTCTCCGGGCACAAGCTGTACGCCCCGTTCGGCGCGGGGATCCTGCTCGGTCGGGCGGACTGGCTGGACGCCGCCCCGCCGTACCTGGCCGGGGGCGGCGCCACCAGCCACGTCGGCGCGGGCACCCACGAGGTGCGCTGGACGACCGGCCCGGCCCGGCACGAGGGCGGTACGCCCAACCTGCTCGGCGCGGTCGCCCTGGCCGCCGTCTGCGCGGCGCTGGCCGGGGCGGACCGGGCGGCGCTGCACGCCCACGAGCAGCGGCTGGTGGACCGCCTACGCGACGGGCTCGCCACGCTGCCGGACGCCGTCGAGCTGCGCACCTTCTCCCCCGACGCGCCCCGGGTGGGCATCGTGTCGTTCGTGCTGGCCGGCCGGGACTCCGCCGAGGTGGCCGCGTACCTGGCCCGGGAGCACGACATCGGGGTGCGCGACGGGCTGTTCTGCGCGCACCCGCTGGCCCGGCGGCTGCTCGCCGAGGCGGCGGCGCGCGCCGGGCGGGACGACCTGCCGCCGACCGCGCTGCGGGCCAGCCTCGGGCTGGGCAGCACCGGGGCGGACGTGGACCGGCTGCTGGCTGCGCTCGCCGCCCTGGGCTGAGCGCGGGTGCGCGGGCGCTGATCCGCCGGCCCTCAGGCGGGTGCCGGTGCGGGCGGGGTTCAGCCGATCGGCGGGGCGGTGGGGGGCTTCGGGGTGCCCTGCCGCTCCGCCGGCTCGCCGGCCGGCTTCTCCTGGTCGCCGAAGGAATTCCGGACCAGCCGGTTCGCCTCCTCCTGGTCGAGGCCGGAGGCGACCAGCAGGTCGCTGGCGGTGGTACGCACCTGGGCGACCACCACGCTGCCGGAGAAGCCGACGCCCGCCGCGTAGGCCCGGCCGGCCTCGCTGACCGCGCGCAACGAACGTTCCCGGGCCTTCTCCGGTTCCTCACCGACGGCGAACTCGTGCCGGAGCAGGCGCACCACCTCGGCGAGATGGGCCACCGCGTCCGGCAGCGGATCCGGCACCGGCTCCTCGTCCTCGATCATCGTGACGGCGCGCCGGATCAGGGTGCCGCTGTTGCGCATGGCCCGGTCGATCGGGTCGGCGGCCTCCGCGTAGTGGGTCAGCTCGCTGCGCCGGTGCCACCGGGCCGGTGAGAGGGTGCTGGTCTCCTTCGCGCCCTCGATCGCCTCGGTGAAGGTGGCCAGTTCCTCCTTGTTCTCGCGGAGCCGTTCCAGAGCCCGCTGGGCACTGCCGCGGTCCCGGTTGCGCAGCGCCTCGGCGGTGACGTCGAGCTGGCCGGCGAGCAGGTCCAGCGCCGGCCGGGCGGCCCTGTTGATCACGCGTAGCGGGTTGAGCGGCAGCAGGATCGCCGTCACCAGCAGCGCGATGCCGCCCCCGATGAACGCGTCGACGAAGCGGGGTATCTCCAGGTCCTGGGTGGAGGGGCTGAGTGTGACGATCAGCACCGCGGTCGCCGCGGCCTGGATGACGATGGCGACGCTGGCGCCGAAGAAGATGGTCAGCAGGATCGCCGAGGTCACCACCAGGCCGAGCTGCCATCCACCGGTACCGAGGAAGTAGATCAGGACGTCGCCGAGGAACACCCCGACCGCGACCCCGATGATCAGCTCCACCGTGCGGCGCAGCCGCTGGCCGACCGAGGCGGCCAGGGTGCCGACCGCCGAGATCGGCGCGAACACCGGCTGCGGGTTGCCCAGGAACTCGTGGGAGACGACCCAGGCCAGCGCGGCGGCGAGCCCCGCCTGGACGGCGAGGACCAGGGCCATCCGGACCCGGTGCAACCGGTCGTGCAGGGTCGCGCGGCTGCGGTGGCGCAGCTCCTCCACCGCGTCCGCGATGCGCACCGAGTCGACGTCGGATTCACCGTCGCGCCGGCCGAGCCGACGCCACAGCGGTAGTCGTCGGTCCCGGGCCACGGCCATGGCCGGGACTACCCGTACCGGCGCGATTCATCCGCGCCCGCTCGGGCAGACTCGGCGGGGTGACGGAGCTGATCGACCGCTGGCGGACGGCCGCGCGGGACGCCGGCGCCCCGGACGGGCCGGCGCTCATCCGGGCCGGGGAGGAGTTGCTGGCCCGGTGGCGGGAGCCGCAGCGGCGCTACCACACCGTGCGGCACCTGACCGCCGTGCTCGACGTGGTCGACGCGTACGCGGAGCTGGCCGACCGGCCGGAGCTGGTCCGGCTGGCCGCCTGGTGCCACGACGCGGTCTACGACCCCCGCGCGGCCGGCGAGGCCAACGAGCGGGACAGCGCCGCGCTGGCCGGCACGCTGCTGACCGCGCTGGGGCTGCCGGCCGCCGCGGTGGCCGAGGTGCGCCGGCTGGTGCTGCTCACCGCCGGGCACGCCACCACCGCCGGCGACCGGGACGGCGCCCTGCTCTGCGACGCCGACCTGGCGATCCTCGCCGCGCCCCGGCAGGAGTACGACGCGTACGCCGCCGCGATCCGCGCGGAGTACGCGCACGTGCCGGAGCCCGACTTCCGGGCCGGCCGGGCCCGCGTGCTGACCGCCCTGCTCGCGCTCCCCGCCCTCTACCGGCTCCCCCCGCTCGCGGCCCGCTGGACCGACCCCGCCCGCGCCAACCTCACCCGCGAACTCGCCACCCTCACCTGACCCCCGGCCCACTCCCCCCGGCACCGAGCCGTCGGGCACCCGCCGGCACGATCCACTCCCCGCCGGGCAGGGGCGATGGGGTCAGCGGGCGGGGCGGGTCAGGTGTTTGGGGCGGCGCAGGCCCGCGTCGCGGAGCAGGCGGACCAGCTCCCGGCTGGGGACCACCCGGGCACCGAGCCAGACCGCCATGGCGAAGCGCTCGGCGGGGATGTCGTAGTGGTCGCGGTCGAAGCCGCGCCGGGGTGCGCCCAGCGCCTCGGCGAAGGCGTGCAACTCCGCAAGGGAGACGTCGCTGATCAGGTGGGACCAGAGCCGTCCTCGTGACGGCCAGGCGGGCCGGTCCAGGTACAGCATGGCGGCCAATCTAGCCGCCCGTTAGCCTCTCCCGCATGGCCGGATCCCCCCTCCTCGACGACCTGCGTGCGGCGCTCGGCGACGACGCCGTCCTCACCGACCCCGATCTGCTCCGGATGCACCAGCGCGACGAGGCGGACCTGTGCCCGGCCGGTACGCCGCTGGTGGTGACCCGCCCGCGCGACACGGGGCAGGTGGCCGCCGTGGTCCGGGCCGCCGCCCGGCACGGCGTACCGGTGGTGCCGCAGGGTGCCCGGACCGGCCTGGCCGGCGCCGCGAACGCGATCGACGGCGCGGTGGTGCTCAGCACGGTGGCGATGGACGCCATCCTGGAGATCGACCCGGTGAGCCGGATCGCCGTGGTGCAGCCCGGCGTGGTCAACGCGCGGCTGGCGGCGGCGGTGGCCGAGCACGGCCTCTACTACCCGCCGGACCCGGGCTCCTGGGAGTCCTCCACCATCGGCGGCAACGTCTCCACCAACGCCGGCGGCATGTGCTGCGTCAAGTACGGGGTGACCACCGAGTACGTCCTCGGCCTGGAGGTGGTGCTCGCCTCCGGCGAGGTGCTGCGCACCGGCCGGCGCACCGCCAAGGGGGTCGCCGGCTACGACCTGACCCGGCTCTTCGTCGGCTCGGAGGGCACCCTCGGGGTGCTCACCGAGATCACCGTGTCGCTGCGCCCGGCGCCCGAGGAGTCGCTGACCATGGTGGCGGTCTTCGGCTCGACCGCCGAGGCGGGCACGGCGGTGGCCCAGATCGCCGCCCGGGGACTCACCCCCAGCCTGCTGGAGCTGCTCGACCGGACGCACCTGCGGGCGATCGAGGCGTACCGGCCGATGGGGTTGCGGACCGACGCGCAGGCGCTGCTGCTGGCCGCTTCGGACACCGGCGCGCGGGCGGCGGACGACCTGGCCCGGCTGGCCGAGGTCTGCGAGGCCGCCGGCGCCGAGGAGGTGTACGCGGCCACCGACGCCGTCGAGGCGGCGGCGCTGCTCCAGGCCCGCCGGCTGGCGCACCCGGCGATGGAGAAGTTCGCCGCGGACGCCTTCCCCGGCGGCAACGGCGGTCTGGTGATCGACGACGTGGCGGTGCCGCGCGGCTCGCTCGCGGCGTTGCTCGACGGGGTGGCCCGGATCGCCGAGAAGTGCGACGTGCCGATCGGCGTCGTCGGGCACGCCGGGGACGGCAACATGCACCCGAACATCGTGGTGGACCGGGCGGACCCGGCCAGCCTGGAGCGGGGCCGGCACGCCTTCGACGAGATCATGCAGCTCGGCCTGGACCTCGGCGGCACCTGCACCGGCGAGCACGGCGTCGGGCTGCTCAAGCGGGACTGGTTGGCCCGGGAGATCGGTCCGGTCGGGGTGCGGGTGCACCAGGCGATCAAGGCGGCGCTCGACCCGGCCGGACTGCTCAACCCGGGCAAGGTGCTCTGAGGCGCGGCCCGGCCGCGGCCCGGGCGCGGGTCAGGCGGCGGGCTCGGCGGGGGTGGCCTGGGTGAGCAGCAGCAGGATCTCGTTGGCCACCGGCGGCCGATCCTCGCCCGGGCAGTCCTGCGAGGTGATCAGGCCGGCCGAGGTGAGCAGGCTGGAGGTCAGCGCGTCGATGCAGCTGACCCGGTAACGGCGGGCCTCGTCGGTCTCCTGACGCAGGCGCGGGTCGGCGAGCAGATCGTGCAGCCGGTTCACCTGCTCGGGGTCGAGGCTGCCCGTCGAGGTCACCCCGTCACCGGCGCAGTCGTCGCACTCCCAGTGGCCGTCTGGCTCGACGTTGAGCGACCGGAGCGGACCGTCCTGACCGAGCTTCTGCACCAGGCTGACCCGGTTGGCCGCTCCGGCGCCGGGGGAGGCCGTCGCCGCCGCGGCCTTGTCCGGTGTGGATTCCGTACCCCGGTCGAACACCGAGCAGGCGGTGAGGGCGATCGTGAGGACGGCACCGGCGCAGACCATGAGCGTGCGTGACCACTGGTTGGGAATCACGCGCCGGAACTTACCCCACCGTAGGTAGCGACCGGTACCGGCCGACCGTACGGGCATCGATGGGTGTAACGGTCGGTCAACGGGACGAGGTGGGCAGCCCGGCGCTGTCCCCGTCGACGCCCCGGTCGGCGGCGAAGCCCCGCACGTCCGGCGCGCCGAGCCGGGCCGCGTCGGCGGTGGCGTCGTCCGGCATCAGCTGAGACTCCCGCTCCGCCTCGACCCGGGCCCGGTAGTGGGTGATCTCGCGCTCGCGGGTGGCCGCGTCCCAGCCGAGCACCGCGCCCATCAGCTCCGCGGTGTGCCCGGCCGACTCCAGGCCACGGTGGGTGGTCTCGAAGGAGATCCGGGTACGCCGGGTCAGCACGTCCTCCAGGTGCAGCGCCCCCTCGGCGCGGGCCGCGTACGTCACCTCGGCGGCCAGGTACTCCGGCGCGCCGGCCAGCGGCGAGGCGAGCAGCGGGTCGGCGTCCACCAGGGCCAGCAGCTCCCGGGTCAGCGTGCCGTACCGCTCCAGCAGGTGCTCGACGACGCCGACCGGCACCCCGTGCCGGCGGGCCAGGTCGGCCCGGTCCCGCCACATGGCCTGGTAGCCGTCGGCGCCGAGCAGCGGCAGGTCGGCGGTCCGCGAGGGGCGACCGCCGCCGAGCCGGCGAACCGCCCGGTCCACCACGTCGGTGGCCATCACCCGGTACGTCGTGTACTTGCCGCCGGCGACCAGGAGCAGCCCCAGCATCGGCTCGAAGACGGCGTGCTCGCGGGAGAGCTTGGAGGTGGAGTCCGCCTCACCGGCGAGCAGCGGACGCAGCCCCGCGTAGACGCCCTCGATGTCCGCCGTGGACAGCGGCCGGTCGAGCACGGTGTTGACCTGGTCGAGCAGGTACTGGATGTCGCGGGCGGAGGCGGACGGGTGGGACCGGTCCAGCCGCCAGTCGGTGTCCGTGGTGCCGATGATCCAGTGCCCGCCCCAGGGGATGACGAAGAGCACGCTGGTGGCCGTGCGCAGGATCAGCCCGGTCTCGCCGGTGATCGCCGAGCGGGGGACGACCAGGTGCACGCCCTTGGAAGCCCGCACCCGGATGCCGGGGCGCAGTCCGACGTCGTTGAGCATCCGCGACATGTCGTCGCTCCACACGCCGGTGGCCCCGATGACGGTGCGCGCGCGTACCTCGAACTCGGCGTCCGGCGAACCGGCCGGCGCCTCCAGGTCGCGGACCCGGACCCCGGTCACCTCGCGGGCCTGCCGGATCAGCCCGACCGCGCGGGCGCTGCTCACCACGGTCGCGCCGAGGCTGGCCGCGGTGCGGGCCAGGGTCACCACCAGCCGGGCGTCGTCGACCTGGCCGTCGTAGTAGCGGATGGCGCCGGCCAGCGAGTCGGCCCGCAGGCTGGGGAAGATCCGGCGGGCGCCCTCGCGGGTCAGGTGCCGGTGCAGCGGCATCCCCCGCCCACCGCCGAAGACCCCGGCGAAGGCGTCGTACGCGGCCACGCCGGCGCCGTAGTAGGAGCGGCGGAACGCCCGGGCCGGCAGGTCCCGCAGGCCACGGCCGGCGGGCAGCGGCACCAGGATCGGCACCGGCCGGACCAGGTGCGGGGCGAGCCGGGTGGCGAGCAGGCCGCGCTCGGTGAGCGCCTCGTGGACCAGGTGGAACTCCAACTGCTCCAGGTAGCGCAGGCCGCCGTGGATCAATTTGCTGGACCGGCTGGAGGTGCCGGCGGCGTAGTCGCGGGCCTCGACCAGGGCCACCTTGAGCCCCCGGGAGGCGGCGTCCAGCGCGGCGCCCGCCCCGGTCACCCCACCACCGATGACCAGCACGTCGTACCGTTCGGACCGGAGGCGGCGCAGGTCCGCGGCGCGGCGCTCCGGGGAGAGCTGGCCGGCGGCGGATCGGGTCACGTTGGGGTCGCGCACGGGTCCACCGTAACCGCCCGGGGCCCCGGGCAGCAGGTCCTGTCCCCCGCCAGGGGCAGGGAGAGGCATTGATCACCCGCCGCAGCGACGGGAATCCCGCGATCCGGGCACGCCGGGACGGCACGGACGTCGGGGGGCGGGTCGGGCGTCGTACTGTTTCCGGATGCGGCCCGAGCCACCTCCCACCGGAAGCGACGGGACCGCCGGGTCCGCCAACCCCTGGGCGGTGGTGGCGGCCGTGCTGGCGGGCGGCTGGACGGTGGCGATAACCGTGCTGCTCCAGGTCGCCGGCTGGTCCGTCGACCAGGTACGGCTCGCCAGCGGGCTGGACCGGTGGCCGTGGCTCTGGCCGGCGGCCTCCCTGGCCGGCGTCCTGCTGGTCGGCCTGCCGGCCCTGCTGCTGGCGCTGCTCCCCCGTTCCCCGGCGCTGCGGGCCACCGGCCGGGCCTGGCTGGCCGGAGCGCTGGCGCTCGGCGCGCTCGGGGCGCTGCGCGCCCTCCCGCCGGTGCACCACGAGCTCTACCTGGCGGCGCTGGTCGCCACCGCCGCCGTGCTGGCCCTGGTCGCCGCCCGGCTGCCGGCCCGACGCCGCACCCTGCACGACGAATTGGGGGGCGAGCCCGAGCCGGCGGCCACACCCGATGCACCGGGGGGCGAGCCCGGGCCTGCGACCACCGCCGACGACGGCGAGCCGAGGCCGGCGATGACCGCCGATGAATCGGACGGCGCGGGTCGCACCGCGCGGCGGGCGAGTACCGCCGGCGCGGCAGGCGGCCGACGGCCCGATCCGGTCACCCTGCTCGCGGTGGCCGCCGGGCTGGCCCTGCTGCTCCCCTGGGCCTGGCTCGGCGCGCTGGGCGGCCTGCTGGAGACCGTGCTCGCCGCGCTGGCCGCGGCGGCGCTCGGCGCGCTGGCCGGGGTGCTGCTCGACGGGCGGTTCTGGTGCCGGCTCGGGGGCGGCGAGCCGCCCCGGCCCGCCCGGCTGGTGTTCCTCGGCGGGCTGGTCGGCGGGGTCACCCTGCTGCTGCTGGCCGCCGGCACCGGGCAGTCCGGGGCCCAACTGCCCGCCCTGCTCGCCGTGCCGCCGGTCGCCTTCACGCTGGCCGCCCTGTACGCGGCCACCCGCCGGGCCGGCGCCCGGTCCGCAGCACCGGTCCGCTGGCTGGTCGGCCTGGCGCTGTTCGGCCCGCTCGCCCTCGCCGACCCGGAGGAGGTCTCGATCCTCCTGGTCACCACCCGCGACGTGCCGTTCTGGGTGGCCGCCGCCGCGGTCGCCGGGCTCGCCGTCGCGGTCCTGCTCGCCGTCGGGTACGGCGTCCTGCTGGCCCGGCCCCGGGCGGTCACGCCCAGCCGGCGGGTGGCCGTGCTGGTCGCCGGCGTGCTGCTGGTCGCGGTCGGGGTGGTGGACGTGGTCCCCGGGCAGCCCGGACTGCACGGCGAGCGGCTGCTGGTGGTGCTGCGCGAGCAGGCCGACCTGTCCGGTATCCCGGCCGGTACGCCGGGCCGGGCCGGTCGGGACGCGCGCGCCGCCGAGGTGTACCGCCGGCTGGTCGCCACCGCCGAGCGGACCCAGGGCGACCTGCGCCGGGAGCTGTCCCGGCTGCGCCTGCGCCCGAGGCCGTACTACCTGGTCAACGCGATCGAGGTCGACGGCGGGCCGGCAGTGCGGGCCTGGCTGTCGGGCCGTCCCGAGGTCTCCCGCGTGCTGGTCAGCCAGCGGGTACGGCCGCTGCCCGCCCCCGCCTCGACGACCTCCGGCGACGCACCGGCGCCGGCCGGTCCGGCCTGGAACATCCGGCTGCTCGGCGCCGACCGGGTCTGGTCGGAGCTGGGGGTGACCGGTTCGGGGGTGGTGGTCGGCAGCTCCGACTCGGGCGTGGACGGCCGCCACCCGGCGCTGGCCGACGGCTTCCGGGGCGGCGACGACTCCTGGTACGACCCGTGGGACCGCACCCGCTCCCCGAACGACGCGGGCGGGCACGGCACCCACACGGTGGGCAGCGCGGTGGGTCGGGACGGCATCGGGGTGGCCCCGGGCGCGCGCTGGGTCGGCTGCGTCAACCTCGATCGCAACCTCGGCAGTCCCGCGCACTACCTGGACTGCCTCCAGTTCATGCTGGCCCCGTTCCCGCCCGGCGGGGACCCGTTCACCGACGGCCGCCCGGCGCGCGCGCCGGACGTGCTGACCAACTCCTGGGGCTGCCCGCCGATCGAGGGCTGCGACCCACGGGCGCTCCGGCCGGCCGCCGACGCGCTGGCCGCCGCCGGCATCCTGGTGGTCGCGGCGGCCGGCAACACCGGCCCGTACTGCGGCTCGATCGCCGACCCACCCGCGCCGTACCCGGACGTGTTGACCGTCGGCGCGGTGGACCGGAACCGTCGGGTGACCCTCTTCTCCAGTCGCGGACCGGCCCCGGGCGGCGCGGCCAAGCCGGACGTGCTCGCCCCGGGCGCGGGCGTGCTCTCCGCGATGCCGGGCGGCGGCTACGCCACCCTGGACGGCACCTCGATGGCGACGCCGCAGGTGGCGGGCGTGGTGGCGCTGATGTGGTCGGCGAACCCGGCGCTCGTCGGCGACCTGGAGCGCACCCGCCGGATCCTGCGGGACACGGCGAAGCCGGCGCAGCCGAGCTACCGCTCCCGCGCACCGCAGGACGCCTGCGGCGGGGACGCGAACATCACCGGCGCGGGCCTCGTCGACGCGTACGCGGCGGTGCGGGCGGCCCGGGCCGGCTGATCGGGCCTTGCGCCCACCCGTGGTGGTTGATCTAGGGTCGGCCACCATGGAGTTCACCCTCGCTGACCTGCCCGCCGACCGGGTCCCTGCCGTCGTCGCGTTCTGCGGACGCGCGCTCGACCTGCCCGAGGACGCCGCCGAGGCGGAGACCGTGGTCACCGCCCTCTGGCCCCGGGCCGCGGCGGACCGGACCGTGCTGGCGCTCGGGGCGTACGCGGGGGACGAACTGGTCGGGGTGCTGATCGGATCGGTCTCGGCGGCGGACCCGCGCCTCGGGCACGTGGACCTGCTGGCCGTCGCGCCGCAGCGGCGGCGTCGGGGGGTCGGCCGGGCGCTGGTGGCCGAGGCGGAACGGCGGCTCGCCGGCCTCGGCGCGGCCGAACTGCTGCTGGCCGGGAACCCGCCGTACTACGCCTGGCCGGGCATCGACGTGCGATACACCCCGGCGGTCTGCCTGGCGCTGGCGCTGGGCTACCGGCAGGACCGTACGGCGTGGAACATGACCGCCGACCTGTCGTACGACGGGTCGCCGGCGCTGCGCACGACGGAGCCGGCGGAGGCGAGGCTGGCCGGCCAGGGCGTGACGGTACGCCGGGCGGAGCCCGCGGACCTGCCGGCGCTGGCCGCATTCGCCCGGTCCACCTTCGGCGGCGCCTGGGACGGCGAGCTGGCCGGCTCGGTCGGCCGCGCCGACGCGGGCTGCCACCTCGCCCAGCGGGACGGCGAGATCCTCGGCTTCGCGGCTTGGGGATCGTCGCGGCCGAGCTGGTTCGGGCCGATGGGCACCGCGCCGGCGGCGGAGGGCTCGGGCATCGGCGGGGTGCTGCTGCGCCGCTGCCTGCGCGACCAGCACGAGGCCGGGATCGGCGCGGCGCAGATCGGCTGGGTGGGCCCGGTGCCGTTCTACTCCGGCAGCGCGGGTGCCCGGATCGAGCGGGTCTTCTTCCTGTACCGCCGCACGCTCTGACGGCTCTGCCGGCCCGCCGGGCGCGGCGCGCGGCTCCGCGAAAGACCGCGACATATCGATAAACGGGCGAATGGGATATAGACCCTGATAATGCCATTCGCCCGCATGGGTGATGGTCGCCCCCTACCGTTTCGGTAGAGGAGGCGACCCATGACCACGGACGACGAACAGACCGACGAGCCGTTGCCCCGCACCTGGGTACCGGTCGGCGACCCGTCCATCGCGGTGCCGTTCGACCGGCGGGACTACGGCGACGCGGAGCAACTCGCCGAGATGACCGGGGTCGACGAGCCGGAGGCCGAGGACCTGGTGGCCGTGGTGGACGAGCCGGTCGCCGTCCGCCCGCCGTACGACCGGGCGCAGAAGCGGCGTAACCAGCGCAGCCTGCCCTGACCGACGGAAAGGGGCGGACCGCTCGCGCGGCCCGCCCCTTTCGGCGTTGGTGGAACTGGACTCAGAAGTCCATCTCCCCGCCACCCGGACCAGCCGGGGCGGCCGGGGTCTTCTCCGGCTTGTCCGCCACGACGGCCTCGGTGGTGAGGAAGAGCGCCGCGATCGACGCGGCGTTCTGCAGCGCCGACCGGGTCACCTTGGCCGGGTCGATGATGCCCGCGGCCAGCAGGTCGACGTACTCGCCGTTGGCGGCGTTCAGGCCGTGACCCGCCTCGATGTTGCGGACGTGCTCGACGACCACGCCACCCTCGAGGCCGGCGTTGACGGCGATCTGCCGCAGCGGGGCGTCCAGCGCGATCTTGACGATCTGCGCGCCGGTCGCCTCGTCGCCGGTCAGGTCCAGCTTGTCGAAGGCGGTCTTGCCGGCCTGCACCAGCGCGACGCCACCACCCGGGACGATGCCCTCCTCGACGGCGGCCTTCGCGTTGCGGACGGCGTCCTCGATGCGGTGCTTGCGCTCCTTGAGCTCGACCTCGGTGGCCGCGCCGACCTTGATCACCGCAACACCGCCGGCCAGCTTGGCCAGGCGCTCCTGCAGCTTCTCCCGGTCGTAGTCGGAGTCGCTCTTCTCGATCTCGGCGCGGATCTGGTTGACCCGACCCTGGATCTGCTCGGCGTCACCGGCACCGTCGACGATGGTGGTCTCGTCCTTGGTCACCACGACCTTGCGGGCGCGGCCCAGCATGTCGAGGCCGACGGCGTCCAGCTTGAGGCCGACCTCCTCGCTGATGACCTGGCCACCGGTGAGGATGGCGATGTCGGCCAGCATGGCCTTGCGACGGTCACCGAAGCCCGGCGCCTTGACGGCGACCGACTTGAAGGTGCCGCGGACCTTGTTGACCACCAGGGTGGCCAGGGCCTCGCCCTCGATGTCCTCGGAGATGATCAGCAGCGGCTTGCCCGACTGCATGACCTTCTCCAGGATCGGGAGCAGGTCCTTCACCGACGAGATCTTGCTGTTGACGATCAGGAGGTACGGGTCGTCGAAGACGGCCTCCATACGCTCCGGGTCGGTCATGAAGTACGCGGAGATGTAGCCCTTGTCGAAGCGCATACCCTCGGTGAGCTCAAGCTCCAGGCCGAAGGTGTTGCTCTCCTCGACGGTGATGACGCCTTCCTTGCCGACCTTGTCCATCGCCTCGGCGATGATCTCGCCGACGGTGCTGTCACCGGCGGAGATGGAGGCGGTGGAGGCGATCTGCTCCTTGGTCTCGACGTCCTTGGCGAGCTTGAGCAGCTCCTCCGAGACGCTGGCCACGGCCGCCTCGATGCCCCGCTTCAGGGCCATCGGGTTGGCGCCGGCGGCCACGTTGCGCAGGCCCTCGCGAACCAGGGCCTGGGCCAGGACGGTCGCCGTCGTCGTGCCGTCACCGGCGACGTCGTCGGTCTTCTTGGCGACCTCCTTGACCAGCTCGGCGCCGATCTTCTCGTAGGGGTCCTCGAGCTCGATCTCCTTGGCGATGCTCACACCATCGTTGGTGATGGTGGGGGCACCCCACTTCTTCTCCAGCACGACGTTGCGGCCCTTGGGGCCGAGCGTCACCTTCACGGCGTCGGCGAGCTGGTTCATGCCCCGCTCGAGGCCGCGGCGCGCCTCTTCGTCGAACGCGATCATCTTGGCCATACGGCGTTGTCCTCCTGGACACTCACGGGCCACCCGAGTGTTTGTGCCCCGGATGGGCCGCCTGGTGTACGCACCTTGGGACGTCGCCACCTGGCGACGACGACGTCCTTCGGCCGGGCCGGATAGCCCGCGACGACCGGCCATGTGCCCCACCGGCGTCTCGAACGCCGCTGCGACCGTGGCCCCACCGCCCCGACCATTGGCACTCAGCGTATGCGAGTGCCAATGACTTGTTTAGCACTCTCCCCTGCCGAGTGCAAGCACGATCGGGCCGGTCAGCCGAGTTCCGCCGCCAGTCGCGCGGCGTTCACCGGCCCCTCGTGGGCCCGCTGCTCGGCGTACGTCACGATCAGCCCGACCAGCTGGACCAGGTAGACCGGGACGACCAGCACCGCGGCCAGCGTGACCACCGCGACGGCGCCCGCCGCGGTGCCCGGCGCCGCGAACGGGTCGGTGCCCAGCGGCGCCGTGCCGACGGCCTCCAGCACCGCGCCGACCACGGTCCCGGCGACGACCGCCGCCACCACCAGCGCGACCCGGGCCGCCACCATGCCGAGCCGGCTGCGGAAGAGGTGGAAGGAACGCCCGATCGGGTTCTGCCGCTCGAAGAGGTAGACCGGACCGGCCAGGGCGAGCGCGAAGGCGAGGTAGACGCCGGGTATCACGCAGAAGCAGAAACCGACCATGACGAGCAGACCGACCAGCAGGGTCCAGCCGAACAGCCCAGGCGCCCGGCGCAGGCCGTAGCGCAGCGCGCCGCCGAGGTCGGCCGGCTCGCCGGCCGCCTGCCGGGTGACCACCCAGGTCCCGGCCGCCCAGCCCACGCTCTGCAGCAGGTAGAGCAGCAGGGCGGCGACCAGCGTCGCGCCCCCGAACGTCAGGAAGTCACCCAGATAGCCCGGGGGCAGCGAGCCGTCGGCCGGCACCTGCGAGGACGGCTCCAGGCCGAGGGAGATGATCGAGACCACCGCGGCGGGGAGCGCCTGGGTGAGCAGCATGATCGGCAGCAGGGTGCGCCATCCCCGGCGCAGCGCGCCGGCACACCGGGTGAACCAGCCGTCGACGCCGGCGTGCGGCGGGTTCACCAGCGGGTCGGCCGGGTCCCAGCCGCCGGCGGCCGGCCAGCCGTACGGGAGGTGGCCGGCGTACGGCGGGTAGCCCGGCGGGAAGCCGGCGTACGGGTCGGCGCCGGGCGGATAGCCGCCGGTGGGCGGGAAGACCCAACCCTGGTACGGGCCGGCGGGCCCGACCGGGCCGCCCGGGGCGGGCGGGTCCACGGGATCGGGTCCGGGTGGACCCGACGGGGACTGGTCGGACATGAGCACTCCTCAGCGACGGCTGGATCGGCCCACGATCTTCCCTGGCGCCCGCTCGCGCCGCTGCCCCGTGGGAGGCCGACCGACGAGCGGGACCGGACGCGACTCAGGCGATGACGCGCACCCGCTCGGCCTGCGGGCCCTTCTGGCCCTGGGCGATGTCGAACTCCACCCGCTGCCCGTCGTCCAGCGCCTTGTAGCCGTCCATCTCGATGGCGGAGAAGTGGACGAAGACGTCCTGGCCGCCGTCGACGGCGATGAAGCCGTAGCCCTTCTCGGCGTTGAACCACTTCACGGTGCCCTGTGCCACGGTGCACTTCCTCACTCTGCGCGGCGTTCCACGACCCCGGGGCCGGCGGACCGGCACCGGAGGACCACCGCTTCGGCGATCGGTGAGGGCCGCTGAATCGGTGACCGAAATCGCACGCTACACGAGGCGTGACGGCGGCGCACGACCACAAATCGGGCATATTCCGGTGCTCCACCGACCGCCCGCCCATTGGCGGTGATCGCTGCGGTATGCATGCGGACATGACACCTGCCCCGGCCCGGCCGGAAGCCCGGAGAGCCACGGTCCGCCGGGTACGCCCCGAGGACGCCGCCCGGATGCGGGCGCTGCGGCTGGAGATGCTCGCGGACGCGCCGCTGGCGTTCCTGGAGACCGTCGCCCAGGCCGCCGCCCGCCCGCACGCCGACTACGCGGCCCGGATCGCGTCGGTCTCCCGGGGTGACCACACCGCGCAGTTCGTCGCCGACCCCGGTGGCCGGCTGGTCGGCCACGCCGGCGGCATCGCCTCCCCCGACGAGCCGGGCCTGACCGTCGTCTACGCCGTCTACGTGACCCCCACCTGGCGGGGCAGCGGCCTGCTCGCCGACCTGATCGACGGGGTTGCCGCCTGGTCCCGCGCGGCCGGCCGCCCGGAACTGCTGCTCGAGGTGGTGGTCGGCAACGACCGCGCCTACCGCGCCTACCAGCGGCTGGGCTTCACCGACACCGGCGTACGCGTGCCGCACCCCACCGTCCCCGCCATGCGCGAACTCCAGATGCGCCGCCCCGCCTGACCCCCACCGAAGACATCACGCAGGACAGCACCCCGACGAGCCACACCCCGCTGGAGGCAGTGCCCCGCCCGCCCCGCCCCAGGGACAGGGAACATCACGCAGGGCAGCACCCCGATGAGCCACCCCCCCGGTCCCGGCACCGACGCCCGAAGCGCACCCCGCACGGGTTTCCGGGGGAGCCCGCCCGCGGAAGGATCAAGCCTGACCGCCTGGAGCGGGCGGGCTCCCCCGGAAACCCCGACCTGGACCAAAGGCGAAAACCTAGACGTGCCGCCGGCTCTGCACGATCCGGAACCGGTTCGCCACGTACGCCCCGTCGGTCAACGCGGCGTTCGCGGCCGGGTTGGCGCCGCTGCCGTGGAAGTCCGAGAACGCGGCCGACTGGTTCACGAAGACCCCGCCGGTCAGGTTGCAGGACAGGTGCACGCCGACGTCGACCGCGGCGGCCTCGGTCGCGTCCAGCACGGCCTCGTCGGTGGAGTAGACGGCGGCGGTCAGGGCGCCCTTCTCCCCCACCGTCGCGCGCATGATCTCCAGGCTGTGCGCGGTGGAGTCGGTGGCGATGACGAAGGAGATCGGCCCGAACCACTCGCGGCCGTAGGTCGCCGTGTCGTCGGCGGCCAGCTTCACGATGGTCGGCGTCCGCACCACCGCGCCGGGCAGCGCCGGGTGCTCGACGGTACGCGACTCCAGCACCGGCTCGCCGACCTTGGTCACCTCGTCGAGCCGCTCCAGCACCCCGTCGTTAACGATGGCGCCGGTCAGCTCGACCCCGCGCGCCGGGTCGGCGGTGAGCTTGCCGACCGTGCCGGCGATGCCGGCGGCCACCTCGTCGAAGCTCTTGTGCCCCTGGTCGGTCTCGATGCCGCCGGCCGGGATGAGGATGTTCTGCGAGGTGGTGCACATCTGGCCGCTGTACAGGGTCAGCGTGAAGCCGAGGTTGCGGCACATCCCGGCGAAGTCGTCGGTGGAGTCGACCACCACCGTGTTCAGGCCGGCCTTCTCGGTGTAGACGGCCGCCTGCCGGGCGTTCGCCTCCAGCCAGTCGCCGTACTCGGTGGAGCCGGTGAAGTCGACGATCTTCACGGCGGGGTGCAGCGCCAGGGTGGAGGCGAGCTTCTCGCCCGGCCCCTCGGAGGCGAGCAGCACCAGGTTGGGGTCAAAGCCGGCCTCGGCCAGCACCTCGCGGGCGTACCGGACGGTGATGGCCAGCGGCAGCACCGCGCGCGGGTGCGGCTTGACGACCACCGGGTTGCCGGTGACCAGCGAGGCGAAGAGCCCCGGGTACGAGTTCCAGGTGGGGAAGGTGTTGCAGCCGATCACCAGCGCCACGCCCCGGGGCACCACGTGGAACGTCTTGGTCATCCGCAGCGGGTCGCCCTTGCCGGCCGCCTTCTCCCAGCCGGCCGTCCCCGGGTGCCGGGTCATCTCGGCGTACCCGTAGGCGAGCGCCTCCAGCGCGCGGTCCAGCGCGTGCGCGCCGCCGGCCTGGAAGGCCATCACGAACGCCTGGCCGCTGGTGAACTGCACCGCGTTGGCGAGCTCGAAGATGTGCTTGTGCAGCCGGTCGAGGATCTCCAGGCAGACGCCCACCCGGGCCTGCGGGCCGGCGTCGCGCCAGGCCGGCAGGGCGGCCGAGGCGGCGGCGACCAGCTCGTCGGCGCCGGCGTGCGGGTAGCGCACGTTCAGCTCCAGCCCGAACGGGCTGGTCTCGGTGGCGACCCGGTCGCCCGAGCCGGGCTGGTCGAGGGGGAAGTCGCCGTTCAGGTACGCCTCGAAGGCGGCCTTGCCGTCGGCGGCGGCGGTCTCGCCGTACACCCGGGGGCTGGGTGACTCGGGATAGGCGGACCAGTATCCCCGCTCCGTGATGGCGGTCAGCGCCCGGTTCAGGGTGTCGGCGTGCCTGTCGTACAGGGGGTGCGGGGTCTCCGTCATGCCCGCCATCATGCAACAGGTTGGTCCCAGATCAGTAGAGCAGTGTCACAAGTCAGATCGTCACCCGCCGCTCGGTCCGGCCGCCCGGCGGCCGGTACCCGTCCGGCGCGGGATTGACCCGGCGGGTGCCGGGTAACCGCGCGGCCGGCGGGCGGAGGGGGCGACGGCGGGTGCGGACGACCGAGATCCGGGTGCACGGGGTCGCCGACACGGGCCCGGAGACGGTGCTGGACCGGCCGGTGATGACCCGGGTGGCGGGCGACCGCGACGCCGCCTTTTACCGGGTCCGCCCCGGCTTCGGGGACCCGGCCGGCCCGAGCGGCGCGACGCTGGAGGCGTACCGGTGGAGCGGCCTGACCGGCGGCACCGCGATCCGGACGTTCTCGCTGGTCCTGCTCCTGCCGTTCGTCCTGGGCAACATCGCGGTCTGGATGCTGCCGCCGCGCCGCGGGGCGGAGGCGGTCGGCAAGGCGCTGTGCCGGCTGCTGGCCGCCACCCTCACCGCGATGTACGTGCTCGCCGCGGTCGGCCTGGCGCTGGACCTGCTGGCATGGCAGTGCGCGGCGTACCCCCGGTGCATGGAGGGCCGTCGGGAGGTCTCCTGGCTGGCGGGTCTGCCGCCGGGCCAACGGTTGGCCGTGCTGTCCGTGCTGCCGATCGCCGCGGTGGCCCTGGTGCGCCGGCTCGGCGCGCGCACCTGGCAGCTGCCGGAGAACACCGTCGCCATCCGGCAGGCCGCGGGGGCCGAGCGGCTCGACTCGCCCGCCTTCTGGGACAACCGGGCGCTGCTGCGGCGGCTGGGCTCGCTGCACGTGGCGGTCGCCCTGGGCACCCTCGACCTGGCCCTGCTCACCGTCCTCGCCCCGCACGACCGGCAGTCGGCTGGATACGCCCTGCTGGCGGCCGCCGTCGCCCTGCTCGTCACGGCCCTGGCGCTGCTCTGCGTGCCGGGAGTCGGCCGGTCGATCACGACGAACGGGCGGCCGTGGCCGACCGGGGTCGCCGGATGGTGCGCGGTGGCGCTGACCGCGCTCACCGTGGGGTACGCCGCCCTGCCCCGCGGGCCGTGGACCGCCGAGGGTGGGCTGCCTGGCTACGACGTCCTGGTCGCCGGGCTCTTCGCCGGTCAGATGGCGCTGCTGCTGGTGCTGGCCGGGTTGATCCTGATCCGCCGCCGGCACGGCACCCCGGCCCTGCTGGGTGGGCTGGGCGCGCCGGTGCTGGTGTTGGTCGCGATCGGGGTGGCGGTCGCCTTCTCGTCCGGGCCGAGCTACGCGCTGGCCGAGTACCTGGACCGGGGCTCCAGTCCGACCCCGGCCCGGCCGCTGCCGCCCGGCGCGCCGCCGCTGTCCCCGCCGGTCGCGTACCGCTGGGCTCTGCTGGGCTTCTCGGTGGCGCTGGTGCTCGCGGTGGTGGTGCTGGTGGTCGGCAGCCGCTACGGGCGCGACCGGCGGCGGCGGATGGCGGAGGAGGTCGTGCGCCGCGACTACCCGGAGGCGGCCCGGGTGCCGCCGGAACGGGTCCGCGCCGTCCGGGACCGGGTCGCCCGGGCCGGGGCCGCCGACCGCTTCGGTCCGCTGCTGCCGGCGGCTTACGCGGTGCTGGCGGTGCTGACCCTCGGCGCGGCCGGGCTGTCGATCCTGCACCAGGGGCCGGGCATGGTGGCGCTGCGGCTCGGCGGGTTGTCCCTGGCCCGGCCGGTGGACTTCGTGACCGACCTGGGCGGCCTGCTGATCACCCTGTTCGCGCTGGCGCTCGCCGCGGCCGGGTTGTTCGCCTACCGGTCCAGCGCGATCCGGCTGGTCGGTGTGCTCTGGGAACTGGCCACGTTCTGGCCCCGCGCGGCCCACCCGTTCTCCGCGCCCTGCTACGCCGAGCGGGCCGTCCCGGACCTGACCCGCCGGATCGCCCACCTGACCGCGGGCGGGGACGGGGTGGTGCTCTCGGGGCAGAGCCACGGCAGCGTGCTGGCCGTGGCCACCGTCCTGAAACTCCCCGCCGCCAGCCGGTCGCGGGTGGCGCTGCTGACCTACGGCTCCCCGCTGGGCCGGCTCTACAGCCGGGCGTTCCCCGCCCACCTCGGACCGGACGTGCTGGGCGAGGTGGGCGAGCGGCTGGACTGGCGCTGGGTCAACCTGTGGCGCCTGACCGATCCGATCGGCGGCTGGGTCTTCACCCCCGGTCCTGTCCGGCCCGAGGACCCCGCGACCCGGGTGGACCGGCGGGTGCGCGACCCGGTGGGCCTGTCCATCCCGCCCGGGGACACCGTCCCGCCGCCGATCGGCGGGCACCGGTTCACCCCCGACGACGACCTGCACCGGGCCGTCAGGGACCTGGTGGAGCGGCTGGGCCGGTGATCCCGGCGGTCAGAGCGTCAGTTGCCACTCCGTCGAGGCGTCGACCGGCCGGAAGCCGAGCTGCTCGTTGATCCGGATCATGTGCTCGTTCTCCGCCGCGTTGAAGGTGTCGATCGCGCGCAGCGCCGGCTCGTACGCCAGGGCGTGCCCCAGATTCTCGATCTTGGCGAGCAGGCCGAGCCGGTGACCGCGGTGGGCCGGGTCCACGATGGTGATCTGCTGCCACGCGTGCCAGTCCGCGCTGGCGCCGAGGCTGAGCATGCTCCAGGCGACCAACCGGCCGGAGCCCTCGTCGACCGCCGCGACGTGGTAGCGGCGGCTGCCCCGGAGGTCGAGCGCCCGCTCGGTGCCCCGGATCCGGTCCGCGTCGACCCGCTCCTGCTCCCACTCCAGGTCGCCCAGGGGCGCGTCGGTCATCAGCCGGCCCTCCAGGTAGGCGACGTCGTCGACGTACTCCTCGGGGGTGGTCTGCTGCCAGCGGACCGTGCGGTAACCGGCGGCCGCGCTCCGGGCGCCGGCCAGCAGGGTGTCCAACCCGGTCCGGTCGAGCGTGGTGGTGTCCAGCCGGCGGCGTACCGCCGCCAGCGCGGGGCGGGCGCCGACCGCCGCGGCGAAGGCCTCCCCGGCGGGGTCGCGCGCCGGGCCGCCGGGCAGGGCCGAGACGACCTCCCCCACCACCCGCTTGCGCCCCGCGTCGCGCAGCAGCCGCACCCCGTGCTCGTGCAGCGCCCGGCCGACGCCCCGCCGCCGGTACGCCGGATGCACCACCAGCTCGGCGACGGCGTTGTCGGTGTTGTCCAGTTGCGGCAGCTCGAGGCGGAGCCAGCCGGCCGGCACCCCGTCGAGCCGGGCCAGCGCCCAGTGCACGACGAGGCCCGGCATCGGGTGCCGGACCAGCGCCTCGAAGCGCCGCCGGCAGTACGGCGGAAGGTCCGGCCCGTCCGCGTCGGTGACCGCCGCCCCGACCCGGTACGCCTCGTCGACGGCGGTCTGGTCGCCCGGCTCCAGCGCCGTGATGGAGATGCCCATGCCGGTGAGCCTGCGGCCCGGAAAGCGAACGGGCCAGCGAATTTCTTCGCTGGCCCGCTCGGACGTTGGTCGGGAGGGACGTCCACACAACGCCTCCGGCGTTGGGTCGTAAGAACTCAAAGTCTCCGGCGGATCGCCCTCCCGCACGGAGCATCTTGCGCCCGTCCGGTTCCTGCCGTCAAGTCCTTGTCGGCGGGTTTTCCACACTCACAGCGAAAAGCCAGTTACCCGGCGGATCGATCCGATCCCCCGTCCGGGCGATCCGCCCATCCCCCGCCCGGCCGACCCCCGCCCCGCTCCGGCTGCGCCGGTGCCGCCCGCCGCCCCCGTTTGCGGCGTTTCGCGGTGTCCCGGCGGCGGGAGGCCGCGACACGCCGCAAACGGGGGTCGCTCAAGCGGGTCGATCAAGCGGACCGACGGGCGGGGGCGTCAGGCGAGGAGGCCGGCGTCGCGGGCGGCGCGCAGCGAGGGCTTGATCCGGTGGGTCGGGCCGACCTGGCCGGCGACCGCGTCGATGGTCTTCAGGCCCTCGCCGGTGTTGAACACGACGGTCTCCGCGGTCGGGTCGAGCCGGCCGGACTCGACCAGCTTGCGCAGCACCGCCACGGTCACCCCGCCGGCCGTCTCGGCGAACACCCCGGTGGTCCGGGCGAGCAGCCGGATGCCGGCCCGGATCTCCTCGTCGTCCACGTACTCCATCCAGCCGCCGGTGCGGCGCACCGCCTCCAGCGCGTAGAGGCCGGCGGCCGGGTCGCCGATGTTGAGCGACTTGGCGATGCCGGTCGGCTTGACCGGGACGATGGTGTCGCTCTCGCCGTGCAGCGCGACCGCGATCGGGTTGCAGCCGGCGGACTGGGCGCCGAAGACCTTCCAGCCACCGGCCGGCGCCTCGACCAGGCCGATCTCGACCAGCTCGGAGAACGCCTTGTCGATCTTGGTGAGCAGCTCGCCGCTGGCCATCGGGATGACCACCTGGGCCGGGATCCGCCAGCCGAGCTGCTCGGCCACCTCGTAGCCGAGGGTCTTGGAACCCTCCGCGTAGTACGGGCGGACGTTGACGTTGACGAACGCGGTGTCCTCGAACTCGTCGGTCTCCACCAGCTCGCCGCAGAGCCGGTTCACGTCGTCGTACGACCCGTCGATGGCGACCAGCTCGCCGCCGTAGACGGCGGTGGTGACCACCTTGCCCTGCTCCAGGTCGCCGGGGATGAAGACCACCGAGGGCACACCGGCCCGGGCCGCGTGGGCGGCCACCGAGTTGGCCAGGTTGCCGGTGGAGGCGCAGGCGAACCGGGTGAAGCCGAGCGCCCGGGCGGCGGTCAGCGCCACCGAGACCACCCGGTCCTTGAACGAGTGGGTCGGGTTGGCGCTGTCGTCCTTGACCCAGAGCGGCGCGGTGATGCCCAGCTCGGCGGCCAGGTGCGGGGCGGCGACCAGCGGGGTCAGCCCCGGGTCGAGCGTCACCCGGGTGGCCGGGTCCTGGCCGGCGGGGAGCAGGGCGGCGTACCGCCAGATGTTCTGCGGGCCGGCCTCGATCCGCTCCCGGGTGACGGCGGCCAGGGCGGCGGTGTCGTAGTCGACCTCCAGCGGCCCGAAACACTCGTAGCAGGCGTGCTGGGCGGCGAGCGGGTAGCGCGCGGAACAGGCACGGCAGACCAGGGCGCGGGCCGGGCTGGCGGTGGTGTCGATGCCGGGGGCGGCGGGAAGCGTCGACGTCATGTCGAGAGTCCTCTCATCTTTCCCCGCATCGCACCCTGCGGCGGGGACGGAATTGGCACCTGCCCGCGTCCGCTCGTCATCGAGCGTGCGGGTGGTTGCCGGGGCGTCGTCGGGCCGTATCCCTCAGCCCCTCTGGATGAGGTATGCAGTTGTGCCACCGAGTCTAGGAGCTCCGCGACCCGAACCCGACCCGGGTTCCCACGCTGTGAGCCACCCACCCGAGAACCGCGCCCCGCCGCCTTGGACGCGGAGGCCGTGATTGGCGGGGGGTCAGTACGGTGCGGGCGATCCCGTCGAGAGAGGAACCCTCCGCCCATGCGCCGGACCCTGCCGAGCTTCGCGGCCGTCACGCTGGTCTGCCTGCTCACCGCGTGCGGAGGTGATACCGGGACGACCGACACCGCGTCCACCACCGTCACCCCGTCCGCGGACGCGTCCACCGCCGCGGCTCCGGCCGCCATCGCGCCCAGCGCCACGCCGATCACGGCGGCACCGGTCGCGCCCGCTGCGGCGGAGACCCTGACGGCGAAGCCGAAGCCGCCCGCCGCCCCCGCACTGACCTGCAAGCAGCTCGCCGGTGCGCACGTCGGCAGCGCCAAGGTGCCCTACAACGGCTACCCGGACTACCTGCCGCTGACCGAGGGCCGGTGGTCCGGCGAGGACGGCGCGACCGTGCTGTTGCAGAAGCCGTGCGGCGTCGGCGACCTCGACGGGGACGGGGCGGCCGACGCGGTCGGCGTGGTCGCGCTGAACGGCGGGGGCAGCGGCACCTTCTTCACGGTGCTCGTCTGGCGCAACAGCGGCGGCAAGCCGGCCTTCCGGGCGCTGGCCGATCTCGGTGACCGCACCCCGGTCCTGTCGGTCAAGGTGGCCGGGCAGCGGGCCACCGTCGTCTGGCTGACCCGCAGCGACGGCAAGAGCATGGCCGAGCTGAACATCAGGCGCACGTCGACGTACAAGCTCTCGGGCACGACGCTGGCCGAGGTGGGCCACACCGACGCGCCGTACACGCCCTGACCGGGTCGCCGCCGGAGCCGTACGGATCGGCTCCGGCGGCGGGTGGGCGGTGGGTCAGGCGGGTACGGAGTTCCGGCCCGCCGGCGCCGGGGTGGCCACGCCGGCGCGGCGTCGACCGATCAGGCGGTCGAGCGCCCAGCTGCCCGGCCCGAGGATGACCACCAGGGCGAACGCCCAGCAGAACAGGGCGGCGAGCTCGCCGCCGTTGCGTATCGGCAACAGCCCGTCCGGCTGATGCACGACGAAGTAGGCGTACGCCATCGAGCCGGAGGCGAGCAGCGCGGCGGGCCGGGTGAGGAGCCCGACCAGTACCAGCGCGCCGCAGACCGCCTGGATCAGCGCCGCCCACCAACCCGGCCACTGCCCCACGGGCAGGGACTCGCCTGTGCCGCGGGCGCCACCGAGCACGCCGAAGAGCGAGGACAGGCCGTGGCAGAGGAACAGCAGGCCGATGACCATACGGAAGAGGGACAGGGCGGGTCCGTTGAGCCGGTCGAGATTCATCTCGCTACCTCCGGGTGAGTGGAACGGTGCACCCAGAATCAGGCAGGAAATATCGGACGTTATGAACGTTCTGTTAAGGAACGCGTCGTCCGTGGGAGTTAACGCTCAGTTCGCCCCGAAGTCAGCTCGTGACGTCCTTTCGGGTGAACCGCCAGAAGGCCAGCCCCCAGAACAGCGTCGCGTAGCTCACCGCCGAGATCGCACCCCGCACCACGTCGTCGGCCTGCACCGGAGTGGAGAGCAGGCCGAGCCAGGCGGTGCTGTAGTGCGTCGGCAGGAAGTCGCGCAGCCCGCCGAGGGCGGTGATCTGGTCCAGGATGCTGGAGAGGATCCAGAGCAGCACCGCACCGCCGACCGCGCCGAGCGCGGCGTCCGTGGTCACCGACAGCAGGAAGGCCAACCCGGCCACCACCAGCAGGACGACCGCCAGGTAGCCGAGCACCGCCAGCAGCCGCAGCAGCCCGTCGGTCGGCGCCAGTTCCGCGGCGACCTGGCTGCGCAGCGGCTCCCAGCCGTACCGCAGCGTGCCGGCGAGCAGGGCGGTGCCGGCCAGCAGCAGCAGGGCCAGCGCCGAGTACGCGAGCGCGACCAGCAGCTTCACCGCGAGCAACCGGGACCGGGGCACCGGCACCGCCAGCAGGTAGCGCAGGCTGCCCCAGCTCGCCTCGCTGGCCACGGTGTCCCCGCAGAACAGGGCCACCACCACGACCAGCAGGAACGACGCCGAGACGAAGATCGAGAAGAGGGTGAAGTTGAGCCCGCCCGAGGTGGCCAGGTCGACCAGGCTGCCGAACTCGTTGCGCCCGTTGTCGTCGTCGCCGCCGGAGTCGAACTGGAAGGCGATCAGGATGATCAGCGGCAGCAGCACCATGAACCCCAGCGCCAGCTGGGTCCGCCGCCGCGACGCCTGCCGGCGGAACTCGGCCGCGAACGGCAGGGTCGCCGACGGCCGGTAGCCGGCGGCCGCCCCGCCCGGGCCGACCCGGCCGGCGTCGGCCGGACCCGCCGTGTCGATGGATGAGCCCGCCATCACCGGTCCCCGCTTCCCCGAGAGTTCTCGCCCACCAGGGCGAGGAACGCGTCCTCCAGGCGGCGCCGCGGCACCACCCGGTCCACCCCGATCCCGGCCCGGACCAGCTCCGCCACCACCTCGCTGCGCGCGGTGCCATTGGTGTCGACCACCAGGCCGCCGTCACCGTCGGGCAGCACCCGGACCCCCTCCAGGCGGTCCAGCACGACCCGCGCGGCGGCCGGGTCGGTCACGTCGAAGAGCACGCTCGGCGAATCGCCGACGATCTCCTCGACCGGCCCGGAGGCGACGATCCGGCCCTTGTTGACCACCACCGCGTGGGTGCAGGTCTGCTCCACCTCGGCGAGCAGGTGGCTGGAGACCAGCACCGCCCGGCCGTCGGTGGCGTACCGCTGGAGCACCCGGCGCATCTCGGCGATCTGCGGCGGGTCGAGCCCGTCGGTCGGCTCGTCCAGCACCAGCAGCTGCGGCAGGCCGAGCATCGCCTGCGCGATGGCCAGCCGCTGCTTCATGCCGTGGCTGTAGTTCCTGATCCGCCGGTGCACCGAGTCGCCCAGGCCGGCGATCTCCAGCGCCTCGTCGAAGTGCGCGTCGGCCGCCGGCCGCCCGGTGGCCCGCCAGTACGCCCTCAGGTTCTCCAGCCCGGACAGGTGCGGCAGGAAGCCGGGCCCCTCGACCAGCGCGCCGATCCGGGACAGCACCGGCGAGCCCGGCACCAGCCGGTGCCCGAAGACGTAGATCTCCCCGGCGGTGGGCTGGGTCAGCCCCATCAGCACCCGCAGGGTGGTGGTCTTGCCCGCGCCGTTCGGCCCGAGCAGGCCGACCACCTGGCCGGGGTGCACCTCGAAGTCCACGTTGGAGACGGCGACGAAGCCATCGGCGTACTCCTTGCGGAGCTGCCGGACGGCGAGCGGGACGCCCGCGTACTCGGGGTGGATCGACTTGTCCTGGCGGCGGTGCCGGCGGCGGGCGACGGCGACGACCACGGCGAGCCCGACCGCGATGGCGGCGAGCAGCCCCACCAGCACCCAGCGCCAGACGGTGGCGGTGGTGGGGATCGGTTCGGCGTCGACCGTCGGCAGGCTGACCGGGGCGTCGCCCGCCGCCACCGTGTAGACGGTCGGCTCGGCGGGCGTGGTGTACGCCTGGTCGGAGGTGGCGACCACGACCCGCAGCCGGTGCCCGGCCTCGATCCGGCGGACGATCGCCGGCAGCGTGACGGTGACCGGCCGCGCGCCGTCGAGGCTCTTGGGCAGGCCGGTCAGCCGCACCGGGGCGACCAGTCCGTCGGGGAGCGTCGCGGCGCCGTTCGGGTCGACGTCGTAGAGCTTGACGAAGAGCACCGCCGCACCGGTCGGCGAGGCCGCCCGGAGCGTGAAGGTGGGTGACCCGGCGACGTCCACCGCGTCGGCCAGCGGGGCCGACTCGAACCGGGCGTGCTGGCCGGGAACGTCGCCGGCCACCCCGCCGAGCAGCGAGCCGAGCGCGCCGGCGAAGGGCACCGAGGAGATCGCCGCCGGGTTGCCGTTCGGCGGGTTGGCGATCGGCTGGGCCGGGCCGGTGACGGCGATCTCGCGCCGGGCGTCCCCGGCGACGCCCGGGTAGTCGGCGGTGCGGTAACCGGTGGCCACCAGCCCCCGGTCGAGGGCGTCGAAGCCGGCGATCCGGGAGAAGGTGAAGCCGTCGCCGGGAGCCGCCCCCTCGCCCTTGACGTAGTGGTCGAGCCACTGCGCGGTCAGGAACTTCACCCGGTCGGAGTCGCTGGTCGGCCCGGTGCCGCCGTCGTGGCCGCCGGTGAACCAGGCCACCCGCACCGGGGTGCCGGCGGCGGCGATGCCGCGCGCGTTGGCGTCCGCCTCGATCAGCGGGAAGAGGGTGTCCGCCTCGCCCTGCACCAGCAGGGTCGGCGCCTTGATCCGGTCGAGGACGCCGGCCGGGGAGGAGCGGCGCAGCAGGTCCACCGCCGCCTGGTCGGCCCGCCCGGTGGTGGCGATCCGCAGGTACGCGGCGCAGACGTCGGCGGCGAACCGGCCGCAGGACGGGTCGGCGGCCGGTGCGGGGCCGGACCGCGGACCGGTGCCCGGTCCCGCACCCGGCGCCGGGCTCGCCGGTCCGGCGGAGGCGGGAGCGCCCTCCGGCTGGGCGGCCGAGGTGCCGGAGAGCCCGGCCGGCCCCGAGCCCGCGTTGCCGCCGCCGCCGAAGAAGATCCCGGCCCAGCCCTTCTTGAACACGCCGTCGGTCGCCGGCCGGCCGGTGCTCTCCGGGAGGAAGGCCCGGGAGAGGTCGTTCCAGGTGATCATCGGGACGATCGCGTCGACCCGCTGGTCCTGGGCGGCCAGCAGCAGGGCCAGGCCGCCGCCGTACGAGCCGCCGACCACGCCCACCCGGGGGTCGCCGGCGGCGTCGGTGCGGATCTCCGGTCGCTCCGCGAGCCGGTCCAGCAGCCGCTGGGCGTCCCGGATCTCGTAGTCGGGGTGGTCCAGGTGGATCTCGCCGCCGCTGCGGCCGAAGCCACGCGCGGTCCAGGTCAGCACGGCGTAGCCGCGGGTGACCAGGTCCTCCGCGTCGGACCGGACCGAGTCCTTCGTACCGCCGAAGCCGTGCGCCAGCAGCACCGCCGGCACCCTCCGGTCGGCCGAGGCGTCGTCGGGCAGCCAGAGCGTGGTGTCCAGTTCGACCGGCTGGTCGCCGGCCGGTCCGGATCGGACGGTGACCAGGGCGGACTCGGTACGGAAGCCGGGCCGGTCCGGTCGGGCCGCCCAGACGGCGGCGGCGACCAGCAGCACGACGACCACCGACGCGACCGCGACCCGGCGACGGCTGGCCAGGACGCGCCGCAGCCACGCGGCCGACAGCGGTGATCTCATGCGGCTCACGGTACGGCCCGGTTCCTGAGCGTTGACTGGGATCCTCCGTACGTCCGTCCGGTTCGTCCGATCGACGAGCGGGGTCCATCGACCGCGCGCCGTCCAGACCATTACCGGCGGGACGACTTCGGATCACGTGAATTCCGATCTTCAATCCGAAATCGACTCGGATCAGACCATGACGGCTTCCCCCGCGGCACTTTCCGTGGCGATTGGTGAACGGCATGTGACATCGCTCGTAGTGACGCAAAAATGACTGAACAACCACGGCATGAGCCAGGGCCGGGTCGGTTAGTTTTCCGGTCCGGTGCACGGGACTCCATCGGCGACCCCCGACACCCGGATCGATCCCCCGCCGTCGCCGGAGGAGACAGACCCATGACCGTCCCCGCGCAGCGGGTCCGTCGACGGCCCTCCGGCCGCGTGCTGCCGCTGCTGCTCGTCGTGGCGATGCTGGCGCCGGTGGCCTTCCTCTTCGCGCAGCACCACCGGCTCACCGGCGACGACCGGGACCTGGCGGTCCGGGAACGGCTCGGCGTCGAGTACCTGCGCGCGCTCGGCCCGGTGACCGAGGCGCTGGTGGACGCCCAGTCCGCCGCGGTGGCCGGCCGTCCCGCCGCCCGCGAGGCGCTGGACCGGGCCGTTCGGGACGCCGCCGGGGTCGACGTGCGCATCGGCGACGAGCTGCGCAGCCACGAGCGGTGGGCCGGCCTGCGCGCCAAGCTGGAGGCGCTGCCGGAGCGGCCGCTCACCGACCCGGAGGCCGCCTTCGTCGCGTACGGGGAGGTCACCGACCTGCTGCTGGCGCTGCACCGCAAGGTGCGGGAGAGCTCCGGTCTGGTCCGCGACCCCCGGCAGGACTCCTTCTTCCTCCAGGACAGCATCGGCCTGGACCTGCCGACCGCGATGGTCGCCGCCGGCCGGCTCGCCGACCTGAGCGCGCTCGGCGCCGCCCGGCCGGCCGCCGAACGCCCCCGCACCCAGGGCGAACTGGCCGAACTGCGGGTCGGCGCGCTCGCCTCCGCCACCGACCTGGTCGCCGACCTGCGCGAGGCGGTGGACAGCTCGGAGAGCACCGACCTCGGCGCCAACGTGCTCACCCCGCTGGACACCTACCAGCGTGCCGTCGAGGCGCTCGCCGCCTTCTCCGGGCCGAGCGCCGGGTCGAAGACCGGGCTCGCCGACCCCGGCCAGGTCGCCGCCGCCCGGCTCAACGCACAGTCTGCCGCCCGGCAGCTCCAGCCGGTCATCCTCGACCAGCTCGACGCGCTGCTGAGGGAGCGGATCGACTCGTACGACCGGGACCGCCGGCTGGCCGCCGGGGCCGCCGCCACGGCGGTGCTGCTCGTGCTGGTCCTCGCCGGCGTGCTGATCGCCGCGTACCGGCGGGCGCGGCGGCACGCCGCCGAGGCCCGGCGCGCGGGCGACAGCGACACCGGCACCGTGCCCGAGCCGCAGCGCTGGGCGCCAGTGGAGCGGGGCATCCGCCCGGAGGACCACCGGCTGCTCCAGCCGGCCGGCTCGGGCCGCGACGGCGGATCCGAACGCTGGGGGCCCTTCGATGCTGCTCGGTAGGCTCCGGATCCGGGGAAAGCTCGCCCTGCTGGTCTTCATCCCGCTGCTCAGCACGGTCGGGCTGGCCGTACCGGTGGTGCTCGACCGGGTCGCCGCCGCCCAGCGGGCCGGCGAGACCGCCGACACCGTACGGCTCGCCAGCCGGATCGGCAGCCTGGTCCAGGACCTCCAGCAGGAACGCGTCATGTCGGTGGGGCTGCTGCTCGGCCGGGTGCAGCGCAGCGAGCTGATCCAGAAGGCGGCCACGGTGGACGACCGGGTCGCCGACCTGCGTGCCGAGTACGCCGACCGGCTCTCCGCCGAGACCACGGCCGCCCTGGACGGGGTGCACGAACTCGCCGAGCTGCGCACCCTGGTGCTCACCCGGGCCGCCACCCCGACCCAGGTCATGGAGGCGTACGGGCCGATCAACATGGCCCTGATCGATTCGTTGAAGCTGCCGTCGAAGGTGGACACCACCATCCCCGCCGGGCGGCAGGTGCTGGCGCTGGACGCGCTGCTGCGGGCCGACGAGGGGCTGGGTGCCTGCGCCACCCTGATCGTGCTGGTCAAGGCGACCAGCAACCCCCGGGTGTCCGCCTCCTACATCGCCTGCATGGCCGCGCTCCAGGTGGACAACCTGCGGTTCCGCAGCCTGATCACCCCGGAGCAGTACCAGCTCGCGCTGCTGGACGACGCGGCGGTGGCCGCCCGGACCAGCCCGACCTTCCTCGTCGACAGCGTCCAGGACCCGATCGCGGCGATCCGGGACGTCCCGCTGGACGCGCTCTTCCCGTCGGTCCGCTCGATGATCACCCTCGGCCAGTTCGTGGAGAAGAAGGTCGTCGCCGACGTCATCGCCCAGACCACCGCCGACAAGCGCTGGGCGCTCACCACGGCCTGGCTGGTGGCCGGGGCGGCCGGCCTGGTCCTGCTGACCGTGGTGCTGCTCAGCGTCGCGGTGGCCCGTACGGTCGCCCGGCCGCTGACCCGACTCACCCGCTCCGCCGACCGGGTGGCCCGGGTCGCCGAGGCCGAGCTGGTGCGGGTCGCCGACGACGAGTCCGACATCGGCCCCCCGGTACGCCTCGACCCGGTCGACGTCCGGGCCCGGGACGAGATCGGCGACCTGGCCCGCGCCTTCGAGCGGGTGCAGAGCACCGCCGCCCGGCTGGTCGAGCGCCAGGTGGCCGGCCGGCGCAACGTGGCGCAGATGTTCGGCCACGTGGGACGGCGTACCCAGAACCTGGTCGGCCGGCAGATCGCGCTGATCGACCGGCTGGAGCGGCAGGAGACCGACCCGGGCCGGCTGGCGCACCTGTACCGGCTGGACCACATCTCCAGCCGGCTGCGCCGCAACGCGGGCAGCCTGGTGGTGCTCTCCGGCGCGACCGGCAGCGACGGGCACGTCGCCCCGGTGCCGCTGGCCGACGTGGTACGGCTGGCGCTGGGCGAGATCGAGGACTACACCCGGGTCGACGTGCAGATGCCGGCCGAGGTCTCCGCCGCGCCCGCTGTCGCCGGCGACCTGGTGCTGGCGCTGGCCGAGCTGATGGAGAACGCCGCCGTCTTTTCCCCGCCGCACACCCGGGTGGTGGTGTCCGGCGAGCTGACCGAGATCGGCGCCCGGATCTGCGTGGTGGACCGGGGCATCGGCATGACCGAGGACCGGCTGGCCGAGGAGAACGCCCGGCTGACCCGCCGGGAGCGGCTGGACCTGGCCCCCACCGAGGTGCTCGGCCTCTTCGTGGTGGGCCGGCTGGCCCGCCGGCACGGCTGGACGGTGCGCCTCGCCCCCACCGCCGGTGGCGGGGTCACCGCCCGGCTGGACGTCCCGCACCCGCTGCTGGTGGTACGGCCGGCCGACCCGGCCGGCGCGACCGTGGCGCGGGCCGCCGTACCGACTCGGGACCGGCGGTCGCCGGTCGCCGCGATCGACCCGGCCCGGCCCGGCCGCGCGCTCACCGCGGCGCCGGCCGACAGCCCGACCGCCACCTTCGATCCCGCCCTGCTGAGCCGGGCCACCCGCAGCATGGCGGCCGGCGAACCCTGGGACGCGTTCGGCGCCGGGGCGGCACCGACCGGGGGCACCGCGTTCCTGGAGATCCGGCAGCCCGACCCGGACGCCGCGGAGGCCCCGGCCACCCCCGGCTGGCTGCCGCGACGGCGCCGGCCAGATGAGGTCGCCGGCCAGCCCGCGCCGACCGGTCCGGACGTGCCGGTCGCCGGCCGGCCGCCGGCCCCCGCGCCGCGGTCGGTGGAGCTGTCGCTCGCGCCGTCGCTCTTCGCGCCGTCGGCCGACCCACCGTGGGCGGAGGCGCCGCCCGCCCCGGCGGCGCCCGCGCCGTCGCTCTTCGCGCCGGCCCGCCCGCCGTCCTGGCCACCGCCCGGTGGGTCCGGGACGCCGACGGTCCGGCAGCGGGTGCCGGGGGCGACCCTGCCACCAGCCGAGCCGGCGGTCGGCCCGGTGGACGCCACCGGCGCGGACCCGGACGCCGCCCGGACGCTGGTCGAACAGTTCCAGTCCGGAGTACGCCAGGCCGAGCAGTCCGGCTGGGCCGACCTCGGCGCCACCCCGGGCCGGCCACGGCTGAGCCGACGGGTGCCCGGGGCCAACCTGGCGCTCACCCCGCCGCAGCAGGCCCCGGTGAGCCAGCCGCCGCAGGACCCGACCGAGGTCCGGGAGCTGATCACGGAGTTCGAGGCGGGCGTCGCCCGTGCTCTGCGTGAAGTCAACACCGACCACCGCCACGACGAAGAGGGATCATCACGGTGACCAGCCCCTTCCTGCACGACAACGTCGACCACCCGACCCACGCCGGGCCCGACCTCAGCCCGGAGGCGCGCACCTTCAACTGGCTGCTGGACTCGTTCACGTCGAGCACGGCCGGGGTCCTGGAAGCGATCGCCGTTTCCTCGGACGGGCTGCTGATGGCCATGTCGGCCATCAAGGACCGGTCCAACGCCGAGCGGCTCGCCGCCGTCGTCTCCGGCATGACGAGCCTGGCCGGCGGCGCGGCGAGCTGGTACGCCCTCGGCGGCCTGAACCGGGTGATCGTGGACATGGCCGACGGCTACCTGCTGATCAGCGCGATCAGCAGCGGCTCGGTGCTCGGCGTCGTCGCCGACCGGTCGGCCAACCTGGGCACCGTGGCGTACGAGATGACCCTCTTCGCCGGGCGGGCCGGCGGCGCCCTCAGCCCGACACTCATCGCCGAGCTGAAGAACGCCGTTCAGCAATGACCCCGCAGGCCGCCGGCGAGGAACCGGAACCGGACCCGATGGTCCGGATCCGTCCCTACCTGCGGACGCCGGCGCCGACCGGCGGGGGCGTACCGGCGACGAGGCCGGCGCCCGGGCCCGATCAGCAGGCCGAGCGGCCGACCGGCCCGCGCCCGTTCGTGCTCACCGCCGGGCGGGTCACCGGCACCGACCCGGCGATCGGTCTGGACACCCAGGTGACCGCGCGACCGGGGGGCGGCCCGTGGACGGCCACGCCGGCGGCCCGGCTCGCCCCGGAATTGCAGGCGATCATCGCGCTCTGCGGTGAACCGATCTCGGTCGCCGAGATCTCCGCCCGGATGCGGCTGCACTTCGGCGTGACCTGCGTCCTGGTCGGCGACCTGCGGACCGCCGGTCACCTCGACGTGCACGTCGGGGACGTCGACGATGCCCTCGACCCCGACATCATCCTGCGAGTGATTGATGGACTCCGTGCGATCTCCTGAATGGCCGGTCGCCCCGCTGGGCGGGGTCTCCTCGAACAGCGCCGCCACCCGCTACGGCAGCCCGGCGGGCGGTGGGCAGGCCGTACCGCCCGCGCCGCCCGCGGCCCCGCCGCCGCCGTACCGCCCGCCGGCCGCCGCGGGCGGGGCGACCCGGACCACGCCGGGTGGCCGGCCGCCGATCCCGGTGAAGATCCTGATCGCCGGGGGCTTCGGCGTCGGCAAGACCACCACGGTCGGCGCCATCTCCGAGATCGCCCCGCTGACCACCGAGGCGTCGATGACCAGCGCGGGCGTCGGCGTGGACGATCCGGGCGTACGGAGCGCGAAGACCACCACCACGGTGGCGATGGACTTCGGCTGCGTCACCATCGACCGCAGCCTCAAGCTCTACCTGTTCGGCACGCCCGGGCAGGCCCGGTTCGGGTTCATGTGGGAGGACCTGGCCCGGGGCGCGCTCGGCGCGCTGGTGGTGGTGGACAGCGCCCGGCTGGACGACTGCTACCCGGCCATCGACTTCTTCGAGCGGGCCGGGCTGCCGTTCGTCGTCGGGGTGAACGCCTTCGACGGACGGCTGGCGCACGACCTGGGGGCGATCCGGTGGGCGCTGGCGATCGGCGACCACGTGCCGCTGGTGCGGTTCGACGCCCGGGACCGGCTCTCGGTGCGGGACGCGCTGCTGGTCGTCCTGGACCGCGCGCTGGACCGGGCCACCCGGGAGAGGGGGACGTGAACCGTTCGCCGGTACAACCCGTTCATCAGGAGAAGGGGGACGTGATGAGAGGTGGTCTGGACGAGACGCTGGCCCGACTGGCCCGCCGGGAGGAGGCGCTGCGGCGCCGGGCGGGCGAGCCGGGCGAGGAGGCCGGGGAGTCGACCGTCGCCTTCGAGGCGACCGGCCAACCCGGGCGGTCGGACGGCCCGGGGTGGGACGGGGCCGGCCGGTCGGCGGTGGCGCGGGCCGGGGTGGGACGGTCGGCCGCCGACGGGCGCGACCCGGTGGAGGAGGTCGCCGAGGCGGTCCGCCGGGTGGTGGCCGAGCACCCCGGGTTGTCGGTCGTCGTGCGGGTGGAGCACGAGGGCCGGACGTACCCGCTGCGGGTCGACTGGGCGGACACGGCGGTGACGGTCGCCGCGGAGAACACGACCACGCCCCCGCCACCCTGGTCGAGGCCGGTCAACACCGGGCCGGTGTGGTCGGCGGGCCGGGACGGGACGGGCGCCGACCCGGCGGCCCGGCTGGCCGAGATGATCCGCCGGGACCCGTCGCTGCTCGCCGACGACCGGTGACCGTGACGGCCGGGCGGGCCGTGTCGGGGGCCGCTACTGTCGGGCGATGGCCGAACCGGACCTGACCCTCACGGCGAGCCTGCGGCCTGCCGCGCTGGACGCCCGACGGGGCATCGTGCGGCTGCACCCGGAGTTGCTGACCGCGCTGGCGCTGCGCCCCGGCGACCCGGTGCGGCTGGTCGGCCGGCGGGTGACCGCCGGCATCGTGGCGCCCGCCGAGCCGACCGCGAGCGCCGCCCTGCTCTACGCCGACGATCTGGTACTGGGCAACCTCGGGCTGCGCGACGGTGGCCGGGTGACGATCGGGCCGGCGCCGGTGGTCCCCGCCCGCCGGGTGACGCTGAGCGGCCCGGTGGCGGTGGTGGCCGCGGTGTCGCCGGAGATGCTGCGGCTCGCGCTGCTGGGCAAGATGGTCACCCCCGGCGACGACGTCTCCCTGCTGCCGCAGGACGTGCTCCCGGACGCGTCGGTGCGCAGCCTGGTCGAGGCCGCGCGGCGCAGCCTCGCCAACACCGTCGGGTACGCCTGGACCAGCACCCTGCTCACCGTCGTGGACGCCGAGCCGGACGCGGGCGCGCTGGTCACCATGGACACCGTGGTCGGCTGGGAGCACGGCCCGGCCACCCACGGCTCGCCGGGACCGGCCCGCCCCACCACCACCCGCCTCGCGCCCGGCTCGGCGCCGGGCGGCCACCCCATCACAAGCGCGGGCCGGAACGGCATCGTCCAGGACCCGACCGGGACGCTCCGGTACCGGAGCGGCGCCGGGCTGGACGGCGCCGGGCTGGACGGCCCCAGCCTCGACGGCGCCGGGCTGGACGGCACCGGGACGGTCGCGGCGGACGAGGCGCCGCACGTGGACGAGCTGCCCGGGCTGCGTACCCAGGCCGAGGAGCTGACCGAGCTGCTCGACCTCGGCTTCCACCACCGCGAGGTGCTGGGCCGGCTCGGCACCACCGTCTCGCTCGGCGTGCTGCTCAGCGGCCCGGCCGGCTCGGGCAAGTCGGCGCTGGTCCGGGCGGTCGCCGCCGCCGTCGGCGCACGGGTGCGCCCGCTCTGGGCGCCCGAGCTGGCCGCGCTGAGCAACGACGCGGCGGCCCGCCGGCTCCGCGAGGCCGCCACCGAGGTACGCGCCGACGGACCGGCCGTCCTCCTGGTCACCGACGTGGAGGCGCTGGCCCCGGCCGAGGAGCCCGGTCCACTGGCCACCGTGTTCCGCCAGGCGATCGCCGAGACCGTCCGCGCCGGGGCGGCGGTGGTCTGCACCACCTCCCGCCCCGAGGCGGTCGACCCGGCGCTGCGCGCCCCGGACCTGCTCTCCCTGCGGATCACCGTGCCGCTGCCCGATCCCGCGCTGCGCCGCGAGCAGCTCACCGTGCTGACCCGGCAGGTGCCACTGGCCGAGGACGTCCGACTGGACGAGGTCGCCGGTCGTACCCCAGGGTTCGTCGCCGCCGACCTGGCCGCGCTGGTCCGCGAGGCCGGCGTGCGCGCGGCCCTGCGGCAGAAGGCCGTCGAGCGGCCGACGGTGGCGATGGCCGATTTCACGGCGGCGCTGGAGGTGGTCCGGCCGACCACGATGGCCGCGTCCACCCTGGAGCTGGCCTCGGTCACCCTGGACGACGTCGGCGACCTGGTCGAGGTGAAGCAGACCCTCACCGAGTCGGTGCTCTGGCCGTTGACCTATCCGGACACCTTCGCCCGGCTGGGCGTACAGCCGCCCCGGGGCGTGCTGCTCTACGGGCCGCCCGGATGCGGCAAGACCTACCTGGTGACCGCGCTGGCCGGGTCGGGCCGGGCGAACGTGCTGTCGGTGAAGGGCGCGGAGCTGCTCTCCAAGTGGGTCGGCGAGAGCGAACGGGCCGTCCGGGAGCTGTTCCGCCGGGCCCGCGAGGCCGCGCCCACGCTGGTCTTCCTCGACGAGGTGGACGCGCTGGCCCCGGTGCGCGGCCAGGCCAGCGACGGGGGTACGACCGACCGGGTGGTCGCCGCGCTGCTCACCGAGCTGGACGGGGTGGAGGCGCTGCGCAACGTGGTGGTGGTCGCCGCGACCAACCGGCCGGACCTGGTCGACCCCGCACTGCTGCGCCCCGGCCGGCTGGAACGGCTGGTCTACGTGCCGCCACCGGACGGTCCCGCCCGGGCGGAGATCCTGCGCGCCGCTTCCCGGACCGTGCCGCTCGCGCCGGACGTCGACCTCGCCGCGCTCGGCGGGGAGCTGGACGGCTTCTCGGCGGCGGACTGCGCCGCGCTGGTCCGGGAGGCCGCGCTGGCCGCGATGCGCGAGTCGCTGGCCGCGTCCACGGTCACCGCCGCGCACGTCGCCACCGCCCGGCGGCGGGTACGCCCCTCACTCGACCCGGCGCAGGTGGCCTGGCTGGCCGCGTACGCGGACAAGCAGGCGGCACGCTGACGGCCGCGCCGGTCATACCGCTGGCGCTGGCCGCGCCCGACGAGCAGTGGCCGCGCGAATCCCTTCTCGGCTGAGCGCACGGCTCGGCTGCGGACCACACTGCTCACGAGCGTGATACCTCAGAGGTATCAAGATGACTCTGAGGTATCACGCTCACAGTGGTGTCCGCCGTCGGGCGCTGCCACGGCGGGTCCTGGTGACCGCCGCGCCCCTCAGTCGGTGGGCAGCAGCGGGCCCAGCGGGCCGAGGTCGAGGTTGAGGTCCTCGGGGGCGAGGCCGAAGTACTCGCGCAGCTCGGTCATCTGCGCCTCCAGCGCCATCAGCGTGGCGCCCACCCGTTCGATCTGCTCCTCGGTGAGGTCGCCGAGGTCCACCCGGCGCAGCGCCTGCCGTTCCATCAGCTGCCGCAGCAGCTCGATCACGGTGAGCACGAGGCTGGCCAGCCCCCGCTCGACGGACTCCCCGTCGACGGCGAGCCGCCGGTCCAGCGGCGTTACCCGGGGTGCCTGCCAGGCGGCCGTCTCGCCGAGGGCCGCGGCCAGGTCGGCGGCCTCGTCCCGGCGCGGCCCCGGCCCGGTCACCCGACCTCCCCGGGCAGCACCACGACACCGGACGACCCGATCGGATCGGGCAGCTCGGGCGGGGTGAGCGCGCCGACCGACGCGACCAGTGCGCGCAGCGAGATGCGAACCAGGTCGATGTCGGCGATGGCCAGGGTGATGTCGCCGGAGATCACCACACCGGTGGCGAGCACCCGGTCGAGCAGGTCGACCAGCGCCACCGGGCGGTAGGCCAACGGGTCGTCGGCACTGCTCGGGGCGAGCGAGGTGGTCACCACGCCGACTCCCGGACGGTGTGCGCGGGCTCCTCCGGACCGTCCGCCACGAAGGAGTACGGCGGCCACGGGCCGGTCAGCTCCAGCCGGATCTCCGGGTGCCGGTCGGCGAGTTCCCGGACCAGCGCGGCGAAGCCCTCCACCCCGGCGGTCTCCACCAGGTACGCGCCGTTGAGCACCATGGCGGTCGGCGCGCCGGAGAGCCGCCGGTCCTGGGGGGCGTGCCGGCGCGCGGCGGCGGCGTACCCGGCGAGGGCGGCGTGCACCGCCGCGGCGGCCTCCCCGGCGATCCGCTGCCCCTCGTCGCGGGCGGTCAGCTCGGCCCGACGCCGCCGCAGGTACGCCGCGCCCGCCCCGCCCCCGCCGTCGCTCGCCTCGCAGCGGGGCAGGGCGCCCGGCACCACGTACCCCTTGACGCCCCACTCGCCACGGCCGGTCAGCCGGTCCAACGCTGCGGTCAGCTCGGCCTGCCGCTCGGCGAGCATGGCGGCGACCCGGGTGTCGTCGTGGTGCACGGTGGCCAGCCGGGCCGGCACCACCGCACCGGCCCGGCTGAGCGCGTCCACCACCGCGTGGTGCGCCCGCGCCGCGCGCTCCAGCCAGGCCAGGTCCTCCAGGTTGCGGCGCAGCGCCTCCTCGCCGTACTCGGTCAGCGGCGCGGCGCTGACCACCGCCGCCAGGCCGGCGGCCCGGACGGCCCGCACCGGCCCACCGTCCATGCCGGGGACCGCGGCCAGGGCGGCCGGGTCCGGGTCGCGGACCACACCGTGCAGCCAGGCGCCGACGGTGACCATCGGATCAAGTGCCGTGTTCATTCCACCCCTCCCGTGCGGCCGCCCGCCCGGCCACCCGGGGCCGGCGTTCCGCCTCCACCTGCTCCGGGTCGCGCGGCCCCGGCTCGACCGGCGGGCGGGCCCTCGAGCTGAGCCACGGATCGTGCTCCCACCAGTCGATGCCGATCTGCCGCGCAGTGTCCACCGAGGCGATGACCAGCCGCAGCTTCAACGTCAGCAGCTCGATGTCGAGCAGGCTGACCCGGATGTCGCCGGCGATCACGATGCCCCGGTCGAGCACCCGTTCCAGGATGTCGCCGAGGTTCGCCGGCTCGTGCCCGGCGCCCATCACCTGGCCGGTGTTCTGCACCACCGATGGTGGCCGCGGTCTGGTCATCTCAACCCCCGTCGCCCTTCCCCCGCTGGTAGCGGCGTGTCCGCCGGTAGCCCAGCAGGGCACCCGCCATGTCGAGTTCGACCTCGTAGAGGCCGAGCAGGTCGGTGGAGGCCGGAATGCGGTGGTCCTCCACCACCTCCACCCCGACCAGCCAGCCGTCGTCGGTGGGCTGGAGCGAGGTGATGCCGAGCGGATCCTTGCCGGTCAGGCCGACGATCTGGCGCAGCCCTTCGCGGGCCGCCTCGGCGGCCGAGACCGGCTCGTAGTCCTCGTCGTCGTACCGGTCATCGGGCCGGTTCGCTGGCTCCTGCCGGCGCTCGCGGTCGCCGTCTCCCCGGACGCGTCCTGGGGCCATCCCGCTCACCTCCCTCGCCGTCGTTCGGGGTCGTCCCGTCGGTCCACCCGCCGCGCCTGGCCCGCCGCCCGGCGCCGCGCGGCGGGCCGCCGGGACGGGCGGGCCGGCGCGGCGCCGGAAGCGGTGCCCGCCCCGGCACCGCCGGCGCCGGTCAGCCGGTCCAGGACCCGCTGCTGCCCCCGGTCCCGTTCCTCCGGGGTGATGTCGCCGGCTTCCGCCGCCCGGTCCAGTTCCTCCAGCTCGCGCCGGATGTTGGCCGGGTCGTACTGCCGCGCCTCCGCCTCCCGGGCGATCACCCTGACCACGGAGGTGAGCCCCCGCACCGGGGCGTACGGCAGGGTCAGCAGCGTCCAGAGGATGTCCACCGGTCACTCCACCAGCTGGTGCGCGCTGACGAAGTCGTACGGGGCGAGCGGCCCGAGCAGCCGCATCCGGATCAGGTCCCGACGCTGCTCGGCGAACTCCTCCAGCACCCGGACGAACTCCTCCTCGTCGTCGGCGTCGACCAGGAAGGCGACGTTCATCGCGTCCAGCTCGCTGCTCGGCGGGCGCGGCGCGTGCGCCACCGCGTACGGGGTGAGCGTGTCGATCAGCGCCCGATTCTCCGCCTCCCGGCGCAGCTCCACCCCCTGGCTGATCATCTCGCCGAGCCGGATCCGCTGTTCCCGACTCGCCGCCTCCGGCCGGCCGCGCACCTGGTCGGCGAGCGCGGCGGCGGACCTGTTCTCGGCGAGGAAGTCGCTGATCATTTCCTCCTCGTCGAAGCGACCGTGCACGGTGTACTGCAGCCGGTCCTCGAACTCGTCGAGGGCGGCGGCGAACCGGTCGTGGTGGGCCTCCAGCAGATCCTCGACCGCGTCCGGCCCGGTCACCACCGTGCCGAACCGGACCGGCAGGACCGGCGCGACGGTCGCCGTCCCGTCCAGCAGCGTCTGGTACGCGGTCAGGTCGGCCGGGCGGCCCATCGGCTCCTCCAACCCGACCTCGCTGACCAGCGCGGCCAGTTCGCCGTGCCGGACCGCGGTCACCTCGCCCGGCGGGTTGCCGACCCCTTCCGCGTCCGGGGTCGGCTCCACGTCGGACGGCACGATGCCGTAGATGAACAGCCCGGTCTCGCCGGCCGGCTGAGCCCGCTCGTCGCTCATCTCACCGCTCCTCGTCCCGGCGTCGGCGTGGCCGCTCCCGCTCCCGGTCCCGGCCGCGGTCGCTCAGCGATTCCGCCACCGCGCCGCTGATCTCCTGGGCCGCCTTGCCCAGGCCGGAGATGGCCTTGCCCTTGGTCGCCGCCCCGGCGGCGTCCCCCACCAGGTCGGGCAGCCCCTTCGTGCCCTTGGGGGTGATGCTCAGCCGGTCGACCGCCTCGGCGAACCGCAGGTACGTGTCGACGCTGGCGATCACGATCCGGGCGTTGATCTCCAACAGCTGGATCCCGACCACGGCGACCGACACCTGGGCGTCGATCACCACGCCCTTGTCCAGCACCGTCTCCACGACGTCGGCGAGGGTGCCCCCGGCGCCACCGCCTCCGCCGCGTTCCAGGGCGCCCTGGCCTCCGCTAGTCGTCGCGATGCTCACTGGTCACGCTCCTCACGCCGGCGGCGGACCACCGGCCGTCGTGGTGCCTCCGGGGCCCGACGGGCGGCCGGGCGGGGGCGCTGCGGCTCCTCGCGCGGCTCCCGTTCCGGGCGCTCCGGGCGCTCGGGGCGCGGCTGGGGGCGGCGGGCCCGCTCCGGCTGGCGCCGGCGCGGCGGAGGCTGCTCCTCCTCGGACTCCTCCTCGTACCCCTCTTCGTAGTCCTCGCCCTCCTCGTACGCCTCGTACTCCTCCTCCTCGGGGGGACGACGGCGCTCCGGCGGTCGACGGCGGCCGCGCTCGGCGGGCCGGCGCTCCTCGCGCTCCTCCTCCGGCTGCTCCTCGGCCTCCTCGGCCTCTTCGGCCCGGCCCCGCTGCTCCTGCTCCTCGCGGGCTTCCTGCTCCTCGCGGGCTTCCTGCTCCTCGCGCAGCGCGGTCTCGTGGTCCTTGACCACCTGAGAGTCCTCGATCTCGCCCCGCCAGCCCTCGACGGAGTCCGGGTCGAGCACCGTGTTGGTCATCACGTGCCGGACGAAGTGCTTCAGCTCCAGCCGCACCCGTCGGCCCTGGGCGCGCCAGAGATTGCCGGTGTGCTCGAAGAGCCCCTGCGGGTGGTACTCCAGGACCACCAGGATGCGGGTCAGGTCGGGGGTCAGCTCGTGGAAGCTGACGGTGCCGTCCACCGAACCCTTCTCACCCTTGGACCGCCAGTGGATGAGCCGGTCCGGGATCTGCCGGACCGTGGTCGACTCCCAGCTCCGGTGCGACCAGAAGACCTGCGCCTTCCAGGTCATCTTCTCGTCGGAGTCTTTCTCGGCCTGTTCGACCTTCTTCATGAAGCTCGGGAAGTCGCCGAACTGGGTCCACTGGTTGTACGCGACCCGGACCGGCACGCCGACCTCGATCGTCTCGACGATGTTGGTGACCTTGAGCTTCTTGCCGCCGCCCTTGCCACCCTTGCCGCCGCCACCACCGAACGCCGACATCAACTTCTCCTTACCGCCGGCCAGGCCGGCATGGAACATGGCCTTCATCGGGGAGTGGCCCTCGGCGAGCTTCTGCGCCCCGGTGGCAGCCGCGATCAGGCCAGGTCCGCCGCCGGACTTCGCGTACTCGCTGAGGCGTCCGGTGGCGCCGGTGAGCCGCTCGGTGACCACCGAGACCGCCCGCTCGCCGATCGCGGACGCCAGGTCCCTGAGGTCGGCGCCGAGCTGGTCCTTCGCCCGGGCAGCCAAGCCGCCGCCGGGGTTGAGGTTCTCCGTCATGCTGACCGCCCCCGCTTCGCCGCCGGGCGCCCGCCCCGGTCGTCGCCGTCCGGCTCAGGCTGCTCGTCCAGCTCCTGCTCCTCGTCCGGCGCGGACCGCTCGGCCTCGTCGCCGTCCCCGCCGGATCTGCGACGCAGGGCGTCGGCCCTGCCGCGCAGCTTGTCGCTGATGGCGTCGATGCCGCTGCCGGCGGCGGCGGTCGCGGCGGCCTTGCCGGCCGAGGCGAGCGGGCTGCCCAGCTTGCCGAGGCCCGCCAGGTGGGGGGTCGAGGTCAACAGGTCAGTGCCGCGCTTGAGCAGCTGGGGGTCACGGCTGGCCCGCCCGGCGGCGACAGCCGCAGCCAGGGTGAGGGCGGTACGCAGTTTCTTCCGCCGGCCGAGGACGTATCCGAGGCCGACCGCGAGGCCGACCCGCATTCCGCTCTTCATCGGTTCTCCTTCACTCCCCGGTGGTCGGGACGACCCGATTCCACCGAGGGCCGGAAACCAGCACCGGGGAAATGCGCACGGCGGTCCTGCGTCGGGACGTCCCGTTGTTACGGACCCGGCCGGCAGTACCCGCCCGCCCCTACGCAAAACATTTTCGGGAATTCCCGCTCCCATTACGGGGAGGAGCGGGAAGGAGTCGTCCAGGCGGCAACCAAGGCCGCAAAGCGGACACTCAGAACGCGTCGACCAGGAAGGACGCGAGATGGATCAAACCGCGCGAAGAATTGTCAGAATGTCGGCGGAGTGGCGTCGAGGCAGATATCGGCGTGGACCTTGTCACCATTTTCGAGCAGTTTCGCGCCGCATTTCTTCAGCACCTGGACGGCCCCGATGTTGTCCCGGGTGGTGTCCGCGACCACGGCGTGCATGCCGGCCGCGGCGGCCTCGTTGAGCAACTCGCGGAGGGCGCCGACGCCGAGGCCCTGGCCGCGCGCCGAACGCCCGAGCCACATCCCGGTCTCCACCACGCCCGGCTCCTCGCAGCGGCTCATCCGCACCATGCCGACCACCTCGCCACCGGCGACGATCGCGTACATGCGGGTGCGGGTGGGACCGTCGAGCCCGGCGAAGCTGGCCCGGTGGAACTCCCGGAACGCCTCCCGACGGGCCAGCGACCAGCCGACGGGCGCCTCGACCGGGGGCATCACGTCACCCGGCTCCGCCTCGGCCACCGCTACGGAGAGCAACGGCTCCAGGTTCCGCTCGTCCAGTGGCTCCAGTCGTACCGCACCCGTCACAGTGCCGCAGTCTGCCGGTACCGCCGCCGGTCGTCCAGCCCTTCGGGCCGCGAATGGCCCTCCGGTCGGAGGTACCGGCCGGTCGTCCCATCGGGGTGTTCCGCGTCACGCTCCGCTGTCGGCAGCCCGTCGGGCGCGGGCCGGGCCCGGGCCGGGGCGGGCCGGGGGCGGGCCGGGGGCGGGCCCGGGCCGGGTCAGGCTGAGTACGGGAACTCGCAGAGCACCGCCGAGGCGTCGTCGGCGCGCTTGTGCCGGCGTAGTCGCTCGGGGTGGTCGCGCTCCGCGGCGCGCACCTGGTCGATGAGCGCGCCGGGCCCCTGCGTGGTCACCAGGTCGAGCAGTCCGGCCCAGTCGAACAGGCCGAACTGCTCCACGGCACTGGAGGCGCCGTCGGAGAGCAGCACCGCCCGGCGGACCGCGTCCGGCCCGCGCAGCGGCAGGGTTCCGGTGACCGCGTGGTACGCGGCGTCCGGATCCGTCGCGGCCACCCAGTAACCGTGGGTGCGGTTCATCCGCTCCCGCTGCACCTGCACCGCCTGCCGGAACCGGGTTTCCGCGTCGACCTCCCCGGCCGGCAGTCCCGCCACGATCCGGCGCAGGTCGGCCAGCGCGTCGTCCAGCCGGTCGTCGGAGATCACCTCGACCCGGCCGCCGAGGTCGAAGACCAGCGGGCTGTCGCAGAGCACCAGGTAGTCGACCTCTTCGCCGCCCTCCCGGAGCAGGCAGACCGTCGACGACGGGGTGCCCGGATGGTCCAGGTCGCAGGCGTCCCCGTGGTCGGCGCGGACCGCCAGCAGCGCCGCGGCGAGGCTGCTCACCAGGGTCGCCGCCGGGCGGGCGGCGACGGCCAGCCCGATCCGGGCGGCCAGGTGGCGGACGAACCACGCGGGCCCGTGCACGCACCCGGTGTCAAAGCCCTCCGGCACGGTCGCCCCGTCGAGGACGCCCACCAGCGGACCGAACCGGAACACCGTGTCCTCGTTCTCCAGGCGGCCGGGCGCCGCCACCGAGGCGGACCGTACCCGCATCGCGTACGCCTCGCCGACGGTCCGCACCGTGTGCCCCGCCGGGTGCCGCGCCTCCGGTCCCACCATCAGCCCGCTCCCCTCGCCGTCGTCCCGAGAGCCCGGCTACCCGGCCCGGCCCACGCCATGCCCGTCCCCGGCGCCGCCGGGAATCGGACGAAGCCGCCGGCATGCGCCGGTCACCGACGGTAGCGTCAGCGCCCGGCGCGACGTGGCCCCGGGGCAAACAGCTCACCCGGTGGGCACCGACCTTCCCGGCCACCGGCGACGGCCCGCGCACGGACGGGAAGTGATCAGCGCCGGCGGTTGCGGGCCCGCGAGGAGCGCAGCCGGCGCAGCCGCCCGACCAGCACCGGCTCGGCGGCGAGCGCGGCGGGCCGGTCCAGCAGGGCGTTGAGCAGTTGGTAGTAGCGGGTGGCGGAGAGGCCGAAGGTGTCCCGGATGGCCTGTTCCTTGGCCCCGGCGTGCTTCCACCACTGCTGTTCGAAGGCGAGAATCCGCTGCTCCCGCTCGGTGAGGGTGTCCGCCGTGCCCGGTCCGCGCTGCGCGGGCACCGATTCGGCCGACGCCCCCTCGACCTCCGGCGCGTCGTCCGCCATGGCGGCGAGGACGGCCGTGGCGTCGACGGGCTCCGGGGCGTCCTCGACCGGCGGCGCGCTGCGCGGCGGGGGGACGACGGCCGCGGGCCGCTGGTCGGTGACGGCCTGCCCGGACGGCTCCGGCCGGTCGCTGGCGGCCGCGGACGCGTCGGCGGGCATGGTCGCTCCTCACACAGCGCGGACGGCCGGCAACTCCGACGCCGACCGGGGGGACCCCAGCGTAACCAGGGCCGCTGTCCGACGCACCCGACGCGCGCCGGGCCCCGCGCGGTGGCGCGGGACCCGGCCGGCGGTCAGGAGATGTCGCGCCGCCGCATCGTCCAGAGGGCCGCGCCGAGCAGCAGGACCAACCCGCCGATCAGCAGGGTGGACGAGTGCTGCCAGGTGATGTCGAGGGTCTCCGGCTTGCACTCCCCCGAGAACGAGACGTTGTTGCAGGAGTCCCAGTCCTCCAGGGTCACCTTCTTCTGCATCCAGGCCAGCGCGTAGGTGGGCAGCAGCCACGCCTCCACGAACGTCACGTTCGCCATGCTGAGCAGGATGCCGACGCCGAACTGGCCCACCACGGCGAGCGCGATCGCGCCACCGAGCGCCATCGCGGTGTGCCGGCCCAGCGAGGCCAGCGCGAAGCCGATCGTCGCGGCGGTCAGCACCAGCAGCAACCCGCGCAGCCCGGTGAGCGCGAAGGACTGCCACGCCCCGGACGTCGTCTTCGCGGTGGTGCCGCGGAAGGTGCCGACCAGCCAGAACCCGACGGTCCAGACCACCGCCGAGGTCAGGACCAGGGTGAGCAGGCCGGTCAGCAGCGCCGCCAGCTTGGTCAGCAGTACGGTGAGCCGCTTCGGCCGCCAGAGCAGCAGGTTCATCATTCCGCCGGTGCTCCACTCGGCCCCGACGAAGGAGGCGCCGACGACGAACCCGACCAGCGCCAGGATCGCGGTGAAGGGCACCAGCGTGTCGTCGAAGGCCTTGCGGAAGTCGAAGGTGGACGGCAGGAACCACTGCGCCTCGAACGCGTCGCGCGGCGGCGGGCTGATCATCTCGCAGTCCGGCGGGAACCGGCCCTCGGTGTTGGGCGTGCCGGCCGTCTGGGCCCGCACGCAGGCCGCCTTCTCCTGCTCGGCCCAGCGGACCTGCTCCTGGTACTGCTGCTCGGCCTGGCGCTCGGCGCGGGCCCGCTCGGCGGGGCCGATCTTGTGGTTGGTCAGGAAGACGCCGGCGAGGACCGCCAGCAGCACCAGCACCCCGGCCAGGGTCATCCAGCGGGTGAAGCGCCGCTTGGTCAGCCGGCGCAGCTCCGTACGGTAGAGACTCATGCTCCCCAACCTCCTCCGGCGGCGCCGGCCTGCTCCGACCCACCGACCTTCGTGGACTGGTCGACCTGGCGGTGCTGACCGGGTACCGGCGCGGTCGCGGTCAGCTCCAGGAAGACGCTCTCCAGGTCCACCGCGACCGGGGCCAGTTCGCTGACGTACAGGTGCTGCTCGGCGAGGAGCCGGCTGACCGAGGCGGGCTTGTCCACGCCGGCCAGCATCAGGTGGTCGGGGTGCCGGGTCACCGACACGCCGGAGCGGTCCAGCAGGTCGGCGGCGGCGGCGAGGTCCTCGGCCGCCTCCAGCCGGACCCGGACCCCGCCGTGCGAGTGCGCGGCGAGCACCTGGTCGACCGGGCCGAAGGCGACCCGCCGGCCCAGCGAGATGATGGTGACCGAGTCGCAGATGAGCTGGATCTCGCCGAGGATGTGGCTGGAGAGCACCACGGTCATCCCGGATTCGGCGAGGGTGCGCATCAGGGTCCGCATCTCCCGGATGCCGCCGGGGTCGAGGCCGTTGGCCGGCTCGTCGAGGATCAGCAGCTTCGGGTTCTTGAGCAGGGCCGAGGCGACCGCGAGCCGCTGCTTCATGCCGAGCGAGTACGTCCTGACCCGCTCACCGGCCCGGTCGCGCAGGCCGACCAGCTCCAGCACCTCGTCGACCCGGCTGACCGGCACCTCGCCGGCGCCGGCGAGCAGCGACAGGGTGTCGCGCGCGGTGAAGTGCGGGAAGAACTGCGGGCTCTCGACGATCGCACCGACCTGACCGGCCACGGTCGGCAGCGCCGCGGGCACCTCGTGCCCGAGGATGGTCATCCGGCCGCCGTCGGGCCGGATGAGGCCGAGCAAGGTCCGCAGGGTGGTGGTCTTGCCCGACCCGTTGGGGCCGAGGAAGCCGTGCACCTGGCCCGCCTCGACCCGCATGTCGAAGCCGTCCAGCGCGTTGCGGGTGCCCCGCCGGCGGCTCTTGTACGTCTTACGTAGACCTTCGATCTCCAGGACAGCCGACAAGCTGCGCCTCCCCCGATGGTGGCTTATGACAGCGGTCACCATACTCGGTATGCCTGCGAGGGCAATACCCGGTATGCATCGGGGGCGTCGAGCCGCTACCGACGGTGTATCAACGAGGGACTCAGGCGCAGATGACGTTGACCCCGGCGGCGCGGAACGCCTCCACCACCTCGGTCGCCGCGCCGGAGTCGGTCACCAGCGTCTCCACCCGGTCCACCGGGCAGATCCGGGCGAAGGCGTGCCCGCCCAGCTTGGACGAGTCAGCGATGATCACGACGCGCTTGGCCCGGGCCACCATCAGGTTGTTCATCGCCGCCTCGCCCTCGTGGTGGGCGGCGGCGCCGAGCTGCGGGTCGACGGCGTCCACGCCGAGCAGGGCGACGTCCAGGGTGACCTCGCGCAGCAGCGCCCCGCCCAGCGGGCCGACCAGCTCGAACGACTTCGGGCGCACCACCCCGCCGGCGACCACGACCTTCATCCGGGAGCGGACCAGCAGCTCGTTGGCGATGTTCAGGGCGTTGGTCACCACGGTCAGCTGGGCACCCTCGGCGCTGGTGTTCAGGTCGGGGCGGACGGCCAGGGCGCGGGCGACCTCGGTGCTGGTGGTGCCGCCGTTGAGGCCGACCACGGTGCCCGGGGTGACCAGAGCGGCGGCGGCCGCGCCGATCCGCTGCTTCTCGGCGGAGTGCTTCGCGGTCTTGTAGCGCAGCGGCAGGTCGTACGAGACGCCGTTGGCGACCGCGCCGCCCCGGGTCCGGGTGATCATCTGCTGCTGGGCGAGCTGATCGAAGTCACGGCGGATGGTGGCCTGCGAGACGTCCAGCCGCTCGGCCGCCTCCTCGACGCTGACCCGACCACTGTCGGTCAGCATCTCGAGCAGAGCGTTCCATCTGGCGTACCGGTCCACCGCGGGGGCCTCCGTTGACTCTGCACGAACGGTGATTGATTGCGTGCACAGTAGTGCGCGAAACTACGAGGGCGCAAAACCACCACCTGCGCGATCTGGGAGCTGGTTGCCACGGCCACCCGGGTTCGCGCAGAATAACGCGCGAAAGACGGCCGTAATGAGCCGTATTGCGCACCGCCGCCCTGTGCGAGGAGTTCTCATGGCGTACGTCGACGCGGAGATCGCGAGCCAGCCCGACTGCTGGCGGGAGGCGGCACAGCTCGCCGGCACCGTCGCCGCCGACCTCCCGCGCCCCGGCGAGCGGGTCGCCGTCGTCGGGTGCGGCACCTCCTGGTTCATGGCGGCGGCGTACGCCGGGCTGCGCGAGCGCGCCGGCCACGGCGAGACCGACGCCTTCCAGGCCAGCGAGTTCCCCACCGGCCGCCGCTACGACCGGCTGATCGCGATCACCCGCTCCGGCACCACCACCGAGGTGCTCGACCTGCTCGCCGCGCTGCGCGGGCAGACCCCCACCACGGTCCTCGTCGGCGACCCCGCCTCGCCCGCCACCGGGCTGGCCGACGCGGCGGTGACCATGCCCTTCGCCGACGAGCGGTCGGTGGTGCAGACCCGCTTCGCGACCACCGCCCTGGCGCTGCTCCGCGGCCACCTCGGCGACAACGTCGAGGCGCTCGCCGCCGACGCCGAGGTGACCGTCCGGGCCCCGCTGCCGATCGACCCGGCCCGCATCGAGCAGGCCACCTTCCTCGGCCGGGGCTGGACGGTCGGGCTGGCCCAGGAGGCCGCGCTGAAGTGCCGGGAGGCGGCCACCTTCTGGGCCGAGGCGTACCCGGCGATGGACTACCGGCACGGCCCGATCTCGATCGCCGCACCGGGCCGGCTGGTCTGGGCGTTCGGCGAGCTGCCCGAAGGGCTGCCCGAGGACGTGGCGGCCACCGGCGCGGCGTTCGTGCACAGCCGCCACCACGGCTGCCGCACCGTGCTGGGCAGCTGGGCGGCGGGGCGTACCCCGGTCGACCCGATGGCCGACCTGATCCTGGCCCAGCGCTTCGCGGTCGCCCTGGCCACCAGCCGCGGCCTCGACCCGGACGCGCCCCGGCACCTGAGCCGCTCCGTGGTCCTCGCGTGACCGACGCCCCCGACGGTGCCCCGGTCGTCGTCGCACTGGACGTCGGCGGCACCGGGATGAAGTGCGCGCTGGTCCGCCCGGACGGCGCCGTGGTGCACGCCGAACGGCACCCCACCGGTGCCGAGCGCGGCCCCGCCGCCGTGGTCGACACCATCCTGGACGTGGCGGAAGGGCTGGCCGGCAAGGCCCGCGCCGACGGCCTCACCCCGGTCGCCTGCGGCATCGGGGTGCCGGGGCTGGTGGACGAGGTCGCCGGGGTGGCGGTCTGGTCGTCCAACGTCGGCTTCCGGGACGTACCCCTGCGGGAGCTGGCCGCCACGCGGCTCGGACTGCCCACGGCGCTCGGCCACGACGTGCGCGTCGGTGGTCTCGCCGAGAGCCGGCTCGGCGCCGGCCGGGGCGTCGGCCACGTCCTCTTCGTCGCGGTCGGCACCGGCATCGCGGCCGCCCACGTCGTCGCCGGTTCGGCCGCCGCCGGGGCGCACGGCGCCGCCGGCGAGCTGGGCCACATCCAGGTACGCCCCGACGGCCCGCGCTGCGGCTGCGGGCGGCCCGGCTGCCTGGAGGCGGTCGCCTCGGCCTCGGCCGTCGGCCGCCGGTACACCGAGCTGGCCGGCACCCCGCTGACCGCCGCCGAGGTGGCCGACCGGGCGGCGGCCGGTGAGGAGCTGGCCGGGCAGGTCTGGCGGGAGGCCGTCGAGGCGCTCGCCGACGGGCTCGCCACCGCCCAGGCGCTCTACGACGTGGAGACCATGGTGATCGGCGGCGGGCTGGCCCGGGCCGGCGCGCGGCTGTTCGACCCGCTGCGGACGGCGCTGCGGGAACGGATGACCTTCCACCGGGAGCCGCGCCTGGTCGCGGCGGCCCTCGGCGACGAGGCCGGCTGCCTCGGCGCCGCCCTGCTCGCCCTCGACAGACTGGAGTAGTGATGGCACTGCGGGTGAACGGCAAGGTGGTGACCCCGAACGGTGTGATCCGGCAGGGGTGTGTGGAGATCAGCGGCGACCGGATCACCGCGGTCGCCGAGTACCCGGCGAAGCGCGACGGGCACTGGATCGTGCCCGGGTTCGTGGACATGCACACCCACGGCGGCGGCGGGCACACCTTCACCACCGGCGACGCCGACGCCGCCCGCGCGGCGGCCGCCTTCCACCTGCGGCACGGCACCACCACCCTGCTGGCCAGCCTGGTCAGCTCCCCGTTCGAGCTGATGCGGGACGCGACCGCCGCGTTCGCCCCGCTGGTGGGCGAGGGGGTGCTGGCCGGCGTCCACTTCGAGGGGCCGTACCTGTCGACGACGCGGTGCGGCGCGCAGAACCCGGAGTACCTGCGCGACCCCTCCACCGACGAGCTGGCCGAGCTGATCGAGCTGGGCGCGGGCGCCGTGCGGATGGTGACGCTGGCCCCGGAGCGGGCCGGCGCGCTGGACGCGATCAAGCTGCTCACCTCGCACGCCGTGGTAGCCGCGGTGGGCCACACCGACGCCACGTACGACGAGACCCGGGCCGCCGTGGCGGCGGGCGCGAGCGTCGCCACCCACCTGTTCAACGGCATGCGGCCGCTGCACCACCGCGAGCCGGGCCCGATCGTCGCCCTGCTGGACGCCCCGAACGTGGTCTGCGAGCTGGTCGCCGACGGCGTGCACCTGCACGACGGGATCCTCACCTTCACCACCGCGACCGCCGGCCCGGAGCGGGCCGCGCTGATCACCGACGCGATGGCCGCGGCCGGGATGCCCGACGGCGAGTACGAGCTGGGCGGCCAGGCGGTCACCGTGGCCGACGGGGTGGCCCGGCTCGCCCGCGACGGCGCGATCGCCGGCAGCACCCTGACCATGGACGCCGCGCTGCGGCACGCCGTGGACGCCGGCATCCCGATCGCCGACGCCGTCCGCATGGTGGCCACCACGCCGGCCCGCGCGATCGGCCTCGGCGACCGGCTCGGCGCGCTCCAGGTCGGACTCCGCGCCGACCTCGTCGTGCTCGACGACGAGCTGAACGTGGTCCGGGTGATGCGCGAGGGCTCCTGGCTGGACTGACCCGCTGCGCTGTTCCGGCCCCGGGGTTGACGGCTGATCCCGGGGCCGGAGCCGCCTGATGGTCGGCGGTCAGCCGGACGTGGTCATTTCGACGCCCAGCACCGCCTGCTCGTCCGGGCGGTGCACCAGCACGTCGGCCAGGTACGACTGCACCGCCGGGCCCATGCCCACGTCCCGGCCGGCCTGCTCGGAGAGCAGCCACTTGTGCTCGATGATCTGCGCGAAGAGCTCCTGCGGCTCGAGCTTGCGGCGCAGGTGCGCCGGCACCGCCCGGACCACCGGCTCGAAGACCTCGGTCAGCCAGCGGTGCGCCGCCTGCTGCTCGTCGGTCAGGTCGCTCTCCATCCGGTAGGCGTCCAGGTCGTTGAGCAGCCGCCGGGCCTGGTTCTCCTCGGCGTCCAGGCCGGTCAGCCGCAGCAGTCGCCGGGTGTGGTAGCCGGCGTCGACCACCTTCGGACGGACCAGGTACCGACCGTTGTCGACGGTGGACATGGCCACCTCGGCCACGTCGAAGCCCAACTCGTTGAGGCGGCGGATCCGCCCCTCGATGTCGTGCCGGGCCTCCCGCTCGACCTGCTGCTCGTAGGTGATCTCGTGCCAGAGCCGCTCGTAGCGCTGCACGACCTCGTCGCAGACCACCTCCGGGTCGATCGACTCGTGCAGCAGCCCGGCGGCCTGGAGGTCGAGCGCCTCGCCGAAGATGTTCACCCGGGCGATCTCCAGGTCCTCGCCGCGCTGGCCGTTGGAGAGGGAGCTGTGCAGGGCACCGGTTTCGGCGTCGACCAGGTAGGCGGCGAACGCCCCGGCGTCCCGGCGGAACAGCGTGTTCGACAGCGAGCAGTCGCCCCAGAAGAAGCCGGTCAGGTGCATCCGGACGATCAGGGCGGCGAGCGCGTCGAGCAGCCGGCTCATCGTCTCCGGGCGCAGAGTGTGCGAGAAGAGCGCCCGGTAGGGCAGCGAGAACTGCAGGTGCCGGGTGATCAGCACCGACTCGAGGGGTTCCCCGTCCTCGGTCTGCCGGTCGGCGACGATCGCCACCGCCTCGACCGCCGGGAAGTCGATCCGCTCCAAGGCCCGGAGCAGGTCGTACTCCCGTTCGGCGATCCGCTCGCGAGTCTCCTTGAACGCGTACACGTAGTCACCGAGCCGGACGAACCGGACGATGTGCCGGGAGATGCCCTGGGGCAGCGCCACCAGGTGCTTGGCAGGCCACTGCTCCAGCGGCGTCGACCAGGGGAGGTCGAGCAGCGCCGGGTCGACGAGGGCCGAGGTGATCCGCACGGGGACAAGTGTGAAGGGTGCCCCCCGCCCAATGCTTCCCTTCGTGGCTCGGCACACAGCCGCCACGGCCCGCGCCGGCCGGTCGCCGCCTGCGGCCGGTAGCGTGATCGCGTGCGGGAGACCACGACGGTACGCGGCGCGTCCCGACCACCGCGGGTACGACCCGCCGGCTGGTGGTGGGACGCCCTGTTGCTGGCCGGGCTGGTCGGGCTGACCGTGGCGCTCGCCACCGACCACTTCTTCGGCGTCGACCGGGCGGCGGCCGACTGGTCCGGGGACCACCGGCCGGCGGCGGCGTACTGGGTGGCCCGGGTGTTCAACTTCCTCGGCCAGGGCACCCCGTTGACGCTCCTCGCCGCCGGGCTGGGCGTGCTGCTGGCGGTCCGGCTGCGTTCGGTCCGCCCGGTGCTGCCCCCGGTGGCCGCCTTCGCGCTGACCTACCTGACGATCGGGCCACTGAAGGTGTGGACCGCCCGCCCCGCCCCCAGCGCGAGCGTCAAGGAGCCCTTCCTGCCGCCCGAGCAGACCCTGCCGCTGTTCCAGCACGACCTGCCGGTCAGCTACGCGCAGTCCTACCCGTCGGGCCACGTCGCCAACGCGATCGTCTGGTACGGGGTGCTGGCGCTGCTGATCGCGCCGCTGCTGCGCAGCTTCGGCCGGCGGCTGCCGACCTGGCTGGTCACGGTCATCCGGGTGGTGCCGCCGCTGGTGGTGCTGACCACCACCACCTACCTGGGCTGGCACTGGCTGACCGACTCGGTGGCCGGGCTGCTGCTCGGGCTGCTGCTGGACCGGCTGCTGCACCGGGTGCCCTGGGACGGCCTGCCTCTCCCCGGTCGGTTGCGCGCCTGGGACCGTCCGTTCACCTCGGTCACCTAGCCTGCTGCCGGTGGAGCGACTGAGGCGCCGGCTGGGCGTACCCGACGCGGTGGTGATCGGGTTGGGGTCGATGCTCGGCGCGGGCGTCTTCGTGGTCTTCGCCCCGGCCGCCGCCGCGGCCGGCGGTGGCGGGCTGCTGGTCGCACTGGCGCTGGCCGGCTTCATCGCCTTCTGCAACGCGACCAGCTCGGCCCGGCTGGCCGCGCGCTACCCCGAGTCCGGTGGTACGTACGTCTACGGGCGGGAGCGGCTGAACCCGTTCGCCGGCTTCCTGGCCGGCTGGGGGTTCGTGGTCGGCAAGACGGCGAGCTGCGCGGCGATGGCGCTGACCATCGGGGCGTACCTCTGGCCCGGGCAGGCCCGGCTCGTCGCCGTCGCCGCCGTGCTCGCGGTGACCGCGGTGAACCTGCGCGGCATCGGCAAGACCGCCGCCGCGACGAAGGTCCTGGTGGTCGTGGTGCTGGCGGTGCTGGCCCTGGTCGCGGTGGCCGGGGTGGCGGCCGGCGACGTCCGGCTCGACCGGCTCACCGAAGCCGGCGGCTCGGTCCGGGGCGTGCTCACCGCGGCCGGGCTGCTCTTCTTCGCCTTCGCCGGGTACGCCCGGATCGCCACCCTCGGCGAGGAGGTACGTGACCCGGAGCGGACCATCCCCCGGGCGGTGCCGCTGGCCCTCGGCGTGGTGCTGGCGGTCTACCTGGTCCTCGCCGTGGTCGCGGTCGGCGTGCTCGGGGCCGACCGGCTGGCCGCCTCCACCGCGCCCCTGGTCGACGTGGTGACCGCCGCCGGGCTGCCCGACCTGGCCTGGCTGGTCCGGGCCGGGGCGACCGTCGCGGTGACCGGGGTGCTGCTCTCCCTGCTCGCCGGCGTCGGCCGGACCCTGCTGGCGATGGCCCGCCGCCACGACCTGCCCGGCGCGCTGGCCGCGGTGCACCCCGTCCACCGGGTGCCGCACCGGGCGGAGCTGGCGGTGGCCGCCGTGGTGATCCTGGTGGTCGCGCTCGGCGACGTACGCGGCGCGATCGGCTTCTCCAGCTGCACCGTGCTGGTCTACTACGCGATCACCAACGCGTCGGCGTTGACGCTCGGCCGGGACCCGGCCCGGAAGCTGCCGGTACGGGCGCTGGCCGTCGCCGGGCTGGCCGGCTGCCTGCTGCTCGCGGTCAACCTGCCGCCGGCCAGCGTGCTCGCCGGCTTCGGCGTGCTCGCCCTCGGCGCCGCCTGGTACGCCCTCCGCCCCCGAACCTGACCCACGTCCGTCCCGGCGCGTCGCCCGGGGCCAGGCCGACGCGGTTTGCGGCGTGTCGCGGTGTCCTTGCCGCCGGAGGCCGCGACACGCCGCAAACGGAGTCGATCAACCCACCGGCCCGGGGCCGACCGGCCTGCGGGGTCAGTCCTCCGGCTCGCGCGGGGTGGGGGTGCCGGTCGGGCCCGGGGGCAGCGGCGGCGTCGTCTCGCGCAGCAGCGCGCTCAGCCCGGCCCGCCGGGCGACCACGGTCAGCCGGTCTCCCGAGTTGATCACCATCCGTCGGTCGGCGGACCAGTCCGTCCGCTGCCCGGGCCGGGTGTGCGCGAGCAGGCGCACCTCGCCGGGGCGGGCCACGGCGGCCAGCGGCCGGCCGTCCAGCGGCGCGCCGGCCACCACCGGCACCTCCACCACCAGCAGCGCGTGCCGGTCGACCGGGATGGTGGCGATCACCGCCCGGTCCAGCAGCGCCGCCGCGAACGCGGGCGCGGCAAGGTACGACACGCTGCGCGAGATGCCGATCCCGAACGCCTGCTGGATCCGCTCGGCGAAGTCGCCGTCGAAGAGCCGCAGCACCACCCGCAGCTCGGCGTTGAGCCCCCGGGCGTTGAGCGCGGCGCGCAGGTTGACCCCGTCGTCGGTGGAGACGACCACCAGCGCCTGGCAGGTCTCCACCGAGGCGGAGCGCAGGGTCTCCTCCCGGGCGGCGTCCCCGACGATCAGCGGTACGCCCAGCCGACGGGCCAGCGCCGCGCCGCGCGCCTCGGCGGTCCGGTCGATCGCCACCACCTCGACGCCGAAGTCGCGCAGCTGGGCCATCACCCGGGTGCCGATGTTGCCCAGCCCCACCACCACGACGTGCCCGGTGCGCTCCGGCTGGATCCGGCCGGCGTGCAGGGCGAGCCGGGCGTTGACGATGCCGTCGACCACCACGGCGGTGATCAGCGGGATCAGCGCCAGCCCGGCGAGGTTGAGCACCACCTGCATGATCTGCGCGGCGGCCGGCTTGTTCACGTCCGGGTCCTGGCCGCTGAGCGTGGTGACCAGGGTCAGGTAGAGCGCCTCAGTCCAGCTCACGTCCACCGCGCGGGAGTTGAGCCAGCCGAGCACCGCGATCACCCCGAGCAGCACCATCACCGCGATGCCGATCTTGCGGGTGGCGAAGCTGCGGACCGCCCGGAGCAGCACCGCGAGCGGCTGCCGGCGGCGGCGGGCCCGGACCAGCCGGCGGGCGGCCAGCTCGGTGCCGGCCGGCTGGCCGGTCGCCTCGGCGAGCACCACGTCGGCCGCCGGCTCGTCGGCCGGCAGCACGCGGACCAGGGTCGGATCCGTGGTGACGGCCAGGCCGCAGACGACGTCGCCGGGGCGTACGTCCTCGCGGCGGGCCACGTAGAGGGTGCGCCCGGCGTGCCGGAAGTGGGTGGGGGCGACCTCGCCGAGGGCGGCGGCCACGAACGCGGGGGCGGCGATCGAGGCGTCGGAGAGCACCGCCGAGTCGGGGAAGAGCTCGCGCAGGCCGTTGGCCAGACTGGTGTTGAACATGCGCACCACCAGGCGCAGCCGGGGCTCGACCTCCTGGGCGCAGAGCGCGGCCTGCATGTTGCCCACGTCGTCCTGGTGCAGCAGGGCCAGCCCGTCGGCCCCGGCCAGGCCGGCCCGGCGGAAGGCGGCCTCGTCGAGCCGGTCGGCGCGGACCACCTGGATGCCGTCGACGTCGCGGCCGTCCGGCCCCTCGGAGCGACGGCGCTCGGGCACGACCAGCGTGATGCGGACCCGGCCCTGCGCCAACTCGGTGGCGAGCAGCGCCTTGACCACCCAGTAGGCGAGCGGGTCGTTGCCGCAGACGACGTAGTGCGGCCGCGTCTCGCCGTTGGCCCGTAACCGCCAGCCGGTCGCGCGGCGCGCGCGGTCGCGCAGGGGTTCCGCCATGACCGGATGGTAGTCAGCCGGTCGCACCGGGCGCAGCCCCGCTGATCATGAGCGCATGTCGGGGCGTACGGCGGGTAGTGCAGCGACATGCAGACGTTCCTCCCGTACCCGGACTTTCTGGCGAGCGCCCGGACGCTGGACCAGAAGCGGCTGGGCAAGCAGCGGGTGGAGACGATCCAGGTGCTGCGCGGGCTGACCCGGCCCACCTACGGCTGGCGCAACCATCCGGCGGTGAAGATGTGGGCCGGCTACGAGGAGGCGCTGACCCGGTACGGGCTGGACATGTGCGCCGTCTGGTGCGAGCCGGGCCGGGCGGACACCTGCGCCGGCACCATGACCACCGACCTGGCCGCCGCCTGCGGGATCGAGCGGGTCCGCACCCAGGCCGAGCTGGCCATGGCCGACGAGCTGCCACCCTGGCTGGGCCGGGAGGACCTGCACCTGAGCCACCGCTCGTCGCTGCTGCGCAAGGACCCGGAGCACTACCGGCCGCAGTTCGGCGACATCCCGCCCGACCTGGAGTACGTCTGGCCCGCCTCGGACCGGGAACGGCGCTGTCTGCTGCCGTCCGAGGGCTGACCGGACACACTGAAATCTCTTCGGCCGGGAAGGTGCACATGGCGCTGTCGCAGATGCTGGGCCGGCTGATCGGCGTACGGCAGCGGATGGTCGACCCCGGCGGCGGTGGCGCCCCCCGCGTGCCGCGCCCGGTCGAGGCCGTGGTGGTCGGCGGTGGGATCGCCGGCATGTCCGCGGCGGTGGTGCTCGCCGAGCGGGGCGTGGCGGTGACCGTGCTGGAGGCCGCGCCGACGCTCGGCGGCCGGCTCGGCGCCTGGCCGGAGACCCTGCCCGACGGCACCCAGCTCGTCGAGCACGGCTTCCACGCGTTCTTCCGGCAGTACTACAACTGGCGGGCGATCCTGCGCCGGGTCGACCCGAATCTGGGCTTCCTCAAGCCGATCCTCGGGTACCCGATCCTAAGCGGGCAGTGGCCGACGGAGGAGTTCGGCAGCCTGCCGCCGGCGCCGCCGCTCAACCTGCTCGCCCTCCTGCTGCGCAGCCCCAGCCTGCGCCTCGCCGACCTGCGCCGGATGGACCGGGACGCCGCGCTGCCGCTGCTCAGCTACCACCCGGAGCGCACCTACGCCGAGTTCGACACCGCCACCGCCGACCAGTTGCTGACCTCGCTGAAGCTGCCGGACCGGGCCCGGGCCATGCTCTTCGAGGTCTTCTCGCACTCGTTCTTCAACCGCGAGGCGGAGATGTCGGCCGCCGAGATGATCGCCCAGTTCCACTTCTACCTGCTTGGCAACCCGGAGGGGCTGGCCTTCGACTGCCCGGAGGAGGACTACGCGACGGCGATCTGGCAGCCGCTGACCCGGCACGTCGAGAAGCACGGCGGCCGGGTGGTCACCGACGCCGCCGCCACCCGACTGGACCGGGAGCCCGGCGGCTGGCGGGTACGGACCGCGGACCGCTCGGCGTACCGCGCCGCGCACGTGGTGCTCGCCGTCGACCCGCCCGCGCTGGCCGCCCTGGTCGCGGCCTCGCCCGGCCTGCCCGGGGCGGCGCCCCGGCTGGTGGCGCGGCTGCCCGCGTTCGGCCGGCCCGGTCCGCCGTACGCGGTGGCGCGGTACTGGATGGACGGGGACGTCCGCGCCGACCGGGCGGTGTTCAGCGGGGTGTCCCGGCAGCCCACCCTGGACTCGGTGACCCTCTACCACCGGCTGGAGAACGCCTCCCGCCGGTGGGCCGAGCGGACCGGCGGCTCGGTGGTGGAGTTGCACGCGTACGCCTGCGACGACGGCGTGCCCGCCGAGGAGCTGGCCGAGCGGATGCGGGTCGAGCTGACCACGCTCTGGCCGGAGGCGGCCGGGCTGCGGGTTCGGGAGCTGCGCGCCCGGGTGGCGGCCCAGGCCCCGGCGTTCACCCCGGGCAGCCACGCCGACCGGCCGGGGGTACGCACCGACGCGAACGCCCTCTACCTGGCCGGCGACGGCATCCGGACGGAGTTCCCGAGCGCGCTGATGGAGCGCGCGGCGGCGACCGGCATCATCGCCGCCAACCACATCCTGCGGGCCGAGGGCGCGGCTGCCGAGCCGGTCCGGTCCGTCCGGCCACGCGGACTGCTGGCCCGACGCTGAACGGCCGGAGCCGCCGGCTCTCCCCGGCCGGGTCCGCCGACGGTCGGGAACCGGACAGCGTTCCCGGTCGCTCCGGCCCGCACCATGATTCCCATGACCGGTCAACGAAGGGTCTTCACGCTTCTCGGCCTGGCCGGCCTCGGGGTCGCGCTGCTGGCCTGGGGAATCGGGGTCAAGAGCACCAACGACCTGGTCGGGCTGGTCGGGGCCTGCATCTCGGCCGCGGTCGGCGTGCTCTCCCTGGTCGAGGCCGCCCGCCGGGGCCCGGGCGCGGATTCCTCCCGCGCGGGCGACGTAGTGGCGGGCGACGCGGCCGGCCGGATCGGCGGGCCGGCGACCGACGGCCGGAGCGCCGGACCGGGGGCCGACGGCGGGCCGGCGACCGGCGGCCCGGTGGACGGCCCGGAGTCCGGAGGCGAAGGGACGGGCCGGACCGGCGGTCCGGGAGCGCCGTCAGGCCCGGCGCGGCGGCGCCCGTCCCGCCGCCTGCTGGCCGCCGGGATCGCCGTGCTGCTGCTGGTGGTGGCCGGGACGACACTGGCGTACGCGATCACCGACCGCCGGTCGGAGGCGGACGCGACCAGTCCCAGCGCCACCACGCCCGCCGCGACCAGTCCCGCCGCCACGACACCCGCGTCGGCCGACCCGTCGACCACCGGAAAGCCTGACCCGCCGACCAGCGCGGCACCGACGCCGGGGCCGACCGGACCGGACTGGGTGCCGCCGCCCGACGCGCCGAGGTGGACGCTGCGCGGAGAGGACGCCGTCTCCTTCGTCCCCGCCCTCCGGCTGGACCGGGGCACCGGCGCGGGGACGCTGATCTTCCAGGCCCGGCTGGAACAGCTCGCCTGGTACCACTGGACCGACGACCCGAAGGACCTCACTACGCCGGCTGCCGCAATCCCCGGGCGTCCCGGCCGGACAGCATCAACCTGAACCTGGTCCGGAAGACGCCGGTCACCTACTGCCAGCCCGACCCGGGCGACCCCACCGTCGTCAACTACCTCCAGATCCTGCACAACCGCTTCCGGGCCACACCGCCCTCGGTGGAGGTGCGGGTCTGGTCGGTCTCCGGCTGAGCCGGCCCGGGCGGGCATCGAAATGCGTTGCCGGCCCGCCCGGGCCCGCCCTACCGTGATCGCGCAAGGTCAACCAGCCCGCCGGGAGTCAGTCATGTCGTTGTCGCACGTCACGTGCGCGTGGTCGACGCTGCCGCTCGATGGTTGCCGAGCTGAAGGTCCCCGGGACGGGTGGCCCGACTGACGCGTGCCCGCACGCGCTCCAGCCGCCCGTCCCCCAGCCGGACCGGGCGGCTTTTCGCTGTCCGGCCCGGTCCGCCGCCGATCGTGAAGGGAGAGCCCGGTGGACGCCGTCCTCGTCATCAACGCCGACCTCGGCCCGCTGCACCGGGTCACCGTCCAGCACGCGATCCGGATGCTGTGCCGCCGGGTCGCCGAGATCCACGAGGCCGAGCCGGACCAGGTGATCGGGGTCTTCCCGGTCCCCCGGGTGGTCCGCCTCGTCCGGTACGTGGTCACCCGCTGGCGGTTCCACGCCGGGCCGGCCTGGTCCCGCGCCGCCGTGCTGCGGCGCGACGACCGGTGCTGCGGGTACTGCGGCGGCCCGGCCAGCACCATCGACCACATCCTGCCCCGCTCGCGCGGTGGCCGGAACACCTGGAAGAACACGACCGCCGCCTGCTACGCCTGCAACCAGCGCAAGGGCGACCGGACGCCGGCCGAGGCGGGCATGCCGCTGCGGCGCGAGCCGGTGACGCCGAGCTGGGCCGCGTTCGCCGGGCGGTGACCCGCCGGCCGGCGGGCACAGGGGGCCGCGTCGGAGGGGTACGCCTCCGGCGCGGCGCCCGCCGGTCCCTCCGCCCCGGTCCCTCCACCCCGGTCAGTCCGCCCCCGGTCAGTCCGCCCCGGTCAGTCCGGAGGGGTTGCCGACGCTACAGACCTGATGTCGTGGACGACTCACGGCTTGGGCAGGAACTCGCGGAGGTCTGCGGCAAGGCGGCTCATCTGCTCGCCGGCTTCGAGCCAGGTGGTGATCGACGCTCGCCACGGGTCCGAATGCGACACCGAGGGTTGAAGGTGCCAGGTCAGTGCGACGTGGCCGCGGGAATGGAAGACGGCATGGACAGCCAGGTGGTTCGTCTGCCAACGACGTTCCTCGGTCCAGCCCTGGTAGTCGGCGATCCGTCTACGTCATCAGGTCCGTAGCGTCCGATCGGTGTCCAACGGTGCCGGGGCCGGCCCCTGGTGTCGTACCGCAGATCAGGACACGGCGGTCAGGGGCGGTCGGACGGTGACCAGGCGAAGTTCGGCGCGCGTCGCTCGCGGTGGGCGGCGACCCCCTCGCGGGCCTCGCCGCTGTCCCGCACCTTCCGGTGCCACCAGGCGATCCGGGCCGGCCCGGCCCGGTCGTCGACGATCTCCTTGGCGGCGGCGACGCTGAGCTGCGAGCGCTGCGCGATGGCGGTGGTGATCGCGGCCACCCGGCCGGCGAGGTCGTCGACCACCTCATCCACCAGGCCGACCCGCAGCGCGCGCTCGGCGTCGATCAGCTCGGCGGTGAAGAGCAGGAACTTCGCCGTCGCCGGGCCGACCAGCCGGGTCAGCCGGCGGGTGGTCGGGGCCGGGTAGACCAGCCCGAGCCGGGCCGGCGGCACGCCGAAGCGGGCGTCCGGGGCGGCGACCCGCAGGTCGCAGGCCACGGCGAGCTGGCAGCCGCCGCCGACGCAGGGCCCCTGCACGGCGGCGACGGTCGGCTTGGCGAAGGCGGCCAGCCGCTCCTCGGCGACGACCGCGATGCTGTGATCGCCGGCGTCCAGCAACTCGTCCAGGTCGCCCAGGTCGGCGCCAGCGCAGAAGGTGCCGCCCCCGCCGGTGAGCACCAGGGCGCGCACCGCGGGGTCGGCCTCCAGGGCGTCGAGCAGCACCGGGAGCCGCCGCCACATGTCCGGGGTCATCGCGTTGCGCCGGGCCGGGTTCCGGATCGTCACCGTCGCCACCGCGCCGCTCACCTCGACGGTCAGTTCCGCGTCCGACACCGACACCACCCCTTCCGCCGGCCGGCACGCGCCGACCCGGTCCGGCGACCATAACGGCGCGGGCCCGACGACCACCCGCGAGGGGTGGCCGCCGGGCCCGCCGACGGCGTGGTCAGGTCAGGAGACGTTGACCGCGGTGTCGTCGACCACGAAGGACGTCTGGAGCGAGGAGTCCTCGGTGCCGGTGAACTTCAGGGTGACGGTCTGACCGGCGTACGCGGCCAGCGAGAACGACTTCTGCGAGTACCCGGCGGCCTTGTTCAGGTTCGAGTAGGTGGCCAGGGTCGCCAGCACCGTCCCGGAGGAGTTGAGCACCTGCACCTTGAACGTGTCGTACGCGATGCCGGTGGTGGTCTCCGCCGAGTCGATGTGCAGCCAGAAGGTGAAGTTGTACGACGTGCACCCGGCCGGCAGGGTCACCGCCTGCGAGAGCGTGTCGGTGTGGGTGCTGCCGTAGCCGTCCAGCCAGGCGTTGCGGGTGCCGGTACGGGCGGGCTGGCCGGTGAACGAGCCGATGACGCCCGAGGTCGACGCCCACGGGGTGGTGCCGGACTCGAAGCCGGGGTTGCCGAGCTTCTGGCCGGCGCCGGTGCAGCCGCCACCGGTGCCGTTGACGGTCAGCGTGTAGGCCGCCGTCCGGTTCACCGAGCCGGCGCCGGTGACGGTCACCGTGTAGGTGCCGGCCGGCGTGCTGGCCGAGGTGGCGATCGTGAGGGTCGACGAGCCGCCGGAGGTGACCGAGGTCGGGTTGAACGTGGCGGTGGCGCCGGTCGGCAGGCCGGACGCGGAGAACGTCACGGTCTGCGGGTTGCCGCTGGTGGTGGCGGTGGCGACGGTGGTCGAGACCGAGCCGCCCGCGGTCACCGAGCCGGAGGTCGGGGAGAGCGAGACGGAGAAGTCATTACCGGTCGAGCAGGGCGCGTCGTTGCCGGAGACGGCCACGGCGGTCCACGCCGCCTGGACGGTCCTGTACTCGGTGGAGCAGGTGCCGTACAGGTCGGTCGCCGCGCGGAGGCTGTAGGCCCGGGCGGTGTTCGACGGCGTGGTGGTGTTGACGTACGAGGTGTTGGAGGTGAAGTACACGTCCAGGGCGCGGAACCAGATCTTCTCCGCCTTGGCGCGACCGATGCCGGTCACGGCGGGGGCGGAGCCGCAGACCGGCGAGGTGCCGTACGGGGTGGCGCCGGTGCCCTCGGCCAGGTTGAAGAAGAAGTGGTTGGCCGGGCCGGACGAGTAGTGCACGTCCTTGTTCTTGGTGCTGGTGGTCCAGCAACGATCGGACGAGCCGTCCAGCGCCGGGTCGTACATGTAGCGCAGCGGCGTGCCGTTGCCGTTGATGTTGATCTTCTCACCGATCTGGTAGTCACCCGGGTCGGCGGTGGTGTTGGCGTAGAACTCGACCATGGTGCCGAAGATGTCGCTGGTGGCCTCGTTCAGGCCGCCGGACTCGCCGGAGTAGGTCAGGCCGCCCGGCACCACGTTCTCGGTGACGCCGTGGCTCATCTCGTGGCCGGCCACGTCGAGGGCGACCAGCGGCCGGGCGTTGCCGGAGCCGTCGCCGTACGTCATCCGGGAGCCGTCCCAGAAGGCGTTGACGTAGTTGCTGCCGTAGTGCACCCGGCTCGGCACGCCGCGGCCGTCGCCGAAGATGCCGTTGCGGGCGTGCACGTTCTTGAAGTAGTCGAACGTCTTGGCCGCGCCGAAGTGCGCGTCGACGGCGGCGGACTGCCGGTTGGAGTTGGTGCCGTTGCCCCAGGTGTTGTCCGCGTCGGTGAACGTCGTGCAGGTCGACGTGCCCTGGTTCATGTCGCAGGTGGAGCCGTTGCCGTGCGACGGGTCGATCATCTGGTACGTGCTGCCGGAGAGCGTCGTGTCGATGCTGACCGTGCCCGAGTAGATGCTGTTGCCGGTGCCGGCGACCATCTCGATCTCGTCGTACGAGCCGATCACCTTGCCGTTGACGGCGTCGCTGATGACGTGCAGCCGGGACGGGGTCTGGCCGTCGGTGTGCCAGCCGGAGAGCACCGTCTCGTAGGCGAGGCGGCCCGTGCCGGAGCTGGCGTCGACGAAGAGCTCGGACGCGCCGACGCTCTCCAGCTTGCCGGAGAACGCCTTCCTGGCCGTCGCCTTGGCTCTGGCTGGCGTGACCTTCGCGGCGGTGGCGAGGGTGAGCGGCGCGGCGAGGCCGACCGAGGAGCCGGCGTAGCCGCCGGTGGGCGTCGTGTGGATGACGAAGTCGCCACCGTAGACGCGGAGGCCCTGGTAGGTGCGGGTGTAGCGGGTGTGCGACGCCCCGCTGGCGTCCACCTTCGTGCGGACGGCCTGGTACGACTCTCCGCTGGCGCCCTGGACGGCGCCGGGGTTGTTGCGGAGCAGGCTCTCAGCACGAGCTGCGGGTGAGGTGTCCGGGGCGGGGGCGGTGGGGGCCGCCTGCGCTGCGGTGGCGACGCAGGTCAGCATGCCGCTGGTAAGCAGCGCTGCGCTGACGGCGGCGAGGGTTCTTTTCACGTGCCCTCCTGACAAGGAAAGGTGTGACGGGGGTAGTCACGCATGTAAATATGGCGATACATAGAAGAAAAGAGAAGAGGGGAAGCGCTTCCATCCCGCGACACTGGCCGAACGGAGGATGAGCCCTGGTGAGGGAACCCGGCGGCGTCGATGCACGTCCGAACGGCATGAGATCATCCGTCCTGGCCATTGTCAAGATCGTAACTGTGGCCGGCCTCCTGACCGGCTGCTCAGCAACCGGTTCCGGTTCACCTGCGCCGACGTCGGACACCCCCACCGGTGGGACCGCCACAGCCACGCCGGGCACCGCCACGCCGGGCGGCACCGCCACCGGCGCCCCCGCCGCGACCGCCTCCAGGGTGACGCTGACCCGTAGCGGCGGGTTCGCGGGCGGCGCGGAGACGGTGACCGTGGAACCGGACGGCCGATGGACGGCGACCGGTCGCACCGGCGCGACCCGGACCGGTCAGCTCTCCCCCGCCGACCTCGACCGGCTGCGCGCCCTGGCTGCCAGCGCCCCCAGCAGCGGCGGCCCCGCCCGCCCCGACGTGCGCTGCGCGGACACCTACACCTACCGGCTGACCATCGGCGCGAACACCGTCGAGTGGACCGACTGCCCGAGCGGCCCCCAGCCGCCGGCCGCCGCGTCCGCCCTGGCCGACCTCCTGCTCCGGGCCGGCGCCCTGCGCTGACCCCGGGTTACCAGCCGGCCGCCGCCGTCAGCAGCGCCCGCCGCACCGCCTGCACCTCGCGCCGCCCCGCCACCGCGGGCCGGGCGGCCAGGAAGAGCGTGTTGAGCGGCGGCACCGCCGGGCTCGACAGCGGACGACCGGTGCACGGCCAGGAAGCTGTGGAGCAGGTCGAGCGACACCTTCACATCAGCAAACCTATCGCCGCTGTGTCGTTCGCCTATTGGTCGGCTATGGATTCGCGCGCCAGCATGGTCGACATGACACGTGCACTCATCGCTCTGACCAGTCACCGCCAGCTCGGCACCACCGGCCGCGAGACCGGCTTCTACGTCGGTGAGGCCGCGGAGCCGTGGGAGGTGTTCCGGGCCGCCGGCTGGGACGTCGACCTGGTTTCGGTGGCCGGCGGCCAGCCGCCGCTGGACGGCCGGGACGAGAACGACCGGACGCAGAACGACTTCCTGGCCACCGCCGGCGTGGAGCACACCCCGAAGGCCGCCGAGGTCGACCCGACCGGGTACGACGTGATCGTCTTCGCCGGCGGTCACGGCACGATGTGGGACTTCCCGAACGACCCGGACCTGGCGCGCATCGCCGCGACCGTCTACGAGCGGGGCGGGGTCGTCTCGGCGGTCTGCCACGGCCCGTCCGCGCTGGTGAACCTGAAGCTCTCCGACGGCTCCCACCTGGTGGCGGGCAAGCGGGTGGCCGGCTTCACCAACGACGAGGAGAACGCCGTCGGCCTCAGCGACGAGGTTCCCTTCCTGCTGGCCGACAAGCTCACCGAGGCCGGCGCCGTGCACGTGCCGGCGCCGAACTTCACCGAGCACGTCGTCGTCGACGGCCGCCTGGTCACCGGCCAGAACCCGCAGTCCGCCCGGGCCATGGCCGAGGCCGTCGTCAGGACCGTCGCCGCCCGCTGACCGCCCTCGGGGCGGTGCGGATGCCCGGAAGGAGTGGCTGTTCCCGGTGGAACGGCCACTCCTTCCGCGACGGTGCGGTCGTCAGAGGCGCTGGAGGAGGCGGAAGCGTACGGCGACCGCGAGGGTGTCGTCGGTCACGGTGAAGTCGGGGTCGCCGAGCCAATCCCGGTAGTCGGGGCCGTGCCAGTACGCCTCGTGCCCGGCGCGCCAGGCGGCGACGGAGTCGTACCCCTCGCCCTCGTCCCGGGCGTGGTCCAGGTCGACGTCGCCGAGCCGGACGAGGCGTACCTCGGTCAGCTCGATGACCGCGACCGGGCGGTCGGCGGAGTCGACCACCACCAAGCGGTCGCCGACCACCGGCAGCGGCTCTTCGTCACGCTCGTGGTCCTGGAACAGACCGGTGGTGGAGGTCTTCGCGCCGGAGAGGACGGCCGCGACGAGCTGGTCCCGCAGCGGCCCCGGAAAGGCGAACTCGGTCTTCGGCAGGTCGGGCGGCGGCGTCGTCATCCGGCGACCGTAGCCGCCACCGCGTCCGGTCACACCCGATAATCGCTGGGCAGTCCGGTGCCGCGCAGCTCGGGCGGCAGGTGGGCCACGTCGTTGAAGGCGATCAGGCTGGGCGGCCCGGTCGAGCTGTAGCGGATCACGGTCAGCCCGGCGTTGTGGTGGTTGATGCCCAGCCAGCGCCGCTCCGGGGCGTCCAGGGCGTGCCGGACCAGCCAGGCGATCAGGAAGTTGTGCGTGATCACCAGCTCGCGGACGTCACCGTCGATCGGGGCCGTGGCGAACCGGGCGACGGCCTCCGCCGCCAGTCGCGGCCCGTCGGCCCGCTCGCGCGCCGAGAAGCCGGCCAGGAAACTCGCGTACGCCACCGGCAGCCCGGCCGGGTCGGTGTCGTGCGGCAGGTGATCGCCGGCCAGCTCGGTCGCGTACACCGGGACCGTCGGCAGTGACCCGGCGACCAGCTCGGCGGTCTCGACGGCCCGGCGCAGCGGGCCGTGGTGGACGGCGCGCAACGGTACGGCCCGCAGCCGCTGACCGAGCAGCGCGGCCTGCCGGCGGCCCCGCTCGGAGAGCCCCACCTCCGGCGACTCGACGTCCGGGCGGTCCTGCTCGCCGTGCCGGGCCAGGTAGAGCAGCCGGGTGGCCATCGTCGTCTCCTCGTGCGGTCGGGAGGCGCGATGCTAACCCGCGCCTCCCGACCGTCGCCGCCCCGATCACGGTCAGCGAGGCGACCGTCGCAGCGCCGCCGCGAACGTCGCGGTCACCCAGGCCCAGCCGACGGTCACCGCCAGACCGAAGGCGACCATGGCCACCGGGCCGGGCCGGACCATCAGCGCGCCCCAGGCGAGCGCGAAGAACACCCCGGTCGCGATGCTGATGACGGCCCACACCCGGTCGCCGTCGCGGGCGGCCCGGCGGCCGACGACGACGGTCGCCACGATCAGCGACCCGAAGGCGACCGCCGCCGCGAGGAAGTGCAGCCCGCCGTGCCAGCTGATCTGCCCGGGCCCGCGCGGCGTGCCGGCCGGGAAGCCGTCGGCCGGGTCGGCGCTGAAGACCCCGGCCGCCATCAGGCCGAACCCCCAGAGGGCGAGCAGCCGGGGCAGCCAGGCCGAGCCGGTCACCGGCCGGCGGCGCATCGCGGCGGCGGCGCCGACGCAGAGCGCCCCAGTGGCCAGGAAGGTGGCGATCTGGAGCCAACCCAGGTCGCCCGTGCTCAACATGCTGACCGGGTGCCGCCGGAAGTCGAAGCCGTCCCGGGTGACGCCCTGGGCCAGCGCGGACACGGCGAAGACCGGGCCGGCGAGGACGCCGCCGGCCAGCAGGGCCCGGTCCCGGCCGAGGGCGGCCGGTCCGGCGGCGGGCAGGGTGATCGCGTCGGTCACGGCCCCGCTCCCCTCAGGCCCGGGGGAACATCTGGCCGATACGGATCTTGTTGCCGAACGGGTCCCGGATGCCGAAGTCGATCCCGTACGGGCGCTCCTCCGGCTCGTCGGTGATCTCGACGCCCTTGGCGACCAGGTCCTCGTGCGTCTTGCGGGCGTCGTCGGTGGTCATGAAGAGGTAGCCACCCAGCGCCCCCTTGGTGAGCAGCTCCCGGACCTGCTCGGCAGTGGCCGGGTCGAGGGCGGGCGGCCCCGGCTTCTCCAGCAGGATCTCGCGCTCCGGGTCGCCAGGCAGGTTGACCGTGAGCCAGCGCATGAAGCCGAGGTCCTGGTCGGTGTTGACCTCCATGCCGAGCTTGCCGACGTAGAAGTCGAGGGCCTCGTCCTGGTCGAGGACGTAGATCTGGGAGCGGCTGATCGCGTTCATCGTCATGCCCACCACGCTAGAGCGTGGCCTGACCTGCTGCTTATCCAAAACTGCTGGGTCTGGTCCAAGCCTTGGTGAAGCAGCTCGGCACGCGCGCGGCGGCGGCCGAGCGGCGCCTGCGGAAGTCGCTAGGCGACTCGCCGACGATCTGCCGGAACGTCCGACTGAACGTCCCGAGGCTGCTGAAGCCGACCGCGAAGCAGATGTCGGTGACGTCCCGCTCGCTCTCGATCAGCAGCGACATCGCGCGTTCCACCCGCCGCCGTTGCAGGTAGCGGTGCGGGGTCTCGCCGAAGGTGGCGCGGAAGGTCCGGATGAAGTGCGCCTCGGAGACGAGCGCTATCCGGGCCAGCGCCGGGATGTCCAGCGGCTCGGCGTACGCCCGGTCCATGGCGTCCCGGGCGCGCAGCATGGCCCGGTTCGACTCCTCCACCGCACGACTCATCGGCCCCCACCCGTCGTCCCCGCCGTCGACGCCAGGCTATCGCCGTCGCCCAGGGCCGGGAGCGACCCGGCCCACGGCCGGCACCGCGGGGTAACGCAACGGTACACATCGATGCAACAATCTTATTGTGAAAGAAGGTTCCGAATTCCCCACCGTCCGGTACTTCGCCCAGGCGAACCCCGTCGGACCCGGCCAGGACGACGTACCGGCGCTGCTCCGGCGGGTCGCGGACACCATCGAGGAGCTCGGGCCGGTGTGGATCCAGGACGTGACCTTCGAGAACGAGATCAACGAACACGGTGACTGGTACTCGCTCACCGTCTACTTCCACGAGGAGTCGAACGGCGGCGAGTGAGGCTGCCGGACCCCCGACGGTCGGCCGGCGTGCCGTGGACGCAGGACGGGCGGTGGCCGCCGCCGGCCACCGCCCCGCCGCACACAGTGATCGGCGCTGAGGGCGGGATGTAACAAGGACCTGATCAGCTGCGCCTGTAGCGAGGTGAAGTCACGCCTGGGTGAAGGGCACGACTGTGTCTGATGTTTCCGCGATCGCGCGCGAACGGGCAGCGCTGACGACCATTGCCGACGCGATCGTGGCGGCGTCCGTCGGTCGCGGCCTGCGGGTGGTCTTGGACTGCCCGAATACGCACCTTGCCCTTGTCGACTACCTGGCGCAGGCGTTACACGCTCGCGGCCGGGCCTGCCGCTGTCTACCCAACAAGCCGAATCCCGACGACGCAGGCGGTCTGCCGCGGGATCGGCATGAGCCCGGTTCGACCATCGTCGTGATCACGAGCGGGTTGGCCACCGAGACCGACCGCTTCGCACAGCACGTCAACATCAGCGTGACTGCCCCTACCACCAGGGCACCCGGCGGGAACGCCGGCTACCGGGAGACTGGCGGCGCCCCTTCGGGGGAGAGCGGTGAACCGCACATCATCCTCGACTACGGCGATCCCGACGGGCCCGTCATCCGCTACATGGCGTCCCACCTGACGACAGGCGACGGGCAGTAACGCGTCGGCGACGCCGACCACGGTCGCGTCCAGTCCAATGTGAAGTTTCCTCCAGAGGTTTGCCCTGCTAGCTGCGGGTAGGAACTAGGCGCAAGGCAACCGACAGGAAGGAAACAGCTCATGCGCTTAGCACGCCTCGGCACCACTGTCGCTGCGCTCGCGGCGGGAGCGGGTCTCGTCCTCGGCGGGGCCGGAGTGGCTCAGGCCGCCCCGGTGACGCAGCAAGCTCCGGCCGTCGCACCCGCCGCGTCCGCGTTGGCCACCCCGGTCACGGGTAGCTTCACTGACGCCCTCGGCGGTACCGGCACCTTCGCCGGTACGTTCACGCCCACTCGTTTCGTCAACCAGAACGGCCAGCTCGCCGCCGTCGGCACGCTCACCGGCACCCTGACCAACTCGGTGGGGACCACGCTCGGCACCGTGACGCAGCAGGTCACCACGCCCCTGCAAGCCATCGGTACCTGCGACATCCTGCACCTGAACCTCGGGCCGCTGGATCTTGATCTGCTCGGCCTTCAGGTCCACCTGGACGAGGTCGTGCTGGACATCACCGCCCAGCAGGGTCCGGGCAACCTTCTCGGCAACCTGCTCTGCGCGGTCGCCGGCCTGCTCGACAACACTGGCGGTGGCGCGCTGAACGGCGTCGTCGCCCTGCTCAACCGGATCCTGTCCCTGCTCGGCTAAGCATCAACACAGCACAACACCACTCGGGGAGCTGAGGGTAAAGGCCGCCGGCGAGAGCCGGCGGCCTTTACCGCGTCCGCGGCGAGTTGGTCGGCCTTCGCTGGTCGGATGTCGACCTGGACGAGGGCGCACTGCGGATTCAGCAGAGCGTGCAGCGGGTTGCCCGTCAGGCGCTCGGCAAGCTCCACGGGCGGCTGTCATGCCCCCGGTCGCTGTCAGCGTTGCTGTCAACCGGTCGACACGCGGCAGCGCCCGGTGGGAACTGCCTGGTGGAATTGGAGCCCCCGGCCGGGATCGAACCGGCGACATCTCGCTTACAAGGCGAGTGCTCTGGCCAGCTGAGCTACAGGGGCGCGTGTGTCGACGTCAGCATAGCGACTGGTGTCCGAAAATCCCGCTCGGCAGGTGTCCCGAGCACGGAAAACGTCAATTTCCCGACCCCTGGGCCCGACGCATCGCCGTGGCCCGCGCGGCCGTCCGTGCCGATTGATACCCGGGCGTGCCCGACTGACCGGAATGCGTATGCGGTCCGTCCCACCCGCTGTCCCCCTGTCTTGGCAGGGTGGGGAAAGCCGTTTACCGTGCAGTGACACGGACGACACCCCTGATCGGCTCCGGCCGCCCCGGGACGTCGGCCGAGGACCGGCACCGAGGGTGCCGGTGGCTCCTTCACTCGGATCGTCCGGCACGTTCCTGCCGGTGAAAGGAAGCGCTCCACCATGGCTACGGTCACCTACGCGAAGGCGTCCCGGATCTACCCGGGCACCGAACGCCCCGCGGTCAACCAGCTCGACCTCCAGATCGGCGACGGGGAGTTCCTCGTCCTGGTCGGCCCGTCGGGTTGCGGTAAGTCCACCAGCCTGCGGATGCTCGCCGGCCTCGAGGACGTCGACGACGGCGCGATCTACATCGACGACCGGGACGTCACCCACCTGCCGCCGAAGGCCCGCGACATCGCGATGGTCTTCCAGAACTACGCCCTCTACCCGCACATGTCGGTGTACGAGAACATGGCGTTCGCGCTGAAGCTGCGCAAGACCTCCAAGGACGAGATCGACCGGCGGGTCAAGGAGGCGGCGGGGCTGCTCCAGCTGGAGGAGTTCCTCAACCGCAAGCCGAAGGCGCTCTCCGGTGGCCAGCGCCAGCGGGTGGCCATGGGCCGCGCGATCGTCCGCGAGCCGCAGGTCTTCCTCATGGACGAGCCGCTGTCGAACCTCGACGCCAAGCTCCGCGTGCAGACCCGTACCCAGATCGCGTCGCTGCAGGCCAAGCTCGGCATCACCACGGTCTACGTCACGCACGACCAGGTCGAGGCGATGACGATGGGCCACCGGGTGGCGGTCATGCTCGACGGCGTGCTCCAGCAGGTGGACACCCCCCGCACGCTCTACGACACCCCGGCCAACGTCTTCGTCGCCGGCTTCATGGGCTCCCCCGCCATGAACATCAAGACCGTGCCGCTGAACGAGCAGGGCGCCGCCTTCGCCGACCTGCACATCCCGCTCACCCGGGAGCAGGTCGCGGCGGCCAAGGAGGAGGGTGGCGACGGCAAGGTGACCGTCGGCTTCCGCCCGGAGGACTGCGACCTGGTCAGCCCGACCGAGGGCGGCATGCCGGTCGTGGTCGAGTTGGTCGAGGACCTCGGCTCGGACGCCAACGTCTACGGGCACGCCGCGCTCGAGGGCGCGAACGAGCGGTTCGTCGTCCGCACCGACCGGCGCACCATGCCGAACATGGGCGACACCGTGTTCGTCAAGCCGCGCGCCGGCCGCAGCCACGTCTTCCACGCCGTCACCGGCAAGCGGATCTGACGTACCGGCTGCACTGACGTACGCGAAAGGGGCGGTCCGCTGTCGGCGGGCCGCCCCTTCTCGTCTGCGCGTGCGCGGGTCGGTCAGACCTCGGCGGCGCGGCGGCGGGCCACCTCGGCGAGGGTGACCGCGGCGGCGACGCTGGCGTTGAGCGACTCCACGTCGGAGATCATCGGGATGCTGACGGTCAGGTCGCAGGTTTCCCCGACCAGCCGGGACAGCCCGCGCCCCTCCGAGCCGACCACCACGACCAGCGGGCCGACGGCGGCTTCCAGGTCGTACAGGTCGGTTTCGCCGTCGGCGTCCAGGCCGACCACCATGAAGCCGGCGTCCTGGCAGGCCTTGAGCGACCGGGTCAGGTTGGTGACCTGGGCGACCGGCACCCGCGCGGCCGCGCCGGCGCTGGTCCGCCAGGCGGTCGCGGTGATCCCGGCGGCCCGCCGCTCGGGTACGAAGACACCCTGCGCGCCGAACGCGGCAGCGGACCGGATCACCGCGCCCAGGTTGCGCGGGTCGGTGACCCCGTCCAGCGCCACCAGCAGCGGGGCGGTGTGCTCCACCGACGCGGCGATCATGTCCTCGAACGGCTCGTAGGCGAACGGCGGCACCTGGAGGCCGACGCCCTGGTGCAGCACCCCGCCGGTCATCCGGTCCAGCTCGGCGCGGCTGATCTCCAGGATGGCGATGCCCCGGTCGGCCGCGGTGCGGACGATCTCGTTGACCCGGTCGTCGACGTCGATGCCCTGCGCGGTGTAGAGCGCGGTCGCTGGCACCTGCGCGCGCAGCGACTCCAGCACCGGGTTGCGGCCGACCAGCAGCTCCGGGGTGTCCTTCGACGGGTTGGACTTGCGGCCCGGGGCGACCCGGGGGCCGGAGCGACCGGTGGGCTTACCGCCCCGGCCGCCCGTGCCACGGGCCGCCGGAGCACCCCGGCCACCGCCGCGACCCCAGGTGGTGTCCTTGCTGCCCGGCTGACCGATCTTGGGGGCGCGCCCCTCCTCGGCCGCCGCCCGGCGCTCCTTGTCCTGCTTCCAGGCGGTGCGCTGCGGCAGCTTCTCGGTGCCCGAGTACGCCTTGTGCCAGGGCCGCTCGTCGGCGGGCAGGGTCTTGCCCCGGCCCGCGAGGGAGTCCTTGTTCTTGCCACCGGAGCCCTTGGGGGCGCCTGCCTTCGGCGTCAGTCGCCGGCCACGGCGCTGCGAGTTGCCGGCCATCAGTCCTGCTCTCCAATAGTCCAACGGGGGCCCTGGGGGGTGTCCTCGACCACCACGCCGGCCTGCTTGAGCTGGTCGCGTACGGCGTCAGCGGCGGCCCAGTCCTTGCGGCCGCGGGCCTGGGCACGCTGCTCCAGGGCCAGCGCGACCAGGGAGTCGACCACGCCGCGCAGGTCGTCGGCGCGGTCGCCGCCGGCCCAGGCCGGGTCCAGAGGGTCAACCCCCAGGATATCCAGCATGGCGCGCGCGGCGGCCAGGGTCGTGCGGACGGTCACATCGTCGCCGGCGGTCAGCGCGGTGTTGCCGTCCCGGACCACCTCGTGCAGCACCGCGAGGGCGGCGGAGGTGTTCAGGTCGTCGTCCATCGCCGCCACGAAGCCGGTCGGCAGCTCACCGAGCTGCCCGCCGCCGACTCGCTCGGCGGCCCGCTGGACGAAGCCCTCGATCCGCCGGTACGCCACCGCGGCCTCACGGAGCGCGTCCTCCGAGTAGTCGATCCGGGAGCGGTAGTGCGCGGCGGCGTAGTAGTAGCGCAGCTCCACCGGGCGCACCCCGAGCGAGTCGACGTACGTCAGGTCGAGGGCGTTGCCGAGCGACTTGCCCATCTTGGCGCCGCCGATGCTGAGCAGGCCGTGGTGCACCCAGTACCGGGCGAAGGGCAGCCCGGCGGCCTGGGACTGGGCGATCTCGTTCTCGTGGTGCGGGAACGTCAGGTCCAGCCCGCCGCCGTGGATGTCGAACTCGGCACCCAGGTAGCGCCAGCACATCGCCGAGCACTCGATGTGCCAGCCGGGGCGGCCCCGGCCCCACGGCGACGGCCAGTAGGCGTCGGCCGGCTCGTCCGGCTTGGCACCCTTCCAGAGCGCGAAGTCGCGCGGGTCGCGCTTGCCGCGCTCGGGGGCGTCCCCGGCGGACTGCATGTCGTCGGGCGACTGCCCGGACAGCGACCCGTACGCCGGCCAGGAGGCCACGTCGAAGTAGACGTCGCCGGAGCCGTCGGTCGCCGGGTAGGCGTGCCCGGTCTCGATCAGCTCGGCGATCAACTGGTGCATCTCCGGGATGTGCCCGGTGGCGCGCGGCTCGTACGTCGGCGGCAGCACGTTCAACGCCCGGTACGACTCGGCCAGGATCAGCTCGTTGGCGTACGCGATGGACCAGAACGGGCGGCCCCGCTCCATCGCCTTGACCAGGATCTTGTCGTCGATGTCGGTCAGGTTGCGGATGAAGTTGACCTCGTAGCCGGCGGTGAGCAGCCAACGGCGCAGCACGTCGTAGTTGACGCCGGAGCGAAGGTGGCCGATGTGCGGCGGGGCCTGAAGGGTGAGACCACACAGGTAGACCCCCACCTTGCCGGCTTCCCGCGGGACGAAGTCCCGCACCGATCGGGTGGCGGTGTCATACAGGCGTAGCGTCACCGTACAAGGGTAGCCGTCCACGCATTCCGGGGTCGCCCGGAGCCGGGTCGTACGCTGCGTGCTGTGGAGACGACGGCGAGGTCCGGCGAGCCCGGGGACGCGGCGGTCCGGCCCGGAGCCGGTACGCCGGAACGGGTCGGCGCCGGGGCGACGGAACGGGTCGGCGTCGGGGCGACGGAACGGGACCGGGTGGCGGGCGGCGAGGCGGCGGGCCGGCCCGGGGAGACGGCGCAGACCCTGGACCGGGGCCTGCGGCTGCTGCACCTGGTGGCCGACGCTCCCGCCGGGCTGACCGTGACCGAGGCGGCGAACCGGTTGGGCATCGGCCGGGCGGCCGTCTACCGGCTGGTCGGGGCGCTGACCGGGCACGGGATGCTGCGCCGGGACGGCGACGGCCGGCTGCGCCTCGGCGCCGGCGTGCTGCACCTGGCCCGTCGGGCCCAGCCCCTGCTCGCCGAGGGGGCGCTGCCGGCGCTGCGCCGGTTGGCCGAGCAGGCCGGCGCGACCGCACACCTCACCGTGGTCGAAGGCGGCGAGGGGGTGGCGCTGGCGGTGGTCGAGCCGAGCTGGACGTCGTTCCACGTGGCGTACCGGACCGGTGCCCGGCACCCGCTGGAGCGCGGGGCGGCCGGCCTGGCCATCCTCGCCGGCCGGTCGGGAGTGGCCGACCCGGTGAGCACCGTCGGGGAACTCCAACCCGGGGCGTACGGGGTGGCGGCGCCGGTGCTGGGGGTGCCGGGTCTGGAAGCGAGCGTCGGGGTGGTGGCGCTGGCCCCGCTGGACGCCGACACCGTCGGCGCGCAGGTGCTCGCCGCCGCCCGGTCGATCGCCGCCGCCCTCTCCTGACCCCCCGACGCCCGACCCGCGGCCCCTGACCCTCGACCCTCAGCCCCCGGCCCCGGCCCCGGCTCCGGCCCCGGCAAGATCGACTCCATTCCGCCGAGATCGTGGTGTCGAACGTGACGCATCCCCGCCATGCCGGCGAAACGGAGTCGATCTCGGCCGCAGCGGCGGAACGGCCGGCAACCGGACGGCCGGTGACCAGGGGGACGTCTACCACAGGATGCGGCGCTGGCGGGCGTCGTCCACAGGGCGGGCGTACCCGGCCGACCCTGGTTGTCCACAGGGGTGTCGCAGTAGGAGCGGGGACGGCGACGCTCCTTGTCATGCCCCCACCACCTCATCGCCCGTCCGCGCTCGCCTGGCGGGTCTTCCGCGGCTCGGAAGCGGTACGGCGTGGCCTGCCGACCCGGCACCAGCTCCGCGGCGCCTCCTGGATCCGGCTCCGCCAGAACGTCTACGCCGACGCCCGGCTCGACCGGGACCACGCGTTGGCCTGCCAGGCCACCGTGCTCCGCCTGCCACCCGAGGCGGTGATCGCCGGACCGTCCGCGGCCTACCTGCACGGCGTCACCCATGCCGCCGGATTCGGCGACGTCGTGCACGTTCGGGTGCCCCGAACCGTCCGCCTCGACTCCGTCGGCGGCATCCGGGTGCACACCAGCGACGCGGTGATCCCGTCCGGGCAGTTCGGCGTGGACGGCGCGGCACGGATCGCTGCGGCCCTCCCCCGGTCGGACCCGGCGCAGGCCGCCTGGGAGACGGCCGCCTGGCTGGAGCCCGTCCGGGCGGTCGGCATCGTCGACGCTCTGCTCGGTATGGGCCTGACCTCCCGGGACGCCCTCGCCGAGACTGCCAGCCGGCAGGCCCACCGCCCGGGCGGTCGACGCGCCGCCCGAGTCTTCGAGCTGGCCGACCCGGGAGCGCAGTCACCACCGGGGTCCCACCTGCGGGTCCGCCTGGTCCTCGGCGGCCTGCCCCGGCCGGTCACCCAGCATCCGGTCCGGTTGCCGTGCGGCCTGGTCCTGCATCCCGACCTGGCCTGGCCGGAGTTCCGGGTGGCGGTGGAGTACGACGGCCAGTGGCACGCCGACTCCGACCAACTGCACCGCGATCGACGACGACTCAACCAGTTGGTGGCCGCTGGCTGGATCGTGCTGCACGTGACAAGCCGCCGCCTCCGCGGCGACTTCCCGGCGCTCCTCCGCGAGACCCGCACCGCCCTCGCCGCTCTGGACTGGCGGCGGTGACGGCGCCACCGCTTGCGGCGTATCGCGCCTCCACTCACCCACACACCGCGACACGCCGCAACCGGCGCCCGGACGGCCACCTCCCGGACGGCGGCGGCCCGGACAGCGGCGGGGACGGACGGCGGAAGGTTCGGACAGCAGAGGGCCGGACGGCGGCGCGGACGACGGCGCGGACGACGGAGGGCCCGGGCGACGACCGTCGCCCGGGCCCTCGCTGGAAATGCGTTACGGCTGGACGTGCGGCTTGAGCGGGCTCTTCACCGCGGCGTACGCGTCGACGACGCCGTACCCGTAGAAGCCGTTGAAGTTCAGCGAGCCGGCGCAGTACGCGTCGAACTCGGCCGAACGGCCCTCGTTGGTGTAGGTCTGCAGGCGCGGGTCGGGGCAGGCGTGCTCGGCGGCGGTCCGGTAGAGGTGCTGCTCCACCAGATCCGGCGCCAGGCCGAAGCCGTTGCGGCCCTGCTTCTTGCCGAACTTGCTGACGATCAGGCCGGCGACGCCGCTGACGTGCGGCGACGCCATCGAGGTGCCCTGCAGGTAGGTGTAGTACCCGCACTCACCGGCGGTCGTGCACTGCTTGAAGACCGAGTTCTCGAAGCCGGCGACGATGTTGCCGTCCTCGTCGACCGACCCCTCCTCCTGGAGCACCTTCTTCGGGTACGTGGAGAGGATCATGTTGGCGTCGGCGCGGTAGGTGTCGGTGCCGAAGCCGTCCCGGAACCAGCCACCCGGTGCGGAGACGGAGATCTGCTCGGTGCCGTAGTTGGAGTAGTCGGCCTTCTTGCCGGACGGGCCGAGGGCGGACACGCCGATCACGTGCGGCCCCTCGACCGGGAGGTCCCAGCAGCTGTTGTTGTCGATCGGCCGCGGGTACGGGGTGGAGCCGTAGTCCGGGCTGGATACGTCGGTCCGGGGCGCACCGAGGTCCTCGTGGTTGTTGCCGAGCGAGCCGACCAGGGTCACGCCCTTGCGGTGGGCGTAGTCCAGGGCCCGGGTCATGGCCTTGATGATCGCCCGCTGCTCGGCCTGCGCCTCCGGCGAGTCGGCCGGGTTGGCGGTGCAGTTGTAGAGCCACGGGTCGACGTAGAAGGACATGTTCACCACGTCGATGCCGGCCTGGCCGGCGTACACCAGGGCGTTGACCACCGGGTCGAGGAAGAAGTAGCCGGAGTCCTGGCCACCCTTGAGTTCGACCAGCGAGACCTTCGGGGCGACACCGGAGAGGCCGAAGCCGTTCGCGGCGGCGCCGATCGTCCCGGCGACGTGGGTGCCGTGCCCGCCGTCGTCGGTGCCGACCGGGTCGAGGCAGCTCGCCACCTCGCAGGCACCGTCGACGTCCGTCTTGTCCGGCGCGAAGTTGCGCGACAGCGACCAGTTGAAGTTCGGCGCGAGGTCCGGCTGGCTGGCGTCGACGCCCGTGTCCAGGATGCCGACGGTCACCCGCCGGTCACCCGGCTCGATCTTCCGGGCCTGGTCGGCCCGGATCATGTCGAGACCCCAGAGCTTGTCGTCCAGCGGGTCGAGCTTCTTGCCGTGCCCCTTGGCGACGCCCTTGGCCTGGGTGAGCAGGTGTTCCTGCTCGACCCGGTCCAGCTTGGGCTTGCGGCCGATGGCCTTCTGCTCGGCGGCGCCGATCAGTTCGCCGGTGGCGGTCGCCCGGCTGGCGAAGTCGGCCCGGTCGCTGGTCACCTGGAACAGGCCGACATCGTCGGTGCGGGACACCACGGTCCCACCCGCCGACCGGATGGCGGCGATGGCCGCGTCCGCCGAGACGCCGTCCTCGGCGACCACGGTGAAGGTCCGGGTGTTGGTCGGCTCGGCGTTGGCCGGGGCCACCAGTCCGGTCACCGTGAGTGCCAGGGTCGCCGCGGTCGCGACGGCCCCGGCGGTGAAGCGTTTGCTCACCACATCAGATCCTCTCGTTGAGGGACGTGGCAGCCATCACACAACACCGATGCGGGTTGCGCCAGGCGGGCGTCCGGATTGGACGCTTATCCGGCTTTGACCGGCTGGAGGGCGGCCAGCGCGGCGGGGAGCGCGGCCAGGCCGGCGATCTCGGCGTCGGGTCGTACCCCCGGCGGGCAGGGCAGACCGAGCCGGTTGAGCCAGATCCCGCGCAGGCCGGCGCGCTGCGGGCCGACCACGTCGTGGGCGGGCGAGTCCCCGACGTACGCGATCTGCTCCGCCGGCACGCCCGCGGCCTCGATGACCGCCGCGTAGAACCCGGGGTCGGGCTTCTTCGGCAGGCCGTCGTCGTGCGCGTACCGCTCGAAGGCGAACTCGCCGGCGAGCCCGCAGCGTTCGGCGCGGCTGTTGCCGTTGGTGGCGTAGCCCAGCCGGAACCGGCGGCGCAGCGTGGCCAGCGCGGGGAGCACGTCGGCGTAGGGCCGGGTCAGCGCGAACCGCCGGGCGAAGAAGAGCGCCGCCAGCTCGTCGAGACGCTCCGCCAGGCCGGCCCGCGCCAGCGAGCGGGCCAGCGCGGCCCGCCGGATCTCCTGCACCGGGGCCGCGCTCATCGCACCGAAGACCGCACCCCAGTCCGACTCCAGGTCCGCGAGCGACACCTCGGCCGCCGCCGGGGTCAGCCGCCGCATTTCTTCGAGTACGGCCACCAGGCCACCGGTGACCGCCGGGCGCAGGTCGAGCAGGGTCTCGTCGGCGTCGAACACCAGGACGGTCAGCACGGCACCGACCATCTCACGTCAGGGCGGGTTCCTCGGCCGGGGTGTCCGACCGTTCCACGCGGTCGCCGCGCAGCTCGTCGAGGCGGACCAGCGCCACCCCGGCGACGATCAGGGCACCGCCGAGCAGTTGCACCACGGTGGGCAGTTCGCCCAGCACCAGCCAGGCGATGAGCACCGCGAACATCACCTCGGTCAGCCCGACGAAGGACGAGAGCCGGGCGCCGAGGATCCGCGTCGCCGCGATACCGGCCTGGTACGCGATCACCGCGGCGACCAGCGACAGCCCGACGATCGGGACCAGCCAGCTGGTGCGCTGTCCGGCGAACTCTACGTCGCCGAAGGTGGCCCGCAGCGGCAGCACCCCGACCAGCCCGAGCAGGGCGAGGATGGCGGCGCCGATCGCCATGCCGCCGCTGGCCATGGCGACCGACGGCAGCGCGGGGTCGACCCGGGCGGCGAGCACGAAGTAGCCGGCCAACCCCACCCCGGCCCCGAGCCCCCAGAGCACACCCACCGGGTCGAGACGACCAGTGCCGGTCAGGTCGAGCACGAAGGCGAGGCCGGCCAGCGCGGCGACCGAGCCGACCACGGTGAGTCGTCGGGGGCGCTGCCCGTGCACCAGCCACATCCAGGCCACCACCAGGATGATGCCGAGGTACTCCAGCAGCAGGGCCACGCCGACCGGCAGGTAGCGGACGGCGTTGAAGAAGCACGCCTGGGCGGTGGCGACGCCGAGCAGGCCGAAGACGCTCACCGGGCCGAGGGTGCGACGCAGCACGGCGCCCTTGCCGCGCAGCGAGAGCACCGCCGGCACCGCCAGCACCAGGGCGGCGATCCCGACCCGGGCGACGACGACCGCCTCGGCCGACCAGCCGGCCTCGATCAGGGAGCGGGCGAAGGTGCCCGAGGTGGCGAAGGTGACGGCCGACAACAGGGCCAGCCCCAGGCCCGCGCCGGCGGATCGTTCGTGCATCGGGCTCTCCTCGCCGGTAGTTGTCATGACCGAACAACGCCTATGCTGGTGACGCTAACGGCCGACTCTGACAGGAGTCAAGTTGCTCTTTGCCCATGACACCGAATGTGGGTTGATCGCCGCGACCGCCCTGGTGAACACCGACGACGCGGAGGACGAAGGGCTGCCCGACGTCGCGGCGCTGGACCGGTTCGTCGTCACCTACGGCTGGACCGGCCGGCACGAACACACCGAGGCCGAGCTGCGGGCGGTACGCGAGCTGCGCCCCCGGCTGCGCCGGATCTGGCACGCCGACGTCGACGAAATCGTCGCCGTCGTCAACGAGCTGCTCCGCGAGTCCCACGCGCTGCCCCAGCTGATCCGGCACGACGACGAGCCGTACCACCTGCACGCGGTGCCCCGGGACGCGCCACTGGCCACCCGGATGGCGGTCGAGGCGGCGATGGCCCTGGCCGACCTGGTCCGCGCCGGCGAGCTGGGTCGGCTGCGGATCTGCGCCCACCCGGACTGCGAAAACGTGCTGGTCGATCTCTCGAAGAACCGGTCCCGCCGGTTCTGCGAGGCGGGCTGCGGCAACCGGGCCGCGGTCAGCGCGTACCGGGCGCGGAAGGCGGCCACTCGCTCCTGAGCAGTTCGTACTCCACCTCGCCGTGCTCGGTCCCCGGGGCCGGGTCGTCGAAGTGCAGGTGGAAGGTGCGCACGTACCGCAGGCCGGACTTCGCCATCACCTGCCGGGAGCGGGTGTTCACCGCCATCGTCTCGGCCCAGACACGCCGGACGTCCAGCTCCGTGAAGACGTACCGGACCAGCGCCCGGGAGCCCTCGGTGGCCAGGCCGCGCCCCCAGGCGCCACGGCGCAGCCGGTAGCCCAGCTCCGCCTCCTTGCCATCGTCGGACGGGTCGAGCGCGAACCAGCCCAGGAAGTCATGGCTCGCGCGGTCCTCCGCCGCCCAACGCCCCAGCCCGGGGTGCGCGTCGTACTGGCGCAGCAGCCGGGGCAACTGCTCGTCGCGCACAGTGGCGCGCGGGGTCGGCCGGCCGCCGGTCAGGAAGCGCATGACCTCCGGGTCGCTGTCCAGCTCGACGAGGTGGTCCACGTCGTCCAAGGTGAACCGGCGCAGCCGCAGCCGCTCGGTCTCCAGCAGCACGTGTTCGGTCATGCCGGGATCATGCCGCCGGCCCGCGCACCGGTCGACGGGTTATCCCGTCAGCGTCCGTCCGACCATCAGCCACCGGGTCACGTCGACCCGGAACAGGACGTACTGGCCGTCCGGCCCGGCGGTCGCGATGTCCCAGCCGTCGTACCGTTCCGCGAGTGCCGCCACGACGTCCGGCGGGAACGGCGGACGCACGACGGTCACGACACCCTCCGCGACGACCGGCGCGTCGGTGTCGGGCAACGCCAGCGAGACGCGCGGATCGGCCTGCACATTACGGGTCTTGACGGTCCAGTCCGCCGTACCGATCCAGAACCGGCCCTCGGCGTAGCGGAACCAGACTGGGGTCAGGTGCGGCGACCCGTCCGGCCGCAGGGTGCAGAGCCAGACGGTCCGCTCCCGGTCCAGCCGGTCGAGCAGGTCCGCGCCGGGCGCGGCGAGCACGTCAGCGCGGCGGCGCGGCCACAAAGGCGCGCCAGGCGTACGGACCGAAGGTCAGCACCGGCCCGGCCGGGTCCTTGCTGTCCCGCACCCCGACCACCCCCGCCAGATTCGTCGCCACCTCGACGCACTGGTCGTTCGAACCACTCCGGCGACTCTTACGCCATTGGGCGCCGGTCAGCTCCATGATTCCGCCAATTCCCTCAACCGCTCGATCGACTCCTGCGGTGGCAACGCAACGCCGAGCGTAGCCTCCCAGGTTCGCTGGAGGCGCACGAGATCAGCTCGGCGGTCCAGCTCCTGCCCACCGATCTGACCACCGAGGAAGGCAAGCTCGACTTCGCCCGCCAGGCTGGCGAGGATGAACGGGCCGTTCAGGCCCGGGTACTCCTCCGCTGAGCACGGCACTACATGGAGCCGGACCTGTGGGTGCTCGGTGGCGAGACGGGCGAGGTGCAGAGCCTGATCGCACATCACCTTCCGACCACCGACCCTCCGGCGCAGGACCGCCTCGTCCAGCACCGCGACGACGCGTGGGGGACGCTCGGCGTAGAGCACTCCCTGACTGTCCATCCGGTCGGCCAAGCGCCGCGCCACCTCGTCCGGATCGAGCAACGGGTCGGACTCGAAGACCGCCCTCGCATACGCCTCGGTCTGCAACAGGCCCGGGACGTGCAACGGGTCGAACCAGCGCAGCGCCCATGCTTCAGCGAGGATCGCGCGCCACCCTCGTAGCCAGACCTGTGCCTTGTCGAGCGCTACCAGCTCGGTGAGCATGCGGCCGAAGACGCCGCCGGTGTCCAGGACCTTGTCGACCAGCTCCAGGTACTTCGCCGTGGGCTGCTGCTGGCCCAGCTCGACGGCACTGACCATCGAGGCCGAATAGTTGACGGCCTTGGCCAGGTCGTCCTGGCTCCAACCCCGACGCATCCGCGCCCGGCGCAGCTCGGCGACCAGGAAGGCTGCCGCCGTCATCCGCCCGTCCGCCATCTCCAGCCGCCCTCCAGCGCCTCGATGATCGACTCCAGCCCTGCGCCAGCCCGGGGACCCGCGAACGCAGGGCGCCTCCCGAGGCGGGGCGCAAACCCTTCACACCGTAGTGGCGCTATCAGCAGACTGTGAAGCGCGACATCGGCCGCCTCACCCTCCTGGCGCGGCGGTGTCGCGGTGGGACCGCCCGCTCCCCCGGCCGGCGGTCCCACCCGCCGGGGGAGACGACGCAGCCGACCACCTTGGAGACGACGAGATGCCCCGGCCCACCTGGAGAAACTGGCCTGCCCTGATGTCCCGACCCACCGGACGGCCGGTGTCGATTCCGGTCACCCACGCCGGCCCACCCGGGTGGGCCCGCCCGGCCCGCAACCAGCGGCCCGTACCCCTCGCACCCCGCCACCGCCGGATCTGGCGCAACCTGGGCCGCTGGTGCTCGTGCGGGCTGCGCTGGCGCGGCTGCCCGGACCGGCATGCGTCTGTGCCCACCGAGCCCGTCGCGCCGCCACCGACTCCGAAGCGTCCGCCCTGGGCGGACGTGACCGTGGCGTGCCCCCGGGTCGGCCGTGCCGGCTGGCTGACCCTTGCCCAGAGTTGGCGGGCCAACGGCGGCCAGTGGTGAGCGGCGCGGGCCGCCCGCACCTGCCGCTGCGCCCGCTCTGGCTCTGCCGGACCTGCGCCGCGCCGTGGCCTTGCGCGACCGCCCGCCTCGCCCTGGTCGCCGAATACGCCCACGACCGGGTCGCGCTCAGCGTCTACCTCTGCGCGGTGCTGCACGACGCAGCCGCCGACCTGTACCGGCTCAATCCAGAGGACGGGCCCGACCCGGCGACGCTCTTCCGACGTTTCCTCGCCTGGGTCCCGCGTGGCCACGCAACGCCCGAGGACCGGTGATCCACATTCGGTTGCGGCATGTGGCGGTGCCCGTCACCGCGACATGCCGTATCCGGGGTCGATCAGGTACGGGGCTCAGGGGTGGGTCATGCGGAGCAGGTCGAGGGCCTCGTCGAGCTGGGTCTCGCTGAGCTTGCCGGAGTCCACGTGGCCCCGCGCGATGACCACCTCGCGGATCGAAATCTGCTTCGCCAGCGCCTCCTTGGCGATCGAGGCGGCCTCGTCGTACCCGAGGTGGCGATTGAGCGGGGTGACGATCGACGGCGACCCCTCCGCGTACGCCAGGCAGACCTCGGCGTCCGCGACCAGGCCGACCACCAGCCGGTCGGCGAAGAGCCGGCTCGACGCGGCCAGCAGCCGGATCGACTCCAGCAGGTTGCGGCCCATCACCGGGAGCATCACGTTCAGCTCGAAGTCGCCCTGGGAGCCGGCGAAGGCGACCGTCGCGTCGTTGCCAATCACCTGCGCGCAGACCTGCCGCATCGCCTCGGCGACCACCGGGTTCACCTTGCCGGGCATGATCGACGAGCCGGGCTGGAGGTCGGGAATCCGCAGCTCGCGCAGGCCGGCGCGGGGGCCGGAGCCCATCCAGCGGATGTCGTTGGCCATCTTGTACAGCCCGACGGCGACGGTACGCAGTTGCCCGGAGGTCTCCACCAGCGCGTCCCGCGCGCCCTGCGCCTCGAAGTGGTTGCGCGCCTCGGTCAGCGGCAGGCCGGTCGAGGCGCGCAGCTTCTCGATCACCTTCGCGGCGAAGCCGAGCGGGGTGTTGATGCCGGTGCCGACGGCGGTGCCGCCCAGCGGCAGCTCGGCCAGCCGGGGCAGCGCCCCCTCCAGCCGTTCCACGCCGTAGCGGACCTGCGCGGCGTACCCGCCGAACTCCTGCCCGAGGGTGACCGGCGTGGCGTCCATCAGGTGGGTACGGCCGGCCTTGACCACCGTCTCGAACTCCGCCGCCTTCTCCTCCAGCGCGCCGGCCAGGTGCTTCAACGCGGGCAGCAGGTCCTCGACCACGGCCTGGGTGGCGGCCAGGTGGATGGAGGACGGGAAGACGTCGTTGCTGGACTGCGAGGCGTTGACGTCGTCGTTCGGGTGCACGTCCCGGCCCAGCTCGCGGCCGGCCAGGGTGGCGATCACCTCGTTGGTGTTCATGTTGGACGACGTGCCCGAGCCGGTCTGGAACACGTCGATCGGGAACTGGTCGTCGTACCCGCCGTCGGCCACGTGTGCGGCGGCGGCGGCGATCGCGGCGGCCACTTCCGCGCCGATCACGCCCAGCTCCCCGTTGACCTGCGCGGCGGCGCCCTTGATCTGGGCCAGGGCCTTGATCTGGGCCGGCTCGATGCCGCGCCCCGAGATCGGGAAGTTCTGCACCGCGCGCTGGGTCTGCGCCCGCCACAGCGCCTCGGTGGGCACCTCCACCTCGCCCATCGAGTCGCGTTCGATCCGGTAACCCGCTGCCTCTGGAGTCGTCACGCGTACCATCCTGCCGCGCCCACCGCCGACTCGCAGATGATCGCTCAGTCCAGCTCCGCCAGCAGCCGGACGACCTCGTGCTGGTCCGGCGACTCGACCTGGCGGAACAGCGCCAGCGCCCGCATCCAGTGCGAGCGGGCGGCGGCCGGGTCGCTGGCTCGCAGGCAGCGGGCGATGCCGTCGAGCGCCCGCGCCTGCTCGTAGCGGGCGCCCAGCCGGGTGGCGTCGGTGAGCACCCGGCGGTGCAGGTCCAGCGCGCTGGAGACGTCGCCCTGGTCGAGGATCGCCCGGGCCAGCAGGTTGCGCGACGCGCACTGGCCGATCCGGTCGCCCACCTCCATCATCGCCACCAGCGCCTCCCGGTGCATCGCGGCGGCGACCTCGGGGCGACCCGCAGCGCGCTCCATCACGGCGAGCTCGTTGAGAACCTCGCCCTCCCCGAACCGGTTGCCGGCGTTCCGCTTCAGTTGCAGCGCGGCCCGCAACAGCCGGCGGGCCGGCGCGACGTCGCCCATCCGGTGCCGGATCATCCCGACGTGCCCGACCGCGTGCGCCAACTGGATGCGGTCGTCCACCTGCCGGGCCAGCAGGAGATGCTGGCGGCCGATCCGGAGTGCCTCCTCCTGACGTCCCCAGCAGAGCAGGGCGAAGGACAGGTTGTTCAGCAGGTTCGCCAACTCCGCCGTCTCGGCCGCAATTCGGATCAATGTCGACGATTCGTCGAAGCACTCCTTGCTGCGCTGGAAGTCGCCATTGGCGGCGTAGGACGCGCCAAGGTTGCCCAGGGTGTTGCGCATCTCGTCGCGCAACCCGCGCCGACGGACCAGATCGAGGCCCAGCTCCATCAACCGGATCGCCTCACCGAACCGGGCCAGCCGGTAGTACGCCGAGGAGAGGTAGTTCAGCATCACCGCGACGGCCTCGTCGTCGCCCAGCCGCTCGGCGGCGCGCAGGCCGACGGTGTGCGTCTCGATCAGCTCGTCCAGGTGACCGCCATTGAAATGGGAGCGCCAGCAGGCGCGGGTCAGCTGCCAGCAGTGCCGCAGGAAGCCCTCGGCCTCGGCCAGCCGGATCAGGAGGGTCAACGCCGCCCGGTTCTCGTCGAACCAGCCACGGCCCTGGGCCGCCGACGCGGCGACCAGCTCGGGACGGGGTGGATCGGGAAGTCGGAACCTGCTCCGGCTGCCCGCCGACTCGATCGTCCGTGAGATCGTCGCGGCCACGTGCAGGTGGTAGTCGAGCAGGCGTTCGATGGCGGGGGCGCGCTCAGCCGCGTGCTCCGGCTCGGCGAGCAGCCGCCGGGCGTACTCGCGGATCAGGTCGTGCAGCCGGTACCGGCCCGGCTCGACCTCCTCGGCCAGGTGCGAGTCGACCAGCTCGTCGAGCAGGTCCTGCGTCTCGGGCAGCGGCAGCTCGGCGAGGGCGGCGGCGACCCGGTTGTCGAACCGTACGCCGGGGTGCAGGCCGAGCAGCCGGAACATCCGCTGGGCCGCCGGCGACACCTGGGCGTACGACAGGGCGAACGCCTGCCCCACCGAGCGCTGCCCGGCGGCCAGCTCGGCCAGCGGGCCGCCCCCGGTGACCAGCCGCTCGGCCAGGTCGGCGACCCGCCAGCTGGGCCGGTGCGCCAACCGCGCGCCGGCCAGCCGGATCGCGAGCGGCAGGTACCCGCAGCGGCGCACCACCTCGGCCGCCGCCTGCGGTTCGGCCGCCACCCGCTCCTGGCCGGCCACCCGGCCGAGCAGTTCGATCCCCTCGTCCGGGTCGAGGACCGGCAGGGACGAGGGCCGCCCCTCGTCCAGGCCGACCAGCCGGCGGCGGCTGGTGATCAGCACGAGGCAGTCCGGGCCGGTGGGCAGCAGCGGCGCCACCTGGTCGGCGCCGGCGGCGTTGTCCAGCACCACCAGGGCCCGCCGACCGGACAGCTCGCTGCGCCACACCGCGAGCCGGTCGTCCAGGTCCAGCGGGACCCGCTCCGCCGGCACCCCGAGCTGGCGCAGCAGCGTGGCCACCGCCGCGGCGGGCGTCAGCGGGGTCCGTTCGCTGTGCCCGTGCAGGTCCACGAAGAGGTGCGCGTCCGGGTAGCGGTCCGCCAGGGCGGCCGCGACGTGCACCGCCAGGGCGGTCTTGCCGCTGCCGGCCATCCCGTCGATCAGCTGGATCCGGGCGCCCTCCTCCTCGATCTCCTTCACCAGGCGGGCCACCGTCTGCTGCCGGCCGGTGAAGTCGCTGATCGCCCGAGGCAACGACCGGACGGGCGCAACCGCCCGGTTCTCCGGCCCGCCCAGCGCCAGGTCGCCGGCGAGCACCCGCTGGTGCAGCTCCTGCAACGCCGCGCCGGGCTCGATGCCCAGTTCCTCGGCGTAGATCCGCCGGCCCTCCCGGTAGACGGCGAGGGCGTCGGCCTGCCGTCCCATCGCGGAGAGAGCGAGCATGAGCTGGCCACGCAGCCGTTCCCGCAGCGGGTGCCGGTCGACGCTCTCGGCCAGCTCGTCGACCAGGTCGGCGGCCTGCCGCAGCCGCAGCTCGACGTCGACGCACTCCTCCAGGGCGGCGAGCCGCTGCTCGTCGAGGGTCTGCGCCCGCCGGCGCACGGCCCGGCTCCGGATGCCGCTCAACGCCGGCCCGCGCCACAACCCGAGCGCCTGCCGGTAGTGCCGGCGCGCCTCGGCCGGCTGCCCGGCCGCGACGGCGGCGCGGGCTGCCTCGACCGTACGGGCGAAGACCTCGAAGTCCAGGTCGGCCGGTTCGACGCGGATGCCGTAGCCGACCGGGTCGGTGACGATCACGTCGGCCGGCAGGCCGAGCGCGGCGAGCCGCTGGCGCAGCCGCGAGACGCAACTGTGCAGCTGGGCCTTGGCGGTGGCCGGCGGGCGTTCCTCCCAGACCGCGTCGACCAGGTCCTCCACCGGTACGACCCGACCGGCACGCAGCAGCAGCATGGCGAGCACGACCCGGTCCCGACCCGCGGTGACGGTGGCCTCGCCGCCGCCGACCCGCAAGGGTCCCAGGATCCCGAACCGCATCCGCTCCCCCCGCGCGCCGTGGTGCAACTTCCAGCAGCGTAGCCCGCGGGTGCCGGCTCGCCCCGTCGAGGCGATAGCGATCCGATAGCGGAACGACAGCCGCGGGGCCGACACTCGTCTGGGTTGTCGGTGACGGCATCCGACGGGGGCGGTGCGCCCGTCCGGTGGGATTTCCGGGCGGGCGCACCGATGTCGTTCAGGGCTTCAGTTGTTCAGGACGACGAGGAGCGGTATCGTCGAAGACGCCAGGAGCATTAGCTCTGTGGAAGTGGACCCGGCAGCCTTCCGGACGGTGGGTGAGCCGGGTTTCGCGTTTCCTCAGCCGCTGTCAAACCTCTTGGATCTGGCTGATCATCGGTCGCACCATGGCCCGCCACTCGCCACCCTTCGCCCAGGACCACGCGACGGCGTCCGGGATCGCCAACAGGCACTCCTCATGCGCACGGAGATGGTCGTAGCGGAGCTGCCCCGGCATACCGGCCAGACGTATCTCTTGGGTGAGCACACGTGCGTCGGCGGCACGGCGGGAATCGTCCAGTTCCAACACCAGCCGCTCGGCAGCCGCCTTGGCGGAGTCTGTGACGAGGGCTCGCAGGCAGGCCTCGCGAGCCGCCTTCTGGTCCCGATGCGCCGTGGCGTCGTAAATGACCACACTGGTGTTCACCCGTCGCATGGCTGCGATGATCTGACGCCGCCGCTCGTTCCGCTCCTTGCAGAAGTGGATACTCCGCTGCCCTCGCATGGTCAAACGGTTGACGGCCTGCCGCGCTGCGACGAGCTCACCCTGGTCGACGGACGCGGCGGCGAGCAGGAGCCCACGTTCTTTCGTCTCGTCCGCGAAGACATGCAGCACCATCCTTGCTTCCTCAGACCGTCCTGTGCCGCAGCGTCTGCAGCGGGGCCCCCGTGGCTGCCACAAGGAAGAAGTTCCAACCATTGCGGTGCGGACTGACCTCAGGGTTGTAGTGCTTGACGATCTCGCGCGCCGCCTGGCTGGGCGTCCGGTAGGACTGGCCGGCAAGGGGCCCCGAAGTGATCTCGACGCGGCCTGGCCCCGGAACGAAGGAAGCATAGGTGCGATGGCCGGCGTAGTCGGCGTACACCTTTACCCCAGCTGGCTCCTCCTCACCAGCGTCAGCCGGTTTCGGCGCGGCAGCCGCCTGCGCCTGCGCCTGCGCCACAAGGCGAGCCACCACTTCGCCCTTCGTCAAGCCGGCAATGCCCGCAGCAAAGGACAGGTACCTGTCCGTGGCATCGTCCACGTCGACCTGGGGCATGCTCCACCTCCTCCGTCGTCACAGTAGACTTTAGAGGATCAGGAACATTTGTCAATTCTCAAGTTATGAAATTCTCTAGAGAACTCAGTTTGCTCAACGGCGACCGACGGTCAGCACCGGCTTGGTGACCTCGGCGAAGAAGTCGTTGCCCTTGTCGTCGACCACGATGAACGCCGGGAAGTCCTCGACCTGGATCTTCCAGACCGCCTCCATGCCCAGCTCCGGGTATTCGAGCACCTCGACGTGCTTGATGCAGTCCTGGGCGAGCCGGGCCGCCGGGCCGCCGATCGAGCCGAGGTAGAAGCCGCCGTGCTGCTGGCAGGAGCGGGTGACCTGGGCGGAACGGTTGCCCTTGGCGAGCATCACCTGGGAGCCGCCGGCGGCCTGGAACTTCTCCACGTAGGCGTCCATCCGGCCGGCGGTGGTCGGGCCGAACGAGCCGGAGGCGTAGCCCTCCGGGGTCTTGGCCGGGCCGGCGTAGTAGACGGCGTGGTCGCGCAGGTACTGCGGCATCGGCTCGCCCGCGTCCAGCCGCTCGGCGATCTTCGCGTGGGCGATGTCCCGGGCGACGACCAGCGGACCGGTCAGCGACAGCCGGGTCTTCACCGGGTACTTCGACAGCTCGGCGCGGATCTCGTCCATCGGCCGGTTGAGGTCGACCTTGACGACCATCTCGGCGTCCAGCGTCTCGTCGGTGACGTCGGGCAGGAACCGGGCCGGGTCGGTCTCCAGCCGCTCCAGCCAGACGCCCGACGGGGTGATCTTGGCGACCGCCTGCCGGTCGGCGGAGCAGGAGACGGCGATCGCCACCGGGCAGGAGGCGCCGTGCCGGGGCAGCCGGACGACCCGCACGTCGTGGCAGAAGTACCGGCCGCCGAACTGCGCGCCGATGCCGAAGTTGCGGGTCAGCTCCAGCACCTGCGCCTCCAGCTCCAGGTCCCGGAAGCCGTGCGCGGTCATCGAGCCGGCGGTGGGCAGCGCGTCGAGGTACTTGGCAGAGGCGTACTTGGCGGTCTTCAGGGCGTACTCGGCGGAGGTGCCGCCGATGACGATGGCCAGGTGGTACGGGGGGCAGGCCGAGGTGCCGATGAGCCGCAGCTTCTCCTCCAGGAACTGCATCATCCGCGTCGGATTCAACAGCGCCTTGGTCTCCTGGTAGAGGTACGACTTGTTGGCCGAGCCGCCGCCCTTGGCCATGAAGAGGAACTTGTACGCGTCCGGGTGCCCGTCCGGGTCCTCGGCGTAGAGCTCCACCTGGGCCGGCAGGTTGCTGCCGGTGTTCCGCTCGTCCCACATGGTCAGCGGGGCGAGCTGCGAGTAGCGCAGGTTGAGCCGGGTGTACGCCTGGTAGACACCGCGCGAGATCGCCTCGGCGTCGGCGCCGTCGGTGAGCACGTGCCGGCCGCGCTTGCCCATCACGATCGCGGTGCCGGTGTCCTGGCACATCGGCAGCACGCCGCCGGCGGCGATGTTGGCGTTGCGCAGTAGGTCGAGCGCGACGAACCGGTCGTTCGGCGAGGCGGCCGGGTCGTCGATGATCGACCGGAGCTGGGCCAGGTGGGCGGGGCGCAGGAAGTGGGCGATGTCGTGCATCGCCTCGGCGGTCAGCGCGGTCAGCGCGGCGGGCTCCACGGTGAGGAACCGACGGCCACCCGGGCCGTTGACGACATCGACGCCCTCGTCGGTGACCAGGCGATACTCCGTCTGGTCCGGACCGGTCGGCAGCAAGGGGGCGTACGAGAACGCGGCGGCACTGCTCATGACGGGAAAGCCTAGGGCAGACCCGTCGATCGGTGGCACCCGCCGGGTGCGTCGTGGGATGCCGCTCTCACTCGGGGCAGGCCCGCCGCGCTCAGCCGTCGTTGTCACCCCGGGTCGGGGCAGAGTTCCCGCTTCGGCCCGCAGTCCGGCTGGTCCCCGGGGCCGCCCCCGGTGGCCGGGCCGGGGGAGCCCCCGGTGTCGGGGTCGGGCACACCGCCATCGTCCGGCAGCGGCTCGGCGCCACCACCGCCGAACCGGACGTACCCGATCTCCCGCCCCTCCCCGATGATCATGCCGTTCGGCCCGACCGCCAGGGCGTTCGCGCTGGTCCGCAGCACCACCAGTTCCCGACCGGTCCGCGGGTCGAGCGCGACCAGCCGGTTCGGCTTGTCCTGCGTGACGATGGCCGCGTACGGGGTGAGCGCCGCGCCCGGCCGGTCGCCGGCGGGACGGTTCCAGCGGACCCGGTCGACGCCCAGCTCCCGGCCGACGACGGTGTTCTTGTCGGCGGTGCGCACCAGCGCGTACCGGTCGTCGACGGCGAGCAGCTTCTCGCCCTCCGCGTCGACGAGCAGCAGCCGCCCGTCGTACCCGTCAATGACCGCCTCCCGGCCGTCCGGCGCCACGCCGATCAGCACGTTCCGCGCCCCCTGCGGGTCCTCCCGCTGCGCGCAGCCGGCGCTGTCGGCGGTCCGCAGGTTGACCCCGGCCTTGCGCCACGCCTCCTGGCCGGTGGCCGGATCGCGGGCGGAGATGACGTACTGGCAGGTGCCGTCCCGGGAGACGGCGTGGATCCGGAGCATCCGGCCGCCGATCACGGCGAGCCGCTCGTCCCGCCCGGGCTCGACGTTCTGCACCACCCGCCCGGTGGCGGTGTCCACCACGTGCACCCGGCCGTCGACCGGAAAGCCGAGCAGCGGCGGCACCGACTCGGGGCCGGCCACCCCGCCGTCGATCCGGGGCGCGGTGAGCCGGCGGGTGCCGAGCAGGTTGGGGTTGTCGGCGAACAATCCGGTGCTGACCCCGGGCAGGAACGCCGTCCAGAGTGGCCGGGTGCCGCGCGGGTCCCAGGCGGTCAGGGTGCAGTCGGTCGGCTCGACGCAGTGCGCGTCGAGCAGCATGTTCCGGTACGTCCAGACGGCCACCGCGTCGTCGTCGCGCCGGCGCACCACCCCGGTCGTCGGGTCGAGCAGTTCGTACCCCTTGACCAGCAGCTTGCCCACCGCGACCACCGGGTCCCTGGTCCCGCCGGCCACCGCCGCCCAGTCCGCCTTGTGCTCCCAGAGCTGCGTGCCGGTGGCCAGGCTGCGCGCCTCGACCCGGGTCCGCTGCTCGATCACGACGGTGTCCCCGGCGATGGTCACGCTCTTCGGGGTGCCGCCGATGCGCTGCTGCCAGACCACGTCCGGGTCGGAGATCGGTTGCCGCCGGTCGACCCAGTCCCAGATCGCGGGGAACGGGTTCCAGACCCCGGTGGCGGCGAGCACGACCACGGTGACGAGCCCCAGCAGCAACCAGCCGCGTACGCCAAGGCCCTTCACACCGCACACGGTAGCGACGATCACCGAACTCCCCCGGCCCCGCGCCGGAGTGTCGCCGCCCTTTCTGCGCGCCGGCCCGGGCGCCGAGGCTGCCCGCGCGGGAGCGCGGGGCGTCAGCGGGGCGCGGCGGCGGAACGGACCAGGGGCAGGACGCGGTACGGGATCTGCTCGGCCAGCGCGATGATCGTGGAGGCGCGGCGGATGCCCTCGTACGAGACGATCTGGTCGATCACCCGCTGGAGGTCGGTGTTGGACCTGGCGACGATCCGGCAGAGCAGGTCGCTGGAGCCGGTGATGGTGTGCGCCTCCAGCACCTCAGGAATGGCCGCCAGGTGGGCGGTGACCGCGTCGTGGCCGTGCCGCTGGCTGATCTCCAGGGTGACGAAGCTGGTCACCCCGAAGCCGATCGCGGCCGGCGAGACCTCCGGCCCGAAGCCGCCGATCACCCGCCGCTCGACCAGCTTGTCCAGCCGGGCCTGGACGGTGCCCCGGGCCACCCCGAGTCGGCGGGAACACTCCAGCACCCCGATCCGCGGCTCGTCGGCGAGCAACTGGATCAACCTGGCGTCCAGCTCGTCGAGCTGTACATCCTGTCCAGCGTTCATGTTTCAACACTCTACCGAATGTGCAGGATGACCAGCGGAAACGGCGACGGTTGCCCAGTGAGCCGGGTCACCGCGATCCTCCTGGCAAGAGCATCGGAAACACCGCGGCGGCCCACGAGGCCGGCCGGTACGCAAGGGAGGACACCATGACCCAGGCGATCGACCGACCCCAGTCGACCGAGGAGGTCGACGTCGACGCCCTCGTCGGCGCCGTCGACCACGACATCACCCGGGACCCGTTCCCGGTCAAGGGCCTCGACCACGTGCACTTCCTGGTCGGCAACGCCAAGCAGGCCGCGCACTACTACTCCACCGCCTTCGGCATGACCTGCGTGGCGTACCGGGGGCCGGAGCAGGGCTACCGGGACCACGCCCAGTACGTGCTGACCAGCGGCTCGGCCCGGTTCGTGCTGACCGGCGCGGTCCGCCCGGACGCTGCCGGCGCCGACCACGTCGCCAAGCACAGCGACGGCGTCTCCGACATCGCGCTGGAGGTGCCGGACGTCGACGCCGCGTATGCGCACGCCACCGCCCAGGGCGCGACCGGCCTGGTCGAGCCGCACGACGTCACCGACGAGCACGGCACCGTGCGGATGGCCGCCATCGCCGCCTACGGCGACACCCGGCACACCCTGGTCGACCGGTCCCGCTACACCGGCCCGTTCCTGCCCGGCTTCGTCGCCCGCGGCCCGATCGTGGACCGCCAGCCGATGATCGACGCCGGCGTCCAGCCGAAGCGCTTCTTCCAGGCGGTCGACCACGTGGTCGGCAACGTCGAGCTCGGCCGGATGGACGAGTGGGTCGAGTTCTACAAGCGGGTCATGGGCTTCTCGAACATGGCCGAGTTCATCGGCGACGACATCGCCACCGACTACTCGGCGCTGATGAGCAAGGTCGTCGCCAACGGCACCCGCAAGGTGAAGTTCCCGCTCAACGAGCCGGCGATCGCCCGCAAGAAGTCGCAGATCGACGAGTACCTGGAGTTCTACCAGGGCCCGGGCGCCCAGCACATCGCCGTGGCCACCAACGACATCCTGGCCAGCGTCGACGCGATGCGGGCCGCCGGCGTCGAGTTCCTGGACACCCCGGACTCGTACTACGACGACCCGGAGCTGCGCGCCCGGATCGGCGAGGTCCGGGTGCCGATCGAGGAGCTGAAGTCCCGCAAGATCCTGGTCGACCGGGACGAGGACGGCTACCTGCTCCAGATCTTCACCAAGCCGGTGCAGGACCGCCCGACCGTCTTCTTCGAGCTGATCGAGCGGCACGGCTCGCTCGGCTTCGGCAAGGGCAACTTCAAGGCGCTCTTCGAGGCGATCGAGCGGGAGCAGGAAGCGCGCGGCAACCTGTAACACTGTCGAGCGTGACGCAGCCTCCGACCTACCCGACGCCGCCGGCCGGTGGGCCCTCGCCCGCCGCCGGCGGCTTCGCGCCGCCCTCCGCTCCCACCCCCCAGGGGTACGCCGTGCCGCCGCAGCCCGGCCCGTACTCCGGCCTGCCGAGCTATCCGGTGGGGCCGCCCGGCGCTTCGTTCCGGCCCGGCCTGCCCGGGGTGCCGCTCGCTCCGAGCGGCCAGCCGCTGGCCAGCTTCGGCGATCGGCTGCTGGCGGTGCTGATCGACGGGCTGGTGCTCATGGCGGCCTGCATGGTCGTCATCCTGCCCGCGGTGATCGCCTTCTTCGTCTGGGTGACGCCGGACCTGACCGCCACCGCACCCGACGGCACCCTGCAGTCGGACCCGTTCACGGACTTCCTGCTGCCCTTCCTGGCCCTGGAAGCCGCGATCTTCCTGTTCGCCCTCGGTGTCACCTACCTGTTCCACGTGGAGATGATGTTCAAGACCGGGCAGACGGTGGGCAAGCGCGTGATGAAGCTGCGCGTGGTGCCGATCGACCCGACCCAGACGCTCGACCGCAAGGCCGCGGCGAAGCGGTGGCTCGCGCACCAGGTCGGCGGATCGTTCATCCCGGGCTTCAGCTACGTCGACGGGCTCTGGCAGCTCTGGGACAAGCCCTGGCAGCAGTGCCTCCACGACAAGTTCGCCCGCACCGTCGTCGTTAAGGTGTCCGGGTGAGCGTTGAACCAGGCTGGTACGTCGACCCCGCCGAGCCCACCACCAGGCGTTGGTGGGACGGCGAGGGTTGGGTCGGCGCGCCCGTCCCGGTCGACGTCACCCCGCCCGAGGGCCCACCGCCGCCGGAGCCGCCGCCCGCCCCGGAGCCACCGGCCTCCCCGGCCGCGCCGGCCACCGGGTTCCCGGCGCCGCCCGGCCCCGGCGCGGGCCCGCAGGCGGTCGGCGCACCGCACGGCCAGGGCGTCCCGCCCGGCGTCGGGCTGCCGCCCGGCCCGGGCGCCGGCCATCCCCAGGGACCGCCGCCGGGCTGGCCGTACCCGACCTGGCCGGGGCGCCCGCCGGAGCCGCGCCCGCACGGGCTGCCGCTGGCCGGTTACGGCTCCCGACTGGCCGCCCGACTGATCGACCTCGGTCTGGTCTTCCTGCTCAACGTGCTGGTCAACGGCTGGTTCGTCTACCGGTACGTCCGCGAGCTCTCGCCCGCCCTCGACGAGGCGTGGCGCCGGGCCACCACGGGCGACACCACCAACGCGCCGCTGCCGGCCCCCGGCGAGCAGGCCGCCGGCCTCCTGATCGCCATCCTGGTGATCGCCACCGCGCTCTGGTTCGCGTACGAGGTGCCGGCGATGGCCGCCAGCGGGCAGACCTTCGGCAAGCGGGTGATGCGGATCCGGGCGGTGCCCGTCGAGGCGGACCAGCCGCTCGGCTTCGGCCGGGCGACCCGCCGGTGGAGCACGCTGGGCATGCCCACCCTGCTCTGGTACTGCTGCGGTTTCGGCCTGCTCCTCCAGCTCGTCGACGCGGTCTCGGTCCTCTTCGACCACCCGCTGCGCCAGGCGCTGCACGACAAGCGCGCCCAGACCGTCGTGGTGCGGCTGCCGCAACCCGGCGGCCCCGCCACCCCCGCCACCCCGCACGACCGTGCCGACTCCCCGGGAGACACCCCATGACCGACACCGGACGTCACCAGCCCGCGCTGCGCCTGACCCGCGCCGACCTGGACGCGCTGCCGAACTACGTGCCGGGTCGCAGCCCCGCCGACCTGGCCCGCGAGCTGGGCCTGCCGGAGGCGATCAAGCTGGCCAGCAACGAGGTGCCGTACGGGCCGCTGCCCGGCGTGGTCGAGGCGGTCACCGAGGCGGTCACCGGCTCGCACCGCTACCCGGACATGGGCGTGGTGGCGCTGCGCCAGGCGCTGGCCGAGCGGTACGGCGTGGACGCCGACCGGATCGCCACCGGCTGCGGGTCGGTGGCGCTGGCCGAGCACCTGGTCCGGGCCACCTGCCTGCCCGGCGACGAGCTGCTCTACTCGTGGCGGTCGTTCGAGGCGTACCCGATCATCGCGGCGACCAGCGGCGCGACCAGCGTGCGGGTGCCCAACGACGCCGGCCACGGTCACGACCTGGCGGCGATGGCCGCGGCGGTGACCGACCGGACCCGGATGGTGCTGGTCTGCAACCCGAACAACCCCACCGGTACGGCCGTGCGCAAGGCGGAGCTGGACCGGTTCCTCGACTCCGTCGGCGAGGACGTGCTGGTCGTCATCGACGAGGCGTACCGCGAGTTCGTCACCGACCCGGAGGTGCCGGACGGCCTGACCTACCTCGACCGGCCGAACGTGGTGGTGCTGCGCACGCTCTCCAAGGCCTGGGGGCTGGCCGGGCTGCGGATCGGCTTCCTGGTCGCCGCCCCGGAGGTGGCCGCAGCCGTGCGCAAGGTGGTCACCCCCTTCTCCACCAGCATGGCCGCCCAGGCCGGCGCGCTGGCCGCGCTGGCGCAGGCGGATGAGGTGGAGCGGCGCTGCGCGCTGGTCGTCGCCGAGCGGGACCGGGTCACCGAGGCGCTGCGCAAGCTGGTCCCGGACGTGCCGTCCAGCCAGGCCAACTTCGTCTGGCTGCCGCTGGGCGAGCGGGCGGTGGACTTCGGCAAGGCGTGCGAGGCGCGCGGTGTGATCGTCCGGCCGTTCGCGGGCGACGGGGTGCGGGTCACCATCGGCACCCCGGCCGAGAACGACGCCTTCCTGGTCGCGGCGGAATCCGCGCTGGCCTGAGGCCGGGACCGGTCCGCCTCCGCCAACCCCGATCGGAGGCGGACCGACACCGGCATGCTACGCAACTTTTGCCAGCTTTTGTCCTATTTGTCAGTCATTCGCTCAGGTCACCGCGAGCACGACCGGCTCGGCCATCAGGAAGTACCCCTGGTCGTCGTCGTCCGGGCGGGCCCGCTCCCGCAACCGTTCCACGGCCACGTAGCCGTCGGCCGCGTACGCCAGCCCCGGCACCCAGCCGATCCCGTCCTGCCCGAGGGTGAGCGGGAAGCGGGACCGCTGCGCCCCGGTCCTCGGGTCCAGGGTGATCAGGTCCCGCTGCCGGCTCAGCACGTGCACCCGACCGGGCTCGACCGCGATGACCCGCACCTCGCCCAGGTCGCCACGCCGCCACCGCTTCTCTCCGGTGCGCGCGTCCCAGCCGGTCAGCACGCCCCCGGTGACCGCGATGGCGAACTCGCCGGAGAGGGTGACGTCGTCGGCGCCCAGGGCCGGCGCGGGACGCGGCTCACCCGGGCCGGCCAGCCAGCCCTGGCCGCCCGAGGTGCGCAGCCCCCGGCACTGCGAGCGCGGGGTCAGGCACCCCAGCGCCGTGACGGCCAGGTCCGGGCCGGCACCGGGAGGACGCCAGCGGGTGCCCACGACGCCGGTCGTCGCGTCGCGGAACTCCACGATCGCCGGCCCGGCACAGGCGTCCACCGACAGGACCTGGCCGGCGGCCGTGGTCCCGAGATCGGTCCGGCAGTCGGCGTCACCGGTCGCCCGCCACAGCTCCCGCCCGTCGGACAGCGCGTACCCGCGCAGGTCGCCCGCGCCGGACGCCACCAGGGTCGTCCGGTCGCCGGGACCGGACGCGAGGAAGATCCCCCGCGGGTCCCAGACGATGGCCGCACCGGTGCGCCGGGACGGGAAGCCCTTCCCCGGCGCCGGTCCGTCGGCCCGCCAGGCCACCTTTCCGGTACGGCCGTCCAGCGCGACGATCTTCCCGTCGGACCAGCGGCTCACCACCGTGGTACCCGCCACCAGCACCCCGTTGAGCTGGGCCGGCCACCGCCGGTACGACCAGAACGGGGTGACCCGGTGCTTGCTGTCGGCCGGCCGGTCGGCGTAGACCTGGCGCTGCGCCGCGTACACCCGGAGCCGACCGTCGACGATCAGCGGTGCGGCGGGCAGTCGACCCACCACCCCGGTCGCCGGGGTGTCCAGGGGCGGCAGGTCGTCCTGGGCGGGCGTGACGACCTCGGCGGGAGCCAGCACCCGGTAGCCGATGGCGCCGACGACCCCGAGGGCGAGCAGCGCCGCGACCGCGACGGTGATCCGTCGCCGGCCCTTCGGGACACCCATGCACACCTCCGCCCGGCACCCTACCGAGGCAGCCCGCCGGCGCCCCGCGCAGGTCGCGACGGCGGGGTGCGGCGGTTCAGGCGGCCTCGGCGCCGCTGGCGCGCCGGGCGGCGGCGGCGAGGTCGGCGAGATCGCGCCGGATGGCTCCCTCCACCGCCCGCGCGGCCAGCCCGCCGAAGAGCAGCGCGACCACCCGCCCGTACGGGGCGATCGGCACCGCCTGGTGCTCCACGGTCACCGCGGTGCAGCCACGGCCCCGACGCCGCACGGTGCGCAGGGTCCAGGTGATCCGGTAGTCCACCCCGATGCCGGGGGAGCTGAGCACGAGTCGGTGCGGCGGCTGGGCCTCCAGCACCACGAACTCCTCCGCCTGGTCACCGCCGTCCGGCCTGGTGCGGGTCTCCCGCCAGGCGGTGCCCGGCCCCAACCGGCCGTGGGTCAGCAGCTCCACGCCGCCGACGGTGCAGAGCCAGTCGGCCCGGACCGGCAGGTCGACCAGGAGCGCCCACACGTCGTCGGCCCGCGCCTCGATGAACTCGGTGACCGTGACCGTCGACATGACACCTCCCGTGGCGTCCACGGTACGGCGGGTGAGCGCGCCACGGGGGGTCCTGCGGTGGAATTTCCGTCACCGGTGCCCCGGATCGGGGCACCGGTGCGGTCCCGCGGCGCGGATCAGGCGCGGGTCAGGGGCGGAAACCGCCGTGGCGGATCGCCCCGACGAACGCCGTCCAGCCCGGCGGGCCGACGACGAGCACCGGCCCGTCCGGGTCCTTGGAATCACGTATCCCGACCACACCCCGGTTGCGTGCGAGGTTGTCCGCCACCTCTACGCAGAGCCCCTGATCGTTCGACCGACTACTGGTGCGCCAGACCGCGCCCACGAGATCGTCCATGCTCGTACCTCCTGTCCGCTGGGATGTGCCGTGCCGGTCACGACCCACGCCGCCCCGGGACGGGACGGCGTGGGGTGGTGACCGAATCCGGTCGATCAAACGCGGCAGGAGGGCCGGCCGGTCGCACAGCGGGTGCGACCGGCGGATACGCGACTTCAGCGGGCCGGCAGGATCCGCCCGGTGACCTCGCCCAGGGCGACGGTGGTGCCGTCCGGGCCGGGGGCGGTGGCCCGGATGGTGACGGTGTCGCCGTCCTCCAGGAAGGTGCGGGTCTCGCCGCCGCCGACCTTGACCGGCTCGGCGCCGCCCCAGGTCAACTCGAGGAACGAGCCGACCTGATTGCGGTCCGGGCCGGACACCGTGCCGGAGGCGTAGAGGTCGCCGGTGCGCAGCGAGGCCCCGTTGACGGTGAGGTGGGCCAGCTGCTGGGCGGGCGTCCAGTACATGGTCGCGAACGGCGGCTCGGCCACCCGCTCGCCGTTCCACTCCACCGCCAGGCGCAGGTCCAACCCCAGGTGCGGGGTGTCGCGCAGGTAGTCCTGCACCGGCGGGTCCTGCTCCGGCGCCGGCACGAACGCGTCGGCGAGCGCGTCCAGCGGGGTCACCCAGGCGGAGATCGAGGTGGCGAAGGACTTACCCAGGAACGGGCCGAGCGGCTGGTACTCCCAGGCCTGGATGTCCCGGGCCGACCAGTCGTTGACCAGCACCACACCGAAGACGTGGTCGGTGAAGTCGGCGGCGGCGACCCGGTCGCCGAGGGCGCTCGGCACGCCGACCACGAAGCCCACCTCGGCCTCGATGTCGAGGCGTACGGAGGGGCCGGCGGTCGGGCCCTGCGCGGTGGCGCGCTGCCCGGTGGGGCGGACCACCGGGGTGCCGGAGACGACCACCGTGCCGGCCCGGCCGTGGTAGCCGATCGGCAGGTGCTTCCAGTTGGGCAGCAGCGGCGGCTGGCCGGGGCGGAAGATCTGGCCGACGTTCGAGGCGTGGTGCTCGGAGGAGTAGAAGTCGACGTAGTCCGCCACCTCGAACGGCAGCAGCAGCTCCGCCTCGTCGAGCGGGACCAGCAGCGGCTCCACCGCCGCCCGGTGCGCGGTGTCGGTGAGCAGCTCGACGATGCGCTGCCGCACCGCCGTCCACTGCGGGCGGCCGAGCGCCATGAAGTCGTTGAGGGTGGGGCGGCCCAGCGCCCCGGCGGCGAGCACCAGGCCGGCCGCCTCGGCGCCGGCCAGGTCGAGCACGACATCGGCGACGCGTACGCCGATCCGCGGCCCGCGCCCGCCGGCCCGGAACACCCCGTACGGCAGGTTGGTCACCCCGTACGGCGAACCGTCGACGCCCGTCACCCAGCTCATGCCGCCACTCCGCTCCGCTCCGTGCCGCCATGAGGCACCATCGCACTGCGCCTGCTGATTCGCTCGCTGCGCTCGCTCATCGGTCGTCTCCCCCGTTCACCAGCCCCAGCCGGATCAGATCGGTCAGTGGTTCCAGGATGCTGCACGAGCCGAAGCCGACCCAGAGCGGGCGCTCCTCGTCGCGCCGCGCCCGCGCCTGCTCGACCAGGGGCAGCGGGTCGGTCGCGGCGAGCAGGGCGGCGACGGCGTCCACCTCGGCGCCCTGGGCGGCGGCGAGCGTCGCGGCCAGTACGTTGACGAAACCGTGGTGGGTGAAGCCGGTCTCCGGGTCGAGGTGGCGCAGCCCGTTGTGCAGCCCGGCGGTCAGTTTGAACGGCAGGCCCCGGTCGCGGCAGGCGCAGATCACCGCGGCCAGCTCGACCGGGGTGGGGAAGAGTTCGGCGGCCAGCCCGCCGGTGCGGAACTTCGCCGCGACCGGCAGCCCGTCGGCCCGCGCCGCGACCAGGGTGTCCAGCGCGCCGGTGAGCCCGAAGGTCAGCGGGACCTCGGCGTAGACGTCGACGCCGGTCAGCCGCTCGGCGAGCTTCAGCAGCTCGGCCAGGCCGGGCTGCGGGTCCTCGCCGCGCTTGGCGACCGCCGCCTCGACCTGGCTGACGGTGATCCGGGGATCGGTCCCGGCCAGCGCCGCGTCGAGCTGGCCGGTCGGCAGGTCACCGATGACGCCGACGGCGATCCGCTCGCCGGGGCCGAGCAGGTCGGCCAGGGCGGGCAGCGTCGAGGCGGGCAGCAGCAGCGGGCCGACCAGGTCGGCGTACCAGGCGTCGCGGTGCTCGCGATGCGCGGCGACGGCGTCCGGCAGGGACGCGCTGCCGGGCGGGAAGACGGCGGCGTCGTCGACGAGGCCGGCGAAGAGGCGGGGCACCTGCGTTGACACGAGACAAGAATCTACGGGACGCTACAAGGAACGGACAACAGCGTCCGATTATCGGACGTCATCGGCCGGAGAACGGGACATAACGGGAGGCGACATGCCGTACTACCGCAGCGTCGGTGAGGTGCCCCGCAAGCGGCACACCCAGTTCCGCCAGCCCGACGGCAGCCTCTACGCCGAGGAGCTGATGGGCCAGGAGGGTTTCTCCTCCGACTCCTCCCTGCTCTACCACCGGTACGCGCCCACCGCGATCGTCGCCGCCGAGGAGTTCACCCCGCCGGCGTACACCCGGGTGCCGAACCTCCCGCTCAAGCCGCGCCACCTGCGTACCCACAAGCTCGACGGCACCGGTGCCGACCCGGTCCTCGGCCGGCGCTACCTGCTGGCCAACGACGACGTGCGAATCGCGTACGTGCTGGCCGACCGGCCGTCCCCGCTCTACCGCAACGCCACCGGCGACGAGTGCCTCTACGTGGAGGCCGGCACGCTGCGGGTGGAGTCGACCTTCGGCGTGCTCGACGCGGTCGCCGGCGACTACGTGATCATCCCCACCTCCACCGTGCACCGGCTGGTGCCGACCGGCGACGCCCCCACCCGGCTGCTCGCCGTCGAGGCCAGCGGCCACATCGGCCCGCCCAAGCGCTACCTGTCGGTGCGCGGGCAGTTCCTGGAGCACTCGCCGTACTGCGAGCGGGACGTCCGGGGACCGGACGCGCCGCTGCTGGTCGACGGCACCGACGTCGAGGTGCTGGTACGCCACCGGCGCGGGTGGACGAAGCACGTCTACGCCAACCACCCGTTCGACGTGGTGGGCTGGGACGGGCACATGTACCCGTGGGCCTTCTCCATCCACGACTTCGAGCCGATCACCGGCCGGATCCACCAGCCGCCGCCCGTGCACCAGACCTTCCAGGGCCCGAACTTCGTGATCTGCTCGTTCGTCCCGCGCAAGGTGGACTACCACCCGGACGCCATCCCGGTGCCGTACAACCACCACAACGTCGACTCCGACGAGATGCTCTTCTACACGGGCGGCAACTACGAGGCCCGGCGCGGTTCCGGCATCGAGCAGGGCTCCATCTCGCTGCACCCGTCGGGCTTCACCCACGGGCCGCAGCCGGGTGCGGCGGAGCGCTCCATCGGGGTCGACTTCTTCGACGAGCTGGCCGTCATGGTGGACACCTTCCGCCCGCTCGACCTCTGCGACGCGGCCGGCGAGTGCGAGGATGAGGGGTACGCCTGGACCTGGTCCCGCCGCCCCTGACGGCCCTCAGGCGGTCGGCGCCTCGTACACCAGGGCCACCGCGACGCCGGCGAGCCCCTCGCCGCGTCCGGTGAAGCCGAGCCCGTCGCTGGTGGCGGCGGAGACGCTGACCGGCGCGCCGACCGCCGCGGAGAGCACCCGCTGCGCCTCCTCGCGGCGCGGCCCGATCTTCGGACGGTTGCCGACCACCTGGACCGAGACGTTGCCGATCTCGAAGCCGGCCGCGCGGACCCGCCGGGCCGACTCGGTCAGCAGCGCCACCCCGGAGGCACCGGCCCACTCGGGCTGGTCGACGCCGAAGTTCGCGCCGAGGTCGCCGAGCCCGGCGGCGGAGAGCAGCGCGTTGCAGGCGGCGTGCGCGACCACGTCGGCGTCGGAGTGACCGGCCAGGCCGTCCTGCCCCGGCCAGTGCAGTCCGGCCAGCCAGCAGGGCCGGCCGGGCGCGAAGGCGTGGATGTCGGTGCCGACGGCCACCCGAGGAACGATCATGAGCCGAGGGTACGCGTCAGTGGCCGGCGGCCAGCAGGTGCTCGGCGAGCGCGAGGTCGAACGGGCGGGTGACCTTCAGCGCGTACTCCGAGCCGGGCACGCAGAACACCGGTACGCCCTGCTTCTCGACCAGCCCGGCGTCGTCGGTGAGCGGATCACCTGCCGCGGCGTGCGCGGCGGTCAGCACGCTCCGGCGGAAGCCCTGCGGGGTCTGCACCGCGCGCAGCGCGGAGCGATCGACGGTGCCGAGGACCACCTCGCCCGCGCCGACCTCCTTGATCGTGTCGACCACCGGGAGCACCGGGATCACCGCGTGGTGCCCGGCGCGGACCGCCCCGGCCACCGACTCGACCAGCTCCGGTGGGGTGAGCGCGCGGGCGGCGTCGTGCACGAGCACGATGTCGGGCCCCGGTGGCACGGCGGCCAGGGCGGCCGCCACGGACGCCTGCCGCTCCGCGCCGCCGGGTACGACCAGCACCGGCGCCACGGGTGCCAGCAGCCGCCGGACCGAGTCCACCTCGGCCGCCGGGGCGGCCACCACGATGGTGTGCACCGACGGCGCGGCCGCGATCCGGCGTACGGCGTGCACCAGGAGCGGCTCGCCGCCGAGCAGGCGCAGCGCCTTCGGGGCGCCCGGGCCGAGGCGTACCCCGGCACCGGCCGCAGGCACGAGGACCGCGACGTCACCGCGCGGATTCAGCTGCGCGGTCACGTCGCGGTCCTGGTGGTTTCTTTGCTGCGGGACGGGTACGACGATCCGGTGGGATCAGGCCTCGGTCAGGACCTTGTCGAGCAGCGTCTCCGCCTCATCCTTGGTGCTCTTCTCGGCCAGCGCGACCTCGCCGACGAGAATGTCGCGGGCCTTGGCGAGCATGCGCTTCTCGCCCGCGGACAGGCCCCGCTCCCGCTCCCGACGCCACAGGTCGCGGACGACCTCGGCGACCTTCAGCGGGTTGCCGGAGGCCAACTTCTCCAGATTCGCCTTGTAACGCCGCGACCAGTTGGTCGGCTCCTCGGTGTGCGGTGCACGGAGCACGTCGAAGACCTTGCCGAGGCCCTCTTCGCCGACCACCTCGCGCACGCCCACGATCTCGGCGTTCTCAGCGGGCACCCGGACCGTCAGGTCACCCTGCGCGACCTTCAGGACGAGGTACTGCTTGGGTTCGCCCTTGATGACCCGAGTCTCGATTGCCTCGATGAGTGCGGCCCCGTGGTGGGGGTAAACAACGGTCTCGCCGACACTGAAAACCATAGGTTCGAAACCCCTTTCGCTGTGTCTAGAGTAACACGCTCAGGCACCGATGTCTCACCGCTGTCCTGACCGTTGGCGCAGCTCAGGGGCCCTGTGAGAGGTATTTCTTCAGCTTGACAGCCAGTCAAACTGATGGTTTGAGCACGCTCCGTGACGAACGGATGACAACCCGGTACGGGTGATCGGAGCGTGGATTTCTCGGGCTACGCGCTTTTCCCATGGTAGCCCGGTAGCGCCCGGCCCGCCCAGGTCTGGCGGCAGGAGGGGCGGTGCGGGACGCTGGAGGGGTACCGCCGTCCGCTCACGAGCCACTTCCCCGGGGGTCCGATGGGCATGCCTGACGCAGAGGGCCACGGCCCGTCCGACGGGCTGCCCGACCTGCCACCGGAGTGGGGTCGGGTGGTCGTACCGGACGACGCCTCGGCGCTGGCCGAGGAGGCCGAGCAGCTCCGTCGCGAGCTGCGGCGCCGGGCCTCCGGCGCGCGCTGGCGCCAGCGGTGGGGCCTGACCCCGCGCGCCGACGGCCGGCCATCCCTCGCCCTGCCCGTGCTGATCCTGGTGGTGGCCCTGCTCACCACCATCGGCGGCCTGCTCGCCGTCACCTGGCCCCGCTCGCCCCGGGGCACCGAGCGGCCGACCGTCCTGCCGTACCCCTCATCCGCCTCGCCGGGCAGCCTGACCGGCCGGCCGCTGCCGGCGCTGGACCTGGTCGACGCCGGCCAGTCGCCGGTACCGCTGCGGCGGCTGCTGCCCGCGATGATCATCCTGGTGGATGCCTGCGCCTGCGCCGAACAGGTCGCCGCGGCGGAGGCCGCCGCACCCGCCGGCGTCTCGGTGGTCACCGTCACCGGCGGCCGTACGGTCGGCCCCGACCCCGTTCCCGGCGGCCCGGTACGCGCCCTCGCCGACCCCGCCGGCGGCGTACGGGCGGCGCTGCACCTCGACCCCCGCCCCGGCATCGCCACCGCGCTGCTGGTCGACCGCTCCGGCACGGTCCAGCGGGTGATCCCCGACCTGGCCATCGCCGGCGACTACCGCGCCGACCTCGCCCGACTGGTCCGCTGACCCCTGCGTCGCGGTCCTCCGCGGCACGGCCGATCACCCGACGCGACCGCGAAGCTCTGCTCAGGGGACGGCGACGAGCTGCGCCTCCACCCGCACCGGCTGCGGACCGGCGGCGGAGAACTCGACCCGGTTGAGCAGCGGCTGCTCGGGCGGGGCGTCCCCCGGCTCCATCGGTTCGGGCAGCTCGAGCTCACCCAGCTCACCGTCGCAGGTGGTCTGGGACGTGACCATGTTCGGGCCCCGGATGATCGAGATCAGCAGGTCGCCCGGGCCGGTACAGCGGTACTGCAACAGCTGCCGCGCCCCGTCGACCAGCGACTCCCGGCGTACCGGTTCCCCGCCCGGGGTCAGCGTCATGTGCTCCCGCCACAGGGTGTCGGTGAACCCGGGCAGCGCCAGGTCACCGGCCTCGCCCGGCAGCTCCGTCGCCTCGATCACGCGACCGGTCTCGGCGTCGATGTGGACCCGGACGGCCGTGCCGGGGTTCGCGGCCAGCACCTCGTCGAGGGTCTCCGGGGATCGGGACGGGACGACACCACGCGGTGCCGCGCCCACGCCGACCGGCACCCCGGCCGGGCCGGTGGCCGGCGAGTTGGCCCACCACCACCCGCCACCCACCGCCACGGCGAGCAGGGTGGCCGCCGCCAGCAGTCCGCCGCGCAGCCGGTCGTCGGCCCCCTCGTCCATCCGGCGAGCCTAGCCGCGGCGGTCCAGCAGGGCGGCGTAGAGGGTGAGGCCCGGCCCGAAGGCCAGCATCACGATCCGCCGCGGCGGCACCGGAGCCCGCACCAGCCGGTCCAGGATCAGCAGCACCGTCGGGGACGAACAATTGCCGTGCTCGTCCAGCGTCGCCCGGGAGGCGGCGAGGGCCTCCGGCGGCAGGGCAAGCTCGCGCTCCACCACGTTCAGGATGCGCGGACCGCCCGGGTGCACCGCCCAGCCGTCCACCTCGGCGATGCCCGTGCCGTGCCGGGCCAGCAGGTCGTCCACCAGCCCCCGCACGTGCGTCGAGAGCACCTGCGGCACCTTCGGCGACAGGCCCATCCGGAAACCGGTGTCGGTGACGTCCCAGGTCATGTGGTCCGCGGTCGAGGTGTCGGTGACCGAGGTGACCTCGCGCACCGCGTACCCGCCGGGCGATCCGGGGCCGGCCGCGCCGGGGAGCACCACCGCGGCGACCGCGGCGTCGGAGAAGAGCGCGTGCGAGACGATCTGCTGGGTGTCCATCCGCGCGCTGGCCGGCTGGATGTGCAGGCTGGTCAACTCGGCACAGAGCAGCAGCGCCGGGCGCCCCCGCGCGGTGACGAAGTCGGCCGCCGCGCCGAGCCCGGGCAGCGCGGCGTAGCAGCCCATGTGCCCGACGAACATCCGTTGCGTGTCGGGGGCCATGCCCAGGTCCCGGGCGAGCAGGATGTCCAGCCCGGGTGTGGCGTAGCCGGTGCAGGAGCAGACAACGAAGAGCCCGACGTCGCCGGCGGCGAGACCGGCTGAGGTCAACGCCCGGCCCACCGCCTCCTTGCCCAGCGGCAGCGCCTCCACCTGGTAGCGCCGCATCCGGCGCTCGGTCGGCCACTCGGAGACGTCCTCCAGCAGCGGGTTCACCGCCGCCTGCCGGCGGGTCACCCCGGAGTTGGCGAAGATCCGCTCGGCCAGCGCCCGGGTCGTGCCGGAGAAGTGCCGGGAGAAGAAGCCCTCCCAGAGCTCGTTCTGCGCGGCGCCCGGCGGCTGCGCCGTACCGAGTCCGGCGATCACTGGTACGGCCATGTCCCCCACCTCTCGTCCACGACTGCACGCCCGGCGACCGCCCCCGCCCCCGGGACGACCACCCCCACCGCCTTCACCGTGCCGCTCTCCGCTCGGGCTGCGGGGCTCGCAAACCCGGCGAACTCCTCGCCCTCACCAACGAGGGGTCGATCCGTCGCGATCCGGGTCCCCGCCCAACGCCGCGATGCCGAGCCAGTCCGCGCAGACGTCCGAGGTCGCGGGGTGCAGCGACCCGCAGCGGGCGTCCCGGTAGAGCCGCTCCAGCGGGTGGCCCCGTCGGGTCGCCGACGTGCCGGCCGCCTCCAGCACGGACGCCGCCACGTCGGCCGCGGTCGTGCCGGCGAGCAGTTTGGCCCGCCAGACCCATCGGTTGGTCTCGGCGTCACCGGGGGCCTCGTCGACCCGACGGGCCGCCTCCGCCACCACCAGCTGCGCCGCCGCCACCGCCGCGTCGGCCCGGCCCAACCTGGCCCGTACCGCCGGCAGGCCGGCCAGGTCGCGGGCGTTCAGGTGCTCGGCCGCCGCGTCCACCGCCGCTCGGGCCACCCCGACGTGGACGGCGGCGTAGCTGGCAACCAGCCAGTGCGGCATCAGCTGGGCCACCACCAGCGCCAGCCCCTCGACCCCGCCGAGCAGCCGGTCCGCCGGGACGGTCACGTCCAGGTGCAGGTCGTGCGAGGAGGTGGCCCGCATGCCGAGCGAGTCCCAGGTCGGCTCCACGGTCAGCCCCTCGCCGGCCGGCACCAGGAACTGGGAGACCACCGACTGGTCGGCGGCGCTGCGGGCGGCCACCAGATAGCCGTCCGGATGCCCGGCGCCGGAGCAGAAGGTCTTGCTGCCCTTGAGGTGCCAGCCGCCGTCGACCGGCTCGTAGACCGTGCTGAGCTGGGACAGCCGGGCGCCCGCGCCGCGTTCGCTCATCGCGACCGCGTACCAGGAGCCCTCGGCCGCCGCGCGGAGCAGGCGGTCCCGGGCGGCCAGCGCCTCGTCGGGTACGCCCAGCGCCTCGGCCAGTTCCTCGGTGACCGCGCCCAGCGCGCCGGTGACCGAGGCGTGCATGTTGAACACCAGCGCCGTTGCGCCGTTGCCCCGGGCCAGCTCGGTGGCGACGGCCGCGTACTCGGCGAAGCTGGCGCCCGCGCCCCCCAGCTCGCGCGGCACCATCAGCCCGAAGAGCCCGGCCTCGCGCAGGTCGGCGAAGTCGTCCACGGGGAACGAGCCGTCCCGGTCGTGCCGTGCCGCCCGGGCGGCGAACCGCGGCGCCAACCGGCGGGCCGCCGCCAGCGTGTTCACCGTCATGTCGCCCCCTCCTGCGTCCCTGTACCCCCGGCCCGGTCCGGTTACCCGTGCCGCACCCCGTGTCCCTGGTAGAGCACGGCGACCGACCGGGTCGGCTTCATCCGGGGCTGCCGCCCGTCGACCGTCCCGGAAGGACGGCTGCGGGCCCGCCGGACGAGCCAGGCCAGCGTCCCGGGCAGGCTCGGCCGGATGCCCCGGATCCGCAGGTGGACGCCGTGCCGCGCGCACTCGGCCACCAGCTCCCGAGCGTCCACGAACAACCGTGGATCGTGGATGCCCCGGGGCACCGTCGGCAGGCGCTCCCCGATGCGTACCGCCACCAGCCGGGCCAGCGCGGTGTCGTTGAGGGTGTCCAGCACCAGCAGGCCGCCGGGGCGCAGCAGGCGGCACGCCTCGGCCACCACGCGCCGCCAGTCGGGTACGTGCTCCAGCAGCTCGCCGGCGGCCACCACGTCGGCACAGCCGTCGACCAGCGGCACCGCCGTGGCGTCGCCGTTGACCACCGTCACCCCGTGCGCGGCGGCCTGCGCCAGCGCGGACCGGGTCAGGTCGACCCCGACGTGCCGGTAGCCCTTGCCGGCCAGGTGCGGGGCGAGCAGCCCGGCGCCGCAGCCCAGGTCGACCAGCAGGGCGTCGGGCCGGGTGGCGGGCGGCACCAGGGCGGCGCGGGACCGCGCCAGCCAGTGCAGCATGGCGAACGCGCCGTCCGGTCGCCACCACTCGCCGGCCAGGTCGTCGTACTGGCGGGGGTCGTTGGGAGGCAGGACGCGGGGCGGAGTGGACACGGGACCGTTCCGCATGGACCGAGCGTGGCACGACTCCCCGGTAACGACCAGACTTCCCTTATGTCGTCGACGGTGTTAGGGCTGGTCAGGGCGAGCCATCCGGAGCCGTCCGCGGCGGTCACCGCAGTCTCCGGTCTGCTCGCGTGGGGGGCCGGGCACTCCCCGACCGGCGTCGCCGCGATCACCGCGACGGTGCTGGCCAGCCAACTCGCCGTCGGCTGGACCAACGACGCGCTGGACGCCGGGCGGGACGCCGCGGTGGGGCGTACCGACAAGCCGGTCGCCGCGGGCGCGGTGAGCCGGCGCACGGTGGCGGTGGGCGCGATGCTCGCGGCCCTGGCGACCCCGCTGCTGGCGCTGACCACCAACCCGACCGCCGCGCTCTGGGTCACGATCGCCCTGGTCTCGGCGCTGCTCTACGACTGGCCGCTGAAGTCCAGCCCGGTCTCCGTGCTGCCGTACGCGGTCTCCTTCGGGACGCTGCCCGCCTTCGTGGTGCTGGCCCTGCCCGGCGCGCCCGCGCCACCGGCGTGGCTGGTCGCCGCCGCGGCCTGCCTCGGCGCGGGGGCGCACTTCGCCAACGTCCTGCCGGACCTCGCCGACGACGCGCGCACCGGGGTGCGCGGGCTGCCGCACCGGCTCGGGCCGGCGGGCAGCCGGGTGGCCGCCGCCGCGCTGCTGCTGGCCGCGACGGTCGTCCTGGTCGTCGGGCCGCCCGGGCCGCCGTCGTGGCTGGGGTTGTCGGCCGTGGCGGCCGCCGCCGTGGTGCCAGCGCTCGGCTGGTACGGCGGGCGCGCCGCGGGCGGGGCCGGCGGACGGTCGGTGACGGCTTTCCGGGCGGTGCTGGTGGTGGCCCTGATCGATGTGGTGCTGCTGGTCGCGAGCGGTCGGGTGATCTGACCGCCACCCGGCCAGGTGGCAATACCGGGTCGCCGTGCGACCGTCGATCAGCCCCAACTACCCTGGAGCGCGGTCTGCGCGGGTATGACCACCCCGCGCCCGGGGTACGGCCGGGTGGGGATCGTGACGAGGAGGACCGACGTGACGCGCTCGATCAGGGGTTCCCGGCGGGCGGCCCTGCTGCTGTCCGGCATGGCGGCGGCGACCGCCCTGCTGGCGACGGGATGCGGGGCCGGCCAGGTGGCCGAGACCGCCAACAAGGAGCCGTCGATCCAGGGCATCAACGTCCAGACTCCGGACAACGCCTACAAGGTGCGCGGCCTCTACGTGGAGTACCCCGGCACCCAGGGCCTGCGCACCGGCGCGAACGCCGCGCTCAACACCGTGATCTACAACGACACGCAGAACCCGGTGACCGTGACCGTCACCACGGACAGCGCGCGCGAGGTCGTGATCACCGGCAGGCCGGGCTCGACGCCCCCGCCGGAAGGCACCGCGCCGTCGGAGAGCGCGTCGCCGTCGGAGAGCGCCTCCCACTCCGAGAGCGCGTCGCCGTCCAGCTCGGCCTCGGCCAGCCCGTCGGAGAGCGCGTCGGCCAGCCCGTCGGCCCCGGCCGGCCAGCCGGCCCGCTTCGAGATCCCGGCGCTGAGCTACGTGCAGCTCAACGTGCAGGGTGGCCGTTACCTCCAGCTCGTCGGGCTGACCGAGGCGCTGCGCGTCGGCCAGCAGGTCGACCTGACCTTCGACTTCGGCAACGGCAGGACGATCCAGACCGGCGCTCCGATCGGCGTGCCGCTGACCCCGGCCGCCCCGGTCTCCCCGATCATCGAGCGCGAGGGCGGCCACGAGGGCGGTGGCGAGGAGGGCGGCTCCGGCCACGGCGGCTGATCGCCTCGCCCGCAACTGTCGACACCGTCGGCGTGGTGACCACCACGCCGACGGTGTTTTCGTCGTACCAGGGGGTTAGCGTCCTGTGGTGACCACCTCCCGATCGACCCCGGCACGGGGTGGCGCGGCCTCCGGCGCCTCCCGCGGCCGGGCCGCCCGCGAGCCCCGCCCGGCCTACGAGTGCGACGCCTGCGGGCACCAGCCGCCCAAGTGGGTGGGGCGCTGCCCCGAGTGCGGCGAGTGGGGCTCGGTGGTCGAGTGCACGGTGACCGGGCCGATGGTCTCCGGCCGGGTGGTCAGTTCCCGGCTGCCGGCCGAGCCGGCCCGGCCGATCGCCACGATCAGCGCCGCTCCCGCCCGGGCCCGGCCCACCGGGGTCAGTGAGCTCGACCGCGTCCTCGGCGGCGGCCTCGTGCCCGGCGCGGTGGTGCTGCTCGCCGGCGAGCCCGGGGTTGGCAAGTCGACGCTGCTGCTCGACGTGGCCCAGCAGTGGGCCGCCGGCGCGGGCAGCCCCTCCCTGGTGGTCAGCGGCGAGGAGTCGGTCAGCCAGGTCCGGCTGCGCGCCGAGCGGATGGGCACCCTGCACGACCAGCTCTACCTGGCCGCCGAGAGCGACCTGAGCGCCGTGCTCGGCCACCTCGACGCGGTGAAGCCGGGGCTGCTGGTGCTCGACTCGGTGCAGACCATCTCCACCACCGGCACCGAGGGGGTGCCGGGTGGGGTCACCCAGGTCCGGGCGGTCACCGCCGCCCTGGTCGCCGTCGCCAAGGAGCGCGGCATCGCCACCGTGCTGGTCGGCCACGTCACCAAGGACGGCCAGGTCGCCGGTCCCCGGGTGCTGGAGCACCTGGTCGACGTGGTGCTGCACTTCGAGGGCGACAAGCACTCGTCGCTGCGGATGGTCCGGGGCGTCAAGAACCGGTTCGGCGCCGCCGACGAGGTCGGCTGCTTCGAAATGCACGAGGGGGGCATCAGCAGCCTCGCCGACCCGTCCGGGCTCTTCCTGACCCGTTACTCGGAGCCGGTGCCCGGCACCTGCGTGACGGTCGCGATGGAGGGGCGGCGGGCCCTGGTCACCGAGGTGCAGGCGCTGATCGGCGCGACGGTCGCCGGCTCGCCGAGGCGGACGGTCTCCGGGCTGGACGGGGCCCGGCTGGCCATGGTGCTGGCCGTGCTCCAGCGCCGCACCGAGCGGCTGACGCTGCACGACCGGGAGGTGTTCGCCGCCACCGTCGGCGGCATTCGGGTGGTGGAGCCGGCGGCCGACCTGGCCGTCGCCCTGGCCGTCGCGTCCGGCGGGCTGAACCTGGCCATCGCGCCCAACCTGGTGGCGATCGGCGAGGTCGGGCTGACCGGCGAGGTGCGCCGGGTGGGCGCGGTCCCCCGCCGGCTGGCGGAGGCGGCCCGGCTCGGCTTCCGGGTGGCGCTGGTGCCGCAGGGCTGCGGGCCCGGCAGCACCGGGGCGGGCCCGGAGAACATGCGGGTGATGGAGGTCACGGACGTGCGCGCGGCGCTGCAGTGTGTCGCCCGCGCATCCGCCGAATGACCGACGGTGGCCGCCGGGCCGGACCGCGTGGGCCATACCGGACAGGCCCGGCACAGCCACCGGCACGGAGGGATCCGACGCCGTGACACATCACAGTAACCACGACAGCACCCACCGCACGGCAGTCCGTAGACTGTGCGCGTGCCGATCGACCGCGATACCACCAAGCCTGCCGGCGCGACCCCCCACGCCCGCACCGGTGCCGTGGGCTCGCCCGCCCGCCCGATCAGCGTGAGCGTGACCGGGGGCGCCGGGAGCACTGGCGATCCGCTGCGGGCCAACCTCGCCCTGATGGCACCCGGCACCGCGCTGCGCGACGGCCTCGAGCGGATCCTGCGGGGCCGCACCGGCGCCCTGATCGTGCTCGGCTACGACAAGGTCGTCGACCAGATCTGCACCGGTGGGTTCCCGATGGACGTCGAGTTCTCGGCCACCCGGGTCCGCGAGCTGTGCAAGATGGACGGCGCCGTGGTGCTCTCCAGCGACGGCACCCGGATCGTCCAGGCGGGCGTGCACCTGATGCCCGACCCGTCCATCCCGACCGAGGAGTCCGGCACCCGGCACCGCACCGCGGAGCGGGTCGCCCGGCAAACCGGCTATCCGGTCATCTCGGTCAGCCAGTCCATGCGGATCATCAGCCTCTACGTCAACGGCCAGCGGCACGTCCTGGACGACTCGGCGGCCATCCTGTCCCGGGCCAACCAGGCCCTGGCCACCCTGGAGCGCTACAAGCTCCGCCTGGACGAGGTCTCCGGCACCCTCTCCGCGCTGGAGATCGAGGACCTGGTCACCGTCCGCGACGCGGTCGCGGTGGTGCAGCGGCTGGAGATGGTCCGCCGGATCGCCGACGAGATCGCCGGGTACGTGGTGGAGCTGGGCACCGACGGCCGGCTGCTCGCCCTCCAGCTCGACGAGCTGATGGCCGGCGTGGACGCCGACCGCACCCTGGTCATCCGCGACTACCTGCCCACCGGGCGCAAGTCGCGCACCCTCGACGAGGCGCTGGTCGAGCTGGACCTGCTCGGTGCCACCGAACTGATCGACCTGGTCTCGGTGGCCAAGGCGATCGGCTACCCGGCCGCCTCCGACGCCCTCGACGCGGCGGTCAGCCCGCGCGGGTTCCGGCTGCTGGCCAAGGTGCCCCGGCTGCCGGTGGCGATCGTCGACCGGCTGGTCGTGCACTTCGGCAGCCTCCAGCGGCTCCTCGGCGCCACCGTGGAGGACCTCCAGGCCGTCGACGGGGTCGGCGACGCCCGGGCCCGGGGCGTACGGGAGGGGCTGTCCCGGCTCGCCGAGGCGTCCATCCTGGAGCGGTACGTTTGACCGGTCCGGTCAGCCGGTGATGACCAGCTTCACGGGCTCGCTGAGCTTGGTGCCGACCCGGGCGAAGACCTGGTACGTCCCGGCGGGCGGGGTCGGCCCGGCGGCGACGCCGCCAGCGCACCGGCTGACGTCCTTGCCGTTCCAGGTCAGCTGGTAGGAGCGCTCGAAGCCCGGGGTGAACGACTGCACGTCCGAGCCCTTGCCGGTGCCGCAGGTGTCCGACGACCAGACCTTCTCCGCACCCCGCTTGATGTAGAGCTCCTGGAGGTCGGCCCCGACGTCCCGGCTGCAGGTCCGCTGGGCGGTGTTCTTGACCCGTAGCGTCAGGTCGACCAGGGCGCCCCGGCGCACCTCGGACGGGAGCGCCTGCGACGTCACGCGGAGCTCGGCGTCCGTGCAGGTGCCGTCGTCGACCACGGCCGGGCCGGCGGGCACGACGGGCGGCGCGGCCGGCGGCGTGGTGGTCGTACCCGGATCGCCGGCCGGACCGCCCCCGGAGTCCGGCGCGTCCGACGTGGCCGTCGGTGCGGCGGACCCGGAGGCGGGCGCCGGACCGGTCGGTGCCGGATCGACGCCCTGCGACGTCGGGGTGGACCTGGCCCGCGGTGTCGTGGCGGTGTCCCCCGACTGGTTGCAGGAATAGAGCAGGACAATCAGGAAGAGAAGCCCCGCTCCGAGCACGACGGCTCGACGCCGCCAGTACACGGCGGATGGCAGGGGACCGACCGTCAGACGCATGATGCCCCCACCGTAACGGCGCACCGCACTCGGACCCGTCGCGACGCGCCGGACACCGCCCGGATCACGGCCTCCACCCTCCACCCTCCACTCACGACAGCCGGCGGCGGCCGGTCACAGGTAGACCTTGCGCTGGTAGACGGCGTGCGCGCCGGCGACCCGATCGAGGAACAGCAGCCCCGAGCAGTGGTCGATCTCGTGTTGCAGCGCGCGCGCCTCGAAGCCGTCGGTGACCAGCCGCACCGGCTTCCCGGTGCCGGGCAGGTCGCCCTCCACCACCAGCCGGCTGGCCCGCTTCACGTCCCCGGTCAGGTCCGGCACCGACATGCAGCCCTCCCGCCCCGGCTTCCACCGGGTCGCCTCGACCACCCGCGCGTTGCAGAGCACGAAGGTGCCGTGCACGGTGACCGCCTTCGGGTGACCCGTGACGTCCACGGCGAACACCTGCGCGCCCACGCCGACCTGCGGGGCGGCCAGCCCCACGCAGCCCGGCGAGACCCGCATGGTGGCGATCAGGTCGGCGGCCAGCTGGACGGTCTCCACCGCGGTGGGGTCGACCGCGCCACCGGGCCGGCTCAGCACCGGGTACGGGGCGGCGACCACCTGACGTACCTCGCCGGGCACGGCCAGCGTCTCCGGAGTCCAGTCGCCGAGGCCGGCGTACTCCTCCTGGCTCACAGCAGGTCCGGGTCGGCCGGCCGCAGGGACACCTCGACGCCCAGCTCGGCGGCGGTGGCCGCGAGGCGTCCGGCCAGCTCGTCCGCGCTGCCCGGCGGCAGGTCCACCTCGGCCACCACCACGTAGAGCGAACCGGCTAGCCGGGTGCTGAGGTCGGTCACGTTGCCGCCGGCGTCGGCCAGCACCCGGGTCATCGCCGCCACGATGCCCATCCGGTCCGCGCCGTGCACCGCCATCACGTACGGCTCCCCGGCCCGCGCCGCCACCCCGTCGGGCGTGACCGCCCGTACCGTGGCCAGCAGCTGGCCGTCGGCGGCGAGCGGGGCCAGGGCGGCCTCCACCTCGGCAGCGGCCGGGCCGACGCAGATCAGGGTCATCGCGAAGTGACCGCGCAGCCGGGTCATGGTGGAGTCGGTGAGGTTCGCGCCGAGCCGGGCGAGCACCTCGGCGACGTCGGCCACGATGCCCGGCCGGTCCCGGCCGATGACGGTGATCGCGAGCTCGTTCATCCGGGCATTCTGCACGATCCGCGCCGACGGGCCGCGTCGCCCCGCCCGGGTCGCCCATCCAGCGGGACCGTCCCCCGTGACATCATCGGCGACGCGATGACTGAACCGACTTTCGCCACCCTGGTCAGCCGGTGGTACGAGGAGAACGCCCGCGACCTGCCCTGGCGCGAGCCCGGGGTCGGCGCCTGGGCGATCCTGGTCAGCGAGGTGATGCTCCAGCAGACCCCGGTGGTCCGGGTGCTGCCCGCCTGGCGGGCCTGGCTGGACCGCTGGCCCGACCCGGCCGCGCTGGCCGCCGACACGCCGGCCGAGGCGATCCGGATGTGGGGCCGGCTCGGCTACCCCCGTCGGGCGGTACGGCTGCGCGACTGCGCGGTGGCGATCGTGGAACGGCACGGCGGCGAGGTGCCCGACAAACTGGACCAGCTGCTGGCGCTGCCCGGCGTCGGCACGTACACGGCGCGGGCGGTGGCTGCCTTCGCGTACGGGCAGCGGCACCCGGTGGTGGACACCAACGTCCGGCGGGTGGTGTCCCGGGCGGTGGCCGGCGAGCCCGACGCCGGACCGGCCACCCGACCGGCCGACCTGGTCGCCTGCGAGGAACTGCTGCCGCTCGAACCGGCCGCCGCCGCGCTGGCCAGTGCGGCGTTCATGGAACTCGGCGCGGTGGTGTGCACGGCCCGCTCGCCGCGCTGCCCGGCCTGCCCGGTCGAGTCGGTCTGCGCGTGGCGAGCCTCCGGCCAGGAGGCGCCCGCCGGCCCGACCCGACGCCCCCAGCGGTACGCCGGCACCGACCGGCAGGTGCGCGGGCTGCTGCTCGGAGTGCTCCGGGAGGCCACCAGCCCGGTCCCGCACCAGCGCCTCGACCAGGTGTGGAGCGACGACGTGCAGCGGGCGCGGGCGCTGGCCGGGCTGGTCACCGACGGGCTGGTGGAACCGGTCGACGAGGCCGCCTTCCGCCTGGTCGGCGACGGCCCCGCCACCCCACTCCCCCTCCCCTGACCCCGCCTCCGCGTCGGGGGCCGGCCGCCCGGGCCGGGCTGATCGACTCTGTTTGCGGCGTCGCGGTATCCGGCGCCCGGGACACCGCGACACGCCCCAAGTCGTGACGATCGGACGGCCGGCGCCGCCCCGGTTCGGGCGTCTGGCCTATCCGTGGCCCGGTGGCCGGTCGCGCAGGGATCGGGCACGCGAAAAGGCGGCGGCCCCGGATGGCTTTCGCCGTCCGGGGCCGCCGCCCTCGTGCTGTCGTCCTTACTCGTCCGCCCCCGCGGTGGCCGCGCCACCGAGGTCGGCCGGAACGGCGTCCGGCACCTCGGCCGGCCGGTCCGAGCCGCGGAAGACCAGCTTGGACTTGTCGATGTTCTCCGGGTCGCCCTCGCAGTCCACCACCACGATCTGACCCGGGGTCAGCTCGTTGAAGAGGATCCGCTCGGAGAGGTTGTCCTCGATGTCGCGCTGGATCGTGCGACGCAGCGGACGGGCGCCCAGCACCGGGTCGAAGCCCTTCTTCGCCAGGTACTTCTTGGCGTTGTCGGTCAGCTCCAGGCCCATGTCCTTGTTGCGCAGCTGCGTCTCGATCCGGGCGATCATGATGTCCACGATCGAGAGGATCTCGTTCTGCCGCAGCTGGTGGAAGACGATGGTGTCGTCGATCCGGTTCAGGAACTCAGGCCGGAAGTGCTGCTTGAGCTCGTCGTTGACCTTCTGCTTCATCCGGTCGTAGTTCGACTCGGCGTCCTCAGAGGCCTGGAAGCCCAGCGACACCGCCTTGGCGACGTCACGGGTACCGAGGTTGGTGGTCAGGATGATGACCGTGTTCTTGAAGTCCACGATCCGACCCTGACCGTCGGTGAGCCGACCGTCCTCCAGGATCTGGAGCAGCGTGTTGAACACGTCCGGGTGGGCCTTCTCGATCTCGTCGAAGAGGACCACCGAGAACGGTCGACGCCGCACCTTCTCGGTCAGCTGACCACCCTCGTCGTACCCGACGTAGCCGGGAGGGGCACCCACCAGCCGGGAGACCGTGTAGCGGTCGTGGAACTCGGACATGTCCAGCTGGATGAGGGCGTCCTCGCTGCCGAACAGGAACTCGGCCAGCGCCTTGGAGAGCTCGGTCTTACCCACGCCGGACGGGCCGGCGAAGATGAACGAGCCGGACGGACGCTTCGGGTCCTTCAGGCCGGCCCGGGTACGCCGGATCGCCTTCGAGACCGCCTTGACCGCGTCCTCCTGGCCGATGACGCGCTTGTGCAGCTCGTCCTCCATGCGCAGCAGGCGCGAGGTCTCCTCCTCGGTCAGCTTGTAGACCGGGATACCGGTCCAGTTGCCGAGCACCTCGGCGATCTGCTCGTCGTCCACCTCGCTGACGACGTCCAGGTCACCGGCCTTCCACTCCTTCTCCCGCTGCGCCTTCTGACCGAGGAGCTGCTTCTCCTTGTCACGCAGCTGGGCGGCGCGCTCGAAGTCCTGCGCGTCGATCGCGGACTCCTTGTCGCGACGCACCTGGGCGATGCGCTCGTCGAAGTCGCGCAGGTCTGGCGGCGCGGTCATCCGACGGATCCGCATCCGGGCGCCGGCCTCGTCGATCAGGTCGATCGCCTTGTCCGGCAGGAAGCGGTCCGAGATGTACCTGTCGGCCAGGGTCGCGGCGGCCACCAGGGCGGCGTCGGTGATGCTCACCCGGTGGTGCGCCTCGTACCGGTCGCGCAGGCCCTTGAGGATCTCGATGGTGTGGGCCAGCGACGGCTCACCCACCTGGATCGGCTGGAAGCGGCGCTCGAGAGCGGCGTCCTTCTCCAGGTGCTTGCGGTACTCGTCGAGGGTGGTCGCGCCGATGGTCTGCAGCTCGCCACGGGCCAGCATCGGCTTGAGGATGCTCGCCGCGTCGATCGCGCCCTCGGCGGCACCCGCACCCACCAGGGTGTGGATCTCGTCGATGAACAGGATGATGTCGCCGCGGGTGCGGATCTCCTTGAGCACCTTCTTGAGGCGCTCCTCGAAGTCACCGCGGTAGCGGGAACCCGCGACCAGGGCGCCGAGGTCCAGCGTGTAGAGCTGCTTGTCCTTCAGCGTCTCGGGCACCTCGCCCTTGATGATCTTCTGGGACAGCCCCTCCACCACGGCGGTCTTTCCGACGCCGGGCTCACCGATCAGGACCGGGTTGTTCTTGGTACGGCGGGAGAGCACCTGCATGACCCGCTCGATTTCCTTCTCGCGCCCGATCACCGGGTCGAGCTTGCCTTCGCGGGCGGCCTGGGTCAGGTTGCGGCCGAACTGGTCCAGCACGAGGCTGGTCGACGGCGCGGCCTCACCCGGCGCGGCGCCCGCCGCGGCCGGCTCCTTGCCCTGGTAACCGGAGAGCAGCTGGATCACCTGCTGGCGGACCCGGTTGAGGTCCGCGCCGAGCTTGACCAGCACCTGGGCGGCGACGCCCTCACCCTCGCGGATCAGACCGAGCAGGATGTGCTCCGTGCCGATGTAGTTGTGGCCGAGCTGCAGCGCCTCGCGCAGCGACAGCTCCAGCACCTTCTTGGCCCGCGGCGTGAACGGGATGTGCCCGCTCGGCGCCTGCTGGCCCTGGCCGATGATCTCCTCGACCTGCTGGCGGACGCCCTCGAGGGAGATGCCGAGGCTCTCCAGGGCCTTTGCCGCGACGCCTTCACCTTCGTGGATCAGGCCCAGCAGGATGTGCTCCGTACCGATGTAGTTGTGGTTGAGCATCCGGGCCTCTTCTTGGGCCAGGACGACAACCCGTCGCGCTCGGTCGGTGAACCGCTCGAACATGCCCTCGTGCTCCTCACGTGCCGTGCGCCTTGATGTTCTAGATCTTGGCGGGGCCGGTGCGCGGACGTCCGGGACGGGCGTCCGTGCCTCCTTACTCTATCGCCGCCGACCGACTCCGCTGAGGTCGTGTGTCCCCGCGATGAGCCGTTCTGACGTCGTTTTGACCAACCATCCGCGCTCAGGAGGTGTTCCGGGACCCCGACCTGTACGCGCAGAGCGAAATTCGCCCCGGGTGCGGAAAGCTCCCCCGGCGGACCGGTGGCTCGTCCACAGGTTGTGGACAGATCTTCCACCGCCTGTGGACAACGCCGCCCCCGGCGGGAATCTTCCCGCCCGCCCGGCCCCGCCCGGCAACCGCTGCGCGGCACCACAAGAGGCAACTCGGGGCCGCCGAGCCCCGTTAGCCACAGCGAGCACACCCGACCCCAACGCCCCCACTGGCCGGGAAAACGGCGACGCCGGCCCGGAGTGGTGCTCCGGCCCGGCGTCGTGTCGCCCCTGGCGCTGGTGTCAGTGACCCGCCTTGGAGTGGTACTCGTCGACGATCTCCTGCGGGATGCGGCCCCGGTCGGAGATCTCCTTGCCGGCCTTCTTGGCCCAGGCCCGGATCGCCTTGTTCTGCTCGCGGTCGGCCGTGGCGCCACCCCGGCCCCGCGCCGCCCGGCCACCCACGACCACGCCGCCACGACCGACCCGGGTGCCCGCCGCCACGTACGGCGCGAATACGTCGCGCAATTTCTCGGCGTTGGAGTTCGACAGGTCGATCTCGTACTGAACGCCGTCGAGGGCGAACTTGACGGTCTCGTCCGCGTCCCCGCCGTCCAGGTCATCGACCAGCTTGTGAATGATCTGCTTGGCCACGTCCCACATTCCTTTCGAGCAGGGTGCTCCTGCAATAGGAGCACAATAACCTGCGTGGCACTCGACGCGTCAATAGGATGCGGTAACGAGCCGGAGAAGCTTCCCACTCACTCCGGGCGGACCAACGGGAAGAGGATGGTCTCCCGAATTCCGAGACCGGTCAGCGCCATCAGAAGCCGGTCGATTCCCATTCCCATACCGCCGGCCGGCGGCATTCCGTACTCCATCGCGCGCAGAAAGTCCTCGTCCAGCCGCATGGCCTCGTCGTCGCCACGGGCGGCCAACTGCGCCTGGGCGACCAGCCGCTCCCGCTGCACCACCGGGTCCACCAGCTCGGAGTACGCGGTGCCCAGCTCGAAGCCGAGGACGTAGAGGTCCCACTTCTCGGCCAGCCCCGGCTCGCTGCGGTGCGCCCGGGTCAGCGGGCTGGTCTCCTCCGGGTAGTCGCGGACGAAGGTGGGGGCCTGCAGGCCCGGCACGACCAGTTCCTCGAACAGTTCCTCGGCCAGCTTGCCCGGGCCCCACTTCGGGTCCACGGCGAGCCCCACCTTGTCGGCGTACTCCACCAGGCGGGACCGTTCGGTGCGGACCGTGACCTCCTCGCCGAGCGCCTCGGAAAGCACCCCGAACAGCGTCACCGAGCGCCACTCGCCGCCCAGGTCGAACTCGCCGCCGTCGGCGTGGGTCACCACGGTCGAGCCGCTGACCGCGATCGCCGCCTGCTGCACCAGATTGCGGGTCAGCTCGGCCATCGTGTCGTAGTCGCCGTACGCCTGGTAGGTCTCCAGCATCGCGAACTCCGGCGAGTGCGAAGAGTCGACGCCCTCATTACGGAAGTTGCGGTTGATCTCGAAGACCCGGTCGACGCCGCCGACCACGGCCCGCTTGAGAAACAGTTCCGGCGCGATTCGCAGATACAGATCGGTGTTCAACGCATTGCTGTGGGTCACGAATGGGCGGGCCGCCGCCCCGCCGTGCAGCAACTGCAGCATCGGGGTCTCGACCTCGATGAATCCCTGCCCGTGCAGCGAATCGCGCAGGCTGCGCACCGCCGCCGCCCGGGTCCGCACCATCTGCCGCGCCTGCGGGCGGACGATCAGGTCGACGTAGCGCTGGCGGACCCGGGCCTCCTCGCTCAACGGCTTGTGCGCCACCGGCAGCGGGCGCAGCGCCTTGGCGGTGACCGCCCACTCCTGGGCCAGCACGGACAGCTCGCCCCGGCGGCTGGTGATCACCTCACCGGTCACCCCGACGTGGTCACCGAGGTCGACCAGGCGCTTCCAGTCCTCCAGCCGCTCGGCGCCGACCCGGTCCAGGGAGAGCATGGCCTGGAGTTCGGTGCCGTCGCCGTCGCGCAGCGTCGCGAAGCAGAGCTTGCCGGTGTTCCGTACGAAGATCACCCGGCCGGTGACCGAGACCTGGTCGCCGGTGGCGGTGTCGGTGGGCAGCTCGGCGTACTTCGCGCGGACCTCGGCCAGCGTGCTGGTCCGGGGGAAGCCGACCGGGTACGGCTCGATGCCCTCGGCGAGCATCCGGTCCCGCTTCTCCCGGCGGACCTTCATCTGCTCGGGAAGGTCGTCGGCGGGGTCCACTGGCACGGCGTTCTGCTCGATCACGGCACTGTCCTCAGAAAGGAGATATCGGCGGGGTCAGCCCCCGAGCGTACTCAAGCGCCCAGGTCGCCGTTACGGGATAACCTGCCGCCCATGACCGACCCCACTCACGCGCTGTCCTTCGGGACGGCCGCCACCGACTACGACCGGTTCCGGCCCCGCTATCCGCAGGCCGCCGTCCGCTGGGCCCTGGCGAGCGTCGACGCGCCGGCCCGCGTGGTCGACCTCGGCGCCGGCACCGGCATCCTCAGCCGCGCGATCCTCGACCTGGGCCACGAGGTGCTGCCGGTGGAGCCCGATCCGGGCATGCGGGCCCAGTTGGCCACCGCCACGCCGGGCAGCACCGCCCTGGCCGGCAGCGCCGAGGCGGTGCCGCTGCCGGACGGGATGGCCGACGCGGTCCTGGTGGGGCAGGCCTACCACTGGTTCGACAAGGAGCGGGCGCACGTCGAGATCGCCCGGGTGCTCCGGGCGGGCGGGACGTTCGCCCCGATCTGGAACACCCGGGACGGGAGCGTCGGCTGGGTGGCCGAGCTGGACCGGATCGCCGAGATCCACGACGACGCCGGCGACCTGACCGAGAAGATCACCGACTTCAGTCCGGCCTTCGGCCCGGTCGAGCTGGGCGAGTTCGCCCACCGGGCCACGCTGACCCCGGACGAGGTGGTCGGCATGCTGCGTACCCGCTCGAACTGGCTGACCGCCACGCCGCGGCAACGGCAGCGGGTCGACTCGGAGCTGCGCGAACTGTTCGCCACCCACCCCGACCTGGCCGGGCGGGAGACGGTCGAACTGCCGTACCGGACGCTCGTCTTCCGGGCCCGGCGGCGCTGAGCCCCCGGGCGGCGCCCGACCCGGCGGCCGGGGTCAGGTGTTGCGCTCGTAGACCATCCGCAGCCCGATCAGGGTGATCATCGGCTCGTGGTGGGTGATGGTGCGGCACTCGCCGATCACCACCGAGGCCAGCCCGCCGGTGGCGATCACCGCCTTCACCTCGCCCAACTCCTCGACCATCCGCTCGACGATCCGGTCGACCTGCCCCGCGAAGCCGAAGTAGAGGCCGGACTGGAGGCACTCGACGGTGTTCTTGCCGATCACCGACCGGGGCTTGGTCGCTTCCACCTTGCGCAGCTGGGCGGCCCGGGCGGCCAGGGCGTCGAACGAGATCTCGATGCCCGGGGCGAAGGCGCCGCCGAGGAACTCCCCCCGGCCGCTGATCACGTCGAAGTTCGTGGTGGTGCCGAAGTCGACCACGATCGACGGACCGCCGTAGAGGGTGTACGCGGCAAGGGTGTTGACCACCCGGTCCGAGCCGACCTCCTTGGGGTTGTCGATCGCGAGCTGGACGCCGGTGCGCACCCCCGGCTCGACGATCACGCTGGGCAGGTCGGCGTAGTAGCGGGCCAGCATGGACCGCAGCGAGCGCAGCGCCGCCGGAACCGTGGAGCAGGCCGCCACCCCGGTGATCTCCACCGCGTCACCGGCGAGCAGCCCACGGAACATCAGACCCAGCTCGTCCGCCGTGGACCGGGCGTCGGTCTTGATCCGCCAGGAGTGCACCAGCTTGTCGCCGTCGAAGGTCGCCAGCACGGTGTTGGTGTTTCCGATGTCGATGCAGAGCAGCACACGCGCAGCCTAGACGCCGCCCGGCGGGTCGAACCCGCCGAGCCGCCGGCCGGCCGGCCCGGCCCACCGCGCCCGGCTCACCGCGTCCGCAGGTCCAGCGCGATGTCCAGGATCGGCGAGGAGTGGGTCAGCGCGCCCACCGACAGGAAATCCACACCGGTGGCCGCGTACTCGGCCGCCACCGCGAGGGTGAGCCCGCCGGTCGCCTCCAGCTCCGCCCGGTCGCCCACCCGGGCGACCACCTCCCGCAGCGTCTCCGGGGTCATGTTGTCCAGCAGCAGGAAGTCCGCACCGGCCTCGACCGCCTCCACCGCCTCGGCGACGGTGTCGACCTCCACCTGCACCGGCACGTCGGGGAACGCCTCCCGGACCCGGCGGAAGGCGGGCGCGATGCCGCCCGCGGCGAACTTGTGGTTGTCCTTGATCATGGCAACGTCGTGCAGGCCCATCCGCTTGTTCGTGCCGCCGCCGGCGCGCACCGCGTACTTCTCCAGGGTGCGCAGGCCCGGGGTGGTCTTGCGGGTGTCCAGCACCATCGCCTTCGTACCGGCCAGGGCGTCGGCCCAGGCCCGGGTGTGGGTGGCCACCCCGGACATCCGGCTGAGCAGGTTGAGCGCCGTGCGCTCGGCGGTGAGCAGCAGCCGGGTCGGGCCGGTCACCGTGGCCAGCACGTCGCCGCGCGCCACCCGCTGCCCGTCCCGGGCCACCAGCGACACCTCGACGGTACGGTCCGCACCGGTCACCTCGCCGACCAGCTCGAAGGCCGCGGCGGCCACGGCCAGCCCGGCCACCACCCCGTCGGCGCGGGCGACCACGTCGGCGGTGTCGGTCTGCGTGTCGGGGATGGTGGCCACGCTGGTCACGTCGAGGAACTCCGGCCCCAGGTCCTCGGCGAACGCCCCCACGACGACCGCCCGCACCTGCGCCGGGTCCAGGCCACCGGCCCGCAACGCCTGCTGCGTCGACTCCCTCACGCCGCCACCTCACTCCTCGCGCTCACGCCAACTCCTCCCACCGAGACGTCAACCGACCCTGCGCACCGACCGCACCGAGCAGATGGCCCCGCCACCGCTCGTCGGCGGCCGGGAAGTCCTCCCGCCAGTGGCACCCCCGGGTCTCCTGCCGGGCGTACGCGGCGGCGACCAGGGTCGACGCCACGGTGAGCAGGTTCGTCGCCTCCCAGTCGGCGGTACGCGGAGTGCCCCGGCCCAGGCCCAGCTCGCCCAGGACGGCGGCGGTCCCGGTCAGCGTGGCGGCCGACCGCAGCACCCCGGCGCCCCGGGTCATCGCCCGCTGAAGCGCCGACGTGCCCTCGGCCGGCGCCACCCAGCCCTCGCCGCCCACCCACGCGCCCGTCTCCGCCGGTCGGGCCTGCTCGGGCAGCCCGGCGGCGATGTCCTCGGCGATCCGGCGGGAGAAGACCAGCCCCTCCAGCAGCGAGTTGCTGGCCAGCCGGTTGGCGCCGTGCACGCCGGTGCAGGCGACCTCGCCGCAGGCGTACAGGCCGGGGATGGAGGTGCGGCCGTGCAGGTCGGTACGGACGCCGCCGGAGGCGTAGTGGGCGGCCGGGGCGACCGGGATCAGGTCGGTGGCCGGGTCCACGCCGATGGCCAGGCAGGACGCCACGATGGTGGGGAACCGCCCGGCCAGGAAGTCGCCGCCCAGGTGCCGGGCGTCCAGCCAGACGTGGTCCGCGCCGGTGGCCAGCAGCACCCGGTGGATGCCCTTGGCCACCACGTCCCGGGGGGCCAGTTCGGCCAGCTCGTGCTGGCCGACCATGAACCGCTTGCCGTCACCGTCGACCAGGTGGGCGCCCTCGCCGCGCAGCGCCTCGGAGACCAGCGGCTGCTGGGCGAGGCCGGCGCCGGACACCCGGGCCGCCTGCGGCACGATCAGCGCGGTCGGGTGGAACTGGACGAACTCCACGTCGGTGACCGCCGCGCCGGCCCGCATGGCCAGGGCCACCCCGTCGCCGGTGGAGACGGCCGGGTTGGTGGTCGCCGAGAAGATCTGCCCCATCCCGCCGGTGGCCAGCACCACCGCCCGGGCCAGCAGCGCGCCGACGCCGTCCTCGCTGCCCTCGCCGAGCACGTGCAGGGTGATGCCGCAGGCCGGCCCGAGGCCGTCCGGGCCGTCGCCGGGCGCGCGCAGCAGGTCCAGCACCAGGGCGTGCTCGACCAGGCGGATCCACGGGTCGCGGCGGACCGCCGCGTGCAGCGCGCGCTGCACCTCGGCGCCGGTGGCGTCGCCGCCGGCGTGCACGATCCGGTCCGCCCGGTGCCCGCCCTCCCGGGTGAGCATCAGCGACCCGTCCGGCTTGCGGTCGAACTCCGCGCCGATGCGCATCAGCTCGCGGAGCCGGGTCGGCCCCTCCTCCACCAGCACCCGCACGGCCGCCGGGTCGCAGAGCCCGACGCCGGCGATCTCGGTGTCGTGGGCGTGCGCGGCCGGGGTGTCCGTCGGATCGAGCACCGCCGCGATGCCGCCCTGGGCCCACCGGGTGGAGCCCTCGTCGATATTGACCTTGGTGACCACCGTGACGTGCAGGCCGGCCTCGCGCAGATGCAGCGCGGCGGTGAGGCCGGCGACCCCGGAACCGACCACGATCACGTCGGTCGTCTCCACCCAGCCGGGCGCGGGCGCGGCCAGCAGTCTGGGCAGGGCCGGCAGGTCGACGGTCGGAAGGTCCATGAGCACAGTCAACCCGAACGCCCCTCATCCCGGGCGGCGGGGGCACGACGAGTGGTTTGGACTACGGCGTCCGCTACTTCGTCCGGACGGGCAGCCCGGCCGGGCCGGCGCCCTTGAGCGAGGCGGTCACCGTCCGGTCGCTGAGCCAGAGGTGACAGCGCACACCCCGGTCACCCGCCCGCCAGCGGCCGGCACCGGGCGGGCGGACCACCACGCCGCTGCGGAAGCGCAGGTCGGCGTCGTCCGGCACGCCGACGTACCGGGCGAGGACGCTGCGGCAGCCGGCGTAGAGCGGCAGCCAGTCGGCGTCCCGGGTCGGGTACGGTCGGTCGGGCGCCTGCCACACGCCGACGAACTCGGCGTCGTGGGCGGTGGCGCACTCCGCCGGGAGCAGCACCTGCACGCCCCGGCCGGTGCCGGTGCGGGTGCGCTGGCAGCCCAGGCGCAGCGGCGACGGACCTTTCAGGGCGTCACGCAGGCTGCCGGTGCGGGTCACCACGGCGGCCGCCGCCTCGACGGTGGTCAACTCGCTGAGGTCGCAGCGGTACCAGCGGGAGCCGGCCGCCCAGCCGGGACGGGTGGGCAGCGCCACGGCCATCCGCAGCCGGCCGGCACGCCAGTCGTCGCCGACGTACCCGGTGGCGTGCGCGTCGCACTCGGCGAAGGCGCCACGCAGGTCGGGCGAGCCGGTGGCGGGCGGGTCCGCCCGGCCGGCCGGGAAGGTCCCCACGTGCACCGTCTCCACCCGGTGCGCCACGGCGCAGTCCACCGGCGCGTACGCGTCCAGCGCGACCGTGTCGGTGAAGTCGCCGACCTGGCAGATGCCGGCCTCGGGGGTGAACGGCCCGGCAGCCGCCGGGGCGGCCCAGTCGTCGGTGAGGTCCCCGTCGACCCCGGCGGTGGCGGCGCACCCGGCCAGCAGGACCCCCGCGACCAACGCGGCGAGCGGTCTCGTCATCGCACGGCGCATCGCGGCCTCCCCCAGCCGACCGTCGATCCCGACGGTCCGCCCAGGGTAACCAACAATGACCTTCCGGTGACAGACCGGAAGTGCGCTCAGCCCACCACGGCCAGCGGGCTCGGGGTGGGGTCGCCGGCGGTGCCGGGAGCCACGGCGGCCGGGTCGGCGCCCAGGTCGACGACCTTGTTGTCGGCGTCGACGTGCACCACCCGGGGCCGGTACGAGCGCGCCTCGGCGTCGTCCATCTGACCGTACGAGATGAGGATGACCAGGTCGCCGGGGTGCACCAGGTGCGCCGCCGCGCCGTTGATGCCGATCACCCCGCTGCCCCGCTCGCCGGGGATGACGTACGTCTCCAGCCGGGCCCCGTTGGTCACGTCCACGATCGCCACCTGCTCGCCGGGGAGCAGGTCGGCGGCGTCGAGCAGATCCTGGTCCACGGTCACCGAGCCGACGTAGTGCAGGTCGGCCTGGGTCACCGTCGCCCGGTGGATCTTCGACTTGAGCATGGTCCGGAACATCGGTCGCCTCTCAGCGGGTGTGGTGGTCAGGTGGTCAGGAGCGAGGGGCGAGTCGGATCGCCATGTTGTCGATCAGGCGGGTGTCGCCCACCCAGGCCGCGACCAGCAGCCGGGCCGGGCCGGCCACCGGACCCGGTTCCAGGTCCGGGTCGGTGAGCACCAGGTAGTCCAGCCGGGCGTCGGCGCCCACCGCGGCGAACGTCCGGTGCGCGGCGGCCAGCACCTCCCCGGCGTCCCGGCCCTGCTCGGCGGCGGTCGCGCCGGCCCGCAGCGCGGCCGACAGGCTCAGCGCGGTCCGCCGCTGGTCCGGCGAGAGGTAGCGGTTTCGGCTGGACAGGGCCAGTCCGTCCGGTTCGCGGACGGTCGGCACGCCGACCACCTCCACCGGGACGTCCAGGTCGCGGGCCATCCGGCGGACCAGGGTGAGCTGCTGGTAGTCCTTCTCGCCGAAGAAGGCGAGATCGGGGCGGGTGAGCTGGAGCAGCTTCATGACCACGGTCAGCACCCCGTGGAAGAAGCCGGGTCGGCTCTGCCCCTCCAGGTCCTCGCCGAGCTGTCCCGGGTTCACCCGGACCGCCGGCTGCCCGTCCGGGTACATGTCCGACACGGCGGGGGCGAACACCACGTCGGCCCCGGCCCGGCGGCAGATCTCCAGGTCGGCGTCGAGGGTGCGCGGATAGCGGTCGAAGTCCTCGTTCGGCCCGAACTGCAGCGGGTTGACGAAGATCGTGACGAGCACGTGGTCCGCCCGCTCCCGGGCCGCCCGCAGCAGCGTCTCGTGCCCCGAGTGCAGCGCACCCATGGTCATCACCACGCCGACGGTGCCCTTGAGTCCGTCCCGCGCCTTCGCCAGCTCGGCCCGGCTGTGCACCAGCTCCGTCACGCTGCCACCTCCCGATGGATCCCGGCCAGCACGTCGAGCAGCGACTCGGCGTCCACCGGCCGCAGCCGACCGGCCGCGATCGCCCGATCCGCGCTCCGTCGTGCCAACGCCAGGTAGGGGGCCACCGATTCCGGGGCGGTCTCCGCCAGCCGGTCCAGGTGTCGGCGCACGGTGCCCGCGTCGCCCCGGGACACCGGGCCGGTCAGCGCGTCGTCGCCGAGCCGCAGCGCGTTCTCCAGGGCCGCCCGCAGCAGCGGGGCCAGCACCTTCTCGGGCTGGGCCACGCCGGCGTCGCGCAGCCGGTCGGCCGCCTCGTTGACCAGGGTCACCAAGTGGTTCGCACCGTGCGCCAGCGCCGCGTGGTAGAGCGCGCGGTCCGCCTCGCCGACCCACTCCGGCACCCCGCCCAGGTCGGCGACGAGCCGGGCGGCGAGCGGGCGCAGCTCCGCCGGGGCGGTCACCCCGTACGAGATGCCGGCCAGCCGGCCGAGGTCGTCGGGCGTACCGGTGAAGGTCATCGCCGGGTGCAGCGCCAGCGGGCGCGCGCCGACGGCGGCGGCCGGGGCCAGCACGGCCAGGCCGTGCGCACCGGAGGTGTGGGCGACCACCTGGCCGGGGCGCAGCGCCCCGGTCTCGGCCAGCCCGGCGACCACGCCGGCCAGCGCGTCGTCCGGGACGGCGATCAGCAGCAGGTCGGTGGCCGCGCGGGCGACCGAGGTGGCCGAGCGGTTGCGGGTGCCGGGCAGCAGCAGCGCGATCCGGGCCTTCGCGGCCCCGGAGACGCCGGCGGCGGCGACCACCCGGTGGCCGGCGGCGGCGAGCGCCGCGCCCAGCACCGCACCGACCCGGCCGGCGCCGATGATGCCGACGGTGAGGGTGCGGGGGAAGACGAGCGGGGCGCCGGCAGGGGCGCCGCCCGCGGGAACGGCGGCCTCGCGCGGGGCGGCCGAACGCGGGCGCAGCGGTGCGCTCATGGCAACGATCCAGTCCTCGAAGGGGGTACCGGTCGACCGCAAGTATGCGCTGGGGTTACGGAGCCCTAACAAGAGTGTGTGAAAACCTTCACCGGCCGGTGGGCGGGCGGTTTCCGGGCGGCGCGGACCACGCGCCGCGGTTACAGTGCCGCCCGCCGGCCCCGGCCTCCCGGACGTCCGATCCGTCCCGGCGGGGATGAACAGTCGTCTCATCCCGGCTGACCGTAGGGTCGGCACGGTGACGCACCCTGAACGCGGGATGAACTCGATGCGCTGGCGGGACGCCATGGACGCCGCCCTCTACGGCCCGGCCGGCTTCTTCGTCGCCGGCGCCGGACCCGCCGCCCACTTCCGCACCAGCGCGCACGCCCCCGGTGTCCTCGCCACCGCCCTGTCCCGCCTGGTCGACCAGGTGGACGCCGCCCTGGGCCGGCCCGACCGGCTGGACGTGGTCGACGTGGGCGCCGGCCGAGGCGAGCTGCTGCGCGCCCTCGCCCGGGCCGTGGGAGCCGACGGGCATCCCACCGGGCGGCCGGCTTCCCCGGAAGCCCCGACCGCCACGGCCGCCGCCGCGCCGTCACCCGCCGCGCCGGTGCCGCTCGCCCACCGGGTACGGCTCACCGCCGTCGAGCGGGCGCCCCGCCCCGACGACCTGCCCGCCGGCATCGACTGGCGGGACGAGATCCCGGACGGCGTCACCGGCCTGCTGGTCGCCACCGAATGGCTGGACAACGTCCCGCTCGACGTCGCGGTGCACGACGGGGACGGCTGGCGGTACCTGCTCGTCGACCCGGCGAGCGGGGCGGAGTCGGTGGGCGATCCGGTCGACGCCGCCGACCTCGACTGGCTGCACCGCTGGTGGCCCGCCCCGGTGGCCGCCGGGCGGGCCGAGATCGGCCGGACCAGGGACGACGCCTGGGCCGACGCGGTCGGCAAGCTCGACCGGGGACTCGCGCTGGCCGTCGACTACGGACACCTGCGGCAGGAGCGGCCGGTGGACGGGACGCTGACCGGGTACCGCGCCGGCCGGCAGGTGCCACCCGTACCCGACGGCTCCCGCGACGTCGCCGCGCACGTCGCCGTGGACTCGGTCGCCACCGCCGGCGCGCGGGTCGCCGGGTGCGCGTACACGCTGGTGTCGCAGCGGGAGGCGCTGCGGGCGCTCGGGGCCGACGGCGGCCGACCACCGCTGACCCTGGCCGGTCGCGACCCGGCCGGCTACCTGCGGGCGCTGGCCGCCGCCTCGGCGGTGGCCGAGCTGACCGACCCGGCCGGCCTCGGCGGGCACTGGTGGCTGCGGCAACCGGTCGGCGTCGACCCCGCCGCGTTCATGGCACGATGACCCACATGACCACGGACGCCGGCGACCTCCGCGAGCTGACCGTCGGCACCGGCGCGGGCGGGGAGCAACTGGGCACCGACATGGTGCTCAACATCGGTCCGCAGCACCCGTCCACGCACGGAGTGCTCCGGCTCAAGCTGGTGCTCGACGGCGAACGGGTCGTCGCGGCCGAGCCGATCGTCGGCTACATGCACCGGGGCGCGGAGAAGCTCTTCGAGGTCCGCGACTACCGGCAGATCATCGTGCTGGCCAACCGGCACGACTGGCTGTCCGCGTTCTCCAACGAGCTGGGCGTGGTGCTCGCCGTCGAGCGGCTGATGGGCATGGAGGTGCCGGAGCGGGCCACCTGGCTGCGGATGGCCCTCGCCGAGCTGAACCGGGTGCTCAACCACCTGATGTTCCTCGGCTCGTACCCGCTGGAGATCGGCGCGATCACCCCGGTCTTCTACGCGTTCCGCGAGCGGGAGACCCTCCAGGCGGTGATGGAGGAGGTCTCCGGCGGCCGGATCCACTACATGTTCAACCGGGTCGGCGGCCTCAAGGAGGAGGTGCCCGCCGGCTGGACCGGCCGGGCCCGCGCCGCGATCGGCGAGGTCCGCCGCCGGATGCCCGACCTGGACCGGCTCATCCGGCGCAACGAGATCTTCCTGGCCCGTACCGTCGGGGTGGGGGTGCTCTCCGCCGCCGACGCCGCCGCGTTCGGGGCGTCCGGGCCGGTCGCCCGCGCCTCCGGCCTCGACCTGGACCTGCGCCGCGACGAGCCCTACCTGGCCTACGACCAGCTCGACGTGCCGGTGGTCACCCGCACCGCCGGGGACTGCCACGCCCGCTTCGAGGTGCTGCTCGACCAGGTATACGCCTCGCTCGACCTCGCCGAGCAGTGCCTGGACCGGGTCGACCGGCTGACCGGGCCGGTGAACACCCGACTGCCCAAGGTGGTCAAGGCGCCCGAGGGGCACACCTACGCCTGGACCGAGAACCCGCTCGGCATCAACGGCTACTACCTGGTCTCCCGGGGCGAGAAGACCCCGTGGCGGCTCAAGCTGCGCACCGCGTCGTACGCGAACGTGCAGGCGCTGGCCAGCCTGCTCCCCGGCACCCTGGTGCCGGACCTGATCGCCATCCTCGGCTCGATGTTCTTCGTGGTCGGCGACATCGACAAGTGACCGGCGGCTGACCGGAGCGGGTCAGCGCCAGCGGCCACCCGCGCGCGGGGAGTCGTCCTGCGGCGGTTGGCCGTACCGCTGCTCGCCGCCCCACTGCTGCTGGCGGGCGCGCGGCTCCGGCTCGGCGGCCCGCCAGGAGTCCACCGGCTCCCGCTGCGCGGGCGCTCGCCACTGGTCGGCCGACCGCTCGCCCCACGACTGCTCGGCATGCTGCTGGCCGCGCGCCTCCCCCCGCCACTCCTGCGGCACCGGCACCCCGCCGGCCGGCAGCGCGGGATGCTCCTCCGGCTCGCCCCAACCGCCGCCCCACTGCTCGGCGGGCCGGCGGGGCTCGTCGTGGCGTACCGACGCCCACCGGTCCTGCATGCGGAACTCGGCGCCGTCGGCGTGCAGCTCCGCCCGGCGCTCACCGACCCGCACCTCGCGGCCCCGCCCGTCGTCGCGTACCTCGGCCCAGCGGTCGCCGGCCCGCATCCCGGACCAGTTCTCCTCCGCCGGGTACGACCCGCCCGCCCAGGACTGGTCGGCGCGGTCGTCGGCGGCACCCGACCAGGACCGCTCCTCGGGCTGCCCGGCCGACCAGGACCGCTCCTCCCGCTGGCCGCTCGACCGTTCGTCGCGCTGGCCCGCCCAGCCCCGCTCCGGCTCAGCCCGCTCCGACCAGGAGTTCTCCGGCTCCGCGCCGCTCCAGGACGACTCCTCCGGCGCGGGCGACCAGCGGCCGGCGTAGCCGGCGTAGGCGTTGCCGACCGCCGGGTCCGCGCCGTCCACCACGGTGTGCCGGGTGGTCACGTGCACCGTCTCGGTGTGCCGCACCACGGGACGGCCGCCCGCCTCGGGGGCGGGGGCGGCGCCGCGCGGTTCGCGGGGAGCGCCGTACACCCCGGCCTGGCCGGCGGCGGGACGCTCCGCGCCGTAGCGGCGCCCGGCCGGCTCCTCGTCGTCCCGCTCGGTGGCGCGCCCCCAGGTGGACGGGGTCTCCTCCGGCGCGGCGGCCCACCGCCGCCCGCCCGACGCCTGTTCCTGCGGGGCGGACACCCGGGCCCGGCCGGCGCCGGCCGGTTCCTCGGCCACCGCCCCGGAGATCCCGGCGGCCGCGGCGATGCCGGCCGCCGCCGCGTCCAGCCGGCGGCGCAGTGCGGAGACCTGGTCCTCCACCCGCTGGGACTGGTCGAGCGCCTGGTTGCCGCGCTGGGCGGCGGCCACGATCTCGGCCCGCAGCTCCCGGCGAAGCTGCTCCAGCTCGTCGAGGAACTCCTCGCCGCGCGGCTGGCCGCCGTCGGCGCGCAGCGCGATCGACAGACCGATCAGGACCACGGCCATGATGGCCAGTACGGCGGCGAACCGGAGCGGACCGTTGCCGTCGGCGATCAGCAGGATCAGCGCCGCGACGGGCGCGATCGCCACACCGATCCAGAACAGGACGGTCAGCAGCTGCGGGTGATGCTTCTCGGGCACGACCGGGGCGGGCATGGCTGTGGAGCCTACCGAGAGATGCCCTGGGTGGGAACGGTCCCGAGGACCGAATCGCGACGTCAGGGGGTGCGGGCCGGGCGCGGCCGGCGGAGTGCCGCCGCGCCCGGAACGCGTGGTCAGCCGGTGGCGAGCGCGCCGTCGGAGGAGAAGACCAGACCGACGCTGGCGGTGCCGGTCTTCAGCGCGTTCTTGGTCTGCGGGCCACCGGCGTCGAGCGAGCTGAACGAGCCGGCCTTGAAGTCGTAGACCTCCACCAGACCGGCCTGGCACTTCGGCCGCTGCGGGCACTCCGGCGGACCGGCCAGCACCGTCGCCGAGCCGGAGCACTTGGCCGCCAGGTCGGAGATCGTCTGCACGCCGTACTTGTCGGCGAACGCCTTCGTCACGGCGAAGGCGTTCTGGTCCTGCGCGGCGGCGGGTGCGCCGAAGGTGATGCCCACCTTGTCGCCGGCGGCCTTCAGCGCGGTGACGGTCTTGTCCAGCTCAGGCGAGGAGACCGGGGTGGCGTTCTTCCCGTTGGCCTTGGTGTTGAGGAACTCCGCCATGGTCGCCGCGTACTCCGGGACGACCTGGATCTCGCCCTTCTCCAGGGCCGGCTCGTAGAGCTCGCGGTTGCCGATCTGCTGCACCTTGACCTGGTAGCCGGCCGCGGTGAGGACGATGTTGTAGAGCTCGGCCAGGGTCTGGCTCTCGCTGAAGTTGCCGGCACCGACCACGATCTGCCCGCCGGGGCCCTTGGCGATGCCGGCGGTGAGGTTGTTCGCCGAGGCGAACCCCTCGGCGGCGGCCTTCGGGGTCTTGCGGTCGACGTCGACGGCCTTGTTGAGCGCGATCAGCTTCGGCGTGTCCAGCGCGGTGGAGACCTTGTCGAGCGCGGCGACCAGCTGCGGGTTGGCCGCGTCGACGTTGATCGCCGGGATGATGTTGTCGGTGTTCTGGAGCTTCTTGTCGTCGTTCAGGACGACCAGCTGGTCGCCGGCGACCGGGGCGCACCCGGCCCCGCTCGCGCCCTGCTTGGGTGCGTCCGTGCCGGAGGACCCTTCGTCCCCGCAGCCGGTGAGCAGACCTGCCACGGTGAGCGCGCCCACCGCGCCGACCGCCAGCCGTGTCCGTACGCGCATGATCGCGCCCGCCTTCCGTGTCCCGGCGCGACCCCGGGTGGGCCGGCCGCGTGTCCGACGGGCGATCCGATCGGCCGCCCGCGACTCCAGCCAATATCCTCCGGCTCCGACCGACAAACTCCGGGCGAGGTTCGTCACCGGATCGTCACCGGATCGCTCAGTTCCCGGCGACGGCGGCCGCCGCCCGCCGGTTCGCCCGGCCCCGGGCCCGCCGCAGCGGGCGCGGGGTGACCGCCCGCTCGACCAGCGCCAACACCCCCTCGACCAGCAGCGCCAGCCCGGCCACCAGCACGCCCCCGGCGATGATCTGGCCGCCGCCGGCCGCGATGTCCAGCCCGAAGCCCGCCCGGATGATCTGGCCGAGCCCGCCGCCGTTGACGAACGAGGCGAGCGCGGCGGTCGCCACCACCTGCACCGCCGCGGTCCGGAATCCGGCCGCCAGGTACGGCACCGCCAGCGGCAACTCCACCCGGCGCAGCACCTGCCCGCCGGACAGCCCCATCCCCCGCGCCGCGTCCCGGGCCTCCGGATCGGCCTGCCGCACCCCCGTGTACGCGTTGGCCAGCAGCGGCGGCACCGCGAAGACGGCCAGCGCCACCACCACCGCCGGCCGGCCGAACCCGAGGAAGGTCAGCGGCAGGATGGTCAGCAGCGCCAGGGTGGGAATCGCCAGCGTGACGTTGGAGATCAGCAGGACCGGCCCGCCACCGCGACCGCTGTGCCCGAGCCAGAGCCCGATCGGCCAGGCCACCAGGCAGCCGAGCAGCACCGCGGCGGCGGACATGCTCAGGTGCTCCCCGAGCCGGTCCAGGATGCCGCCCGGGTTCGTCCAGTTCAGCGGGTCGTTGAGCCAGACCACCGCCTGCTCGACCGGATTCGTGGCGGTCATCCGGCCCGCCCGCGCAGCCACGGCGTGAGCAGCCGGCCCACCACGGCGAGGATCAGGTCCAGCACCAGGGCGAGCAGGACGCAGAGCAGCGTCCCGGTCATGATCTGGGCCTTGTAGAAGTTGTTCTGGAAGCCGGCGAAGATGAGCTGCCCGAGGCCGCCGCGACCGACCACCACCCCGACGGTGACCAGGGCGACCGTCGAGACGGTGGCGAGGCGCACCCCGGTGAGGATGCCGGGCAGGGCCAGCGGCAGGTCGATCCGGAACAGCCGCGCCCAGCGGCCGTACCCCATGCCCTCGGCCGCGTCGCGGACCTCGGGGGGCACCTGGTTCAGCCCGGCCACCGCGTTGCGCACGATCACCAGCAGCGCGTACAGCACCACCACGGTCAGTACGGTGATCGCCCCGATGCCCAGGTAGGGCGCGATGAAGGCGAACAGCGCCAGCGACGGGACGGTGTACAGCACGCCGGTGAGTGCGAGAATCGGCCCGGCGAGGGCGCGGAACCAGTACGCCGCCACCGCCAACGGCAGGGCCACCAGGGCGGCGATCAGCACCGCCCGGGCGGTCAGCGAGGCGTGCTCGCGCAGCGCGGCGAGGATGGTGTCAGAGTTGTCCCGCACGTACTGCCAGGAGAACCACGGGTTACCGGGGTCGGCCCGGTAGCTCAGGTGGAGGGACACACGTGGACGTTACCCCGGGACCCACCGGCGCGGCCGGGCACAGCGCGGCCTCGATCACCCTGGACGGCATCCGGAAGCGCTACCCGGACGGCACCGAGGCGGTGCGCGAGCTGAGCCTGGAGGTCAAGGCCGGCGAGCTGGTGGTCCTGATCGGCCCCTCGGGCTGCGGGAAGTCCACCGTGCTGCGGATGGTCAACCGGCTGATCGAGCCGACCGGCGGCCGGATCCTGCTCGGCGACGAGGACATCACCCGGGTCGACCCGGTGAAGCTGCGCCGCCGGATCGGCTACGTGATCCAGAACGTCGGGCTCTTCCCGCACCAGACGGTGCACACCAACGTGGGCACGGTGCCCCGGCTGCTCGGCTGGCCGAAGGAGCGGATCCGCCGCCGCGCCGACGAGCTGCTGGAGCTGGTCGGGCTCGACCCGGCGCAGTTCGGCCGCCGCTACCCGCACGAGCTCTCCGGTGGGCAGCGGCAGCGGGTCGGGGTGGCCCGGGCGCTCGCCGCCGACCCGGTGGTGCTGCTGATGGACGAGCCGTTCTCGGCGGTCGACCCGATCGTCCGGACCCGGTTGCAGGAGGAGTTCCTCCGGCTCCAGGCCGAGGTCCGCAAGACCATCGTGCTGGTCACCCACGACCTGGACGAGGCGGTCCGGCTCGGCGACCGGATCGCGGTGCTCTCCCAGGGGGGCCGGCTGGAGCAGTACGACACCCCGGCCGCCCTGCTCGGCGCCCCCGCCTCGCCGTTCGTCCGCGAGTTCGTCGGCGCGGACCGGGGCATCCGCCGGCTCGCCGTCACCCCGGTCACCCGGGACACGCTGGCCCCGCTCCCCGGCGCGACCGCCGACCTGCCGGCGGTGCCGCTGGGCGGTTCCGCGTACGACGCGCTGGCGGCGATGCTCACCACGGGCTCCGAGGCGGTCGTGGTCACCGCCGACGGCGAACCGGTCGGCGCGCTCACCCGGGCCCGGGTGCTCGAACTCGGCCAGACCGGAGCCTGACCTCGCCGGCCGATGACGCCGCGGCCGACGACCCGGCCGTTCCGGCGGCAGCCGGGCCGTTCCGGCGGCCAGGTCGGGTCCGGAAGGTCAGGCCCGGCCGCCGAGGCTGGCGGCGCCGATGATCCAGCCGGCGAAGAAGCCGTAGGTGGCGCCCGTGCCGGTGGTCTGGAAGTCGGCGAGCAGCGGCCCGTCCGAGGTCAGCAGCGCCGCCAGCAGGGTCGCCGTCGCGGCGGCCAGGACGTACGCGGCCCAGCCGGAGAAGAACTGGCTCACCGAGCCCTGCACCCGGGCCACCTGCGAGGTGGGCAGCAGGTAGAGGAAGGTCGCGGCGAACACCAGCAGCAGGATGGCCCGCAGGTCGGTGGCGAGCACCCCGTGCTCGCCACCGGCGGCCTCCAGCCGCCAGGCGGGCCAGGCGAGCAGCCGCAGGAACCAGCCGCCGGCGGAGTTGGGGTCGGTGTGCGCCTCGGCCCAGTCGACGTACCACGGGCTGCCGCAGACCCCGACCAGGATGAGCGCGGCCAGGGTGCCGGTGCCGGCGGCGGTGCCGTACCCGCTGACGGTCCGGGGACGGTTGGTGAGGGCCATGCGGCGGGAAGTTCCCGACCCACCCCGGCGGGCAAACCTCAGCCAGCCGGCGGTACGACCGGTCAGTGCTTCACCAGGTAGTCGATGAACGCCGCACGCAGCAGCGGCGCCGACTCCTCGTACCCGTGGCCGGTCAGCTCCCGCCACAGCGCCGAGGCCTCGTCGATGGTCGGGCCGATCGAGTTCGGCGCCCCGTCCAGCGCGGCGGCCTCGTCGGCGTTCGGCAGGTGCCGCAGCACCGACCAGAAGAAGCCCACGTCGCGGCGCTCCCGGGCCAGCGCGAAGGCCCGCTCCCGCAGCTCCTCGGTGGAGAGCGCGTCGAGCTCATCGAAGGTGCGGCCGGTACCGGCGGAAGGAGTCTCGCTCATGCCCGCGAGCCTAACCGGCGAGATCACCTACGGCCCGTCGGACGCGGGCACGGCCTCACCGGTCGTCGTCGTCCCAGCGGCGCGCCCCGGTCTCCCAGCGGGGGGCCTCCCACGGGTCCGGCGGGGTGGCGGTCGACTGGGACGGGAGCGCGGGCGGCCAGTTGTCGACGGTGCTCGGCCGGGGCAGCGACCAGCCGGTGCTGATCATGCCGTCGCCGGCGGGCGTCGTCTCGGCCGGCTCGCCGAGCGTCCCGCGCGGGCGCCCGCACGCCTCGACCAGCCGGGTCACCACCACCCCGACGCCCAGCGCCACGCCGCCCACCGTCCACCGGGAGACCGTCCAGCCGTGCGCGGTCGCCCAGGCCAGGAAGACCACCACCGCGCCCACCGCGAGCAGGGTGCCGAAGATCCCGCCGCGCCGGCCGTACGCGCTGGTGCCGCCGAGCATCGCCACGCCGACCGCCAGCACCGTCCAGTCCAGCCCCGACGCCGGTACGACCGGGCCGGCGTCGTTGGCGGCCAGCAGCACCCCGGCCAGCATGGCGAGCACGGTGGAACCGACCAGCGCCGCGGCGGTGACCAGGGCCGCCAGCACGCCCCGGCGGCGGGCCGGGTCGACCACCGGCCGGAACCGGCCGACCACCCGCCGGACCGCCCGGGTCGCGCCGAAGATCCCGCCCAGCACGGCGACGGCCGCGAACCCGGCGAAGAGGTAGAAGGCCGTGCGGCGCGGGTCGTAGTCGCCCTGCACTCCGACCGCGCCGGAGCGCCGCTCGATGTAGACGATCACGCCCGCGGCGGCGGCGAGGCTGGCCGCCCAGCCGGGCACGTGCAGCACCACCACGGCCAGGGCCAGGGCGAGGCCACCGACGGCGGCGGCCACCAGGGCCGGGGTGAGCGCGGCCGTGACACCGCGATCGCCCTGCTCGGCGAAGTGCAGCGCGGCGGCGACGGCGACCGGCCCGACCGCCAGGTTCACCGCCGCGGTACGCAGGCTCACCCCGGCGGCGAGGGCCAGCAGGCCGAGCGCGACCACGTCGACCAGGAGGGTGCGCAGCCCGTCGCCGCGCAGCGCGTCGGCGTCCTCGCGGCGGAGCAGCAGCACCACACCGACCAGCCCGACCAGGAGGAGCGTCTCCCACACCAGGTGCACGCCGACCCGGTCCCGGCCCGGCTCACCGTGCGCGGGATCGTCGAAGACGTTCTCCAGCACGGCGGCGGGCACCCCCGGCGTGGGCTCCGCGGATCCGGCCCGGCCTGGTTCGTCGTACGCCATGCCGCGCGCCTCCCACGTGGCCAACCGTCCTCGTCGACGGTCGTCTGCTCTCCGGTCGCCAGGGACGGTACCTGCGCACGCGGCCGCGCGTAACCCCCCTGATCAGCGGCGCGGCGGGCGGCCCTCCCGCTCGCCGGGCTCCCGGTCCTCGTCGTCCTCCTGCTCGGGGACCCGGCAGGCGCGTTCGAGCCAGAGCGCGGCGGCGGTCAGGGCGAGCGAGGCGAGCAGGCCGGCGCCGGCCGCCGGCCGGTCGTCCATGGCGGCGTTGGTGTCCTCGATGAAGAGCCACGCGGTCAGCCCCGCATAGAAGCCCGTGAAGATCGCCCCGGCCAGGGCGGACGCCTTGGCCAGCACCACGAACCGGGCGACCAGCAGCGGGTTGACCGGCTCGCGGCCCGGCCGGCGCTCGATCCGGCTGCGGGTGTTGGCCGCCGCGTACGCCTCCAGCACCGCGAGCGCGGCCAGCGTGACCACCGGCAGCCAGGGCAGGTCCGGCGCGACGTCGTAGTAGAAGGTGCTGATCAGCAACCAGGCCACCGCCGCGGCGCCGAGGGCGGCGACGACCAGGGTGGCGATCCGGGTGGGGCCCATCCGGAAGCGGTCGGGCTCGCTTCCGCGCGGGGGCTGCGCCTGGGTCATGCCGGCCGGCTCCACTCGGTCATGGGGTCGACTCTAACGCCAGATCGGGCCGGGGGCTCAGTTCCAGCGCGTCGCCGGCCAACGGCTCGGCGTTGAGCAGGTCGGTCAGCCAGCCGTGTCCGGGCAGCCGCCCATGCGGCTCGATGTCGATCCACGGCCGCAGCACGAACGCGCGCAGGTGGGCGCGGGGGTGCGGCAGGGTGAGTTCGGGGTCGTCGCTGAGCACCGGCTCGCCGGCCGCGTCCCAGACGGCGATGACGTCCACGTCCAGGGTGCGCGGTCCGAACCGGCGCTCGGGGTCGCGGGCCCGGCCGGCCGCCCGCTCGGCGGCCCGGGCCCGCTCCAGCCAGTCGCGCGGGGCCGCCGCCGGGTCCGCGACCATCACCGCCGCGTTGAGGTACGCCGGCTGGTCGGCGTCCCCCCACGGTGGAGTCTCGTAGACCCCGGAGACCACCAGGACCGCGTCGCCGAGCGCGGCGACCGCGGCACGCAGGTGGCCGAGGCGGTCGCCGAGGTTGCTGCCGAGGGAGAGCACGGCCCGGGTCATCGGGTACGCCGCATCGTCACGGCGACGTCGGAGAAGGTGTGCGGGATCGGCGCCTCGGGCTTGTGCACGGTGACCGTGGCGGCGGCGACCAGCGGCTCGGCCAGGCAGACCGCGAGCAGCCGGTCGGCGAGCGTCTCGATCAGCGCGACCGGTTCGCCGGTGATGACGGCGACCAGCTTCTCGGCCAGCTCGCCGTAGTGCACCGTGTCGGTCACCTCGTCGGAGCGGGCCGCCGGGGCGAGGTCGAGTTCGAGCACCGCGTCGACGACGAACTCCTGCCCCTGGGCGCGTTCGAAGTCGTAGACGCCGTGCCGACCGCGCGCCCGCAGGCCGGTCAGCTCGATCCGGTCGGTCATCGCTCTCCCTCGTCCCGGCCGACGTACGCGGCGGTCCCCAGCCCGGACGCGGTCACCGCGCCGGCTCGCTCTCCTGCCGGCCGGCAGGCCCGGCCGCCCCCACCGCGGGCACGCCGGCACCGCCCGGTTCCGCGCCGTCCTGGCCGGCGCGGCGCGCGGCCGGCTCGGCGACCAGGCGGGGGCGGCCGGTGGCCTGCCAGACGGCGAGCGCGTCGGCGGTGCCGCGCACGTCGTGCACGCGTACCCCCCAGGCGCCGGCGGCGACGGCCAGCAGGCTGGTGGCCGCGGTGGCCGCCTCCCGGTCGGCGGTGGGGCGCGGCTCGCCGTCGGCGTCGGCCAGCAGCCGGCCGAGGTACGACTTGCGGCTCGCCCCGAACAGCAGCGGGAAGCCGAGCGCGACCAGCTCCGGCAGGCGGGCGCTGAGCTCCCAGTTGTGCTCGGCGGTCTTGGCGAAGCCGAGGCCGGGGTCGACGATGATCCGGTCGGCGGCCACCCCGGCGGCCAACGCCTCGTCGACCCGTCGGCCCAGCTCGGCGCGCACGTCGGCGACCACGTCGGTGTAGGTGGCCAGCTCGCGCATCCCCCGCGAGTGCCCGCGCCAGTGCATCAGCACCCAGGGACAGCCGGCGTCGCGCACCACCCGGGCCATGTCCGGGTCGGCGAGCCCGCCGGAGACGTCATTGACGACGGTCGCTCCGGCGGTCAGGGCGGCCTCGGCCACCGAGGCCCGGCTGGTGTCGATGCTCACCGCCACGCCGGCCGCGGCCAGCTCCCGGATCACCGGCAGGACCCGGGCCGCCTCGGTCGCGGGTTCGACCCGGTCGGCGCCCGGTCGGGTGGACTCGCCGCCGACATCGATCAGCGCGGCGCCCTCCGCCCGCAGCCGTACCCCGTGTGCGACCGCGGCGTCGAGGTCGGCGTAGCGGCCACCGTCGGAGAAGGAGTCGGGCGTGACGTTGAGGACGCCCATCACCACCGGGGCCTGCGCCCGTACCAGATCGGTCACGACTAGACGGTACCGGTCGTCCACGCCCGCTCCGGCAGCCCCCTGACATGCGCATTGGAACAGGTGTACGATCGGTCGTCCGGGGCGAATCGGGCCGACTCTTCGCGGGTTGTCGCAAAGGAGGGCGGGCCGTACGCTGTGGAATTGCCCAGCATCGAGATGGCGAAGCCTGGAGGGAGGGCCGAAGCGGGAAGAATCCCCCCAAAGCTCACCACTCTTCGTGGTGGGTAACGAACGTAGCGTCGCCGACGCTGCGCTGAGTGAGCACATTTCCCGCCAGGCTTGCCTACTGCACCACCGCGGCACCGCCGGCCGCGACATGGGGAGGTTCCAGTGATCGCCTTCGAGCTCATGCAGACGGCGACGTCCGGCGTCGCGCAGGCCCTGCACACCCTGGCGACGACACCGCTCGCCGAAGCGGCTCCGAAGGGCATCGACACCAACGGCGTCGTCACCTTCTTCGCCAGCAAGATCGCGCCCATCCTGCTCGCCGTGCTCGGTGTCATCTTCATCGGCCGGGCCAGCCGGGGTGAGATCTCCAAGGTGCTCACCAGTTCGGCCATCGCGATCGTCGGCCTGGCCTTCATCGCCGGGGCGGCCACACTCTTCTTCGTCGGTGACTACCTGATCGACCTGATCTTCGAATAGGCCCGGGCGAGACATGCGGCTGCGCACCGACGACGACATCTACCGGGCTCGCCTGGTCTACCTCGGGCCGCCCGGCTACACCCTTCCCGTCCACCTGCCGTACGCCCAGTACGGCCTGTTCATGCTGCTCGTACCCCTCTACATGTTCATCCACTGGCTGTTCACGCTGCAGGTCGAGCTCTTCCCCGCCTGGGAGATCGCGCTCGCCATCGTGAGCACCTCGTTCATCTTCCGGTACGTCGACCCGGACCGGCCGGCACGGATGGTCATCCGCACCGCCCTGACCGACTGGCGACGCACCCGGGAGCCGGCCGCCGAGCTGCGGGACCCCCGCCTGGTCGGCAGCCGGATCAGGATCCGGGAGGAACTGGCATGACCGGGCGTACGTCGATCGGGCAGTCGAACCACGCGGGTGAGGCGGTCGCATGAGTCGCTCTTCCACGCCGGGTTTCCCGGCCGGACGTCACAGCGCCCCGCACGGTAACCGTGCGCGGTCGCTCGACTACCCGGAGGAGGAGATCCAGGACGAGCAGCCGTCCGACCCGGCCCTGGTGACCAGTCCGGGGCAGGGTGGTGTCGGCGTCTTCCAGCCGCCGCGGCCGACGAACGGCCGGGGCGTACCGCCGGTCGAGCCGAGCCCGCCGATGCTCGTCGGCGACGGCACCGACATCGACTCCCCGTTCCTCGACCTCTTCGGCGGCCCCGGCGCACCGCCGCGCCCCGGCCCGCCGCCGCCGGTGTCGTCCCCGCGCCGTGGCCGGGAGCACCCGCCGATCCCGCACCAGCCGGCGGCGATCGAGGCGCCGGCCGCGCCGCAGCCCCCCAGCGCGCCGGAGACGCCGCCGGCGATCGAGGCGCCGGCCGCCGACCGCCCCGCCCGCACCCGGGTCCCGCACCAGCCCGGCGACCGCCTGCCCGTGCTGCGCCCGCCGGCGGAGGCCGAGCCGGTCGCGGACCGACCGGTGGAGACCCCGGCGCCGCGCGTGCCGCGCGCGGTGCCCGCCGAGCCGCTGACCGCGCGCAAGGCCACCGAACGCAGCCGGCGGGAGGCCGTCGAACGGGCCCGGCGGGAGGCCGCCGCGCGGGCCCGCCGGGAGACCGTCGCACCGGTCCGTCCCGAGCCGGCCGAGCCGACCGAGCCGGAGTGGCCCGAACCGGGGGAGCTGCCCCGGTCGGTGCCCGCCGGGTCGTCGCGACGCGAGGTCGAGGAGCCGGCCCGGCACGCGATCGCCGAACCGGGCCGGCGCGAGCTGGCCGAGCCCGGGCCGCAGGAGCCGGCGGAACGGACGTCCCGGGAGCTGGCGCCGCCGCGCCAGCGCGCGGCCAGCCGGCGCACCCCCGCCAAGCCCGTCCGGGTACGCCCTCCGAAGATCAAGTTCGGGGACCGGGACCCGTCGATCGACCTGGCGATCACCGAGATCGCCGGCCACCTGACCTTCACTCCCAACACCGTCACCGCCTGGTACTGGCTGCCCGAGGTGCGCTGGGCGTTCCGCCCGGACGCCGAACGGGAGGCGCTGCTCTCGGCGATCTCGGAGCAGTTCGCCGGCCTGGCCGGGTTCCGGCTGCACCTGCGCCGCACCACCCGCCCCTTCCCGGCCGACGAGTGGGCCCGCACCATCGACGCGCACACGGCCGCGCCGCTGCCCGACGTCCCCGGCACGCCCGGCTGGGCCGACCACCTGGTCGCCGCCCAGCGGCACCTGATGTCGGTCAACCACGCCGAGGGGCAGACCTACCTCGGCGTCACCTTCGCCCGGCGCTCGCTCGGCGACTCGCTCACCGAGCGGCTGCTGCGCACCTTCGGCCGGGGCACCGCCGACGGCGAGCGCCGCAGGCTCGGCCGCACCGTCGAGCAGTTCGACGAGGTGCTGGGCGCGTTCGGCATGCGCGGCCGCCGGGTGACCGCGCAGGAGCTGGAATGGCTGCTCTACCGCTCGGTCGCGCTCTGCATGGCACCACCCGGCACGCTCTCCCCGGTGACCAACGGCCGGTGGGAGCGGGGTGACCTGCTCGCCCTCACCGAGCAGGTCGAGCGCTACCGCACCCCGTACGGCTCGACCGTGAAGCTGGTAAACCGGATGACCGGCGAGGAGCGGCACGTCGCCGTGCTCGCCGTCGGCCGGATGGAGCCGCTGGAGATCCCCGAGCGGCACGAGCCCTGGCTGCACTTCCACGAGCGGCTGCCCTGGCCGATGGAGATCTCCACCCGGGTCGACATCCTCGGCTCCGGCGACTCCTTCCGAAACCTCGAGCACCGGCTGCGGATGATCCGCTCGCAGCAGCTCGACTACGCCGAGCACGGCATCGACGCCCCGCCCGAGCTGGAGCGACTGGCCAAGCGGGCGCTGGTGATCGGCGACGAGATGACCACCGGCCTGCCGGTGGACTCGGCCCGCGCACACGGCTGGCACCGGATCGCCGTCGGCGGCCGGACCAGGGAGGAGTGCCTGGAACGGGCCCGTCGCCTCATCCAGCTCTACTCCCGCGAGCTGCGCATCTCCCTGCAACACCCGAAGAACCAGGACTGGCTGGCCCGCGAGTTCATCCCCGGCGAGCCGATCGCCAACACCGGCTATGTCCGGCGGATGCCGGTCAACCTGCTCGCCGCCGCGCTGCCGCAGGCCGCCTCCACCGTCGGCGACCGCCGGGGCGACCTGATCGGGCGTACCGCCGGCACCTGCCGCCGCCCGGTCTTCCTCGACCTGCACTTCCCGATGGAGGTCCGCGAACGCTCCGGCCTGGCGGTCTTCGTCGCCGAACCCGGTGGTGGCAAGTCGACCCTGCTCGGCGCCCTGGGCTACCTGGCCGCGCGGCGCGGGGTGCAGGTGACCCTGCTGGACCCGTCCGGCCCGCTGGCCCGGCTCTGCGCGATGCCGGAGCTGCGCCCGTACGCACGGGTGCTCAACCTGACCGGGTCGGAGCCCGGGACGCTGGCCCCGTACTCGCTCATCCCCACCCCGCTGCGCAGCGAGTTCAGCAGTGGCGCGGCGGGCGACCGGGAGTTCGAGATCGCGGTCTCCAACGCCCGGGCCGAGCGCCGGATGCTCGTGCAGGACATCTGCATGATGCTGGTGCCGCCGCAGGTGGCCCGCGAGGCGTCCACCGCGACCCTGTTCCGGCACGCCGTACGCCAGGTGCCGGCGGAGGAGACCTCCACGCTGGACGACGTGGTCGCCTGCCTGCAGGGGATGGACGACGACGCCGGCCGGGAGCTGGCCAACCTGCTGCTCGACACCGCCGAGATGCCGCTGGCGATGCTCTTCTTCGGCCGCCCGCCGGAGGGGCTGCTCGGTGCCGACGCGGCGCTCACCGTGATCACCATGGCCGGCCTCCGGCTCCCCGACCTCAAGATCGAGCGGGAGTACTGGTCCGCCGAGGAGGCGCTGGCCCTGCCGATGCTGCACACCGCGCACCGGCTCGCGGTGCGCCGCTGCTACGGCGGGTCGATGTCGTCGCGCAAGCTGGTCGGCCTGGACGAGGCGCACTTCATGGAGGGCTGGCGCTCCGGCCGGTCGTTCCTGGTCCGGCTGGCCCGGGACTCCCGCAAGTGGAACCTCGCCGCCCTGGTCGCCTCACAGAACCCGAAGGACATCCTCGGCCTCGACGTGCAGAACCTCGTCTCCACCGTCTTCGTCGGGCGGATCGCCGAGGACGCCGAGATCGCCTCCGAGGCGCTGCGTCTGCTCCGGGTGCCGGTCGACGACGGGTACGAGGCCACCCTCGCCTCGCTCTCGGCCGTGGACGCCACCTCGGCGGACCGGCTCGGTTTCCGCGAGTTCGTGATGCGCGACGTGGACGGCCGGGTGCAGAAGGTCCGGGTCGACGTGTCGTACGTCGAGGGGCTGCTGGCACACCTGGACACCACCCCCGCCGGGGTCGCCCAGGTGGCCGGGCAACTGCCGACCGTCCTGGCTGACCTGGAGGCGTGACATGGCGAGGGCCCGGGCACGGATCGCGGCGCTCCTCCTCGCGATCGGCGTACTCGCCGGTGCCACGATCGCCTGGCCGGTGGTCGGGGCGACACCGGCCTCAGCGGCACCGCCGGTGACGGCCCAGGCGGCGGCGGAACTGTGCAGCACCAAGGAGTGGCAGGCCGACTTCCGCGCCTGCGTCGCCAAGCTGCAGCAGGTCAGCGAGAACGAGATCACCTGTCGGAAGCCGCCGGTCGCCTCCGCGCCGGACTCGGGTCTCGCCGGCTGGTTCGCCTCCCGGCCGGACTCCTCCAAGCTGCCCGGCCCCAAGGGCCTGTACAGCGATTACGGCTACGCCGGTTACAGCTTCAACACCTATGACGTGGAGGGTGGCTGCGCCTCGACGGTGCTGCACCCGGACTACAAGTTCACCACGACGGTCGCCAACGGCGAGTTCATGTTCGCCACGGCCATCATCGGTGCCTCGAACGCCCTGCGGGAGCGGGCGTGGGACCCCCGCTCGATGTGGGGCTGGGCCGACCCGCTGGTGGAGAAGGCGACCAAGGCCGTCTACCAGAAGGTGTTCAGCGTCTTCGGCATCGTCACGCTCTGCGTGGTGGGCCTCTACCTGCTCTGGCGCTCCCGCCAGTCGGACATGAGCAACGCGATGACCACCGCCGGGTGGGCCCTGCTGGTGATGGTCGCGGTGACCGCCCTGGCCGCCTGGCCGGTCAAGTCCGCCAACATCGCCGACGGCACGCTCATCACCTCCCTCGGCGTCGTCCACGACGCGGTGGGGCCGGGTTCGAGAACCGTCCCGGCCGACAGGTGCGTACTTCCGAACCCCGATGCCTGCGTCGACAAGCGGCCACCGGCCGTCCGGGCCAGCGACACGGCTACCGAGTCGATGCTCTACCGCAACTGGCTGCGTGGTGTGCTCGGGTCGGCGGACAGCGAGACGGCCAAGAAGTACGGACCGGTCCTCTACGACGCCAAGTCGTTCTCCTGGGAGGAGGCGGGGAAGCTCCGGCAGAATCCCGCCACCCGCGAGGCGACGATCAAGGCCAAGCAGCAGCAGTGGATGACCGTGGCCGAGCAGATCAAGAAGGAGGACCCCGAGGCGTACGAATACCTCACCGGCGCCCGGGACATGGACCGGATCGGTTCCGGTTTCATCGCCGTGCTGGCCTCGCTGCTCTTCGCGATGTTCGACCTGACCGCGTCGCTGCTGGTGCTGCTCGGCTTCCTGATCTTCCGCTGGGCGGTCATCGCGGCACCGATCCTGGGCACGGTCGGCCTGCTGAGACCGGCCAGCGCCGGGCTGCGCCGACTCGGCAACGCGGTCGTCGCGGCGCTGTTCAACATCGCCATCTTCGGCACCGGAGCCGCCATCTACCTCTTCGCGGTGGACCTGATCATGAGCACGCCCACCCTGGCCGGCTGGCTCCAGGTGGTGCTGGTCTGGCTCTGCGGCGTGGTCGGCTGGCTGCTGCTGCGCCCGTACCGGCGGATCACCCAGCTCGGCGGCAAGGACAGCAGCGAGGCGGTCAGCTCGGCCGGCTCCTGGCACCGTCGCTTCTTCCGCGACATGCGGATCGCCGCGCGGCTCGACGTGGTGGAGCCGGGAGGCACGGCCGAGCCGGCCGTCGCCCGGCGGCGCGGACTGGCGCTGGAGCCGTCGAAACTGCGCCCGGAGGCCCGACGGGAGGACCCGTCGCACTCCTCCGCCACCCTCGCGGTGCGTGGACGACCGGACGGCCGGAAGCCGGCGGACGAGACCGAGCAGCCGGAGATGCGGACGGGTGGTGGCGAGCGGCGCACCGCGCCGCGCGCCCGCCGGCAACAGCCGGCGAGCTGGACGGAGCCGGACGTGCCGGAGGAATCGCCGTCCTTCGTGGTGTACCGACCCGACTCGGCCGAGCGCGCACCGGCCAGCACCAGGCCCAGCCCTCGGGTGCGCTCCGAGGCACGGTGACGGCGATGCGACGGGCGATCGAGTTCCTGGTGACCCGGGTCCTGCGGTCCCGGATCGGTATCGCGCTCGCGATCGCCGTGCTGGTCTTCGCGGTGATCGGGACCGCCCGCCTGGTGACCGGCCCCGTCGACCCGGCCATCGGGCTCAGCAACCGCCCACGCGAGCCCATCACCACGGTGGACCCCACGGAGGGCGACGACGGTGTCATCGCCACACCGGTGCCGGCCTCCCCCAGCACGCGTCCCGGTGAGCTGACCCCCCAGCAGACCGCGGACCGGTTCGCCCGGCTGTGGCTGGGTGGGGCGGCCACCACGGCGGAGAAGTGGCAGTCCGACCTGCGTCCGCTGTCCACCCCGGGGCTCACCGAGAAGCTGACGGGCGCCGATCCGGCGGGGGTGCCGGCGGAGAAGGTGACCGGGGAGCTGATTCTCCGGCCGCGCACGGAGGCCTTCGCGGAGGTGCTGGTCCCGTTGGAGACCGGGCGGCTCCGGCTGGAGTTGGTGGCGCCGGACGGGCGCTGGTTGGTGGACGCCGTGGACTGGGAGCGGGAATGACTGCCGAGCTGCCGGGGGTGGGCCAGCCGCCCCGTCGCCGACTCCGGGTCCGCGCCGTGGTCACCGCGCTGACCGCCACCCTCACCCTGCTCTGCTGCGGCGGCGGCACGGCGGCCTCCTTCCTCACCAACCTCGGCGGCGACGACCAGGATCTGGTGGCCTCGGAACAGACGTGCGGCGAGGACCACCGGGTCGACGTCACCGGCAGGATGCCGCGCATGTCCGACTACGGCGACAGCCAACTGCGCAACGCCGCCGTCATCATCAAGGTCGGGCAGGAGATGAAGGTGCCACCCCGCGGCTGGGTGATCGCGGTGGCGACCGCGATGCAGGAGTCGGCCCTGCGCAACCTGGCGAACAGCACCGTCGCCGGATCCCGCGGCATCCCCAACGAGGGGATCGGGCGCGACCACGACTCGGTCGGCCTGTTCCAGCAGCGGGCCGGCTGGGGCAGCGTCGCGCAGCGGATGAGCCCGGACTACGCCGCCCGCAAGTTCTACGAGAAGCTGCTCAAGGTCGACGGTTGGGAGCGACTCCCGCTGACCCTCGCCGCCCAACGGGTCCAGATCAGCGCCTACCCGGACGCGTACGCCAAGCACGAGGACACCGCCAGCCGGATCGTGAACGCGCTGGCCAAGGGTGCCGCCCGGACGGTGCGGATCGCCGACAAGACCGTCTGCGACCGGGCGTCCGCCAGGACGATCGCCGCCTCCGGCTGGACGTCACCGATCCCCGGCAGAGTGGGCTCGGGCTTCCGGACCGCGAGCCGACCGCAGCACAACGGGGTGGACATCGGCGCGCCCAAGGGGACCACGCCGATCCACGCGGCGGCCACCGGGCGGGTGCTGGTGGCCCGCTGCGACCCCGACCACCGGGGCCGGCTCGACTGCGACGTGGACGGCTACCCCGGCAAGGGCGGCTGCGGTTGGTTCGTCGACATCCTGCACGCCGGCGGGTACATCTCCCGCTACTGCCACATGGTGGAGAAGCCGCTGGTCGTTCCCGGTCAGGAGGTGCGGGCCGGTGAGATCATCGGACGGGTGGGCAGCAGCGGCAACTCCTCCGGCCCGCACCTGCACTTCGAGGTGCACCGGGACAGCGACCGCAGCTCCCTCGGGGCGATCGACCCGGTGCCGTTCATGCTGCAGCGGGGTGCGCCCCTCAACGGGTCGAGCACGAGGCAAGCGGCACGATGAGCGGTCCGCTGCCGGATCCCTTCGCCGGCCAGCCCGACTGGGCGCCACTGACCCCCCGGCCGGTCGAGATCGTGCCTGCCACCGGGCGGGTCGAGCTGCGCGGGCGGCGGGTCCTGGTCGGGCTGCCGGGCCTGGGCTGGCGGGGCGACCTGCGGGCCGACGAACGGGTGGTGCAGGGCAGCCGCACCTACGTGCCGGTGATCCCCGAGCACGAGTGGTACCGGGCCGAGTCCGACCAGGTCGAGGTGTTCGCGCCGTTGATCCCGGTGGAGCGGGTCTGGGTCGAGACGCTCGGCGAGCGTCCGTCGCCGGGGGCGGCCGCTCGCGAGCAGGGCATCCGGCTGGTCTCGTTGGACGAGCCGGCCAACCGGATACCGACGCCGGTCTTCGAGGCCGACACGGTCAGCGGCCGGCGGGTGGTGCACGTCGAGGATTCAGTCGAGCACCGGGATCTGCGCGCGGTGACCGAGACCTATTCCGGCGCCGACGGCGACATCTGCATCCGCGTCACCCCGGAACTGGAGTGGTACCGGTGGGCCTGGCGCGGGCAGCCACCGACTACCCTGGAGGTTCCGGTGCACCTGTTGTGGATCGAGTGAGGACTCAGCCGGCGCGGGCGGCCTCGCAAACCCTCCAGTGGTCACCCAACTGCGTGCGGAACCGCCACCTCTGACGATCGCTTTGAGAGATGCCGTCGACCGAGGCCGAGATGATCAGGTCAGCCTCGACTGCGGCGCTCCCGCCCTGCTGCTCCACCTGAAGAGCGCCCCAGCTGACGGTGATCGTGGTCGCGAAGCGCTCCTCGCGTGCCCTGAGGTCATCACGTAGGGACTGCAGCGCCGGCAGCCCGGTCGGACTGCCCTCACAGACGAGCAGGCTGGCCCGCGCGTCGTTGCGGTTGACCAGATATTCGCGCAGGTAGTTGTCCACCACGACGTCGGGGGCGCTGCGGTCCGGCGCTGTGGCGCGGTCGTAAAGCATGTAGCCGATCACCGCGCCGCTCACGCAGAGCAGCGCCAGCACCCCCGCGACCACGGTGAGGACGGTGCGGGTCCGGCGGGGCTGCTGCTGTGGCGCCGGCGTGACGGCCGGGGGCGGCAACTGGTCCGGCGGGGTCCGCTGCGCCGGTACGCGGGAGACCTGGGAACCGGCGGGGGGCTGCACTGATTCCACCCCCTGAGGCTATCGGCTGAGCGCCCCGCACCCAATGCCCCAGATGCTGCGGATCGTGACAGGACGAACCCGTGACGCCACGCTTTGCGACAAGACGATCCCGCACCGCCGCGCTTCCCGGGCGAGCGGTCGGACCTGGGATACCGTCGGGGCTCGGGGAGGTTTCCAACCTCGGAAAGAGGGGTGGACACGGTGGCCGGTCCGAAGTCGCGTACGAACCGTGCCGCCGCCCTGCACCGGCGGGCCGCCGCCACCGCCGTAGCCGCCGCCGGCGTGCTCGACGAGACCCGCCCGGCCCCCGCCGACCAGCGCCGGCAGTACGAGCTGGCCGACCGGCTGCGGACCGCGGCGGCGGTGCTCGCGCCGGGCTGGGCCGGCGCCCCGCTGGACACCCTTCCGCCGGACACCCCCGCCGGCGAGGAGAATCCGCCGTTCGTCCGGGTCGGCACCGCGGCCCCGCTGGACGACGCCCGCTTCCCCGCACTGGTGCCGTTGCTCGGCGCCGGCCACCTGACGCTCGACGTCGACGCGCGGGAGCCCCGGTCGGTCGGCCTGCTCCGGGCCATACTGCTTCGGCTGCTGGCCGCGACGCCGGCCGGCTGCCTGCTGGTACGCGCGGTGGACGGCGCCGGCGTGGGCGACACCTTCGCGTCCTTCGCGCCACTGGCCGACGCGGGTCTGCTGCCGCCGCCAGCGGTGGACGTGGCCGGCCTGCGGGCGGTGCTGACCGAGGCCGAGCAGTGGGTCTCCCCGGGCACCGGTCGCCCCCGCCGGCACGACCGCACGCTGCTGCTGGTGATCGCCGGGCTGCCGGAGCTGACCGGGCCGAGCGACCTGGCCCGGATCGAGGCGCTGGCCGCCCAGGGCCGCCCCGCCGGCCTGCACCTGGTGGTCGCCGGCTGGCCCCCATCCGGGCCATACGCGGCCCGCCCGCCGCTGCCGGAGGCCACCCGGCTGGAGCTGCGGACCGCGTACGCGCTGCTCGGCGATCCGCCCGGCAGCCCGTTCGGCGGGCCGGGCGGCGACGGGCCGGGCGGCCTGAACTCTCCGGTCTTCGTGGACGAGGACCCGGGGCCGGACCTGATCGGGCAGGTCTGCCGGCGGTTGGCCGCGCAGGTGGAGGAAGGTTCGCGGCTCTGCCTGGCCGAGCTGCTGCCGCCGCCGGAGGAGCCGCTCTGGCAGGCCGGCTCGACCGACGGGCTCTCCACCACGGTGGGCGACGCGAACGGGCGGCCGGTGACCGTCGGTTTCACCGAGCTGACGCCGCACTGGCTGGTCAGCGGTCGGTCCAATGCCGGCCGGTCGGCGTTCCTCACCAACGCGCTGCTCGGTCTCGCCGCGCGGTACGGCCCGGACGAGCTGGTGCTGCACCTGGTGGACCTCGGCGACGGCGAGTCCTTCGTGGAGTTCCTGCAGACCGAGCGGGACCGCTCGTGGGTGCCGCAGGTCCGGGCCGCCGCGATGGCCGCCGACCCGGAGTACGTGCGGGACCTGTTCGACCAGTTGGCGGCGGAGACCCGCCGGCGCGAGGAGGCGGGCGCCCGGGCCGGCGGGCAGCGCTACGCGCAGCTGCGGGAGCACCAGTCGCTGCCCCGGATCGTCTGTGTGATCGACAACTTCCCGCTGCTGCTGGCGACCCGGGATCCGGTCGCCGCGGACGTGCTCGCCCGGCTGGACGGCCTGGCCCGCGCCGGGCGCGCGTACGGCATCCACCTGGTGCTGGCCGGCGCGGGTGACCTGGGCATCGGGGCGGGGCCGGCGCCGCGGGACTCGGTGCTGGGCCAGTTCCCGGTGCGGGTGGCGCTCTCCGGTGGCGGCCCGGTGCTCGCGCCCACCAACGACGCGGCGGCGGGGCTGGCGGTGGGCAGCGCGGTGGTCAACACCGCGGGCGGGCTGGGCGGGCCGCGCGGCGCCACCCGGGGTCACGAGCGGCTGGTCCGCTTCCCCGACCCGCACGACGCCCCGGAGACGATCGAGCGGCTCCGGCACCGGCTCTTCGAGGCCCGCCCGGAGGGGACCATCCCGCCGGTGGTCTTCGCGGGCTGGGCCCGGCCGCTGCTGCGCAACGACCCCCGACTGCGGGCCGCCCTGGCCGGCCGGGCCGGTGGGCCGGCCGCCCTGCTCGGCCGGGCGGTGGACGTGGCCCGGACGACGGTCGCCGTCCCGCTCGGCCCGGTGGCCGGCCGCAACCTCGCCGTCCTCGGGGCGGGTACGGGGGCGGCCGGGCTGCTGGCGAACGCCGCGCGGAGCACCGCTGCCCACCATCCGCCGGGTGCCGCCCGGTTCGTACTCGCGCCGCTGGCCGAGGGCTCCGCCGCGCTGGCGGCCGGGTTGGCGACCGAGCTGGCGCAGCGGCAGCGGGTGGAGACGGTCGACGCGGCGGGCCTGCTGGCGGCGATGGACGGCGACGGTCCGGCGTACCTGGTGGTGTTCGGGGTGGACCTGGCGACGGCGGAGGAGCTGCCGGCGGAGCGGTTGCGCACGCTGCTGCGCGAGGGCCCGCCGTCCGGTATCCACCTGCTGGGCTGGTGGCGGACGGTGCCGCCGTTCGCGGCGCTGCTGGAGCCGGACGGCGAGGTCGACAAGCTGGCCGCGGTCGCCGCGGTGGACGTGCCGGGGGCGATGCTCGGTGCGGTGTTCGGCCGACCGGTGGAGTGGCGGCCCCGCCCCAACCGGGTGGTGCTCTGGGACGGTCCGGGTGAGCGGGGCACGGTGCTGGTGCCCTTCGCCGACGGGGAGGAGCCGGCGTGAGCGGGCGCGACGAGCGGGCCGGCGCGGCGGGCGTCGACGAGGCGTCCCCGGCGACGCCGGTCCGGCAGCGGATCGGGACCGAGCCGGTCGGCGCGGTGGCCGCCGCCTGGACGGACTACCTGGCCGCCGCGCGGCAGCTGGACGGGGTACGCCGCGCCGCCGCCACCGCCGCCGCCGAGCAGGCCCGGGCGGTGGAGTCGGCCCGGGAGGAGCTGGCCGAGCTGCACGCCCGGTTGGCGCCGCAGCAGGCCGGGCTGCGGGAGCTGGGCGTACCGGCGATCACGCTGACCCCGACGCCGCCGGAGCTGACCGAGGCGGCCCGGTCGATGGTCGGTGGCCCGGCCGCCGTGCTGGCCGCGTTGCGGGTGGCCCGCGGCTGGGCGGACGCGGCCGACGCGACCCTGGCCGCGCGGGGTCCGCTGCGGCCGGCGGCCTGGCCGCCGCAGGCCCGCAACCTGCTCGTGTACGGCCCGCTGGCGCTGCTGGTGCCGATGGTCCAGCTGATCGTCCTCGCGGTCGCCGGGGCGGGCGCGGCGAGCCTCGTGGCGCTGGTCGTCGGGCTGCCGATGCCGGCGGTCGCGTTCGGGGCGGGCTGGGTGGCGGTGGGTCGGCTCTTCCCGCCGCGCCCGGGCGAGCGGCTGGACCGGACGTCCCGGCTGGGGGCACTGACCTGCCTGCTGCCGGCGGTGGTGACGGCCAGCGTGATCACGCTGGCGCTGCTGGCCGGCTGAGACGCGACGGCCGCGCCGTCCCCACGGGGGGCGACGCGGCCGGTCGGGATGCTACGGGTCAGCGCGGGATGATCAGGGCCATCGCCTCGGCCCGGGACTTCGCGTCGTGCTGGAGGGTGCCCCGCACCGCGGAGGTGATGGTCTTGGCACCACTCTTCTGGATGCCGCGCATCGCCATGCACATGTGCTCGCACTCGAGCACCACGACGACGCCGCGGGGCGCCAGCTTGCTCATCAGCAGGTCGGCGATCTGCGAGGTGAGCCGCTCCTGGACCTGCGGGCGGCGGGCGAAGACCTCGACCAGCCGGGCCAGCTTGGACAGGCCGGTGATCCGGCCGTCCGGCCCGGGGATGTAGCCGATGTGCGCGCTGCCCCGGAACGGCAGCAGGTGATGCTCGCAGAGGCTCATCACGTCGATGTCCCTGACGAGCACCAGTTCCTGGTGGTTGGCCTCGAAGGTGGTGCTGAGCACCTGGGCCGGGTCGACCCGGAGGCCGGCGAAGAGTTCCGCGTACGCCCGGGCCACCCGGGCCGGGGTCTGCTGGAGTCCGTCCCGGTCGGGGTCCTCCCCGACCGCGATGAGGATCTCGCGGACGGCCTTCTCGATCCGGGCGAGGTCCATGGTGTCCTCGATCGGACGGCCGGTCAGCTTGCCGCTGATCAGCCGGGCCGCGACGTAGTCCAAGGCCTCGTCGCCGTCGGGCTCGGTCGACGAGGCGGCCAGCCCCGAGTTCTCGGGGCTGGCCGCGGCGTCCGTGTTCAGTGGGTACCGTCCGAGTTGTTCGAGCCGCCGACCGACGCGCCGTCGGCCTGCGCCTGGGCCTTGAGCTTGTTCTTCTCGGCCGGGGTGAGCACCGGGGGCTCGGTGGAGGGCTGACGCTTGCCGAAGCCGTTGTAGGGGGCCATCGGCGGGCGCTTCGCCACCCGGGAGCAGATCCGGGCCATGTCGGCGGTGGAGAGGGTCTCCTTCTCCATCAGCTCCAGGACGATGTTGTCCAGGACGTCCCGGTATTCCACCAGGATCTCCCAGGCCTCGTCGTGGGCCAGCTCGATCAGGGCCCGCATCTCACCGTCGATCTCGGCCGCCACCACGTCGGAGTAGTCCCGCTCGTGGCCCATGTTGCGGCCGAGGAACGGCTCGTCGCCGCTGGTGCCGTACTTGATCGCACCGAGCTTGGAGCTCATGCCGTACTGGGTGATCATCGCGCGGGCCAGCTGGGTGGCCTTCTCGATGTCGTTGCCGGCACCGGTGGTCGGCTCGTGGAAGACCAGCTCCTCGGCGGCCCGGCCACCCAGCGCGTACGCCAGGGTGTCGACCATCTCGGCGCGGGTCTGGGTGTACTTGTCCTCGGTCGGCAGGACCAGGGTGTGGCCCAGCGAGCGGCCGCGGGACAGGATGGTCACCTTGTGCACCGGCGCCGCGTGCGGCAGCGCCCAGGCGACCAGCGCGTGGCCACCCTCGTGGTACGCGGTGATCTTCTTTTCCTGGTCGCTCATCACCCGGGTCCGGCGCTGCGGACCGGCGATCACCCGGTCGATCGACTCCTCCAGGGAGTCGTTGGTGATCGCCCGCTGGTCCTTGCGGGCGGTGAGCAGTGCCGACTCGTTGATCACGTTGGCGAGGTCGGCGCCGCTGAAGCCGGGGGTACGCCGGGCCACCGAGTCGAGGTCGACGTCGGGGGTGAACGGCTTGCCCTTGGCGTGCACCCGCAGGATCGCCTTGCGGCCCTCCATGTCGGGAGCGTCCACCGGGATCTGCCGGTCGAAGCGGCCCGGGCGCAGCAGCGCCGGGTCGAGGATGTCCGGCCGGTTGGTGGCGGCGATCAGGATGACCCCGCCCTTGGTGTCGAAGCCGTCCATTTCGACGAGCAGCTGGTTGAGGGTCTGCTCGCGCTCGTCGTGGCCGCCGCCCATGCCGGCGCCACGGTGCCGGCCGACCGCGTCGATCTCGTCGACGAAGACGATCGCCGGGGCGTTCGCCTTGGCCTGCTCGAAGAGGTCGCGGACCCGGCTCGCGCCGACACCGACGAACATCTCCACGAAGTCGGAACCGGAGATCGAGTAGAACGGCACCCCGGCCTCGCCGGCCACCGCGCGGGCGAGCAGCGTCTTACCGGTACCGGGCGGGCCGAAGAGCAGCACGCCCTTGGGGATCTTGGCGCCCAGGGCCTGGTACTTCGCCGGGTTCTGCAGGAAGTCCTTGATCTCGTGCAGCTCCTCGACGGCCTCCTCGGCCCCCGCCACGTCCGCGAACGTGGTCTTCGGCGTGTCCTTGGTGATCATCTTCGCCTTGGACTTGCCGAAGTTGAGCACGCGGGAGCCGCCGCCCTGCATCTGCGACATGAAGAAGATCAGCAGGAGCACCAGCAGGGCGATCGGGAGCAGGTTGACCAGCAGGCTCACCCAGATGCTGTCGGACGACACCTTGGCGTCGGCCGGGCCGGTGACCCGGTTGCCCGCCTTCGCCGCGAGGACGTCGTTCCAGACCTCGTCGCCGACCGCGTACGGGAACTGGGCCTCGATCCGGTCGGTCGTGGTGTCGCCGAACTTGGTCTTCTCGGCCAGGTCGAGCTGGATCGTCTGTTCCTTGTCCTGGAAGACGACCTTCTTGATCGTGGGCTTGCCGGTGTGGAGCTGATCGAGCGCAACGGAAGTGTCCACGCGGTGGTAGCTGGGACCAGCGGTGAACAGCTGACTGAGCACAACGGCGCCGAGGATGACCAGGATGATCCAGACCACCGGTCGGCGGAAGAAACGCGTACGTTCCATGCTGTTGTCGAGCGCCGAGACGCCCGCATCCTCCTGATCGACGTCCTGACCGTCTGAATGGTGTCGCCGCGTTGGCGGCGCCGAGCCGCCGTGCGGGCCGGCCTCGACCCCGAGGCGCGCGAACTGCCGCGCCGCGGTCATTCGACGGTACACCGTGTGCGCCAGGAGTGAGCTTCTGAGCCCAGCACTTACGCGGACGGCGAACCGGGGTTCAGCCGGCGTGGCGGGAGCTCCGCACCCGGCCACCCGACCGCCGGTCACACACCAGTCGAGGGGTCGGGCGTGGAGATTGCCTCCACGCCACCGGCACCTACCGTAGTCCGATTTGCTGAGAGCCCGCTGAACGTCCGCTCGATGGACACCGATACGAGCAGCTCTCGGCCCGACCGGGCGGTACCACCGCCGGGCCGGCGGCGGGCGCGGACCCGGCCGGCGACGGGCTCAGGCCCGGGCGTAGACCTCCGGCTTGAGCACGCCGACGTAGGGCAGCTCGCGGTAGCGCTCGCCGAAGTCGAGGCCGTAGCCGACCACGAACTCGGTCGGGATGTCGAAGCCGACGTACTTCACCGGGACGGGGACCTTCACCGCGTCCGGCTTGCGGAACAGGGCGACCACCTCGACGCTGGCCGCCGAGCGCGACTCCAGGTAGCGCAGCAGCCAGGAGAGGGTCAGCCCGGAGTCGACGATGTCCTCGACCACGACCACGTGCCGGCCGGCGATGTCCCGGTCCAGGTCCTTGAGGATGCGGACCACGCCGGAGGAGGTGGTGCCCTGGCCGTACGAGGAGATGGCCATGAAGTCCAGCTCGGCCGGCGGCCCGTGCCGGCCCAGCGCCCGGGCGAAGTCGGCCATGAACATGATCGCGCCCTTGAGCACGCAGACGAGCAGGAGTCCGTCCTCGACGCCGGCGTAGTCCGCCGAGACCTGCTTGGCCAGTTCCGCGGTCTTCTCGCGGATCTGCGCCTCGGAGATGATCACGTGATCGATGTCGGCGTCGTACCAGGAGCCGTCAGCCATGACTCCTAGCCTGCCGTACGCCGGCTGGCCTCCGTCGGCGGGGCCGCCCCTTTTGGAGCGGTCCCGCCAGGGATTTTCTCGGCAATCCGGACCAATCACCTCAGCAGGTACGGGACTGCCAACGGCGGCCCTGGTCGGTCGGCTTCCAGTCGGCCGAATCGTGACTGTCCGCGGTGAGGCCGACGGCCGAGGCGACGGCCAGACCGACGAGGAAGAGCAGAAGCAGCAGGAGTTCCATGGCGGCGCTCGCTTTCGCGTTGTTTGGACTGTTATCGCCGCCGGTGCGCACCGGACTGGTACCAGTTTCCGCCCGCCACCCGGAGCCGGACAGTGGCAGGAATGCCATTGCCCCTCGATTTCCTGCCACCGCCGGGGTTACCCTCGTCACATGCTCCGATCCGTCGCCGTCCTCGCGCTCGACCAGGTCGCCCCGTTCGAGCTCGGCGTCCTCGCCGAGGTCTTCGGCACCGACCGCACGGCGGACGGGTTCCCCGGCTACCGGTTCGCCGTCTGCACCGCCGACGGCGGCCCCGTCCACACCTCCTCCGGCTTCGGGCTGACCCCGCACGCCGACCTCGGCCCGGTCGAGGAGGCCGACCTGGTCGCCGTGCCGGCGCACAGCCAGGGCGGCGCGGTGCCCGAGCCGGTGCTGGACGCGCTGCGCCGGGCTGCCGACCGGGGGGCGTACCTGCTCAGCGTCTGCTCGGGCGCGTTCGTGCTGGGCGCGGCCGGGCTGCTCGACGGCCGCGAGTGCACCACCCACTGGCGGTACGTCGACGAGCTGCAACGCCGCCACCCGGCGGCCCGGGTCCGGTGCAACTCGCTCTACGTCGCGGATGGGCGGGTGCTCACCAGCGCCGGCACCGCCGCCGGCATCGACGCCTGCCTGCACCTCGTGCGCCAGGAGCACGGCTCCGCCACAGCCACCCGGCTGGCCCGCCGGATGGTCGTCCCCCCGCACCGCGACGGCGGCCAGTCCCAGTACGTCGAGACGCCGATACCGGTCACGCCGGAGGCCCCCACGCTGGAGCCGGTGCTGAGCTGGCTGATCGGGCACCTGGACCGGCCGACCACGGTGGACGAGCTGGCTGCCCGGGCCGGCATGTCGGCGCGGACCTTCGCCCGCCGGTTCCGGGCCGAGACCGGCACCACCCCGCACGACTGGCTCACCAACCAGCGGGTGCTGCTGGCCCGCCGGCTGCTGGAGGAGACCCGGCTCAGCGTCGACACCGTCGCGGACCGGGCCGGCTTCGGCGACGCCGCCGCCCTACGCCACCACTTCACCCGCCGCGTCGGCACCACCCCCCACGCCTACCGCACCACCTTCCGCGACCGAGTAACCACCACCTGACGACCCCGACGACCCCGACGACCGCGACCACCGCGACCACCGCGACCACCGCGACCACCAAAGATCCACCCACCCCGCCGGCGCGGCCCACCCAGCCCGACCCGCACGGGTTTCGCCGGAGCCCGACCCGCGCAGGGATCAAGCCTGACCGCCCGGAGCGGGTCGGGCTCCGGCGAAACCCCACCCCGAGCCCGACGAACCGAAAGAGTCAGAACCCGACCGCAGCCCCGTCGACACGCGACTCCGACCCCACCCCGAGCCCGACGAACCAGAAGAGTCAGAACCCGACAGCAGCCCCGTCCACCCGAGACTCCGACCCCACCACGTACCCGCCGGACGAAGCACGCCACACCGCCTGCCCGTACCCGAAGACCGAAGGCTCCTCCGCGACGGTGACCTCGTGCCCCCGCGAGCGCAACCCCGCGACCAGGCCGGGCACCGCCCCCAGCGTCGGCTCGACCAGCAGGGTCCGGCCGGCGTGCCAGTACCAGCGGGGAGCGTCCAGCGCGGCCTGCGGGTCGAGGCCGGCGTCCAGGGTGGCGGAGACGAGCTGGACGTGCCCCTGCGGCTGCATGTGCCCGCCCATCACGCCGAACGGTCCGACCGGCGCGCCGTCGCGGGTCAGGAAGCCCGGGATGATGGTGTGGAAGGGCCGCTTGGCCGGCCCGACCACGTTCGGGTGCGCCGGGTCGAGCTGGAAACCGAGGCCCCGGTTCTGCAGCGCGAAGCCGTGCCCGGGCAGCACCACCCGGGAGCCGAACGCCAGGTAGGTGGACTGGATCAGGCTGACCATCATCCCGCCCGCGTCGGCGGTGCACAGGTAGACCGTGCCGCCGCGCTCCGGGTCGCCGGCCACCGGGTCGCCGGCCCGGTCGGTGACCAGGGCCCGCCGGGCCGCCGCGTAGCCGGGTTCGAGCAGGGCGGCGGTCGGCACCGGTGCCCGCTCCGGGTCGGCGACGTGGGCGTGGGCGTCGGCGAAGCCGAGCTTGACCGCCTCGATCTGGCGATGCAGCCGCTCCCCGGGGTCGAGTGCGGCGAGGTCCGTGCCGTCCAGGATGTTCAGCGCGAGCAGGGCGGCGATCCCCTGCCCGTTGGGCGGCAGCTCCCAGACCTCGTGTCCCCGGTAGCGGGCGCTGACCGGGTCCACCCAGGTGGAGGCGTGCCGGGCCAGGTCGTCGCCGGTGAGCAGGCCGCCCGTGCGGGCGGCGTGGGCGTCGAGCGCGGCGGCAATGTCGCCCCGGTAGAAGTCCTCCGCGCCGGTCTCGGCGATGCGGCGCAGGGTGCGGGCCGCGTCCGGGTTGCGCCACCGCTCGCCGGGGCGCGGCGCCCGCCCGTCGATGGTGAACACCCGGTCGAACTCGGCGTACTCCTCGCCGCCCGGCTCGACCCGCGCGGCCAGCGCCCGGTCCCAGGTGGCGGCGGTTCCGGTGGCGACCGGGTAGCCGTGCTCGGCGTAGGAGATCGCGTCGGTGAAGAGCTCCGCGAAGGGCAGCGACCCGAACCGCTCGTGCAGGTCCCGCCAGCCGGCCGGCGCGCCGGGCACGGTCACCGGCAGCCAGCCCCGGGCCGGCATCGCCGGACCGCGCGCCTGCGCGCCCCCGAGCGCGTCCACCGCTGCCGACGCGTTCCCTCCGGTCGCGGTGAGCACCACCTCCCGGGTCAGCGCGGCCGGGGACCGGCCGGAGGCGTTCAACCCGTGCAGCCGCTCGCCGTCCCAGACGATCGCGAACAGGTCACCGCCGATGTCGTTGGAGGGCGGCTGCACCACGGTGAGCGCGATCGCCGTGGCCAGCGCGGCGTCGACGGCGTTGCCGCCGCGCCGCAGCACGGCCAGACCCGCGGCCGCCGCGAGCGGCTGGCTGGTCGCGACGGCACCGTTCGGGGCGAAGAGCGGCTGTCGGGGGTACGCCATCCGCCATGTCTACCGCCTCCGGCGGCTCCCGGGGAGAGTCCGCCTCACCTCCCCCGTGATCGGAACCCGGGAACCGGGACGACACGTCCCGCGGACATCGTCACCTGATCGACCGCGGCCCCGGCCTTGCCTCAGTCGACCGGGAGCAGGCGGCCGGCGCGGCGGGCCACCCGCAGCCCGCCCGGCAGGTGCGTCGCGCCCTGCCCGCGCCAGTCGGTGACCAGCGCGTCCAACGCGGCCACGTGCCGGTGCGACAGCGCCGCTGGAGAAGCGCCCAGTTCCCGGGCCCAGGCGTGCAGCACCCGGGTACGCACCGCCGGGGCCAGCGCGACCAGGGCCGCCACGGACAGTCCCCCGTCGACGGCCCGTACCCCGGCCGGGGCGGCGAGCGCGGCGGTGGCCAGGTCGTCCAGCGCGGCGGTGTCGGCGGCCACCAGCCGGGCGGTCCGGGCCAGGTTGTCCAGCACCCCCGGGCCGAGCGTCCGCAGCAGCACCGGCAGCACGTCGGTGCGTACCCGGGCGCGGGCGTACGAGGGGTCGGCGTTGTGCGGGTCGTCCCACGGGGTCAGCCCGAGCGCGGCGCACGCCTTGCGGGTGTCGTCCCGGGTGACGTCGAGCAGCGGACGCAGCAGCGGCACTCCGTCCAGCTCGCGGCGCTCCGGCATGCCGGCCAGCCCGCGCGGTCCGGCGCCCCGGGCCAGCGCGAGCAGCACCGTCTCGGCCTGGTCGTCGCGGGTGTGCCCGACCAGCAGCGCCGCCGCGCGGTGTCGCCGGGCGGCGTCGACCAGCGCCTGGTAGCGGGCCTCGCGGGCGGCCGCCTCCGGACCGCCGGGGCGCCCGGCCACGGTCACCGGCACCGCCTCGACCGGGTCGAGACCGGCCTCGACGGCCCACCGGGCCACCGCCTCGGCCCGCCCGGCGGAGCCCTCCTGCAACCCGTGGTCCACGGTCACCAGACCGGCCCGCCGGCCGAGCCGGGGCGCCACGAAGGCGGTCGCGGCGGCCAGCGCGAGCGAGTCGGCCCCGCCGGAGCAGGCCACCAGCACCGCCCCGTCGGCCGGCAGCGCGGTCAGCGCGCGGCGGACCGCGATCCGGATCGCGGCGACCGGCGGGGCGAGGGCGGCCACGGCCGTCCGCTCAGCCGGCGCTCGGGGTGGCGCCGGCCGGCCCGTGCACCCGGGCCACCCAGGCGTCCGGGTCGCCCAGCTCGTCCAGCCGGGGCAGGGTCAGCGGGGAGCCGAAGATCTTGTTGAAGCCCTCCATGCCGACCCGGTCGACCACGCCGTGCACGAACTTGCGGCCCTCGGCGTACTGGCGCATCTTGACGTCGACGCCGAGCAGCCGGCGGATCGCCTTCTCCAGCGGGTTACCGGCCTCGCGGCGTCGGTTGAACCCCGCCCGGATCCGCTCCACGCTGGGGATGACCTGCGGCCCGACGCCGTCCATCACGAACTCGGCGTGCCCCTCCAGCAGGGTCATCAGCGCGGTGAGCCGGTCCAGCACGGCCCGCTGGGCCGGGGTCTGCACGATGTCCAGCACGCTGGTGCGGCTCTCCGGGTCCTTGATCGCGTCGGAGAGGGTGGCGACGCCCCGGCGCAGCCGCTCCAGCAGGTGCTCGTTGCCCTGCGCGGCGTCGACGAAGGCGTTCACCTCGCCGAGGAAGTACGCCCGCATCCAGGGCACCGAGGTGAACTGGGTGCGGTGGGTGACCTCGTGCAGGCAGACCCAGAGCCGGAAGTCGCGCGGGTTCGCCTCCAGCTTCCGCTCCACCTCGACGATGTTCGGCGCGACCAGCAGCAGCTGGCCCGGGTCGGCGGAGAACACCTCGTACTGGCCAAGGACCCGGCCGGAGAGGTAGGCGAGCACCGTGCCGGCCTGCATCCCGGTCAGCCGGGAGCCGATCGCCTCGGTGAGCGGCCCGGGGCGCTTGTCGCCGGAGAGCCGGTTGACCAGCGGGGTGATCACCTCCCGCAGGCCGGCGATGTTGGCGGCCGCCCAGTCCCGGCGGTCCACCACCCGCACCGGCGGGTGGATCACCTGCGAGCGCAGCCCGGTGTAGTCGGCGACGTGCCCGGCCGCCTCCTCGGTGAGCCGTCGCAGGTCGACGACCACGTCGGTGGCCTCGGCGTACGACACCCGGGGGCCCGACTTGCCCAACGCCCCCGCGGTCGCGGCGGCCAGATCCCAGTCCACGAACTGCGCCATGCACCCACCGTACCCGCGCCGGAACACCCCGGCCCGGCGTGCGAGCAGGGGCTCCGGCGGTCGGGGTCAGCGGCAGCCGCAGCCGGCCAGGGCACCGGCGATCCGGTCGAGGGCCTGACGGCTGACGTCCGAGTCGCCGGCCGGGGCCCGGTCGGTGAGGACCGCGAAGGTGAGCAGCCGACCCTCGGCCGTGGTGACCAGCCCGGCGATGGCGTGCACCCCGGTCAGCGTGCCGGTCTTGGCCCGGACCACCCCGGCACCGGCTTCGGTCGCGTCGACCCGGTAGCGGTCACCCAGGGTGCCGGACCAGGCGCCGACCGGCAGGCCGCCGAAGATGGCGCCCAGTTCCGGGTGGTCGCCCTTGCCGGCGAGTGCGATCAGGTCGGTGAGCAGGGACGGGCTGATCCGGTTGTTCCGGGACAGCCCGCTGCCGTCGGAGAGGCTGATCTCGCCGGCCGGCAGGCCCAGCTCGCCGATGACCTCGTCCATCGCCGCCGCCCCGCCGACGAAGCTCGCCGGCTGGTTGCGGGCCAGCGCCACCTGCCGGGCCAGCGCCTCGGCGATCACGTTGTCGCTGTCGCTGATCATGATGTCGACCAGGCGGATCATCGGCAGCGACTCGACCTTGCCCAGCTCGGTGCCGGGCGCCGGGGCGCCGCTGGCCGCGGCGCCGCCGGCCGGCGGGGCGGTGCCCCGGGTGACCTGGACGTCCCCGCCGAGGCCGAGGAGCCGGGCGAAGGAGCGGCCGGCGGTCAGGTCGGGCTGCGGGACCCGCTCGGCCGCGCCGTGGGTGTCGTCGAAGGTCTTCCGGGCCGCCTCGGGGTCGCTGCGCGCGCCGTCGGTCATCAACGCGGTGATCGAGGCACCGTAGCCGCCGGTCGGGATGTCGTCGTCCCAGCCGGGGCCGTGCACCGGGCCGGGGAAGAGCGAGGAGTCGACGACGACCTTGGTCGGAGCGGTGCCGCCGAGCGCCTGCTTCACCTGCTTGGCCAGCGTGTCGAGGCGGGCCGCGCCGGGGTAGAAGCCGTTGCCGTTCACGGCGAGGGTCGGGTCGCCGCCGCCGACGAGCACCACCTCGCCCGGGTTCGCCCCGGCCACCGCCCGGGTGGGGATGCGGTACCCGGGGCCGCGGGCCTCCAGCACGGTCACGCCGGTCGCCAGCTTGGTCACCGAGGCGGGCACCGTGCCGTCGTCGCCGCCCCGGGCGTAGATGGACTGCCCGGTGGTCAGGTCGGCCACCGAGATGTTCACCCGGCTGCCGAGGGCGGCGGCCCCGAGCAGCGGCTCCACGGCGGCGCGTACCCCGGCGGAGGTGGGCTGCGGGGCGTTGGCGTCGGGGCCGGCGAGCACCGGCGACGGGTCGGGCTCCGGCGCCTGGGCGGCGGCGGCCGGTCCGGTGGCGTCGTCGCCCAGCCACCCGGCGACCGGCCCGGGGCGGAGCACCCCGGCGACCCCGGCCAGCACGAGCAGCAGCACCGTGGCGAGCACCGCGACCGGTAGCAGCCGGCGACGCCGGCGCGGCGCGGGGGGCGGCGGAGCCAGCGGCCCGATGCCCGCCGGCGGCGGGGAGACGGGCACGGAGCCGGCGGCCGGGGAGACCGGACCGGCCGAGGGCGAGACCGGCGCGGCGCCGTAGACGTGGCCCTGGCCGGGGTGGACCTGGCCGGGCCGGGTCGCCGGGGCGTCCCAGGTCGGCGGCGGGACCCGGGCCGACCCGGCGGCCGGCGGCGGCCCGGATGGCACGCGGGCGGAGCCGGCGGCGGGGCGACCGGGCGGGTTCACCTCGGGGAACCGGCCGGCGTTGCGGGGATCGCCCGGCCAGGCCGGCGGAACCGGCCCCGACGGCGGCTGCCCGGCGCCGGGCCCGGACGGGGCAGAACGGTCGGACGGGTGCGCACCGGGCACCGGAACGCGTCCGCTCGCGGATCCACCGGACCCGCGCCCGTCAACCCCCTCCGGGCGGTAGTGTGAATCTTCCCTCCCCACGACCCCCTCCTCCCGCCTCCGGAACCAGCCTGGGTGACACTACTTCGGTCCGAAGACTATGCGGCGTCCGGAGCCGGTGGGTGGCCAATCACCCGTACCGGGGGCGTCTGTGGTTCCGTTCAGCCAGCGTGGGCAGACGAGGGAGCGTGGGAGATGGATTTCGACGTCACGGTTGAGATCCCGAAGGGTCACCGAAACAAGTACGAGGTGGACCACGTGACCGGCCGGATCCGGCTGGACCGCACCCTCTTCACGTCGACCCAGTACCCGGCCGACTACGGCTTCATCGAGGGCACCCTCGGCGAGGACGGCGACCCGCTGGACGCGCTGGTGCTCGTCCCCGAGCCGACCTTCCCGGGCTGCCTGATCCGCTGCCGCACGATCGGCATGTTCCGGATGACGGACGAGAAGGGCGGCGACGACAAGGTCCTCTGCGTGCCCTACGAGGACCCGCGCCAGGAGCACCTGCGCGACATCCACCACCTGGGCGAGTTCGACCGGCTGGAGATCCAGCACTTCTTCGAGGTCTACAAGGACCTGGAGCCGGGCAAGTCGGTCGAGGGTGCCACCTGGGTGGGCCGGGTCGAGGCCGAGGCCGAGATCCGCGCGTCGTACCAGCGGGCCAAGGACGCCGAGGAGCACGGCGACACCGCGCACTGACCTGCACCGCCACGTTGGGCCCGGGCTCACCCCCGGGCCCTTCGCCGTCCCTCAGCCGAGCAGGCCGCGCGCGGCGTCGTAGAGGCCCAGCACGGCGCAGGCCACCGGCACGACGGAGACCACCAGCGCGGTGTCGGTCAGGTCGGCCACCCGACCGACGTACGGCGACACCGGCCGCCGGGCGTACGTGGTGCCGGCCGCCACGGCGGTGAGCGCCACCAGCAGCCCGCCCACGGTCAGCGCCAGCACCCCCGCATCGCCGGCCCCGGCGGCCAGCACCACGCCGAGCACCGCGAACCCGGCCAGCCCGGCGAGCACGGGCGGCACCCGGTGGCGGACCGCCACGAAGAGCCGGGAGCGCAGCAGCAGCACCGCCGAGACGACGGCCACCAGCAGCCGTCCGGCCAGCCCGCCGGTGACGCCGAGCACCAGCGCCGCGGCGAGCGCCAGCGCGCCGTGCCCGATCAGCATCCCGGTCAGCATCTCCTCGGTCCGGGCCACCGCCGCGTGCACCCGCGCCCGGTCGGGCAGGTCCCGCACGCCGTCCGTGCCGCCGGTCGGGCCGGTGGGCAGGGTGATCGGCGGCAGCGGCATCTTGCCCAGCCGGATCGCCAGCAGCGGCAGCCCGCCGAGGGCGAAGACCAGCACGCAGAGCAGCACCGCCGCGGTCTCGGCCGGCCCGAGCAGGAGCCCGCCGAGGGCGGCTGCCGCGCCGACCGCGCCGAGGGTCGCGCCGGCCACGAAGACCCGCAGCCGGGTGGCGGTGCCGAGCAGGCCGAGCACCGACACCAGCAGCAGCGCCACCGCACCGGCCAGCAGCTCGGGGGCGCCCAGCCAGGGCAGTGACCGGAACGCACCGACCGGGTCGCCGGAGCTGACCGCGAGGGCGCCGGCCGCCGCGGCGTACGGCAGCGCGTAGCCGCCGAGGGTGGCGCCGGTCGGGCCGTCCCCGTACGCCCGGGAGGCGACCGTGCCGGCGAGCGCGAGCAGCAGCGCGACGGTGACCGCCAGCGGCCAGCCGGCCCGGTGCTGCGGCCCGCCGGCCAGGACGGCGACCAGCCCGACGGCCAGCGGCACGCCCGCACCCGCGAGCGCGGCGGCCCGGGTGGCGGCCGGGGACCAGGCGCTGCCGCGCCGGCGGGCGCCGTCGGCGATCGCCTCCACGACGTCGTCGTACTCCAGCTCGGGCCACTCGGCGTGGGCCGGCACGAGGTGCAGCACCTCGCCGTCGCGCACCCCCTGCGGGAGCAGCGCCTGCGCGGTCGCCAGCACCGCCCCGTCGGTGCGGCGCAGCACCCAGCCGCCGTGCCGCTCGCCGTCGTCGGCCAGCCCCTCGCCGGCGTGCCGCAGCACCTCGGGCAGCAGCTCGGCGAGGGGCACCTGCTCCGGCAGGGCCACGTCGACGCGTCGTTGCGGAGCGCTGATGGTGACCCTGGCCAGCCCGGTAGTCATCGACTGATCTCCATATCGAGCGGGAGCGGTGGCTGACGGACGACAGGACTTTACCTACCATGAGCCAGGCTCGGGTTACCGAGCGCCACCTTGGAGGGTCAGTGTCCACTGTCGTCATCAAGCGACCGCCGCGCCGTCCGGCGCCGGAGATACCGGTCGGTGAGCTGCCCGTCGAGGCGCCGCCGGAGATCCCCGCAGTTGCCGGCGGGCGCTGGCAGCAGGCGCTGATGGTGCTGCCCATGCTGGGCGGCACGGTGGCGATGGCGATGATGTTCGGCCGGGGCGGCGGCGCCTACTCGTACGTGGTGGGCGGCATGTTCGGGCTCTCCTCGGTGGCGATGCTGGTGACCTCCTGGGGCAGCGCCGCCGGCACCCCAAAGAAGTCGGAGATGATGGCCGCCCGCCGCGAGTACCTGCGGCACCTGGCCGCGCTGCGCCGCCGGGTCCGGCAGACGGCCGGGCAGCAGCGGGCCGGGCTCTTCTACCGGCACCCGGACCCGGGCCGGCTCTGGTCGACCGTCGACAGCCACCGGGTCTGGGAGCGCCGGCCGGGTGACCCGGACTTCGCCGTGGTCCGGGTGGCCGTCGGCCCGCAGACCCTGGCGACGCCCCTGATCCCCCCGGTCACCCGGCCGCTGGAGGAGCTGGAACCGATGACCGCGGGGGCGCTGCGGCGCTTCCTCGACGCGTACTCGGTGGTGCCGGACCTCCCGGTGGCGCTGTCGATGCGCAGCTTCGCCCGGGTCTTCCTCCGCGGTGCGGCCGGGGACGCGCGTGGCGGCACCGGCTCGCCCGGCGCGCAGGCGCTGGCCCGGGCCATGCTCACCCAGCTCGCCGTCTTCCACGCCCCGGACGAACTGCTCATCGCGGTCTGCGCCGGGCCGGAACGGCGGGCGCTCTGGGAGTGGGTCAAGTGGCTGCCGCACGCCCACCACCCCGGCCGCACCGACGCCCTCGGCCCGGTCCGGCTGGTCACCAGCTCCGCCGCCGAACTGGAACGGCTGCTCGACGAGGTGCTGGCCAGCCGGTCCCGGTTCAGCCCGGCCGGCCCGGCCACCGACGGGCCGCACGTGGTCGTCCTGCTCGACGGCGGCGACCTGACCGGGGCGACCGAGCTGGCCGGGGACGGCGGCATCGACGCGGTCACCGTCATCGACCTGGACACCCCGCCGCCGCGGCTGCTCGACCGCTTCGCCCTCCTGCTGGAGCTGCGCGGCGACCGGCTGCACTCCCGGTCGGCCGAGGGGCACGCCGAGGTGGGCACCGCCGACCGGCTTGAGGTCGCCGACGCCGAGGCGGTGGCCCGCCGGCTCGCGCCACTGCGGCTCGCCACCACCGTACGCGGGGGCGAGACCGCGCCCGGGGCTGAGCTGGGCCTGCCCGAGCTGCTCGGCATCGGCGACCCGGAGGGCTTCACCGCCGAGCAGGGCTGGGCGCCCCGCTCGGGGCGGGACCGGCTGCGGGTGCCGATCGGGGTCGGCGCCGACGGCGGCACGATCGAGCTGGACCTGAAGGAGTCGGCGCAGGACGGCATGGGTCCGCACGGCCTGCTGATCGGCGCGACCGGCTCCGGCAAGTCGGAGCTGCTGCGCACCCTGGTGCTCGGCCTGGCCGCCACGCACAGCTCGGAACAGCTCAACTTCGTGCTGGTCGACTTCAAGGGCGGCGCCACCTTCGCCTCCTTCGACCGGTTGCCGCACACCGCTGCCGTGATCACCAACCTGGCCGACGCGCTGCCGCTGGTGGACCGGATGGTGGACGCCATCAACGGCGAGCTGATGCGCCGCCAGGAGCTGCTGCGCCGGGCCGGCAACTTCGCCAGCCTGCGCGACTACGAGCGGGCCCGGGCCGCCGGGACCCCGCTGGCCCCGCTGCCCTCGCTGCTGCTGATCTGCGACGAGTTCTCCGAGCTGCTCTCCGCCAAGCCGGACTTCATCGACCTGTTCGTCCAGATCGGACGGGTGGGCCGGTCGCTCGGGGTGCACCTGCTGCTGGCCAGCCAACGCCTGGAGGAGGGGCGGCTCCGGGGCCTCGACACCCACCTGTCGTACCGGATCGGGTTGCGCACCTTCTCGGCGCTGGAGTCCCGGACGGTGCTCGGGGTGCCGGACGCGCACGAGCTGCCCCGCTCGCCCGGGCACGGCTACCTGCGCGCCGGCACCGACCCGCTGGTCCGGTTCAAGGCCGCGTACGTCTCCGGCCCGGTCCGCCGGCGGGGCACGGCGGCCGGCGGCGGCGCGGGCGGCGGCAACCGGCTGCTCACCTTCTCCACCCACCTGGTGCCGGTGCCGGAGCCGGCCACCCCGGCGCTGCCCGCCGTCGAGGAGGAGACGGAGAACCTGCTCGACGTGCTGGTCGGCCGGCTCGCCGGGCAGGGCCCGCCGGCGCACCAGGTCTGGCTGCCCCCGCTCGACACCGCACCCGCCCTGGACGAGCTGCTCGGGCCGGCCGCCGTCGACCCGCAACGCGGCCTCACCGTGGCCAACCCGGGGCTGCACGGCGCGCTCCAGGTGCCGGTGGCCGTGGTGGACAAGCCCTTCGAGCAGCGCCGCGACGTGCTCTGGCTGGCGCTGGACTCCGCCGCCGGGCACGTGGCGGTGGTCGGCGGGCCGCAGAGCGGCAAGTCGCACCTGCTCCGGACGCTGATCTGCGCGCTGGCGCTCACCCACACGCCGGCCGAGGCGCAGGTCTACTGCCTGGACTTCGGCGGTGGCGGGCTCGCCGCGCTGCGCGACCTGCCGCACGTCGGTCAGGTGGCGGGGCGGTCCGACCCGACGGTGGTGCGCCGGACCATCGGCGAGATCGCCACCCTGCTCGCCGAGCGGGAGCGGCGCTTCGCCGAGCTGGGCGTCGAGTCGATGGCGGCCTGGCGGCAGCGCCGGTCCGGGTTGGCGGGGGCCGGCCAGCCGACCGTCGATCCGTTCGGCGACGTCTTCCTGGTGGTCGACGGCTGGGCCACCCTGCGCGGCGAGTACGACGACCTGGAACCACTGGTCACCGACCTGGCCACCCGCGGCCTGTCGTACGGGGTGCACGTGGTGGCGAGCGCGGTCCGCTGGATGGACTTCCGGCCGGCCATCCGGGACCTGTTCGGCTCCCGGCTGGAGCTGCGCCTCGGCGACCCGTCGGACTCGGCGGTGAAGCGGGTCGCCGCGGCGAGCGTGCCGGAGAAGTCACCCGGCCGGGGCATCACCGCGCAGAGCCTGCACTTCCTCACCGCGCTGCCCCAGCTGGCCGGGACGGAGCCGGCCGACCTGGTGAAGGCGGTCGCCGGAGCCTGGTCCGGTCCGCCCGCCCCGCGGGTGCGGCTGCTTCCGCCGGTGCTCCCCTACGCCGACCTCGACACCTCCGTCGCCACCGGGCTGGCCTTCCCGATCGGCGTGGCCGAGGCGGACCTGCGCCCGGTGGCGGTGGACTTCGCCACCGAGCCGCACTTCGTGGTCTTCGGCGACGCGGAGTGCGGCAAGTCCTCGTTCCTGCGCGCGCTGGCCACCTCGATCATCGACCGGTTCACCCCGGAGCAGGCCCGGATCATCCTGGTCGACTACCGGCGCAGCCTGTACAGCCTGATCGACGACCCGCACGTGATCGGGTACGGCAGCGCGGCGGCGCACACCGCCGAGCTGGTCGAGTCGGTCGCCGGCTACATGCAGGCCCGGCTGCCCGGGCCGGACGTGACCCCGGCGCAGCTGCGGGAGCGGTCCTGGTGGTCCGGGCCGGAGCTGTTCGTGCTGGTCGACGACTACGACCTGGTGTCCAGCGGCCCGGCGAACCCGCTGCGCGGCCTGGAGGAGCACCTGCCGCAGGCCCGCGACATCGGGCTGCACCTGGTGCTGGTCCGCCGTTCCGGCGGCGCCGCCCGGGCCCAGTACGAGCCGATCGTGCAGCGGCTGCGCGAGCTCTCCACCGCCGGGCTGGTGATGAGCGGCAGCCCGGACGAGGGGCCGCTGGTCGGTCAGGTCCGCCCCGGGCCGCTGCCGCCCGGGCGGGGCCGGCTGGTCACCCGGCGTGAGGGCGTACGCCTGGTCCAGTTGGCACATCTGCCCCCACCGTGAGCGTGTCCGGCGGAACGTCCCGCCGGGGAGGGGAAAACCGGTAATCTGCCGAGCAGCACGTGTCACGAACGATGAATGGCGGAGGATGTGACCAGGGTTCGGCACGGCTCCCCGACCGCGCTCCACCGGTTCGCCGGCCGGGCGTTGCTCGGTGTCGCGGCGACCGCCGTGGCGGTCGTCGGCGCGGCGCCGCCACCGGTGTCGGCCGCCCCGTCCCGACCGGTCACCGTCGCCGCGCGGGCCGCCGGCGCGCCGCTGGCCGAGCCGGGTTTCGCCCCGGTGGAGACCACGGCCCGGGCCGACCGGGTCCGCGACGACCAGTGGCAGCTCGAGGAGTTGCGGGCCAGCACCGCGTGGAGCGCCTCCACCGGCCGGGGGGTCACCGTCGCGGTGATCGACTCCGGTGTGGACGCCTCCCACCCGGATCTGGCCGGTCAGGTGCTGCCCGGCATCGACCTGGTCTCCCCCGCCGGCGCCGACGAGCCGGACCCGGTGGGCCACGGGACCACGGTGGCCAGCCTGATCGCCGGGCGCAACGACGACCGGAAGGGCGTGGCCGGGCTGGCCCCGGGCGCCCGCATCCTGCCGGTCCGGGTGCTCGACGACGAGAACCGGTACGACGACGCGATGATCGTCGCCAAGGGGGTGCGCTGGGCGGTCGACAACGGCGCCCGCGTGATCAACCTGTCCCTGGGCGGCAGCGGCGACAGCCCGGCGCTGGCCGCCGCGCTCGACTACGCCTTCGCCCGGGACGTGGTCGTGGTCGCCTGCACCGGCAACCTCGCCACCTCGTCCAGCCCCAAGGTCTGGTACCCGGCCCGGGAGCCCGGCGTGATCGCCGTGGCCGGGCTGGAGGGCAGCAGCGAGAACCTGTGGTCCGGCTCGATCACCGGGCACGCCACCACCCTCACCGCGCCGGCCACCCGCCTGGTCGGGGCCCGTCCGGGCGGGATCTACTGGGGGGTGCAGGGCACCAGCTTCGCCTCGCCGCTGGTGGCGGCGACCGCCGCGCTGGTGCGGGCCCGGTTCCCGGAGATGTCCGCCGGGGACGTGGTCAACCGGCTGCTGGCCACCGCGAAGGACATCGGCCCGACCGGCCGGGACGACCGCTTCGGGTACGGCATGGTCGACCCGGTGGCCGCGTTGACCGCGGACGTGCCGCTGGTGCACCGCAACCCGCTCGACGACCAGACCTCTCCCGGCGTGGTCGGCTTCGGCCCGGCGCCCGGGTCGACCGACGACGCCCAGGCCGGCGGCACCGGCTCCGACCCGCTCGGCTTCACCGCACCCCGGCAGCACACCCCCTGGTCCGCCCAGCCAGCCGGCGCCGAGGACGACACCGCGCCGCGCCGGCTCTGGACCGGCGTGGCCATCCTCGTCGCCCTGGTCACCGGCACCGCGCTGATGATCCGCCGGTTCCGCCTCTGGGGCCGCTGACCCCGGCCTGATCGGCCGCGTCGCTGGGTAAGAGCTGACGCCATGAGCAACCCCGGCCCGCACACCCCCATACGCCCGTCGGCCGGCTCCTGGCGGGGCCGACGCCTGGACCGCGACCACTCGCTGGGCCTGCGGCTGACCCTGGCCTCGGCGGCGGCGTTCCTGGTGCTGGTGCCGTTCGCGCTGCTGGCCGTGCTGGTGGTGGGCGCCTGGCCGCCGCTGCACCACCTGGACGCGGTGGTGACCGACGCGCTGTACCGCTACGCCGTCGACCACCCCGGTTGGGTGCGGGCGATGAACGGGTGGACCACCGTCTTCGGTCCGGGACCGCTGCGGGTGGCGGCGCTGGCCGTGGTGGTCTGGCTGTGGACCCGCCGGGCCCGCCGGCTGGCCCTCTGGGTGGTCACCACGATGACCGTCGGCGGGCTGCTCGGCGCGCTGCTGAAACTGCTGGTCGGCCGGGGCCGGCCGGACCTGCTCGACCCGGTGGCCCGGGCGGCCGGCTTCGCCTTCCCGTCCGGGCACGCGCTGAACGCCACCCTGGCCGCCGGCGTGCTGCTGCTGGTCTTCCTGCCGTACGCCCGGGGCCGGACGGCGGCGCGGGTGGCGCTCTGGGCGGCGGCGGTGCTGGTCGCCGGGGTGACCGGGCTGAGTCGGGTGGCGCTCGGCGTGCACTGGACCAGCGACGTGCTGGGCGGCTGGCTGCTCGGCGTGGCGGTGGTGGCGGCGACCTCCGCCGCGTTCACCACCTGGCGGGTGCGGACCGGCCGGCCCGCCGCCCGGCCCACCGCCGAGGGCGTGGAACCGGAGCTGGCCGACGGCCGGAACGAGCCGGACGCGTAGTTGTGGCCCGGCGGGGGTAATGGGCGGCCCATGTCCGACTTCGCGGTGCAGGTCGTCAAGCGGGTGCTGGTGCCGGTGGCCCTGCTGCTCACCTTCATGGTCCTGCTCGGGGTGCTGGTCACCCGGGTGCTGGACCGGGTCTGGCCGTTCACCGTGGAGGACGCGGTCAACCGGGAACTGGCCGCCGACCGCACCGGTGGCTGGAACGACGTCTCGCTGGTGTTCAGCACGCTTGCCAGCACCCAGGTGATCGTCCTGGTCACCGCGGTGGCGGCGCTGATCCTGCGGCTGGTGCTGCACCGCTGGCGGGAGCCGCTGTTCCTGTGCGCCGCGGTCAGCGCCCAGGCGCTGGTCTTCCTGCTGACCACGATGGCCATCGACCGGCGTCGCCCGGCCGTCGAGCACATGGACGTCTCGCCGCCCACCTCCAGCTTCCCGTCCGGGCACACCTCGGCGGCGGTGGCGCTCTACGTCGGCATCGCGCTGCTGCTGGCGCTGCGGGCGAAGAGCACCGCCGGCAAGGTCACCTGGTGGGCCCTGCTGGTCCTGGTGCCGGTCGGGGTGGCGCTGACCCGGATGTACCGGGGCATGCACCACCCGAGCGACGTGGTGGCTTCCTTCGCCAACGGCGGCATCTGCGTGGCGATCATGGCCCGGGCGGTGCTGGACCGGACGCTGAACTGGGGCCGAGCCCGGCTGCCCGGGGTCACCCCGTCGGGCGGGGACGTGGCCGCCGCCCGCGCCCGGAGCTGACCCCGGCCGCGCTCAGCCGGCCGCCGCGGCGCGGCTCAGGTGCAGTCGCCCGTGCCGACCCCACGGGTACGCTCCGCGCCCTCCAGCGCCACCGGCCGCGCCTCCGCCGCAGTGACCGCGAAACCGGTGTTCGGGTCGTCCGCCGCCGCCGCGAAGATCACGCCGAGCACCAGACCGTTGGAGGAGACCAGCGGTCCACCGGAGTTGCCGCTGCGGACCAGTGCCCGGATCGTGTAGATCTCCCGGGTCACGTCGCCGGAGGAGTAGATGTCCGGCCCGGTGATCCGGTCGACGTCGCGCACCCGGGCCGGCCGGGCGTCGTACGGGCCGTCGAGGGGGAAGCCGAGCACGATCGCGTCCGAGCCGCTGCCGGCCTGCCCGGCGGCGAAGCGCAGGGACGGGCCGGGCAGCCCGGGCACGTGCAGCACGGCGAGGTCGCGGTCCGGGTCGTAGACGACCACCTCGCCGTCGTACCGCTCGCCGCGCAGCTCCACGGCGACGGAGCGGGTGCCGGCCACCACGTGCGCGTTGGTCATCACCCGGTCGTCGGCGTACACGAAGCCGGAGCCCTCGATGCGGCGCGCGCAGCTCGGCGCGGAGCCCAGCACCTTGACCACCGACCGCTGGCTGTTCGCCACCACCTGGGAGCCGGCGAGGGCCGGGTCGGGCGGGGAGACCTGCCGCGCCTGGGTGCGGCCCAGGCCGTTGAAGACGTCCGGGAAGCCGTCGGTGTCCACCGTGTCGCGCAGGGCGGTGGAGAGCTCCTGTGCCCGGTCGGGCAGCACCCGGTCCACCACGGTCAGCAGCGCGCTGTTCTTGACCGAGGCGGACAGCCAGGGCAGCGGGGAGGAGGCCAGCGGGACGGCGACCAGCCAGGCGACCAGCATCACGGCGAAGAGCGAGACGAACGCGCCCCCGATGTCGTCGGCCCGCTTCGCCACGTCGTTGGTGATCGTCCTGCGCAGGTGCGAGCCGAGCCAGCCGGCGAGCGCCTGCCCGAGCACGGCCAACCCGAAGACGGCGACCAGGGAGATCAGCACCCGGGTGCCGCTGTCGACGAACTGCCGGGCGAAGATGGGGCCGATCTGGAGGCCGAGGAGCGCGCCCAGGAAGAAGCCGGAGAGCGAGAGCGCCCCGATGGCGAAGCCTTGGCGGTATCCGCTGATCGCGAACACGAGCATGAGCAGGAGCAGGACGAGATCCACGACGGACACGCGTCAAGGGTACGGGCACCGCGCACGACCGGGGCGTTGCGCTTGCGGAACGTGACGGTCAGGTCAGCGGGCCAGCCATCTCGTCGACCTCGTCGGTGCCGGCGGAGGGCGCCGGGGTGGCCCCGGCGGGCGGCAGTTCGATCACCCGGCCACGCGGCCAGGGGCGGGCCCAGCCCCCCATCTCCAGGAGTGTGGCGAGCACCCCGGCGGTGAAGCCCCAGACCAGCATGCCGCGCACGGAGAACGCGGGCCCGATCCAGCCGCTCGGGTGGCGTACCCGCATCCGGTTCTCCGGGTCGACCAGCTCGGCGACGGGCAGCCGGGCGACGTGGGCGACCTCGGCCGGCTCCCGGGGGTGCACCGGGTGCGGCGCGTGCCACCAGGCCAGCACCGGGGTCACCACGAAGTCGCTGACCGGGATCCACAGCCTGGGCAGCTCGGCCAGCACGGTCACGCTGGCCGGGTCGAGGCCGACCTCCTCGTTCGCCTCGCGCAGCGCGGTTGCGGGGGCGTCGGCGTCCTCCGGGTCGGCCGCGCCACCGGGGAAGGCCGGCTGGCCGGCGTGGTTGCGCAGGGTCGCGGCCCGCTGGAGCACCAGCACGTCCGGGCCGACGCCGGGCTCCTCGCCGAGCAGCACCAGCACGGCGCTCTCCCGGCCGCCCTCCTCGGGGGTGGTGAGCCGGGTGAAGTCCTCCACCCGGGCGGTGCCGAGCCGACCGAGCAGCGGGTCGATCCAGGCCGGCGGGCGGGTCACGGTGCCACCTTCGTTCGCGACTGCGGGGCTCGCAGAACCGGCTCACTCCTCGCACTCACGGTGCCACCTTCGTTCGCGACTGCGGGGCTCGCAGAACCGGCTCACTCCTCGCACTCACGGTGCCACCTTCGTTCGCGACCGCGGGGCTTGCCGGACCGGCTCACTCCTCGCGCTCACTGGGACACCTGCACGCCGAGGTGCTGCCGGACCAGCGCGGCGAGCCGGGCGTCGTCGAGGGCGCCGGTGGCGTCGGTGTGGCGTACCCGGCCCTGCGCGTCGACGAGGAGGGTCAGCGGGAGGGCGTTGCGCCCCAGCTCCCGTTGCAGCGCCTCGCCCTGGTCGAAGAGCATCGGGAAGCGGATGCCGTAGTCCTCGCCGATGGACTGGGCGGCGGTGCGGGTGTCCCGGCTGTTGACGCCGACCACCTGGAGCCGGCCGGCCGCACGCTCGCTGAGTCGCTGGAAGGCGGGCAGCTCCTTGCGGCAGGGCGGGCACCAGGAGGCCCAGACGTTGACCACGGCGGGGCCCCGGACGTCCCGCAGCGCCACCGGCGTGCCGCCGGTGAAGCAGGACAGGATCAGACCCGGCAGCACCGCCTCGGCACCACCCGCCCCGACGGCTCCGCTGGCGGCCGGCGCGTCACCGGTCCCGGCGGCGCCAGGCGTCGCGGTGCCGGTCAGGGCGGCGCCGGGCGTGGCGGGGGCGGTCGCGGGGGCACCGGAGGGCGTGGCGGCACCGGTGGCGGCCGGCGGGCGGGTGAGCGTCGCGCAGTCGGCGAACGGCGAGGGGCGTTCGGCCCGGGCGGTCGGGGTGGTGGCGCTGCTCTGACCGGTGGCGGTGCAGCCGGCCACGGCCAGCAGCGCGGGGAGGAGCAGGGCAGCCAGCCGCCGGTTCACGGCACCTCCGCGGCGACGGCCTGCCGCGGCACCAGCTCGGGGTCGACCCCGGCGGCGGCCGCGAGGTCCCGGGCCCGGGGGCCCTTGAGCAGCTTCGCGGCGGCGGCCGGCTCGGTCGGCCCGGTCCCGTACGACGGGCAGAGTTTCGCCAGCGTGCAGGCCCCGCAGGCCGGCTTGCGGGCGTGGCAGACCCGCCGGCCGTGGAAGATGATCCGGTGCGAGAGCATGGTCCACTCGCGCTTGGGGAAGAGCGCGCCGATCTCGTGCTCGATCTTCACCGGGTCGGTCTGCGCGGTCAGCTTCCAGCGCTGCACGAGCCGCTGGAAGTGGGTGTCGACGGTGATCCCCGGGACGTCGAAGGCGTTGCCGAGGATCACGTTGGCGGTCTTGCGGCCGATCCCGGGCAGCGTCACCAGGTCGGCCAGCCTGCCGGGGACCCTGCCGTCGTACCGCTCGACCAGGGCCTGGCCCAGCTTGATCAGCGAGTCGGTCTTGTTGCGGTAGAAGCCGGTCGGCCGGATCAGCTCCTCCAGCTCCGCCCGGTCGGCCCCGGCATAGTCGGCGGCCGTCGGGTAGCGGACGAAGAGCTTCGGGGTGACCTCGTTGACCTTCTTGTCGGTGCACTGCGCGGAGAGGATGGTGGCGACGGCCAACTCCAACGCGTTGGAGTGGTCGAGTTCACAGTGCGCGTCGGGGTGCGCCTCGGTCAGCGCCCGGCCGATCCGCCGGGCGCGCCGGGTCCGGCCGAGGTCCGTCTCGGTGGAGCTGATGGTCACGCCGGCCAGCCTACGTCGCCGGGACGACCACCCGCCGGGCCCACGCCCGGCTCAGCCGGCCTGCGGCGCGCTGATCCTGCCCTCGGTGTCGAACCGGGCCCCGGTCCGCGGGAAGTCCGCCCGGCTGAGCTGCTTGACCAGCCCGAGGCCCTGGTCGGCGGAGTCCATGGTCGGCTTGCCGACGGAGTTCATCCGGGTGGAGGTGAAGGAGCCGCCGGCGAAGCTGCCGTCCGGCTTGAGCGACACCTTGAGCACCCCGCCCCAGCCGAGCCGCCCGCTCGGGTTGAGCGACCGGCCGCCGCCGGCGAAGTTGCCGAGGCTGTAGGCGATCAGCCGGCCCTGATAGAACTCCATGCCGCGCAGCACGTGCGGGCCGTGCCCGACGATCAGGTCCGCCCCGGCGTCGATCATGGCGTGGGAGAACTTCACCGGGTCGCCCCGGTTCTCGCCGTAGAACAGCTCGGTGCCCGGCTTGACCTTGGTCCGGTCGGCCCCCTCGGCCCCCATGTGCACCTGCACCACGACGAGGTCGGCCATGGTCGCGGCCTTCTTGACCACGGCCGTCGCCGCGTCGATGTCGGTCAGGCTGTTCGACCAGGGGTACGACGAGAAGCCGGCCACCGCGATCTTGACGCCCTTGACCTCCACCACGGTGATCTGGTCCGGCGCGCCGGTGTGCTTGAGGCCCTGCTTCTCCAGCGCCTTCTGGGTGTTCGTGTACCCCTGCGGGCCGTAGTCGTAGCCGTGATTGTTGGCCTGGTTGAGCAGCTCGAAGCCGGCGTCCTTGAGGTGGGCGGCGTAGCTGGACGGGGCCCGGAACTGGAAGCAGGCGGTGGCGTTGGCCCCGCACTTGCCGGTGCCGGTGTCCTCGGTCAGCGGCTCCTCCAGGTTGCCCATCACCAGGTCGGCGTCGAGCGCGTCGGAGATCTCGTCGAAGAAGCCCCGCCCGCCGTTGGCCGGAAGCCGGGAGGGGGCGTTGCCCATGATGATGTCGCCGGTCGCCGAAAGCGAGACGGCCTCGCCGGCCGGCTCCGAGGCACCGCCGGACGGGACCGGCGCACCGGTGGCGCCTCCGCCGCCGCCGCGCTGCCAGACCGGCGTGGCGTCGTCGTCCGACGTGCCGCAGCCGGCGGTGAGCAGCACGGCGAGGACCGCGCCGACGGCGAGTGCGGCACGGCGGCGGGTCCTGGAAGGCGCGGGAGCGGACATCGCTGGCGACCCTACCGGGTAGGTAAGGGCACGACGATGGCCGATCGGACCAAAGTTCATCCCGCCCGCCGGTCCGACCAGGGCACGCAGGGCACCGACCCGCCGTCCCGGACGGCGGCGCGCACGGCCCGGGCCAGCGGGGCGCCCCAGGTCGACCGGGGGCCGCCGTAGGGCTCGGCGGGGCCGTCGGCCGGGCAGAGCACGGTGACCGCGTCGGTGGGCGTACCGGTGGCGGGCAGGCCCAGCTCCCAGATCGCCTGCGCCTTCGCCTCGGTCGCCGTGGCGACGGCGTTGACCAGGGCGGCGTCGCCGAGCGCCGCCGGGACGTACACGATGATGTTGACCGTGCCCACCCGCTGGGCCGGCGCCGCCGGGGCCGGCGCGGCGGCCCAGACCGGCATGCCCAGCCCGACCGTCGCCCAGGCCCGCACGCCGGTGTCGGCCCGGGCCACCACCTCGGTGACGTCCACCCCGGTGAGCAGGCCGACCCCGGGTCCGGCCAGGCCGAGGCCGCCGGCCAGCGCGGCCAGGTGGGCGGCCGGGTCGTCCCGGTGGTACGACATCGGCACGGTCGCGTTCAGCACCCAGTTCCGGACGCCGATCCCGCCGCCGAGCGGGCCGGAGCTGGCCGCCCGCAGGGGCGCCCCGGCGCGCCACACCAGCAGCGGGACGTCCCGGCCGTCCTCGGGACGGCTGGTCAGGGTGGGGTCGCTCAGCACGTCCGTCACCCTACGGCCATCGACGGCGACGCCGGGTCACTACCCGGGTACGGACGCGCGATCTTAGCCCCTGATCAGGGCGGGAAGGTTACGTCCAAGGATCAAGATTCCAGGGGTGCGCCTCTGATTCGTGCTTACGTGCGCCTAGACTTGTCGGCGCGCGAGGGATAAGCGGACGGCGGACCCGGCCGACGGACGGCGACGCGCAACCGGAGGTGCGCGATGGACGAGGTACTGGCCCGCAGCGGGATCTTCCAGGGTGTCGACCCGGAGGCTGCCGAGGCGCTCGCAAAGGAGATGGAGACGATCGACGTCCGCAAGGGCGAGATCGTGTTCAACGAGGGCGAGCCCGGCGACAGTCTCTACATCCTCCTGTCAGGCAAGATCAAGGTTGGGCGTCGGGCGGCCGACGGCCGGCAGAACCTGATCGCCGTGATGGGCCCGTCGGACATGGTCGGTGAGCTGTCGCTCTTCGACCCCGGTCCGCGTACAGCCACGGCCACCGCGGTCACCGACACCCGGCTGGTGCGGCTGCGCAAGCAGGCGCTGCGGCCCTGGCTGAACAACCGGCCCGAGATCGCCGAGCAGCTGCTGCGGGTGCTGGCCCGCCGGCTCCGCCGGACCAACGACTCGCTGGCCGACCTGATCTTCACCGACGTGCCGGGCCGGGTCGCCAAGAACCTGCTCCAGATGGCCGGCCGCTTCGGCACCCGCGACGGCGGCGTGCTGCGGGTGACCCACGACCTCACCCAGGAGGAGATCGCCCAGCTCGTCGGCGCCTCCCGGGAGACGGTCAACAAGGCGCTGGCCGACTTCGCCTCGCGGGGCTGGCTGCGACTGGACGGCAAGAGCATCATCATCCTCGACCCGGAGCGTCTGGCCCGCCGCGCGCGGGTCTGACCAGGTCAGGACGAACGTCCCCGGCCCGGCCCGCCGTCGTGCGGTCCGGGCCGGCCCTTCGGCGTCACGGCAACGAATCGTCGCGCTGCTCCGTCCGCCACGGGTCCTGCCGCTTGCCGAGCCTGGGCACGGGCCGGCGGTGTCGCCACCGCTCGGCCTGGTTGCGCCAGCGGTCCCAGGTCCACCGCAGGTAGGCGAGGCAGATCGCGGTGGCCAGCAGACCGGTCGCGAGGATCAGCCAACCCTCCTTCTGGGAAGGCTTGTCGCCCAGGTAGACGTAGTCTCGATCCTCCGGGTCGTAGACCACGGTCAGCCGCTCGCCGGGCGTTGGCAGGTCTTCGGGCGGTCCGGCCACATCTGCCACGACCCTCTCGCCCTGAGTCGTCGTGAACCCCACCTTCAACGACGACCCCCGCCGCAACTCGCGGGCCTCGACGACCACCCCGGCGGCAAACTCGCCCCGCTCCTGATAGTCACGTGCTTCGCGCAGGCGGCCGACGCCGCACGCGACGAAGGTCAGCGCACCGAGACTTACCACCAGAACGGCGGCGAAGGCCGGGTGCCGCAGCCAGTAGCCGGGACGCCATCGGCTCCGTGGTTCGTGCTGCACCGGGTCAACCGGTGCGGTCGACGCCACGGCGGACGGTTGGCTGCGTCGCCTGCGCCGCTCGTTCCGACTGGCCACCCACCGCCTCCCGCCCGCTCCCGACCGGCAATCTCGGGCTCACGGTAGACGCCGGCACCAAGGTAGGCGGTGCCGGCGATCCGGGCGCGGTCTGCCCGGCGCAGAATTCCTGGACTCCGGCGCGGGTCGGGGCCAGGCTGGGGCGATGCGTGAACGTGTCGCCGTCCTCTCCGACGTCCATGGTGCGCTGCCCGCGCTGGAGGCCGTACTGGCTGAGCCGGACGTGGCCGCCGCCGACCTGATCGTGCTCACCGGTGACATCGCCGCCGGACCGCAGCCGGTCGAGGTGCTGGACCTGCTGGTCTCGCTCGGCGACCGGGTCCGCTGGGTACGCGGCAACGCCGATCGCGAGCTGGTCGAGGCGCGCGCCGGCCGCCCGTCGCCGATCGACGTGTCGAACTGGGCCGCCGCCCAACTCCGCGACGACCACCTCGCCCGGCTCGCCGCGCTGCCGCTGACCGTGACCCTGCCGGTCGACGGCCTCGGCCCGACGCTCTTCTGCCACGCCACCCCGCGCGACGACGAGGAGGTGGTGCTGGTCGACTCCCGGCCGGCCCGCTGGGCGGAGGTGTTCGCCGGGGTCCCCGCCGAGGTGCGGGCCGTCGTCTGCGGGCACACCCACATGCCGTTCACCCGGCTGGTCGACCGACGGCTCGTGGTCAACCCGGGCAGCGTGGGCATGCCGTACGGCGGGCCGGGAGCGTACTGGGCGCTGCTCGGCCCGGGGGTGCAGCTGCGGCGTACGGCCTTCGACGTCGAGGCGGCCTGCGCCCGGGTGGTGGCGGAGTCGGGCTTCCCGGACGCCGCCGACTGGGCCGACGAGTACCTGCGCTCGCGGCACAGCGACCTCGACGCGCTCGCCGCCTTCGGCCCACGCGACGGCCGCTGACCCCCGGCCCGACGTCCCCGACCGGCCCGCCTCCGGCTCCTGATCAACTCCACTTCGGCGGAGCTGCGGTGTCCGGCGGCCGGTGACCCCGCCACACCGGCGAAACGGAGCGCACCACGCAGCCCGGCAAAGAAAAAGTCAGGCTTGACTGTTTGTTTCGGGGGCGGCACGCTGTCCTCGTGTCCACCGCATCGACGCGCGTCCCTCAGCAGGAGCGCAGCCGCGCCACCCAGGCCCGACTGCTGGAGGCGACCGTCGACTGCCTGGTGGAGTACGGCTGGTCCGGCACCACCACCACCGTGGTCGCGGCCCGGGCCGGCGTCTCGCGCGGCGCGCAGCTGCACCACTACCCGACCAAGGCGGCCCTGGTGACCGCCGCCGTCGCCCACCTCGCCGACCGGCGGGCGGCGGAGCTGCGCACCGAGGCGGAGGCCCTGCCGGCCGGGCCGCAGCGGCTCGACCGGGTGGTCGACCTGCTCGGCGTGGCCTTCACCGGGCCGCTCTTCGTCGCCGCGCTCGAGCTCTGGGTCGCCGCCCGCACCGATGCCGAGCTGCGCCGCGCCCTGGTGCCGCTGGAGGCCCGGGTCGGCCGGGAGATGCACCGGCTGACCGTGGCGCTGCTCGGCGTGGACGAGCGCCGCCCCGGCGTACGGGAGGCCGTGCAGGCCACCCTCGACCTGCTCCGCGGGCTGGGCGTGGCCAACCTGCTCAACGACGACTCTGCCCGCCGTACCGCCCTGCTGCACACCTGGAAACGCCAGCTCGCCGCCCTGCTCACGCCCGACGCCGGCCCACCGGGGCACGCCACGCCGGCCGGGGCGGGGCCCGAGCGCGACAGGCAGTGACCCGCCCGTCCTGACCGGCACACCCCGCCCGGAGGCACCATGGTCGACCTGACAGCACTGCTCGCGGATCTCGCCGCCGAGTCCGAGCAGCTCGACGCCCTCGTCGCGCCGCTGCCGCCGCAGGCGTGGTCGCGGCCCACCCCCGCTCCCGGGTGGACGGTCGGCCACCAGATCGCCCACCTCGCCTGGACCGACGAGATGGCCCGGCTCGCCGCCACCGACGTCGACGCCTTCTACGCCTCGGTCACCTCGGCGCCGGACGTCAGCCGGCTCGTCGACGACGGCGCGGAGCAGTTCCTGGCCCCGCCGGCCGAGCTGCTCGCCCGCTGGCGTGCCGGCCGGGCCGCGCTCATCGACGCCCTCACCGCCGTCCCCGCCGGAGACAAGCTGCCCTGGTACGGCACCCGGATGTCGCCCGCCTCGATGGCCACCGCCCGGATCATGGAGACCTGGGCGCACGGCGAGGACGTGGCCGACGCGCTGGGCGTCACCCGCGCCCCGACCGACCGGCTGCGGCACGTCGCCCACCTCGGCTTCCGTACCCTCGGGCACGGCTTCGCCGCCCACGGCCGGGCGCTGCCGACCGCCCCGGTCCGGGTCGAACTGACCGCGCCAGCGAGCGCGAGCAGAGCGCTCGCGAGCCCCGCAGCCGCGAGCGAGGGCGGCTCGGCCGGCGACATCTGGGCCTTCGGGCCGGCGGACGCGGCGGACCGGGTCACCGGCCCGGCGCTCGACTTCTGCCTGCTGGTCACCCAGCGCCGGCACCGCGCCGACCTGGCCCTGACCGCCACCGGCGCCACCGCCGACGAATGGCTGGACGTGGCGCAGGCCTTCGCCGGGCCGCCCGGCGCCGGCCGGGAGCCGCGCGCGGCGAGCGGCGCCGGAGCCCCGGCATGAGCGCCCCGCTCCGGGTCGGCAACGCCTCCGGCTTCTACGGCGACCGCGCCACCGCCTGGCGGGAGATGCTCGACGGCGGCGAGCTGGACGTGCTCACCGGCGACTACCTGGCCGAGCTGACCATGCTGATCCTCGGCCGCGACCGGATGCGCGACCCCGCGCTGGGATACGCGAAGACGTTCCTCCGCCAGCTCGAAGGCTGCCTCGGCGCCGCACTGGACCAGGGCGTGCGGATCGTGACCAACGCCGGCGGGCTGAACCCGGCCGGCCTGGCCGCCGCGATCGGCTCGCTCGCCGACCGGCTCGGCCTCACCGCCCGGATCGGGTACGTCGAGGGCGACGCCCTCGCCCGTCCCGACGCGCTCACCGCGAACGCCTATCTCGGCGCGTTCGGCATCGCGGCCTGCCTCGACGCCGGGGCGGACGTGGTGGTGACCGGCCGGGTCACCGACGCCTCGCTGGCCGTCGGACCGGCGATCGCCCGGTTCGGCTGGGGCCGGGACGACCTGGACGCGCTGGCCGGGGCGACCGTCGCCGGGCACCTGATCGAGTGCGGGGCGCAGGTCACCGGCGGCAACTTCAGCTTCTTCACCGAGCTGCCCGACGGCGGCCACCGGCCCGGTTTTCCGATCGCGGAGATCCACCCGGACGGTTCCTCGGTGCTCACCAAGCACCCGGGCACCGGCGGCGCGGTCACCGTCGAGACGGTCACCGCGCAGCTGCTCTACGAGGTGGGCGGCCCGGCGTACCTGGGGCCGGACGTGGTGACCCGGCTGGACACGGTGCGGCTGCACCAGGACGGGCCCGACCGGGTGCGCGTCTCCGGCGCCCGGGGCACGCCGCCGCCGGACACCCTCAAGGTCGGCGTCAACAACCTCGGCGGGTTCCGCAACTCGATGACGTTCGTCCTCTGCGGACTGGACGTCCCCGCCAAGGCGGCCCTGGTGCGCGGGCAGCTCGAGGAGGCGGTCGGCAAGGAGGGGCTGGAGTTCACGCTGGCCCGTACCGACCACCCGGACGCGGCCGACACCGAGGCGGCGAGCGCGCTGCTGCACGTACACCTGCGCGACGGTGACAAGGCACGGGCCGGGCGGGCCTTCTCGGCGGCCGCGGTGGAGCTGGCCCTCGCCTCCTACCCCGGCTGCACGCTGACCACGCTGCCCGGCGACGCCACCCCGTACGGCGTCTTCACCGCCGACGTGGTGCCGCAGGACGCGGTCGAGCACGTCGCGGTGCTGCCCGACGGTGAGCGGGTGCCGATCCCGCCGCCGACCCGGACCGACGCCACCGCCGCGCTGGCCACGGAGCCGGCACCGGACACCGGCGATGCGGCGGCACGGCCGGAGGGCACCGGGCCGACCCGACGGGCGCCGCTGGGCGAACTGGTCGGGGCGCGCTCCGGCGACAAGGGCGGCGACGCCAACCTGGGCGTCTGGGCCCGCACCGACGCCACGTACGCCTGGCTGCGCGGCTGGCTCACCGTCGAGCGGCTGGCCGAGCTGCTGCCGGAGACCGCCCCGCTGACCGTCGAGCGGTACGAGCTGCCCCACCTGCGGGCGGTCAACTTCGTGGTGCGGGGGCTGCTCGGGCAGGGCGTGGCCGCCTCCACGCGGTTCGACCCGCAGGCCAAGGCGCTCGGGGAGCTGCTGCGCTGCCGGGTCGTCGACCTGCCCGCGCACCTGCCGGCGGGGTCACCGGAACGAGTCGGGGAGGCCGGCGCATGAGCATCGTGGACACTCCGGAACGGCGCCAGCTGCGCGAGCTGACCCGGGCCTTCGTCACCCGGGAGGTGCTGCCGCACCTGGCCGACTGGGAGCGGGCCGGCGAGGTGCCGCGCGCGCTGCACGCCACCGCCGCGAAGATCGGCCTGCTCGGCATCGGGTTCCCCGAGTCGGTCGGCGGCAGCGGCGGCGACCTGTTCGACTCGATCGTCGTCACCGAGGAGATCATCCGCTCCGGCGGCTCGTCGGGGCTGATCGCGGCGCTCTTCACGCACGGCATCGCGCTGCCGCACATGGTCGCCGCCGCCGGCGGCCAGAGCGGCGGCCTGCTCCGCGGCCGGCTCGGCGGCGGCCAGCTCCGGGGCGACGACGACCTGGTCGACCGGTACGTCCGGCCCACCCTGGCCGGGACGATGATCGGCGCGCTGGCGATCACCGAGCCGGACGGCGGCTCGGACGTCGCCGCGATCCGCACCACCGCCCGCCGGGACGGCGACCACTACGTGGTGAACGGCTCGAAGACCTACATCACCAGCGGGGTACGGGCCGACTTCGTGACCACCGCGGTCTGCACCGACTTCCCGGGCAGCGGCGAGCTCAGCCTGCTGGTCATCGACAAGGGCACGCCCGGCTTCACCGTCGGGCGCCGGCTGGAGAAGCTGGGCTGGCACTGCTCGGACACCGCCGAACTGTCCTTCGTCGACGTCCGGGTGCCGGTGACCAACCGGATCGGCGAGGAGAACACCGGCTTCCTCGCGATCATGCAGCACTTCGCCGCGGAGCGGCTCTCGCTGGCCACCCAGGCGTACGCGACCGCGCAGCGCTGCGTGGAGCTGGCCACCCGCTGGTGCCGGGACCGGGAAACGTTCGGCCGCCCGCTGGCCAGCCGGCAGTTGGTCCGGCACCGGCTCGCCGAGATGCACACCCGCGCCGAGGCGGCCCGGGCGTACGTGCACGAGGTGGCCGCCCGGGTCGCGGCGGGCGAGCCGGTGGTGACCGAGGTGGCAATGGCGAAGAACGTCGCGGTGGCCGCCTGCGACCAGGTGGTCGACCAGGCGCTGCAACTGCACGGCGGCTTCGGCTACCTGCGCGACGCCGAGGTGGAGCGGCACTACCGGGACGCCCGGATCCTCGGCATCGGCGGCGGCACCACCGAGATCATGAACGAGATCATCGCGAAGGGCATGGGCCTGTGAGCACACTGGACAGCACGCTCGACCCCGCTTCGCCCACCTTCCGGGCCAACCGGGAGGCCCTGCTGGAACGCCTCGCCGAGCTGGACGCCGCGCTGGACCGGGCCCGGGCCGGCGGTGGCGAGAAGTACGTGACCCGGCACCACGCGCGCGGCAAGCTGCTCCCCCGGGAGCGGATCGAGCTGCTGCTCGACCCGGACAGCCCGTTCCTGGAGCTGTCCCCGGTGGCGGCGTACGGCACCGACTTCCCGGTCGGGGCCAGCGTGGTGACCGGCATCGGCGTGGTCGAGGGCGTGGAGTGCCTGGTCGTCGCCAACGACCCGACGGTACGCGGCGGCGCGGTCAACCCCTGGTCACTGGCGAAGACCCGACGGGCCGGCGAGATCGCCCTGGCCAACCGGCTGCCGATGGTCAACCTGGTCGAGTCGGCGGGGGCGGACCTGCCCACCCAGGCGGAGATCTTCATCCCGGGCGGGCGGGTGTTCCGCGACCTGACCCGGCTCTCCGCGGCGAAGATTCCCACGGTCAGCGTGGTCTTCGGCAACGCCACCGCGGGCGGCGCGTACGTGCCGGGGATGTCCGACCACGTGATCATGATCCGGGACCGTTCGCAGGTGTACCTGGCCGGGCCGCCGCTGGTGAAGATGGCCACCGGCGAGGTCACCGACGACGAGTCGCTGGGCGGGGCGGCGATGCATGCCACCACGTCCGGGCTGGCCGACTTCCTCGCCGAGGACGAGCGGGACGGCATCCGGCTGGCCCGGCAGTGCGTGCGCCGGCTCAACTGGCGCAAGCAGGGCCCGCCGCCGCGCAACCCGGTCCCGCAGCCACCGAAGTACGACCCGGAGGAGCTGCTCGGCATCGCCAGCGCCGACCTCAAGGTGCCCTTCGACCCCCGCGAGGTGCTGTCCCGGGTGCTCGACGGCAGCGAGTTCGACGAGTTCAAGCCGGCCTACGGCACGGCGCTGGTCACCGGCTGGGGCGAGCTGCACGGGTACCCGGTCGGGGTACTGGCCAACGCCCGGGGCGTGCTGTTCAGCGAGGAGGCGCAGAAGGCGGCCCAGTTCATCCAGCTCGCCAACGCCGCCGACACTCCGCTGATCTTCCTCCAGAACACCACCGGCTACATGGTCGGCACCGAGTACGAGCAGCGCGGCATCATCAAGCACGGCGCGTTGATGATCAACGCGGTCTCGAACTCGACCGTGCCGCACCTGACGGTCAACCTGGGCGCCTCCTACGGCGCCGGCAACTACGGCATGTGCGGTCGGGCGTACGAGCCGCGATTCCTGTTCACCTGGCCGAACGCGAAGTCGGCGGTGATGGGGCCGGCGCAGCTCGCCGGGGTGCTCTCCATCGTCGCCCGGCAGGCCGCCGCCGCCCGGGGGCGCGACTACGACGAGGAGTCCGACGCGGCGATGCGGATGATGGTCGAGCAGCAGATCGAGTCCCAGTCCGGCGCGCTCTTCCTCTCCGGCCGGCTCTACGACGACGGGGTGATCGACCCCCGGGACACCCGTACCGTCCTCGGGCTCTGCCTGTCGGCGATCCACAACGGACCGGTGAAGGGCGCCGACGGCTTCGGCGTCTTCCGGATGTGAGGGGCACACTCATGATCACCCGACTGCTGGTGGCCAACCGGGGCGAGATCGCCCGCCGGGTCTTCGCCACCTGCCGGGCGCTCGGCGTCGAGACGGTCGCCGTGCACTCGGACGCCGACGCCGACGCGCCGTTCGTCGCCGAGGCCGACCACGCGGTCCGGCTGCCGGGGAACACGCCGGCCGAGACGTACCTGCGGATCGAGAAGATCCTGGACGCGGCCCGGAGGACCGGCGCGGACGCCGTCCACCCGGGCTACGGCTTCCTCGCCGAGAACGCCGAGTTCGCCGCGGCGGTGACCGACGCGGGGCTGACCTGGGTCGGCCCGCCGGCCAAGGCGATCGCCGCGATGGGCGACAAGATGGAGGCGAAGGCGCTGCTCGCCGAGGCGGGCGTGCCGATGCTGCCGACCTGGACCGACCCCGACCAGATCACCGACTTCCCGGTGCTGGTCAAGGCGTCCGCCGGCGGCGGCGGGCGGGGCATGCGCGTGGTCCGCGACGCCGCCGACCTCGCCGAGGCCGTCGCCTCCGCGCGCCGCGAGGCGGCCGCCGCGTTCGGCGACGGCACGGTCTTCATCGAGCGGTACGTGGAGCGCGGCCGGCACGTCGAGGTGCAGATCTTCGGCGACACCCACGGCACCGTGGTCGCCCTCGGCGAGCGGGACTGCTCGATCCAGCGCCGGCACCAGAAGATCGTCGAGGAGGCCCCGGCCGTCGTCGGGCCGCAGGTGCGACAGCGGCTGCACGAGGCGGCGGTGGTCGCCGGCCGGGCCGTCGACTACGTCGGCGCGGGCACGGTGGAGTTCCTGCTCGCCCCGACCGGCGAGTTCTTCTTCCTGGAGATGAACACCCGACTCCAGGTGGAGCACCCGGTCACCGAGGCGGTCACCGGCCTGGACCTGGTCCGGCTGCAACTGCTGGTCGCCGAGGGCGAGCCGCTGCCGGTGGCGGCGACCCCGCCGACCGACGGCCACGCGATCGAGGTACGCCTCTGCGCGGAGGACCCGGCCCAGGGCTTCCGTCCCGCGACCGGCACCCTGCACCGGTTCGCCGTCCCGGGGGTGACCGGGGCGTTCGCCCCGACGAAGGGGCTGCGACTGGACTCCGGCGTGACGGACGGCTCGACGGTGGGCGTGCACTACGACTCGATGCTGGCCAAGCTGGTCGCCTGGGCGCCGACCCGGGCGGAGGCGGTCCGGGCGCTGGCGGGTGCGCTGGCCCGGGCCGAGTTCCACGGCGTCGCCACCAACCGGGACCTGCTGGTCCGGGTGCTGCGCAGCGCCGAGTTCGCGGCGGCCGAGGCGGACACCGGTTTCCTGGACCGGCACCCCGAGGTCTTCGCCCCGCTGCTCCCCGCCGACCGTTGGCCGCTGGCGGCGCTGGCCGCCGCGCTCGCCTCGGCCGCCGCCCGCCGCGCCGAGGCGGGCGTGCTCGCCGGGCTCCCCTCCGGCTGGCGGAACGTGCCGGCGTTTTCGCAGGTCACCCGCTACGCCGGGCCGGACGGCGGCGAGATCGAGGTGCGCTACCGACTGGACCGCACCGGCGCACTGGCGCAGTGGCACACCGACCCGGGCGTGACATCGACCGACGGGCCGTCGGCGGGGGCCGAACGGGCCGGAGCCGACCGGTCCGGGCAGCCGCCGACGGTGGCGCTGGTGGAGGCGACCCCGGACCGGGTCGTGCTCGACGTGGACGGCGTGCGCCGGGCGTTCCGCGTACACCGGGTGGGGTCGGCAGTCTTCGTGGACGGCCCGGACGGGGCGACGAGCCTGACCGAGCTGCCCCGGTTCCCGCTGCCCACCACGGAGCTGGCGGCCGGGTCGCTGCTGGCGCCGCTGCCCGGCGCGGTGAGCCGGGTGCACGTGGCGGTCGGTCAGCGGGTCGCCGCCGGCGACCTGCTGCTGACCCTGGAAGCGATGAAGCTCGAACACCCCGTGCTCGCCCCGACCGACGGCGTGGTCGCCGAACTGCCGGTGCCGGCCGGCGGCCAGGTCGACACCGGCGCCGTGCTGGCCGTGGTCAATCCCGAGGAGGACCCGCGATGAACTTCGACCTCACCCCCGAGCAGGACCAGCTCCGCGACGCCGTCCGCGCGCTGGGCCGCAGGTACGGTCACTCCTATTTCGTAGCGAAAGCGAAGTCGGGGGAACACACCACCGAGCTGTGGAGCGAGGCCGGCCGGCTCGGCTACCTCGGCGTCAACATCCCCACCGAGTACGGCGGCGGGGGCGGCGGCATCACCGAACTGGCCCTCGTCTGCGAGGAGCTGGCGGCGGCCGGCTGCCCGTTGCTGCTGCTGGTGGTCTCCCCGGCCATCGCCGCCACGGTGATCAACAAGCACGGCACCGACGAGCAGCGCAAGCGCCACCTGCCCGGCCTGGCCGACGGCACCCAGAAGATCGTCTTCGCGATCACCGAGCCGGAGGCCGGCTCGAACTTCCACCGGCTCGGCACGGTGGCCCGCCGCGACGGCGACGACTGGCTGCTCTCCGGCCGCAAGTGCTACATCTCCGGGGTCGACGAGGCGCAGTACGTGCTGGTCGTGGCGCGTGTCGCCGGCGCAGACGGCAGTGCCGGCTCAGCGGACGCGGCTCCGCAGAAACTAAAGCCGGCGCTGTTCATCGTGCCGACCGACGCGCCGGGGCTGACCCGCTCCAAACTGGACATGGAGATCCTCTCCCCGGAGAACCAGTTCCTGCTCTACCTCGACGACGTGCGGCTGCCCGCCGACGCGCTGGTCGGTGAGTCCCTGGACGCCGGGCTGCCGGCGCTGTTCGCCGGGCTCAACCCGGAGCGGATCACCGTCGCCGCGATGGGCGCCGGCACCGGCCGGTACGCCATCGAGCGGGCCAGCGAGTACACCGCCACCCGCAAGGTCTGGGGCGGGCGGAGCATCGGCTCGCACCAGGGCGTGGCGCACCCGCTCGCGCACGCGGCGGTGCAGGTGGAACTGGCCCGACTGATGATCCACAAGGCGGCCACCCTGTACGACGCCGGCCGCGACCTGGAGGCCGGCATCTCCGGCAACATGGCCAAGTACGCCGCCGGCGAGGCCGCCGCGCTGGCCGTGGACACCGCCGTACAGGTCCTCGGCGGGGCCGGCATGACCACCGAGTACGGCGTCGCCACCCTGCTCGGCGCGGTACGCGCCGGCCGGATCGCCCCGGTCAGCCGGGAGATGATCCTCAACTTCGTCGCCCAGCACGTCCTCGGCCAGGACAAGTCCTACTGACCCGGGTGGATCCGGCAGTGCCGGACCGGAAAGGGTGGCCGGACCGACACCGTGATCCGACGACTCCCCACTGTCACGATCAGCAGTGACAGACCACAGGGGAGGGTGTCATGGACAGAAGAGCCGTACTCAGAGGGCTCGCGGGCGCGGCGGTGGCCGCGCCGGCCGCCGGGCTGCTCGGTGCCGGGCCGGCCGAGGCCGCGACCCACTACGTGATGGCGACCGAGCAGGCCAGCGGTCGGATTCTCAGGTTCAACCCGGCCGCGTGGAGCAGCGGCACGGTGCTGTGGAAGGCGCCGAGCACCACCGGTACGTGGACGAACCTCTCCGACGTCAAGCGGCGGGGCACCGCGAACTGGGGCAACGTCATGCTGGTGACGTCCTCCGGGGTGGGTGACTACCTGGGCCGGGCCGCGATGATCGACGAGAGTGCGATCGGCTCCTCGCGGACCGGGGGGATCGTCTGGCAGGCGGCGGTGGACGGCAACCCGCACTCGATCGAGCGGATCGAGGGCAAGGGGGCGATCGTGGTGGCCACCTCCAAGGGGCCGACCGGCTCGGCCAGCGGCGGCGGCCTGCACCTGTTCGTGCCGTCGTCCAACGGCGGCAAGCCGGGCACCCGGGCCGTCAAGTTCTACGGCTTCCCCGGCGCGCACGGGGTCATCTACAACCAGAACGGCTTCGTCATCGCCGTGGGCACCGGTGAGGTGCGCCTCTACGGGATCACCGGCAACGGGTCCAGCACCCGGTTGTCGTACCGGACGAAGCTGACCTTCAGCGACGGCGCGGGCCGGGCCAAGGTCGGGCACGACATCCTGCCCGACCACGACGGCAGCGGCTACTTCTTCACCTCGTCGTACAACGTGCGCTCGCTGCAACTGGTCTACGCCGGCAACAGCTGGCAGTTCACCTCCAGCCAGGTCAGCGGGGCCGACCATGTCAAGGCGTACACCCGGCTGCCGAACGGGGTGCGGACCTGGGTGGTGCCGGGCTCCGGCGAGGGTGACTGGAGCCGCACCATCCACTTCAGCTCCGGCAACCACAGCAAGAGCGGTGCCCGCTTCTACCGGGTGCGGTACTACACCACCGCGTTCGGCTGACCGGCCGCGCGCCCGGGGCCGGCGGGGCGACGCCGGGCCCGGGCGCCGAGCGGGCCGGTCGTACCCGTGGTGGCCCCTCCGGGCGCCTCAGCGCACGGCGCGGCAGGCGGCGTCGATGCGGTGCACCGGGCGTACCCGCCGGCCCGTCCCCTCCAGCAGCGAATCCTCGACGTGGAAGTCGCGGATGCGCAGCCGGTGCCGGGGCAGTTCCTCCTCGCTGGGGCAGAGCACCTGGGCGCGCACCTGGTCCACCGGCACGTAGCGGACGCCGCCGCGCTCCTGGAGCAGCACCACGTTGACGTCGTCCACGGTCACCACGTGCCCGCGGACGTCCTCGGTGACGCCGGGCGTCGACTCCACGGTGGTGACGGTGAGCGGCAGCACCGGCGTGCTGATCACCGGCAGCGCGGCCCAGACCAGCATGGCGAGCACGGCCGCCTCGGTCAGCGAGGCCAGTGGCCGGATCACCGCCGCCGGCAGCGGACCGGTGACGCCGAGCGCGAGCAGCGGCGGCGCGACGAGCAACAGCAGGGCCAGCAGCTCCTCCTGCCGCCAGGCGTCCCGCAGGGTCGGCGCGAGCAGCCAGGCGTACCCGACGAACAGGGCGGCGAGCAGCAGCAGCCGGGGGGCGATCTGCTCGTGCAGCCGAGCCGGGGTGAGCTGAAAGGCGGCGACGAACGCCGGGACCAGCAGCGGCAGGTAGAGCAGCTGCCAGGTGACCAGGGCGAGCAGGAAGCTGGCGACCACGAACCAGGCCGGGGTGATGTCCACCCAGCGGGCGAAGAGCGGCCGGCGGATCCCGGCCGGCATCCGCTCCACGCTCACCCGGAGCACCGCGCCGAGCGCGAAGACCGCGACCAGGCCGGTGGAGAGCAGGCGGGCGGCCGTGGTGAGGAAGCCGGCCAGCAGGTTCACCGGGCCGACGTTCGCCACCAGGAGCAGGGTGGTCTGAAGTTCGCCGCCGGCCTCGACGCCGAGCCGGAGCACGGAGAAGATCGCCGGCACGCCGACCACGGCCGTCCAGAACGACTGGCTCGCCCGGGCCCGCCGCTCGGCCGGGTCGCTCCCCTCCCGCGCCGGCCCGGCGGGGCCCACGTCACGCTGGGCGGGCACCGCCGGGGCGCTCACCGCCGGGGCGCCTTGTCGTCGAAGTCGACCAGCTTGGGTACGTCCAGCGGCTGCGGCTGCGACTTCGGCCCCTTCATCCAGGGCCCCAGCGTCCGGTTGTACGCGGTCAGCCAGGGACTGCTGATCCCGCTGCGCCCCTGCTGATAGCTCTTGTCGAGGAAGAAGGCGACCAGGTCGCGCAGGGCCGGATCGCCGATCGGCACCCCGATGCCGAGCGTCTCGCTGGTGCCGAACGGCATGTCGACGATCTCGAACTCGGTCGGGTACTGGGAGAGGAAGCCGGCGAGGATGGTCTCGTCGGAGCTGACCGCGTCGTACCGCCCCTCGCGGATGCCGTTGACGCAGTCGCCGACCCGCTTTACCACCAGCGCCTTGACCTGGTGTTTCTCCAGCTCGGCCTCGGTGGTGGAGCCGCCGCTGGTGCAGATCTTGTACGCCGGGTCGCGAAGGTCCTCGATGGTGCGGATCTTGTCCTTCAACCGGTTCGGGACCATCACCTCCTGGGTGGTGACGAAGTACGGCCCGGCGAAACCGACCTGCTTCTTGCGCTCCTCGGTGATCGAGAAGCTGGAGACGACCAGGTCGACCACGCCCCCTTGGAGGGCCGGGATGCGGTCCTCGGTGGCCAGCGAGACGAAGTCGATCCGCTGGTCGCCCTCGTAACCCAGCGAGGCGGCGATGTACCGGGCGATCTCGACGTCGAAGCCGACGTAGGTGCCGTTGCGCAGCTCGCCCATCAGCGGCTCGGTGGCCGCCACCCCGATCCTGATCTTCGGCTGGCCGTCGAGGTGCGACTCGCGCAACTTGTCCAGCACCGAGGGGAGCGGCGGATCCTGCCGGTTGTCGCAACCGGCCGCGGCGGCCAGCGTCAGGGTCAGCGCCACGGCCAGCGTGGTCGCGATCGAGCGGAACCTCGGGGAGGAGCTGTCGTTCATCGAACTACCTCGCTGACGGACACGGCCGGCGGGACACCGAGAGTAGCGGTTTCCCACCACTTCGGTGGCCATTGGGACGGCGTGAAAAGTGACCGGGGTACGACAGGCGACCCGATCGCCCGCCGTACCCCGGCGTCCTTCAGCGCACCGTCAGCGCACGGTCAGCGTCCCCACGGCGGGCCGCGGCGCGACGACCGGCGGCAACCGCTTCGGCTCGCCCCGGGCCGGCTCGCCCTCGGCGGCCAGCGCGTTCTTCGGCGCGGCGGCCCGCGACGTCTCCGGCTCAGCCGGCACCTCGACGAAGGGCTGCACATCACCGGTGCAGAGGGTGCCCTTCTTCGGCAACGTGCCCTTGAGCAGGTAGGCGTCGACGGCGCCGGTCACGCAGGCGGACGTCCCGTAGGCAGTGTGCCCCCAGCTGTCGCTGCTGAGCAGCCGGCTGTTCGGCAGCAGCTTCGCCGAGCTGACCGCCGCGTCGTAGTTGGTGGCCGGGTCCCAGTAGTTGCCGACCACCAGCACCGGGGCGCTGGTCTTCCGGTTGAACGGACCGGTGTAGGCGTCCTCGTCGCGCACCGTCCAGGTGTCCCGGGCGCACGGCGCGGCGCTCCAGCCCCAGGCCCGCCCGAAGTACGGGGCCCGCTTGTCCTCCTTGGCCGTCAGCGCCGGCCAGGCACCCGCGTCCGTCGGGTGGTACGCGTCGGTGCAGTCGACACCGAGGAAGGTCTCCAGCCCGTTGTTGTACGGGAAGTCGTACCGGCGCTGCTGCCGGGCCTGCTCGGCGCGCTTGGCGACGGCCGTGCGGGCCTGCGCCAGGCGGGCCGCGGTGGCCGCTCCCGGATCGGTGAGCACCAGCAGGTCGGCGGTGATCGAGGCGATGTCGGCGTAGCCGTACGGGCTGTAGAGGGAGCTGAGGCTGGCGCCGACGAAGTCGGCGTAGCTGACAGTGAACGAGCCCGCGTCCGGGTCGTCGATCACCACCGGCTTCTTGCGCAGCCGCTGCGCCACCAGCTCGTACGAGGCGACCGGGTCGCCGGCCGCCAGCGGGCACGCCTGCTCGCCGGCCTTGTCGCAGCGGAGCAGGATCTCGTGCAGCGCCCGGTACGCGCCGTCGGCGCTGCGCAGCCGGGTCTCCTGGAGGTCGCCGCGGGTCTTGCCCTGGCCGACCCAGGCGTTCGGGTCGAGCACCCCGTCGACGACCAGCGCGCGGACCCGGTCCGGGAACATGTTGGCGTAGTACTGGCCGAGCGCGGTGCCGTAGCTGAAGCCGAGGTAGCTGAGCTTCTTGTCGCCCACCGCCCGGCGCAGCACCTCCATGTCCCGGGCGACCTCGGCGGTGGACATCGCCCCGGTCAGCGGCTTGCCGGTGGTGGAGCAGGCCCGACCGACCGCCTTCGACGAGTCGACGTACGCCTTCTCCTCGGCCTTCGTCCACGGGAACGCCACGTTCAGCCCGGCGTACGCCCTGGTCTGGTCCTTGACCGACGGGAAGCACTTGACGTTGTCACTGGCGGCGACGCCGCGCGGGTCGACGCCGACGATGTCGAAGCGGTCCAGCAGCTCGTCGGAGAGGAAGTACGGCGCGGCGAGCGCGATGTCGGTGCCGGAGCCGCCGGGGCCGCCCGGGTTGAGGAAGAGGCTGCCGATCCGGCTCTGCTGGTCGCGGGCCTTGACCCGGAGCAGCGCGATCTCGGTGGTGGCCCCCTTGGGCTGGTCGTAGTCCAGCGGCAATCGGGTGGTCGCGCACTCGGCGTAGCCGTAGCAGGCGTACCAGTCGAGCTTGGGGGTGGGCACGCGGTCGACCCGCCGGGCCTCGGCGGGACTGGTGCGGTCCGCTGTGGTGGGTCGACCCCAGCCGGCGGTGACGGGCGACGCGGTTGCGGGCGCGACCGCCGATCCGGCGAGGAAGAGGCCGGCGATTCCTGCCGCGGCCAGGGACCGGGAAGTACGTGGCATGTGCTGCCTTCCGGTGGAGGACGGGGATTGTCGAGGTGACCCTCGACCTCCGTCACCCTAGGGGCGGCGGACAATGATCGCGGCCCGGCGAAACGCCACCAAAGCGACCAATTATCCGGACGATGTAACGAAATTTTCATTGTCGACGCTATCTTGCATCCTTTCGCCACTCAGGAGCCGACCTCCTCGAACCAGTCCGGCTCCGGCCCGGACGTCGGCCCGCCCGACTCCGGCGGCACCCCCGACCCGCAGGCGCCGAGCGGGCCCGACACCAGCAGTGCGACGACGATCCGGGACGTCCGGCGCATCGGCGTTCCTCCTTCGGACGAAGTGGTCGGATCATCGCACCGGGTGGCCGGCGGATCCGCGGTCGTGACCCACCGGTGCGCGGATTGACAGCGCGTCCCACCCGGAGATGCTTGTCGGGTGGGACGAATCCTCAGGCCGGACCCGCGCGCCGTGGCGGCGGTCGCGTCGCTCGCCGCCGTCGCGGTGCTGGTGATCCTGCTCGTGCGGCACCCCGCCAACATCCTGACGGTGGGGCTGGCGCTGCTCTGCGTGCTGCTGGCCACGGTCGCCGGCACCGCCGTGGCCGCCCTGCGCGAGCAGCCCCCGACGCCGGGCGTCACCCCGCCGGGGCCGCCGGACGCCGGCCCCCCGGTGCTCGACGCGGACACCCTCGACGCGCTGGACAGCGCGGCCGTCCGCGCGAAACTGGAGGAGCTGGACGAACTCAGGGACCGATGAGGGTGGGCGAGGCGAGCGCGTCCACGCCCTTGCCGGCCAGGCAGCGGTACGTCCGGCCGGTGTCCGTGCCGCTCGGCGGCAGGACCTCCAGGTTCCAGCCGGTGGGGTAGGCCAGCCCGCTGGTGAGCCGGAAGGTCCGCGCGTTGCAGACCCGGCGGACGGCCGGGTCCGCGCTGACCGCCGCGTGCCCGGCGCCGACCAGCGCGGGAGGCAGCTCACCCTCCACATAGGCCTCCCAGGTGTGCCGTCCGTCGCAGGACACCTGCGGCGCCACGGCCCGGTCGCCGCGCAACCGCACCGGCCCGAAGCACTCCAGCCCCGACGCGCAGTGCGCCCCGGGGGGCAGGGTCAACATGGACGAACCGGCGACGCAGCCCGGCAGCGAGCCCCACGCGGCCGGCGACGTGGACGCGGTGGCGGTCGGCGTCGGCGTGGGGGCGGCCACGGACGCGGCGTTGCCGGCGACCCAGGCACCGGCACTCGCCGAGGCGGCCAGGGCGAGGACCCCGGCGCCGCCGAGGAACCACCGCCGTCGCCGGCGTCGCCCGTGCGGCACGGTCGGGTGGGCGTCCTCGGGCACCGGCCGCGGCGGGCCGGAGCGGTCCACCGGGTACGGCCCGGAGGGGCCCCCGGAGATCGGCGCTCCGCTCACCGGCGCCCCGCTGACCGGGGACGGGACCGCGCCGAGCGGCAGGGCGGTGAGCAGGTCCCGCAGCTCGAGCGCGGAGGGACGCGCGCCCGGGTCGTTGGACATCCCGGCGCGCAGCACGTCGACCAGTTCGGTCGGCACCCCGGGCAGCTCCGGGATGGGCTGGTTGAACATCTCCAGCACGGTGACCAGGCTCGGGTTCCGCTCCGACTGCCAGCGCGGCGGGCGGCCGTGCATCACCGCGTAGAGGGTGGCGCAGAGCGCGTACACGTCGACGGCCGGCGAGGGCGGGCTGTGGCTGAACATCTCCGGCGGGGCGTACGCCGGGGTGAGCACCTCCAGGGTGACCGAGGCGTCGCGCACCTCGGCCAGCACCGCCAGCCCGAAGTCGGCCAGCACCGCCGGGTTGAAGTGCGAGTGCAGGATGTTGGCCGGCTTGACGTCGCGGTGCAGCACCCCGGCCGCGTGGGAGTGGGCCAGCGCGTCGGCGATCTTGATGCCGAGGTCGCGGGTCTCCGCCGGGCCGAGCGGCGAGGTCCGCATCCGCTCGGCGTACGAGCCGTCGCAGAGCTCCATGATCAGATAAGGGTGCTGGTCGACGGTGACCCCGACGTCGAAGAGGTCCACCACGTGCGGGTGGGACGACATCTTCCCAGCGGCGCGCGCCTCCCGCAGGAACCGGGCCTGGTCCCGCTCGCTGTCCAGCGTGCGGTTCTCCACCTTGACGGCGACCTCGCGCCCCACCGAGATCTGCGTGGCCCGGTAGACGGTCGCGTAACCACCCCGGGCGAACACCTGCAGATCGGTCAGACCGGGCACGATGGGCAGCCGGAGGGCGCCGGGCGGGGTCTCGGTCACAGCTCTGAAAATACCCGTCCCGCCGGAGCGCTCAGCGGACCGTACCGGCGGCCGGTGCGGGACCGGCGCTCTCACCGGCACCCGGCCCGACGCCGTCCGGGCCATCGACGGATGTCGGCGCGACCGCCCGGCGGGCGTCCCAGCGCAGGCCGACGGCGGTGGCGAGCGCCCCCAGCCCCTCCCATGCAGCGACGCCGAAGAAGCGGTCCGGCGCGACGTCGGCCAGCACGATCAGGGTGAAGACGGTGAAGGTGACCAGCCGGAAGACGACGGTGAACCGGTAGAAGGCCCGCCACTCGGTGGCGACCGCCAGCAGGTAGTAGACGCCCATGTTGAACGAGGCCATCGAGGAGGCGGTGAGGAACGTGCCGGTGTAGTCGCCGGCCGCCCGCCGCGCGGGCACCTCGAAGCCGAGCATCCGCAACTGCGCCTCGGGCCAGACCAACCCGAGCGCGCCGAGCAGCAGCGCCAGCACGCCGAAGACCGCGATCGTCCAGCCGGCGCCGGAACGCGGCAGCCTCATCTGTCCTCCCCACCCCCAGGGCGCGGCCGGGTGACCGACCGCGTGGAAGGACACGCTAACCGCCCCCACCGACGCGCACATCCCCGAAACCGCCAGACCTGCCGCTCTCCCTCACCCCCACCCCTTTGGCGCGCACTTTCAGAGAAGGAGTGGCTATCCGCACTGGAATAGCCACTCCTTCTCGGAAAGTGCGCTCAAGCGCGGGGGGGCGTGGGGCGGCCGGGGTCAGGGGGTGGGGGTCAGGCGGGCGCGGAGGGCGTCGGCGGCGGCGCGTTCGCTGCGCTGCTCGGTCGCGTACGCCAGCCGGACCGCCTCCTCGGCGCAGGCCAGCGCCTCGACGGGCCGACCGCAGGCGGCCAGCGCCTCGGCCAGCACGCTCGCCCCGATCACCTTGCTGCGCATGTCCTCGGCGGGGGCGGCGACGGCCCGGCGGGCCCAGTCCAGCGCCTGCTCCCGCTGACCGTGGGCGAGCAGGGCGGAGGCGTACCGGGCCATCGTCTGGCGGCGGGAGAAGAGCAGCGTCGGGGCGTTCGCGGCGGTGGTGGCCACCGGGGCGAGCAGCCCGACCGCGGTGGCCGAGTCGCCGGCGGCGAGCCGCGCGGTCGCCAGCAGCACCCGGGGCGCGACCTGGGCCGGCGCCTGCGGGTTGTGCGGTTCGACGGCCGTCAGCACCGCCCGGGCGTCCCGCTCGGCGGTCTCGCAGTCGCCCATGTCCAGCGCGACGAAGCCGCGCAGCGTGCCGGCCATCCCGGTGAGCAGCGGGTGCGAGGTGCGCTCGGCGTACGCGAGGGCGTCGGTGAGCAGGTCGGCGGCGTGCTCCGGCTCGCCCAGGCCACGCGCCACCACACCCCGCACCACCAGGGCGAAGCCGCGCCCCCAGTCGTCGGAGACCTCGGCGAAGTCCCGGTACGCCCGGCGGGCCGACCGGTCCGCCTCGGCGATCTCGCCCAGCTCGGCGCCGGCGAACGCCTCGACCGCGCGCAGCGTGCCGACCGCCCACGCCTCGCCGACCCGCTCGCCGAAGGGCAGGAAGACGTTCGCCAGCCGGCACGCCTCGTTTAGCCGGCCGGCGAGCAGCCGGGCGAACGCGGTGGTGCCGCGCAGCCAGGCCCGCCCGTACGGGTCCTTCAGCTCGGCGAAGAGCCGGGCGGCCCGGCCGAGCACCGCGTCGGTGCCGGCGAAGTCCCCCCGGGTGGTGGTCACCCAGGCCAGGTTCTGCAACGACCAGGCCTGCCCCCGCCGGTCCTGCGCGGCGAGGCTGACCTGGTACGACGCGGCGAGGCGGCTGCTGGCCTGGCCGAGCCGGCCGGCGATGAAGTCGGCCATCCCGAGCCGGCGCATCGCCGAGGCGCGCAGCGTCGGCAGCCCGCCGGCGGTGGCCACCTGCAACGCCTCCTGCCAGCAGGTCACCGCCCGACCCTGGTCGCCGAGGGTCTGATGGGCCTGCCCGGCGAGCAGGAGCGCGCTCGTCCGGGTGGCCGCGTCGTCGCCGGCGTTGGCCGCGATCTTCTCGGCGAAGGCGAGCGCGTCGGCGGGGCGGCCCACCTGGAGCAGGGCTCGGGCGTGCACCACCCGGTCGGCGGCGGGCACCCCGTCCCGGGCCAGCTCGGCGGCGCGTTCGGCGTACTCGACGGCGAGGGCCGGCTCGCCGGCGTGCATCGACCGGCGGACGGCCCGGCCCAGCGCGGCCACGCCCAGCGGGGCGACCGTGCGGGCCGGCGCGTCCGGCCGGAGCTTGACCGCGTCGGCGAGCACGGCGGCCCGCTCGACGTGCTCGGCGACGAAGTCGTCCCGGGCCGGGTCGGTGAAGCCACCCGGCGGGGTGACCGGGCTGTCCGGCGCCGGGGCCGCCCACCGGGCCAGCGCGGCGTGCCGCTCGGCCAGCTCGGCCTTGCTCACCCCGGCGTACGCGGCCTCCCGCATCAGCGGGGTGGCGAAGGCGTACCCGGTGCGGGTGCGGTGCAGCATGCGGCGTTGCAGCAGCTCCTCGACGGCCCGCTCCAGCTCGACCGCGGCCACCGCGGCGGGCCGGCCGTCCCGCCCGGCGCGCAGCTCGCGGAGCGCCTCCAGGGTGCCGGTCGGCACGGCGTCGCCGACCACGGCGGCGTCCCGCAGCACCGAGCGGGCGTCCGCCGGCAGCGCGTCGATGCGGGCGGCGAGCACGGCGGCCAGGTCGCGGGAGAGCAGTCGGCTGCCCAGCGAGCCGGGCACCAGCCGCCAGCCGCCGGGACTGCCGGCGCCCCGCTCGGCGACCGCGGTGAGCGCGCCCCGCTCCATCAGCAGGGTGACCAGCTCGGCCAGGTAGAACGGGTTGCCCTGGGCAGTGGCGAGCAGCCGGTCCGCGTCGGCCTGCGGCAGCCGGCCGCCGCCGAGGTAGGTGGTGAGCAGCCGGGCGGCGTCGGCGCCGCGCAGCGGGGGCAGCGCGTGCACCTCGGCGTCGGCGACCCGGGTCAGCGCCCCCGCGGTGCGCACCAGCTCCGGCCGGCCGAGCAGCAGCACCAGCGCCGGGCCGGTGAGCCGGGACAGCGTCAACCCGAGCGCGCTGATCGTCTCGGCGGTGGCGTCGTGCAGGTCGTCCACGACGATCACCAGCGGCGCCTCGGTGGCCAGGGCGCTGAGCAGGCCGGCGACCGCGTTCGGCACCGCCTCGGCGTCGGCGGGCGCGCCGCCGACGGTCCACTCCCCGTTGTCGGTGGCGCTGCCGTGCCCGCCGGGCAGCTCGGCGTACCCGAGCAGGGCCAGCAGCTGGTCGGTGGCGAGCGGCGTGCCGCCCTGCCGGCCGAGCCGCTGGCCGAGCCGGCGCAGCCGCTCCTCCACGGCCGGGCGGGTGAGCGCGGTGGACGTGTCGTTGGGCAGGCCGACCGCGGCCCGGACCAGGTCGGCCAGCGGGGCGAGCCGACGCCGCTCGCCGAAGGCGGCGCAGCGGACGGAGAGGACCCGGGCGCCGGTGTGCGCGGCGTACCGGCCGGCGCCGACGTCGTAGCCGGCGGCGAGGCGTTCCACCTCGGCGGCGAAGCGGGACTTGCCGATCCCCGCCTCGGCGGTCATCAGCAGCACCCGGGGCTCGCTCCGGTCGATCACCTCGGCGAGCCGGCCGGCGACCCGGCCGATCTCGGTCTCCCGGCCCACGAACGGCGCCTCGTCGCCGAGGCCCGAGCGGGTACCCGGGGCGTCCAGGAGCCCCAGCAGTTCGTACGCCTCCACCGGCTCGCGCTTGCCCTTGAGCCGCAGCGGGCGCAGCGCCCGCCAGGAGGCGACGTGCCGGGTGGCGGCGGAGGTGCGTGCGCCGCCGTAGACCGCGCCGACGGCGGCGGCGTCGGCGAGCCGGGCGGCGGTGTTCACCGTGTCGCCGATGACGGTGTACTCGATCGCCGCCTGGATGCCGGCGATCACGTCGCCGGTGTTCAGGCCGACCCGCAGGCCGAGCGGCGCTCCGCCGCCCCGCTCGTCGTCGAGCACCCGGCGGACCGCCCGCTGCATGGACAGCGCGGCGCGGACCGCCCGTTCGGCGTCGTCCTCGTGCGCGACCGGCGCGCCGAAGACCGCCATGATGCCGTCGCCGGTGAGCTTGTCGACGTGGCCGCCGAAGGTCTTGACCGCTCCGGCGAGCGCGGCGAGCACCCGGTCGGTGACCGCGCCGACCCGTTCCGGGTCCAGGTCCTCCGACCAGGAGGTGAAGTCGGACAGGTCGCCGAAGAGCACGGTGACGACCCGCCGCTCGGCGGCGGGCAGGGTCGCGGCGGCCGGCAGCGCGGCGCCGCAGTTGTGGCAGAAGCGGGCGCCGGGCACGGCGACGGTGCCGCACACGGGGCAGGTCACGGCTGCTCCAACTCCGTGACCCCGGTGCCGGATTCCCGGGAGGCGAACCCGAGGTACTCCAGTTGGGCCCGGACCGACCACTCGGCGGCCCACCAGAGCGACCGGTCGACGTCGGCGTAGACCCGGGCGACCACCTCGGGCGCGGTGGTGGCACCCTCGGCGACCGCCTGCCGGACCTGGTCGAGCCGGGCGCGGCGGTGGGCGAGATAGAACTCGGCGGCGGCCCCGCAGTCGGCCAGCGCCGGGCCGTGCCCCGGCAGCGCCGGGATCCCCCGGTACGTCGAGAGCAGCTCCAGGCTGGTCAGATAGTCACCGAGATGACCGTCGGGGTGGGCGACCACGGTCGTGCCCCGGCCCAGGATGGTGTCGCCGGTGAGGACCACCCGCTCGTCGCCGTGCTCGACCAGGAAACAGACCGAGTCGGCGGTGTGCCCGGGAGTGTTGAGCAGGTGGATCTTCAGCCCGAAGCCGCCGAAGGGCTCGCCCGCGTCGGTCAGCGGTTCGCCGCCGATGGTGTGCGCGGGGTCGGCGGCGAGGACGTGGACACCGCCGAGCAGGTCGCGCAGGCGGGCCGAGCCCTCGGTGTGGTCCGGGTGCCTGTGGGTGATCAGCACGAACCCGACCGGCCCGTGCGCCGCGATCGCGGCCAGATGCTCCTCGTCGGCGGGCCCCGGGTCGACGACGACCGCGTACTCCCCGCCCGGGACGCGCAGCACCCAGGTGTTGGTGCCGTCGAGCGTCATCGGCCCCGGGTTCGGCGCCCGCAGCAACGTCACCCAGCCCGGCAGCTCGTCGGCCAGCGCAGCCGCGGCCCCGGTCACATGCCCGCCCATGGCAGCGATCGTACGACCCCGCCCGCCACTCCCCGCGATCTTGCAGTCAGGGCCACTGATTCGTGCCCGTTCGGGGCTTTCGCCAGGGGCGAGAGGTGCAAGATCGCGGGGACGGAGGGTGACGGGGCCGGTCAGGCGACCTCGACGATGACCTCGACCTCGACCGGGGCGTCGAGCGGCAGCTCGGCGACGCCGACCGCGGAGCGGGCGTGCCGGCCGGCCTCGCCGAAGACCGCGCCGAAGAGGTCCGAGGCGCCGTTGATCACGCCGGGCTGGCCGGTGAACCCGGACGCGCTCGCGACGAAGCCGGTCAGCTTCACGATCTTGACGACGTTCTCCAGGCCGACCAGGGCGTCGACCGCCGCGAGGGCGTTCAGCGCGCACCGCTCGGCGAGGTCCTTGGCCTGCTCGGCGGAGACGCCGGCGCCGACCTTGCCGGTGGCGAGCAGCTTGCCCTCGGCGATCGGCAGCTGACCGGAGACGTAGACGTGCTGGCCGGACTGCACCGCCGGCACGTAACTGGCCACCGGCGGCACGACCTCGGGCAGGGCCAGCCCGAGTTCCGCCAGCTTGGCGTGAGGCCCGTTGCTCATGCCCGTCAGCCCTTCGGACGCTTCAGGTAGGCGACCAGCTGGTCCGGGTTCGGGCCGGGGACCACGGCGACCAACTCCCAGCCGTCCTCGCCCCAGTTGTCGAGGATCTGCTTGGTCGCGTGGACCAGCAGCGGGACCGTGGCGTATTCCCACTTCTGCATCGGTGGAAGGCTCCCTTGCCTGCGTGGACTGGTTTCCAGGCACAGCCTACGGTTTGGGCGTCGGCCGGGGCGCGGGACGCTGCTCGGGGGCGGTCGGCACCTCCCCGCACGGGCCCTCGTGGTCGTACGGCTGCGGGCAGCGGGACTTGTCGGGCAGCAGCAGGTCGCAGAAGACCCGGTGCCGGTTGTTCTGGTCGTCGGCGGTCGAGACGGTGGTATCCCCGGCGTCCAGCTCGGGCAGGAAGGCCAGCGAGACCGCCACCGTGCCGGCCAGGGCGGTGGCCGCCGACAGGTCGGCCACCCGGATCGGCAGGTGGATGACGTAGCCGGGCTCGTCCTCGTCCCGCCCGCCCGCGTGGCTCAGGACGCGCAGCACCTCGTTCGGCTCGGCGCACCGGCGGTACGACCGCTCGTTCACCGGGAGACCGCCGAGCGGCCCGTCCGCGTCCCCCCGGTCGGCGAGCCGGCCCGCCCGGTCGCCGGGCGGGAACTGGGCTCGAGCGATGTTGTCCGCGTCGCGCATGCACTTGCCTCCGGGCCTCAAAACATGAACTGACCGCCGTCCGGACCGGACCGACTGTCCGACCCGCTCCCCCGCCGGCACCGAACGTAGGACCGCAGCCCAGACGGCCACAACGAGACGCGCATGGTTGATCACCTGGAGTCACATATGCGACACATGCCCCGTCCGGAACGTGACGACGCGGGCCCACGGCTCGTGAACGGTGCGCCACGGAAGGACCCGTCGACCGCTACCCTTCTGCCTCGGACGGGCGAGCGACGTCGCCCGCCGCGCCCGAACCCTCTTCCACGCCCAGCGGCGGCGAGGATGCCCATCCCCCGGGGGACCAGATGACCCAACCGCCGAACGACGGAGCGACCGGATCGCCGGCCACCCCCGCGCCGGGCGACACCGCCCCCGACGAGGCCGGGCCGGGCACCATCCCGCCGCCCCCGCCCGCCTACCCCGCGTACCAGGCGCCGGTGGCCCGGCGCCGGCGCGGCCTGCTCATCGCCTCGCTCGTACTGGCCGGCGCTCTCCTGCTCTGCGGCGGGGGCGGGACGGCCGCCTTCCTGGCGCTGCGGAACACCGAGGACGGCGAGGGCGCCAAGGAGCCGGCGGTCGCGGTGGACAACTTCCTCACCGCCGTCTACCGGGACCAGGACGCCAAGAAGGCGGCCGACTACGTCTGCTCGGACTCCCGCGACCAGGAGAAGCTCGACGCCAAGGTGGCCGAGGTGCGCAAGTATGCCGCCGGCTACGCCAACCCGCGCTTCCGCTGGGCCAGCCCGAAGGTGGACAACCAGACCGGGGACCGTGCCACCGTCACCACCAAGGTCACCATGACCACCGCCGACGAGAAGGTCGCCGAGCAGGCGCTGCGCTTCACCGTCGTACGGAAGACGGGTTGGTGGGTCTGCGAGGTGGCCTGACGCCGCCGGGTGGATAGGCTCGACGGGTGCGAGCAGCAGAGCGGCCGGCCGACCCGGCCTCCCCCGGATGGCCGGCCCGCCTGCACGTGGTCACCGGCAAGGGCGGCACCGGCAAGACCAGCGTCGCGGCGGCCCTGGCGCTGGCCCTGGCCGACGGCGGCCGGCGCACCCTGCTGGTCGAGGTCGAGGGGCGGCAGGGCATCGCCCAGCTCTTCGGCACCGACCCGCTGCCGTACGAGGAGCGGCACCTCACCGACGCCCCGGGTGGCGGCGAGGTACGGGCCCTGGCGGTGGACGCCGAGGAGGCCCTGCTGGAGTACCTCGACATGTTCTACAAGCTCGGCGCGGCCGGCCGGGCGCTGCGCAAGCTCGGCGCCATCGACTTCGCCACCACCATCGCGCCGGGGCTGCGGGACGTGCTGCTCACCGGCAAGGTGAAGGAGGCGACCACCCGCACCACCGGCCAGCGCCGGGCGTACGACGCGGTGGTGCTGGACGCGCCGCCGACCGGGCGGATCGGCCGCTTCCTCAACGTCACCGCGGAGACCGCCCGGCTGGCCAAGGTCGGCCCGATCAAGACCCAGAGCGAGGGGGTGGCCGCGCTGCTGCGCTCCCCGATCACCGCGGTGCACGTGGTCACGCTGCTGGAGGAGATGCCGGTCCAGGAGACGGTCGACGCGATCGCCGAGCTGACCCTGCTGGGCTTCCCGGTCGGGCGGGTGATCGTCAACGGCGCCCGGCCGCCGGTGCCGGCCGGGCGTGAGGTCACCCAGGCCGAGCTGAAGCGGGGGCTGCTCGCCGCCGGGCTGCCGGCCGACCGGGCCACCGTGGCCGGGCTGGCCGGCGAGGCACGGGACCAGCAGATCCGGCGCGAGCTGGAGGACTCCCTCCGGACGGACCTGATGGAGCTGGGGCTGCCCCTGACCGAACTGCCGCTGCTCCCCGACGGGGTGGACCGGGCCGGGCTGGATCGGCTCGCCGAACTCCTCGGCCGGGCCGATTGACTCACACCTGACCTCGGCACGGGCGCGCGGACCCCACCGGCCCGATACGCTCGATTGGTGCCTTCCGAAGACGCGGCGCCACGGCTGGACGTCGACCAGATCCTCGCCGATCCCGGCGTGCGGATCGTCGTGTGCTGCGGCGCCGGCGGTGTGGGTAAGACGACCACGGCCGCCGCGCTCGCCCTGCGGGCGGCCGAGCGGCACGGCCGGCGGACGGTGGTGCTCACCATCGACCCGGCCCGCCGGCTGGCCCAGTCGCTCGGCCTGACCGAGCTGGACAACACGCCCCGCCAGGTCAAGGGGCTCGACGTCGAGGCCAGCGGCGGCGAGCTGCACGCCATGATGCTGGACATGAAGCGCACCTTCGACGACGTAGTGCTCCAGCACACCGATCCGGCGAAGGCGGCGGAGATCTTCGCCAACCCCTTCTACCAGGCCATGAGCTCGACCTTCGCCGGCACACAGGAGTACATGGCGATGGAGAAGCTGGGCCAGCTGCATGCCCGCGGCGAGTGGGACCTGATCGTGGTGGACACCCCGCCGTCCCGCTCCGCGCTGGACTTCCTGGACGCCCCGGCCCGGCTCTCCCGCTTCCTCGACGGGCGGATGCTGCGGCTGCTGCTGGCGCCGGCGCGCAGCGGGGGGCGGAGCATGTTCAGCCTCGTCACCGCCAGCTTCGGGATGTTCTCCAAGGTGGTGCAGAAGGTGCTCGGCGCGCAACTGCTCACCGACCTCTCCGGCTTCGTCGCCGCGCTGGACTCGATGTTCGGCGGCTTCCGGCAGCGGGCGGAGCAGACGTACCGCATCCTGCAGGCCCGGGAGACGGCCTTCCTGCTCGTCGCGGCGCCGGAGCCGGACGCGGTCCGGGAGGCGGCCTACTTCGCCGGCCGGCTGCGCGACGAGCGGATGCCGCTGGCCGGCCTGGTGCTCAACCGGGTGCACCGGCCGGCGGTGCCCGACCTGGGCGCGGCCGAGAGCGTCGCCGCCGCGACACGGCTGGCGGAGCTGGGCGGGCACGACGCAACCGTCGACGTGCTGCGGGCGCACGCCGCGCTGGCCCAGCAGGCGGTCCGCGAACGGCAGGTGGCGACCCGGTTCACCGAGGCGTTCCCGACGGTGCCGGCGGTGTCGGTGACGGCGCAGCCCGCCGACGTGCACGACGTCGACGGGCTGCGGACGATCGGCGCGGCGATCAGCCGGCCGTGACCGGCGTCAGCCGGCGGCGGTGACCAGGACCTTGTCCTTGCCGGTCTTGTCCTTGGCGTTCTTCTTCATCGCGGCCTCGAACATCTTGCGCCAGCTCGTCACCTGCGGGTGCCGGCGCAACAGCGCCCGGCGTTCGCGTTCGGTCATGCCACCCCACACCCCGAACTCGATCCGGTTGTCGAGCGCGTCGGCCAGGCACTCGTACCGAACTGGGCAGCTCCGGCAGATCCTCTTTGCCACGTTCTGTTCGGCGCCCTGTACGAACAACGCGTCCGGGTCCCCGTTCTGACACGCCGCCAGTGACGGCCAGTCAGTGATCATGCCCATGTGTACACGTCCCCCCTTGCAGTACCTACCGACCTCGTGCGACCAGCCGTGAATTCCCCCCGGCCGTCCGGCCCGTTCCTTCCCCAAGGAGGCACGGACGACGTGTGGCCCTGTCGCCGCCACCATCATGCTCTGTAGTCGCCTGATTACGCAACGTTGTCGGCGAAATCCATCATTCCGGACACTCCCGGCTTCCCGGGCCTTCGCCCGCCGCTTACCCGGCCCGGGTACGTGAAAACGCTGCGGACGCTCCATCGTTCGGTGGAGACTCGCGGCAGGTCACACGCAACCACGTACCGGGGGTCGTGCGTTTAGCACAACGAGGTCGGCGCGCGCAGGAAATGGGGAAAGAACGCCCCGGCGCCCCTCGTTCCCTACTCGCGTACCCTGTCGAGGTGACCTGGATGCGGAAACGTGACCACAATGTCTTCACCAACGCCGCATCGCTGCTTGTCTGTGGCCTGTTGGCCGGCGTGGTGGTCGCGGCGGCGGCCTTCCCCGCGGTGGCGATGTCCGGCTTGGCCGCGAAGGCCGGCGCCGAGACCTTCGGCGCGTTGCCGAAGGAGCTGACCGTGGCCCGCGCGCCGCAGATCAGCTACCTGCTCGCCTCCGACGGCAAGACCCCGCTGGCGACCATGTACGACGAGAACCGGCGGGACGTGAAGCTGGCCGACATCGCGCCGGTCATGCAGAAGGCGATCATCGCCGCCGAGGACCACGACTTCTACAAGCACAACGGTGTCGACCTCAACGGCGTCGCCCGTGCCTTCGTCAACAACCAGTCCGGCTCCAACTCCCAGCAGGGCGCCTCGACGCTGACGATGCAGTACGTCCGGCTGGCCATCGCCTACTCGGCGACCCACCCGGCCGACGTGGTCGCGGCGACCGAGGACACCAGCGCCCGCAAGCTGCGCGAGATGCGCTACGCAATCCAGATCGACAAGGAGTTCTCCAAGGAAGAGATCCTGGAGCGCTACCTGAACATCGCCTCGTTCGGCAACGGCGCGTACGGCATCTACGCCGCCAGCCAGGTCTACTTCGGCAAGCCACCGAGCAAGCTGAAGATCGAGGAAGCGGCGATGCTGGCCGGCATGGTCAAGGCGCCGACCACCAACGACCCGACCACCCGTAGCGGCCGCCCGCTCGCTCTCGACCGGCGCAACTACGTGATCGACAACATGGTCAAGATCGGCGCCATCAGCCAGCAGGAGGCGGACGCCGCCAAGGCTGCCCCGATGGTGGTGAAGGACAAGCGCACCCCGAACGGCTGCGTCTCCACCAACGAGAAGGGCTGGGGCTTCTTCTGCGACTACTTCTACCGCTGGTGGATGCAGCAGGAGACGTTCGGCTCGACCACGTACGACCGGGAGCGGCGGCTCAAGAGCGGCGGCTACACCGTCATCACCACGCTCGACGCGCAGGCGCAGCGGGGTGCGGACCGGGCGGTGCGCAAGGCGAAGAAGGAGACCGCCAAGGAGGCCGCCATGGTCGCCGTGGTGGAGCCGGGCACCGGTCGGGTCCGGGCGCTCGCGGTGAACCGGTCCTTCAAGATCGACGATCCGAAGAACCCGAAGAACAAGATCTCCAGCGACCCGGCGAAGTCCAAGAGGAAGATCCGCGGTAACTACCCGAACACGGTCAACCCGCTGCTCACCGGTGGCCAGGGCATCACCGGCTACCAGGCGGGCTCGACCTTCAAGATCTTCACCATCGTGGCCGCCCTGGAGAAGGGCATCCCGCTCAGCTACACCATCAACGCGCAGCAGAAGTTCAAGTCGGAATACATCATCGACAGCAGCTCCCCGGCCGCCTGCCCGGGCACGCACTTCTACTGCCCGACCAACTCGACCGGCAAGGCCGGCGGCGTGCTGAACATGTGGACCGCCTTCTCCCAGTCGACCAACACCTACTTCGTCCCGCTCCAGCAGCAGGTCGGGGCGGAGAACGTGGTCGACGCGGCGAAGCGCCTCGGCATCCAGTTCCGGGCCGCCAACGACGCCAAGTTCGCCGGCACCAAGGACGCGGCGCACCAGTGGGGCGCGTTCACCCTCGGCGTCTCGCAGACCACCCCGCTGGAGCTGGCCAACGCGTACGCGACCCTCGCCGCGGACGGCAAGTACTGCGAGCCGATCCCGGTGCAGGAGATCAAGGACCCGGAGGGCAACAAGCTCGACATCGCCAACCCGCGCTGCGAGAAGCGGGTCAGCACCGAGGTGGCCCGGGCCGCCATCGATGCCGCCCGCTGCCCGGTCGGCGACAACTCCTCCACCAGCAAGTGCGGCAACAGCCGTACCGCCCGCCAGGTCAAGACGATCGTCAACGCGCCGGTGGCCGGCAAGTCCGGCACCACCGACTCGGAGAAGACCGCCGCCCTGGTCGCGATGACCAAGCAGTACGCGGTCGCCGGCATCATGGCCGACCCGGACTGGCCGCAGACCAACGTCAAGATGAAGCACAACGAGCCCGACGGCATCAACCCGCCGGTCTGGGAGACGCTGCGGGACGCGATGAAGGGCAAGGAGCGGATCAACTTCGAGCCACCCGGCAAGAAGATCTCCGAGGGCGACCAGCGCTCCATCCCAGGCGTCACCTGCCTGGACCTGGACGCCGCCAAGTCCCGGATCAACGGGGCCGGCTTCGAGGCGGTCGTCTCGGACGTCAAGGTCCCGTCGAGCTGCCCGGCGGGCAAGGCCGCCGGCACCAGCCCGGAGGGTCGGACCATCAAGGGCGGCGTGGTCACCATCCAGGTGAGCAGCGGCGGCGGCACCCCGCCCGGGACCACGGGCCCCGGCGGCCCCGCCACCCCGCCGACTCCGGGCCGACCCCCTAAGCCCCGCGGCTGACCTCCGCACGAACGACGGGCGGGCACCCTTTCGAGGGTGCCCGCCCGTTTCGCGTACGCGGATCAGAGGCCGAGCTGTCGGCGTACCTCGGCGGCCACCCGGCCCCCCTCGGCCTGGCCGGCCACCGCGGCCTGGGCCGCCTTCATGGCCGGGCCCATCTGCGCCTTGCCGGTGAAGCCGCCGGCCGCGAGCGCTCCCGCGACCAGCTCGGCCAGCTCGTCGTCGGAGAGCTGCTTGGGCAGGTAGCGGTCCAGCACCTCGCCCTCGGCGGTCTCCTTGGCGGCCTGGTCACCCCGGCCGGCCTCGGCGAAGGCGGTGGCGGCCTCGCGCCGCTTCTTCGCCTCCTTGGTCAGCACCGCGAGCACCTCGTCGTCGGTGAGCTCGCGCTTGGCCTTGCCGGCGACCTCGGCGGTGCCGACGGCCGCGAGGGCCATCCGCAGGGTGGAGGTGGTCAGCTCGTCGCGCGCCTTGAGAGCGGCGCGCATGTCGGCAGTGAGGCGGTCCTTCAGCGTGCTCATGGACGGTCAAACTACCCTGAACGGCATGCGAAAGCGCACACTATTCCGCCTCGCCGCCGGAACCGTCGCCGCGGGCGCGGCCACCCTGGCGTACGCGTCGCTCATCGAGCGCAACATGTTCACCCTGCGGCGGTACGACGTGCCGGTGCTGCCGGCCGACGCGGAGCCGCTGCGCGTGCTGCACCTGTCGGACCTGCACATGATGCCCGACCAGGCACGCAAGCAGCAGTGGGTGGCCTCGCTGGCCGCCCTCGACCCGGACCTGGTGGTGGTCACCGGCGACAACATGGCCCATCCTGACGCCGTCGAAGGGGTGCTGCGGGCCCTGCAACCGCTGCTCGACTTCCCGGGCGCGTTCGTCTTCGGGTCGAACGACTACACCGGGCCGGTCTGGAAGAACCCGTTCACCTACTTCCTGCCCGACCGGGAGTACACCGAGGGCGTCGAGCTGCCGCACGAGGAACTGCGGGACGTGTTCACCGGGGCCGGCTGGGCGGACCTGAACAACGCCCGGACGTCGGTGAAGGCCGGCGGCCGCCTGGTGGAGCTGGTCGGCGTGGACGACCCGCACATCGAGCGGGACGACTACGACGCCGTCGCCGGGCCGGTCGCCGCCTCGGCGGACCTCGGGATCGCGCTCGCGCACTCCCCCGAGCCGGCGGTGCTGGACCGGATGGCCGCGGACGGCTTCAGCCTGCTGCTCGCCGGGCACACCCACGGCGGCCAGGTCTGCGTGCCCGGCTACGGGGCACTGGTGACCAACTGCGGGCTGCCCCGCTCGATGGCCCGCGGGCTGCACCGCTGGCCCGGCTCGGACTCCTGGCTGCACGTCTCCGCCGGCCTGGGCACCCACCCCACCGCTCCGGTGCGGTTCGCCTGCCCGCCGGAGGCGAGCGTGCTGACGCTCATCCCGCGCTGAGCCCCCGGCGCCTGCGCCCCGGACCGGGCCGAGGGGGTACCGAGTTTGACCATCGGACCGGGTGGGCTACTATTTGTCGGCACGCCTCGGGGTGTGGCGCAGCTTGGTAGCGCGCTTCGTTCGGGACGAAGAGGTCGTCGGTTCGAATCCGGCCACCCCGACCAGAGGTAAGTGAAGGTCAAGGCCCCTCCACGGAGGGGCCTTGATCCGTTCCTGGGGCTCACTGCTCGGTCGGAGGAAGCACGGCCACCCCCGGAGGGGGGTCCCGTGCCTGCCACCTCCGCCGGGTCGCCCCGCCGAGCGAGGGCATGGGCACCCGGTCGGACCCGGTCGGCTAGCGAAGCGACCGGAAGCCGGTGCGCAGCTCTTCGGACAGCAGCTGTGGCTGTTCCCAGGCCGCAAAGTGCCCGCCCTTGTCGAGCTTGTTGTAGTGGATGAGATTGGGATACGCCTGCTGTGCCCAACTCTTCGGGGCCTGATACATCTCATTCGGGAAGACGCTCACGGCAGCCGGGACGGAGACGCCCTTGGCGGCGAAGAAGGAGAGCTTGTTCTCCCAGTAGATGCGGGCCGCGGAAGCTCCCGTGTTCATCAGCCAGAAAAGCGTGATGTTGTCGAGGACGTCGTCCCGCGTGAGGCCGACGGATTTCCCGGCGAAGGCCTGGCAGATCAGGTCCAGGCTGGCCGCGTCATGGTCGATCATGTAGCTCGCCAGCGCGATGGGTGAATCCGCGAATCCGGTCAACGTCTCCGGACGCGTTCCCATCATGAGGGCGTAGGCGGAATGCTTCCAGAAGAAGTCGAGCTGCTCGCACGTTCGCTTCTCCTCGTCGGAGAGGTTGGACGGCAGCGAGGCCAGCGGGTTGGCGGCTCCGGTGACGCCGGTCTGGAGCAGCGTGTCGATGTCGGGCGGAATCACACCGGGCATGTTGGTGTGAATGCCGAGCAGTTCCGGCGGCGCCTGCAGACCGATGAGGTCCGTGATGAGCGCGCCCCAGTCGCCGCCCTGCGCGACGAATCGCGTGTAGCCGAGGCCCTTCATCAACTCGATCCAGGCGCGTGCGATGTGCTCGGCGTCCCAGCCGGGCGTGGTCGGCTTGCCCGAGAAGCCGTAGCCGGGCATCGACGGAATCACCAGATGGAAGGCGTCCGACGCGTCCGCGCCGTGTGCCGTCGGGTCGGTGAGCGGACCGACGATCTTCAGCTGCTCGATGATCGAGCCCGGCCAGCCGTGCGTGACGATGAGCGGCAGCGCGTCCTCGTGCTTCGATCGGATGTGGAGGAAGTGGATGTCGAGCCCGTCGATCTCGGTGATGAAATTCGGTAGGGCGTTCAGCCGCGCCTCGACCTTGCGCCAGTCGTACTCCTTCTCCCAATAGCGGGCGAGCGCCTGGCTGGTCTCGAGCGGCACGCCCTGGGACTGATCGCCGACGGTCTGCTTCTCGGGCCAGCGGGTGGCCGCGATACGCGCACGCAAGGCCTTCAGGTCCGCCTCGGGAATCTCTATCGTGAACGGCCGGATATCTGCAATCCTCGCTGGCGCTTCGGTCTTGACAGCCATGTGCCACCTTCCGTTCGAGCTGATGAGAGGTCGAGCGGGAACCTTCTGCCCTCGTACCGAGACAAACGGCAAGCACCCCGCTCCTGCCTCGCGGGGGCATTTCGATGACGGCACGACCCGGACTTGCGGCAGGTCACAGAGGTGCGCGGCCCATCTGCCCAGAGCGTAGAACGCCTCTCCACGGGTCGCGGGCCATACAACCGATCCCGCCCGGCCCTCCGGGCCGAGTCCGCCCGAGTGTCCAAATACCGGTGCTGCGGCGCTGATCACGTTCGCGAACGCCTGTCACAACCGTGCGCGGCCCGGGGTCAGTGCGGTGAGGAACCCCGGACGACCCGCCCGGGTGAGCCGCACCCCGAGGAGCGCTCCTGATGTCCACCACGCACGTCGTCGTGACCCTGCTGGCCGCCGCCATGGTCGGCTTCTCCGCCGCCTCCGTCTTCCTCCGCGCCCCGTGGGTCGTGCAGCCGCTGGCCGACTACGGCGTACCCCGCTCGTGGTGGCCCTGGCTCGGCACCGCCAAGGCGGCCGGCGCGGCGGGACTGGTCGCCGGCCTGTTCGTGCCGGTCATCGGCGTGCTGGCCGGGATCGGCCTGGTGCTCTACTTCACCGGCGCCGTCGTCACCGTGCTCCGGGCGCGCTCGTACTCGCACATCCCGTTCCCCCTGCTGTACGCGGCGCCGGTGGTCGGCTCCCTGGCGCTGCTGGCCGCCTCCTGAGCGGCGCGGAAGCCCCGGACGGGCCCGGACGGCGCGGTGCGACCGCGCCGTCCGGGGCGTCGACGGTTCAGGCGACCTTGACCGGTGCCGAGCGCAGTTCGTTGTCGTACGGGAGCGCGTCCCGGGCGTCGAGCAGTTCGGCGACGGCCCGGAAGGAGACCTTGCCGACGGCCAGATCCTCCGCCGTGACCGTGTAGTCGATGACGAAGCGAGTGGTCTTCCCGCTGTCCGTCGCCGGCACCGGACGGGTGGACGATCCGGCGGGCACGTAGCCGGTGGGGGTGCTCCGCTCGAGGTCCACCCGGACGTTCTCGTCGTACCGGGTGTTGCGGACCTGGACGGTGACCCCGATGGTCTGCCCCACCCGCGCCGTCGACGGCACGTTCAGCTTCACGATGGCGACGTCGTGGGTCCGGACCGGCACCACGTGGCTGACCGACGCGGTGCGCCCGTCGAGGGTGCGCACGGAGAGCCGGACGGTCCAGTCGCCGTCGCCGGGGAACCGGTGCACCGGGTACGCCTCGGTCGACGTCGTTCCGTCCCCGAAGTCCCAGGCGAAGGAGGCGATGCCGGCGCCGGCCGGGTCGTAGGCGGAGCTGCCGAGGCTGACCTGGTCGTACGAGCTGGGGTCGCTCGGGTAGTGGTAGAAGTCGACGGTCGGGTCGGCCGCCACGTCGAGCTGGAAGGTGTGCGCGGAGCTGCCGTCCGAGCCCACCTGGAACAGGTACGTCCGGCCCGCCTGCGCCACGAAGGTCAACGGGTCGTAGTCGTAGAGGGACTTGTAGCCCATCAGGGACAGCGAGGTCAGCGAGGAACCCGTGTAGGCGGCGATGCCGGCGTAGCCCGGGTTCGTCCGGGCCGTGATCGAGCCGGTGGTCGTCGGCGTGTACGCGTACCAGGCCGTGTAGGCGGAACTGACGTAGAACGAGGGCTCGCCGGTCTCGGCGGTCGCGCCGGCGTAGTTCCGGGTGTCGGCGTACGGCAGCGCGCCGACCGTGATCGCGTCGGTGAAGTCGTCGTTGGCGGGGGCCACGGCCTGGTCGAGCGAGAACCGCAGCGAACCGCCGGTGGTGTCGCCGAAGCCGCCGGTGCCGACCATCAGGTGGTACGTCGTGCCCGCGGTGACCGCGAAGCGGATCCTCGACCGCTGGCTGCCGTTGTCGTCGTTGCAGGCCACCTGCGTGAGGGAGCCCTGCTCACCGGTCCAGGCCGAGAGCACGCTGTAGTAGTCGCTGCCGTACGTGTGGGCCTCGACGCGGCCGTCCACGGTCGGGGTGAAGCTGAACCACACGGACCCCCGGTTGGCGCACCCGGTCGGGTCCGTCGGGTCCGTGGTGGCGCCGGTGGTGTCGATGGTGGTGGTGAAGGGAGTGGTCCCCACCGTCGTCGCGGCGGAGAAGTCGTCGTTCGTCGGTGCGGCGTAGGCGGCGGTCTGCCCCGCGACGAGCAGGGCGACCACCCCCGCAAACGCGACGGCGAGCCGGGCGACACTGCGTCTGATCACTGGAATCCTCCTGGGCCCCGTATCCCACCTGGATGGTGGCCGTCCGACCGTACGGCGACGGGTGCAGCGCCATAGTTAAATGGATCACTGGTTTTGGTTAAGGGGCACAGGCGCGGGGCCTGGCGGTCCGACCGGGTGGTCGGTCCGCCGGGCCCCGCAGGGGGTACGTCAGAGCTGGCGGTTCGGCTCGCTGACCGGGCCACCGGGGTACGTGGTGGTGGCCGGGTCGGGCACGACCTCGACGTCGGTCACCACGTACTCGGTCTCGGTGGTGGTGGTCGTCGGCGTCCGGTCCTCGTCGTCGCCCGTGCGGTGCTTGGCGGCGGCGATCCCGGCGGCGGCAGCGGCCCCCGCGGCGGCGGCACCGGCCGCGACCGCGGTGCCCGAGACACCGGCCTTGCCGCTGTCACCCTGGGACGACGCCGCGTGCGCGACCCCCGGCGTGCCCACGCCGAGCCCCTCGCCGACCGAGCCGCGCCAGGCGCCGGTCTCGGCGCCCCGGGACTCGATGAAGCTCTTGAACTTCTCCAGGTCGGACTCGGCCTGCTTCTCGACGATGTTCAGCTTGTCGCCGGCCTTCTCGACCAGCCCCTCCGGCTCGTACTCCAGGTGCAGCCGGACCATCGTGCGGCCCGCGCCCACCGGCTGGAAGTAGACCGCTCCGGCGTTGGTCGCGCCCTCGGTCGCCGCCCAGGCGACCTTCTGGTCGGGCACCTGCTCCAGGACCCTGGCGTCCCACTCGCGCTTGACGCCGGCGATCTGGGCGACCCAGTGCATCCGCTGGTCGTCGAGCTGGCGCACCTCCTGCACGCCGCCCATGAAGCGGGGGAACTCCTCGAACTGCGTCCACTGGTTGTAGGCGGTGCTGACCGGGACGTCGACTTCGATCGACTTCTCGACCACGGTGGTCATGGCAATCCTCCTCGTTCCGGTCGACCTCCCTCCACGCGGGAGGGAGCAGCGTTTCTCGTCCACCAGAATCCCTACCCACCGTCGGACGGCTGAACCGGAAAATGCCGAAGCCGGCGACATCCCGCTGGTCACGGGGGTCGCCGGCTCCGGCCGTACGTCAGGACGCGGGTGCGATGAAGTAGCCCGCCTGGTCGACGATCAGGTCCGTCCAACCACTGCTCTGGTGGTACGCGCCGACCTTCATGGCCGTCCCGGTCCGCACGATCGCCAGGTTGGCGGCCGTCTCGCCGGCCACGAAGTTGACGTTCGAGGCGGTGGGCGGCGCCGCCCCGGTCTCCGGGTACACGGTGAGCACGCCCGCCGCGCTCGGCCTGGCGACCGTCAGGTTGAGCACGGCGGCGGTGGCTGCCGGGCAGCCGCCAGGGCAGCCGGTCCGCTGGGACGCCGGCACGAGGGCGACCTTCTCGGCCGGGGTGAGCTGGCCGGTGGACGTCCTGCCCTCCAGGCCGATGGACTGCCGGGTGTCGACGATGCGCTGCGGCCCGAGCGGCACGTAGCCGTCGGTGGCCCCGGCGGCGGCCGATCCGTAGAAGCCGGCCAGGTCGGCGACCACGTGGGTGGTGCCGGAGCTGGCGTTGTGGATGCTCACCTTCCCGGCGACGACCGGGACGATCACCAGGTTGGGGATGGTCTGCCCGGTGACGAAGTTGAGGTTCGACGCCACCGGCACGGCGGCGCCCGCCGGGAAGACCTTCAGCACCCCGTTCGCGGTCGGCTTGGTCACCGTGACGTTGAGGATCGCCGCGGTGGCCCCGGGCGGCAGGATGCCGGAGAGGTCCAGCTGCCGGGTGGTGTTGGCCGGGAAGGGGCCCGCGGTGCCGGCGCGGGTGTCGAGCACCCGGGTCGGCGCGAGCGTCTTCAGGCCGCTACCGCTCGCGCCGTACCAGCCCTGGAGGTCGGCGACGACGTGCACGGTGCCGCTGCCGGTGTTCCGTACCCGGATCTTCCCGTTGCTCATCGGCACGGTGACCAGGTTCGGCACCGTCTCCTTCGCGACGAAGTTGACGCTGGACGCGTTCGGCAGCGGGGTGCCCGCCGGGTAGACGGTCAGGAAGCCGGCGCTGGTCGGCTGGGTGGCCGTCACGTTCAGCACCACGGCGGTGATGTCGGCGGCCGGCACGCCACCGATGCCGGGGATGGCGAGCTCGATCTCCGAGTTGCCGGGCACCGGCGTCCGGGTCGGCACCCCGATCGCGGCCCGGGTGTCCAGCACCCGGGTCGGGTCGACCGGCTGGTACAGCGCCCCGACGGCCGTGGACAGCTGCCCGACGTTGATGTCACCGGCGGCGGCGACGACCGCCCGGTCCGCCTTGCGGAAGCCGAGGTAGTTGACCCAGGCGCTGACGGAGACCGGGCCGGCCCGCCGGAACGTGTGGGTCACCGACGCGTCGTTGCCCACCCGCCAGAACCGTTCGTCGCTGAACTTGACGGCGACCGTCCCGCCAGGACCGTCGGTCGGGTACGGCAGCTTCGGCGTGACCGTCGCGGCCACCTCCAGCGGGCTGCCGCCGACCGTGCGGCGGAAGCTCTGGCCCGCGACCGAGCCCGTGCCGACGTACTCGACCGCGCCACGATCGTGGTAGCCCGCGCCGGTGCCGGTGTTGGCCACGTCGGGCAGGTCGGCGTGCGGGTTGCGGAGCAGGTCGGTGCCGAGAGCGCCGGGCGCCGCCGCGTCCGCCGAGTCGATCGCCGGCGACGCCGGGGTGGGCCAGTACCAGCCGAACGAGGTGCTGGCCGATCCGTCGATCCAGGCCCGGGCCACGATGTCGTGACCGCCCTGGCCGCTGGCCGCCTGGAACGCGGCGAGGCTGGCGTGGGCGGTGCCGGCCCAGTTGTACGGGGCGCCGCCGCCGGTCGGGTCGATCAGGTTGTGGTCGACCACCGTCCCGGGCGTGGAGCCGGCCGACACCGTGATCGCCGTCGCCGCCGACGGGGTTGCGCACGGGGTGGGGGCGTTGGTCGCGCCGGCCGCCGCCTGGACGATGTTGTTGCGCAGCGAGACCCCGGTCGAGGCCCCGGTGACCAGGACGCCGACGTCGCAGCGGGTGACGATGGTGTTGCCGGTGACCACGGTGCCCGGGGCGTCGGCGACGACCAGTCGGCTGTCCCGGAGCGCGTTGCCGGTCACCACCGTCCCGGTGACGCCGGGGTCGACGGCGACGCCCGCCGACCCGCCGTAGAAGGCGAGGAAGCTCCGGCTGACCGTGACGTCTCGCGACTCGCCGGTGATCCGTACCAGCGCCTTGGCGTCGAGGTAGTTGCGAACGGAGAGGCCGTCCAGGGTGATCCGGCTGGAGCTGTCCACCACGACGGTGTCGCCACTGCCCCACGCGCCGACGTAGAAGCCCTGCAGGACGATGTCGTGCACCCGCCACAGGTCGAAGACCGTGTCGCTGATCTGCGTGTTCTGGTACGAGCCGACGAAGACCTCCCCGTCCGGTCCGTTGACCGCCCGGAAGGTGATCGGCGCCTCCGCGGTGCCGGACCGGGGGAAGTACACCCGCTCCGGGTAGATCCCCGGCTGCACCAGCACGGTCTGCCCCGGCTGGGCCACCAGCGCCGCCGCGGTGATGCTGCAGAAGGGTTTCGCCATGCTGCCGTCGGTGTCCAGCGGCACGCAGTGCTTCTGGCTGACGTACAGCTCGGTACCCGGCGTGGCCGCCTGGGTGACGGCCGTCGCGGGCGCCGCCGGCCCGATCAGGCTGAAACTCGCGGCCACCGGTATGAGCGCAAGCTGCGCCAGTCCACGTTTTGTCATCAACCGCCCCCGTGACGTGTCGAATGTGTGCCGCGGCAGCGTACCGGGGGATCGATGGGTCCGGTGGCCCCGTCGGACGGGCGTGACCGGAGACGGCAAGCGGCCACCCGTCGCGTGGACGGGTGGCCGGTGCCGGTGCCGGTCCGATCAGGAGGCGGGTCCGATGAAGTACCCGGACTGGTCCACGACGGCGTGGGTCGTGCCCGCGCTGCTGTTGTACAGCTCGATGCCGGAGCCGACCGCGACCACCGCGGCGTTCGAGGCAGTCTCGCCCGTGACGAAGTTGACGTTCGAAGCGGTCGGCCGCGGCTGACCGCCCGGGTAGGCGATCAGCACGCCCGGCGCGGTCGGGCCGGTCACGGTCAGGTTGCCCACCAGAGCGGTCGGGGTCGGGCAGGCCGGCAGGCAGTTCTCCCCGGAGAGGAACGGCTGGAACCGTACGGTCTCGCGGGCCGCGAGCGGCACGGAGCCACGGCCGGGAAGCCCGGTGCCGTTCCGGGTGTCCACGATCCGGGTGGGGGTGATCGGCACGAAGGTCTGGGTGGCGTCCGGGCTGAACCAACCGGCCAGGTCGGCGACGACGTGAGTGGCGCCGGAGCTCTGGTTGTGGATGCTGACCCGGCCGTTCACCACCGGCACGGTGACCAGGTTGGGGATGGTCTGCCCGGTGACGAAGTTCAGGTTCGACGCGGTGGGCACCACCGAGCCGTACGGGAAGACCTTGAGCACCCCGTTCGCCGTCGGCCTGGTCACCGTCACGTTGAGGACGGCGGCCGTCGCGCCGGCGGGCAGCCGGCCGGACAGGTCGAGCGGACGGGTGCGATTGGCCGGGAGCGGGGTGCCGGCGCCCTCCCGGGTGTCGAGCACCCGCACCGGCGACACCGGGGCGAAGCCCGACCCGGATTCCGCGTAGAAGCCCTGGAGGTCGGCGACCAGGTGGACGGTGCCCTGGCCGGAGTGGTGGAACGAGACGGACCCGTTGACCACCGGAACGGTGACCTGGTTCGGCACCGTCTCCTTGGCCACGAAGTTGACGTTCGACGCGTTCGACCAGCCGCCACCGGTCGGGTAGACGGTGATGAAGCCGGCGGCGGTCGGTTGGGTGACGGTCACGTTGAGCACGACCGCGCTGATGTCCAGGGCCGGAATCCCGGCGATGCTCTCGATCGGCAGGGAGATGGTGCCGTTCGCCGCCACCGGGGCGGCGTAGTCGACGCCGATCGGGATCCGGGTGTCCAGCAGCCGGGTCGGTGCCACCGGCACGTACCGTGCGCCGACCTGCGTGCAGACCGGCGGGCCGTAGTCGCTGGGCTCCCGGAAGTCGCTCTGGCTGGCCTGCACCTGCACGCAGGCGGAGCCGGCCCGGCGCAAGGTGTGCTCGGCGGTGCCGGAGTCGCTCACCCGCCAGTACCGCTCGTCGGCGAACTTGTACGCGTACGCGGCGCGTTCCCGCTCCACCGGCCAGGGCGAGTGCAGGCCCGTCCGGGCGACCACGTCGAACGGGCCGCCACCGACCTTGCGTTCGAGTCGCACCGGATCCTGGGTCGCGATGCCCTGCGCCTCCACCGCGCCCCGGTCCCGGTAGCCGCTGCCGGTGCCGGTGTTCGGTGCGGTCGGGTCGTCGGCGTAGGAGTTGTCGAGCAGGTCGGTGTCGAGGGCGCCCCGCGCTCCTGTGTCGGCGGAGTCCCGGGCCGGTGAGCCCGCGCTGGTCTCCAGGTAGCTCCGCTGCATGCCGGAGACCCACGTCAGCTTCGGGTTCGCGGCGATGTCATGCGTGGCCTGCCCGGTCGCCTCGACGAACGAGGCCAGCGTCGGGTACTGGCTGCCGGCCCAGACGTAGGGCAGCCCGCCGCCCATCGGGTCGATCAGGTTGTAGTCCGTGCTGGTCTGCGGCAGCGACTCCGGGGAGACGGTGATGGCGGTGGCCTCCACCGAGTTCGGGCAGGTGGGACGACGCTGCCGGTCGGTGACCACGATGTTGTTGCGGATCGAGGCGCCCGGCGAGGCACCGGCCAGCTCGATGCCGCGCCGGCACTCGGTCCTCAGGGTGTTGCCGGTGACGGTGAGGCCGGGGGCGTCGGTGGCGACGAGGCCAGAGGCGTCGAGCTGACTGGCGGCGACCGTCGTGTCGGTCACGCCCGACTGGACGGTGACGGACGGGCCCGCGTAGTTGTAGACGTAGCTCCGGCTGAGCGTCACGTCGTCCGAGGCGCCACTGATCCGCACCCCGGCGGGCGCGTAGGAACCGCCATGGACGCTGAGCTTGTCGAGGCGGACGCGGCTGGAATCCTTCACCTCGACGTAGCCGCGGCCGTTCACGACGAAGCCCTCCAGCACCACGTCGTGCACACCGGCGACGTTGAGACTCTGCACCTGCGCCGACTGCCAGGAGACGTTGACCGACCGGAACGTGATCGGAGCGGCCTCGGTGCCGGACCGGGTGAACTTCACGGTCTCTTGGTACTCGCCCGGCTGCACCAGCACGGTCTGACCGGGACCGGCCACCGCCGCCGCCTCGGAAATGGTGCAGAACGGCTTTTCCGCGCTGCCGTCCCGGGTGGCCGGGGTGCCGGCCGGGCACCAGGTCTTGCTGACGTACAGCTCGCCGGCGGACGGGTCCGTGGCGGTGACCGGCGCGGGCGCCGCTACCGCCGCAGGCGCCGCCGGCCCCACCAGGCCCGCACCCGCGAGCAGCGGTACGAGCGCGAGCCGCGCCAGCATCCGTCCGGATGTCATCAACCACCCCCGTGATCAAGTTCTCTGAACGGAGACCGTACACCGACGGGCGCCGATGAGAGCAGCACCCGAAACGGCCACCTGGCCCCACCGTTCGGCGGGGTCCGGCGTTGACGTAAGCAACGACGACGCAGCGCGGTCGAGGGTTGACTGGCGGCGATTGATCGAATCTCCTGGCATTGTTGACGGCATGATCGCGCTGATTCGATCCCGTTTGACCAACTGGACCGTATTCATACCCATCCTCGCGGTCGTGCTGCTCGTCCTCACCTGGGGTCGCGACCTCTCCGGGGTCGCGGTCGCGCTGGTGGCCGCCTTCCTGGCCGGCGCGGTGCTCGCGGCCGTCCACCACGCCGAGGTGGTCGCGCACAAGGTCGGCGAACCGTACGGCTCGCTGGTGCTCGCCGTGGCCGTCACCGTCATCGAGGTGGCGCTGATCGTCACCCTGATGATCAGCGGTGGCGAGAAGACCCAGTCCCTGGCCCGGGACACCGTCTTCGCCGCGGTGATGATCACCTGCAACGGCATCCTCGGGTTGTCCCTGCTGATCGCCACGCTGCGTCGCCGGGTGGCGGTGTTCAACTCGGAGGGCACCGGCGGGGCGCTGGCCACCGTGGCCACCCTCGCCACGCTGAGCCTGGTGGTGCCGAGCTTCACCACCAGCCGCCCCGGGCCCGAGTTCTCCCCCGCCCAACTGGCCTTCGCCGCCGTGGCGTCACTCGCGCTCTACGGGCTCTTCGTCATGGTGCAGACCGGCCGGCACCGCGACTACTTTCTCCCGGTCACCAGCGACGGCACCGTGCTGGACGCCGACGGCGACGGGCACGCCGACCCGCCGTCGACGCGGACGGCATTGGGCAGCCTCGGCCTGCTGCTCGTCTCGCTGGTCGCCGTGGTCGGTCTGGCGAAGACCGTCTCCCCCGCCATCGAGTCGAGTGTCGCCGCCGCGAACCTCCCGCAGTCCTTCGTCGGCGTGGTCATCGCCCTGCTCGTGCTGCTCCCCGAGACCCTCGCGGCGGCCCGGGCCGCCCGGCGCGACCAGGTGCAGATCAGCCTCAACCTGGCCCTCGGCTCCGCGATGGCCAGCATCGGTCTCACCATCCCGGCGATCGCCCTCGCCTCCATCTGGCTGGAGGGGCCGCTGCTGCTCGGCCTCGGCGGCACCCAATTGACCCTGCTGGCGCTGACCGCGGTGACCGGGGTGCTCACCGTCGTCCCCGGCCGGGCGACCGTCCTTCAGGGCGGAGTGCACCTGGTGCTGCTGGCCGCGTTCGTCTTCCTCGCCGCCAGCCCCTGATCGGGCCGCATTACGGCGCAGCGGCCGCGTCCCGGTCGAGGAGACCGGGGCGCGGCCGCTGCGGACCGGCGGTGACCGTCAGCCCGGGGCGATGAAGTACCCGGACTGGTCCACGATGGCATGGGTCGTGCCCGAGCCCGCTGGTCGCGGGCCGGCTCCGGTCAGGGGTACGGGTCAGTACCCGGCGATGAAGTAGCCCGCCTGGTCCACGATCGCGTCGGCGTAACCGGGGCTGTTGTTCCAGACGGCCACCTGGTCGCCCTCGCCCACACCCACCATCACGAGGTTTGCGGCGGTCTCACCGGCGACGAAATTGAGGTTCGACGCCGCCGCCGGGACGACACCGTTCGGGTGGACGGTGAGGACGCCGGAGGCGGTCGGCCCGGTGACCGTCACGTTCGCCACCACCGCGGTCGCCTTCGGCGGGACGTCGCCGCCCATCGAACCGAGGTACGACGACTGGAAGCCGACACGCAGGGTCGGGTTGATCGGATCGCCCGGCCGGGTGTCGAGGATCCGCCTCGGGCTCAGCGGGACGAAGAGTTCGGTGGCGTCCCCGCCGAACCGGCCGAGCAGGTCCACGATCACGTGGGTGCTGCCGGAGCTGGCGTTGTGGACGAGCGCCTTGCCGTTCACCAGCGGCACCAGCACCATGTTCGGGATGGTCTGGCCGGCGACGAAGTTGAGGTTCGAGGCCGTCGGCAGCGACGCCACGTCGTACGGGTATACCTTCAGTACGCCGCTTGCGGTTGGCCTGGTGGCCGTGACGTTCAACGCCACCGCAGTCGTGCCGGACGGAACGCGACCGGTCAGGTCCAGCACCCGGGTGCTGTTCGCCGCCAGCGCCGTGTCACCGGTGCCACGGGTGTCCATCACCCGCAGCGGGGTCGCCGCCTTGAACCCGGAACCAGCGGCCCCGTAGAAGCCCTGGAGGTCGGCGACCACATGCACGGTGCCGGTGCTGGTGTTGCGGATCCGCAGGTTGCCGTTGGACATCGGCACGGTGACCAGGTTCGGCACCGTCTCACCGGTCACGTAGTTGACGTTGGACACGTCCGGCATGGTGCTGCCGTCCGGCCAGAGCCGGATGAAACCGGAGGCTGTCGGCTGGGTCACCGTCAGGTTGAGCACGACCGCGGTGACGTCCGCGGCCGGCACCCCGTTGACGCTCTGCATGGGCAGCACCAGCTCGGCGTTCGCGGCCAGCGGCACCGTGGTGCCCACTCCGATGGCGGCCCGGGTGTCCAGCACCCGGACCGGCGACACCGCGCCGTACCGGGCGCCGACGACCGCGCACCGAGGGGCCGGGGTGAAGATGACCTCATCGATCAGCCGGAAGCCCTGGGTGCTGGCGAACTGCTCGGCGCAGACCACGCCGGCCCGGCGGGCGCGGTGCTCGGCCGGCCCCGCCGGGACGGTGCGGTAGAACGTCTCCCCGTCCCACCGCCGCACGATGGTGCCGACCGGGCCGTCGGTGGGCCAGTCGGAGCTGATGGCGAGCGCCGTGCTGACATCGAACGGGTTGACCCCGCCGGTCCGCTGCACCTCGCCCCCGGTGACCGTCAGCTTGCCCTGGAGTTCGACTGCGCCCCGGTCGCGGAATCCGCCACCCGTGTTCGGCGCGGTCGGCGCGTCGGCATGCGCGTTGAGCAGCAGGTCGGTGGCGGTGGCGCCCTTCGCCGTCGGGTCGGCCGAGTCGACCGCGGGCGAGGTGGGCGCGAGCGGGTACCAGCCCCGCTCGGTGCCCTGCTCCGCCTGGAGCTGCACCGGCGCGGCCAGGTCGTCGGCGCCCTGCCCGGTGGCCGCCTGGAAGGCCGCCAGGTCGGTGTGGTCGGTGCCGGCCCACGAGTAGAGCGCACCGCCGCCGGCCGGGTCGATGAGGTTGTGATGGGCGGTCGACTGCGGCACCGAGTCGGCGGAGACGCTGATCGCCGTCGCGGCGGCCGGGTCGGCGCAGGGCTGCGGCTCGGGGACCGGCCCGTCGCCCGTCCGGACCAGGTTGTTCGCGATGGCGGCACCCGGCGAGGCGCCGGTGATCCGGATGCCCGCCGTGCAGTCGGTGACCACGGTGTTGCCGGTGACGACGGTGCCCGGCGCGTCGGTGACCAGCAACTGGCTGGTGCGGAACGTGTTGGCGGTGACCACCGTGCCGGTGACACCGGCGTCGACCGCGACGCCGGCGCCGCCGGTGCCGGCGAACCAGCCGCGGCTGACCGTGACGTCGCTGGACCCGCCGGTCACCCGGACCACGGGTCGGGTGTTGGCCATGCCGGCGACGCCGTCGAGGGTGACCCGACGCGCCCCCTCCACCCGGGCGACCTCCGTGGCGGGGGACCCGCCGAAGAGGGTGAGCCCCTCCACCCGGACGTCGTGCACCCCGCTGAGGGTCAGCGCTGGACCGTTCCAGAGCGGCCCGCTGAAGTTACCGACCCGGACCGTCTTGCCGGGCTCGTTGACCGCACGGAACACGATCGGCGCGGCCTCGGTGCCTGAGCGGGTCAGCTGCACCTTCTCCGGATAGCCGCCGGCCGCGATCCAGACGGTCTGGCCGGGCTGCGCCACCGCCGCAGCGGCCGAGATGGTGCAGAGCGGCGACTCCTGGGAGCCACTCCCGTTGGGCTTGCAGGTCGACTTGCTGGTGACGTACAGGTCGGATTCGGCGGCTGCGGCGGAGGGCGCCGCCAGGCCGGGCGCCGCCGGTGCCACCAGCGCTGCGGCACCCAGCAGCGGTACGACCGCCAGCCGCACCAGTCCAGATCTTCTCTTCATCGATCCCCCGTGACGTGTCTGTCGTCCGATGGTGCGGGCGACAGATTACAGCGACGACTGCTGATGCGGGTGCCGCCGATCGGGTGACCCGGCACGGCTGGAAGACGCGACCGGCCACCCGCCGCCGCCGCGTCCCGGTCGTGGGACGCGGCGGCTGCCGAGCGGTGTGCCGGTCAGGCCGGGGCGATGAAGTACCCGGACTGGTCGACGATCGCGTGGGTGTAGCCGCTGCTGTTGTTGAACGCCGCGACCTGGCCGTTGGCGCCGACCTTGACCACGGCCAGGTTCGAGGCCGTCTCGCCGGCGACGAAGTTGACGTTCGACGCCGTCGGCGCCGCCTCGTCCGCCGGGTACGCGGTCAGCACGCCCGCGGCCGTCGGGGCGGTGACGGTCAGGTTCAGCACCGCGGCGGTCGGCCGGGGGCACTCGCCGGAACAGCCCGTCTCGCCCTTCACCGCGAACGGTGCCTTCTGGTACCTACTGAGCTGGCCGGCGACCACCTTCATCCAGCCCGAGTCGTCCCGGGTGTCGGCGATCCGGGTCGGCCCGTACGGCACGTAGACCTGGTTGGCCCCCGAAGCGGCCGAGCCGAAGTAGCCGGCCAGGTCGGCGACCACGTGGGTGGTGCCGGAGCTGGCGTTGCGGATCATCACCTTGCCGGCGACCACCGGCACGATCACCAGGTTCGGGATCGTCTGCCCGGCCACGAAGTTGAGGTTCGAAGCCACCGGCACCGGCGAGCCGTCCGGGTAGACCTTCAGCACGCCCGCCGCGGTCGGCTTGGTGACCGTCACGTTCAGGATCGCCGCCGTCGCGTCGGCCGGAAGCCGGCCGGCGAAGTCCAGCTGCCGGTCGGCGTTCCCGGCCAGCGGCGTCGACGTCCGGGTGTCCAGCACCCGCACCGGGCTGAGCGGCTTGAAGCCGGAGCCCTGCCGGCCGTAGAAGCCCTGGAGGTCGGCGACCAGGTGCACGGTGCCGCTGCTGCTGTTGCGGAAGCGGATGCCGTCGCCCATCGGCACGGTGACCAGGTTCGGCACGGTCTCGTTGGCGACGAAGTTGACGTTCGACGAGCTTGGCGGCCAACTGTTGTCCCGGTTCGGGTACACGGTGATGAAGCCCGACGCCGTCGGCTTGGTGACCGTCACGTTGAGGACCAGCGCGGTGATGTCCCGGGCCGGCACGCCGGCGACGCTCGGGACCGGCAGGACGACCTCGCCCTTCGGCGGCACGGCGGTGGTGGTGGCGGTGCCGATCGCCGCCCGGGTGTCCAGCAGCCGGGTCGGCGCCACCGGCGTGTAGGGCGCACCGACCGTCGTGCAGTGGTAGTAGCTGTACTCCGGCGTGATCCGGAAGTCGGTGAAGCTGGTCCTGGTGAGGACACAGCTACGGCCACCGCGGCGGAAGGAGTGGTCGCGGGTCCGGTCGGTGGTCACCCGCCAGTAGCGCTCGTCGTCGAACTTGTACGCGATGGAACCGCCCACGCCGTCCGTCGTCCAGGCGTACTGCGGGGCGGCGATCGCCGTCACCGCGAACGGGTCGTCGCCGCGCTTGCGCTGGATGCCGACCTGGCCGCCGTTCACGCCGCCCTGGACCTCGAAGGCACCCCGGTCGTGGTACCCGATGCCGGTGCCGGTGTTGGGCACGGCCGGGTTGTCGCTGTGCGGGTTGCCGAGCATGTCGGTGGGGGTGAGCCCCTTGGCGGAGGCGTTCGCCGAGTCGACCGCGGGCGACGTCGCGCCGATCGGGCGGTAGTACCGCAAGAAGCCCATGAGGGATCCGATGATCGGGTCAGCGGCGATGTCGTGCTGCCCCTGACCGCTGGCGGCGCGGAAGGACGGCAGGTCGAAGTAGTCGGTTCCGCCCCATGAATAGAGGGCCCCGCCGGTGATCGGGTCGATCAGGTTGTAGTCAGCGATCGCTCCGTCGGCCGACTCCGGCGACACCGTGATCGCGGTGGCCGGTCCCGGAGCGGCACAGGCCGCACGGAACGGGTGGGTACGCACGATGTTGTTCTGGATCTGCACCCCGGGTGCGGTCCCGGCCACCGCGATCCCCTGCGTGCAGTTGGTCATCACCGTGTTGTTGGTGATCGCGGTGTCGGGGGCGTCGGTCACCAGCACGCCGCTGTTGAAGAGCTGGTTATGGACGACCACCGTGCCGGTGACGCCGGGGTCGACCCGTAGGGAGGGGCTCTGGGCAGGCGAGTTGCTGAGGTAGTTCCGACTGACGGTGACATCCCGGGAGGCCCCGGTGACGTGCAGCGTGCTTGTGGTGCGCGACGAGGACGCCCCGAGACCGTCGAGGGTGACCCGGGTGGACCCGTCGATCACGAGTGGCGTCCGTTCCGGCGTGCTCACCACGTAGAACCCCTGCACCACCACGTCGTGCACGCCGGAGAGGGTGATGACGGCGCCGATGACGTTGGTGGCGTCGACGTTGCCGATCCTGACCCGGCCGCCGTCCGGTCCGTTAACGGCCCGGAAGGTGACCGGCGCGTCGGCCGTGCCGGAGCGGGCGACGCTGAGCGCCTCCGGGTAGTCGCCCGGCTGCACCAGCACCGTCTGGCCGGGCTGCACCACGGCCGCCGCGGCGGAGATGGTGCAGAACGGCCTGTCGATGCTGCCGTCCCCGCCGGTCACGCAGTCCTTGTTGCTCACGTACAGCTCGTCGGCCACCGCCTGGGTGACCGGCGCCGGCGCGGCGACCGCCGCGGGCGCCGCCGGACCCACCAGGCCCGCGCCGCCGACCAGTGGTACGACCGCGAGCCGCATCCACGCACGTCTGTTCATCAACCGCCCCCGTGACAAGTCGATCATGTTGTGCGCGGAGCGTACCGTGACGCCGACCGATGTGAGCAGCGCCGATCGGTCAATGCCCCCGACCGTTCGTCCCGTCGTCAGTCCTGTCGTTCGGTGCGTTCGATCTCGGTGAACGCCGCCCCCAGGTAGCCCTCGACCGGCCGCCCGGTCACCGCGAGCAGGTCGGCGACGAGCAGCGGGGCGTGCCGGGCGATCGCCGCCGGATCGGGCGCGGAGTCGTCCTCGCCCGGGTCGTACACCCCGAGCGCGGAGGCCAGCAGGACCAGCACCACATGCGGGTCGACCTCGGGCCGCCACGGGGCCGCCGCCCGGACACAGTGCTCCAGCACCTGCCGGACGTCGTCGCCGTCCAGCCCGTCCGGGTGGGTCTCCTCCAGCAGCAGCCGCACCACCGCGCCGAGGACCAGGCCGGAGCGCTCGGCCCCGCCGAGCCGCCCGGTCGCCGCCTCGTACGCCGCACCGTCGCGGGCCTTCGCGGCCTCGACGGCGTCGGTGGCGGCGACGGCGATCTCGCGGGCCGATGCGGGCAGGTGTCGCCAGGTCACGCTCACCGGGCCAGCATGGCAGAGCCGACCGACACCGCCCGTGGACGTGCGCTTGATCACGTGGCAGGCGCGAGCGGCGGCAAAATGCGTCGCGACCTGTCAGACCCGGTGGAAAGAATCGCGGCATGCTGCGCCGATCCCTCCCCCGCCGTCCGGAAGCCCGACGCATCCTGCTCGGCACCCTGCTGTCGGCGATCGGTCGCGGCCTCACCCTGCCATTCCTGTTCATCTACCTGACCGACGTGCGCGGGCTCTCCGATCCGCGCGCTGGCCTGGTCATCGGCTGGTACGGCGCGGTCACCCTGGCGCTCTCCCCGCTGGGCGGGACGCTGATCGACCGGTTCGGCGCCCGCCGGGTGGTGCTGCCGTCCCTGCTGATCGAGGCGGTCGGCACCGGGTCGCTCGCGCTGGTCGACTCGACCGCCTCCGCGTTCGGGGTGGCCACGGTGATCGCGATCGGCAGCTCCGCGATCTGGTCGGGGCAGAACACCATCCTCGCCTCGCTCACCGCCGACGACGAGCGGCAGCGGGTGTACGGGCTGAACTTCGCCCTGCTCAACCTCGGCATCGGCGTGGGCGGCCTGACCTCCGGCGCCATCGTCGACGTCGCCCGACCGGCGACGTTCCAGGCGATCTACCTGCTCGACGCGCTCAGCTACCTGACGCCGGCGGTCATCCTGCTGACCCTGCCGCACGTCGGGCACCGGCTCGCCGCCAGCGCGGCGGGCGCGAAGACGGGCGGCGGGGGTTACCTCACCGTGCTGCGGGACCGCCCGTTCCGCCGCCTGGTGATCTTCGGCTTGGTGCTCACCACCTGCGGGTACGCCCAGATCGAGGTCGGTTTCACCGCGTACGCCATCCGGGTGGCCGAGGTGACGCCGCGCGTCGTCGCCTGGGCGCTGGCCGGCAACACCCTGATGATCGTGCTCTCCCAGCTGCTGGTGATCAGGCGGATGGAGGGGCGCAGCCGCACCGGGGCGCTCGCGGTGGTCGGCGCGGTCTTCGCGACCGCCTGGCTCACCCTCGGCGCGGCCGGGCTGATCGGCGCCGGCAACGCCCTGATGGCGACACTCGGCGTGGTGGCCTGCGCGGCGATCTTCGGGTTCGGCGAGACCATGCTGTCGCCGGTGATGCCGGCGCTGACCAACGCGCTGGCAACCGACGAGCTGCGCGGCCGGTACAACGCGATGAGCTCGATGATCTTCGGGATCAGCGGGGTGATCGGTCCGGTCACCGCCGGCCCGCTGATCGGCGCCGCCGACGGCAAGGTCTGGGTCGCCGTCGTGGTGGGTGGCTGCCTGGCCGCCTCGCTGATCGCCCTCTCCCTGCGCCCCCTGCTCACCGCCATCCAGGACGGCCGGCCCGCCCCCACCACCGACCGCACCCCCGAACCCACCCCCGCCTGACCACTCCCACTCCCACCCCGCCACGCGCCCACCCCGCAAGATCCACGCACTTTCACGGAAAGAGTGGCTATGGCGCGTTCCATAGGCCCGCTTTCCGTGAAAGTGCGTGCGCGGCGGGGCGGGGCGCGGCGCGGCGCGGAGACCGGGGGCGGAGACGGGGACGGGCCCCGGAGCGGCTGCTCCGGGGCCCGTTCGTGGGCGGGGTCCTGCCGTCAGGCGGCGGGGACCTCGGCGGTGGTGCGGATGCGGTCCAGGGCCGGCGCGCTGACCGGCGAGGACGCGGTCAGGTACGCCACGAAGGCATCCAGGTCGATCATGCCGGTGACCTGGTTGGTGCCGCTCTTGAGCGCGGTGAACCCGTCACCGCCACCGGCCAGGAAGTTGTTCACCGTGACCCGGTAGGTGCCGGCGTCGGTGACCGTCACGCCGCCGAGGGTGAGGCTGCCCCGGACGACCCGGGTACCGGCGCACGGGTCGGCGGTGGTGCCGGTGGTGCCGTTCACGTCGACCGTGTATCGGACCGTCGAGGACGGGTAGAGCGTCCGGCCGACGACGAACTGCTGCTCCAGCACGCAGTAGAGCTGCGCGCCGGTGAGGTCGAGCGTGACCAGGTTGTTGGCGAACGGCTGGACCGTGAACGCCTCCTCGTAGGTGACCTGGCCGGCGTCGAGGTCGGCGCGGACACCACCGGGGTTCATGAACGCGCCCAGCGCGCCCTGCTCGTTGTCGGTCGCCGCGAACTGCGCGTCGGCGATCACGTTGCCGAGCGGGGACTCGCCCTTGGCCGTACCGAACAGGGTCTCCTGCACGCGGTTGAGCGGCTCGGCGGTCTCGCCGACGACCTTGGTGGCGACCGGGCCGAGCGCCGTCTTGTAGCGGGTGATCAGCTCGGTCTGCGCCGCGTCCTTGGTGACGTCCCGGGTGACCACGACGTTGTTGGCCTTGGCGGTCAGCACGTCGCCGGTCTTCCGGTCGATCTGCAGGTCGATGTCGGTGACCAGGCGACCGAACGAGCTGGCGCTGGTGACCAGCTTGCCGTTGATCTCGCAGTTGTACGCCTGGTGGGTGTGCCCGCTGACCACCACGTCGATCGACGGGTCCATCCGGTTGGCGATGTCGACGATCGGGCCGGTGAAGCCCTTGCAGTCGTTGATGCCGCCGGTGGCGTCCTGCTGACCGCCCTCGTGCAGCAGCACGACGATGGTCTGCACGCCCTGGGAGCGCAGGATGCGGGCGTACTTGTTGGCGGTCTCCGCCTCGTCGCTGAAGGTGAGGCCGGCGACGCCCTCCTGGGAGACGATCTGCGGGGTGCCCTCCAGGGTCATCCCGATGAAGCCGACCTTGACACCGTCGACCTTCTTGACCGCGTACGGCGGCAGCAGCGGCTGGCCGGTCGCGGTCTTGAACGCGTTGGCGGAGAGGTACTGGAAGCCGGCGCCCTTGTACGGGGTGCCGTCCGCGCAGCCGTCGACCGGGTGGCAGCCGCCGTTCTGGATGCGCAGCAGCTCGTTGGCGCCCTCGTCGAACTCGTGGTTGCCGACGCTGGCGAAGTCCAGCCCGGCCATGGTGAGCGACTCGATGGTCGGCTCGTCGTGGAACGCGGCGGAGAGCAGCGGGGAGGCGCCGATCAGGTCACCGGCGGCGACCGTGATGGTGCGCTCCTGCTCCTCCTCGGTGGCGCCGCGCAGGGCGGCGAGCTGGGTGGCGAGGTATTCGGCGCCACCCGCGAGCTGGCCGGCGATGGTGCCGCTGGAGCCGGTCGGCGGTTCGAGGTTGCCGTGGAAGTCGTTGAGGGCGAGCAGCTTGACGTCGACCGGCTTGGGGCCGGCCTCGGCCTGGCTCGGATTGACGGCGACCGTGCTCAGCGCGGCCGCGGCGAGTGCGGTCAGGCCGATGGCGGCCCGACGCATCCCGGGGACGGACATGGAACTCCTCGTGAGGTTCGGCGTTGGACGCGGCACGAGCGATGGTTCGCCCGGCCACCCTGATCCGTGCCGTGACAGGGGGCGATCGCGGATGGCGGCGGTCGGGGGTCGCCGCTCCGTCAGGAGACAGCCTCTCATCTCCGCCCCCGCCGGTCGACTGGGGAAGTCGAACAGACCTGCGGATACGTGAGGTGACCCGGCCTGGACGTTCGGACCATTCCGACATGACGGGTAGGTGACAGCAGTCCGGCGGTCGGCGTCGGATTCGCGTCGGTGGCACCGACCAGGATGGGGAGACGACGACGAGGAGAGGATTCACGGATGACCGACGCGACCCTGGTGGTGGGCACGGTGCGCTCCGCCGACGGCACGACCATCGCGTACGAGCGCAGCGGCGACGGGCCGGCGATCGTGCTGGTGGGCGGCGCGTTCAACGACCGGACCACCACCCGCGCGGTGGCCGCCGCGCTGGCCGGGGACTTCACCGTGTTCGGGTACGACCGGCGCGGCCGGGGCGACAGTGGCGACACCGCCCCGTACGCGGTGCAGCGGGAGATCGAGGACCTGGCGGCGCTGATCGGGGCGGCCGGTGGCGGCACGGCGTACCTCTACGGGATCTCGTCCGGCGCGATCCTCGCCGCCCTGGCGGCCGCCGCCGGGCTCCCGGTCGCGGGGCTGGCCCTCTTCGAGCCGCCGTTCCGGGTCGGGCCGCACGACGGGTCGGGCGCGGCGCTGGCGCCCCGGCTGGCCGAGCTGGTTACGGCGGGCCGGCGGGGCGACGCGGTCGAGTGCTTCCTGCGCGACGCGGTGGGCCTCCCCGACGAGCAGGTACGCGGCATGCGTGACCAGCCGATGTGGCCCTGGCTGGAGATGATGGCCCCGTCCCTGGTCCACGACGCCACCGTCAGCGGGGACGGCAGTCTTCCCGCCGACCGGCTCGCCACCATCACCGCGCCGACGGTGGTGCTGGACAGCACGGGCAGCCCGCAGTGGCTGCGCGACGCGACGGGCGCGACCGCCGAGGCGGTGCCCGGTGGCCGGCGGGTGAGCCTGGAGGGCGGTTTCCACGAGGTGCCCGCCGACCGGCTCGCCGCCGAGCTGCGCCGCCTCCTGCTCGGCTGACCGGCCACAACGACGGCCACCGGCCGGGTGATCGCCGCAGACGTGGTCGACCGCCCCGGGCAGGGGCGGCGGCTCCCGGTGCGGAGGAGCCGGCGCCCGCTGCCCGGGGCGGTCGGATGGCGTGCCGGATCCCGCCCCTTTTCGGGATGCCGGCAGCCGGGCCCGCGTGCGGGTCGGTGGCCCGCCCGGTGGTTGATCAGCAGTCGGGCCGACCTCAGGGGGTCGGCCACGGAGTGGGCCGAGGCTATCGATGGGGTGGGGAAATTGTGGACCGTGAAACCTCTGCGGCGGCAAACAGATCTGCGAGTCCGGTGGGTCGAGACTGGACGGTGATCTGGGCCGACGCGATCGTCGGCCCCGGAGCAGCCCTTCCGCTGACGCCCGCCCGCCGACCGGCCGGCGACACGGCCCGATCGGCGCGCCGTCCGCCGGCTGCCCGACGGCGATCAGGTCATCGTGCCGGCGCGGCCGCCACCAGGTCGGTCAGGTCGGCGCGGGTCCAGTGCCCGGTCACGCCGGGGCGGTCGGCCAGGTAGGCGACGGTTTGCGCGACCGACCAGCCGTGCGCCGCCCGCAGCCCGGCCGCGATCATCCCCAGGTAGACCGGCGCCGGCGCGGTCCACGCCACCTCGCCCGCCCGCCAGGGCGCGGTGAAGGTCAGCATCGGCACCCCGTCGCGCACGCCGACCCGCAGCAGCGTCTCGTACCGGCCAGGGCCGAGGGTGGCCCGCCCCGCCTCGACAGCCACGGCGATCAGGTCGAGGTCGGCGCCGGGCGGGCGGTACATCTCCTGCGCGGCGATGTCGGCGAACTGCCCGGCGGTGAGCAGGTAGCCGCGCGCCGCCGCCGTGCCCGGCAGCTCGGGGTCGTAGAACGCCATTCCGCCCGTCCAGGCCCGGGACTCCCCGGCGAAGTAGACGCCGCCGGGGACCAGCACCGCCTCCGTCCGGCGCGGTGGCCGGCAGTCCCGACACCCGGGGTACGACCGCAGGCCGCCGGGTGGCCGGCCGCCGGAGAGGTACCAGCGGAGTCGCCCCGGGTCCATGTTCGACCCGTACGCGACGTACCAGAGGAGCTGCACCCGGCGAAGATCAGTAGCCGCAGGTCTGGCCGGCGGCGTGGCTGACCTGCACGGTGTGGGTGACGCAGCCGCCGTCGTCCACCGCGTGCAGCAGGAAGGCGGTCGGCTCGTCGACCCAGCCGATCTCGTCGTCGGCGCTCATGGTCAGCGACGCCTGCCGCCAGGTGCTCGGCGCGACGGTCAGCACGGTGCCGGCGTACGCGGTGGTCACCGGGCGGTGCAGGTGACCGGCGGCGACGCGTACCACGTGGGGGTGTCGGCGGACGACCTCGGCGAGCGCGTCACCGTCGGCGAGCCGGACGGCGTCGGCGGCCGGGACGCCGACGGCGACCGGCGGGTGGTGCAGGCAGACCAGGGCGGGTACGTCCGGGCGGCCGGCCAGCACCCCGTCGAGCCAGCCGAGCTGGTCCTCGCCGAGCCGGCCGCCGCCCTCCCCCGGGGTCAGCGAGTCCAGCACCACGACGGTCACGTCCGGATGATCGACGTGGTAGTACGCGGAGAAGCCACCACCCAGGTACGGGGTGCCGCCGAAGGCGTCCAGCAGTGACTCCCGGTCGTCGTGGTTGCCGGCGACCAGGTGCACCGGCAGCGGGTACCGCCCCATCACCTCGCGCAGCGTCGCGTACTCGTCGGGGCGACCCTGGTCCACCAGGTCGCCGGTGATCACCACGCAGTCCGGGCGGGGGCGCAGCGCCAGCACCCGGCCGAGCGCGCGGTGCAGACCGGCGGCAGGCACGGCGCCGAGGACGCCGGTGGTCAGGTGCGGGTCACTCAGCTGGGCGATGAGCATGGCTCCTCCACTGCGACCGGGACCTTCACGCTAACCCGGCGAGCCGTCGCGGGCGGGCCCGTCGCCCAGCCCACAGGCCGTGTCCACAGCCTGTGGATGGCACATGTGTACGAACGGCAGATGATCTTTCGCGTGGCGGACCGCCAGCGGCTGAGTACGCTTGATCGCAGCCCCGGCACCGGCCGGGCCCGCCCCCACCTGGAAGAACGTGGATCACGAGCGAGTCGTCCGCGACGTCACGGTCCGCCTGCCGATGGCGTCGACCGCCGTCGAGGCGTGCCAGTGGGTCGTGACCGCGCTCGCCCGGTACGCCCCCGCGACGATCTCCGTGCTGCTCCAGGTCCACGACCGGCTGCGCTGCGTCGCCGCCACCGGATCATGGCAGGTCTTCTCCACCGTGCCGCCGAAGTCCGGCATCGTCGGCCGGGTCTACGCCTCCGGCGTGGGGGCCACGGTGCCCGACGTCACCGCCGACCCGGACTACCTCCCGCTGCGCCCGGACGTCACCGCCGAGATCTGCGTACCGGTGCTCGACCCGGCGGGCCGCCCGATCGGGGTGCTCGACCTCCAGTGGAGCGGGCCGGCCGAGCTGGGGCGGTGGCGGCAGACCGCGGAACGGCTGGCCGGCCGGCTGGGCGCGCGGATCGTGGCCCTCGGCGGGCCGCCGGCCGAGAGCCGCAGCGAGAAGCTGCTGCGCCACGCCACCGCGTTCACCGCCGCCCCGACCGGCCGGGACCTGATGGCCGCGGCCCTCACCGCGGCCCGGGACGTCTCCACCCTCTCCTGCGCCGTGCTGGTGCTCGCCGGCCGGGGCGGCCCCCGCCTCGTCGACCCCACCGGTGCGCCCGGCGAGTTGGAGTCGCGCATCCGGGCCGAGCTGACCGAGGCCGGCGCCGGGCCGCTCAGCCGGATCGTGACCCGAACCCATCGGCACGGCACCGCGTACACGCTGGGCGAGGCGGGTCATCCGCCCACGGACGAGTACGCGCCGCTGGCCCGGGCCGGAGTACGCACCCTGGTGTCGGTGCCGGTCGGCCAGCCCGACGCGGGCGGGGTGCTGCTGGTCGCCGACGAGCGGCTGCTGCGGCCCGACCCGACCACGGTGAACCTGATCGAGCTGCTGGCCGGGCAGGCCTGGGGTGCGCTGGACCGGCTCCGTACGCTGGCCCGGCTCCGCGAGCAGGCCAGCTCCGACCCGCTCACCGGACTCCGGCACACCGGGCCGTTCGGCCAGCGGATCAGGGCGGCCACGCCGGGGCGTACCGCCCTGCTCGCCATCGACGTGGACGGGTTCAAGACGGTCAACGACACGTACGGCCACCAGGCCGGCGACCGGCTGCTGGTCGGACTGGCCCGGGCGCTGGAGGGCGCGCTGCGCCAGGGCGACGAGCTGTACCGGGTCGGTGGCGACGAGTTCGTCGCGGTGATCGAGGTGAGCCGCCCCGAGGAGGCGGTCCGGATCGCCGAGCGGCTGACCGAGGCGGCCCGACGTACCGGGCGCACCATCAGCGTCGGGGTGGCCCTCCCCCAGGCCGGCGAGTCCCCGGAACTCACCCTCCGCCGCGCCGACCAGGCCCTCTACGCGGTCAAACGCCACGGCCGCGACGGCGTCCGCCTAGCCGCCGCCTGACCAACCCCCGCGACTCCCCGCCGCACTTACAGAGAAAGAGGCCCTATCCAGGCGCGGATAGGGCCTCTTTCTCTGAAACTGGCCGCCCTTGGGCGGGGGGTCCGGTGGGCGGGGTGCCCGGGCGGGGTCAGGGGCGGGTCAGTTCCTTGGCGAGGAGTTCGGCGATCTGGGCGGTGTTCAGGGCGGCGCCCTTGCGGAGGTTGTCGCCGGTGACGAAGAGGTCCAGGGCGCGCGGGTCGTCCAGGGCGCGGCGGATCCGGCCGACCCAGGACGGGTCGGTGCCGACCGCGTCGATCGGCATCGGGAACTCGCCGGCGGCGGGGTCGTCGACCAGGATCACGCCGGGGGCGTTGCGCAGCGCCTCCCGGGCGCCCTCGGCGTCCACCTCGGTGGCGAAGACCGCGTGTACGGCCACCGAGTGGCCGGTCACCACCGGCACCCGTACGCAGGTCGCGGAGACCTTCAGGTCGGGCAGCCCGAGGATCTTGCGCGACTCGTTGCGGATCTTCAACTCCTCGGACGACCACCCGAAGTCGCCGAGCGACCCGGCCCACGGCACCACGTTGAGCGCCAGCGGCGCGGGGAACGGGCCGAGCTCGTCGCCGACCGCCTGCCGCACGTCGCCCGGGCGGGAGCCGAGCACCCGGTCCCCGGCGATCTTGCCGAGCTGGAGGTGCAGCGCGTCCACGCCGGCCTGACCCGCCCCCGACACCGCCTGGTACGAGGCGAGCACCAGCTCGCGCAGGCCGTACTCGCGGTGCAGCGGGGCGATCGCCACGATCATCGCGAGCGTGGTGCAGTTCGCGTTGGCGATGATCCCCTTGGGCCGGTTGCGTACCTGCTCGGGGTTGATCTCCGGGACCACCAGCGGCACGTCCCGGTCCATCCGGTACGCGCCGGAGTTGTCGACCACGACCGCCCCGCGGGCCACCGCGACCGGCGCCCACCGGACGGAGACGTCGTCCGGCACGTCGAACATGGCGACGTCGACGCCGTCGAACGCCTCCGGGGTGAGCGCGCCGACGGTCAACTCCTCGCCCCGGCAGCGCACCTTGCGCCCGACGGAGCGTTCCGAGGCCAGCAGCCGGATCTCGCCCCAGACGTTGCGCCGGGAGGAGAGCAGCTCGCACATCACGGTCCCGACGGCGCCGGTCGCCCCGACGACGGCGAGCGTGGGCTGCGCCGACACGGGCGCTACCGTCCCGTCCCCGCGTAGACCACGGCCTCGGAGTCGCCGCCGAGCTCGAACTGGTCGTGGATGGCCCGGACCGCCTTGTCGAGGTCGGTGTCCCGGCAGACCACGGAGACCCGGATCTCCGACGTGGAGATCATCTCGATGTTGACCCCGGCCGCGCCGAGCGCGGCGAAGAAGCCGGCCGCGACACCGGGGTGCGACCGCATGCCGGCGCCGATCAGCGACACCTTGCCGACGTGGTCGTCGTAGAGCAGGCCGCGGAACTTGACGGCGTCCTGGATCTTGCTGAGCGCAGCCATCGCGGTGGGGCCGTCGGTCTTGGGCAGCGTGAACGAGATGTCCGTGCGACCGGTGCCCTCGGTGGAGACGTTCTGCACGATCATGTCGATGTTGATCTCGGCGCCGGCCACGGTGTCGAAGATCCTGGCGGCGGCACCCGGCTCGTCGGGCACGCCGACAATCGTGATCTTGGCTTCACTGCGGTCGTGGGCGACCCCGGTGATCAGTGCCTGTTCCACGGGAAGGTCCTCCATCGATCCGGTGACCATGGTGCCGGTGTTGGTCGAGTATGACGAACGGACGTGGATCGGCAACCCCGCGCGCCGCGCGTACTCCACGCTGCGCAGGTGCAGCACCTTGGCGCCGCAGGCGGCCAGCTCCAGCATCTCCTCGTAGGTGATCTGCTTGATGTGCCGGGCGTTCGGCACGATCCGCGGGTCGGCGCTGAAGATGCCGTCCACGTCGGTGTAGATCTCGCAGACGTCGGCGCGCAGCGCGGCGGCGAGCGCCACGGCGGTGGTGTCCGAGCCGCCCCGGCCCAGCGTGGTGACGTCCTTGGTGTCCTGCGAGACGCCCTGGAAGCCGGCGACGATCACCACCGCGCCCTCGTCGAGCGCGCCCTTGAGCCGGCCCGGGGTGACGTCGATGATCCGCGCCCGCCCGTGCACCGAGGTGGTGATGACACCGGCCTGCGAGCCGGTGAAGGAGCGGGCCTCGTACCCCAGGTTGTGGATGGCCATCGCGAGCAGCGCCATGGAGATCCGCTCGCCGGCGGTGAGCAGCATGTCCAGCTCACGGCCCGGCGGCAGCGGGCTGACCTGGTTGGCCAGGTCGAGCAGCTCGTCCGTGGTGTCGCCCATCGCGGACACGACCACCACCACGTCGTCGCCGGCCTTGCGGGCGGCGACGATCCGCTCCGCCACCCGCTTGATGCGCTCGGCGTTGGCGACGGAGGACCCGCCGTACTTCTGCACCACGAGTGCCACGACGGTGCACTCCCTCCCAGCGACGACCCTGAGCGTGCCGACGCCGCCGGCCAGATGGTCCGGCGGCGCGTGTCAGACCTGTCCAGGGTATCGGGCGGTACGCGAGGACGGGTCGGGTGATCCCACCATCCGGCGGAAGCGGCCGGTCGACGCCCTGCCCAGGGCGGTTGCGCCGACGCCCGCCGACACGCCGGCCGTCGGCGGCGGCACGGGTCCGTGGGCGGCGGGCGGGCGGCGCAGAATGACCTGGTGCCTGCCCATCTGCGCGCGACGTGCCGGTCCACCGGCGTCCTGGTCCTGCTCCTGCCGGCGCTGCTCACCGCCTGCACCGCCGACCGGCCTGCCCCGCCACCCACCGCCGGGTCCGCCGACCCGGCACCGGCCGAGGTGGACGCGGCCCGGGACGAGTTGGCCGCGTTGGCGGCGGCGGCGCGGGACCGTCACCTGACCGCCCGCTACACGCTGACCGGCACGGACGGGCCGGCCCGCGACGTCACGGTGACCAGCGCGGCGGACGGCACCTGGCGGGTCGACGTCCCGGGGGGCGCGCTCGGCGGCACGGCGGACGTCTCGCTGGCCACCACCGCCGACGGGCTCTTCCAGTGCGGCCTGCCGTCGGCCGGCCGCCCCGAGGCGGCCAGCTGCGTCCGCCTCGGCGACCGGGACGACGTGGTGCCGCGCCGGCTGGACCCCCGGGTCCAGCACCCGTTCACCGACTGGCTGGAGGTGCTCACCGACCGGCGCACGCCGCTCGCGGTCTCCCCCGCCACCGCGCCGGCGGGCGTGACCGGCACCTGCTACGCGGTGGAGACCACCTCCGCCTCGCTCAACCCGCCGCTGGACGTCGGGATCTACTGCTACGAGCCGGACGGGACGCCCACCTACGTCCGGACCGCCCTCGGCACGCTCACCCTGGCCGGGCCACCCGAGCCGGGGCCGGCCACCGCGCCGCTGGCCGGGCCGGTGGTGAACGCCGAGCCGCTGGGCCTGGAGGCACCCGAGCCGAGCGCCAGCACGGGCGCGGGAACGTCCTGACCCGGCGCGGCGTTACGGGTGCGATTGACCACATTTGCCCCCACCCGCCCCTCGGGGCGAATCGCTCATACGGGACGCTCTTCGCATGGTCGACCTCACCCCGCTGCTCGCCTTCCGCTGGAGTCCCCGGGCCTTCGACCCGGCCGCCGAGCTGACCGGGGAGGAGGCGTCCTCGCTGCTGGAGGCCGCCCGCTGGGCCCCCTCCACGGGCAACGCCCAGCCCTGGCGGTTCGCCCTCGGCCACCGCGACGACGAGACCTGGAAGCGGACCCTGGTCAGCCTCCCGGAACCCGACCAGCGCTGGGCCCGGCACGCCGCCGCCCTGGTGGTGGGCGCACACGCCGGCACCGACCCGGAGCGGGCCGCATACGACCTGGGGCAGGCGATGGCCCACCTCACCGTGCAGGCCACCGCGCTCGGCCTGTACGTGCACCAGCTCACCCGCTTCGACCGCGCCGCGCTCTGCGCCGACCTCGACCTGCCGCCCGCCGTACGCCCGCTGGTGGTGGTGGCGGTGGGCCGACTCGGCGACCCGCTCGACCTGCCCGAGGAGCTGCGGCGGCGGGAGACCGCGCTGCGCCGCCGACACCCGGTGCACGCCCTGCTGCTGCGCTGAGCCGTCCGGCGCCACCCGCTGGCCGGTCGAAGGGAGAACCGCCGTCGGGCGTCACTCTCCCCGGCTGGCCCGCAGCAGTACCGCCGCCACGTCGGTTCCCCGGTAGAGCACGTGCCGCCCCTGCCGGACCCGGGAGACCAGCCCGGCGGCGTGCAGCGCGGCCAGGTGCTGGGAGACGTTTCCCGCCGACATCCCGGTCCGCCGGGCCAGGTCGCTGGTGGTGGCCGCGCTGTCGAGCAGCTGGAGCAGCGCCGCCCGGCCCGACCCGATCACCCGGGCCAGCGGGTCGCCGGGCGGTGCCGGGGCGGCCTCCCAGAGGGTGGCCACCGCCCGCACCGGGTACGTTCCGCCGGGCGGCGAGTCCTCCAGCAGGTTCCACAGCACCCGCTGGGGCGTGAAGACCCCCGGGTTCAACGCGATACCGCGACCGCCCAGGTGGAAGTCGAGCCGCCACGGGTCGTCGCTGACCACCCGGTCACCGGCCCAGCGCACGGTGGGGTGCAGCCCGGCGAGGGCCAGCCCGGCACCGCCCCCGGCGAGTTGGCTGCCCCGGTGCGCGATGTCCGCCTCCAGCAGGGCCCGCATCCTCGGCCAGTCCGGGGCGATGGCCACGTCGTGCCAGACCCGCAGCGCGATGACCAGTGCCGGCAACATCGCCTTCGGGTCGGTACGCAGCGCCTGGCCGAACGGACCGAGCGGCCGTTTCGGGGTGGTGGCCAGCAGGTCACGCACCACCACCGCCGGCGGCGTCGCCCGGACCTGCTCGAGGTTCTCCTCGAACTCGACGTCCGGGCCGGACGGGGGTGGCGTGAGGAAGTCGGGCAGCCAGGCGCGCGGGCGGGTCAGCTCCCGCAGGGGGCCCACCGCGACGGCCACCTCCGGGCGTGCGACGAACGTCCGGGCCCGGTCGATCCAGGGCAGGTGCAGGGCGTTGCGGATCGGGTCCCGCAACACCCACAGGCTGGAGACCGTCTCCCACACCGGAGAAACGCCGAACCGCACCCCGGCGACGTCCGCCGTCTCGAACCGCAGCTGCGACATCCTCCACCCCCGTCGAGAATTCGGCTCAGCCTAAAAGGCTCGACCGGTCAGCGGGGGGCACGGTTGGCTCACCGGCCATGGGAACCAGGGACACCATCCACACCGCCGTCCGGCACGTCGTGCCACCCGCCGGCCTGACCCGGGCCCTCGCCGTGCAGGCCATGGTCTACGCGGTCGGGAACGGCCTCTTCCAGGCCGGCAGCGCCGTCTTCTTCACCCGGGCGCTCGGGCTCAGCGCCACCCAGGTCGGGCTCGGCCTGTCCATCGCCGCCGGGGTGTCGCTGCTCGGCACCGTGCCGCTCGGCGGGCTCACCGACCGGTACGGCCCGCAGCGGGTCTGGCTGGCCGGCCTGGTGCTCGACGCGGCGCTCTTCGCGGCGTACCCGCTCGTGGGCGGTTTCGCTGGGTTTCTCGCGGTGGTGGTGACGCTGGCCGCAGTGGACGCCGCCACCGGAGTGGCCCGGCAGGTCTACTCGATCAACGCGCTGCCCCCGGCCGAGCGGGTCACCGCGATGGCGTACCAGCGCTCGTCGCTGAACGTCGGATTCGGCCTCGGGGCGGTGATCAGCGGCGTGGTGCTCGCGGTGGACACGATGGCGGCGTACCGGGGGATGGTCTGGTTCATCGCGGCGGTGTTCCTGGTCACGGCGGTCTTCGTCCGCCGGCTGCCCCGGCTGCCCGAAGTGGCCCGGCCGGCGGAGCCGATGAGCCGGCTGGCCGTGCTCCGGGACCGCCCCTTCATGGCGGTGTCCCTGCTCTCCGGGCTGCTCACCGCGCACCAGACGCTCTACCTGACGGTGATGCCGTTGTGGATCCTGAGCCACACCGACGCTCCGAAGACGGTGATCGCCGGGCTGGTGCTGCTGAACACGATCCTGATCGTGCTGCTCCAGGTACGGGCCAGCCGGGGCGCCGACACCACCTCCGGCGCGGCCCGGGCGTCCCGCCGGGGTGCCCTGCTGATCGCCGGTTTCTGCCTGGTCCTGCCGCTCTCCGGGCTCACCCGCGGCACTCTCACGGTGGTGGTGCTGGTGGCCGCCGCGACGCTGCTCATCGTGGCCGAGTTGATCGAGTCGGCGGGCGCCTGGGGGCTGACCGCCACCCTGCCGCCGGCCGCCCAGCGCGGCGCGTACGTCGGGGCGTTCCGGCTCGGCACGCAGTTGCAGTACCTGATCGCACCGGCCGGGCTGACCGCGCTCGGCGTCGCCACCGGAGGTTGGGGCTGGTACCCGACGGCGGCGCTCTTCGTGATCATCGGGTTGGCCGTGGTACCTGTGGTCGCCTGGGCTGAGCGGACCCCCCGCCTCGGGGAGGCCGCGTCGGAGCCGGCGGTGGGCACTGCGACTCCGGTCTCATAGTCCGGACCTGCCTTCCCACCCCCCGTCTCACCACGTAGGGTGACCCTGTCATGTGGCAGGCGTACCTCCTCCTTGGTCGCCGCGACGAGGCCTGACCGGCCGGCACCTCGTCGCGGAGTCGAACCGCGCCGTCCAGCACATCCGAACTTCCCCTCGGCACCGCCCGGGCACCGTCGCCCGGCACCCGCCGACACCTTCCGATTGCTGACGCCCGACATGACCCACGGGAGCACTCCGCCATGGCTCAACCCGCCACTGACGCCGAGACCGATCCGATCGCCCGGCAGCGCCCCAGCCGGATGCCGTTCCACCGCTACCAGCCGTACCAGCAGCAGTTCCGGATCGACCTGCCGGACCGCGCCTGGCCGACCCGGCACGTCGACGTCGCGCCCCGCTGGTGCGCGGTCGACCTGCGCGACGGCAACCAGGCCCTGATCGACCCGATGTCCCCGGAGCGCAAGCGCCGGATGTTCCAGCTGCTGGTGCAGATGGGCTACAAGGAGATCGAGGTCGGCTTCCCCTCGGCCAGCCAGACCGACTTCGACTTCGTCCGGCAGCTGATCGAGCAGGATCTGATCCCGGAGGACGTCACCATCCAGGTGCTCACCCAGTGCCGGGAGCACCTGATCGAACGGACCTTCGAGTCGCTGCGCGGCGCGCGCCGGGCGATCGTGCACTTCTACAACTCCACCTCGACGCTCCAGCGCCGGGTGGTCTTCGGGCTGGACCGCGACGGCATCACCGACATCGCCACCCAGGGCGCGCGGCTGTGCCAGAAGTACGCCGAGATCCACACCCCGGACACGGAGATCCACTACGAGTACTCGCCGGAGTCGTACACGGGCACCGAGCTGGAGTACGCGCTGGAGGTCTGCGCGAAGGTCATCGAAGTGGTCGACCCGACCCCCGACCGCAAGCTGATCGTCAACCTGCCGGCCACCGTCGAGATGGCCATGCCGAACGTGTACGCCGACTCGATCGAGTGGATGCACCGGCACCTGCCCCGGCGGGACAGCCTGGTGCTGAGCCTGCACCCGCACAACGACCGGGGCACCGGGGTGGCCGCCGCCGAGCTGGGCCTGCTGGCCGGCGCCGACCGGATCGAGGGCTGCCTGTTCGGCAACGGGGAGCGCACCGGCAACGTCGACCTGGTGACGCTGGGCCTCAACCTGTTCTCCCAGGGCATCGACCCGATGATCGACTTCTCGAACATCGACGAGGTCAAGCGGGCCGTCGAGTACTGCAACCAGCTGCCGGTGCACGAGCGACACCCGTACGCGGGCGACCTGGTCTACACCGCCTTCTCCGGCTCGCACCAGGACGCGATCAACAAGGGCTTCGACGCGCTGGCCGCCGACGCGGCCGCCGCCGGGGTGCCGGTCGACCAGCACCAGTGGGCGGTGCCGTACCTGCCGATCGACCCGAAGGACCTGGGCCGTACCTACGAGGCGGTCATCCGGGTCAACTCGCAGTCCGGCAAGGGCGGCGTCGCGTACATCATGAAGACCGAGCACCAGCTCGACCTGCCGCGCCGGCTCCAGATCGAGTTCTCCGGCGTGGTCCAGCACGTCACCGACCACGACGGCGGCGAGGTCGACCCGGGCACCATGTGGGAGATCTTCGCCCGGCACTACCTGCTCGACCACCAGAGCGACCCGGCCGTCACGCTGTCCGGCTACACGATCGGCACCGTCGACGGCAAGGTCGAGATCGAGGCCGAGGTGGAACTCGGCGGGGAGCGCCGCGCGCTCGCCGCGGTCGGCAACGGCCCGATCGACGCGTACGTCAACGCGCTCCAGTCGGTCGGCGTGGCGGTACGCGTGCTCGACTACCACGAGCACGCGCTCTCCTCCGGTGGTGACGCGCAGGCCGCCGCATACGTCGAGTGCGACGTCGACGGGCGGACGGTCTGGGGCGTCGGGATGGACGCCAACATCGTCACCGCCTCGGTGAAGGCGGTCACCAGCGCGGTCAACCGCGCCCGCGACTGAGGCGCCACGGCAGGGTCCGGCTCCGGCCGGGCCCTGCCGCACGCGCCCGGTCAGACCGGGGTGACCCCGGCCGACCAGCCGGCACCGAGCACCACCGCCTGGGCGACGACGACCCGCTCGCCGTCGAAGGTGATCGCCGGGGAGCCGTGCAGCCGGTAGCCGTCGGCCAGCGCCTCGCTGACCCGGCGGCAGAAGTCGGCGTCGTCCGGCCCGGTCAGCAGCCGGTAGCGCAGCCGGTCGTCATGATCGTCCACCCGCCGACCGTAGCAACCGACCCGTCACCGCTCGGGCGGGGTCGACGCGGGCAGCGACGGGCAGGGCTGGGACGGCGGGGCCTGCCGGGGCGGCCGGTGCACGAGCAGACCGGCCGTGACCGCGCCGGCCAGCAGCAGCCCGGCGCACCAGGCCAGCGCCCCCCGGTACGCGTGGGTCAGCTCGGCCCGCTGCTCGTACCCGCTGCCGGAGAGGCCGACCAGCAGCGGCAGCGCGGCCACCGCGAGCAGGCCGCCCACCCGGGACGCGGCGTTGTTGAAGCCGCTCGCCACCCCGGCGAACCGGTCCGCGACGGCGGCCAGCACCGACGCGGTCAACGGCGCCACCACCAGGGTCAGCCCCAGCCCGAAGAGGAGCACGCCGGGCAGCACGTCCACCCAGTACGACGCGCCCGGGCCGACCCGGCGCAGCAGCAGCAGGCCCGCGGCGGCGATCACCGGGCCGACGGTCAGCGGCAGCCGGGGGCCGATCCGCGCCGACAGGGCGCCGGCCCGGGCCGAACCGACCAGCAGCAGCACGGTCATCGGGACGGTGGCCAGCCCGGTGCGGACCGCCGACCAACCGACGACGTTCTGGAGATAGACGGCGAAGAAGAAGGTGAAGCCGCCGAGCGCCGCGTAGACCACCACGGTGAACAGGTTGAGCGCCGAGAAGAGGCGGCTGGTGAACAGCCCGATGGGCAGCATCGCCGCCTCCCCCCGGCGTCGCTCCACCAGCACGAAGGCCACCCCGCCGAGGACGCCGACCAGCGCGGCCAGCAGCACCGGCATCGAGCGCAGGCCCCGCGCCGGGGCGTCGATCAGGGCGTACGTGACGCCGGCCAGGCCGAGTGCGCCGAGCAGCGCCCCGGTCACGTCGAACCGCTTCCCCCCGCTGCGCGAGGCGTTTTCGTCGCGGCTCTCCGGCACCCAGCGCAGCGCGGCCAGGATCACCGCGACCGCCAGCGGGAGGTTGATGAAGAAGATCCACCGCCAGGAGAGCGCGTCGATCAGCCAGCCACCGATGAAGGGGCCGAGCGCGGTGGTCACGCCGGCCAGCCCGGACCAGGCGCCGATGGCCCGGCCCCGGTCGTCGGGGTGGAAGCTCGACTGGAGCACGGAGAGCGAGCCGGGGGTGAGCAGCGCCCCGCCGGCGCCCTGGAGGAACCGGGCGACGACCAGCCAGCCGGTGTCCTGGGCCAGGCCGCAGAGGACGGAGGCGACGGCGAACCAGACCACCCCGAGCAGCAAGATGCGCCGCCGGCCGAAGCGGTCGCCCAACGCCCCGCCGAGCAGCACGAACGCGGCCAGGGTCAGCAGGTAGCCGTTGATCGTCCATTGCAGACCAGCGACGGTCGCCTCGAGTTCGGCGCCGAGCCGGGGCAGTGCCACGTTGACCACTGTGCTGTCCAGGAAGACCATTCCGGAGGCGAGGATCGCCGCTGTCAGCGTGCCCCGACCCGCGCCGCTGCGGAGCCGGAGCGCGTGGGCGGGTGCGGTCATGGGTACCAATCTGCCCGCGCCGCGTGGGAGATTCCACGAAACGCCGAAACCGTGCCCGGGTACTGTGCGGGATCGCCGGGAGCCCGCAAGCTGGAGAGGTGTCGTCTGTGCGTACCAGATCAGGAGCCCGTGGGACGGTGGCCGTCGCGCTCGCCGCGGTGCTCGCCCTCGGCGTGGGCGGTTGCGAGGTCTCGCTCGACGAGCCGGAGGCGCCGCCGAGCAGCGCCGGCAACGTCGGTGAACAGCTGGCCGAGCTGACCGTCGCGAAGGCGGGCTCGATGCGGGGCTACAGCCGCGAGCGGTTCCCGCACTGGCGGGACACCGGCACCAACTGCGACGTCCGGGACAGCGTGCTCAAGCGCGACGGGGAGGACATCCGCCTCTCCGGCTGCAACGTGGTCGCCGGCCACTGGGAGAGCGTCTACGACGGGCGCACCTTCACCGATCCCTCCGACGTGGACGTCGACCACATGGTGCCGCTGGCCAATGCGTGGCGCTCGGGGGCGAACGAGTGGGACGACGCCAAGCGCGGGGACTTCGCCAACGATCTGACCCGACCGCAGCTCATCGCGGTTTCCGCGACCTCGAACCGGGCAAAGGGTGACCAGGACCCGTCGCAGTGGAAACCGGCGAACCGGTCGTACTGGTGCAAGTACGCGGAGGGCTGGGTGACGGTCAAGCATCACTGGCGGCTGACGGTGACCAGCGCCGAGAAGGCCGCCCTCAGCGACATGTTGGAGGGTTGCACATGGGCGAACAAGCCGTGACCGGCGCGGGGGCGACTCCCGCGCCGGAGCAGATACCGGACGCTGGCGGCACCGGCACGACGGCCGCGACCGCCGGGATGACCGCGGACGGCCACCCGGCGGCGCCCGCCGCCGTGCCGGGGGCCGGGATGAGCGCCGACGCCCGGCCGGACGCATCACCCCGGGAGCTGACCGCCGACCTGGTGGCCGGGCCCGGCGGGGTGATGACCGACGAGGCCGGCGTGGTGACCGGCGAGCTGACCCTGAAGACCCGGTACACCGACGGGCAGGTCACCCTCTCCGTGCAGTACAAGGACGCCGACGAGTGGTACGCGGTGACCGGCGGGAAGGCCGCGCTGGCCGACCCGGCCGGGCTGGACGCCGTCCACGCCGTCGCGGTCGCCCTGCTCAACCGCCCGGAGGGCTGAGACACGCCGAGGCCCCCGACCCCGCGCGGGGTTGGGGGCCTCGGCACGTGCTCACGGCGTCGGGATCAGCTCACCGGTGTCCGGCGCCCCACCGTCGTCCGGCCGGACCAGCTCCGGCTCCACCTCGTGCGGACGGATCCGGCCGGCCGCGATCTCCTCGGCGTAGTGGCAGGCGACCTTGTGCCCGCCGACCACCTCGCGCAGCGCCGGCCGTTCGTCGGCGCAGCGGGTCGGCTGCGCCCACGGGCACCGGGTGTGGAAGCGGCATCCGGACGGCGGGTTGGTCGGCGAGGGCAGGTCGCCGGCGAGCAGGATCCGCTCCCGGCGGTCCTCCACCAGCGGGTCCGGCACCGGCACCGCCGACATCAGCGCCCTGGTGTACGGGTGCATCGGCTCCCGGTAGAGGTCGTCGCTGGACGCCTCCTCCACCAGGCCACCCAGGTACATCACGCCCACCGTGTCGGCGATGTGCCGGACCACCGCCAGGTCGTGCGCGATGATCAGGTACGTCAGGCCGCGCTCGTTCTGGAGGTCCTCCAGCAGGTTGAGCACCTGCGCCTGGATGGACACGTCGAGCGCCGACACCGGCTCGTCGGCGACGATCAGCTCCGGGTTGAGCACCAGCGCCCGGGCGATGCCGATGCGCTGACGCTGGCCGCCGGAGAACTCGTGCGGGTACTTGCTCAGCGCCGACGCGGGCAGGCCGACCGCCTCCAGGGTGTCCCGCAGCCGCCGGTTCGTCTCCGCCTTGTCGTTGGCGAGGCCGTGCGCCTTGAGCCCCTCGACCAGCAGCGACTCCACCGACTGCCGGGGGTCCAGGCTGGACAGCGGGTCCTGGAAGATCATCTGCATCCGGCGGCGGGCCAGGCGCATCTTCTCGCCCTTGAGCTGCCGGACGTCGGTGCCGTCGAAGAGGATCTCGCCGTCGGTCGGCTCGACCAGCCGCAGCAGGCCCCGGCCCAGCGTCGACTTGCCGCAGCCCGACTCGCCGACCAGCCCGTACGTCTCACCCGCCCGGATGGCGAGCGAGACGCCGTCGACGGCGTAGACGTACCCGATGGTGCGGTCGAAGAGCAGGCCGCTCTTGATCGGGAAGTGGACCTTGAGGTCGCGCAGTTCGACCAGTGGTCCGGTCCGCTCGGTCACGGGACCGCCACCTCCTCGGAAACGGGGTTGTTGCAGCGAAGGTCGCCGCCGGTGGCGGTGGGCTCCAGCGGGGGCGGGCCCTCCAGGCAGGCGTCCACGACGTTGTCGCAGCGGGGCGCGAAGGCGCACCCCTCGGCCCACGGGATGTTGTCGGCCACCGAGCCGCGGATGGCGTGCAGCCGCTCGCCGCGCGGCGAGTCGAGCCGGGGCACCGAGCTGAGCAGCCCGTGGGTGTACGGGTGCCGGGCCCGGGCGAACAGCTCGTGCCGGGCCGCCCGCTCGACCACCTTGCCGCCGTAGAGCACGTTGACCGTGTCGCAGAGGCCGGCCACCACACCGAGATCGTGCGTGATCATGATGAGCGCGGTGCCGGTCTCGTCGACCAACTGCTTGAGCAGGGTGAGGATCTGCGCCTGGATGGTCACGTCCAGGGCGGTGGTCGGCTCGTCCGCGATCAGCAGCCGCGGCTTGCAGGCCAGCGCGATGGCGATCAGCGCGCGCTGCCGCATGCCGCCGGAGATCTGGTGCGGGTACTCCTTCAGCCGCCGGTCCGGGTCCGGGATGCCGACCGCGTCGAGCAGTTCCCGGGCCTCCCGCAGCGCCTTCTTGCGGTCCATCCCCTGGTGCCGCTCCAGCACCTCGGCCACCTGCACGCCGATCGGGATCACCGGGTTCAGCGAGGAGAGCGGGTCCTGGAAGATCATGCCGATGTCCCGGCCACGCCGGTCCCGCATGTCGTCCGGGCGGAGCGTGAGCAGGTCGGCGCCGTCGAAGAGCACCTCGCCGCTGACCTTGTTGCCCCGCTTGGGCAGCAGGCCCATGATCGCGAGGCTGGTGACGCTCTTGCCGCAGCCGGACTCGCCGACCAGGCCGACGGTCTGGCCCGGCTCCACGCTGAAGCTCACCTTGTCCACGGCGGTGAACGGCCGCTCGCCCCGCCGCTGGAACACCACGCTCAGGTCGCGTACGTCGAGCAGGCTCATCGGGTCACTTCCTCACTGCACTTGTCCTTCGCCCGCGACTGCGGGGCTCGCAAGGTCACTCCTCGCGCCCGCCGGCGGCTGACGCCGTCCGTGCTGGTTGGCCGCACCGCCCTCACCGCCGGTTCTTCGGGTCGATGGCGTCGCGCATCGCCTCGCCCAGCAGGGTGAAGCCGAGCGCGACCACGATGATCGCGAGCGCCGGGTAATAGGCCAGCTCGGGGCGGGCCTCGAAGTAGTGGACGCCGTCCACGCCGAGCATCAGGCCCCACTCGGCGCGGTTGATGTCCGGGTCGCCGAGACCCAGGAAGGAGAGCGCCGCCGCGTCCAGGATCGCCACCGCGAAGGTGAGCGTGGCCTGCACGATCACCGCGGTCAGCGAGTTGGGCAGCATGTGCCGCAGCACGATGTTGCGCTCCTTGACACCGAGCGCCCGCGCGGCGAGCACGTGGTCGCTCTCCCGCTGGGCGAGCATCGAGCCGCGCAGCAACCGGGCGAAGATCGGCACGCTGACGATGGCCACCGCGAAGATGACCGTCCACTGGCTGGACTTGCTGGCCATGGCGACCAGGGTGATCGCCAGCAGCAGGCTGGGCAGCGCCAGCATCACGTCGGTGAGTCGCATCAGGACGACGTCGACCCAGCCACCGAAGGCGCCCGCGATCGCGCCGAGCAGCACGCCGAGGGAGAGACCGATCAGGGTGGCGAGCACGCCGACGAAGAGGGTCTGTCGGCTGCCGTAGATGAGCCGGGAGAGGAAGTCGCGACCCAGCGGGTCGGAGCCGAGCGGGTGCCCGGCGGTGGCCCCCGGGATGTTCTCCACGGTCAGGTTCTTGGTGAGCGCGTCGAACTCCTGCGCCGGGTCGTGCGGCGCGATCAGCGGCGCGAAGACCGCCACGAGGATGAACAGCCCGACGATGACGGCGCCGACGATGGCGACCGGGTTGCGCCGGAGCCGCCGCAGCGCGTCGCGGAAGAGGCTGACGCCGCCGTTGTCGGCGGTGGCCCGGGCCAGCTCGTCCAGCCGCGCCTTCTTCCGGTCGCCGAGCAGGCCGATGTTCCGCTCGCTCACGCCGCCCGTGCGCTCGTCACCGGTACGGGGCGCCGGCGCCGTGGCGCCGGCCTGGGTGGTCGGATCGGTCATCGGACACGCACCCTCGGGTCGATGAAGGCGTAGGAGAGGTCGACCAGGAGGTTGACCACCACGAAGACCAGGGCGGCCAGCAGGATGATCGCCTGGAGCACCGGGTAGTCCCGGCCGCCGGTGATCGAGTCGACGATCAGCGTGCCGAGTCCACCCCAGTTGTAGACCTTCTCGGTGAGCACCGCGCCGGAGAGCAGCGCGCCGGTCTGCAGGCCGATGGTGGTGACCACCGGCAGCAGGGCGTTGCGCAGGATGTGCCGGCCCCGGATGGTGCGGTGCCGCAGGCCCTTGGCCTCGGCGGTGCGCACGTAGTCCTCGTTGAGCACGTCGAGCACGCTGGCCCGGGTGATCCGGACGATCACCGCCAGCGGGATGGTGGCCAGCGTGACCGCCGGCAGGATCAGGTGCCAGAGCGCGTCGGCGCTGGCGTCGAACTCCCGGGTCAGCAGCCCGTCGAGGACGTAGAACCCGGTGACGTTCGTGTTGTCCAGCCCGGTGGTGACCCGCCCGGACGGCGGGAACCAGTGGATGTTCTGGGTGAACACGTCCTTGAGCAGGTAGCCCAGGAAGAAGATCGGGATCGAGATACCGACCAGGGTGCCGGCGATCGTCAGGTTGTCGAGGGAGCGACCGCGCCAGCGGGCAGCGAGGTAGCCGAGCGGGATGCCCAGGCCCACCGCGATGATCATCGCGGCGAGAGCCAGCTCGATGGTGGCGGGGAAGGCGCGCCCGATCACCTCGCTGACCGGGTCACCGGTCCGGATCGAGTTGCCGAAGTCGCCGGTGAGGACTCGCTGCATGAACTTGCCGTACTGCACCAGGATCGGCTGGTCGTAGCCGAGCGCCTTGATCAGCAGGGCGCGGCGCTCGGGGGTCGCCCGCTCGCCGAGCAGCGCCTCGACCGGGCCGCCGGGCAGGTTCCGCAGCCAGATGAAGATCAGCGCCGACAGCGCTATCAGCGTCACCACCAACTGCAGCAGGCGGCGGACTATGACTCGCAACATCTCTCACACACCAGACTCTCGATGTTCGCGGAATCGGCCCGGGCCGGGATGGAGCCCCGGACCCGGGCCGATACGCGCCTACGGCGTCAGCCGACGTACGTCACTTGGTGACGCTGACCGTGTTGAACCGCTCGTCGGTCAGCGGGCTGGCGACCAGACCCTTGACGTCCTTGGTGACGACGATGGCCGGCGGGGCGTGCCAGACCGGCACGGCCGGCAGCCACTTGCTGGCGATGTCCCGGTTGACCTGCTCCCAGGCCGCCTTCTTGGCCGCCTCGTCGACGGTGCCGTCGGCCTTGGCGATGGCGTCGAACATCTCGGTCATCGACTGGTCGCCGAACTCGACCTTGCCGCGGCCGAAGAACGTGCCGACGAAGTTGCCCGGGTCGTTGTAGTCACCGGTCCAGCCCAGGATGTGCAGGTCCTGCTTGCCGAACTGCTGCACGTCGTCCTTGAAGCCACCGTTCCACGGACGCGGCACGCCGTTGACCTTGATGCCCACGGCCTGCAGGTCGTTGGCGAGGATCGTGAAGATCTCCTGGGGGTTCGGCATGTACGGCCGGGAGACGTCCGGCGGGTAGTAGAAGTTGAGGGTCAGACCCTCGGCGCCGGCCTCCTTGAGCAGCTGCTTGGCCTTCTCCGGGTTGTACTCGTACTTCTGCACGTCCGGGGCGTAGCCGAGCACGGTGTCCGGCATGAACTCGTCGGCGACCTTCGAGCCACCCGGGCCCTTGGTCTGCACGAGCTGCTGACGGTTGAGGGCGTAGGCGATCGCCTGGCGCACCCGCAGGTCCTTCAGCTTCGGGTTCTTCTGGTTGATGCCCAGGTAGAGGATGTTGAACGCCGGCCGGGCGACGACCTGGAAGCCCTCACCCTCGAGCGCCTTGCGGTCGGCCGGGGCCGGGAAGTCGATGCCCTGGACGGTGCCCGCGCGCAGCTCCTGCTTGCGGGTGTTCTCGTCCTTGATGATCTTGATGATCAGCTTGTCGACCTTGGCCTTCTCCCCGAAGTAGTCCGGGTTCCGGTTCAGGGTGACCTCGTTCTTGGCCTTGTCCCAGCCGCCGAACGTGAACGGACCGGTGCCGACCGGGCCGCTGGTGGCGAACGAGCTGTACTCGAACGAGTCGCCGTTCTGCTTGACCGTGTCGGCGTCGCCCTTCTTCAGGGCCTCCGGGCTGGCGATCGAGAGCGCGGTCAGCGCGAAGGCGCCGGGGAACGCACCCTTGTACTGGTTGAGGGTGATGACGGCGGTGCCGTCGTCCTTGGCCTCGCACTTGTTGTAGACCGGCTTGCCGGCGTCGGGGCTCTCGTTCTTCGCAAAGCCGCCGAAGACGTCCATGTAGTAGATCATCTGCGACTGGGCGGCGGCGCCCTTCATGTTGTACCAGCGGTCGAAGTTGAAGCAGACCGCCGAAGCGTTGAAGGCGGTGCCGTCGTGGAACTTCACGCCCTGGCGCAGCTTGAAGGTCCAGACCTTGCCCTCGGGGTCGTGCTCCCAGCTCTCCGCCAGGCCACCCTGAAGCTCCGCCGTGCCCGGCTTGTGCTGAATGAGGGTGTCGTACATCTGCCGGATCGGCCGGAACGACTCACCGTCGTCGTTGAAAATCGGGTCGAAGTTCTTGGGGTCACCGGCACCCGCGAAGATGAAGGTGCCGCCCGTCTTGGCCTCGCCGCTGTCGCCGCTGCGGTCGCTTTCCGCACAGCCGGCCGCGCCGACCGCCAGGGCTGCAACGGCCGCGAGGGTCACGGCCGTTCTAAGCCTTCTCGCCTGCATCTCTCACCTCTGTCATCCGCGTGACCACGCCGGTTTCATGGCCGGTCCGTGAGCGGGAGGCTATGACAAGGACTCACCGAAGCGGAACGGCCGTTAGGCAATCGCTATCAAGCCGACACCAAGCGGCCGCGTCTGACAGCCTCGGATCCGTCGACAAACGGACCTGTCACACCCTGCACCCCGCCCCGGACCGATCGCGCACCGCCGGCCAGAGGCCACCAAAGCACCGCAAACCACCCTCCGGACCACCGCCCGGCCCCGCCGGCTTCTTTTCGAGTACGCGGACACCCGCCCCACCTGCCGTCAGGCGGACGGATCGGGCCCGCCACCGGGGCGGGACGGTCCGGCGCGATGTCCGGTTCGTGCCCGGATCGGGCGCGCAGTCCCGTGACCGGCGGCACCCGCACGCCGGAGTGGTGGCCGGCCCGGGCTCGTTACACCACCTGGACGATCGCAGCAGCACCCGCTGGCCTGGCCCGAACGCGTGGCCGGCCCGGGATGCGGGCCCCCGGAATGATGGCGGGCCGCCGGTCGTTACACCTGGACCCGGCGCCCCCCCGCTCGTGAAGCCTGCCGGGCAGAGACTTTTTCCCTTGATCTTTGAGCGCCTGCTCGTGGTGCTTACGCCGCCTGTCACGTCGATCCCCCGGTCGACCGGCGGCGTCAACCCCCTGAAGGAGCTTCCCCCATGAACACCACCATTCTGCGTAAGAGCGTGCTGGGTATCGCTGGTCTGGCCTTCGCCGGTGGCGTCTTCGCCGGCCCGGTCACCGAGGCCCACGCCGCCCCCGCAGTCGACGCCAAGTCGGTTGCGGTGGTGCAGGCCGACAAGCCGGGCGTGGACAAGGGCAAGCTGATCCCGCACGGCGTGCAGGGCAAGCAGTCCCGCATCGACCTGGACAGCGAGCAGACGAAGAACGTCAAGGCGATCATCGCCGCCACGAAGAAGTCGGGCATGGACGAGCGGGCCGCCGTGGTGGCCATCGCCACGTCGCTGCAGGAGTCGAAGCTGGAGAACCTGGGTCACCTGGGTGAGCGCAACGACTACGACTCGCAGGGCCTGTTCCAGCAGCGCCCGTCCTCGGGTTGGGGCACGGTCGAGCAGATCACCGACCCGGAGTACTCCACGATGGCGTTCCTGAAGGGTCTGAAGCAGGTCGACGGGTGGAAGGACATGCCGCTGACCGAGGCCGCGCAGACCGTGCAGGTCTCGGCCTACCCGGACCACTACGCCCAGTGGGAGCAGCAGGCCGCCGACCTGGTCGCCAAGCACTGGAACAGCTGACCCACCTGAACGATCAACGCTGGCCGGCACCCCGAGCGGGGTGCCGGCCAGCGGCGTTTCCGCCCGGGAACCAACCCCCGTCCGACCGAATCCGTAGGAACGGCAACTGCCCAAGATCGCCCCGGGCCAGGGGGATGCCGCCGGGGGCAGGGTCCCGGGCGCGCTCTGATGGTGCGCCGGCGCCCCAGGGAACGCCGACGGGTCCACGCCTGTTCGCGTGGACCCGTCGGATACGACTCGGCCGTCCGTACGACGGCTCAGACCGCGCGGCGGCCCTCGAAGGCGCGGCCGAGGGTGATCTCGTCGGCGTACTCCAGGTCACCGCCGACCGGCAGGCCGCTGGCCAGCCGGGTGACCGAGATGCCCATCGGCTTGACCATCAGCGCCAGGTACGTCGCCGTCGCCTCGCCCTCGGTGTTCGGGTCGGTGGCCAGGATCAGCTCCCGGACCGTCCCGCCGCTGAGCCGGGTCATCAGCTCGCGGATGCGCAGGTTGTCCGGCCCGATGCCCTCCAGCGGGTTGATCGCCCCGCCGAGCACGTGGTAGCGGCCCCGGAACTCACCGGTCCGCTCGATCGCCACCACGTCCTTGGGCTCCTCGACCACGCAGAGCACCTCGTCGGTGCGGCGCGGGTCGCGGCAGATCCGGCACTGGTCGGACTCGGCCACGTTGTAGCAGGTGGTGCAGAACCGGACCAGCTCCTTGACCTTGCGCAACGCGCCGGCCAACCGGTTGACGTCGGCAGGATCCGCCGACAGGACGTGGAACGCGATCCGCTGGGCACTCTTCGGGCCGACGCCCGGCAGCCGCCCCAGCTCGTCGATCAGGTCCTGGATGGCACCTTCGTACATCAGCCGGCTCAGAAACCGGGCAGGCCGAGGCCGCCCATGCCGCCGGCGACCGGACCCATCTTCTTCTCGGTCAGCTCCTTGGCCGCCTCGGCGGCGTTGTGCAGGGCCGCGACGACCAGGTCCTCCAGGGTCTCCACGTCCTCCGGGTCGACCGCCTTCGGGTCGATCTTGATGCTCTTGATCTCACCGGCGCCGCTCACGGTCGCGGTGACCAGGCCGCCACCGGCGGTGCCGGTCAGCTCGGCCTCGGCCAGCTCGGCCTGCGCCTTGGCGATCTGCTGCTGCATCTTCTGCGCCTGCTTCAGCATCTGCTGCATGTTCGGCTGTCCACCCGGACGCACGGCGACTCCTGGGTCGAAGTAACGGTCAGTTCCAGCCTAGTGTGACCGGCCGCGGAGGGTTCCGCCGCCCACGACCGGCCCCCGCACCTCAGCCCTTCACGACCACGGTCTTGACGATCTTGTCGGCGAAGGTCTGCCGCTTGGTGTCCCAGAGCGGGAAGAGCCATCCGATGTAGCAGGTGAGGGTGTCGGCGACGTGGGCCAGGTCCCGGAGGAAGGCCTTGCCCATACCGATCGGCTGTCCGGTGCTCTCCCTCAGGAGCGAGACACCCAGGGCCTTCTTCCCCCAGCTCCGGCCGGTCTTTCCGCCCAGGTACCACCGGTTGTAGCCCACCAGCAGCACGCCCGGCAGGAAGAAGAGAACGAAGAGGGCCTGGTTGCCGGAAGTCGCGCCCGTGGTGGGATCGACCGTCGGTTCGAAGATCCGGGCGAGCAGGAAGAAGGGCGAGGCGATCAACCCGTCGATCAGGTAGGCGCCGGCCCGGGTGGGCCAGTTGGCGTAGTTCACGGTTACTCCTGTAGGGGTGGCTCAGCCAATGCCGAGCCGGTTGAGCTGACAGGCCCAGTTCGCGAGTGCGAGCAGGCCGAGACCCCACCCGAGATGCCGTCGAGCGCGCTGCGACCACGGCACAGGTGGCGGCAGCGCACCGATCGCCCGCAGCCCGAGCAGCGGTCCGACGACCAGGGCCAGGGCGGCCAGCGCGAGGACCGCCGGGTTGGCGGCGACGGAACCGGCGACGTCGCCGCGGACCAGTGCCACGGAGGCCGTGGTGAGTCCGCAGGCGGGGCAGGGCACACCGGTGAGCCAACGCAGCGGACACGGCAGTGCCACGCCGGTCGCCGAGACCGTGGCCGGCCAGGCCGCCGCCGCCGCACCTACGCCGAGACCGAACACGCCGAGGCGCTCCGGAACGGAGAGGTACCGAGGCACGTCGACCTGCCTGATCTTGGGTGGGGCCGCCGATGCTAGAGCACGATCAACTGCGCTGACCGGCCGGGACGTCGACGTCGCCGATTGGTGCCTCAGCGTCCGGATTCGTGCTCCGCCCAACCGCTGTGAGCGGCCTCGCCCTGCCCGGTGCTTCCTTTGACCCGGCATGCCGGCGGACGATCACGGGAGCGATCGGAAGGAGTCCGGATGTCCCGGGAACAGGCCGCCGCCGTCATGGAACAACAGGCGCACGCGTGCCGGAACATGGACGCCGCCCTCTACGCCGACCTGCTCGTCCGCGCCGCTGCGGACGCCCGGGCCGGTGGCGTGTGCGCCGAGGCCATCGCCGATTGGGTGGACGCGCCGGCCGCCGCCGCGGTGCCGCTGCGGCTGCTCGGCGGGGTGCACGCGCTGGTACTCACCGGCCGGGCACCGGAGCTGGCCCAGTTCTACCCGAGCGCCGGCGGGGCGTACGCGCCGGACGACGCGGAGACCTGCTGGGCCGCGTTCCAGGAGGTCGTCGCGGCCGAGCACGGCGCACTGCGCGGCTGGCTGCGGCGCCCGCCGCAAACCAACGAGGTCGGCCGGGCAAACCTGCTGCTCGCCGGCCTGCTGTACGCGGTCGACCAGGTGGGCGGGCTGCCGGTACGCCTGGTCGAGCTCGGCGCGAGCGCCGGGCTGAACCTGCGCACCGACCGGTTCCGGGTGGAGGCGCCGGACTTCGCCTGGGGGCCCGCCGACTCTCCGGTACGGCTGCCGGACGCCTGGCGGGACAGGGTGCCCGGCTGGCTGCGTGCCGGGGCGGAGGCGTACCCGGAGCTGACCGTGGTGGAGCGGCTCGGCTGCGACGTCACCCCGCTCGACCCGACCAGCGACGACGGGGGCCTCGCGCTGCGGGCGTACGTCTGGCCGGAGCACACCGCCCGGGCCGCCCGGCTGGCCGGGGCGCTGGAACTGGCCCGGCGGCTACCCGTCCAGATCACGCCGGTCGGCGCGGCGGACTTCCTGGCGCAGCTCGACCCGCAGCCTGGCACGCTCACCGTGGTGTGGCACTCGGTCATGCGGCAGTACGTGCCGTCCGCGGAGTGGGCTCGGGTGACCGCCGAACTGGACCGGCTGGCGGCGACCGGCATGCCCTTCGCGCACCTGCTGTTCGAGCCGTACCCGGTGAACGGCCGGCACCACTTCCAACTGAGGGCCCGGGTCGGCACCGGCCCGGAGCGGCTGCTCGCCGAGGCGCACCCGCACGGCCTGCCCGCCTGGGCCGAGTGACCCGTGTGACGCTGGGGTCTGGAGTGGCGGAGGGGCACGGCCCCGACCGCAGATTCTCCATGGCGTGAGGTGTGGACCGGACGGGCCTGGGCTGGCAGCCGTGGGCCCGTCCGGTGCTGGCGAGGACCGGTGATCGGCCCGGGAGCGTGCCGGTGGCGCTACCGAGCCAGGCTGGCTCCCATCGCCGCTGTCATCCGGGTGGCATGATCGACAGGACTTGGCCCTAGCGGGCGTCCACCTCGTCGATCTTCTCGGCGCCGAGCGCCTCGCGGAGCAGCCGTACCGCCTGCTCCTCGTTGGACTCCCGGGCCGTTTTCTCGTCGATCACGTCGTCCAGCGGCTCGTCGCCGGGGTCGAACCCCTCGTAGACCGGGGTCGCCGCCGGCGGCGACCCCGGTCGCCCGCCGCCGGACGGGACCGGCCCGTCGTAGTCGGGGTCGTACGGCGGTTCGCCCGCCCAGTCGCTGTCCGCGGTCGGCCGGGCCGGCTGGGCGGTACGGGGCGCGCGGCCGGCGGCGGCGGCGCGGGCGGCCGCGATGGCGCTGCTCACCGGCGCGCCGGTGCCAGCCGGGGCGGCCGGCTGCCGGGGCGTGGCCGGGGTGGCGGCTGCCGGGGCGGCTCCGGAGGCCGGAGCGCCCGCCGGGAGGCCCGGCCGGGTGGGCGGGCCCGCCGGACCGGTCGCCGCAGCCGGAGCGCTCACCGGGGCGCCGCCCAGCCGCGCCGGTTCGGGCCAGTCGTCGCCCACGTCGCCGGTGTCGTCCGGGCCGGATGCGGCCCTGCCGGGCCGGGCCGGCTCGGGCCAGTCGTCCTCGTGCTCGGCAGCCGGGGCGGGCCCGCCGCTTCCTCCGGTACGGCCCGACGCCGGGCCACCGCCCGGGCGGGTCGAACCCGCCGGACCACCCGTGGTCGCGCCCTGACCGCCGTTCAACGCCGGACCGCCCGTCGTCGCGGCCAGACCGCCGGTCGCCGGACCAGCCGGAGGCGCAGCGGGCGGCGCGGGCCGGGCGGGGGCGGCTGTCGCGGCCCGGGGCGGCCCGGAGAGCGAGACGCCGCCCCGCTCGCCCGCCACCTCGCAGCGGATCTGCCAGCGCCCGCCCAACTCCTCGTAGAGCGCGTCGGTGAGCACCTGCGCGTGGTCGGACATCATCTTGGCCAGCACCGACGACTTCACGGTCAGCACCAGGGTGTCGCCGTCCAGGTCCCGGACAACGGCATCGCGCATCAGGGCGGCGATCCGCTTGTTGGTCCGGTTGACCTTGCCGACCACGTCCGGCCAGACCCGGCGTACCGCGACGGCGTCCAGCGCGGCCGGCGAGCCGCTGCCCGGCCGGGGTGGTGCGGGGGTCGCCGGGTCGGGCATCACCGCCTCCGGCGGCACCCGCCGGGGCGCGGCCGACGGGGTGACCGGGGCCGGCGACACGGGGCTCGCCGCCGGAGCGGGGACGTCCTGCGGCTCCACGGCGGGGGCGGGCGCGCTCGGGGCGGCGGGGGCGGGCTCGGGGCGTACCTGGGAAGCGGGGGCGACCGGCGCGGGGCCGGCGGCGGCCGGCGGCAGCTCGGCGGCACCCAGGGTGAGCCGCCGTTCCATCCGCTCCAGGCGCTGGAGCAGGCCGCCGGTGGAGTCGTCCGCGCCGGGCAGCATCATCCGGGCGCAGATCAGCTCGAGCAGCAGCCGGGGCGCGGTGGTGCCGCGCATGTCGACCAGGCCGTTGTGCACGATGTCGGCGCAGCGGGACAGGGTGCCCGGGCCGAGCCGCTGGGCCTGGGCCGTCATCCGCTCGATCTGGTCGGCCGGGCCGTCGATAAGGCCCTTGGCGGCGGCGTCCGGCACCTGCTGGAGGACGATCAGGTCGCGCAGCCGTTCCAGCAGGTCCGAGGCGAACCGGCGCAGATCGTGCCCGGCCTCGGCGACCCGGTCGACGGTGGCGTACGCGGCGGCGCCGTCCCCGGCGGCGAGCGCGTCGCACATCTCGTCGATCAGCGCCGAGTCGGTCACGCCGAGCAGCGCGGCGGCCCGAGCGTAGCCGACCCCCTCCGGGCCGGCGCCCGCGATGAGCTGGTCGAGCACGGAGAGGCTGTCCCGCATGCTGCCCCCACCGGCGCGCACCACCAGCGGGAAGACCGCCGGCTCGACGGTCACCCCCTCCGCCTCGGTGAGCTGCTCCAGGTACGGCCGGAGCACCTTCGGCGGGAACAGCCGGAACGGGTAGTGGTGGGTCCGCGACTTGATCGTGCCGAGGACCTTCTCCGGCTCGGTGGTGGCGAAGATGAACTTGACGTACTCCGGCGGCTCCTCGACCAGCTTCAGCAGGGCGTTGAAGCCGGCCGACGAGACCATGTGCGCCTCGTCGATGATATAGATCTTGAAGCGGCTGCCGGCCGGGGCGAAGAAGGCCTTCTCGCGCAGCTCCCGGGCGTCGTCGACGCCGCCGTGACTGGCCGCGTCAATCTCGATGACGTCGATCGAACCGCCGCCGTCGGGGGCCAGCGAGCGGCAGGACCCGCACGTCCCGCACGGCTCGGGGGTGGGGCCCTGCTCACAGTTGAGCGAGCGGGCCAGGATCCGGGCGCTGGAGGTCTTGCCGCAGCCGCGCGGGCCGGAGAAGAGGTAGGCGTGGTTGAGCCGGCCGCTGCGCAGCGCCTGTGACAGCGGCTCGGTGACCTGCTCCTGGCCGATCATCTCGGCGAAGGTACGCGGCCGGTACTTGCGGTAGAGCGCCAGCGTCACGCGTACCGCCTCCTCTCGACCGAGCCATTCTGCGCCGGTCAGGCGCGGGTGACCACCCACCACCCCGTGACCCGACCCGCAGGTACGGTACCGGCGCCCGGAGACAAAAAGGCCTCCCGTGCACCCGGCAGAGCTCGCTTATCCTTGCTGCCTTCCGGCCCTGGGGAGGTTCACGAGGTACCGCCGCACGGGAGGTGACACCCAGCCTACCCGACTCCGGGTGGATCATCAGGGGGTGGTGGGGTGGCCGGCCCGCCGGGGACCTGTATTCTGGCTCGCGGAGGATTCGCCTAGAGGCCTAGGGCGCACGCTTGGAAAGCGTGTTGGGTTAACACCCTCACGAGTTCGAATCTCGTATCCTCCGCTCGACAGAGCGACACGAAGGGCCGGCCCCCGCATGGGCCGGCCCTTCGTCGTAAGCAAGAAAGGTCACCCGCGGGCGCGGGCCCAGGAGACGAACCGGTCAATCAGGGCCGCCGGAGACGTGTCGTGGTCGGAACCGGCCAATTCTTCCGCGGCCTCGGCCTGGAGGGTCGCCAGATAGACGGTGAGCGCGGCCCGGTCGTGGCGGTACTCGGCGAGCAGCCGCAGCTTCGCCGCCGAGCAGGGCCAGGCGATCCCGCACGCCTGGCAGCGCCAGGTGGGTCGGGTGGGGACGTGCTCCCGGCGGCGGCTCACCGCGACGGCACCTCGACGGCGACGGCCCGATCGACCCGGACGAAGGCGAAGCGCTGGCGGATGCGGAGCGTGCCGTCCGGGTTCACCTCGTGGCCGCGCAGCTCGGCCCAGAGCGCCCCCTCGAACCGGCCGACGCTCAGCACCTCGGTGATCCACAGGGTCAGCGGGCCCTTCCCGAAGCGGTACGCGTCGGCCGGGACGCGGATCGTGGCGCCGACGGTGACGCGGGACCTGGGCGGCATGGGCGGGCCTCCTTCGCGGTGGAGAGGGCCGCCCCGCCTCCCCGTCGAGGCGGCCCCTGACTGACGCCGGCCGCCGGGCTGGATCACCTCCACCGGCCGCGCCGTCCTGTGCGACCACCCTTCCGCGCGTCACCGGACAGGTACACCGCGTAGCTATATGGTCGGCGGATATTCGAGACATCCGATGGAGGGGCCGTGAACGACGCGCTACGGGCGGCGTTGAGCGACACCGGGCACACCACCGAATCCCTCGCCGAACGCGTCGGCGTCGACCCGAAGACGGTCGCACGCTGGCTGACCGAGGGCCGCATCCCGCACCCTCGGCACCGCTTCACGGCGGCCGAAGCCCTCGGCCGGGACGTAGCGGACATATGGCCGGACACATCGAGACGTCGTGACCCGATCTGGTTCCGCCCCTGGCAGGAGGTCGAGCGTGAGGCGATGTCGCTGCGGTCGTATGAATCGGTCGTGCTGCCCGGCCTCCTTCAGACCGAGGAGTACGCCCGTGCGGTGCTCGCGGGCGCCGGCCAGCTTCCCCGGGGCGACGTGGAACGGCATCTGGCGGCCCGGCTCGCCCGGCAGGGCATCCTCCGGCGGGACGACCCGCCGCAGTTCACGGCCGTCGTCGACGAGGCGGTCCTCCGCCGGCCGGTCGGGGGCCGGGCGATCATGCACGAGCAACTGCGGGCCCTGGTCACGGCGTGCGCCGAGCCGCACATCCGGGTGCACGTCGTGCCGTCCACGGTGGGCGCCTACGCGGGTCTCAACGGGCCCTTCGTGATCGCCACCAGCCACGACCACCGGATCGCCGGCTACCTCGACAACCAACTCCAGGGACAAGTGGTTAGCGACCCGGAGGACATCGCGGCGATGATGGCAGCGTGGGAGAACGTGCGCGGCGAGGCCTTGTCCCACTGGCAATCAGTCGATCTCATCACGGAAGTGGCGGAGACATGGAGCTGAACGGCGCGCGGTGGCGCAAGAGCAGCCGCAGCAGCGGCAATGGCGGCAACTGCATAGAGGTCGCCGACAACCTGGCCGGCATCGTCGGCGTACGCGACTCGAAGGACCCGACCGGGCCGGCGCTGGCCTTCGCGCCGGCGGCCTGGCGGGCGTTCGTCGTCCGGGTCGCCGAGCGGGCCTGAGCCGAGCCTCAGCGGAGAGTGCCCGAAGGGGTCAGGCGCTGTTCCGCTGCAGTCTGTCGACCTCATCGCGGAAAGGGCGGAGACATGGACCTGATCGGCGCGCGGTGGCGCAAGAGCAGTCGCAGCAGTGGCAACGGGGGCGACTGTGTCGAGGTCGCCGACAACCTGCCCGGCATCATCGGCGTACGCGACTCGAAGGACCCCACCGGGCCGACGCTCGTCTTCGCGCCGGCGGCCTGGCGCGCATTCGTCGCCCGGGTCGCCGAGCGGGCCTGACCCGAGCCGGAGCGGGAGCGCCCCGGACGGGGCTCCGGCCAGCACGGGGCGGATGGCCGACGATCCGGCAGGTACCGTCCGGTGATCTGCGGCGGCACCGGATCCCTCGTACACATGTTCCATCCACAGGCTGTGGATGCCGGAGGGCTCGGATGAGTTACCAGCTCAGCGCGGTGGTCGCGGACGTCGAGTTGCTCCGCGAACAGACCGCCGAGCTGGACCACGCCGTCCTCGCCGCGCTCCGCCAGGACTTCGCGCTGCTGCCGGTGACCCCGCAGCTCGTGCAGGAGTTGACCGGCGCGCTGCCCGACTTCGCCACCGACGAGCCGAGCGCGGAGCAGCCGTTCCAGTTGCTCCTCTCGCCGGCGTTGACCGAGCTGCTGGCCGGCTGGTCACGGCGGGGGCCGGTGGCGTACCTGGAGGCGGAGTTCGCCGGGGGCCTCGGCTACCAGTCGGCGGTCATGTGGCTGGGCGGCGAGGTGAGCTGGGGCCCGCGGGTCGACCGGCTCCTCGACGGGCCGCGTGCCGAGTGGCCGATCAACGCGGCGCTGGCCCGGTTGGGCGCCGAACCCGGCCCGTGGATCGACCCCTTCGCCGAGCTGGGTCTGCACCTGGAGCGGCACACCGACGGCTGGCTGGCTCACGGACGGCGCGGCCTGTCCGCCGACTACTGGGACGAGCTGGCCGAGGAGTGGGAATACCGGCAATCCGGCGAGGAGCAGCAACCTGAGCGGCCCCGTTCCGTTGGGGACTGGGGGATTCCATGAAATTGCGACAATTCGTGTTCATTGCCACGCTGCTGACGGCTGCCTCGATCTCGGGGAGCGGGGTCCGTCCACAGGGGCCGGACGTGCCGGCCCGCCCGGTCGGCGACACCGAGGTGGTCCACCTGAGCGGACTGGACGAGATCGAGTTCGGCGACACCGAGCAGGAGCTGACCCGCCGTGGCGTGCTGCGCGCCGAGGTCGACGCCTGCGGCCCGACGCTGGCCGGGCACGGGGCGGCCAGCCCGATCTTCGTGGACGACCGGCTGGTGCTGCTCTGGCTGGACGACCCGATGAGCACGCCGGAGGGGATCACCGTCGGCACGCCGGTCGACGAGGTGCTGATCAGCTATCCGGAGGCGATCCGGCTCGACGCTCCACAGCAGACGTACCGGTTCGATGGGCTGCTGGCCCGCGACGGCGACCGGGCGTACCTCTTCCTGCACGACGGCACCTCGGTCCGGGAGATCATCGCCGGGTACGCGGACTGGGCCCGCCGGCTCTTCGACGAGGGCTACGGCCCCTGCTGAGCGGGCCCCGACCCGGCCCTCCGGACACTTTGTGATTGTCGGAGATCGGTGACCGTGGAATCATCTCCTCGCCCGCCCACTGGCGGGAATCACGGGGGGAGTTGATGTGAAAACCACCTTGCCCGCCCATCGAAGGATCCGGGTCCGGACCAAGCTCTCGCCGCTCGCGCTGGTCGGGGCGGCCACCATGATCATGTCGGGCGTTCTCGTGGCACCCGGCGCCGCCGGCGCGGCACCCCGGCCGGCACCGGCCGCCGCCGCTGAGTCAGCCACACCGGCCGGGTCCACCACGCGCACGCCGCCGCCGACCGACCGGACGACCGCCGGGGTGACGACAGGCCCGAGCCGCACCCGGTCGGCCACCATCACCCCGCCGGTGAAACCGCCGCGCACCAAGCCCCCCGCCTGCGGTGGGAAGCTGACCTACGGCAAGGTCGCGACCTGCGCCGCCATCACCGGAGCGCAGCAGAACGCCTGGACCTTCACCACGACCGTCGACTCCGACACCCTGTACGCCCGCCTGAACGCGGTTTCGGGCACGGGTGTCGGCGCCCGGGTCACCGACCGCAACGGGCAGGTCCTCTGCTACATCGGTCCCTACCTCAACGAGTGTCGGCTCGGTCTCGCCGGCTCGTACACCCTCACCGTGTCGACCACCTACGGCACCGGCGAGGGGGCGTACACCCTCTCCGTGGAGTCGATGCGCACGCCGTCGGAGTGTGACAACCTGCCGGAGGCCTTCTTCTCGTTCGCCTCGGCAGGCGTGAGCGGCACCCTCCCGGCCGGCCTGGCTGCCCGCTGTTTCACGTTCCACCAGCCCACCGGCAGCCGGCTGCACCTGGTGGATCCGAGCAGTGCCGGCGACGTGCAGGGAACCATCCTCGACAGCGGGTACGAGCCGATGGGGTGCCCGATCCGGTACACCACCGAATGCACCTTGACCGGACCCGGACCGTACCGGCTCTTCCTCCAGGAGACGTACGGCAACGAGGCGGCGTACACCCTCAAGATGCCGCGCCTCTCCCAGGCGGTCGGCTGCCCGACGGTGCCGATCGCCCCGTTCGGCGATCCCGGCGCCGCGGTCGGCCGGGGCTCGGTCGTCGAGCGGGACGAGGTCGCCTGCCACTCGCTGACCTCCAGCACCCCCGGCGCGGTCGTGGTCCGCTTCAACCGGTACCAGGACCAGTACCTGTCCTGGCGAGTGTACGACGCCGCCGGCCGGCGAATCTGCGACGAGTACTCGTCCGCCCGGCACTGCGCCCTGCCCACCGCCGGGACGTACACCCTGCTGGTGCAGAACCAGAACGACTTCGGCACCGTCGTCGACTACCAGGTTGCCGTGACCGCGCTGCACCGTACCGACGGGTGCGCGGTGGCGACCGGCACCAGCTGGGACGGATCCGCCCTGGTCCTGCACCAGACCTCGCCGGTACAGACCAACTGCCAGCCGTTCCAGGCCGAGGCCGGTGACCGGATCCTGACGTACACCGCCCCGGATCGGTACAACGATGCGGTGGCATGGCTGGTCGACGCCGACGGCACGGAGCTCTGCACCGAATGGTCGGAGCAGGATGGCTGCGTGCTGCCCACCACCGGGACGTACCGGGTCGTCTCGTACCTGGCCAACTGGTCCGACGACAGCACCGACCTGACGTACCGGATGCAGGTCAGGCGGCTCTCCGACGCAGTCGGCTGCCCCACCGTGACGCTTGGCGCCTATGGCTCGGCGCCCACCGGCGGTCTCGGCGGAATCCGTTGCCGCACCCTGGATGCTCCGACAGCCGGAACGTACCGGCTGCGCGCGGTCGACGATGACAACTACGAGCGCTACGGACGGGTGTACGACCACGCAGGGCTGCGGGTCTGCGACACCGGCTGGTGCGAGCTTCCCGCCGCCGGCAGGTACACCCTGGTGCTGGGCGACCCGGGACCGAACCTGGTGCTCGACAACGACGTCCGGCATGCCGTCGTCCTGCTGCCGTGGACGCCGTCGAACTGCACGCCCGTGTCGGACGCCGGTTGGCGGGACGCGCCGCACCGGGGCGGCTTCCCGGTCTCCGGACAGGTCGACTGCCTCCAGCTGCCCAGCCCGGCCGGCTCCCGGATCGTCCAGTCGCAGCCCGGCGAGACCAGCTTCGACGCGAGCCCGGAAATCACCGTCGTGGACGCCACCGGCGCGTACCTGTGCGACTATTCGTCACTGCGCCAGTACACCTGTCAACTGACCGGCGAGGCACCGTTCTACGCGGTGCTGACCGGCCCGGAGGGCAGCCCCGTCAGCGAGTACGCAATGGCCTTCAGCCGGGTCGACGGTCCACCGGCCTGTCCGGTACTGCCGCGTGACGGCGCGGGGGCCACGGCCACCACCGGCGCGGACCGCTTCGTCGCCTGCTGGTCGGTCCCCGCGGACCAGCACGCCGCCCGGGAGACCTTCACCTGGACCCGGACCTCGGGCACCGGGGATGCCCGCCTGTCGATCATCGACACTCAGGGGATCCGGTACTGCGGTCCGACCGGGTACGCCGTCGAGCGGACGATCACCTGCACTCTCCCGGCGGGTCCGGTCACGGTGCTGCTGGAGTCGGACGCGGTCGACGCCACATACCGGTTGACCCACCGGGACGCCGCCGCGCCGTAAGCGACGGCGGGCCGGCCCTCTCTCCGGTCGTGCCTGCCCCGCCCGGTCTGAAGAACGGAAACGCCCGGCCGGTCCATCAGGACCGACCGGGCGTTCTCGCACTGACCTGACGACCCGATGAGTATTCCGCCGGCCGGTAAGGCGGATTGTCGAAGATCACCTTCCGTGGAACCATCTCTTCGCCCGCGCGTTGCCGCGCGGCATTTCATGGGGGAGTTGATGTGAGAACAACCCTGTCCGCCTGCCCAGAGAATCGGCCGCGTAGGGGTGTTTCCCGATTCGCGCTGGTCGCTGCGGCGGTGCTGACCGTCCCGGCGTTCCTGGTCGGACCGTCCGCCGCAGGCGTCAGCGGCACGACGCCGACCGCAGTCACCGCCCATTCGTCCGTCGCCACCGCGCCCACCGGAGCCGCGTCCCCGGCGTCGTTGCCGACGGCTACCGCGACCACCCGGGCGTCGTCGCCGACCACCCCGGCCCGCGTCACGTCTCCCACGCCCGCGCCGTCGTCGACAGCGACGGTAGCCGGGCTGACCACGGAGCAGACCCGTACCCGGTCGGCCACGATCACCCCGTCCCCTCGGAAACCCCGCTCGTTCTGCGGCGGCGAGCTGACCTTCGGCACCGTCAACAACTGCGGCCTGATCATCGGCCAGGCGCAGGACACCTGGACCCTCACCACGACCGCCGACTCGGACGTGCTGTACCTCCAGGTCGTGGAGACGCCCGGCGTCAGCCTCACCATCCGGGTGAACCACCAGGACGGCTGGAAGGCCTGCGAGATCAACGCCTACCACGAATACCTCGACGAGTGCCGACTCGGTCCCGCCGGCCCCTACACGCTCACGGTCAGCACCACGAACGGCAGCGGGAAGGGGGGCTACACCCTTTCGGTCGAGTCGAGGCGGACGCCGTCAACCTGCGAGCAACTGCCGGCGGACGCCTTTTCGTGGGCGTCGGCAGGGGTCAGCGGCACCCTCTCGGCCGGGTCGGCCGCTCGGTGCTTCACGTTTGACCAGCCCATCGGCAGCAAGCTGTTCATTGCCGAGCCGCATCTGCGTGATCTCACCGGCCTGCGGGCGGAAATCACGGACGCGCGCCACCAGCAGCTCTGCCAGTCCCACGTCACCTACGCCGATTGCACGCTGAGCTCGGCCGGGCCGTACCGGGTCTTCATCGAGCACATCGACGGCAAGGCGACGGCGTACAACCTCAGGCTGCCGCGCATCTCCCAGGCGGTCGGCTGCCCGACGCTGCCGCTGGCCCCGTTCGGCGACCCCGGCGCGGCCGTCGGCCGGGGCCGGCTGGAGCCGAACGAGCGGGCCTGCCACTCGTTCTCCACCACCACCGCCGCTCAGGTCACGGTCCGCATCGACCCGTCCGCGATGGAGTGGAGACTGTACGACAACGTCGGGCGGTACATCTGCGATCAGTCCTCCGTCGAGTACTGCAACCTGCCCACGGCGGGGCAGTACACGCTGCTGCCGTGGAGCGGCAACGACACCAGGGCGCGCGACTACCAGGTGGCGGTGACCCCGCTGCACCGCGTCGACGGGTGCGGGGCGAGCACCGGCACCTCCTGGGACCAGCCGACCCTGCACGTACGGCTGACCTCACCGGTGCAGACCACGTGCCATCCGTTCCAGGGCAGGGCCGGCGACCGGGTGGTCGCGTACACCGGGCCGGTCGAGACAATCGAGTGGCTGGTCGACCAGAACGGCACCCGGATCTGCACCACCTTGTCCCCGAACGACTGGTCCCCCGCTGACGGCGGCTGCGTGCTCCCGGCCGACGGCACCTACCGGATGATCTGGTTTCCGTCGCGGTGGGTCTCCGACAGCCTCGACCCCACGTACCAGGTGCAGATCCGGCGGCTCACCGACGCCGCCGGCTGCTCCACCCTCCGACCCGGCAGCTACGACGCCGCGCCGGCACTGACCGGGATCCGCTGCCGCACGGTGGAGATCGCGGAGGCCGGCAGCTACCGGCTCCGCACCGTCAGCGCGACCAATGACGCCGTGATCAGCTTGGTGTTCGACCGCGATGGGCGGCCGATCTGCCACGTCGGCCGCTGCGACCTTCCCACCGCCGGCCGGTACACGCTGGTGTTCGAGCCGCATGGCGTGGTCGAGAACGACGTCCAGCACGCCGCCACGCTCGTTCCGTGGACGCCGTCGGACTGCGCCACGGTGTCGGACGCCGGCTGGCGGGACGCGCCGCACCGGGGCGCGTTCCAGGTCGCCGGGCAGATCAACTGCCTCCGGCTGACCAGCCCGCCCGGCTCCCGCGTCGTACGGTCGGAGCCGGTCGAAGGGTTCCTGGACAGGCGGACGGAGACCAGGGTGGTGGATGCCACCGGCACCGAAGTGTGCGACTGGCCGAACACGACCAGCTGCGAGCTGATCGGGCAGGCCCCCTTCTTCGCCCTGATCAACGGCGTCATCAACAGGCCCACCGCCACGTACGCGATGGCCTTCTCCCGGGTCGACGAGCCGCCCGCCTGCCCGGTGCTGTCCAGGGACGTGGAGACCGCGGTGACCGCCGGGGCGGACCGGTTCGTGGTGTGCTTCTCGATCCCGGCCGACCAGCACGCCGCGATGGAGAGCTTCACCTGGAAGCGCACCGCCGGCACCGGAGTCGCCGACGTGTCGGTCTTCGACAGCCAAGGCCGCTGGAGGTGCGGCCGGAACGGACTCGAAATCGAAGGGACGCGGACCTGCAGCCTGCCGGACGGGCCTGTCACGGTGCTGTTCGAGACGGACGGGAAGGATGCCACGTACCGGCTCACCCACCGGGACGCCAGCGCCCCGACCACGTGAGCCTCGGTGGGCCGGCCCTGCGGGGCCGGCCCACCGACCAGGCCGTACACGCGAAGAACGCCCGGCCGGTCCTCATGGACCGACCGGGCGTTCCGCATTTCACGAGCGTTGGCGGCAGGATCTGCCGGTGGTCGCCGCCTGGGCGATCACCGTCGCGGCGCGACCCCGGTCGTGGGTTGCCGGGTCGTGGCGGTGGTGAACAGGGACACCTGCACGGTGACGGACCGGCTGGACGCCAGGTGGCCGGCGTCGCCGGGGAAGGTGACGGTGTAGGTGTTCGCCCCGCCGAACCGCGGCGTGTCGGTGAAGGAGAACGTCCCGTTCGCGGTGGTCGTGACGCTCGGCAGGACGTGGGTGCCGAAGAGGTCCCGCTTCGCCACCTGGAGCGTCCACGGCGACGACACGGCGACACCGGTGAACGCCAACGTGCCGGTCACCGTGACCTTCGTCCGGTACGTGCTCGACGGCGTCGACAGGGTCAGCGAAGTTTCGGTCTTCGTGAAGTCGGTCAGCAGCCGGAGGGTCGGGTTGGTGCCGGTGTGGTCGGTGGTGACGGCGTAGAGCGTGCGGTTGTCGGCGCTGACGGCGAGGCCCTGCCGCTCGACGTGGGTGTCCGTCGGCAGCTTGTAGCTGCGCACGTGGCTCCCGTCCAGCCGCTCGACCCGGACAGTCGAGGACGTCTCCGCCGACCTGTTGGTGTTGGCGACGATGACGAAGGAGCCGTTCGGGGACGTCGTCACGGCCGTCGGCCAGGTGCCGGACGGGTATTCGCCCGCCGCCGACAGGTCCGCCGTCGAGAACCCCGCGTGCTGGGTGGCGGCCGCCGTCTGGTCGCCGTTCAGAAATGAACAGCCCAGGATCACCCTGCTCGCGTCGGGCGTCAGCGCCGCGTCGTGCAGGCCGGTGCAGGTGTCCGACGGCATGGACGCGACCAGCGCAGGAGTACCGGACGAGACGTCGTACACGGTCGCTCTGCCCGGGAACGGGGTGGTGACGGAGGACCGGTCCGCCACGACGAGCAGATCCGGGTCGGCCGGGCTGCTCCGCAGCAACGGGGGCCGGACGAACGTGCCGCCGAGCGGCAGGCCGAGGGCCATGACCGGCGCCTCTCCGCGCAGGTCGAGCGAGCCGAGCAGGCCCTTGCCGTACGTGCAGCCGTACCCGAAGTAGAGCTTCCCGCCGGCGGGCGCGAGCCAGGTGGGACAGGTGCCGGCGCCGATGCTGTAGCGGCGTGTCTCGGTCAGCGTCCTGGTGTCGATCGCGGCGATGGCGCCCGCCTCGATGAGCGCCACGTGCAGCGTCGCCCCGTCCGGGCTCAGCGCCATGCCCGACGCGTCCGGCAGGTTCGGGATCGTCGTCTGCGAACCGCCCGCCAGGTCCGTCACCCGCACGCCCGTCCCCGTCCGCCCGGGGCTGAAGAAAAGATGCCCGTGCGCCGAGTCGACGACCATCTGCGCGTACGTCCCGATGCCGAGCCCGACGGCGCTGTCGGCGTGCGCCAAGCCGGAGTTCAGTGGCGACACGACGCCGAGCGTCGCGCCGAGCGCCACAACCATGAGCCGTGCCAACTGCTTGACGCGCACGTCCCACCCCCTCGAGACCAAGATCCACGATTACGTGCGGAGCAAGTTTAGGGGTAGGCGCGGGCGCGGCGAGGCCCGGCCGGCACCGTCGGGACGCTAGTGGCCGAAGGTAGGAGGACCGGCCTGCCGGATCAGATGATCTCTTCGTGGTGACGGCAGTCGTGGGTGGGACACCGGACCGGATGACGGACGCCCGGTCGGTCCACCTGGACCGGCCGGGCGTCCGCGCAGGTGGTGCCGTCAGTAGATCCCGCCGCCGCTCTGCGGCCCGGCAATCCGCAAGCCGTACCGCTGAGGCCAGACCCGGTCGGTACGCAGGCTCGCGCCGCTCCACGAGACGAACTGCGGTACGAGCCCACCGGTGGAGCCGTGGAACGGCACGATCGAACCGGACGGGTACCCGGCGGGGTCGCCGGCCACCTCCTCGCCGGTCGATGCCACGACGGCGTCCAACGGGCCGGTGCCGTTGAGGTTCAGCACCGCGACCGATGCGCCGAACTTGTCACCGCGCTCGACCGTGCCCGGGATGTTCGGGTGGTTCTGATCGAAGGCCTGCGCACCGCTACCGGTGATCCCCGAGGCGGAGCCCTTGAGCAGGGTGACCACCCCGCCCTCGTCCGTCGGGCCGACCTCCTCGCCCGGCGAGCCGACCAGCACGTCCGCCCGGCCGTCACCGGTCACGTCACCGGTCGCCAGCGAGGCGCCGAAGCGGTCGTTGTCCTCGGGCTCGCCCGGCACCCCGGCGGTGCGCTGCGTGACGACCCGGACCGCACTGGCGGACAGTCCGGCGGTCCGCCCCGTGAACACGGCGATCAGGCCGCCGTAGATGTTCGGGGTCTGGGCGCTGGGCGCACCGGCCACGACCTCGCCCAACCCGTCGCCGTTCACGTCCCCGATGGCGAGCGTCTCGCCCAGGTACCAGGCGATGGTGCCGGTCTGGCCGATCGAGCCGAGGATTCCCGCGCCGGTGACCGCGGTGGCGCCGGTGGACGACACGCCGGTCGGCGAACCCCACATGAGGGTCACCATGCCGGTGCCGTTCCAGGACGTGCCGTCGTTCTCGAAGGGCGCGCCGATCACCAGGTCGTTGTAGCGGTTGTTGTTGACCTTCCCGATCGCCAGCGAGAAACCGAACTTGTCGTTGCGTTCGGCCGCACCCGGCACCCCGGCCTGATCCTGCTGCAGGAACTGGGCACCGGTGGCGGTGAGACCGGTCGACCCGCCGTAGAGGACGGTGACCGAGCCGGCCTCAGTCTTGGTCCCGACCGCCTCCCCCCACGCGCCGATGGCCAGATCCTCGCGGCCGTCCCCGTTGATGTCGCCGGCCGCCAGCGTCCCGCCGAACCGGTCCTGGTTCTCCGCCGCACCGGGCACGCCCGCCGAACTCTGGTTGAAGTGCTTCGCCGAGCTGAAGACCAGGCCGCTGCTGCTGCCGGGGACGACCCACACCCCACCGGCGTGGGCCTTGTTGCCCGCATCGACCTCGTCGGAGTCGCCGATCGCCAGGTCGTCGTACCGGTCTCCGTTGAAGTCGCCCGCCGCCAGCGCCAAGCCGAAGCAGCCGCAGCCGCCGTCACCGGACAGCACTCCGAAGTAGTAGTCCACCTGCGGAGCGGACGAGTAGCGCACCACGACCACGCCGGTCGGGTAGTGGGGCAGGTTCATGTTGGAGGGATCACCCATGGCGGCCACGTCGTCGATGCCGTCGCCGTCGAAGTCGGAACGGGTACCACCGGTACCCCGCACCGGCGTGGTCGCCTTCGCCACCCGGTGATGCTGGAGGACGATGCCGTCCCGGCTGAGGGTCTGGACGTCGTCCGCCGCCTGCGCGGGGGCACCGACCGCGAGTCCGGCCAGCACCGCCACCAGCGGCACGCTCATAGTTCTTCGGCCCACAGAATCCCCCGATCGTCGTGGATTGCCTCGACACGTTAGAGGCAACGACGAATGGCGATAACTGGGCGAACGGGCAGGTCGGGCCGCGACCGGGTGGCACCGTCCGTCGAACGGTCGATGCGGCCGTACGACCTGGCCCGGACGCGGGAGTCGGCGCGCCGTGCCGGAGGGCGGTGAGTCGGAGCAGGGGTGCCTGATCCGTCCGCCGGAAAGCGGAACGCCCGGCCGATCCTCGCGGACCGACCAGGCGCTTCCGTCGATGGCGCAGCCGGTCAGTACCTACCGCCGCCGCCCTGCGGCCCGGCGACCCGGACGCCGTAATGCGTGGGCCAGATCCGGTCGGTACGCAGGCTCGCACCGCTCCACGAGACGAACTGCGGTACGAGCCCACCGCTGGAACCGTGGAACGGCACCATCGAACCGGACGCGTACCCCACGGCGTCGCCGGCCACCTCCTCCCCGGTCGACGCCACGACGGCGTCCAACGGGCCGGTGCCGTTGAGATTCAACACCGCGACCGACGCGCCGAACTTGTCACCGCGCTCGACCGTGCCCGGGATGTTCGGGTGGTTCTGATCGAAGGCCTGCGCACCGCTACCGGTGATCCCCGAGGCCGAACCCTTGAGCAGGGTGACCACCCCGCCCTCGTCCGTCGGGCCGACCTCCTCGCCCGGTGAGCCGACCAGCACGTCCGCCCGGCCATCACCGGTCACGTCACCGGTCGCCAGCGACGCGCCGAAGCGGTCGTAGCCCTCGGGCTCCCCCGGCACGCCGGCGGTGCGCTGCGTGACGATCCGGACCGCACCGCCGGACAAACCGGCGGTCCGCCCCGTGAAGACCGCGATCAGGCCGCCGTAGATGTCCGGCGACTGGGCGCTGGGCGCGCCGGCGACGACCTCGCCCAACCCGTCCCCGTTCACGTCGCCGATCGCGAGCGTCTCACCCAGGTACCAGGCGATGGTGTCAGGCTGGCCGGTCGCCGGGCGCACCGCCGCTCCGGTGACCGAGGTGGCGCCGGTGGACGACACGCCACTCGGCGAACCCCACATCAGGGTGACCATGCCGCTGCCGTCCCAGGACGCGCCCTTGTTCTCCAGCGGTGCGCCGATCACCAGGTCGTTGTAACGGTTGTTGTTGACCTTCCCGATCGCCAGCGAGAAGCCGAAGTAATCGTCGCGCTCGGCCGCACCCGGCACCCCGGCCTGGTCCTGCTGGAGGTACTGGGCCCCGGTGGCCGTCAGGCCGGTCGCGCCACCGAAGAGGACGGTGACCGCGCCGGCGCCCGTCTTGGCCCCGATCCCCTCCCCGTACGCGCCGATGGCGAGGTCCTCGCGGCCGTCCCCGTTGATGTCGCCGGCCGCCAGCGTCGCACCGAACCAGTCCTGGTTCTCCGACGCGCCCGGGACACCCGGTGAGCTCTGGTTGAAGTGCTTCGCCGCATCGACCACCAGGCCGGCACTGCTACCCGGGATGACCCAGACCCCGCCGGCGTGGGACTTGTTTCCCGGGTCGAACTCGTCCATGTTGCCGATGGCCAGGTCGTCGTACCGATCGCCGTTGAAGTCCCCGGCGGCGAGCGCCCACCCGAAGCCGGTGCTACCACCTTCGGGCGTCGCGCCACCCACGAGGTAGTCGACCTGCGGCGCGGACGAGTAACACACGACGACCAGACCGGTCGCGCCCGAGGGCAGATTTTCGTTGAGAGGATCAGCGGTGGCGGCGATGTCGTCGACGCCGTCGCCGTCGAAGTCGGAACGGGTACCACCGGTCCCCCGCATCGGCGTGGTCGCCTTCGCCACCCGGTGGTGCTGCAGTACGACGCCCTCCCGCGTGATGACTCGCACGTCGTCCGACGCCTGCGCGGGGGCACCCACCGCCAGACCGGCCAGCACGGCCACCAGCGATGCACTCATAGTTCTTCGACCCACCAAAACCCCCCGATCGTCGTAAAGTGCCCCGACACCGTAGAGGGATGGACGATCGGCGATAACTGGGCGAACGGGCAGGTCGACCACCGACCGGCCGGCACCGTCCGCCGATCGGTCGATGCGCGGCAGGCTCGGCTGTCGCCACCCGCACCGCAAACGGAGAACGCCCGGCCGATCCTCGCGGATCGTCCGGGCGTTCTCGCTGTTCACGAGCGGTGGCGGCGGGATTTGAACCCGCGGAGGGCGTAAACCCTCACACGCTTTCGAGGCGTGCTCCTTAGGCCACTCGGACACGCCACCGCCGACGAGGGTACAGGACCGCCGGTCTGGATGCCGAACCGGTATGCCCGCCTCCGGCCTGGCAGGATCTTTGCCATGAGTACGCACATCGGCGCGAAGCCGGGAGAGATCGCCGAGCGGGTCCTGATGCCGGGCGACCCGCTGCGGGCCAAGTGGATCGCGGAGACCTACCTCGAGGACGCCACGTGCTACTCGACGGTCCGGGGCATGCTGGGCTTCACCGGCCGCTGGAACGGCGTGCCGGTCTCCGTCCAAGGCTCCGGCATGGGCATGCCGTCCGCCTCCATCTACGCCCACGAGCTGATCAACGAGTACGGCGTGAAGACCCTGATCCGGGTCGGCTCCTGCGGCGCCCTGACCGAGGACCTCCAGCTGCGCGACGTGGTCGCGGCGATCGGGTCGTCAACCGACTCGAACATGAACCGGATGCGGTTCGACGGGCTGATCGACTACGCCCCGGTCGCCGACTTCGGGCTGCTGCGTACCTCGGTCGAGGTGGCCGAGCGGCGCGGCATCAGCATGCGGGTCGGGCCGATCCTGGCGGCGGACGCCTTCTACACCGACCGGCCGGACCTCTACGACACCCTGGCCGACTACGGCGTGCTGGCGGTGGAGATGGAGTCCGCGGCGCTCTACACGATCGCCGCCCGGTTCAAGGCGCGGGCGCTGACCATCCTGACCGTCAGCGACCACATCAAGACCGGCGAGAAGACCACCGCCGAGGAGCGCGAGCAGACCTTCAGCCAGATGGTCGAGATCGCCCTGGACACCGCCATCGCCTGATTCCCTTTCCTTTCTCGGCGCCCCGTCATCCGCCCCGGATGGCGGGGCGTCGCCGTGTCGGAGTGACCACGGTCACCGGACGAACAATACGACCGGTCGTGCTTTTTGGTTAACCTCTCCCCATGACAGTCGACGGACGCGTCGCCCGCGGCGACCGGACCCGGGGCGCCGCGCTGGACGCCGCGGTGGTGCTGGCCACCGAGGTCGGACTGCACGGGCTCTCGCTCGCGCAGCTCGCCGACACGCTCGGGGTGAGCAAGTCCGGCCTGTTCGCGCACTGGCGCTCCAAGGAGGCGCTCCAGCTCGCCACCGTCGACCGGGCGGTGGAGCAGTGGCAGGAGCGGATCATCGACCCGGCGCTGCGCGCCCCCCGGGGCGTCCGGCGGCTCTGGGCCCTGCACGAGGCCCGGATCGACTTCTACGCCGCCCGGGTGCTCCCCGGTGGCTGTTTCTTCGCCAGCACCGACTTCGAGTACAACGCTCGGCCCGGCCCGGTCCGGGACCGGCTCGCCGAGGTGTTCGGCCGCTGGACCGGGTTCCTCGAACACCTCGTCCGGGAGGCGGTCGGCGCCGGCGAACTCCCCGCCGACACCGACGTCCCGCAGTTGGCGTACGAGATCGACGCGCTCGGGATCACCGCCGCGCTGCGGTCCCGGCTGCTGGACCCCGACACCGCCTACCGGCACGCCCGCCAGGGCCTGCTGCACCGTCTGCGGGCGTTGTGCCCCGATCCGACCCTGCTACCGGAAGGCCTCTCATGAGCCACGCCGTCGCCACCCCCTCCGCCGTCGAGTACGGCCACGTCGAGCACGTCAGCGTGTACTTCGACGACCTCGACGCCCTCGGCATCCTGCACAACTCGCGGTACGCGGTGCTGCTGGAACGGGCCCTGACCGCCTACTGGGCCGAGCGGGGAGTCTCGTACCAGGGCGGGCAGCGCAGCGCGCCGGACACCTTCCACGCGGTACGCGAGTTCACCATCACCTACCGCGCCCCGATCGCGGCCACCGGGCCGGTGGCGGTGCACTTCTGGCTCGAACACTTCGGCACCAGCAGCGCCGAGTACGCCTACCAGTTCCGCTCGCTCGACGGCGCCATCGTGCACGCCGAGGGCCGGCGGGCGATCGTCCGGCTCGACCCGGCGACCCTGCGACCCACCCCGTGGACCGAGACCGCCCGCGCGGTGGCCGCGAACCTGCTCCGCCCCGCCCCGACCCCGGCCTGATCGGCCCACCGGCCTGAGCGGGCCACGGGTCTGAGCGGGCCACGGGTCTGAGCGGGCCACGGGTCTGAGCGGGCCACGGGTCTGAGCGGGCCACGGGTCTGAGCGGCGACCGGCCCGGAACGGGACACGGCCTGGAGGGGCCGAGGATGCCGGGTCGGCGGGTGGTCAGCGGAAGAAGGCGCGCAGCAGGGCGGCGCTCTCGGACTCCAGGACGCCGCCGTAGACCTCCGGCCGGTGGTTGAGCCGGCGGTCGCGCAGCACGTCCCAGAGCGAGCCGGCCGCCCCGGTCTTGGGCTCCCAGGCGCCGAAGACCACGGTGGACACCCGGGCCAGGACCAGCGCGCCCGCGCACATCGTGCACGGTTCCAGGGTGACCACCAGCGTGCAGCCGTCGAGCCGCCAGCGACCCAGCCGCTCGGCGGCCCGGCGCAGCGCCAGCACCTCGGCGTGCGCGGTCGGGTCACCGGTCAGCTCGCGCTCGTTGCGCCCGACCGACAGCTCGGTCCCGTCCGGGCCGTAGAGCACAGCGCCGACGGGAATGTCGTCGGAGGCGTCCGCGCCGTCGGGGCCCGGGGCGGGCGTGTCCGGGCCGGTGACGGCGACCTCCAGCGCGCGGCGCATCCACAGTTCGTGCCGCTGCCGGCGGCCCGCCCCGTCCGGGTCGGCCAGCCCCTCGTCCGCGCCGGGCCCGACCCGGCCCACCGCGCCCGGGGTCGGCTGCCCCGGGCGTACGGTCTCCAGCGCCGGGTCGGTCGAGTCGACCGGCTCGGCGGCGCCGGCCAGCGGCGAACCGCCGCCCGGCAGGGCGACTCCGTCGCCGGACGGCGGGTCAGACCTCACGCAACTCCTCGACCTCGTCGGCGCACCCGAGCACCTGGCACACCTCGGCCGTGACGTCGGCCGGGAGCATCCCCTCGTGGGCGCAGAGCCGGAGCAGCTTCTGGGCGGAGATGCCCAGGTCGGCGAGGATGTCCGCGTCGCCGACCGGGTCCGCCTCGGGGTCGACGGCCGGCTGCTCGCTCTCCTCGTCCCCGGCGGCGGACGGCCGGGGCTCCTCGCTCTCGTCCAGCCCGGTGACCGAGGTCTTCAGGTCACCGACGAGCAGCGCGCCCAGCCGGGACTCCTCGGCGTACGCGGAGTCGGAGCCGAAGATCCGCAGGTCCTCCCCCTCGTCCAGGCGCAGGATCACCAGGTAGGCGTCGTCCGCCTCGACGAAGAGCAGTGACAGGTCGGCGTCGGGCTCGACGTCGCGCAGCCGGTCGGCGACGTCGTCGATGTCGGAGGCGCCCCGTAGGTTCACCTCGGCGGCGCTCCACTCGCCCTCGTCGCGCACCACGGCGGCAGCGAAGTACGACACGGTCCCCCCAAAGGCCTCGGCACAGCACGCCGACTCGTTACGCGATGCACGTTAACCGGTCGGGTCGGCAGGCGACCGGTCAACGCCCCGAAGGGCCGGTCAATCCTGAGAAAGTCGCCTCAGCCGGCGACGCGACGCCGGGTGGCGATCAGCTGTCGCAGCCGCTCGGTGCGCTCCCGCTGCGGCTTGTCCCGCTGTCGTACCGCGCGGGCCCCCGCCAGCTCGGCGAGAATCTGCAGGCGGCGACGGCTCCGCTCGGGGTCGAGCCGCGGGGTGGTCCAGGCCATACCGGAAAGCGTCCCCAGTCACAGCGAGTACGTCAAGATGGCGTTCGAAGCGAAGCCGGGCGACGACGCAGCGTCACCACATCGGCCAGTCCGCGCTGGTCGCCCAGCGCACGACCACGATCGCGAACGCGATGCTCCAACCACCCGCAGTGACGATCGCCACCCCGGTCGCCACGCCCCGGTCGCCGGACCGGACGAGGCCGAGAGCGGCCAGCCAGGCCACCACGCCGGCGATCACGGTCCACCACGCGTACCCGGGGACGCCACGGCCGAGGAGGCCGAAGAGCACCAGCCAGGCGGCGGCGAGCGCGCCGCCGGCGGCCACCCCGCTGCCGGTCACCGGGTGCGGCTCGCGCCACGTCGGCCGGCGCGGCGGCCCCGACGGAAACAGACCCGAGGGGGTACGCGCCATGAACTGCCCGGCGGCCGGCCCGGCCGGGTACATGGGCTGACCATCCATCGCCGTCACCGCTCCCGTCCACGCACCCCCGGCGCGCTCCGGGGGACCCTCCCACCGTATCCGTCTGCCAGGATGTCCGGATGTCGTCGCGATCGACCGGCCGCCGCGCGCGTCCGGCGTACCCGGTCCTGCTGTTGCTGGCACCGGCGTTGCTCGCCGGCTGCGCGTCCGGCGACCGACCGGCCGCCGCGCCGAGCACGGTCTGGGACACTCCGTCCGCGACGGCCGCCGCGGACCAGCCGGCGCCGGCCACGGCCGCGCCCTCCGCGAGCCCGGCCGGCCCGTCGGCGTCGCCGAGCCGGGCGCCGCTGCGCCGGGTCTTCCCGGTACGCGCCGGCAAGGTCGCCTACCACCCGACGCACTCGGCGTATCCGGGCACGGACATCTTCGCCGACTGCGGTGAGCCGGTGGTGGCGGTGACCGACGGGACGATCCTGGAGGTGAGCCGGGTGGACCGGTTCGACCGGCGGGGGCCGCTGGGGCCGTACAACGGCGGACTCTCGGTGTCGTTGCTCGGCGACGACGGGGTGCGGTACTACGGCTCGCACCTGAGCGCGATCAGCGCCGGTGTGGACGCCGGGGTGCGGGTCCGCGCGGGGCAGCAGCTCGGCAAGGTGGGCCGGACCGGCAACGCCAACAACGTCTGCCACCTGCACTTCGGCCTGTCGCCGAAGTGCACCGGCCACGACGACTGGTGGATCCGCCGGGGCGTGGTGTGGCCGGCGAAGTACCTGGATTCGTGGCGCCGCGACGGCAACCGGTCGCCGGCTGCCGCGGTGACCTCCTGGGAGCGCGAACACGGCTGCCCGAAGGCCCCCCGCACCACCCCGGACGCCGGCTGACCGGAGGGCACGGGAGCCCGCGCAACACGGTCGTCACCCGACTGACGCATTGACGAAAGTCTTGTCAATCGTTAACGTCCGCGTGTGAGAGAGCGCTCTCTCTAATAACAAACCTCCCGATTCCGACGAACCGCGACCCGGTCCCCCCGATCCGGCGCGCGCTGGAGGAACGATGAACCCTCCCGTCCCACCCCGCCGCACCCCCTGGGTGCTCGCCACCACCACCGCCCTGGCCGTCGTCGTCGCCGGTCTCGCCGTCACCGCCACCGCTCCCGCCGAGGCCGCCACCGTCGGTGCCGGCAGCTACACCACCGACCGGGTCGGCCCCCTGCCCACCGGCTGCGGGGACCTGTCCACCAACCCCCGGCAGTTCGTCACCGCCAACGCGCCCGCCGGCCCGATCCCCACCAACGACTGGTGGTCGTCGTTGCTGTGGAAGCGGACCAACTGCGCGTACAGCGAGCCGCTGCACGCGCACCCCGCCTCCTACCAGCCCTTCGGCGACGGCCTCGGCTTCTCCGCCACCTCCACCCCCACCGTCACCGGCACGGCGACCGGGGTGGGCGAGTACAAGTACGCGTACGCCGAGGACATCCGGGTCGGCGTGACCGGGCTCGGCGCGCCGGTCGTCAAGGTCGACGACTGGACGGACTGGACGGTCAGCCCGTACTGGAGCGACGGCGCGCGTACCCTGCGGGCCACCATCGGCCACGGCCTGCCGTTCGCCTACTTCCGGACCAGCGGTGGCGACGCGTTGATCAACCCCACCGGCGGCAGCCCGACGGTCTGGTCCCAGAACGGCGCCACCATCGGGTTCACCGTCCGGGGCCACGACTACGTCGCCTACGCCCCGACCGGCGCCACCTGGACCGTCGCCGGCGGGCGGATCACCTCCACCCTGGCCGGCAAGGGCTACTTCTCCGTCGCCCTGCTGCCCACCACGCCGAGCACCGACGCCACCACCCGCGCCGACCTGGCCACCACCTACGGCCGGTACGCCCACGCACACGTCACCGGCACCCGGGTCTCCTACTCCTACGACCAGGCCAGCAGCCGGGTCACCACCACGTACGCCTTCACCACCACACCCCGGGAGGGCACCGCCACCCAGACCGTGGTGAGCCTCTACCCGCACCAGTGGAAGGCGCTGGCCGGCGCCACCCCGATCGGCCAGAGCTATCCGTCCGCCCGGGGCCGGATGAAGGTGCTCACCGGCGTCAGCCAGTTCCGCACCACGATGACCTACCAGGGGGTGCTGCCGGAACTGCCCGCCGTCGCCACCGGCGCCGGCGCCGACCTGGCCCAGCTCCGGGACCAGCTCGCCGCGGTGCGGGGCAACCCGATGGACCAGCGCGGCACCGACACGTACTGGACCGGCAAGGGCCTCGGACGGGCCGCCCGGATCGCCGAGATCGCCGACCTGGTCGGTGACACGGAGACCCGTACGGCCGCGCTGAACGCCATCCGGTCCACGCTGAACGACTGGTTCACCGCCACCCCCGGCAAGACGGCCCGCGTCTTCTACTACGACCGGAACTGGGGCACCCTGATCGGCTACCCCGCGTCGTACGGCTCCGACCAGGAGCTCAACGACCACCACTTCCACTACGGGTACTTCATCGCGGCCGCCGCGACGCTGGCCAAGTTCGACCCGACCTGGGCCACCACCGCTCAGTACGGCGGCATGGTCGACCTGCTCATCCGGGACGCCAACAACTACAGCCGCGAGGACACCCGCTTCCCGTACCTGCGCGACTTCGACATCTACGCCGGGCACGACTGGGCCTCCGGGCACGGCTCGTTCGCCGCCGGCAACAACCAGGAGTCGTCGTCGGAGGGGATGAACTTCGCCAACGCCCTCATCCAGTGGGGACAGGCCACCGGCAACACCGCCGCCCGGGACGCCGGCATGTTCATGTACACCAACCAGGCGGCGGCGATCCAGCAGTACTGGTTCGACGTCGACGACGAGAACTTCCCGGCCGCATTCGGGCACTCGACGGTCGGCATGGTCTGGGGCGACGGTGGCGCGTACTCCACCTGGTTCAGCGCCGACCCGGAGATGATCCAAGGCATCAACATGCTGCCGGTCACCGGCGGCCACCTCTACCTGGGCTACCGCCCGGCCTACCCCAGGACCAACTACGCCGAACTGGTCCGCAACAACGGCGGCGAACCGACGGTCTGGCAGGACATCCTCTGGCAGTTCCTGGCCCTCGGCGACCCCGACGCGGCACTGACGAAGCTGCGCGCCAACCCCGGCTACACCCCGGAGGAGGGCGAGAGCCGCGCCCACACGTTCCACTGGATCCGCAACCTGGCGGCACTGGGCCAGGTGGACACCGGCGTCACCGCGAACCACCCGCTGGCGACCGTCTTCACCCGCAACGGCGCCCGCACCTACGTGGCCAGCAACATCACCGCCGCCCCGCTGACGGTGACCTGGTCCGACGGCACCCGGCTGACGGTCGCGGCCGGACGGACGGCGACCACCGGGGCGTACACCTGGAGCGGCGGCAACGCCAACGGCGGCGCGAGTCCGAGCCCGACACCGACCAGTCCGACACCGACCAGCCCGACACCGAGCCCGACGCCCACCAGCCCGAGCCCGACGCCGACCACGCCCCCGCCGACCGGCTCACCGACGCGGTACCTGCTCCCCGGCGGTGGCCTGGGGGCGGCCGGCGGCGCGACGACCACCACCGTGGCGAGCGCCGGCGGCACCAACCACGACGGCACGCCGACCAACCCGGTGGTCTTCACCGCGACCGGCCTGACCATGGCGTACTCGGGTGGGCAGACCCGGTTCGACCTGTTCCTCGACGCCGGCTCGGCCGTCGGCAACGGGGTGCAGGCGCGGGTCTCCTACGACCTGACCGGTGACGGGACCGTCGACCGGGTGGAGACGTACCGCTACTTCGCCACCGACCCGGTCCCCGGCTACGAGCACTACACCCAGAACGCCGGGCTACTCTCCGCCACCGGCGCCCTCGGCAACCTGTCGAACGGCACGGTGAAGGTGGAGGTCTGGTCCGCCATCGGCACGAACCCGACCACCCTCGGCATCGGCGACCGCTCGGTCGTCACGCTGCCGTACGCCTGATCCGCCGTCCCACCACCAGCCCGCGCCGCCGGTCGTACCCCCGACCGGCGGCGCGGGCGCGTAGTTTGCAGGTCATGACCGCCCGGGATCCCATCGCCGACCTGCGCCGGATCGCGTTCCTGCTGGAACGGGCCAACGAGGCCACCTACCGGGTCCGGGCGTTCCGGTCGGCGGCGAAGGCCCTGGCCGAGCTGCCGGCGAAGGAGGTCGCCGAGCGCGCTCGCACCGGCAAGCTCACCGAGCTGACCGGCGTCGGCGACGTCACGGCCCGCTGCGTCGCCGAGTCGCTGGCCGGCGAGGAGCCGGTCTATCTGCGCCGGCTGGTCGCCACCGAGGGCACCGACCTGGACGCCGCGGCCACCGCGCTGCGGACCGCGCTGCGCGGCGACTGCCACACCCACTCCGACTGGTCCGACGGCGGGTCGCCGATCGAGGAGATGGCGCTCGCGGCGGTCGAGCTGGGCCACGAGTACGTGGTGCTGACCGACCACTCGCCCCGGCTCAAGGTGGCCCGGGGCCTCACCGCGGACCGCCTGCGCAAGCAGCTCGACCACGTCGCGGCGGTGAACGAGGCCCTGCCCGCGGGGTTCCGCATCCTCACCGGCATCGAGGTGGACATCCTCGCCGACGGCTCGCTGGACCAGACCGACGAGCTGCTGGCCCGGCTGGACGTGGTGGTCGGCTCGGTGCACAGCGGGCTGAGCGACGAGCGGGCGAAGATGACCCGCCGCATGCTGGCCGCGATCGACAACCCGCACCTGGACATCCTCGGCCACTGCACCGGGCGGATGGTGTCGTCCCGCCCGGCCGGGGTGAAGGGTCCGGGTGACCGCGCGCACCGGCCGCGTACCCGGGGCGAGAGCGACTTCGACGCGGACGCGGTCTTCGCCGCGTGCGCCGAGCGCGGCGTGGCCGTCGAGATCAACTCCCGGCCGGAGCGGCAGGACCCGCCGAAGCGGCTGATCCGCCGGGCCCTGGAGGCCGGCTGCCGGTTCGCCATCAACACCGACGCGCACGCGCCGGGGCAGCTGGACTGGCAGCGGTTCGGCTGCGAGCGGGCGGCGCTCTGCGGCGTCCCCGCCGACCGGGTGGTCAACACCTGGCCGGCCGACCGCCTGCTGAAGTGGGCCCGCACCCGGGGCTGAGGGGGCCGCGATGTCGCCGAAACGGCGGTGTCCGCGAGCCGGGAGACCGCCGTTTCGCCGCAATGGAGTGGATCAGTGTCGGACCGGCGGCCGCGAGGCGCTGCGGCCGGCCGGGTCAGCGGGCGGCGGGCTCCGCGGCCGGAACGGCGGGGATGCCGGTAACCGCCTCGGCGCGCGGGCGGCGCGGGCCGACCAGGCCCTGCGTCACCGCAACGCCGAGCAGCACGACCAGGGCGCCGACGGGCTGGTGCCAGTTCAGCCGCTCGTCGAGCACCACCGCGCCGATCAGCACCGCGAAGATCGGGATCAGGTAGGTCACCGTGGAGGCGGTGCTCGCGCCGGCCACCCGGATGTTGCGCAGGTTGATCACGAAGGCCAGCCCGGTGCCGAGCGCGCCGAGCGTGAGCACGCTGCCCACCACCGGCGCCGACAGCTCGGTCGGCACGGGCGGCGCCCCGACCAGCAGCGGACCGACCACCGCGAGCTGCGCCGTCGCCACCAGCAACTGCGCCGCGGAGAGCGACAGCCCGGAGTACGAGCTGCCGGCGATGAACTTCTTCTGGTACGGAATGGCCACGCCGTAGCAGGCCGCCGCACCGAAGCACATCAACTGGCCGGTGAAGTGCGAGCCGCCGACGCCCTCCCAGACGCCGAGCACCACCAGCACGCCGAGGAAGCCCAGCCCGAGCCCCACCGCCCGGCGCGCGGTCAGCCGCTCGGTGCGGAAGGCCAGCACCGCCAGCGGCAGCACGATGAGCGGCGTGGTGGCGTTCCAGATGCCGGCGAGCATCGACTCGACGCGCTGCTCGCCGTAGCCGAAGAGGGTGAACGGGAGCGCCACCCCGAACGCGGCGACCACGACCAGGTGCGCCCAGACCCGGGGGTCCCGCGGCAGCCGGTCGCGGAGCACGGCGAGCACCACCAGCAGGGTGAGCGCGCCGGTGGCCACCCGATAGAGGGTGAGATGCAGCGGGTGCAGCTCCTCGATGCCGACCTTGATGAAGAGGAAGCTCGCACCCCAGATCGCGGCGAGCGCCAGGAAGCCGGGCAGCCAACTGCGCAGCGGCGCCCGGTCAGGGGTCACATGGGTGGTCACCCCTGACACTCTGCCGCAGGGGTACGACGATGTCCCGCGAAAATCGGACGCCGTGTCGACCGCCACAGCGACCCCGCCACCGGGCGGCCGTCGACCCGCCGAGCCGGTGCGGGATTTGCGCAGGAACCCCGGCGGCGCACCGTCGTTGATCAGCCGGGAGGGGTGAGGCGTTGATGCTGCTGACGCGCGGGTCGGATCAGGTGCTCGACCTCGACGGCGGGTGGACGGTGCAGCGCGCGGAACGCCACCTCCGGGTCGGTGAGCTGGCCGGCGCCCGGCACGAGTGCGTCGACGGTCGGCTGGTGGTCACCCCGTTCCCGCCGGCCACCGAGAGCATCGCGATGGCGAGCCTGGCCAGCGCCCTGGTACCGGCGGCCGAGGCAACCGGCAGGCACGTGCTCGGCCGGGTCAACCTGACCTTCTCGCCGACCTGCTGGATCCAGCCGGACGTCACCGTGCTGCACAGCCTGCCCGCCACCGACGAGGAGGAACGGTGGGTGCCGGCGGAGCTGTGCGCCCTGGCCGTGGAGTTCGTCCGGCCCGGCGGGCCGGCGCCGGACGGGGCGGACAAGCGGCGCCGCTGCGCCGAGGGCGGCGTGCCGTACTTCATGCGGGTGGAGATCGGCAGCTGGATGCGCCGGGTGGCGGTGGAGCTGTTCGGCCTCGACGGCGACGGGCACTACGTGCCCACCGCGCGGGCGGTCGGCGGGCAGCGGCTGCGCGCCCGGTCGCCGTTCCCGATCGACGTCGACCCGGCGCGACTGCTGCCCCGAACATGCCAAACACGCTCGACATCAGGGCCGGTTGGTCACGTAGGGTCGCAGCGTGGGACGAATCGATGACCTCGCGAACCGCTACGTGGCCGACTGGGCCCCGCTGAGCCCGACCGGCGCCACCTACGTCGGCATCGCCGGCTACGACGACCAGCTCGACGACCTCTCCCCGGCCGGCTACGAGGCCCGGGCCGAGCTGACCCGGCGCACCCTCGCCGACCTGGACGTGACCGAGCCGGACACGGAGACCGAGCGGACGGCCAAGGAGGCCATGCAGGAACGCCTCGGCCTGGACCTCGCCCGGTACGACGCGGGTGAGGTGACCAGCGAGGTCAACGTGATCGCCAGCGGGCTGCACGAGATCCGCATGGTCTTCGACCTGATGCCGACCGAGGGCGAGGCCGCCCAGGCCAACGTCGCCGCCCGGCTCAACCGGTTCGCCACGACGCTGGAGGGTTACAAGACCACCCTTCGCGAGGCGGCCGCCGCCGGCCGGATCAGCTCGAAGGTGCAGCTGGTCGAGGTGGCCAAGCAGTGCGACGTCTGGACCGACCCGAACGGCGACAACTTCTTCCACGGCCTGGTGGAGCGGCTCGGCGCGGACGGCACCCTCGGCGCCGACCTGCGCCGGGGCGCCGCGGCCGCCACCGCCGCCACCGCCGAGTTCGGCCAGTTCCTCCGCACCGAGCTGGCCCCGCAGGGGCGGGACAAGCAGGCCGCCGGCCGGGAGCGGTACGAGCTGGCCTCCCAGTACTTCCTCGGCGCGAAGGTCGACCTCGACGAGACGTACGCCTGGGGTTTCGCGGAGCTGGCCCGGCTGGAGGCCGAGATGCGGGCGCTGGCCGCGAGGATCGTCGGCCCGGGCGCGAGCATCGACGAGGCGGTGGCGGCGCTGGACGCCGACCCGGCCCGGACCATCCAGGGCAAGGAGGCGTTCCGGGACTGGATGCAGGCGCTGGCCGACAAGTCCATCAGCGACCTGCACGGCACCCACTTCGACATCCCGGAGCAGGTCCGCCGGATCGAGTGCTGCCTGGCGCCGACCAGCGACGGGGCGATCTACTACACCGGCCCGAGCGAGGACTTCTCCCGCCCCGGGCGGATGTGGTGGGCGGTGCCGCAGGGCATCACCGACTTCTCCACCTGGCGCGAGGTGACCACCGTCTACCACGAGGGCGTGCCGGGGCACCATCTCCAGGTGGCGCAGACGGCGGTCCGGGCCGAGCTGCTCAACCGCTGGCAGCGGCTGCTCTGCTGGGTCTCCGGGCACGGCGAGGGCTGGGCGCTCTACTCCGAGCGGCTGATGGACGACCTGGGCTACCTGGAGGATCCGGGCGACAAGCTCGGCATGCTCGACGGGCAGGCCATGCGGGCGGCCCGCGTGATCGTCGACATCGGCATGCACCTCGAGCTGGAGATCCCGAAGGACAACCCGTTCGACTTCCACCCGGGCGAGCGCTGGACGCCGGAGCTGGGCTGGGAGTTCATGCGGGCGCACTGCCGGGTGCCGGACGAGAACCTGCGCTTCGAACTCAACCGCTACCTGGGTTGGCCGGGGCAGGCGCCGTCGTACAAGGTGGGCGAGCGGATCTGGCTCCAGGCCCGCGAGGAGGCGAAGGCCCGCAAGGGTGCCGACTTCGACCTCAAGGAGTTCCACCGGCAGGCGCTCGACCTCGGCTCGCTGGGGCTCGACCCGCTGCGCAAGGCGCTGGCCCGCCTCTGAGTGCGGTGCCGGGGGCGGGCGGGACGGCCCGCCCCCGGCCACCAGGGGTGGTGGGAGGAAGGTCAGGGGAGAGTGAGCTTCAGCGCCGGCCGGGCGGTCAGCGTGCGGCAGTCGACGAACGCCAGGTCGATCACCGGGTCGGTGAAGGTGACCGAGATCGGCAGGGTGACCGGGATGCCGTCCGGGAACGGCAGGTCCGGCGTCAGCGTGATCTTGATGCCGAGCAGCCGACCGACGAAGCGGGTGGCGTAGAACGCCACGTCGCCCTGCACGGTGAGCCGGTCGGTGACGTACTGCTGGTTGCGCCCCGCCGGGCCGTCCGCCACCAGCTTGAAGTCGTCGGTGACCGCCTTGCTCATGCTGAACTTCAGCGCCTTGAGCGTGCCGTTCGCGGTCGGCAGGTCGACGATCCCCTCGAACCGCAACGAGCTCATGGTGACCGAGGAGCCGGTCAACTTGGACGGCTGCCGGGCCACCTTCGGCTGCCCCGGCTCGGGGGCGATCCGCGGCAGCAGCTTGCCGGGCTCGACCTGGCCGGGCCGACTCGGCCGACTCGGCCGGCTCGGCGCGCAGCCGGTGCGGCTCGACGTCCGGCCGGTGGGGGTCGGTCCGGCGGTCGGCGCGGCCGCCTTCGCGCTCGGTGTCGGGCTGGCCGAGGGGCTGGCGCTCGGCTCCTCGCGCCCGCCCCCGGTGAAGAGGTCACCGATCCCGCGCAGGATGTCGCCGAGCACCCCGCCGTCGCGGGTCGGGGTCGGCGACGGGCTCGCGCTGGCCGACGGCGTGGCGGTCGGCGCGCTCCGGCTGGGTGTCGCGGAGGGGCTGGCGGCCGGCGCGGACGGGCAGGTGGTGGTGGCGGCCGGAACGGGGACCGCCGGGGCGGCCTGCACCGGCGACGGGCGGGTGGCGACCAGCCCGGTGGCGGAGAGGCCGAGCACCATCAGCGCCACGGCGAGGTAGCGCGGGTCGCGGGGCCCGGCCGGCGGGGCGTCGTAGCCGGCGGGAGCCGGGGCGGAACGCTCCTGCTCGTACGCCGGCGCGTCGCCGCGCTGGTGGGGCAGGGTCGGGAGCAACTCGTCCGCCAGCGTGGGGTCGTCGGATCCGGCGTTGTCCCGGTCCTCGTCACCCGGGCGGTCGTCCACCGCGGTGGCGGAAGCATCGGTCGACCTGAGCGGCGTCCAGGCGAAGCCGAGGGCGCTGCCGACCATGCCGAGCAACAGGCCGACGAAGAAGCCGCCGAGGTTGAGACCCATCAGCGAGTAGATCGTGGTGACCGCGGCGACGATCGAGTAGAAGAGCCGCTGCCCCGGGCTGAACCAGAGCAGCAGCCCGCAGGTGAGCAGGATGACGGGGATCAGCAGCGAGTAGAGCCCGGTGGCTCCGGAGTGGAAGCTCAGGCCGTTGAGCGTCATCCGGGTGGAGGCGAACATCTCCACCCCGGCCAGCGCGGTGAACAGGCCGCCCCAGAACGGCCTGGTCCGCCGCCAGCGGCGGAACCCCCGCCAGGCCCGGCCGAGGCCACCGGCGCGGACGTGTTGCGGATCGGCGGTTGTCACGTACTCCTCCTCCTGGCGGAGCGGGGGAACGAGGGACCGGGACGTGGCCCGCGGCGCGTGCCCGCCGCGGGCCACGCTTCAGCTCAGAAGCATTCCTTGCCCTTGGCGGCGTCCCCGACGTTGACCTTCAGTCGGAGGCCGGTCAGGTTGAAGGTGGCCGCCGTGGTGTAGCGGGACACCTGCTCCAGGCCGGTGATGGTGACGTGCTGGGCGTCCTGGCCGAACGAGCCGGCCTGCGCGGACGCGTTCAGGTCGGTGGCGTCGCGGCCGATCCTGATGTTGGTGAACGTCGCGTTGCCGTCCAGGCTGTCCATCGCGATCAGCATGTCCTTGGCGGTCGCCGGCTTGTCGTCACCGGCGTTGATGGTGAGGACCACCGGCAGGCCGGGCAGGTCGGCCCGGACCGACTGGCAGAGCTTGTACAGCTCGGCGCTGCTGATCTCGGAGAGGGCGACGGGGTGGACCTTGCCGTTCTTCTCCTTGACAATGCCACCGTACTGCTTGAAGCCGTCGCCCTCCAGGCGCTCAGCACCGATCTTGAAGGTCTGGCCGGAGACGGTGATGTCGGACGCGATGGCGCCGGACTGCATGCCGAACAGGACAGCGCCGGCGGCGGCCGCCGCGGGCACCATCATCGCGGCGAAACGCCGCCACCGGGTACGTCCCGGGTTCTCGATCCGATCCTGCACGGGTTCCTCCTGGATGGGGGCGGTGCTCTTCGGGGTGGTGTGCCGGTCGGTGGACGGGGGGCGTCCCGGGCCGGGCCGTATCACCTGTTACCGGCGAGTAACGAATGTGCGCATGATGGTGCACCCGCTGAGGCGTGGGTCACAAGACCCGACCTACGGTTCCGTAACTTGTGGACCACCCAGTGATCGACTGTCGTCACCCACGGTGGAGCGACACGCCGAACACACGCCCGGATCAAGCCTCCAAAAGGGGCATTATGCCGCTGCACCGGTAACCCAGCGCAGTCAAACCATCGACAAGTTACGATTAAGTAACAAGTGCTGAGCGTGACGACGCGAACGCGAAGAGGGCGGGTCGACGAATCGACCCGCCCTCTTCGGAGTGCTACCGCGTCAGTGCTTCTCCCGCTCGTCCGACGCCGGCCGCTGGGTCGGCACCGTCGGCTCGTCGTCCGCGCGCCAGTTCGTCGACGCGGGCGGGATCTCGTCGCTCAGCGGGCCGCCCTCGCGGTCCACGGCGGGCTGCTCGGCGGTCGGCCGCTCCTCGTCCACGACCGGCTCGTCGTACCGGGTCGGAGCGGGGGCCGGCGGGACGTCCGCGCGGTGCCGCGCCTCACCGGCCGCGGCGACCGCACCCTGGCGGGCCACCAGCAGGCCACCGATCATCAGCACCAGACCCAGCACGGCCAGACCCACCGGGACGTAGACGCTGATCAGCTGGAGGCTGTTCCGGCTCTCCTTGGCCCGGTCGGCCGAGGCGGTGATGGTCGCGTCGTTGTACGTGAAGTCCGCGTCCAGCAGCGTGGTCGGCGCGCCGAGGTTCGGGGTGAGGACCTTCTTCTGCACCTCGCGCACCTTGATGTACGACCCGGTCACCGGGTCCACCCACACGGTGCGCTGGTTGCTGTAGACGAGCTTGGCGTCCGTCGCGCCCGGGGCGAAGGTGGCCAGCAGCGCGGTGAGCCGGCTCGGGTCGAGGGTCAGCGGCTCGTCGCTGATCACCTGCTCGAACCGGTACGTCTCGATGCCCTTGATGTTCTCCGTACCGGAGAACTTGGCGTCGCGGACCTGGCGCATGTCCCGGTCGAAGATCTTGTAGTCCCGCTTCTCGGTGTTGAAGGGGAACTTGTAGATCTGGCCGGCGAACTGGATCCCGGTGTCGCGCTGGCCGGTGTCGTCGAGCCACTGGCCCTGCCACTTCAGCGCCTCGCCGGAGACCCGGTCCATGGCCAGCTTGGCGCCGTACGCGCTGACCAGTTCCTTGTTGTCGACCCGGTCCACGGTCTGACCGACCTGCCACACCACGGCCTTGCCGTCGAGGTCGCCGCCCAGCTTGGCGGTCTCGTCCTTGAGCTGGTTGACCCGGACGGTCGACCTGAGGTCACCATTATTGATCTTGATGGACCCGTTGTTGATCTGCAGGAACGTCGCACCGGAGGCTTCCGCCACCGACGTCGCTGCCTTCAGGTCGTAGGGGAGCTTGGTCAGCGCGGGGGTCACGACGAACACCAGCCCGGCGGCCAGCGCCAGGAGCAGTACGCCGACCCCGAACAGCACGGCACCGATGGCGCGGTGCTTCATGTTTCCTCCCTGGAGGAGCTCAATTTCGTCGTTGTCGATCAGTGGGATGGCCGCGAGGTTACTACCTGGTCACATCTGGACGCGACCCCCGGTCAGCCCAACTTTTTTCGCCTGCCCGGCAACGTCCGGTCGCTCACCGGTCCGGCGCAGCACGAGCAGGAAGTTCCACGAGCCGATCTCCCGGGCCCCGGGAACCCGGACGATCCACCGGCCCCACCAGGGGTGATAGCGCGGTAGCGCGTCCAGCACCTCGACCTCCGGGTTGCCCCGGGCCCAGCGCAGCGCGTCGGCGATCGAGACCGGGAAGAGCGTCTCGGCGAACCGGTTCTTCGGCGGGCGTCCGTTGCGCCGCTCGTACCGCCGCCGGGCCCGCTGCCCGCCCAGGTAGTGCCAGGGCGCGGTCTCGTGCCCGCCCCACGGGGAGAGCCACGGGGTGAACGAGACGAACAGGACGCCCCCGGGCTTCGTCACCCGGGCCATCTCGTCGAGCATCCGCTGCGGCTCCGAGACGTGTTCGAGCACGTTCGACGAGAAGCAGACGTCGACGCTGCCGCTGCGCACCGGCAGCGCGGTGCCGCTGCCGCGCAGCATCCCGGCCGAGGACTCGGCCGCGGAGAAGTCGCCGACGTCCGGGTCGAGGCCCACGTAGCGGGCGCCGGCGGCGCGGAACGCCTGCGCGAAGTAGCCCGGCCCACCGCCCACGTCGAGCACCGTCCGCCCGGCCAGGCCGGTGTAGCCGGAGACCTGGCGTACCGAGTCGTCGGCCAGCAGGCCGTAGAAGTGGTCCGGGTCGGTCTGCTCGACCAGGAAGGCCCGGAACAGGGCCACCGAACGACCCAGCGTGGCGAACCGGCGGCGGGCTGCCGGTCCCTGTTCAACGGTCATCGCACTACCGTCCCGTCCTCGTCCTCACCGGCGGTCGGCCGGTCACCGTCCGTCGGAACTGTCGCACCCGCCCCGTCATCGCCCGTCGCCGGCCCGCCCGCCGTCCCACCGCGCACGTCCGACGGCGGCACACCGGGCCCGTCGGGGCCGCCAGGCGGCGCATCGGGGCCGTCGGCCGTCGGGACCGCGCCCGGGACCGGGACCACCGCCGCGACCACCGCGCCGATCGCCACCAGCATCGCCGCCTGCACCCACGTCCCGTACGCCCACTCCTGGCCGTGCCCGCGCAGCCGGCCGGCGACCGCGACCACCGTGGCCACGATCAGGCCGCCGAAGACCACCACCGGCAGCGCCCGGCGGGCGAGCTGGCGCAGCAGCATCGCCGCGAGCACGATCGCCACCGGCAGCACCCCACCGAGCGCGGCGAGCAGCACCACCAGCAGCGTCCCGACGAACCAGGGCGCGCTCTCGGCGGGCAGCGACGACCCGTCCTCCGGCCGCCGCCGGGCCGGCCAGGCGGCGAGCACCAGCACGACGAGCGCGGTCAACGCGCCCACCGCCAGGCCGCCCCGGTAGGCCCGGTCGGGGGCGAACTCCAGCCGCACCTCACCGCCGGCCCCGGCCGGCAGCACCCAGGCCTGCTGCCACCCGTCGACCCGGGTGGCCGGCAACTCCCGGCCGTCCAGGGTGGCCGTCCATCCGGCGTTCGCGTTCTCGGGTACGACCAGCAGCGCGCTCTCCCCGCCGGCGACCCGGACCCGGCGCTGCGTCGGCGCCCAGTCCAGCACCGACACGTCGCGGTGCCGGGGTGCGGCGACCGCCGGGCCGGCCGGCCGCAGGGTCACGTCCTGCACCACGTAGCCGCGCGACGGGGAACTGGCCAACCGGTGACCGCCGGCCGGCAGGTCCACCACCGCGCCGGTCTCCCCGCAGACGGTGACCGGCATCGGCCGCCGGGCGACGACGTCGCCGAGGGTGCCGGTGACCGCGGTGTCGTACCGGAAGCCGTCGAGTTCCACCGCGGGGCCGGTGCCGCACGGGGCGGAGATCCGGGTGCCGGCGGGCAGCGGCCGGATCGTCAGGCCGGGAATCTCCACCTCGGCGATGCCAACCGTCGCGGTCCACCCGTTGCCGCGCCGGTCCGCCACCCGGTCGGTGGCCTCCCGCACGACGATCTCCACCCGGTCGGTACGCACTGCGGCGAAGCGGACCAGCCCGTCCGGGGCGACCGGCACGAGCTGGGTACGGCCACCGGCGCGCACCTCGACCCGGGTGGGCGGCGAGCCGATCGGCAGGTCGGCCGGGCGCAGCCGGAGCCGGTCGATCCGGCGTTGCCCCTGCCAGCGCAGGGTGAGGGTGGGTCGCAGGTCACCGGTGCCGGCCAGCCAGGCGGTGCCCGGGTCCCCGTCGACCGCCGCGTACGGGGCCACGGACGGGTCACCGGCCAGGTACGACGAGGCGCCGGCGGTCAGCGACGCCCCGGCCAGCGTCACCGCGCCGCCGGGGCGGGCCACCGCGGTGACCGTCAGCCGGTAGGTACCGGCGGTGGTGCTGCGGAACACCCGGTCCACCCCGAGCGGCTCCTCGCCGACCCGGGCCAGGAAGCGGTCGCAGCGCACCACGGTGCCGGCCGGCCGGACGCCCGCCGTGGCCCGCGTGACCGGCACGACCTCGGAGTTCGCCGGCACGGCGTCGGAGCCGGCCGGGACCGCGCGGGGGTCGCCCTCGGGCGCGTCCGCCGGGAAGCAGGCCGCCCGGTCGCCGGCGCCGCGGCTGAACGACCAGGAGACCGGGCCGGTGCCGGCGGCCGGCAGGTCGGTCGGCACGCGCAGCGCCCGGTGGGGCGTGACGTCGGGGACGGTGAGTTCCCGGATGCCCACCCCGCCGTCGAGCCGGTTGCCGGCCACCGCCAGCACGGTGATCCGGATGGTGCTGGTGGCCCCGGGCAGGGTGTAGTACGTCTGCGCGCCGAGCCCGGCGGCGACGTCGTGGTCGACCGAACCCCGGTCGGTGCTGATCCGGAACCGGGTCACCGGCCAGCCGACCCCGAGGTCGTCGACGAACGCCAGGGAGACCTGCTGGACCTCGCGCGGGGTGTCCAGGTCGAGCTGGAGCCACTGCCCCACCGGCCCGGCCAGGGCCGCGGAGTGCCAGGCGGTGCCGGCGTCGCCGTCGACGGCGGCGAACGGCAGGTACGACGGGTCGGCCGGGGTCAGGTTGTCCACGAAGCTGGCCGCCGTGGAGGCGCTGATGTCGCGCAGTCCCTGGTAGGTGGCGACGGTCTGGTGCCGGCGGCCACCGAAGGGCAGCAGGTCGAGGGCCACCCGCCCCTGCCGGCCCGACTCGGCGGCGGTCATGGTCTGGCTGAGGTTGTCCCGTACCCGGCCGATGTCCCGTTCCCGGCGGCGCAGGCCGTCGGTGACGATCCACCGGTCGCCGGTGGCGCCGACGTCGGCGTCGGCGTCGGGGCGATCCCCGGCCAGCACCACCGGCCGGTCCCGCTCCACCACGCGCTGCTCCAGCAGCGGCAGCAGCGACTCGGGGCCGCCACTGACCGTGGGCACGTCGGCGGTGAGCACCGCCGAGGCGGCCGGCACCGGGCGGTCCACCTCGTACACCTCGACCGCGGGCAGCGGGCCGGCGTCGTCGTCGACCGGGCTGCCGGCGGCCCGGCCGACCGCGTCGGTGCTGCCGAAGGTGGCCACCCGGGTGATACCCGGCGACCCGGCCAGCGCCCGGCGCAGCACCGCCACCGGCGGGGCGTCGGTCTGCGTACGGTCGATGTCGTTGCGCAGCAGCAGGTGCCGGAAGCCGGAGCGGGCCAAAAAGTCGGCCAGCCCGGCCGAGCCGCGGCCACCGGCCAGCACCGTCTCGACGGTGTCCATCATCCGGATGTTGCCGATCGAGCCGAGCGGGATCTGGTGGCGCACCGCCCAGGGTGCCCCGGCCAGCGACTGCAACGGCTCGTCGACGGTGCGTCCCCAGTCGTACTGGCCGAAGCCGGAGCCGGGCACCACCAGCGTGCGGGCCAGCGCGTCCCGGTCGGCGAGCCAGGTGGCCGCGGCCCGCCAGTGCGGCGGCAGGTCGGACCAGCCGGGGCCGGGGCGCAGCAGCCCGGTCCAGGCCGGCGCGGCCGCGCCCAGGACCAGGGCGAGGACCGGTACGAACACCACCGGGCGCAGCCGCAGCCCGGGCCGGCGGCGACGGGCGGCGGTGTGCAGCCGGGTGATCCAGGCGTCGACGCCGTGCGCGAAGCCGAGCATCAGCGGCAGCCGCAGCACCGGTTCCAGCTTGTGCACGTTGCGGAACGGCGCCAGCGGACCGTCCAGCAGGTCGCGGACCTGCTCGGAGAGGGGGCTGTCCAGGCTGCCGACGTAGCCCATGGTGAGCAGGGTCAGCCCGGCCAGGAAGCCGAGCACCAGGAACCGCCGCTCGGGCAGCAGGTTGCCGGCCAGCCCGGCCAGGCCGACCAGCGCCACCACCGCGGTGAGCGCCATCAGCGCCGGGTGGTCGATCAGCAGCCAGCCCGCCGGCCACCACGGGTCGCCCTGGACGATGTACGCCACCCACTGGTTGGTGCCGCGTACCGCCTGGAACAGCGAGGCGACCGCGGTGGTCGTGGTGGACGACTCGATGTAGTCGAGGAACGGCAGGCTGTACTGGCCGAGCAGCAGCAGCGGCACGATCCACCAGAGGCAGACCCCGACCACGCAGACGCACCACCAGCCGACCAGCCGCAGGTGGGCGGCGTCCCAGCGGCGGGAGAGCAGCCACACCCCGGGCAGCACCAGGGCCAGCAGCACCACGGCGGCGTTGATGCCGCCCATGCCGAGCACGGCCAGCGCGGAGAGGGCGGCGGCCCGGCGCGGCGAGCCGATCCGCTTCACCTGGACCAGCGGCAGCAGCACCCAGGGCAGCATCGCCGCGGAGAGGACCTCCGAGGAGAGCGCGCCGATCTCGGTGAGCATCCGGGGCGCCAGCGCGTAGCCGAGCGCGGCGGCGTACCGGGTCGGTTCGGTGCCGATGGCGAACGCGCGGGCCAGCCGCAGCAGGCCGTAGAAGGCGGCGCAGAAGAGCACCGCGCACCAGAGCCGCTGGGTGACCCACGGCGGCACGCCGAGCAGCTGCCCGGCACCGAAGAACGGCCCCATCGGGAAGAGGTAGCCGTACGCCTGGTTCTGGAGTTCTCCGGAGGTGGCCTCCGGGTTCCACAGGTGCAGCGCCCGGGCCATGAAGTGCAGCGGGTTCGCCGCCAGGTCGAGCTTGGTGTCGAAGGTGACCTGGCCGGGGCGCTGCGCGAACGCCAGCACGGTGAGCAGCAGCAGGCTGAGCGCGGTGGCGGGGGCCTCGCGGACGGGCCGGACGATCCGGTCCAGCACCCGCCGCGCCGGGGCCGCGGTCACCGGCGGCACTCCGGGGGCAGGCAGCTCAGTTTGGCCAGGGCGGTGAAGAAGATCTGCCGCATCCCCTTCGGCTGGTCGGTGCGGTAGACCTGCCCGCCGGTGACCTTGGCGATCGCGTTGAGCTCCTCCGGGTCGACGTCCGGGCCGAGGCCGACGAAGACGATCGGCAGCGGCTTGCGCGGGTCCTGCATCGCGGTGAGTTCGGCGAGGAACTTCTTGCGGTCGATGCCCTCGGCGTCCTCGTTGCGCCCGTCGGTCATCACCAGCACCAGGTTGATCCGTCCCGGGGTCCAGTGCCGCCGGGCGTCCCGGTACGCCGCCAGGGTGGAGTCGTACAGGCCGGTGCCGCCCTGGGGCTTGACCTTCACCTCGGCCAGCCGCTGCGCCAGCGCGGCCCGCTGGGCGCGCAGCGGGCGGACCGGCAGGATCTCGCGGTAGTCCCGGTCGCCGTCGACCTTGGTGGAGAAGACCCAGATCCCGAGCTCGCTGTTGTCCAGCAGCAGCCCGGCGCCCTCGCGGGCGGCGCCCAGGGTGACGTCGAGCCGGGTGCCGCCGCCGGGCACCCGGGCGGCCATCGAGCCGGAGATGTCCAGCACGGTGAGGATCCGGGCGCTGCGCTGCACGCCGCTCCACCCGGTCAGCATCTCGGTGACCGTCTCCTCGGCCGGCAGCGCCACCGGTTCGCGGACCGCCGGGTCGAGGCGGCGGTCGCGCGGCATCGCCGGCGGATAGCCGGCGGCGGTACGGAAGCCGTACCCGGTCAGCACCTCGCGGGAGGCGCTGGTCAGCAGGTCGCTGAGGAAGCCGGCGGCGGCGTCCCGCACGGCGTCGCGCGCGGCGGGCAGCACGGCGTACGGCAGGTCGAGCGAGGGCACCGCCACCTCCGGGTACGCGGCGACCAGCTTGTCGGCGCCGGCCAGCGCGTTGTGCCCGAGCACCGCTTGTTCGGTGGTGGCGACCGCGTCGGAGCGGCCGGGCAGCCCGGCGCCCGGCGGCAGCGCGGCCGGCGTACCGGTGGGGCTGAACGTGTGCCCGGCGAGCCGGCGCAGCGTCGCCGCCACCACCGCGCGCGGATCGCGCTCCCCGACGGCGAGCCCCCGGACGCCGAGCAGGGCGGCCACCCCGGCCGGGTCGACGGCCGGGTCGGGAAGCCCGACCGTGCCGGCGCGGGCCCGGGGGCCGACCAGCGGCGCCCAGGTCAGCGGCTTGGCCGGCCAGCCCGACCGGCGGGCCACCGGCTCGGTCACCGCGAGCACCACCGGGGTGCTCGCCACCGACGTGCCCTGCCCGGGCACCTCGAAGGCGCCGGCGGCACGGGCCCGCCGCAGCCAGAACGTCGACTCGGGCAGCCAGGCGTCGGCCACCTCGGCGCCACCGGCCAGCTCGGCGGCGACGGCGTCGGACTCCCGGGACTCCACGGCGATCGACACGCAGGGCTGCCGGCCGACCGAGGCGCGGGCGATCCGGTCCACCGCCGGGGCGACCACAGGCGCGGCGGCCACCCGCAGCCGCACCCGCTCGGCGCACTCCGGCGTCACCCGCTCGTCACGCAGCCAGACGTACCCGGCCCAGCCGACCAGCAGCAGCACCAGGGCCGCGCTGAGCAGCACCACCGGGGAACGGCGGGCGAGCAACCGCGCCGGCACGTCGCCCACCACGGCTGCCTCCCCTACTCGTCGTCGCCCGTCCGCCGGCACGCTGCCGCAGGTCACGGGTGTCGCGGACGGCCTCGGCCGGCATGTTCACCGACCCCGCGTCGTGCCGCGCTGACACACCCTGCCAAGGTTTCGGGTCCCCGGCAAACCCCCGATCGACGAGCTGTTATCCGATCGTCGCTGCCGGTCCGACCCATTGCGTACGCGGCCCGGGCCGCCCTAGGGTGGCGCGATCGTGCCACTTACTGACCGGTAGGAGCAGCGTGGACACCTCCAGCAGCACCACCGCTCGCCACGTGCTGTTCCTGAACTGGCGCGACACCAGCAACCCGGAGGGCGGCGGTTCCGAGGTCTACATCGAGCGGATCGCCGCGGAACTGGTCGCCGCCGGCCACCGGGTGACGCTGCTCTGCGCCGCCCATTCGCAGGGCGACCCGGAGGAGACCAACCCCGACGGCGTACGCGTGCTGCGCCGCGGCTCCCGCCACACGGTGTACGCCCGCGCGGCCCTGACCTACCTGGCCGGGCGGTTCGGGCTGGGCCCGCTGGGCCGGCGCGGCGGCGGCCTGCCGGACCTGGTGGTGGACGTCTGCAACGGCGTGCCGTTCTTCGCCCCGCTGTACGCCGGCCGCCCGGTGCTCGCCCTGGTGCACCACGTGCACCGGGAGCAGTGGCCGGTGGTCTTCGGCCCGTGGATGTGCCGGCTGGGCTGGTGGATCGAGTCCTGGCTGGCGGTCCGGCTCTACCGGCGCTGCCGCTACGTGACGGTCTCCGAGGCCAGCCGCGCCGAGCTGGCCGAGCTGGGGGTGGACGCGGAACGGATCGACGTGGTGCCCAACGGCACCCCGCCGGTGACCGGCCCGCCGCTGCCCCGCACCGCCCACCCGTCGCTGCTGGTGCTGGGCCGCCTGGTGCCGCACAAGCGGGTCGAGATCGCGATGCGCACGGTGGCCGAGCTGGCCGGGGAGCTGCCGGAGCTGGAGCTGGTGGTGGCCGGTCAGGGCTGGTGGGAGCAGCCGCTGCGGGAGGTCGCCGACTCCCTCGGCGTCGCCGACCGGGTCCGGTTCACCGGCTTCATCAGCGAGGAGGAGAAGCACGAGGTGCTCTCCTCCTGCTGGCTGGCGCTCACCCCGTCGCTCAAGGAGGGCTGGGGCCTGACCATCGTCGAGGCCGCCGCCCGGAGCACCCCGACGATCGCGTTCCGCTACGCCGGCGGCGTCGCCGAGGCGATGGTCGACACCGAGACCGGCCTGCTGGTCGACGACGAGGCCGAGTTCACCGACCAGGTGCGCGAGCTGCTCGCCGACGATGTGCGGCGCAAGGCGATGGGCGAGGCGGCGCTGGCCCACGCGGCCCGCTTCACCTGGGCCGCGACCGGGGCGCGCTTCGCGCAGCTGGTCGCCCGGCTCACCGCCACCCGCTGACGGCCGGCACGCGACCTGCCGCAGACACGCGACCGGGGCGCCCGCATCAGCGGACGCCCCGGTCGACGATGGTTCAGCGCGTGCCGTACAGCGTGCTCTCGGAGCTCTGCTCACTCACCTTGGAGTTGGCGGCCTCCTTGGCGGACGGGCTGAGCGCATTCGCCAGACCGACGCTGCCGAGCAGGCCGAGCACGACCCCGAGTACCCCGACGGCGACGAACGCGGGCAGGTTCCTCATCCACCTTCTCCTTCCGCGGGACTCGCGTGCCGGGACGCTACCATGCGCCGCAGCACCTGCGCAGTGCCCGAAAATCCGATGGCCAACACCACCGTTCCGGCCAGCAGGTGGGCGTAACCGACCGGGCCGGGGCCGTCCCGCCCGGCGGGGGCCGTCCAGGCGGGGTTCTCGTAGAGGGTCAACTCCGGACCGGCGTGCGCCAGCCGCAGCCCGACCAGCGACGTCACGGGCACGGCGGGACCCGACGCGCGCTGCACCAGCACCCAGCGCGCCCCCATGGCGGCCAGCGGACGGCCGGCGGCGAGCAGGTCGCGCGCCTCTGCCGCACGCGGGTCCTCCTTGCCGACCGCGACGTCACCCACCCACAGGGTGTCGTCGATCAGCACCGGCGACGACAGCAGGCGCGGGGCCGGGTCGATCACCACCCGGCCGCCGTTCCAGGCGTACCGCTGGTACTCCTGGAACGGCAGGGAGATCACCTCACCCGGCCGGTCGGCCACCTGCCGGGCGACCACCGCCCAGTCCGCCGGGTAGTTCACCGGCGTCAACCGGCCGAGCGCCCCGAAGGCCAGGTCGGGCAGGAGCACCACCGGCAGCATGGCCGCGCCGACCAGCAGCACCGTGCCGGTGGTCCGGTCGAACCGGGTGGCCAGCCGGTCGGCGAGCCGTTCCGCGCCGAGCGCCACGGCCACCGCGAGGGCCAGCGCGTACGGGACGAGCAGCTTCTGCCCGTCGCGGACCAGCCCGCCACCGGGCGCCGTGTCGACCAGCCAGCCGAGCACCGCGGCTCCACCGGGCAGCACGCCGAGCGCCGCCACCAGCCACGACCCGGCGGCCAGCACCAGCAGCCGCGCGGGCGCGCCGGCCGGCCAGCGGCGGCGCAGCAGCAACAGGCCATACCCGGCGAGGAGCAGCAGCAGAACGGTGGCCAGCGGCACGAACGCGGCCTGGCGGGACGCCGGGACGGTCAGCGCGTTCCAGATCCCACCGGTGCCGGCGAGCGCGACCAGCGACCCGCCCCAGTTCTCGGCGCGGGCGGCGAAGGCGGGCACCCCGGCCGGGTCGGAGCGACCCCCGGTGGCGCTGCCCAGCCCGGCCACCAGCCACGGCGCGTTGAGCAGCACGGTCAGGGCGAGTGCGGTGCCGGCCCGGCGGGCGGCGCCGGGGTAGCGGCCGGGCACCAGCACCGCCACCGCCAACAGGGCGATCAACCCACCGGTCGGGGTGATCGCGGAGACCGCCGCCGCCAGCAGCAGCCCGGGCAGCGCCCCGGGCCGGCCCGCGCGCACCCCGAGCGCCGCCGCCACCAGCCAGGGCAGCATCGCGTACGCCAGCAGCAGCCCCCACTGCCCGAGCAGCAGCCGCTCGGCCAGGTACGGCGTCCAGGCGTACCCGAGGGCGGCGACCACCCGTACGGCGGTGCGCGTGGTGGGCACCAGCCGGGCGGCGCCGAGCGCGGCGAACCAGAGGATCGCCACCAGCACCAGTCGTTGCAGCAGCCAGCCGGGCATCAGCTGGGTGGCGAGCGCGACCACGGCGTCCTGCGGCACGGCCCGGGGCAGCGCCGAGGCCGGGGCGATCACGTCCCAGCTCAACGCCTGCCGGGGCACGAAGACCATGTCGTAGCTGAGGACGTACCCGGGCAGCGCCAGCGGGGCGAGCACCACCGCCGCCACGGCGGCGGCCACGCCATACGGCACCAGCCGTCCACGCATCCCTCGACCCCCACCTGCCTGCCGGGCGCGACCCGACCGCGCCGTGGTGGCTCGCCACTGTACGCGGCCCCGGTCGCGCTCCCGCGACGACCGGGAACCACCCGATGACCTGATGGGGCGCCAGGTGGCCGGTGTGGCAGTCTTCCCGCCATGGCATCGACCGGCACGACCACCTCCCCCGAAGGGACCGGCCTCATCGGCGGCTGGGCGCGCGTCCACCCGGTCCGGGCGGTGGCCGTCGCCATGATCCTGGTCAGCCTGGTCTGGCGGGCGCAGCTCGCCTCCCGCGGCTACCTGGCGGTCGACGACTACGTGCTGATCGCCCGGGCCGCGGAGGCCGACCTGACCCCGGGCTTCCTGCTCACGCTCTACAACAACCACTTCATGCCGGCGGCGCTGCTGGCCACCTGGCTGGTGACCCGGGCGGTCGGCCTCGCCTACTGGCCGTACGTCCTGCTCCTCACCGCCGCCCAGGCGGTGCTCGCGGTGAGCTTCGCCCGGCTGCTACGCACCCTGGTCCGCCCCGGCTGGGCACTGCTGGTGCCGCTCGCGGTGTTCCTGTTCAGCCCGCTGACCCTGGAGGCGACCTCCTGGTGGGCGGTCGGGGTGAACATGCTGCCGATGCAGATTGCCATGGTCCTCGCGGTCGGCGCCCAGGTCCGGTACGTGCGCACCGGCCGGCTGCGGCACCTGGTGACCCTCGGCCTGGCCGTGCTCTTCGGGCTGCTCTTCTTCGAGAAGGCGCTGCTGGTGGTGCCGCTGGTCTTCCTGCTGACCGCGTTCCTCTTCGTCGGCGGCCCGCCGGTGCGGGCGGTGCTGACCACCGCCCGCCGGTACTGGCCGTCGTGGCTGCTGCTGACCGTCCTGTCGCTGGGCTTCCTCGCCCTCTACGGCTCCCGGGCGGAGTCGTCGCTGCGCCGGCCGGACTCGCTCGGCGAGGTCCTCTCCTTCCTCTGGCAACTGCTCGGCTCCACCGTCGTACCGGGTCTGCTGGGCGGGCCGTGGCGCTGGCTGCCGGCCGGTGACGGCGCCCCGGTGACCGCACCGCCGGAGCTGGGCCGGTGGATCGCCTGGGCGGCCTTCCTGGTGCTGGTCGTGCTGACCGTCCGGCTGCGCCGGGTCGCCGGCCGGGCCTGGCTGCTGCTGGCGTCGTACCTGACCCTGGTGACCGCCCTGCTGGCCGCCACCCGGCTGGGCTCGATCTACAGCGACGTCGCCGGCGCCGTCCCCCGGTACGTCAGCGACATGGTGGTGGTGGCCGCGCTCTGCATCGGCGTCGCGCTGCTCGGCCTGCGGCCGGTGCCGGACCGGTTCGCCCCCGCCGATCCGGCCCCGGCGGACCGGGCCGACGAGACCGACCCGGACCCGGACGACGGGGACGCCGCGCGCGCGGACGGCGACGGGACGCTGGCGACCACCGGGAGGGCGGCGACCGACGACGAGGACCCGGGCCGGTTCGCCGCCGCGCCCGAGCGGGTCGCGGCCGACGTCGAGCGCCCGGCCGACTCCGAACCGGCCCCCCGGGTCGCCGTGCCGGCCGCCGCCTACCGTGGCCACGGCGTCCTGCACGCCGAGTACGACGACGACGATCTGCCGCCCCCGGTCCGTCCGCCGGCCGCGCGACCGTTCGACGCGCCACCGCAGCGGGCCGGCGCGGCCGCCGCCACGACCCCGCCGGCCGCCACCCCGCCGGCTCCGCCCAGCGTCGACCCGATGGACCGGACCGGCGACCCGACCCCCACCGAGCCGCCCGCCGACCGGCCGGAGCAGCCGGCCGGGCTGGCGGCGGTCACCGGCGGCCGGGACCCGGACGACCCGCCGCCCCCGGCCGTGCTGGTACGCCACCGGGAGGCGGTCTCCGCCGGCCTGGCCCTCGCCCTGGTCGCCGGGGGTCTCGGCACCGCCTGGACGACCGCCCGGTTCGGCGACGAGTGGGCGGTCAAGGCCGGGCGCACCTACCTGGACACCGTCCGCGCCGAACTGGCCGCCGCCCCGCCCGGCACGGTCTTCCTCGACCAGCCGGTCCCCGGTGACGTGGTGCCCACGCTCTCCGCGCCGTACAACCGGCAGTCGACGTTCTTCCGCGCCCTGCCGGAGCGGCCCGTCTTCGTCACCGAGGCGGAGGCGCCGTCACTGTTCGACCCCACCGGCCGGATCACCCCGGTCCGCATCGACGGCCCCACCGTCCAGCCGGGGCCGGAGCAGGCCTGCGGCTGGAAGGTCACCGACGGCGAGACGGTGCGGATGCCGCTCACCGGGCCGCGCGACGACTGGTTCTGGGTGGTCCGGATCGGCTACCTCAGCTCCGGCGACAGCACGGCCACCTTCCGGTTCGGCGGCAAGGAGAAGCGGTTCCCGGTGAAGACCGGGCTGAACCAGATCTTCTTCGAGTTCACCGGCGGCGGGAACACGGCCGAGCTGAGCGTCGCCGACCCCGGCGTCACGCTCTGCACCAACGAGGTCGCCATCGGCACCCCGACGCCGCAGCAGTGACGCCCCCGGCCCGGGGTCACTCCGGCCGGAACAGCACCGAGTTGACGTAGCGGGGGCGGGGCCAGAGCACCCGACGGGCGAAGCTCTGGCCCACCCGGGCGATCGCCTCCCGCTGGTGCCGCCCGAGGTCGAAGTCGGCCAGCGGCACCCAGGTACGCCCCGGCAGCACGTACCCCCGGTAACCCCAGCCGGTGAGCAGCTCCAGCAGCGGCTCCACCGGCTGGATCCGCTCCTCCACCTCGATCAGCAGCACCGGCCGGTCGCGGCGGATCGTCTCCGCCCCGCCACGCAGCGCCGGCAGCTCGTGCCCCTCGATGTCGAGCTTGACGAAGCGCACGTCGGCCAGGCCCAGCGAGTCCAGGGTGATCCGGCGTACCTGCACCGGGCTGCCCTGCTCCGGCTGCTCCAGCGACGAGGTGCCGACGATCGCGCCGCCGTCGGGCAGATAGAGCGCGGCGGTGCCCTCGTGGTCGGAGACGGCCGCCTCGACCACCTCGACGGTGGGGAAGGCGGTGCGCAGCTGGCGGGCCAGCGGGGGCGTCGGCTCGACCGAGACGACCCGGTCGGCCCGGCGCAGCAGGCGCGCGGTCCACGGGCCGTACCAGGCGCCGATGTCCACGGCGGTGCCGCCGCGCGGCACGAAGTCGGCCAGCCGGGCCAGTTCGGGCTCCACCCGCGGATAGACCAGCCGGATCCCGCCCGCCACCCACCGCTCGGGAAGCTTCGCGGCCAGCCCGGAGGTCGCTGCCGCGGCCACGTTCGTCGACGCCATGGGGCAGCACACTAGACCCTTCCCGGCCACGAGGGCAGGGGTCGCGGGTGCGGGGCTGACGGCCGGACGGTCGAGCGGTACCGTCTCCCCGGTCGGGCCGGGGAGGTCTCGGCCGCCGCCGGCCGCGAGCCGCGGTCGTCGGAGCAGCGTGGGCCACTCGGGGCGGCATGACACAGACCATCAGCAGGGACGCCGGCGCGGCGCGGCTCGGTGCCGCCGGCGTCGCCGTCACCGTGGCCACGACCCTGAGCAACGGCCTGGCCTACCTGGTGCCGGTGCTCGGCGCCCGCCGGCTCGACCCGGCCGACCTGGGCGCGCTGGCCACCGTGTTGGCGCTGGGCGCGATCGCCGCCGTGCCCGGCTTCGGGCTGCAGATCGCCGTCGCCGTGCACCGCGCCCGGCGCGGCCCCACCCCCACCGGCCGACTGGCGCTGCTCACCGCCGGGGTCACCGCCGGGATCACGGTCGCGGCCGCGCCGCTGCTCACCGTGCTGCTGCGGCTGCCGGTGGCGCTGACCCTGCTGCTCGCGGCCACCACCTTCGCCACCGTGCTGGCCGGCCGCTGGCTCGGCGAGCTCCAGGGCGACCAGCGCTTCCTGCGCCTCTCCGCCGGGATGACCGTGCTCGCCCTCGGCCGCTACGGCGGGCTGATCGTCGGTCTGGCGCTCGGCACCGGCCCGGTCACCGCGCTGCTGCTCACCACCGTCACCGGGCTGCTCGTCCTGCCGCTGCTGGCCCGCCTCGCCCGCACCGCCCGCCCGGGACCGTCCGCCGCAGCATCGGAGGGCGGCCTGCGACCCACCCACGTGATGACCGCGTGCGGGGCCACGCTGGCGATGCTCACCATCTCGTACGCCGATCTGCTGCTCGCCCGGCAGCTGCTGTCGGCGGACGGCTCCGGGGCGTACGCGGTCGGCGCGGTGCTCACCAAGGGCGCGCTCTGGGCGCCGCAGGTGGTGACCCTGCTCGCGCTGCCCCGGCTGGCGCAGGGCGATCGGCGGGCCCGGGCGCTGGGCCTGGCGGTCATCCTCGCCTGCGGCGCGGTCCTGGTGGGGGCCGCCGCGCTCGGCGGCGAGCTGGCGTTCCGGCTGGCCGGCGGCGCCGACTATTTGCACCTGGCCGGCGAGGCCCCGCTCTTCGCCGCCACCGGCGCCCTCTACGCGGTCGTCTTCATGCTGGTCAACGACCGGGTGGCCAGCGGCGCCCGGTTCCCGGCCGTCCCGCTCTGGGTGGCCACCGCCGGCCTGGCCGGCGCGGCGGTGCTGGTCGCGCCGCGCACGGTCGAGGGGATCCTCACCTGCGCGCTGGGCGCCGCCGCGCTGACCGCCGCCGTGATGGCCTGGCTGGCCCTGCGCCCCCGCGACCCGTCCCCCCGGCCCTGACCCACCGCGGCGCGACCGGCCGGCCCGGCACCTGATCCACTCCGCTTCGCCGACGTCGGGGTGTCCGGGCGACCGCAACACCCCCACCTCGGCGACCTGGAGTCGATCTCCGGCGTCGGGAGCCCCGGGGGTACGTCAGTCGCCGGCGGCGAGCCAACTGCCGAGCAGATGATGGTCGATCGAGTCGGGCCGGCCCAGCGGCCGCCCCTCGGCCTCCCGGCGGCGCAGCTCGTCCCGGGTGAACCAGCGCGCCTCCAGCAGCTCCTCGCCGTCCACCCGGACCTCCTCGGAGGCGGCGGTGGCCCGGAACCCGACCATCATCCCGGCCGGGAACGGCCAGGCCTGCGAGCCCTGGTAGGACAGCGCGGAGAGGGTCACCCCGGCCTCCTCGGCCATCTCCCGGCGGACCGCGTCCTCCAGGCTCTCGCCCACCTCGACGAACCCGGCCAGCGTCGAGTACGCCCCCTCCGGAGCGCCGGCGTGCCGGGCCAGGAGACAGCGGTCGGGCGACCCGGGCGCCTCGACCAGCACGATGATCGCCGGTTCGATCCGGGGGAAGAGCAGCCGCCCGCAGCGCGGTCCCGAGCAGGCTCGCACGTGCCCGCCGTCGCGTGCCACGGTGGCCGAGCCGCAGCTGCCGCAGTACCGCTGCTGCCGGTGCCAGTGCAGCAGCCCGCGCGCGTACGCCTGCACCGCCGCCTGGGCCGGGTCGAGCCAGGCGACCAGGGCGCGCACGTCCGCGGTGGCGGCCGCGCCGGCCAGCCGGGCCGCCTCGGGCGCGGTACGCCCGGAAAGGTCCACGGCGAAGACCGGAGCCTCGCCGTCCAGCCCCAGGAAGACGGTCTCGTCGGCGGCGGCGAGCACCTCGGGGGCGTCGGCCGGGTGCAGCCGGACCGGCGTCTGGTCGGCGGTGACGAGGCAGTGGTCCCGCCAGAGCGGCAGCAGCACGGCCCCGGGATCGGTCAGCTGGGCGGAGATCCACTCCCGGTTGCCGCGCAGCGCTCCCGCCCGGTCCAGCCACCCGCCGCCGTACGCCAGCACCCGATCTGCCACCCGCACACCGTGCCACGGCGGCACCCGGGCCGGATGACCGGGTCGGCTCCGCCGACACGCGGTGCGCAAGGTGGCCGGCCGCACGGTGTCCACCGGCTTGCGCGTTGGTTACCGTAGACGTCTTCCGGGGGCCCGCAACCCCCATGTGGTACGTCCCGATCGAGGTGGCTGTGACCCTTTACGGCGACAAACGTGTCTCCGACGACCGGCCGACGGTGCAGGTCACCGCGGTGACCTGGCCGGGCGACGAGCCGGAGCCGACCGGCAAGCCCGGCTCGGGCTGGTCCCGGTCGCGCCGGGGCCGACTGCTGCTCGCCGGCGGCCTGGCCGCCGTGGTGCTGGCCGGTGTGGGCGGTGCCGGTGCCTACGCGTACGCCGGGGACGTGCCCCGGGGCACGACGGTGCTCGGCGCCGAGCTCGGCGGCCGGAGCCGGGCCGAGGCCGCCCGGGAGCTGCGCGCCGAGTTGGAGCGCCGGGCAGCCACCCTGAACGCCCCGCTGACGGTGCTGGTGGGGGAGCAGAAGGCGGAGATCAGGCCGGCCGACGTGGGCCTGGCCATCGACGTGGAGGCCACGGTGGCGGCGGCCGCCGAGGCCGACGCGCACCCGGTGAGCCGGCTGCTCGGCTCCCGCACGGTCGACCCGGTGGTCACGGTTGACGCCGACCGGCTGGACGCGGCGCTGCGCGGGGTCGTCGGCAAGCAGGGCCGCGAGATGACCATGCCGGCGATCATCTTCACCGGCACCACCCCGAAGCCGGTGTACCCGAAGCCGGCCCTGTCGGTGGACCGGGAACACTCCGCCCAGGTCGTCACGAAGGGCTGGCTCGCCGGCGAGCAGGTGACCGTGCCGCTGGTGGAGAAGGCCCCGGCGACCACCGCCGAGGAGGTGGACCGGCTGGTCGAGGAGCTGGCCCGGCCGGCGGTCGCCCAGCCGGTCACGCTCACCACCGACAAGGGCACGGTGACCATCCCGCCGGCGGCGATCGCGCGCGGGCTGCGCTTCTCCGCCGACGAGGCCGGCAAGCTGACCCCCCGGGTGGACGTGAAGCGGCTGCGCGCCGCCCTCGGCGACAAGCTGGCGTCGATCGAGTCGCCGCCGAAGGACGCGACGATGACGATCTCCGGCGGCAAGCCGAAGATGGTGCCCGGCCGCGCCGGCCAGCAGCTCGACTCGGCCGCCCTCGCGCGCGACCTGCTCGCCGTCCTACCCAAGGCGGACGGGCGGACGGTCAGCGGCCAGCTCAAGCCGGCCGAGCCGGAGCTGACCGAGGCGAAGCTCGGCGCGCTGGGCATCAAGGAGCGCGTCTCCACCTTCACCACCCGGTTCCCCGGCGGGCTCTCCTCGCCGCGCAGCCAGAACATCGTCCAGGCCGCCAAGGACGTCGACGGCACGGTGGTGAAGCCGGGTGAGACGTTCTCCCTCAACGGCCACACCGGCGAGCGCGGGTACGACCAGGGCTACAAGGACGCCCCGGTGATCGTCAACGGCAAGCTGGTGCCCGGCGTGGGTGGCGGCGTCTCGCAGTTCACCACGACGCTGTTCAACGCCAGCTACTACGCGGGCCTGGAGGACGTCGAGCACAAGCCGCACTCGTTCTACTTCAGCCGCTACCCGGCGGTGATCGAGTCGACCATCTTCTGGCCGGACCTGGACTTCAAGTTCCGCAACAACACCCCGCACGGCGTCCTGATCGACACCTCGTACACGTCGAGCACGATCACCGTGTCGATCTGGAGCACGAAGATCTACGACAGCGTCAAGACCGAGTACGGCCCGCGCCGCAATATCACCGCGCCGAAGACGGTTCACCTCGAGCCCGGCCCGACCTGCATCTCCGCCGTGGGCAGCGAGGGGTTCACCCAGGACGCCTTCCGGGTCATCAAGAAGGACGGCAAGGTCGTCAAGCGGGAGAAGTTCAGCTGGACCTACGACCCCGAGCCCCGCTTCATCTGCGGCCCCGAGCCGTCCTGACCCCGGGCACGACGAAGCCCCGCCGGCTGATCGCCGGCGGGGCTTCGTTCTGTCGTACGCGCGCTCAGGGCCGCGCCGCGGCCAGTCCCTGCCGTACGCCGTCGGCGTCGCGGTCCGTGCCGTAGACGGGGGTGTCGGGCTGCTGCCGCCAGCTCTCGTCGAGGGTGCCGGCGTCGACCGGGTCGAAGCCGAGCGAGTCGACCAGCTCCATCACGAGCTGCTTCGCGTCGGCGTCGTCGGCGGCCACCGGCAGGCCGATCCGGTCGCCGGCGCCGGCCGGGCGGCCGTTGTCCATCAGGTGCTGGGCCTGGATGTTGTTGAAAGCCTTCACCACCCGGGCGCCCTTGAGGTGCTCGGCGGTCCACCGGCTGGAGCTGAGGCTGCGGTCCAGCAGCTCGGCGATGTCGCCGTCGCGCTGCGGGTAGTAGTTGTCGGCGTCGACGACCACCTTGCCGTCGAAGAGTTCCGGGGGGAGCGCGGGGACGGCCAGCAGCGGGATCGCCACGATCACCAGTTCGGCGTCCTGCACGGCCTGCTCCAGCGTGCCCGCGGTGGCGCCGGTCTCCTGCGCCAGGTCGGTGAGGGTCTGCGGCCCCCGCGAGTTGGCGACTGTCACGTCGTGGTCGAGAGCACGCAGCCGCCGGGTGAGCGTCCCACCGATGTGCCCCGAGCCGATGATTCCAATCTTCATGACCACTCCTGCCTCCGCCGGTCCCGACGGTCAGTTCCGGTCGTACGGTGAAACAGGTACCCCGACCGGTCCGCACCGATTGCGGACGAGGCGTACTCCACGTCACGTTTTCCGCCATCACGGCGGGGGACCACGCGGCGGCGCGGGTCCCGCACCGACGGTACCGAGAAGAGGTGGGCCACCCGGGCGATTCGCCGAACGAGGGGCAGGGTGATTTTCGGGGGTGGGTATACCAATCAGGGCCACCCCTTGAAAGGGGTGGCCCTGATCGAATGGTTGTCCGGCGGTGTCCTACTCTCCCACACCCTCCCGAGTGCAGTACCATCGGCGCTGGAGGGCTTAGCTTCCGGGTTCGGAATGTTACCGGGCGTTTCCCCTCCGCCATGACCGCCGTAACTCTATCGACATGTCAAACAACTCGACCAGCAACGCTGGGTGTTGTTCGTTTGTCGGGAGTTGCACAGTGGACGCGTAGCAGCTTTGTAGTCAAGTCCTCGGCCTATTAGTACCGGTCAACTGAACCCGTTACCGGGCTTACATTTCCGGCCTATCAACCCAGTCGTCTAGCTGGGGGCCTTACCCATCCAAGGATGGTGGGATACCTCATCTTGAAGCGAGCTTCCCGCTTAGATGCTTTCAGCGGTTATCCCTTCCGAACGTAGCTAACCAGCCGTGCCCCTGGCGGGACAACTGGCACACCAGAGGTTCGTCCGTCCCGGTCCTCTCGTACTAGGGACAGCCCTTCTCAAGTATCCTACGCGCACGGCGGATAGGGACCGAACTGTCTCACGACGTTCTAAACCCAGCTCGCGTACCGCTTTAATGGGCGAACAGCCCAACCCTTGGGACCTGCTACAGCCCCAGGATGCGACGAGCCGACATCGAGGTGCCAAACCATCCCGTCGATATGGACTCTTGGGGAAGATCAGCCTGTTATCCCCGGGGTACCTTTTATCCGTTGAGCGACACCGCTTCCACTCGCAAGTGCCGGATCACTAGTCCCGACTTTCGTCCCTGCTCGACCTGTCAGTCTCACAGTCAAGCTCCCTTGTGTACTTGCACTCAACACCTGATTGCCAACCAGGCTGAGGGAACCTTTGGGCGCCTCCGTTACCCTTTAGGAGGCAACCGCCCCAGTTAAACTACCCACCAGACACTGTCCCTGAACCGGATAACGGTCCGAAGTTAGATACCCAAATCAACCAGAGTGGTATTTCAAGATTGCCTCCACCCATACTGGCGTATGGACTTCACCGGCTCCCACCTATCCTACACAAGCTAATTCGGATACCAATGTCAAGCTATAGTAAAGGTCCCGGGGTCTTTCCGTCCTGCCGCGCGTAACGAGCATCTTTACTCGTAATGCAATTTCGCCGGGCCTGTGGTTGAGACAGTGGGGAAGTCGTTACGCCATTCGTGCAGGTCGGAACTTACCCGACAAGGAATTTCGCTACCTTAGGATGGTTATAGTTACCACCGCCGTTTACTGGCGCTTAAGTTCTCCGCTTCGCCCCGAAGAGCTAACAGGTCCCCTTAACGTTCCAGCACCGGGCAGGCGTCAGTCCATATACATCGAATTACTTCTTCGCATGGACCTGTGTTTTTAGTAAACAGTCGCTTCCCCCTGCTCTCTGCGGCCATACAACGCTCCACCCGCGTGGGGCTTCACGTCTCCGGCCCCCCTTCTCCCTAAGTTACGGGGGCAATTTGCCGAGTTCCTTAACCACAGTTCGCCCGATCGCCTCGGTATTCTCTACCTGACCACCTGTGTCGGTTTGGGGTACGGGCCGCTAAGAACTCGCTAGAGGCTTTTCTCGGCAGCATAGGATCACTGACTTCACCTGAATCGGCTCGGCATCACGTCTCAGCCTTCATGCACCACGGATTTGCCTATGGTGCGGCCTACACGCTTACCCCGGCACAACCACCGGCCGGGCTCAGCTACCTTCCTGCGTCACCCCATCGCTTGACTACTACCCGCCAGGTTCCCACGCTCACCGACATTGACCCGAAGGTCGCCGCCGGTTTGGGTGGTTAGCACAGCGAGGTTCGTCAGGGTCGCTCTTTCGCGGGTACGGGAATATCAACCCGTTGTCCATCGACTACGCCTCTCGGCCTCGCCTTAGGTCCCGACTCACCCAGGGCGGATTAGCCTGGCCCTGGAACCCTTGGTCATCCGGCGGAAGGGTTTCTCACCCTTCTTTCGCTACTCATGCCTGCATTCTCACTCGTGCCGCGTCCACAACTGGGTCACCCCGTTGCTTCACCCGCGGCACGACGCTCCCCTACCCATCCACACACCTGCACAAGGAATCAAGTCCAAGCGAGGTTGAAATGTGAATGCCACAGCTTCGGCGGTGTGCTTGAGCCCCGCTACATTGTCGGCGCGGAACCACTTGACCAGTGAGCTATTACGCACTCTTTAAAGGGTGGCTGCTTCTAAGCCAACCTCCTGGTTGTCTATGCGACCCCACATCCTTTTCCACTTAGCACACGCTTAGGGGCCTTAGCTGGTGATCTGGGCTGTTTCCCTCTCGACTACGAAGCTTATCCCCCGCAGTCTCACTGCCGCGCTCTCACTTACCGGCATTCGGAGTTTGGCTGATTTCGGTAAGCTTGTGGGCCCCCTAGACCATCCAGTGCTCTACCTCCGGCAAGAAACACGCGACGCTGCACCTAAATGCATTTCGGGGAGAACCAGCTATCACGGAGTTTGATTGGCCTTTCACCCCTAACCACAGGTCATCCCCCAACTTTTCAACGTTGGTGGGTTCGGCCCTCCACGCGGTCTTACCCGCGCTTCAGCCTGCCCATGGCTAGATCACTCCGCTTCGGGTCTAGAGCATGCGACTGAATCGCCCTATTCAGACTCGCTTTCGCTACGGCTCCCCCACACGGGTTAACCTCGCCACATGCCACTAACTCGCAGGCTCATTCTTCAAAAGGCACGCCGTCACCCCGCAAGGCTCCGACGGATTGTAGGCGAACGGTTTCAGGTACTATTTCACTCCCCTCCCGGGGTACTTTTCACCATTCCCTCACGGTACTCGTCCGCTATCGGTCACCAGGAAGTATTTAGGCTTACCAGGTGGTCCTGGCAGATTCACGGCAGATTTCAGGGGTCCGCCGCTACTCGGGAACACCCACAGAAGGTCAGCAACTTTCACGTACCGGACTATCACCGTCTACGGTTGGCTTTTCCACACCATTCGGCTAGCCACTGACTTTGTAACTCCTCGAACAAGTGTCAGCTCGTTCAGCGGGGTCCCACAACCCCGACCACGCAACCCCTGACAGGTATCACACGCAGCCGGTTTAGCCTCGATCCGCTTTCGCTCGCCACTACTCACGGAATCACTAAATTTGTTTTCTCTTCCTACGGGTACTGAGATGTTTCACTTCCCCGCGTTCCCTCCATACACCCTATGTGTTCAGGTGCAGGTGACACCACATGACTGGTGCCGGGTTTCCCCATTCGGACACCCTGGGATCACAGCTTGGTTGACAGCTCCCCCAGGCCTATCGCGGCCTCCCACGTCCTTCATCGGCTCCTGGTGCCAAGGCATCCACCGTTCGCCCTTGACAACTTGACCACAAAGATGCTCGCGTCCACTGTGCAATTCTCAACAAACGACCAACCCACAACCCGATCCGCCCCACACCAGCCCGACCAACCGCCGGCGGTATGCGAGGCCAGGCCATGCCTGGCAACCGTCCCCCACCACAGGTGGGGTCATGGTTCTGAAAGACAACCGATGGTTGTTCTTTCAGGACCCAACAGGGTGCTTTGCGTTCCTCCTCAGCCGCACCAGGACTCCGTTCCCACCACACGAGGTGGCTGTACTAGGTGATCCCGGCCGTTGCCGAGCACGAACTCGCCAGTGTCTCCGCCATTGAGCACCCCACCATCGCATTCGGATGGCGCGGGCTCCTTGCACCCTTTCGGGTGAAGGTGCTCCTTAGAAAGGAGGTGATCCAGCCGCACCTTCCGGTACGGCTACCTTGTTACGACTTCGTCCCAATCGCCAGCCCCACCTTCGACGGCTCCCTCCCACAAGGGGTTGGGCCACCGGCTTCGGGTGTTGCCGACTTTCGTGACGTGACGGGCGGTGTGTACAAGGCCCGGGAACGTATTCACCGCAGCGTTGCTGATCTGCGATTACTAGCGACTCCGACTTCACGGGGTCGAGTTGCAGACCCCGATCCGAACTGAGACCGGCTTTTTGGGATTCGCTCCACCTCACGGTATCGCAGCCCATTGTACCGGCCATTGTAGCATGCGTGAAGCCCTGGACATAAGGGGCATGATGACTTGACGTCATCCCCACCTTCCTCCGAGTTGACCCCGGCAGTCTTCGATGAGTCCCCGCCATAACGCGCTGGCAACATCGAACGAGGGTTGCGCTCGTTGCGGGACTTAACCCAACATCTCACGACACGAGCTGACGACAGCCATGCACCACCTGTGACCGCCCCCGAAGGACCTCACATCTCTGTGAGTTTTGCGGCCATGTCAAACCCAGGTAAGGTTCTTCGCGTTGCATCGAATTAATCCGCATGCTCCGCCGCTTGTGCGGGCCCCCGTCAATTCCTTTGAGTTTTAGCCTTGCGGCCGTACTCCCCAGGCGGGGCGCTTAATGCGTTAGCTGCGGCACAGGGAACCGGAGAGGCCCCCCACACCTAGCGCCCAACGTTTACAGCGTGGACTACCAGGGTATCTAATCCTGTTCGCTCCCCACGCTTTCGCTCCTCAGCGTCAGTATCGGCCCAGAGACCCGCCTTCGCCACCGGTGTTCCTCCTGATATCTGCGCATTTCACCGCTACACCAGGAATTCCAGTCTCCCCTACCGAACTCTAGCCTGCCCGTATCGACCGCAGGCTTGGGGTTGAGCCCCAAGTTTTCACGGTCGACGCGACAAGCCGCCTACGAGCTCTTTACGCCCAATAAATCCGGACAACGCTCGCGCCCTACGTCTTACCGCGGCTGCTGGCACGTAGTTGGCCGGCGCTTCTTCTGCAGGTACCGTCACTTACGCTTCGTCCCTGCTGAAAGAGGTTTACAACCCGAAGGCCGTCATCCCTCACGCGGCGTCGCTGCATCAGGCTTCCGCCCATTGTGCAATATTCCCCACTGCTGCCTCCCGTAGGAGTCTGGGCCGTGTCTCAGTCCCAGTGTGGCCGGTCGCCCTCTCAGGCCGGCTACCCGTCGTCGCCTTGGTAGGCCATCACCCCACCAACAAGCTGATAGGCCGCGAGCCCATCCCAGGCCGAAAAACTTTCCACCCAGCCTCATGCGAGGCCAGGTCATATTCGGTATTAGCCCCGGTTTCCCGGGGTTATCCCAAAGCCTAGGGCAGGTTGCTCACGTGTTACTCACCCGTTCGCCGCTCGAGTACCCCGAAGGGCCTTTCCGCTCGACTTGCATGTGTTAAGCACGCCGCCAGCGTTCGTCCTGAGCCAGGATCAAACTCTCCAACAAAAACTTGTTGAAAACATGTCCTGACAACAAAAGTGTTGCCAAAGGAATCCCAACCAGCCAGACACAAAGCCTGACCAGTCCGGGGTATAAATCATAATTGGCACTGGCTTTTCAAGCACCCTGTTGAGTTCTCAAAGAACAACCACACACCGCCCGGAAACCCCCCGAAGAGGACCCCCGACCCGGGGCATTTTCACTCTGTCGTGACCGCCGCTCTCGCGCCGGGCACTTTTACTACGTTACCTCACCGTCTTCCCCGTGTCAACCGGTGTGTCCCGGTCTACCACGCTTCGTACGGGTTGGCGCCAACGACCGCACGCAGCGGTCACCCGCGGGCGCTTGATCATCGGATTTGACAGGCCGGCCGCTGCGGTCTCCCGCAAGCTCGCCCGGTGCCCTGCCGGTCGACAACCTTACCCGGTCGGTTCCGCCTCGCCAAATCCGCCTCGCAGCGTTTCGGGGGGCACCGCCCGGTCCCGGGCTCCGAGGAGTACCACCCTCGGTGCCGGGAGCTCGTTCCCGCGCTCCGGCCTTCAGGTCTTTCGCCCTGTTTCGTCCGTTCCGCGCTGGCAGAGAGAAAGTTACGCGTCTGCGGGTTTGATCGTCAAATCCGGGGGAAGCGTCCCCCGTCACATCATCTTCCCCCGACTATCCCCGCAGGTCAGGCATTTCGCGCCGGCCCACCGGAGGTCGCGGTCCCCCGCCGACAGGGGTAGCAATGCCCGGTTTGGCCCGAGATTCCGCGACGCCGCTGAAGGCATGGCACCGCGGGTGATCGAGCGACCGGCCAGGCGCGACGTCGCTTCAGCTCGGCATGGGTCCCGGCGCGGCGAGCTCCCCCGGCGCCCGACCAGGCAGCTGACTTCACGGCCGATGGTCTGCCGCTCCCCCAATGGGGAGAGGGACCGGGTGGTTCCGCACCACGGGCCAGGGAAAAGGAGCCGGTGGTCCGCACCACGGAGCTGGCGAAGTGACTGCGCTCCGGGGCTGGATGGGAGGTCGGAAGGCCGCTCGCCGGTCGCCCGGAGCTGACGGGCCGGGGAGCGGCCTCAATCGGTGGGGGACCCGGCCGGTCAGGCGGACCGCCGGCGGGCGGCGAGCCAGCCGCGTACGCCGAGCACGCCGACGGTGGTGCCGATCGCCAGCGACGTCGCGATCAGCAGGGCGTGCACCCAGAGGAAGCCGGTCGGTGTGCCGTCGCCGACCGTGCCGGTCGACCAGGCGCGCGGGTCGTTCCAGATGGCGACCGCGAACCGGGGCCAGATCACCCAGCTCCACACCCCGACCGCCACGAGGAACACCGACCAGCCGCGGGAGAGCACCATGGCTGGTCAGTATGCCAGCGGACGACGCCCGGCCGACCGGTACCCGCAGCTCAGTGGGCCGCCCAACGGAGTGCGGCGGGGCGGCCGCTCGGTCCCCGGAACCCGCGACGAGCACGGACCCCGGGGACCGGGAGCGGTCAGAAGCAGGTGCCGATGCCGCCGATCGCCGGGTTCGCCCGGTCGTGGTAGTGCACGGTGCCGTCCGGGTCGGCCATCAGCGCGCCCCAGATGATGCAACCACCGCGGACGTACGCGCGGGTGGGGCCGGCCGCGTACAGCCGGTTGCCGTCGTCGGTCTGGGTGGGCAGGTACTGGGCGGCGAGGTAGACCTGGGTACGGGTCAGCATGCCGACGTACGCCGCCTTCACCGTCACCGTGCAGCCGTACCCGGTCATCGGGTTGTAGAGCAGGTGCACGGTCCCGAGCCGAGCGCCGGCCGTCTGGTTGCGGATGGGGTCCTGGTCGATCTGGGTGTAGCCGAGACCGCAGAGCGACTGCGCGGTGTACGGGTTGACCGCCGCCTGCGCCGACGCCCCGCCGGCGCCGACGAGACCCACCGCCAGGGCCGTCACGATTCCGATACGCCGAATGGTGCGAAACATCTGCGTCCCCTTTCTCGGTGCTGCCGGATGCAGGACCAGAATCGTCGGCGGCACCCGCCGGACGAATGTGCCAAGTGGACACTGCCCCACCCCGCCGGGTGTGCGTGGAAACGATCACAGCGCCGCTGAGCAGCGGCCGGACGGTGGAGGAAATAGACGCTCGCCGAATATGACGTACTTCGCACCGCGCGCATTCGCGTGAACGAAGAATTGCCGTACCGTTTCCCGCGCGCGCGGGCGGGGCACTTCCTGGTGGACGACGACGAATCGGAGGTGTCCGCAGATGCAGCCGTTCAACCCGTGGACCTGGCGCGATCCGGCGGCGCTCGCCGGCGGGTACGACCGGGCGGACCCCGGCGCGGAGCCCCGGCGGCGGACGGAGCACGACGGGCCCGACGCTCCCGGCCCGGGGACCCCGGTGGACCTGGTGGGCTACCGGGTGGAGGCCACCGACGGCCGGATCGGCGCGATCGACGAGGCCAGCGACGACGCCGACGCCCGCTACCTGGTGGTGGACACCGGACCGTGGATCTTCGGCCGCAAGGTGCTGCTGCCGGTGGGCACCATCGCCCGGGTCGACCACCTGGAGCGGGTGGTGCACGTCGACCGCACCCGGGAGCAGGTCAAGGAGTCGCCGGCCTTCGACCCGGACGCGTTCGGCGAGCCGGACTACCGCCGCCGGGTGGGCAGCTACTACGAGGAGAGCTACCGCAAGGGCTGACCCGATCGGCCGGGCCCCACGATCCGCGTCGGTGCGGTTACCGTGGACACATGGTCCGGCCGGTCATCCTCACGCCGGAGGCCGTCGACGGCCTCCCGCGTGACCTCCTGCCGTCCTTTCCGAGCGGCCCCGGCGACGGCCGGGAGCGGATCCTCGACGTGCTTCGTGCCGGTGGGTTGCGGTTCCGCGCCGGCGCGCGATGGCGGTTCGTGCTCTGACGAGCCGACCCCACCGACCCTCAGGCGACCACGCCCCGGGTCGATCCCGCGCGCGTGCGCGTCCCGTCAATCCTCGGCACGAAAGGCCATCACCATGTCCGTTGCACGGATGCTCACCGGGGACCGCCCCACCGGGCGGCTGCACCTCGGTCATTACGTCGGCAGCATCGCCAACCGGGTGGCGCTGCACCGGCGGTACGAGAGCTACTTCATCATCGCCGACCTGCACATGCTGACCACCCGCCACCGCCGCGAGGACATCGCCCAGGTGTCCCGCAACGCCCGGGAGATGGTCACCGACGTCCTGGCGTGCGGGGTCGACCCGGCCCGGGCGACGTTCTACCTCCAGTCCGCCATCCCGGAGGTCGGGGACCTGAACACGCTGTTCCAGAACCTGGTGACCGTGCCGCGCCTGGAACGGGTGCCGTCGGTGCGGGAGATGGCAAGGGACGCCGGCCGCGCGGAGATCCCGTACGGCCTGCTCGGCTATCCCGTACTCCAGGCGGCGGACATTCTCTGCGTGAAGGCGCAGGTGGTGCCGGTCGGCAAGGACAACGCGGCGCACGTCGAGGTGACCCGCGAGATCGCCCGCCGCTTCAACCACCTGTACGGCGAGGTCTTCCCGGTGCCGGAGATGATCGCCTCCGACACGCCCACCCTGGTCGGCACCGACGGCCAGGGAAAGATGAGCAAGAGCAGGGGAAACGCCATCGCGATCGCCGACGACGCGGCGACCGTGCGCCGCAAGGTGATGGCCATGTACACCGACCCGAACCGGGTCCGCGCCGACGTGCCGGGCACCGTCGAGGGCAATCCGGTCTTCGCGTACCACGACGTGTTCAACCCGGACCGCGCGGCGGTGGGGGAGCTCACGGCCCGCTACCGGGCCGGGCGGGTCGGCGACGTCGAGGTCAAGGAGGCCCTGGCGGCGGCGCTGAACCGGTTCCTCGATCCGATCCGGGAGCGCCGCGCCCGGATCGAGGCCGACGCCGGCCTGGTCGACCAGCTGATCGTGGACGGCACCGAGCGGACCCGTGAGCAGGTCCGCCGGACCGTCGTCGAGGTCCGCCGGGCGATGGGGCTGACCGGGGCGTACCAGCAGGTGCGGCGCCGGGCCGAGCGCGCCCGCAAGGCCGCCGCCACTGCCTGACGGCGACGGTACGGCCACCGGGCCGGCCGGGGAACACGGTGTACGCGTCGCCGGCCGGCCCGCTAGGCTCTCCGACATGACCAGCGCGCCTGCCCACACCACCGGACCGTCCTGTGACGTCCAGGTCGGTGCGGAGCGACGCCGGCGATCCGTCGCCCGCCCGCGCTGACCATTTCCCTGCGACCGGCGGATCGAGCCGCCGGTCATCGCCGATCGTCCTCGGTCCGCCCGCATCCTCCCGTGTCCAGATCCGCGTGACCGCGCGGATCCGAGCGAGATCGGCGTACCCATGGATCTTGAAAGGCTGCTCACCGACCGGCTGGCGCCGGCGTTCGCGACCGTGGCCGGCGGCCCGGTCGACCCCCTGGTGCGGCGCTCCCCGCGCGCGGACTTCCAGTCCGACGCGGCGCTGGCGCTGGCCCGGCGGCTCGGACGCCCGCCACGCGACATCGCCGCGGCGGTGCTGGACCACGCCGAGCTGGACGACGTCTGCGCGGCCGCGGAGGTTTCCGGGCCGGGCTTCCTCAACCTGACGGTGGCCGACCGGACGCTGGCCGCGCTGGTCTCCGGGCTGGCCGGCGACGACCGGCTCGGCGTGCCGGTGGCGCCCGCGCCGGAGACCGTGGTGGTCGACTACTCGGCGCCGAACGTGGCCAAGGAGATGCACGTGGGGCACCTGCGCTCCACGGTCATCGGCGACGCCGCGGTCCGGCTGCTCGACTGGCTCGGACACCGGGTGGTGCGGGTCAACCACCTGGGGGACTGGGGCACCCCGTTCGGGATGCTGATCGAGCACCTGGTCGACCTCGGGGAGGCCGAGGCGACGCAGGAGCTGTCGATGGGCGACCTCGACTCGTTCTACAAGGCGGCCCGGGTGAAGTTCGACGCCGACGAGGCGTTCCGGGAGCGGTCGCGGCAGCGGGTGGTCGCGTTGCAGGGCGGCGACGAGCGGACGCTGCGGCTGTGGCGGCTGCTGGTGGAGCAGTCCGAGCGGTACTTCCTGACCGTGTACGAGCTGCTCGACGTGACGCTGACCCGGGACGACTTCCGGGGCGAGAGTGCCTACAACGACCGGCTGGGCGGGGTCGTCGACGAGCTGGACCGGCTCGGGCTGCTGCGCGCCAGCGACGGCGCGGACTGCGTCTTCCCGCCCGAGTTCACCGGCCGGGACGGCGAGCCGTTGCCGCTGATCGTGCGCAAGGGCGACGGCGGTTACGGCTACCCGGCCACCGACCTGGCGGCGCTGCGGCACCGGACCGACGACCTCGGCGCGACCCGGCTGCTCTACGTCGTCGGCCTGCCGCAGCGGCAGCACTTCGCGATGGTCTTCGCCGTCGCCGAGGCCGCCGGGTGGCTGCGCCCGCCGACCCGGGCCGTGCACCTCGGCTTCGGCTCCATCCTCGGCTCCGACGGGCGGATGCTGCGCAGCCGGGCCGGCGGCTCGGTGAAGCTGGTCGGGCTGCTGGAGGAGGCGGTCGCCCGGGCCACCGAGCTGGCCCGGGCCAAGAACCCCGAGCTGGACGCCGAGGCCGCCGCCGAGATCGGCCGGGCCGTCGGCATCGGCGCGATCAAGTACGCCGACCTGGCCACCGACCGGGCCCGGGACTACGTGCTGGACTGGGAGCGGATGCTCTCCCTGGACGGCAACACCGCGCCCTACCTCCAGTACGCGTACTCGCGGATCCGGTCGGTGTTCCGGCGGGCCGGGACGGACGTGCGGCCGGACGCGGAGATCCTGCTCACCGAACCGGCGGAGCGGGCGCTGGCGTTCGAGCTGCTCGGCTTCGCCGGGGTGGTCGCCGAGGTGGAGCGGACCCTCGAGTTCCACCACCTGGCCGGCTACCTGCACCGGCTGGCCAGCACGTTCAGCGCCTTCTACGAGCGCTGCCCGGTGCTGCGCGCCTCCGGCGAGCTGCGGGAGAGTCGGCTGGTGCTCGCCGACGTCACCGCCCGGACGCTGCGGCAGGGGCTGCACCTGCTCGGCATCCGGACCGTCGAACGGATGTGACCGGGTGCCGCGCGGCTAGACTCGGAGCGGCGTCGATCGGGGGAGCGTGCGCGGGTGGGTTCGTCCCAGCTTCTGATCGTGCTTGACCGCGACAGCACGATGCCGTTGCAGCAGCAGCTCTGCGAGCAGATCAGCGGGTCCGTCCGGGCCGGACGGCTGCGCCCCGGCGACTCGGTGCCGCCCAGCCGTGAGCTGGCGCACCAGCTCGGCGTCTCCCGCACGGTGGTCACCCGGGCGTACGAGCTGCTGCGGGCCAACGGGGTGCTGACGTCCCGGCGGGGATCCGGCACGCGGGTCGGCGGCACCCTGCCCGAGCCGGCGCCGCCCGCCGGGCGGCCCGACCGGGCCCCGCTACGCCCCGAGCCGCCGTTGCCCACCGACGACGGCAGTCCGCTGTGGAAGCCGTGGGAGCCGGCCCCGATGCAGCAGCCGGGCGGGGCGTACGACTTCCGGCACGGCACCCCGGCGCTGGCCAGCTTCCCGGTCACCCGATGGCGACAGTCGCTGGCCGAGGCGGTCAGCCGGGCCGACGTCGCCGCACTCGGGTACGGCCCGGCCGAGGGTTCCCCGGCGCTGCGCGCCCAGATCACCGCGCTGCTGCGGCGCAGCCGGGCGTTCGACGCCGCCCGGGAGCACACGCTGGTCACCAGCGGCGCCACCCAGGCGATGGACATCCTGGTCCGGCTGCTGGTCGGCCCGGACGACGTGGTGGTGATCGAGGATCCGAGCCACACCGTGCTGCGGCAGATCTTCGGCTACTCCCGGGCTGCGGTGGTGCCGGTGCCGGTCGACGCGGAGGGGTTGCGGGTCGACGACATCGAGCAGTTGGTCCGCGCCCACGGTCACGACCCGGCCCGGGTACGCCTGATCTACGTCACCCCGTCGCACCAGTTCCCGACCGGGTTCATCATGTCCGAACGGCGGCGGCGGGCGCTGCTGCGCTGGGCCCGGGAGCATCGGGCGACGGTGCTGGAGGACGACTACCACAACGAGTTCACCTTCGCCGCCGAGCGGCTGCCGGCGCTGGCCGCCGACCCGCAGGACGCTGACGTGGCGTACGTCGGCAGCTTCAGCAAGACCCTCTTCCCGTCGCTGCGGATCGGGTACACGGTGCTGCCGCCGCACCTGGTCCGGCCCTTCCTCGGGATCAAGTGGATCACCGACCGGCTGACCCCGACAGTGCCCCAGGAGGCGCTGGCCGAGTTCATCGCCTCCGGCGCGTACGCCCGACACATCGGCCGGATGGACCGCCTCTACCGGCAACGCCGCGCCCGACTGTTGGAGGCGCTCTACGAGCACTTCGGCGCCGGGGTGCGGATCTCCGGCGCGGCGGCCGGGCTGCACGTGCTGGTCACCCTCGGCGGCGCGCCCGACACCGCCGAGGCGGAGATCGTGCGCGCCGCGGCCACCCGGGGCGTCCGCGTCTACCCGGCCTCGGGCTACTTCGTGACCGAGCCGCCGACCGAACCGACCTTCCTCATCGGGTACGCGGCGCTGCCCACCGCCCGGATCACCGAGGGAGTGGCGCTCCTGGCCGCCGCGGTACGGGAAGTGACGGCTCGGTGAACCGGGGGCGGCGGAACCGACTCCGCTGCGCGTACGGCACGGTGCAGTCGAAGACGGCCTTCGCGGTCCGCCCGTCGGCGGAGATCGCCCGGGAGTAGCCCGTGTGCTGGCTCGGATCGAGCGGGAAACCCTCCCGGTCCGGCAGCACGCGCAGGTCCTGGTCGGCCTGGAACCGGGTCACCATCGCCCACCACAGGTCCTGGTCCGACTCCACGTCAACGTCCTCGTCGACGCAGAGCACCAGCTTCGCCATCCGGAACTCCTCCACCACCGCCTCGGCGGACGCGAGTACCGCCGCGTCGTCCCCGGGATCGCGCTTCGCCGGCCACTGGAGCACCACCATCAGCTGGCCGCCGCCGGCGGTGTGGCAGTTCACCGCCCGTACCGGGGTGCCCCGGCGGTTCAGCAGGTCCAGCACCGCGGCCTCCATGCCGAAGCCGAGCAGCACCGACTGTTCGTGCCCGGGGCCGGAGACCGCCTGGAAGATCGGGCTCTCCCGGGCGGTGACGGCGGTGACCCGGACCAGCGGCAGCGACGGGTGCGCCCGGCCCTGGTAGCCGAGGAACTCCGGGGTGGCCACCTCGCCGTGCCGGCTCTCCGGCGCCCGCTCGGCGAGCAGCTCACCCTCCAGCACGTACTCGGCGTGCGCGATGAACTCGGCGTCGACCGTCCGGCACGGCAGCAGCTCCACCGGTTGCCCGGCGAGCGCGCCGGCCACCGCCAGCTCGTCGACGCTGGGCGGCACCAGCGACGTCGGGCAGCAGGACGACAACAGCACCGCCGGGCCGAGCCCGAGGTGGATCGCCACCGGCAGCGGACGGCCCTGGCGCAGGGCGGCCTGGTGGGCGAGTTCGAGGTCGCGTCCGGGGACCATCCAGATGGTCAGCGTGTCGGGGCCCTGGACGCACATTCGGTGCACGGACAGGTTGCGGACCCCGGTTTCCGGGTCGGTGGCGAGCACTGCCCCCAGGGTCAGGTAGGGCCCGGCGTCCTCCTCGGTGAGGACCGGCACCGGCAGCGCGGTCAGGTCGAGCGGGAGCGTGCCGCGCGGCCAGCGGGCGGGGTCGGTGGCGGGCACCGGCGGGCGAGGCGCGGCCACCGCCGCGAGGAGCCGCCGCGGCAGCTCGGCCGGGGTGCAGCCGAGCAGGCCGGCGGCCCGCCGACGGGTGCCGTAGAGGCCCATCAGCACGGCCCGGGCCGGGCCGTGGTCGGGCCGTACCCGGTCGAAGAGCACCGCCGGGCCGGGGCCGGTGGGCGGCGCCGCGGGCGCCCCGGCCCAGCGGGCGTAGTGGGCGGAGACGCCGTACCTGGCGGGTAGTTCCGCGCCGACCCGGACCAGTTCGCCCGGCAGCAGGTCGAGGGTGGCCAGGGCGTGCCGCAGGTCGACCGGCGGGCGGGCGGTCATCGCTCCCCCGCCGCCGGCTCGGCGCGCCGGGCGTCCATCATCTCGAGCTGCATCCGGGTGAGCTCCTCGATCAGGGCGCGGTACGTGCCGACCGCGACCGCCGGCGGCATGCCGTGCCGTTCGGCCAGGTCGTGGACCCGGTCGAGGACCTGGCGGACCCGGTCCGGCGACCGTACGGCGGCCTCGTCCGTCTTGTGGACGGTCAGCTCCCGGACCACCCGGGTGCGCTCCGCCAGCAGCTCGACGATGCGCTGGTCGAGCCCGTCGATCCGGGCCCGGAGCGCGGCGATCCGGGTCGGGCCCTCGGCGGCGCCGGCCGGCGTGGAGCCGGCCGGTGCCACGACCGGGTGCTGGTCGCTCACGGCTGGGGAACCTCGTCAATCACGAAGACGACGGTGGGCTCGGCGTGGCTGCCCTGCGACCGGTGCTCCTCGTCGTCCGGGATGACGAAGCCCATGCCGGGGCGGCAGGGCACCGACCGGTCCTTGAAGTGGATGGTGAACTCGCCCTGCAGGACGTAGCCGGTGTGGCCGCGCAGGCACCACTCGTGCTCGTCGAAGCCGGGGGGCAGCTCCAGCAGGCGGAGCCGGCGGCCCCCGACGTACGCGATCTTGACGCGACCCTCCGCGCCCGGCTTGTTCCACTTCTCCCACTCGGCCCCGGGGAAGTCGATGCCGACCGGCGGGGCGACCTGTTCAGTGGACAATTTCGATATCTCCTCTGTTCGGGACGGATCCGCTCCGGCGAGGTCGCGGAATGCGCTCGTTGGGGTCCCGCTGCGGCAGCACCGGACCGCCCGCGACACGCTGGTGCCGCTTGAGCAGCTGCACCATGTCGAGCATCCGGTGCACCATCCGCTCCAGCGCGTCGACGCCCTCGGTGTCGGTGAGACCGGGCGTGCCGGTGGTGTTGCGCAACAGGACGGGAAAGCCGCTGCCGACCAGGATCATCCGGTTGAGCAGCAGGTTGTTCACGATCTGGTTGTGCACCGAGGAGTCGCTGTACCGCCGTCCGGTGACGATGATGCCGCCGACCTTGTCGGCCAGCGGACGGGTGAAACGCAGGTAGCCGACGCCGACCCGTTCGATGAAGACCTGCATCAGGTGGGCCAGGCCGAACCCGTGCACCGGGGCGGCGTAGATCAGCCCGTCGGCCCGGACCATCTGCTCCACCAGGGCGGGGACGTCGTCGTCCACCTGACAGGGCGTCGTACGGCTGTTGCAGTCGCCGCACGGGCTGCACGGCGAGATCCGGTGGTCGCGCAGGCGGATGGTGCGCAGGGTCGCACCCCGCTCCGCGATCAGGCGGCCGGCGTGCTCCACGGCGATATCGGTGTTGCCGCCCGCCCGCTCGGAGCCGTTGATGGCGAGGATGGTCACTGCTTCGCTGTGCATGGCAACCCCCGTTGCTCGTCGTCGAGGTGGGCGCCGCACCGCGCCCACCTCGGCGAGATCAATCCGTCAGCTTTCCGGCGAAGTAGTCGATGTACGCCTGCATGTCGAAGTGGCCGTGCCCGGAGAGCGAGAAGACGATCGCCTTCGACTCGCCCGTTTCCCGGCAGCGCAGCGCCTCGTCCACCGCCACCCGGACGGCGTGGGTGGACTCCGGTGCCGGCACGATGCCCTCGCTGCGGGCGAAGAGCACGCCGGCCTCGAAGCAGGCCGTCTGCGGCACCGCCCGCGCCTCGATCAGGCCGATGTCCCGCAGCGCGCTGACGATCGGCGCCATGCCGTGGTAGCGCAGGCCGCCGGCGTGGATCGCGGGCGGACGGAAGTCGTGGCCGAGGGTGTGCATCTTGGTCAGCGGGGTGAGGCCGGCGGTGTCGCCGAAGTCGTAGTCGTAGCTGCCCTCGGTCAGGGACGGGCAGGAGGCCGGCTCGACGGCGACGAACCGAACCGTCGGGCCGCCGTCGAGCTGCCGGCGCAGGATCGGCAGGGCCAGCCCGGCAAAGTTGGAGCCGCCGCCGGCCGCACCGACCACGATGTCCGGGTAGTCGTCGGCCATGTCGAGCTGGAGCAGCGCCTCCTGGCCGATGATCGTCTGGTGCATCAGCACCAGGTTGAGCACCGAGCCGAGGGCGTACTTGGCCGCGCCGCCGCTGTGCAGCGCCGCCTCCACCGCCTCGGAGATGGCCAGGCCCAGGCTGCCGGTCGAGTCCGGGTCGGCGGCGAGTGCCGCCCGGCCGGCCTCGGTACGGGTGCTCGGGCTCGCGGTGACCGACGCGCCGAACGTCTCCATCAGGCCCCGCCGGTACGGCTTCTGGTCGTAGCTGACCCGGACCATGAAGACCTCGCACTCGAGGTCGAAGTAGGCGCACGCCATCGACAGCGAGCTGCCCCACTGCCCGGCGCCGGTCTCGGTGGTCAGCCGGGTCACGCCGTCCTGCTTGCTGTAGTACGCCTGCGGCACGGCGGTGTTCGGCTTGTGGCTCCCGGCGGGGCTGACCCCCTCGTACTTGAAGTAGATGCGGGCCGGGGTGCCGAGGGTCTGCTCCAGCCGGCGGGCCCGGACCAGCGGGCTCGGCCGCCACTGCCGGTAGATGTCGAGCACCGGCCCGGGGATGTCGACGTCCCGCTCGGTGGAGAACTCCTGGGCGATCAGCCCGGCCGCGAAGAGCGGTTCGAGGTCGGCTTCGGTGATCGGTTCCCGGGTGCCCGGATGGAGCATCGGGGGCAGCCCCTTGGGCAGGTCGGGAACCACGTTGTACCAGGTGGTCGGGATGTCGCTGTCGGGCAGGACGAACTTCGTCGCGGTCATCGGTCTCTTTCGGTGAGGGGTGGACGGATCAGGGACGGGCGGTGGCCGGTTCGGTCGCGGCCGGCAGCGGCCGGGCCGTGGGTCGCACCCGCAGCGCTGCGAAGGCGACGACACCGACCACCGGTGTCAGCAGGAGGAGCAGGAGGACGGGACGGTGCCCGTGGGCCTGCCAGACGAAGCCGAGGCCCATCGGTACGACGAGCCGGGCGGCGCTGAGCACGAAACCGTTGAGGGCCATGAAGCCGCCGACCCGCCGCTCCTCCACGTGGTCGGCGATGTACGTGGGCACCACCACCGAGGCGATGATCTCCCCGACGGTCCAGACCGCGGTGGAGAGCAGCACGGCGGGCAGGGAGAAGCCGACCACCAGGATCGCCATGCCGGTCGACCAGAGCAGACCGGCCGCGATCAGGAGGGTCCGGGTCGGGTACGCCTTGATCCGCTTCTCGATCAGCATGCCGACGCTCACCACGACCAGACTGTTGATCGTGTAGACGGCGCCCACCACGGCGACCGAGGAGTGCAGCACGGTGGTGACCGCGAGGGGCAGCGTGTATTCGAGGCCGATCAGCGGTGCGACGTAGCAGAAGGAGACCAGCACCAGCACCGCCACGTCGAAGTCCCGCAGCAGTCCGGCCCGCCGGGTGGTCGCGGTCGGCACGGCCGCCCCGCGCCGGGTGTCCGCCGGTACGCAGATCCGGATGGTGGCCGCCGCGATCAGGCCGAGCAGGATGTCGCCGGCGAACATCAGCTGGTAGGAGTACGCGGCCGCCAGACCGCCGAGCAGCGGGCCGACCCCCATGCCGAGGTTGTTGGCGATGTAGCTGACCGTGTACGCGAACGGCCGCTGGTCGGGTTCGGCGAGGTCGGCGATCAGCGTGTTCGCCGCCGGGGCGAACATCCCCATCCCGACCAGCGCGACGAAGAGCATGGCCGCGTACGTCCACGGTGGCCCGTCGAGCACGGCCAGGCCGAGGTAGCCGGCCGCGTTGAGCAGCAGGCTGGACACCAGCGCGGCCCGCCGGCCGGCCCGTCCGCAGACCGGGCCGCTGAGCAGGCTCCCGACGAGCAGGCCGGTGCTGCCGACGGAGATGAGCACCCCGGCCTCACCGGCACCCAGGTGCCGGCTCTGCACCAGGTAGACCGCGAGCAGGGGGAAGACGAACATCCCCGCGCGGTTGATGAAGGACGCCAGGACCAGCATCCGCAGCGGGCGCGGCAGGGCCTTGAAGCGGTTCAGCCACACGGCGTCGGTCTCCTTCCAGGGTGGTGGGGCGTACGCGGGACCGGCCGGGTCAGGCCGGCCCGGCACTCCCGGGGGTGTCGGTCCCGGCCGGATCGGCGGCCCCGGCCGGGGCGACGTCCACCGGTGCGGTGCGGACCTGGAAGGAGTCCCGGACGGTCTTGAACCGGGCGCGCACGTCGTCGAAGTCCCGCCCCTCGCAGACGTACCAGCCGAGGACGTCGTTGGAGGCGGTCGGCGGGGCGAGCACGTCGCCGACGCTCTTCCACACGTCGGCGTCGAGCACCGAGTCGAGCGCCCGAAGCTCCTCGGCGGTCGTGATCGCGGTGATCCGGCCGTACCGGTCGGAGCACAGGTACTCGGTGCCGATCTCCGGGCCGAGCGTGGCGGCCGGCATGTGCCCGGGGTCGAGCTCCAGGCGGCACCACTCGCCCGCCAGGTTGATCCCCCGCCCGGCCTGGATGGCGGGGACGATCGAGCCACCACCGGCCCGGGCCGCCGCCTCGCCGAACACCACCTCGCCCTCGTCGCGGAGGAAGAACTCCACGTGGGCGACGCCGGTCCGCATCCCGAAGCCGCGCAGCACGGTGCCGTTGGCCGCCAGGATGCGGCGCTCGGCCGGGGTGAGGTCGTGCTTGCGGGAGACCGTGCCGCCGGGCTCGTCCCGGAACTCCAGAATCGAGTACGTGTACCGGGAGAGCTGCTCGAAGACCACCTCGCCGTCGCACAGCAGGGAGTCGACGTGATACTCGACGCCCCGGACGTACTCCTCCACCCGGTAGTCGTGCCGGGCGTCGGCGACCAGCGGCCACACCCGGTCCAGGTCCTCGGCCGAATCGAGCCGGTGGGTGTCCCCGCAGGCCCAGCCGGCGTAGGGCTTGACCACCACCGGGTACCCCACCTCGGCGGCGAACTCGGCCACCGCGCCGACGGTGTCGGGGCGGCACGAGCGGGCGACCGGCACACCCAGCTCGGTGGCCCGGCGGTGCATCACGTTCTTGTCCCGGAAGGTCAGCGCCTGCTCCGGGTCGAGGCCCGGGATGCCGTGGTCCCGCCGGCAGCGCGCGGCGGTCAGGACGTCCCCCTCGAAGAGCGGGAAGATCCGTTCGACCGGGTGCGCGGCGACGATCTCCGCCACCACGGACCGGACGGCCTCGGGGTCGTCGAGGTCCGCCCGGTAGCAGGGCAGTCCGGCGACCTCGGCGGCCGGCTGGCCGGTGGGGATCAACGCGACGGCGGCGACGCCCAGCTCAGCCGCCGCGGCGACCACGCTGCGGAACTGGGCGGCGTAGCGGCCGGCCGCCGGTCGGTAGACGACCAGGATCGAGCGGTTCACGGACGGGTCCTTCCGGGGCTGCCGGCGGGGCTGAGCGACACGCCGCCCAGCTCGCCGGGGGACGGGTCGCCGACCGGGGCGGTGAACAGGACGCCCGTGGCGGCCGCCCGGTCGAGCACCAACTGCTGGCGGGCCGTGGCCGGCGACGCCGCACCGGTCAGCTCGTCGAGCGCGGCGGTGAGCCGGGCCAGCGCGGCCTCGACGTCCGCCCGACCGCCCGGGTGGGTCGCCTCGACGGTGAGCAGCAGCCGGTGCCGACCCAGGTCGGTACGGACCAGGTGGCCCTGCCGCCAGTTCCACCGCCGCGAATGCGCCCGCCCGTCCGCGTCCGCGTAGACGACCTCGCCCAGCTCGGGGCGCTCCGGCTCGTCCGGCGCCCCGAGCGGCAGGTAGGTCTCGGTGCCGTCGGCCGGCCGGACGACGAGGTCGGCGATGCCGGCGACCGCGCACGAGGCCACCGGCAGCGCCGACCCGAGCGAGACGCTGTTGCAGAGGTCGACCAGGGAGTTGATCCGGGGCAGCCGGTCACCCTTGGCCACCCGTCGGGCGATCGACTCGGCGGCGCACGGGAACCGGTTGGGGTTCACCCCCACGGCCCGGTACGCCTCCCGCCACGCGGCGATGCCGGGCAGCTCCGCCACGCCCGCCTTGTCGAGGCCTGCGGTGTGCAGCGCGTCCTCGGCGGCGGTCAGCAGGGCGGCCACCACCGGGTGCTCCGGCACGACCTCCCCCGCCGGTACGGCGATCAGGCCGAGGACGTAGTCCGGTACGGCGGTCAGCACCCGGTCGTCGACGCGGACGGCGAGCCGGTCGGCACCGTCGCTGAGCTGGGTCATCGTGTTCCTCATGGGTCGTCGGACGGTCAGCTCGACCGTATGCAGCGGCCGGCTGCCCGGTTGTGGCCAATCCCGGCGGATCCGGTGAGGCCAATTCCGGGCGGTCAGCGGGGTGACGCGCCGGTGGCGGCCCCGTCGGGAGCCGGTCGGGCCGGTTCCCCGGCGGCACCGACCGGGCGGTCCGGCCGGTTTCCGGTCCGGGCGCCGAGCAGCGCGGTGCCCAGCGCCAGCACGCAGAGCGCCGCGCCGACCGGTCCGAGCAGGTCGAGCGCGTCGACGCCGCCGTGCCGGAGCAGCCGGTTGCCGAGGAAGCCGCCGAGGGCGATGCCGACGAAGGTGGCCGACGAGTTCAGCGACAGCAGCAGCGGCCCGGAGCCCGGCGCGATCGCGAAGAGCCGGTGCTGCTGGGCCGGTTGGGTGGCCATCGCGGTGACGCCCCAGGCGGCCATCGCCAGCCCGGCCGGCACCAGGGCCTGCCGGGTCAGTGGCAGGGTGGCCAGCACCACGGCCAACCCGGCCACCGCGACCAGCAGCACCGGCAGGGCGCCCCACCGGTCGGTGGCCCGGCCTCCCAGCACGGTCCCGGCCACCGCCGGTACGCCGAAGACCAGCAGCAGCACCGCCAGCACCGTGCCGTCGCCGTCGGTCGCCGGGGCCAGCAGCGCCCCGACGTAGGTCAGCGCCAGGTAGCCGCCGGTCATGAAGAGCGCGGTGGTGAGCACCGCCAGCCCGACCCGGGTCTCGCGTACCGGGGCGAGCCGGACGGCCAGCCCCGGCCCGGACGGCAGCCGCAGCGCCGGCAGGCCGACCGCCACCGCCACCGCGCAGGCCGCGCCGACGGCGGCGAGCAGCCAGAAGGTGACCCGCCACTGCAGGTCCGCGGCGACCCAGGTGCCGAACGGCACGCCGACCACGGTGGCCGCGGACAGACCGCCCAGCACCACCGCCATCGCCCGGCCCCGGCGCTCCGGCGGGGCGAGCGCGGCGGCCGAGGCGGAGGCGGCGGGAACGTAGAGCGCCGCGCTGACCGCGGTGAGGACCCGGGCGAGCAGCAGCAGGGGCAGGTCGGGGGCGAGCGCCGAGGCGACGTTGCCCAGGGTGAAGCCGACCAGCGAGATCGCCAGCACGGTGCGCCGTTCGAGCCGGCCGGTCAGCGCACCGAGCACCGGCGCGGCGACGGCGTACGCGAGGGCGAAGACGGTGCTCACCCAGCCGGCCGAGGCGACGCTGACCCGCAGCGTCCGGGCCACCTCGGGAAGCACCCCGGCCACCACGAAGGTGTCGGTGCCGATGGCGAAGGCACCGACCGCGAGCAGCGGGACGACCGGTACCACCCGCCGCATCACGCCACCGCCACGGAGTGCGGGGCGCGGTACCGGCCGGCGTCTCCGGCGACGACCCGACCGCCGAGCAGCACCAGCTCGATCGCCTCGGGCCGGCCCAGCACGGTGATGTCCTCGGCGGGGTCGCCGTCGGTGACCACCAGGTCGGCGAGGCGCCCCGGCTGGACGGTGCCGGCGTCGTCGCCGCGGCCGGCGAGCCGGGCGCCGTTGGCGGTGGCCCAGGTCAGCACCACGGGTGCGGGGATACCGGCCATGGTCACGTACGTCTCCAGTTCCTCGGCGTACTGGCCGTGCGGCGTCCAGGCGAAGCCGAAGTCGTCACCGGCGACGATCGGGATGCCCAGCTCCACCATCAGCGGCAGGATCCGCAGGGTGTTCTCGACCTCGGCGGTGAACTCCAGCGTCTCCAGGTACTCCGGGGTCTTGCCGTACCGGGTGCCGGTGGTGAGCAGCCGGTGCGGCTGGTGCAGGCTCGGCACCACGAAGATGCCCCGCTCGGCGATCGCCTCCAGCGCCGCGTCGTCGGCGTACGTGGCGTGGTCGATGACGTCGACGCCGGCGGCGATGGCGTTGCGGATGCCGGCCAGCCCGCGCGAGTGCGCCCGGATCCGGACCCCCCGCTCGTGTGCCGCCCGGGCGGCGACGACCAGCTCCTCCGCGGTGAAGAGCAGTTCGTGCGAGCGCCCGTTGGGGAAGGTGTCGTCGCCCGTGGAGAAGACCTTGATGATCTCCGCGCCCTGGGCCACCTCGGTGTCGACGTACTCGACCAGCTCCTCCGGCGTGTCGGCGAGACGCATCAGGTCGCTGGGGATCCGCTGCTTGACCGCCGGGTTGCGGCGCTCGGGCGGGCCGGAGACCATCAGGTCCCGGCTGCACGGGGTGATCCGCGGGCCGGGCAGCCGCCCGGCGTCGATCGCCCGGCGCAACGCCATGTCGATGCCGGCCACCGAGCCGGCGCCGACGAAGGCGGTGTAGCCCAGCTTGAGCATGGCGGCCGCGTTGGCGGCGGCGCCCAGGGCCACTTCGGGGACGGTGTGCTTGAACAGGGTCTCCCGGCCGTCGAGCACGTTCAGGTAGGCGATGTGGGTGTGGCCGAGCGTCATGCCCGGCATCACCGTCCGGCCGTCGAGGTCGAGGACCTCCACCTCCGGGTCGTCCAGGGGAGCCTGCGCGTCGGGCAGCACCGCGACGATGCGCTCGCCGGCGAGCAGCACGCTGTGGCGCGGGCGGGAGGCCAGGCCCAGTCCTTCCTGGACGGTGGCCCGGTGCAGCAACGTTCGTCGGGACACGGGGATCGCTCCGGTTCTCTCGGGGTTGGTGCGGGACGAGCCGAGGGTGGGCTCAGCGGTGGCCGAAGAGGGTCCACACGATCTCGGCGCCCGGGCGGCTGGCCACCCATCGCAGCGCGTGCCGGCGTACCCCGGGGGCGTTGGTCACCGCCAGGTCGGCTCCGCCGGCGGCGAGGATCTCGGCGGCGTGCTGGGTGGAGTCGGCGTCGACCCAGCGGACCCGGCGGTCCCGCAACGGCGCGGGCGCGACGTCGGCGAAGATCCGCCGGACCTCCCAGAGGGCGGCCACGCTGACCTCGCCGACGGGCCCGTCCGGCTCGCGGTCCACCCGGGCCGCGATGCCGTACTCCGGGGTGGCCTGCGCGAAGTACGCCTCCAGCCGCAGGTCCCGGTGCCAGTGGAAGCGGGTGAGCCCCTGGTACGCGCTCGGCACCAGGGCCTGGTCCACCCGCCGCTCCACCAGCGCGGCGAGCACCGCGTCGAAGGTGTCGGACAGTTCGATCCGCAGTCCGTGCCGCTCGGCGAGGAACGTGGCGGCGAGGTGGCTGGACGTACCGGGCGGGCCGAGGGTGGCCAGCACCGTGCCGGGCCGTCTCGCCCACCGGTCCGCCAGCCGCCGCCACCGCTGCCCGTACGCCTCGGTGAGCGGTCCGGGCAGCGCGGCAGGGGGTTCGGCGGCGGTGTCAGGTCGTGTAACCACGGTTGCCCGCCATCCGCTGCGCGACCCGGGTCTCGTGGTCGGCGTCGACCCGCCGGTCCACGATCCGGGCGGCCTTCCAGCTCACGAAGGCGCCGGTGCTCACGATCGGATCCAGCCCGTCGCTCAGCTCCACCTCGACCGGTATGCCGAGCGTCGCGGCGGCCCGTCCGCGGACCCCGGCGGCCACCCCGGCCGGGTCGTCGACGAGGTCCTTCAGCAGCTCCAGGCGTACGGTCAACCGGTCGCCGCCGGACGGCTCGTGGTCGATCACCACCTGGTAGCCGGCGGAACCGGTGACCCCGTCGAGCACGGCGGTCTCGACCTGCCCGGCGGTGAAGCGCCGGCCGCCCAGCTCGATCCGGTCGAGGGTCCGGCCGACGAGCTGCACCAGGTCGCCGGCCATCTCGCAGTCGCACTCGGGCGCGTCCACGATCACCGCGTCGCCGGTCCGGTAGCGGATCAGCGGCTTCACCCCGTCGATCAGCATGGTGACGGTGAGCTCGCCGCTGCCGCGCGGGCCGTGCGACTCGCCCGTCTCCGGGTCGACCACCTCGATGAGGTAGTTGGTCTGGGAGAGGTGCATCCGCTTGTTACGGCAGGCGGTGGCGATGACGAACGCCTCCTGCGAGCCGTACAGGATGTTGTAGACGTCGGCGCCCCAGACGGTCTCCAGGTTGCGGGCCAGCGCCGGGGTGCACATCTCCCCGGTGACGAGGAGCAGCTTGACGGCGAAGTCCTCGCGCAGCCGGTAGCCGTGGTGCTCGGCCGCCTTGGCCAGCATCAGCGCGACACCGGGGGTGCAGCAGATGACCTCCAGTTCGAGGTCCTTCATGAGCTGCAACGCCTTGGCGAACCCGATCACCGGGGAGTACGGCCAGATCTTCGCGTTCATCGAGCCGACGTTGCGGGCGACGTCACCGAGGGTGTCCCCGAACGAGTGCACCTCGGTCGGCCCCATCAGCCCGATCCGTGGGGCGTGGTCGCCGAAGTGGTGCCGGAAGATCGACGCCCAGGACTCGGTGACGTGGGCGTTGCTGGCCACCACCTCGCGCCCGTCCCGGGGGCACGGGGTGGCGCGACCGGTGGTGCCGGTCGTCTCGTAGAAGAAGACCGCGTCGGCCAGCGGCCGGCTCAACACGTCGAGCATCTCCTCGCGCAGATGCGTCTTCGTGGTGAACGGCAACCGGTCCAGGGTCTGCGGGGTGACCGCGGACAGGTCGACGCCGGCCAGGTGCCGGGCATAGAACGGCGAGTTCGCGGACACCTGGTCGAGCACCACCCGCAACTGCCGTTCCCGCCAGGCGTCGAGGTCGGCGGCGGCGAGGGTGCGGGCGTAGAAGGCGCGGTGCAGGGTCAGATACTCGGCGGCGAAGTCGGCCGCCGGTCCGGTGGTCGGAAGCCACATGGTCAGGGTCCTCTCCAGGGGTGGCCGCCGCGGTGCGGGCGCGGTGGGCCGTGGCGCAGGTCAGTGCAGGCCGCCGTTGACGTCCAGCACGGTGGCGGTGACGTAGCTGCTGTCCCGGCCGGCCAGCCAGGCGACGGCCGCGGCGATCTCGGCCGGCTCGCCGAACCGGCCCAGCGGGATCCGGGCCCGGTAGTCGTCGCGCCGGCCGGCCGGGATCCGGGCGGCCATCGGGGTGTCGACCAGACCGGGTGCGACCGCGTTGACCCGGATGCCGTGCCCGGACAGCGCCCGGCCGAGGCTGCGGGTGAGCGCGATGACCGCGCCCTTCGAGGCGCCGTACGCGGCGTCCGGGCTGCCGGACTGCCCGCTGATCGAGGCGACGTTGACCACGCTGCCCGGCCGCCCGGCGGCGACCAGGGCGCGGGCGTACGCCTGGGTACAGAAGAACGCGGCGCCCAGATTGACGTCGAGCACCTGCGAGTACGTGGTCGGGTCGTAGTCGAGGAAGTCCCGGGCGTGGTAGACGCCGGCGTTGTTCACCAGCACGTCGGGCAGCCCGTACCGCTCGTGGATCCGCCCGAAGAGCTCCTCCACCTGGCCGGGCACGGCCACGTCGGCGACCAGCGCGACGTGGGCCGACGGGTCGGCGGACTGTTCGACGTCGACGCTGAGCACCCGGTGCCCGGCGCCGGCGAGGGCGGCCGTGACGGCACGGCCGATCCCGCCCGCGCCGCCGGTCACCACGGCGACCGGGGCTGAGTGGTCAGGCATGGCGATCCCCTGTCTGCCGCTCAACCTGCAACGGGCAGCGCCGTCGGGGCGCCGCGCAGGAAGTTGTCGAACAGGCGCAGCCCGTCCTCTGTCATCACGCTCTCCGGGTGGAACTGGACCCCCTCCACCGCGAGGGAGCGGTGGCGCACGCCCATCACGTACCCGTCGTCGGACGCCCGGGCGGTGACCTCCAGCGCGGGCGGCACCGGGTCGTCAACGATGAGCGAGTGGTAGCGGGTGACGGTCAGCGGGGCGACCGCCCCGGAGAAGACCCCTCGGCCGTCGTGATCGACCAGGCTGGTCTTGCCGTGCATCAGGTGCCGGGCGACCGCGATCGTCCCGCCGTAGGCCAGCCCGATCGCCTGGTGGCCGAGGCAGACGCCGAGCAGCGGAACCCGGCCGGCGAAGGCGCGCACCAGCTCGACGTGCCCGGACTCGGCGGGGTGCCCCGGGCCGGGGCCGAGCACCACCGCGTCCGGCCGCAGCGCAGCGAGTTCCTCGTCCGTCCCGGACCGGGAGCGGACCACCACGGTACGGGCGCCGAGGGTGCGTAGGTACTGGTCGATGATGTGGGTGAAGCTGTCGTACGCGTCGACGAGCAGGACCTTCACGGCAGCAGCTCCTCACCGGTCAGGGCCCAGTAGGTGGCGCTCATCTTGGCCAGCGTCTCCCGCCACTCGGCGGCGGGCGTGGAGTCGGCGACCACCCCGGCGGAGGCCTGGGTGCGGTAGCGGCGGCCGTCGTGGACGGCGGTGCGGATGCAGAGCGCGAGCACCGCGAAGCCGCGCACGTCGACCAGGCCGAGCGACCCCGCGTAGACGCCCCGGGGCTCGCCCTCCAGGCCGTCGATGATCTCCATTGCCCGCAGCTTCGGGGCCCCGGTCATGGTGCCGGCCGGAAAGGCGGCGCAGATGGCCGCCCACACGTCGGCGTCGTCGGCGAGTCGACCGGAGACGGTGGAGACCAGGTGGTGCACGTACGCGAACGGTTCGACGTCGAGCATCGCGTCGACCGAGAGCGTCCCCGGCTCGCAGACCCGGCCGATGTCGTTGCGGCACAGGTCGACGAGCATGACGTGCTCGGCCCGTTCCTTCTCGCTGGCCAGCAGCTCCGCCACCCGCCGGCGGTCGGTCTCCGGATCGGCCGCCCGGGCCGCGGTGCCGGCGATCGGACGCATCGACACCCGCCCGTGGTCGATCCGGAGGAACAGCTCCGGGCTCGCCCCGATGACGGTACGGCCCGCCCACGGCACCAGGTACATGTACGGCGAGGGGTTGCGGTGGCGCAGCCGCCGGTAGACCTGGAGCGGGGTGAGGTCGGTCTCGACGTCGATCCGATGGCCGATCTGGATCTGGTAGCTGTCACCGACCTCGATGTGTCGCAGGCACTGCTTCACCCGGGCCGCGAAGGTCTCCTCGTCGAGGTTGTCCCGCACGAGGGTCGGCGGCGGGGCGACCGGCACGTCCCGGTGGTCCTCGGCGAGCCCGGCCACCAGGTCGGCCACCGCGAGCGCGGGCTCGGTCGGCAGGTGCGGGCCGCCGGCGGAGAGCTGCTGGACGGTGCCGGAGCGCAGGTCCCACCAGGCGGTGTGCCGGAAGAGTGCGAGCGTGCAGCGGGGGACGTCGTCGACCGCCCGGTCGACGGAGAGCTCGTCCATGTCCCGCGCGGCCTCGTACGCCAGGGTGGTGAGGAAGCCGAAGGCGAAGCTGTCGGCGGACACCGCGGTCTCGACGGCGAACGACCGCTGCACCGCCCGCAGCGCGGCCCAGACCTGCGCGGGCCCCGACACCGCCCAGCCGCGGGTGTCGCCCCGGCGCCGGACGGGCTCGCCCAGGACGGCCGTGACCACGACGGCGAGGGCGTCGCCGAGCGGACCGGCGGCGGTCAGTTCGAACCGGTCGGCGATGATCCGCAACTCGGCGAGCCGTCCCCAGCCCACCGCCGCGGCGTGCCGGTCCCGGGCCGGGCCGTCCAGGCTCTCGAAGAGGTAGATGTCGTCCGCGGCGCGGTTTTCGGCGAGCGCCGTGTAGAGCGACAATGGATTGATCGATGACAGTGTGACAGATGTCACGCTAATCGGAATAGTGCCCGCCAGGGGCGGGTGCCGATCCGCCAGGGAATGGGAATACCCGGGACGTGCGGCCACCTCGGTTGACAATGAGGACACTGTGGAACCCCCTCTGAACAGCCCGACTCCCGTGCCGCCATCGGCACCGGTCCCGCCGCCCGAAGCAGCAGGTCGGACCTCCCCCGTCCGAAAGGACTCGCACACCCACCCGTACGCCGACGCGACAGGGCATCCGGAGGCGTCCGCATTGGACGACCTCGGAACATGCGCCCCGATTCGCCGGCCGTCGGGTTGTTGCGCGTCCGGGAAACACTTTCGCCAAGTGCAGGTCGCGTTGTCCATACCACTTCGAGGACTGCGGAGAGGACCACTTGGTGTTGCATCTAAGTCTGTCAATAGATGGCCATTCCCGTGTGACATTGGCGGTGCAGCTCCGGGACGCGTTACGCCGGCAGATCGAGGAGGGGGCGCTGCTCCCCGGCACCCGCGTCCCGTCGAGCCGGCAGCTCGCCGTCGACCTCGGCGTGTCCCGGAGTGTGGTGGTCGAGGCGTACGAGCAGCTCGGCGCCGAGGGCTACCTGGTCTCCCAGCGGGGCTCCGGCACCTCCGTCGCGGCGACGGCCCGCACCGAGGTCGGCTCGGCGCTCACCCCGGCGGACCCGGCCCCCGCGAGGGCCCTCCGGGACCTGCGCACCGGCGGCTCCGACGTGTCCGCCTTCCCGCGCCAGGAGTGGATCCGCTGCGTCAGCTCTGTGGTCAGCGCCGCCGGCCAGCGGGAGCTGGGCTACGCGCCGCCGTCCGGGCTGCCGGTGGCCCGGCACACGCTCGCCGGCTACCTGGGTCGGGTACGCGGAGTCCGGACCCGACCCGAACACCTCATGATCACCTCGGGGTTCGCCCAGGGGCTCGCGTTGCTCTGCCGGGTGCTGCGGGACCGGGGCCACGACACGCTGGGCGTGGAGGACCCGGGGCACTCGGGCGAGTGGAAGTTCATCGCGGACGCCGGCCTACGCCCGGTGGGTATCCCAGTCGACCGACGCGGCATCCGGGTCGACGAGCTGGCCCGCAGCGGCGTCCGGGCGGTGCTCACCACCCCGACCAGCCAGTTCCCGACCGGGGTCGCACTCGACCCGGAACGCCGGGCGGAACTGGTCGACTGGGCCCGCTCGGTGGACGGGTACATCGTCGAGGACGACTTCGACGCGGCGTTCGCCGGGCCGTCGCAGCGCATGCCGGCCCTCCAGAGCCTCGCCCCCGACCGGGTGATCTACGCGGGCAGCGCCAGCAAGGTGCTCGCCCCGGCATTGCGGCTCGGCTGGCTCGCCACGCCCACCGAGCTGACCGCGCCGATCGAGCGGCTCCGGGCCGGATGGGACCTCGGCTGCTCCGGTCTCGAACAGCTCGCGTTCGCCCGGCTGGTCGACACCGGCGCCTTCGACCGGCACCTGCGCCGGCTGCGCGCCGAGTTCCAGAAGCGCCGGCAGACGGTACGCCAGCACATCAGCCGCCATCTGCCCGGCGTCACGCTGCTCGGCGGGGACAGCGGACTGCAGGCGTACCTGGTGCTGCCCCGGCGGTGCGCCGAGGAAGAGCTGGTGCAGGCCGCCCGGCGGCGGTCGGTGCTGGTCCGGGGCGGCCGGTTCTACGCCCTGCGGGACGACGACCGTCCACCGGCACTGGTCGTCGGCTACGCCGGGGTACGCGGGGCCGAGCTCGGCCGGGGCCTGGCCGGGATCGCCGCGGCGTACCGCGACGTGATCGGGTGAATTCACCAACGAAGTTTCCGGGGCCGAGGCGGCACCGCCGTTCCCGGTCCGGGCGGTCGACCTGCGAAGCGGCGCGGGCACGCCCTGAACGGGTCGAACCGACGCCGAATGGATCGTTTAAATGCCCTGAAACAATCGCAAAAAATTGCACCGACCGAACCGTCCTCCAGGGGCCTACAGCCCTGGTTCGGTTGTCCCGAACGGTGCTAGAAATGGGGTCGACAAGGAACGGGCGACAGGCTCCACGACAACAGTCGGGGGGCCGGTCCCGGCGTCGGTGACCGCCGACAGGGATCCGCCGGGTTCCACCATTCCCACGAGGAAAGGGGTTCAGCCCATGTCTGCCATGCTGCGCGCCATCTGTCAGGTCATCACGGCATTCTCGCTGCTCACCGGGGTCGGAGTCGCGACGCTCGCCTCCGCCGCACCGGCCCAGGCCGCTTGGAGCGACGCCTACCAGGTGACCCTCACCCGCACCGGTGGAATCGCCGGGGTGAACGAGCAGTCCACCGTTTCCGCCGGCACGGTCCACATCTCCACCGCTGATCTGATGGCGACGGCCGGCTCTTGCGAATTCCGTCGCCTTTCGCCGTCGTATCCGGCGGGCACGGGTGCCGACCGGTTCCGCTACACCGTCAGCGTGACCTACCGCAACGGAATCACGAAGACGGTGTCCACCGAGGATGGCGCGGAGGCGCCCGAGGTGCTGTGGCAGGTGATCGACATGACCCTGCAGATCCGCCGGGACCTCGCGCCCGCGTCGGTGAGCTGATCCCATCGGTGCTTCGGCCGGCCCGTGGCACGCGGGCCGGCCGGGCACGTCATCTGATCACCGAGCGTCTCCCAGGAACCTCTCGGCCGCCGACGCGAAGGCGGCCGGGTCGTCGACCCAGGGAAAGTGCCCCGCCCTCGGCTGCACCAGGACGTCGGCGTGGGCGAACAGGCGGGCCAGCTCCCGCACCGCCGTGACCGTCGGCCAGATGTCGTACTCCCCGGCCACCAGCAGGGTCGGCGCCGGCAGGGCGGCCAGCCGGGCGGGCAGCGCCGGGTCCGGGGTGAAGCCGGCGTAGAAGCCGGCGGTGGCGGGCGCGGAGAACTGGGCCGGCTCGGCGGACGCCTGCGCCCGGGCCGCCGCGTCCCACCGGCCGTACAGCAGGGGGGCGGCGAGCCAGCGGTAGCGCTGCTGCTCCTCTTCGGTGGTGGCGTCGGCGTGCAACGCGGCCACCGCCTCGGCGTACCAGGGTTCGTGGGACCGCTTCGCCAGGACGTCGGCGACGGCGAGGTCCGACTGGAGGTCCACCACCCGCAGTGACGGCGCCACCAGGACGAGGTGGTCCAGCCGCTGTGGGTGCCGGTCCGCGTAGAGCAGGCAGATGCCGCCGCTGGCGGAGTGCCCGAGCAGGTCCATCCGGTCGAGTGCCAGGTGCCGGCGCAGCGCCTCGACGTCGTCCACCAGCCGGTCGACGCGGTAGCTCGCCGGATCGGCGGGGACCTCCGAAGCGCCCGTCCCCCGGTTGTCGAGCAGGACCAACGTCCTGGTCGCGCTCAAGCCGCCCAGCTCGGCCAGGTATTCGACCGCCTGGCCCGGCCCGCCAGGGACGCAGACCAGCGGTGGACCGGAACCCACGCGCCGGTAGGCCAGTTCCGTGCCGTCCGAGGATCGAAAGCGCTGCATGGCGCCCCATCCTGCCACCGACGGCTCGGCGGCTTTCCCGTGATGGGCATCGGCGCTCGACCTGCCGGACGCGGGGTCAGGGCACGCGCGCGGCCGTCATCGGACCGCAGGTCAGTCCGGGCTGGTCAGGCCCCGGCCGCCGCACCGTGGCAGGTCGATTTCCCGTGGGTTGATCCCGGGCCGGGCCTAACGGCTCGGAGTCGCCTTCACGCGCGGGCTTCCCCCGTCACCCGGGCCGGTCAGGACGGCGCCCACGATCCCGACCACCGTGGCGAGCAGGATCGCCCCGACGGCGATCGCCACGGCCGCGAGCATTCCCCGTGGTCCCCGTCCGGTGGGAGCGAGCGGTTGACGGGTGCGGACGACCGGTGCCCCTCGTCGCGCACGGCCTGGTCCGGCCGGGGTCGGCCCGACCTCCGGCGCCGGCTTCCAGGTCGGCGCCGAAGCGGGCGGGTGCACGACCGGCGTCGGCCCGTCGTACGGCTCGGGAGCGGGCGACGGCGCCGGTTCCTCGGAGTACCGGTCGGGAACGTCGACGAACCGGCGGACCAGCGAGGCACCCCGGAGGTCGTGCTCGGCGGCGCAGTGCAGGCAGACGTAGTCGGTCGTCGACCGGCCACAGCGCGGACACAGGCCGGCGGGGTTCAGGGGGTCGTCCCGGTCGGGCAGCGCGTCCCACCCGGGGCGGCTGTCATCGGTGGAACCCGTCACCTCGTCCTCACCGTACGGGCCGGGAGCGGCCGGCGCATCGACGGCGATCCGCTCGCACCGTCCGTCCCGCGCACCGTATCCCGCCGGGTGCGGGGCCGCCATCCGTCAATCCCGCTGGCCGGGACGGTCGAAGCAGACGGTTCAGTGTGGCGAAGGGTGGGCTCGCGTCGGTATAGCGGAACCAGTGGTTGGCGGCCGTCGATCTCCGCCTTACCGTGTTGCCGTGAGCGTGTTCGACGGGATCGACTGGGAAGCGCGCCCGATGGGCCGGTATCGCGGCCTGCACTCGGTGCCGGGCGGTCTCGGCCTGAGCCTCGCCTACCTGACGCTCTGCCTGACCGGCATCACGATCTATCCGTACCTGTCCGCGGCGCAGCGGATGGTCGACTACCTCGTCCTGTCGTTCGCGACGGTTCCCGCTGTGGTGGTCGGGCTGAACCGGACGCCCGCCGGTAGCCGCAAGCCCTTCTGGTTCCTGCTCGCCGCGCTGGTCAGCTTCAACGCCGGCAACGTGGCCTGGTACTGGTACGTCTTCGCGATGCAGTTGCCGAGCGGCGACGGCACGATCGCCGCGATCTTCGCGGCGCTGGCCCAGGTCTTCATGTTCTCCGGAGCGATCACGATCGTCGCGCGGCGCGGTCGTGACGACGTCGGCGGGTTGATCGACAGCACCATCGTGGCGATGGCGGTCGGCGGGGTGATCTGGAGTTTCCTGCTGCTGCCGCACCTGCGGGAGGTCGCCGCCGCGCAGGTGTCGCAGATCGCGACGTGCGTGACGGTCTTCATGCTGACCGGGATCTTCGGTTGCCTGACCCGGCTGCTGCTCACGGCCAGGGAGTTCATTTCGGCGCTGTGGTTCCTGGTCGCGGCGATGGGCTTCTCGCTGGCCGGCGTGATCACCGTAGCGCTGGTGGTCGTACCGGGATCCGGTTCTCGGCCCGCGTACACCGACATGATCTACCTCGCCGGCTACGCGGCGGTGGGGTTGTGCGGGCTCGCCCGGTCGGTGGTACGCCTGCTCCAGCCCGGTCCGGCACCGAAGGACGACCTGAGCAAGGGGCGGCTGGTCTTCCTCGGGCTCGCGCTGTGCGCCATGCCCGCCGTGGGCGCGGCCAGTGAGCTGTCCGGCCGGGACGTCGACACGGCCCTGCTGGCCGTCAGTACGGCCGCGGTGACTCCACTGGTCATGCTCCGGATCTGGGGCGTGTGGTCGGAGCGGGTGCGGGTCCTCCGGTACCAGGCGAGCTTCGACCCCGTCACCAACCTGCCGAACCGTCACGAGTTCGCCAACCGGTTGGACGCCGCGCTCGCGGGCGGTCGCCCGGTGGTCGTGCTCTTCTGTGATCTGGACGGGTTCAAGGCCGTGAACGACCGGTACGGCCACGCCGGCGGTGATCAACTACTAAACCAGGTGGCCGAGCGGCTGGGCCGTTGCCTGCGCCCGGGCGACACGGTGAGCCGCTTCGGCGGCGACGAGTTCGTCGTCCTCTGTGTCGACATGGAGCGCTACGACGCGACGGAGCTGTGCCTGCGCATCGAGACGGCCTTCCGCGAGCCGTTCGCGGTCGACGGAGAACCGGTCATGATCGGAGCGAGCATCGGCATGGTCTGCAACGACCGCGCCGAAAACGGTGAGCAGTTGATCCAGCGGGCGGACGCCGCGATGTACACGGCCAAGCAGGGGCGCCAACAGATCCCCGGCGTACGGACCAGCGTGGCCTGAGACGGGCCGACTCCGGGTGGGTGAAGCCGGTTTGTCGAATGCCATCGGCACTGGGCTTTCGGCGCTGTGCGACGGCAGGAATTGGTGGTGGTCGGCGAGCTCGAGGGGCCCGGTCTCCGCTCCGCAATGACGTGGGGCATCACTTCTCGGCAGCATCCTCTATGCTCCGACGGGTCGCACCGGCGGCGGCGGGGAATTGACCCGCGCGATTCATGGCCGGTCCGACCAATCACATCACCGGAAGTCACCGCGTAAACTCGGAACGTTCGGAGGCCTCAACGTTGGCCCGCCCAAGGACGCGACGATCCGTCGCAATCATCGCGCTCGCGCTCTCACTCGCCGGCGTCGTCTCGATACCGGCCCCCGCCTCGGCCGCGTTCAGCCAACCCCTTTCCATATCACCGGCGGGGTACGACTCCTACGATCAGCAACAGACCTACGACCGGGACGGAGACGCGCTCTTCGTCTGGGTGCGTGAATCCCACACCTATCCGCACCCGCGGTACGTCGAGTTCAAATCCCGCAGCTACAACGGCAGGTGGGGCGCCACGACCGCCCTGTCACCGTCCGGCCAAGCCCCGCACAGCCCGCAGGTCGCGGTCGATGACGACGGCGACGCGATCGTGGCGTGGCGCGCGTTCAACGGCGTCGACAACAGCATCTATGCCCGGAGAATTTCCAAGAGTGGCACGCTCGGACCGCTCATCACGGTGTCGGCGGGCGGAGTTCAGGCCCACGGCACCAACGTCGCCATCGACTCGGACGGCGACGCCGTGGTGACCTGGGCCGAGGGGCACGACGACGGCAGTGTCTTCCCGATGATGCGCCGGTACAGCATGAGCGGGTCCGTGTCGTCGCCGGTGGTGCTCGCGTCGACTCCGGCGTCCGCGGAAACCCCGGCGGTGGCGTACGACCGCGACGGTGACGCCGTTCTCGCCTGGGCCAACGACAACGTCGTGCAGGCCCGCACCCTCGGCGCTGATGGGACCATCAGTGAACTCAAGACCGTGTCCGCGCCCCTCTCGCCGATCGACCGCCACTTTGCTGCCAAGGTGACGGTGGACCGGGACGGCGACGCACTCGTGACCTGGCGCCACTGGAGCGACCAGGGCCAGAGCACGTCGGTCTGGGGTCGCTGGGTGGCCCGCGACGGGACCGTCGGCAACGTCCGTCAGCTGACCCCCGCACTGCACACGGACGTGGTGAACCACTCGGTCGCCGGCGACCTCGACGGCGACATCCTGCTGATCTGGGACCTGTTCTCCACCGGGCACCTGTACGCCGTCACCATCAGCCCCACGCAGACGGTGGGCCAGCCGGTGCTGCTGTCGACCTTCGGCCGTCTGCACTCGGTCCGCCTCGACGACGACGGTGACGGCATCGTGGTCTGGCAGGGGAAGGGCCTCAACAACTCGGTCGGCAGCGTGGAGGCACGTCGCGTGACCCAGTCGGGCACCTTCGGCACCACGGAGGTGATCGTGGGGATCGGTGTCGATCCGACAGTCGCGGTGACCCATGAGGGACGGGCGGCGGTCGCCTGGGAACGGCGGTTCCAAGTCGATCTGCAGATCCAGGTGAGCGTCGACCCCTACTTCGTCACCACTCAGGGAATCCGGTCCTAGACCGTCGTATGGCTGTTGATGGAAAGGGGTCCGGCCGGATGGCCGGGCCCCTTTCGCTGTCCGTAGTCGGCGATACGTGTGAGCCGTACTCCCGCTCTCGCCCGCGACCGGGTGTTACCGGTCCAGGACCCGCTGCGCGTCGCGGGCGATCTGCGGGGAGGTGACCGGTCGAGCAGGGCGAGGTCGAAGCCGTCCGTGCCGTAGACGGCGTGAGTGAGGCCGGCCAGTTGGGTGGCCACGTCAGACCCGAGTGCGGCGAGGCGCTCCTGGACTCGGCACAGGTGTCCGTAGAGCGTGCCGCCCGGGTGGTCGATCGCCTCGGCGCCGCGTCGGCGCAGCCAGCTCCGGGCACCGGCATCAATGCTCATGTGCTGACCGTAGGCAAGCCAGCCTCGGTCGACCGCCCGGAGTTCTGCCTGGTTCGTCACACCAGCGGCTATCTCGGGGTATCGCCCATGGGCTTGGAACACAGCACGTCGGGCATGGGCAGATATCCGAGTGTCTGCCAGAACCTGAGCGCCGCCGTGCTGTCCGGTAGGACCAGTAGGTTCACCCGTGGACATCCCAACGCGGTGAACCGTTCTTCGAGCTCACCGACCAACATGGTGGCGATGCCCCGCCGGCGGTGGGCAGGGTCCACGGCCAGGCGCAGGATCCAGCCGCGGCGCCCGTCGTAGGTACCCAGGACCACGCCCGCAACGGCACCGCCCAGCTCGGCGACCAGGAACAGCTGCGGGTCCCGGGTGAGCTTGGCCGTCAGTTCCTCACGAGGCAGCACGTCCCGCCCCGCCGCGGCCCACAGCGCGGCGACATCGGCGTAGTCGCGCCAGCGGAACTCACGGATGCGGATCAAAGCACGCCTCCTTGTCACTTCGCCGCCGGCCGGTGGAGTGACCGGCATGGTGCGAATCGCGGATGAGAGCGTGGACTGCGGCGGGGTTCGCGGCAACCCGCCACCTTCCGACGACCGCCCGACCGGCAGGCGAAACCCGGGAGGTGTGCATGAATCATCTCCGGTCAATGGTGCGGTGACCCGGGTGAAGGGAGCGGTCGTCATGGTGGTGGCGTTGCCGTTGGCGGGGGTGACGCGGACCTCGGTGGCGTCGGCGGGTAGCAGGGCTGCGTCTCGGCCGGCGCTGCCCCACTTCCGGTGCCGTGGTCGGACCCGTTGCGGTGTCGACCACCATGCGACGCCCAGTCAGCCTCCTATCCTTGCAACTGTGGTCGCCGAATGGACGAGCTCGGATGCCTGGGTGTTCTCTTCGATCGAGGGAACCGGTCCCGATGACGGCTACACACTCACGCAGATCATCGCGAAGGCTGATGGCATCAACCACGCACTCCTGACCGAGGCCGAGTTCATCCAAGCCGTACCCCGCCTGATCGCCGCTGGCCTGATCGGCGCTCAACCAGAGGCCGACCGCTATTGGCACACCGAGGCCGGACGGGCGCTGTATCAGCAGCGGATGAAGGGACGCGGCCTCTTCGGCTGGATGGAGGCGATACCTCCAGCACTACACCGGCTCGGGACGCCTCAAGATACCGCTTGGTCCCTGCCTGCTGGCGTCTTCGACCGCGCGACCCAGGAATGGCACGAGCGGGCCAGGGCGCTCCTGAAACGCCATGGCGGCAGATGCCGAGAACAAGGGAAGGCGTCCAAGTAATGCATATGGACCTGCCTCCACCTTCACACTTCTGGTATCCGGCGGTCAGGTTCGTCCTTCTCTGCCAAGGGTCTACAAGATCCAGGGGGTTCACCCGAGCGAAGCTGTCGCCCTGCGCCGTCGTATTCTGCGCGCGTGAACACGGGCCGCACGATCGCCGCCGTCTCCGTCGGATTGATCGTCGCCGTCCTCGGCGGCTGCGGAGCTCTGGTCATCGCCTGCGCCGGCTTGTGGGCCGTCTTCGGTCCGGTGAACTACTTTGGCTGCGGCACCGAGCGCCCTGGTGGCATCACAGCGGCCGACGTCTCCGGCTTGTACGTGACGGGAGACGGCGGGCGGCTGGAGTTGCGCCCGGACGGCACACTCACCGCCAGCGGTCTGGACAACTCCGACGACTTTGAGTCGCTCCCGCCGCTGTCCGGTCCCGGGACGTGGTCACTTCAACCGTCGGACAACCAGTTCGGGGACATCGACGTGTCCTTCAAGTCTCCGCCTGGGTACAACGGCGGCTACGGCACCTACCTCGACATTTCCGGCAGCCGCACCGCCCCCTGGCTCTACTGGTACGTCGGTGATCCCGACAGCTGTGTCCTCTATCGATTCAACCGGGTCTGATTAATACGCAACCGGCCAACGAGGTCGGTGGACCGTATTGGTAACCGACACGCAGCTGGACGGGGAACACCTGCGATGGGAGGGCGACGACCTGGGCGCCGGGTCTCGCGGGTAATGGCGACCCTTCAGGGGAGCGCGCATCGGTCTGCTCGACTGAGTCAACGCGGACCAGAGCGCTGCCTTGCAAAGACCAAGACTGCTGTCGGCTGGCGTCGACTACTGCCACTGACCTGCTCGTCCCTGTCGGCTCGCGTCCGCCCATGACCGGGCCGTCGGCTGGCTGGGCTGTACGGATGGCCGTACAGCCACACTTCCAGGAAGTGCCGACGCTGCGCTCGGCGTCCGGCCGGGTTTCCTGGCCGGCGGGATCACACTCATCCTGCCCCCATCAGCGTCTAGGTAAGGTCGTCCGCATGGCTGACGCTGTCGTGATTCCCGGCGCCTGGTTCGGACCGGGCGCTCCCCTGCTGATGTATGCCGGCGATGTGGCGGAGCAGCGGGGCGCAACGGTGCACCGATACTCGTGGTCCCAGGAGTTTCCGAAGCCCGATCAGCCAGAAATCGAGAGCTGGGTTGGCGGTGAGATCGCTCCGCTGATCGACACCATTAGCGGTCGCCCACTGCTGATCGGCAAGTCGCTCGGCACGAACGCGGCAGCGATTGCCGCCGAAAGATCCTTGCCCGCCGTGTGGCTCACGCCCTTGCTCACCCTGCCGTGGGTGGCTGATGCGTTGGGCCGCGCGACCGCGCCGTTCCTGCTCGTGGGTGGCACTGCCGACAAGCTGTGGGACGGTGACATCGCCCGCCGGCTGTCGCCCCATGTGCTAGAGGTGGAAGGCGCGGACCACGGTATGTACGTACCCGGCCCGCTTACCGAGTCGATCGCAGTGCTCAGTCAAGTCGTGGTCGCCGTGGAGGAGTTCCTCGACGCGATCGGCTGGCCGAGCTAGGCACCTGGCCCCGCATGGCTGGAATCTAAAAGCGGATCTCCTCGTCGGGCAGTCGCCAGACCGTCCAGCCTCCCCGGATGGGGACAAGGTGGAGCGCCCTCCCGGACAAACGACCTTGGCCCCGTCCGGGGAGGTTGGTAGCCCTTGTGGTGCCCGGCGAGGTGATCCGTGGCGGCATCTCTGAGGAGGGCCGGGGTTCGGGGCGGAGCCCCGAGGTCTTCGTGGTCCTGTCGTCCCAAAGCGTGGCCGGCCGGCCCGGCCGATGCCGGCCGGAGGTCGCCAGCAGGCCGGGGGCTGGCGCGGCCCGCTTTGCGGGCCGCCTTGATTCTTAAGAGGTCAATTCGGCAACCACGTGCGTCCCACCTGTCGTGTCCCGGGAGATGCTTGACGATCGCGTCCCAACTGATGTTTGACATGACCCCCAAGCCCCGCCTTACGGTCTGCGACAGGGGCGCGCGTCGCGGCATGGACAGACGGGTCGGACGATCCACTAACCTCCGGGTCGTGGCAGCCAAAGCAGCGGGAGCATTTCGTCGGACGCCGATCGAACGATCAGACCAGCGCATCGCATGGGAACGGACGGACCAGGCCTTCTTCGCTGCCGGAGCGTGTCACATCCTGGCCTGGGTCTGCCGAGATTCCTACCCAGACCGGCCGATCGAGATAGCCGGGGTGCGCTCCGCGGGCGGCTGGCAGGTCTTCCACGCCTACGCGGTCTGGGATGGCTGGGCGTTCGACCACTCGGGCTGGAATCCCGAGCCGGAATTGCTGGCGGTCAACACAGCCTTCGAAGGCCGCCCGCTGGAGCGCGTCAAGATCACGGACGATCTCGCTGGCTTCTGCGAGACGCACCACTCCCGCATGCCGAACCAGTATTGGCAGGACCCACTCCCCCGTGCTCGCGACTACGTGAGCCGATACACCCCACCTTGGGCGTAGCGCCTCCGGCCTGGCAGCGGTGGCCTTTACAGGCGATGCAGTCTGGACGGCCGTTAGGGTCGCGAGATGGGTCACGGCGGCGAGCATGACGTGGAGCAATCCTTGGCCGGCGGCCGCTTGACGGCTGGTGTGGTCCGGGTTGGAGACACTGTGCGTCGCCCGGCCTCGCCCGCGTCGCGGTTCGTGGCGCGACTGCTGACTCATCTCGCCAAGACGGGCTTCGACGGCTGCCCTAAACACCTGGGATGGGACCAACACGGCCGTCACATCTTGTCGTTCGTGCCCGGCCATGTTCATCCACGATGGCAGCACTTCACCGACGACCAGGTCGGACAGGCAGCGACGCTGCTGCGACAACTGCATGACGCCACGCGAGAGCTGGCGTCCAGCCTCCGGGGTGAGGTGGTCTGCCATCATGACCCCGGTCCGAACAACACGGTCTTTCGTGACGGCCAACCGGTCGCGTTCATCGACTTCGACTTCGCGGCGCCTGGCCACCCGTTAGAGGACGTCGGGTACATGGCGTGGGCCTGGTGCATCTCGTCACGGCCCGACCGGGGACCCGCGACAGAACAAGCCCGCCAGGTGCGGAACCTCGCCGACGCCTACGGCTTGAGCCCGGCCGACCGTGGCCGCCTACCAGCCGCGATCCGCCAGCGCCTACGTCGCAACGAGGCGTTCTGGCGAGACATCCTCGACGACCAGGTGGCCTCCGTCCCGCACGCACGCTCTGCCGAAGTGCTCGCCTGGACCCAACGCGAACTCGCCTACACCGAGGCCAACCAGGAGACGTTCATCGCCGCACTATGTCCGGCGTGAGCGGGTCCCCGGCTCGGTGACCGGCACGATCACTGACGGTGATGCTCGGTCGAAAGATCTAGGTCAGCCGTCAAACACTCCGGCAGGCCACCGGGATGGCGGCCTGGTCTCGGCGGTCTCTCGTGGCCTCAGCTGACCCCTGTTGTCCCCGCCCAATGGCACGGTAATGGCACGCCGGGTGATCGCTGCGGCCGACGGCCGGAAGCGATCGCCGACCCTCGCCTTGCAAGGATCAAGACGACTGTCCGCCGGTGTCGTGTCCGGCCACGGAGCCTCCGCAAAACCCGTTGGCAGACCACGGCGACCACTGCTACCTTTCCGGAGGCCGTGCCAGAGACCGAGGAGGTGGTACCCGTGAACGTATCGACATGGGTGCTCCCCTCTGGGGTCACGGTCGGACGATAGGTCGTCCGGGAGCGCCGTTCAAGAGCACTCCGAAAGGCACGACCTTGCGATTCACTTCCGAACAGCGCCTCGACGACGGTGTCCTCGAGCGCGAATTCACCCTCGGCGACATCCCTGGCATTTTGTGGACGCCCGGATCCGCATCCGTACCGGCGCCGCTGATCCTGGTTGGCCACCCCGGCGGACTGCACATGATGTACCCCCGCCTGGTGGCCCGGGCCCGGCACTCCGCAGCGGAGGGCTTCGCCGCGGCCACCATCGAGCTCCCCGGGAGCGGTGACCGGCCCCGTTCCGCCGCCGCCGAGGAGGCCCGCGCCGACCTGCGCCGGGCGCTGGAGGCCGGCGAGCCGGTCGACAACGAGATCGTCGACCGGCTCGTCCTTCCGCTGGTCGAAAAGGCGGTCCCGGAATGGCGGGCCACCCTGGACGCCCTCCTTTCGCTGCCCGAGATCGGCGGCCCGGTCGGGTACGCGGGAGGCGTGATCGCCATCGGCCTCCGGCTGGCGGTGGTCGAGCCGCGCATCTCGGCCGCCCTTCTGTTCGCCGGGAGTTTCGTGCCCCGCACCATGTTCGAGGAGGCCCGGCAGGTCACCATTCCGCTGCAGGTCCTGCTGCAGTGGGACGACGAAGGAAACGACCGGCAGCTGGCCCTGGACCTGTTCGACGCCTTCGGCTCCAAGGAGAAGACGCTGCACGCCAATATGGGCGGGCACACCGGCGTCCCGCAGTTCGAGGGGGACGACGGGAACCGGTTCTTCGCCCGGCACCTGAAGTGAGGCCGGGCAGGCAGGCAGGCACGCAGGCAGCAGACGATAGGAGCTGTCGGCCAGGATGCCGCTCATCGAGGACAGGTCCCGGCCCTCCTCGATGGCGGTGGCCAGCAGATGCACAACCGCCCCGGCCTCGGCGGTAGCGGCCATCGGCGGTACCGGCCGGTCGGGGCGGCGCGTCTCCGGCTTGACGTCGGTGAAGATCGCCGCCTTGGCTTGAAGGACTGGTCCGGGTTCGGAGTGAGCGGCTGACGAGGGTTTGGGTCAGCCTGGGGCGAGGAGGCAGAACTCGTTGCCTTCCGGGTCGGCGAGGACCGTCCACGGGACATCGTTTTGGCCTAGGTCGATGGCGGTGGCGCCGAGAGTCCGCAGTCTGGCCGCCTCGGCCTCCAGGTCGTCACCTGGGTATGGGCGGACGTCGAGGTGGACGCGGTTCCACACGGTCTTCACGTCGGGTGTGCGGAGGAACTGCAGATATGGGCCGACGCCCTTGGCGGAGCGCAGTACCGCGTTGTGGTCGGTCACCTCGTGCAGGGTCCAGTCCATGGCCTTGCCCCAGAAGCGGGCCATGGCTCGCGGATCCGCGCAGTCGACCACTACCGCGGCGATCGGTCCGGTGTCTCGGTAGAGCGGTCGGGGGTCCAGCACGCAGAACTCGTTGCCCTCTGGGTCGGCCATGACCGTCCATGGGACGTCGCCCTGGCCTACGTCGGCGGGTGTTGCGCCGAGATCCTTCAGGCGCGTGACCACTTCCGCCTGATGGGCCGCCGAGGTGGTGGCGAGGTCGACGTGCACGCGGTTCTTCACCGTTTTGGGTTCCGGGGAGACGATGAGGTCGAGGCAGACGGCGACGGGGTCGGGGTAGACGAAGCCCTCGGGTTCGAGGTTGGTCACGCCGGGTCCCTCGCTGGAGACTCCCCAGCCGAGCGCCTCCGCCCAGAAACCGCCCAGCGCGGAGTCGTCCCGAGCCTTCATGTTGATTTGAACAAGCCGCGTTGCCATGCCGACGATGCTAGGGCCCGTCGAGTCGGCGGTGGTGCCCGCTGGAGTGACCGTTCGGCGTGTCGAAGATCGACATATGGCGAGGTCTCCGGTAGATCGTTCAGCGACCAAGCGAACGGCGCTGCGGAAGGCGTTGGGCCAGGCCGAGCGGGAGGCCTCGTCGCGCGGAACGTCGCTGCGCTGTCGGCGGCTCCTCGCGTGGTCGCCAAGGAGGGACGCACGCTGACTCCCGAGCAGGCACGGACTCTGTTGGCCGGAATCCGGGGTGAACGCAAGGAAGCCCTGGTGACGATCATGCTCGCCTACGGATTGCGGCGGGGTGAAGCGCTCGGGCTGCGCTGGGATCGACTGGACTGGTCGGCTGGCACGCTCCTGGTGACGCACAGCGTCAAGCGAATCAAGGAGCGCAACCCGGACGTGGCCGGCCGCCGTACGTGCCTGGTAGTCAGCGAACTCAAGACGCGGCGCTCCCGGCGAACGCTGTACCTCACGCCCCAGCTGGTGGAGCTGCTGCGTCGGCATCGGGCTCGGCAGGCGGAGGAACGGTTGGCCGCCGGTGAGGCGTGGCAGGATCACGGCCTGGTCTTCCCCAGCGAGGTGGGTACGCCCCTCGATCCGGACAACTTCTCCCACCGGTTTTCGGCGCTGTGCAAGCGGGCCGGGCTCGGACACTGGCACCCGCACGAACTTCGCCATTCTGGTGCGTCGCTCATGCTCGCCCAGGGCACCCCGTTGCATGTGGTGTCGGAAGTCCTCGGGCATACGTCGGCCGCGATCACCAAGGATGTCTACGGGCACCTAATGGAAGGCGATCGCCGTTCTGCTGCGGAGGCCATGTCCCGTGCACTGTTCGGGCAGTGAGGAAGCCGGTGGCTCCCAGCCTGGCTCCCACGTCCGCTCGAAGGCTGATTCTGGCGGACAGGAAAAAGCCCCCAACCCCTGCCGTTTCGGCTGGTCGGAGGCTTCTCCCTGCTCTGTGCGCCCGAAGGGACTCGAACCCCTAACCTTCTGATCCGTAGGAGCGTTCCGCATCCGCTGCTACCCGCCTCGCCTGCCCGCTGGCTCGTGGCCGGCGTTCATCCGGTGGCGGCTGTGGGCGTCGTGCTGGGGTCAGGCTGGGGTCCGAGACTGGCAGCTTGGGAAATCGAGCGAAGCCATCATGAAGGCATCTTCGCCGCGTGTAAGTGCCTCGACCAATGCTCGCGAGTGACCGTGGTTTACCCGCCCTAATGGCACGCTAATGGCACGAACCAAGGTGTACGGGACGAGCGGCTTGGAAGTCTTGAGCGAGGGTCAGGAGCCGGGTCCGTATGAACAGATTGCGCACCGATCAGTTTCCTCCGCTCGACTGGTCTAGTCTTCCGAGACCGACTGACGGAAGGCATGGCGCTATGCGGAAACTGATCTACGGCATGAACCTGACCCTGGACGGCTACATTTCCGCGCCCGGCGACGACCTCGGCTGGAGCGGGCCGAGCGATGAGCTGTTCCAGTGGTGGCTCGATCAGGAGCGGGTGATCAGCCTGTTTCTGTATGGGCGCCAACTGTGGGAGACCATGAGCGCCTACTGGCCGACCGGCGACCAGCAGCCGGGCGCCACCCCGGCGCAGATCGAGTTCGCGCGGAACTGGCGGGACACGCCGAAGGTGGTGTTCTCCTCAACGATCGACAAGGTCGACTGGAACACTCGCCTGGTCACCGGCGACGCGATCGCCGAGATCACCCGGCTCAAGGCCGAGGACGGCGGGCCGATGAGGGTCGGTGGCGCAACGCTCGCCGGGGCGGTCATGCGGGCCGGGCTGATCGACGAGTACGAGATCGTCACCCATCCGGTCCTCGTGGGCGGCGGCACACCGTTCTTCACCGCGCTGGAAAGCTGGGTGAACCTGAACCTGGTGGAGACGCGGACGTTCCCCGGCGGCGTGGTCTTGACCAGGTACGAGACGAGGCGCTGAGCGCGATTCCTTCGCGAGGGGCTTGTCTGAGGGAGCGGCAGTATGCCCCGGAGCAAGGTCGAGCTGTTCGCTGTGATGAGGTGTGACTCGCCATTCCTCCCCCTCACCCGATAGATGCCGAGATCAAGCTGCCCCTGCGCGATGACCTGGGCTCCCCCGGCCTGACCTGCGCGGGGGCTTCTCGTCGTCTCGCATCGTTCTCGGTCTGCGCTCGCGCTCGTGCGGACTCGATGCGGACTGGCCGCCATGCTGCCCCCGTCCCCCGGATAGATGCCAAAGTCTGCGTCGCCCGGTCGGAGTCAAGGGTGGCCGTAGGCCATCGGCGTGCCGACGCGCAGCGCCCTTGACGCCGGGCGGGCGGCGTAGAGAATTCGGCATCCGGGGGACGGGTCACGCCCTGGTCCTCGTCGTCATCGAACCGCGGACGGTGCCCACGAGAATCCGGGGGCAAGCAGCTCCGCTGCGCGGCAGCCGATCGCCCCAACCTCGACGGAGAGCAACCCGATGGCGATCGTCCCGCCTCAGCCCTCGTGCTCTTGTCCCGTCAGCGTGGCCGGCCGGCCCGGCCGATGCCGGCCGCAGGTCGCCAGCAGGCCGGGGCCGGGCCGGCGCGGCCCGCTTGCGGGCCGCCTTGATCTGATAGAGCGCAATTCGGCAGTCGTTGCCGGCATCCCAATGTCCCGTCACGGGACATGCTTGACGCTCACGTCCCACCTGATGCCCGACATGATCCTCAAAGGGCGCCGCGGAAGCCTTCACGGTCCGCGACACGGGCGCGCATCGCGGCATGGCCGAACCGCCGGCGATGGGCTGCCACGCCCCGTAGCGATCGGATCGCGGCAGAAGAGTGCGCCCGGCGCAGTCCGGGAACTGATATCACGTAGGCCCGTGAGGGCAGAGCGCCTGACTCGGCGCCTAACATGCCCGTCGTGCTCGAACTTTCGGACGACCTATTGCGGCTGGAGCCCGGTCAGATCGTCTACCTGTCACCGCTGCGGTCAGGCGCAGCTGCCAGTGATACGCGCACAGGGGTTGACAACCCTGGTTGTCGAGTGGACTCTGAAGTGTGAGGCCATTGAGGAGGGCGTGGTCATGCGGGATCTGACACCTGATGAGCGGCAGGAAATGCGGTGGCAGTTGAGGACGATCGCCATCGGTTGGGCACAGCGGCTCGAGGAGCCCGAACTGGATGCCAGGCGTAGGGCGGACCACGAGCCGAGCCAGCCAGAGCGGATGCGGACTCATCTCGCGCGCATGACAGTTGGCGAGCAGATGCGGGGCCTGCTCGCCGATCTTGTTTCGGCAAGCGCGGAGGAAGCGGTGCAGTACGGTGCCGGATATCCGGAGCTTGGCGCGGCGGTGGGTGCCAGCCGGCAGGCGGCGCGTAAGCGGTGGGCCAACCTGCCGATCGCGAAGAGGCGTGCTGCCGAGTGGCAGCAACCGCCAGGGGGTATGGGCTGGGCCGCCGAGGTAACTCTCAAGTACCCGGGCCCGGGAGGAGGAGCCTGAGGCATCTCGTCTGCTGATCTGGGCGGCAACCAGACCTCACTCGCGCTGCGCTGCCAGCCGAACCGTCGACTTCCCGATCAACCCGCGCATTGGCTGCATTGATGCGAGCATCTACCTGGGTGGAGGCCACAACCCGGTCGACATCACCCGCATGTTCGGTGCGGCCCATTCGCAGTACATCGACGTTGTACTGCACGCCGCGTTCGACTTCACCCAGGAAGGCGTCGAGATCGCGAACAGGTCAGCGGTCCTGCACGCCAACCTCCAGTTCGAGCGGCTCGACTGACCCCACCGAAGTCCGGCAGGTTAGCCGTACTCAACTCGACATGTGAGTGCGCCCAGGCGCTCAGGTGTGACCGACTGTAGCCGGGTCGACTGAGCAACCAAGGCCGGCTGTCGTGCATGTGCTGGGACGGATTCGTCAGGCGTGTGGTGGGACTAGACAGTAGCGCCAGGCACATAAGCGCCCGGCACTAACCGTCTAGGTTGCGGATCTCCTCGTAGAGATCGTCCGCTGCGCTCGACCCTCGGTAGGGCTCAGCGCGGAGCATCGCGGCGAACCTGGCAAGCCGCTTCTTGATCCAGGAGTCTGGTCGACGTGCTGCGCGGTCATCGGGCGTTGCAACGGACGGAGCGGGAGGCGGCCGGGGACCGCTGGCAAGAGCATGGATTGCTGTTCACGACGAAGATCGGCACGCCGATCGAGCCCCGCAACATCAATCGGCACTTCGACCAGTTGTGCGAGCGGGCGGGAGTCCGGGGCATTCGTGTGCATGACCTGCGCCATTCGTGCGCGACGCTGCTTTACGACCAGGGCGTGCCGCTCGAACGGATTCAGGACGTGCTCAGGCACAACTCCCCCACGGTCACCAAGTCGATCTATGTGGAGGCGACGCGACGGGTGCAGCAGGATGCAGTGGACCCGCTCGGCTTCCTCTTCGACACGTCGGCGTAGGGGTCAGCCGTGGGGGTCAAAAGGATCAAGGGCCGGTCTCCCGTGCCGGGAAATCGACCCTTGACCTGCTGTGCGCCCGAAGGGACTCGAACCCCTAACCTTCTGATCCGTAGTCAGATGCTCTATCCGTTGAGCTACGGGCGCTCGGTGCTTGGCCAGTCTACACACCCGGCTTTCGCGCGGAGACTCCGGGATTCGAACCCGGGAGGGGCTTTAAGACCCCAACCGCATTAGCAGTGCGGCGCCATAGACCAGACTAGGCGAAGTCTCCCTGGTGGCCCCTGCAGACCACCGCGCCCGAGGATACAGGTCCGCCCCCACCGGGAGCAAAGCGACTACCGCAGCGACGTGTTTTCACCGTGTGCGCCGTCACGTTCGCGACTACGCTCCATCGACATGCAGGAGCAGACGCCGAGCGATCCGCCCCGCCGCGAGCCCGCCGAGGGGGCCCGCCGGCGCTCTCCGAAGGCCACCTTCACCCCACCCCCGGCCCCACCGACGGCGGCCGGGCCGGGCCGGGATGAGGGTACGGACGCCGCGCCGGGGAAGCGCCGTCCGGCGAAGGCCGCGCCCGCGGTCCTGTTCCAGCCACCCACTCCCGATCAGCCGCTGCCCCGCCAGCCACGGCCCGCGAGGAAGGCGTCGGGTAGCGCCGGCATCCCGACCGAGCCCGGTGGGACCGGCCCGGCCGACGTACCGACAACGGGTCGAGAGGGAGCCGGTGCGAGCCCCAGCGGCGGCACGGCGGCCGGCGGCGCAGCCGGTGAGCAGGAGATCACCGGGCAGGCGACCGCCGACACACCAGCGGCGGACCGCGCCCGGAAGCGGAGCACCTCGACAGCCAGACAGGCACCCCCGGGGCGACAGACGACTGTTGCCCCGGTCACCCCGGGCGCGGCCGAGCCGACCGGTCCGGTGAGTTCCGGCGCTACGCCCACGATCCCGGCGGCAGAGCCCGACGCCGCCCAGCCGGAAACCCCTGCCTCGCCGACGAGGCGTAAGACGGCGAGGAAGGCCACCCCGCGCAAGGAAACCACCTCGCGCACGGGCACACCGGGCGAGAGCCGCACAGACACCGGAGGCGAGAGCGCCACCAGCACCCCCGGCGAGAGCCACCCGACCATGCCGGACAAGAGCCACCCGAGCGCCCCCGGCGAGAGCGACACCAGCACCCCGGGCGAGATCTCGGTGGCCGCGGAGAACGACAGCCAGACGACCGTCCCCGAACAAAGCCGCGCCACCGCACGGCCCCGGAGCCGGACGACCGCCTCGGGCGAGAGCCGCACCGCCGCGCCGAGAAAGACGGCCACGCCCAAGAAGGCGACCCCGCCGAAGAAGGCGACACCGAAGAAGGCGACGCCCGGGCCAGCCTCGACCACGATCGAGCAGATCAGAACCACCCCGGACGCCCCCGCACCGACCGCCGACACCGGCGCGCCGGGACCCAGCACGGCCCGACCGACACCTGACCTCGCGATCAGCACCGAGCAGCAGCCGGCGGCTCCGGTGCGTACCCGGGAACTGGACCTGGCGGAGATCCGGAGCCGGCTGCTGGAGCATCCCGGCTTCGCGCCCGAACTGCTCGCCCTGGCCGCCGTGGCGGGGATCGGGCCGCGCGCCCACGACTGGGCGCAGCGGCTGCGGGCGACGTACCCGGATGCCGGGCCGGACGGGCTGGCCCGGCTGGCCAGCCGGCGGTTCGTGCGGGTGGCCGGGGCCGGTGGCGCGGCGGCGGCGGCGGCCGGGCTCTTCGCGCCGGTGGCGGAGCTGGCGGCGGTGCTCTGGACTCAGGCCGGCCTGGTGCTGCACGTGGCGGCGGCGTACGGCCGGGACCCGCTGGACGGCGAGCGGGCGGTGGAGCTGCTGGTGCTGACCCAGGTGCACCCGGATGCGGCGAGCGCGCGTACCGCTCTCGCGGCGGCGCGGGCGGCGGACGGGCCGGGGGACCGGCCGTGGCCGCGCGCGGCGGAGGCCGCCTGGCGGTTGGCTGCCCCACTGGCCGCGCAGGCCGGCGGTTGGGCGGCGCTGCGGCTGGCGTCCCGGCTGCTGCCGGGGGCGGCGGTGCTCGCCGCCGCGGCGGGTGACGCGGCCGCCGCCGAGCGGCTGGCGGCGCGCGCGGTGGCCGCCTACCGGCCGGTCAGAGCCAGCTGAACCACTCCTTGGGCAGCGACGCGTAGCCGACGAAGGCGATCACGTCGAGCAGGGTGTGCGCCACGATCAGCGGCATCACCCGCCGGGTGCGCAGGTAGAAGAGGCTGAACACGACGCCCATCACCGCGTTGCCGACGAACGCGCCGAAGCCCTGGTAGAGGTGGTAGGAGCCGCGCAGCAGCGCGCTCGCCGCGATGATCGCGGCGAGCCGCCACTGGAGCTGGCGCAGCCGGGTGACCAGGTAGCCGACCACGATCACCTCCTCCAGCACGGCGTTCTGGACGGCGGCGAGGATCAGCACCGGCACCGCCCACCACAGGTCGGGCAGGCCGGCGGGGACCAGGGTGGCGTTGATCCCGAGCTGCGCGGCCGCCCAGAACAGCGCCAGGCCGGGCAGGCCGATCAGCGCGGCGAGGCCGGCGCCCCGGGCCAGGTCGGATCCGGGTCGGCGCAGGTCCATCCCGAGCGTCCGCGCCGGGTCGCCGGGGTCCCGCGCCAGCAGGTGTACGGCGAGCAGCACCGGCAGCAGCGCGAAGACGATGCCGAGGAGCTGGTACGTCAGGTCCAGCCACGGCCGGGCCGACTGCGAGGTGTTGAGCGAGGCGGTCTGCTTCGACAGCGGCCCGTCGGCGGCCAGCTTCGCGATGATCGACACCAGCGCGTAGACGGCCGACCGGCCGAGGGAGAGCCCGAGCACCAGCAGGGTCTCGGTCCCCAGAACCCGGCGGGCCACCGGGCGGGTCAGCTCGTCGACGGTCACCGCACCACTCTGCCGCACGGTCGGGGCCGGCGGGAACGGTCGCACAGCCTGTGCGACCGGTGCGCACACTCCGTGGACATTCTATGCGGGCCCGATCCGCCGTCAGGAGGAGGAGCGCGCCCCGTGGACAACTTCGCACGGCTGCTGAAGGAGAGCTGGACCCTGGTCGAGGAGGACCGGGACCGGCTGACAGGTCACTTCTACGCCCGGCTGTTCCTCCTCGACCCGGACCTGCGCAAGCTCTTCCCGGTGCAGATGGCCGCCCAGCGGGACCGGCTGGTGGAAGCCATCGTCACCGCGACCCAGGTGGTGGACGACCCGGAGAGCTTCGACGAGTACCTGCGCTCGCTGGGCCGCGACCACCGCAAGTACCACGCGACCGCCACGCACTACGAGACGATGGGCGTCGCGCTGCTGGACGCGCTGCGCAGCACCGCCGGCGACGGCTGGAACCTGGAGTACGACCAGGCCTGGCGGGACGCGTACGCGGCGATCAGCGAGAAGATGCAGGCCGGCGCGGCGGCGGACGACGATCCGCCGTTCTGGCACGGCGAGGTGCTGACCCACGAGCGGCACGGGCCGGACACGGCGGTGCTGACCGTCCGCGCCCTCCAGCATCCGCTGCGCTGGAAGGCCGGGCAGTACGTCAGCATCGAGGCGCCCCGGCATCTCCCCCGGGTGTGGCGGACGTACTCGGTGGCGAACGCCCCGAACGACGACAACGTGCTGGAGTTCCACATCCGTACGCCGGCCGGGGCGGGCTGGCTCTCCGGCGCGCTGGTCCGCCGGACCAGACCGGGCGAGCTGCTCCGGCTGGCCGCGCCGATGGGCTCGATGACGCTGGACCGCGAGTCGACCCGGGACATCCTCTGCGTGGCCGGCGGGGTCGGTCTGGCCCCGGTGAAGGCGCTGGTGGAGGAGCTGACCAGCTGGAACCGGACCCGCTGGGTGCACGTGTTCTACGGCGCCCGGCACGCTGACGATCTGTACGGCCTGGCGGGCCTGGAGGAGCTGATGGCCGCGCACCCGTGGCTGTCGGTGACGCCGGCGTGCAGTGACGACCCGGACTTCGACGGCGAGCACGGGGAGATCTCCGACGTGGTCACCCGGTACGGCCCGTGGACGACGCACGACTGCTACGTCTCCGGCCCGGCCCCGATGGTCCGGGCAACCCTGCGGGCGCTCGCCGAGGACGAGGTGCCGCCGCCGAACATCCGGTACGACACCTTCGGCAACCTGTAACGACTTTCTTCCCCCGAAAAGCCGGGTCGCGTGCCCCTGCCCCCTGGGGCACGCGACCCGGTCCCCGTCCGGCCCCTGACGGCGTCCCGCACGTGCCGCCGGACGCCGTCAGGGGCCGGTCTCCCGGTATTCCTCGACCGGCACCAGCGGCACGCCCGGCGCCATCCGGTCGGTGTAGAGCCGCCCCTGGAGGTGGTCGACCTCGTGCGCCACCAGCCGGGCCATCCCGTACGCGAACGAGGTGATGATCCGGCTGCCGTCCCAGCGGGCGTGCTCCACGTCGATGCGCAGCGGCCGGGGCACCAGACCCCGGTGGTCGGCGAAGGAGAGGCAGCCCTCGTACTGCTCGTCGGTGTCGGGGCTGGCGTCGACCACCCGGGGGTTGAGCAGCACCACCGGCGGGGCGGACCGGTCGGCGGGGCGGACCACGGCCGCCGCCGCGTCCACCCCGACCTGCGGAGCGGCCAGCCCCATGCCGGCGCTGAACGGGTGCAGCTCGTCGACCCGGGTCAGCAGCGCGGCGAGCCGGTCGACCACCTCCCGGGCGGCGGTCTCGTCGTCGGGCAGGTCGAACGGCCGGGCGGGCCGGCGCAGCAGGTCGGCGTCGTGGGGCAGCACGCCGAGGGCACGCAGCCGGTCGCCGGCCCGACCGGCCGCCGTGGCCCGTTCCGCGTCGGCCGGTTCGCCCCGGAATCGCCACTGGAGGCGGTAGCGGGAGTTGAGCGGCGGGTCGTCGGTCGCCCAGTCGAAGATCGCGCGGTCACCCCGGTCGTGCCGGCGGATCGGGGTACGCAGCGGGCCCTCGTCGGCGGAGAGGGAGGTCTCCACCCCCCAGACCCGGGGGTCGAGCGCCACCGGCAGGTCCAGCCGGACCGCCAGGTGCCGGGTGGGCAGGCGTACGGCGCGCTGGAACCAGGGGCCCCACTTCTCCCGGCCGACGTGGTACGCGTACTCGATCTCGACCCGTTCGCCCGGGTGCAGCGGGAACGGCCCGTCGCCGTTCTCGAAGAGCAGCCAGATCTCCTTGTACGCGTCCCGGTCGTGCTTGGCCCGCCAGTGCATCGGCTCGCGGCTGCCACCGTCGTCCCGGTACGCCCGCAGCCGCAGCTCGGCGAAGGTGAGCGGGTGCTCCCGGTGGTGCCGGTTGGAGCGGCCCGGGTCGTCGGGGTAGCGGTCGACGGCGACCCGGACGAGGTGGCGGGTCACCGGTTCGGTGCCGACGTTGTGCAGCTGCCGGCGCACCACGCAGTGGTAGCCCTCGTCGGTGTGGGTGAGGGTGGCGGTCTCGCGCTCGACGACCAGGCCGGTGCCCGGGGGCAGCCACTGCCCGGGCGGTGGCAGCTCTCGGTGCGCCGGGACGGGGCGGGCCTGGCGGAGCTGGTCGTACTCCCGGAAGCGTTGCCAGATCGCGCCGCTGGCGTCGAGGACGGCCTCGGCGCGGCGGGCGAAGTCCTCGGTGGGCCGGTGCCGGCGCCCCTCGACGTGGCTGACGTAGGACGGGTCGAAGCCCATGAGCGTGGCGAGTTGCTTTTTGGAGAGTCCTCGCCCCGTGCGGTGTCGGGCGAGCTCCGCGGCGAAGGATTCGGCGGCCCGCTCCAGGGGGGAGGTCGTCATCAGCTTCCTCACGGCCGGGACGACAAGTCTTCACGTTCGACCACCCCGGCCGCACCTCAACTGGCACTTTGCCGACATTTGGCTTGACACCACGCGCGTTTCCACCTTCACGCACCGGGTAGTACGCGGAGCCCGGGCCGGTCTGTCGCCAGCGCCGTCGACGGAGTGACCCGGGCCTCTCGATCCGCCTTTGGTGAGGCTTCCCTTATACGGAAGGCTGTGGTTAGGCTAGCCTTAGCTGGACGGACGGCACTTCGGACAAGGGGACGGACCAGGTGACAGCGGTGATGCCAGGGTGCGAGCTCGCCCCGCCGCTCGCCCCGGTGACCGCCGCCCTCCGGGCCATGTTCGGCACCGACGACCTGCCCGGCCTCGCGCCGGGCCTGCTGGTCGTCGACGAGGCCGGCTGGAGCCCGGCGACCGGCCTGATCGACGGCACCCGCCTCCCCGAGTTCCTCGCCGCGGCGTCCCGCCGCTGGGGTGGCACCCCGCACGCCTGCGCCGCACTGGCCTGGAAGTCCTACAGCTACTGGACGGCCCTGCCGGCGGTGCTCGGCTGGGCCTCGGCCCGCCGGGTGCCGCTGCTCGACCCGGCCGATGTGCTGATCCACTTCGAGGACCACCACCAGCTGCTCACCATGGGGCTGCGCGGCTCGACCGCGGTCGCGGTGTTACCGAACGACCCGCTGGCGCTCGCCGGCCACCCCGAGGTGCGGGTGGTCGCCGACGAGGCGGAGCTGCTCCGCGTGCTCCGCGCCTCGCTGCTCGACGCCCACCTCGCCCCGATGATCGCCGCGATCCAGACGGAGGTCCGGGTCGGCGCCCGTACGCTGCTCGGCTCGGTCGCCTCCGGCATCGCCCACGGCATCCTGCGCGCGGCGGACGCCCTCCCCGGCTCCTCGGTCCGCAGCATCTCCACCCTGCTCGACGCGCTCGACCTGGCCGACCTGGTCGAGCTGGTGCCCGGTCCGACCGGCGAGCCGACGGTGCAGCGCCGGACCTGCTGCCTGGCTTTCACCCTGCCGAAGCCCAAGATCTGCCAGGGCTGCTGCGTCCGCCCGTCCTGACCGCGCCTACCCCGTCAGCGGCCGGACGTCCCAGAGCCACACCCCACCGGTGAAGGTGGGGGTGATCCCGGTCAGCGAGGTCATCGCCCAGCGCAGCGCGTCGGCGTTGCGGTGCGGGCCGAGGACCACCGCCCCGGCCCGCCAGTAGCGCAGGTCCTCCACCGCCGCGGCCCGGTCCTGCCGGGTGATCGGCGGGATCAGCCCGGTCCGGGCGATGCCACCGAAGAAGTTGCTCGTCCGGCGGAACGGCGCGGTGAAGAGGGCGACGTCCGGCTCGGGCGCCGCCGGTCGGGTGTCCGGCGCGAGGAAGTAGCCGCGGGCGATCGGCATCTCCAGTCGGGTCCGGGACGACCAGCGCAGCGGGTCCGCGTAGGTGTTGTCGGGCAGCGGCAGGGTGACGATGCTGCGTCCGCCGGCGACGTACGGGCGCCACGCGCCGGAGGTGACGAACGCCGGGGTCGGGTCGAGGCGGGTGACGGGCAGCGGAGTGGGCAGGTTCGGCAGCAGGGCCATCGCCAGGACGGTGACCGTGGCGAACCGGATCTGCCTCCGCGTGCCCGGATGCCGCCGGGACAGTTGGCGGGCGTGTTCGGCGCCGAGCGCGAGCAGCACCCCGACGACCGGCGTGACCGCCAACGACCAGCGGGTGGGCACCACGGAGTGCAGCAGCGGCAGGTCCTCCAGCAGCGCCCAGGGGGCGGGCACGCCGGTGTCCCGGCCGTTGAGCTGGATCTCCCGGCCGAGCGAGAGCACCGCGAAGAGCACGGCGAGGACCGCCAGGCCGAGCACCAGTGCGCTGCGCCGCAGCCACCAGACCAGCGCGACGGTGAGGATCACCAGCGGCCAGCCGAAGAAGGCGTTCTCCTCGGTCGCGTTCTTGGCCAGCGGTGCGGCGGAGCGGGCGTCACCGGCCAGCGACTCGCGCGAGTACGCCACGAAGGCGGCCAGGTCGGTGCGGTAGCCCCGGATCAGCCGGGACAGCCCGTGGTACGAGCCGGGGCCGAAGAGCTGCACGTAGAGCGGGTACGCCAGCAGCACGGCGCAGAGGACGGCGGCGACCCCGAGCCCGGCCAGGAAGGTGCGCGTGCGGCGGCGCAGCTCGGGCCGGCCGATGGCGAGCGCGGCCACCACCACGCCCAGCGCGATCGCGGTCATCAACAGGATCTCGAGGTTGAGGAAGGCCTGCCAGACGATCAGCAGGCCGAGCAGGAGGCCGTTGCGCAGCCACCGGCCGGGCTCGGCGAGTCGCAGGGTCCGCCAGGCGATCAGCGGGACGACGAACTGCGACACGATGTTCGGGTGGGCGTTGGCGTGCGACACCATCGCCGGGGCGAACGCGCAGAACGCGGCGCCCAGCCACGCCGGTCCCCGGGACCGGGTCACCACCCGGGAGAGGAAGAAGTACCAGGCGGTCCCGGTCGCGGCCATGCCCAGGGTGAGAAAGAGCAGGAATGACCATTGCGGCCCGAGGAGGACGGTGACCGGCGTCATTGGTACTGAAATGGACAATACGGAAGTATTGGCCATCAGGTTGACGCCGTCGGGCACGTTCATCCGGTCCGAGGCGAACGGATAGGCGAATTCGGTCACGACTCGGGCGCCGTGGGCCATCATCCACTCGAACTGCGACTGATCGGACCGGTTGTCCCGCAGCCCACCGCCGGGGCGCGACCAGAGTCGCAGGGTCACCCAGAGTGCCAGCAGCACGAAGCTGAACACCGCGGCGACGTCCTGCCGCCAGCACTCCCGCCACCGTACGCCGTGGTCGTCGCCGACCTCGGCGTCCCCGACGCCGGGTCGCTCGACCTCGGGGCCCGATTCGGGAGTAGTCATGACAATTCGGAGCGTAGTTGGCTTATGGCGGTGACGTGACATGTTTCGGAGGACTGCGTACTATGTGCCGGGTTCGCCGACCCCCGATCACGTGCCCAAACCCGACCGCATTTCGGCCACCACGGTGCCCCGTTTCCTCCGCGGCTGACGCGGATGATTCACTCTGTCGGTCCAGGCGCGGGTCGAGTCATATCGTGAGGAATCGACGCATGGCAGAAATCACTGGGGATCAGCGCGTCCAGTCCGAGGTCCTGGAGGGCCTCGCGACGGCGGTCAACCACCGGAGCTGGTTCGTCGAGCTGGCCGTGCCCCACCTCGGCGACAACCCCATCGAGATCGGCAGCGGCCTCGGCGACTACGCGCTCGAGTGGTCGCAGCACGTCCCCCGCTTCACCGCCACGGAGGCCGACCCGGACCGGCTGGTGCAGCTCAAGGAGCGGCTGGCCGACGAGCCCGCCATCGAGGTACGGCAGATGCTGCTACCGCACCCCGAGCGCGGCAACTACAGCGCGGCCGTCTCGTACAACGTGCTGGAGCACATCGAGGACCACGTCGGCGCGCTGCGCAGCATGCGCGACCTGGTCCGGCCCGGCGGCGCGGTGATCATCATCGTGCCGGCCTTCCAGTTCGCGATGAGCCCGGCCGACATCGCCACCGGGCACGTGCGCCGCTACACGAAGAAGACCCTGGCGGCGGCGATGACCGAGGCGGGGCTGACGGTCGAGACCATGCACTACGCCAACGCGCTCGGCCTGATCGGGTACTTCATGGCCACCAAGGTCTTCCGGCTGATGCCGAAGGAGGGCCCGATGGTCAAGGTCTACGACACCCTGGTGCTGCCGGCGACCAAGGCCGCCGAGCAGCGGATCCGCCCCCCGTTCGGCCAGTCCGTCTTCGCCGTCGCCCGCGTCCCCGCCTGACCCCGCCCGCCGGCCCGACCTGGTCGGGGGCCGGAACCTGCAATCCGTGGGTGGCCTCCCCCCAGTCGGGGGAGGCCACCCACGGCATCGTGAGGGCCCGGGTCACTCCTTGATCTGGTACGTCGGGCGGATGACCGCCCGGGCCAGGGTGTGGAACGCCAGGTTGAAGCCGACGTAGGCGGGGCTGGCCGCAGGGGCGACGTCGAGGCGCTCGACGTCCAGCGCGTGCACCGCGAAGACGTACCGGTGCGGGCGGTCCCCGGGCGGCGGGGCGGCGCCGCCGTAGCCGGTGTCGCCGTAGTCGTTGCGGACGCTGAACGCGCCGCCGAGGTCGGCCTCCTTCGCCCCGGTGGGCAGCTCGGTCACCGACGCGGGCAGGTTCACCAGCACCCAGTGCCAGAAGCCGCTGCCGGTCGGGGCGTCCGGGTCGAAGCAGGTCACCACGAAGCTCTTCGTCTCGGCCGGGAAGTCCGACCAGGCCAGGTGCGGGGAGATGTTCTCGCCGCCGGCGCTGCCGTGCGCGTACCGCGCGTCCATCGGCTCGCCGTTGTGCACGTCGTCACTGGTCAGGTTGAACGACGAAACGGTCGGCAGCAGCTCGTACGGGTCCGGGGCGATCGGTCGTTCCAGGGTCATCGGGGGTCCTTCCGGTGCGCGTGATGTCCTCCGCCCTTCTTACCCCGCCGCCGCGCCCGAACGAACTGAAAGCGCCGCCAGCTACGGCCCGATAACGACGTTGGCGAGCGGCTTGCCCGCCGCGTACCGCCGGACCTGGTCGACCAGCAGCCGGCGGGCCCGGGGCGCCAACGCGGCGGTCAGGCCGCCGACGTGCGGGCTGATCAGGACGTTCGGTGCGGACCACAGCGGGTGGTCGGCGGGCAGCGGCTCGGGTTCGGTGACGTCCAGGGCGGCGTGCAGCCGGCCCGCGCTGAGCTCGGCGAGCAGCGCCTCGGTGTCCACCACCCGCCCCCGTGACACGTTCACCAGCAGGGCGCCGTCGGCCATTCTGGCGAGGAAGTCCTTGTTGACCAGGCCCTCGGTCTCCGGGGTCAGCGGCGTGGCCAGGATGACGACATCCGCTCGTCGCAACAGCTCCGGAATGTCGGAAACTGGCCGTACGCCGGGGCGGGCGCTCCGTGCCACCCGGCTGATTTCCACCTCGAACCCAGCGAGCCGGCGCTCGATCGCGGCGCCGATCGAGCCGTACCCGACGATCAGCACCCGGGCGTCAGCCAGCCCGGTCGACCAACCCGAGGCCCAGCGGCCCTCGCCTCCCGCCCGGACGAAGTCCGGCAGCCGGCGCCGGGCGGCAAGGGTGAGCGCCACGGCCAGCTCGGCGGTGGCCGCGTCGTGCACGCCCCGGCCGTTGGCCAGCGTCAGGCCGGGCCGCAGGTACGGCAGGACATGGTCGTAGCCGGCGGTCACGGTCTGCACCACTTTGAGCCGGGGCATCCGGGCGATGGGCTCGCAGAAGCGCGGGTCAATGATCCCGTACGGAACCGCATAAAACTCGACGTCGTCGAGATTCTCGGGCACGGGTTGAGTGCCGTCGTACAGCGCGACGTCCAGATCGCCAAGGTCGGCCAATGCGTCGGGGTGAGAGATCAAGTAGCGCACGGCGACAATCATGCTGGATCGGGCCGAGCCGGCCATGCCCGCACGCGCGCGCACGCCCCCTGACCGTCGTTTGCGCTGGTCATGGGGCCGAGCGGCGGAGGGTGTGGGATTCGAACCCACGAAGGACATCGCTGCCCTTACCGGTTTTCAAGACCAGCGCCATCGGCCACTAGGCGAACCCTCCCGGACCGTCACCCTCGGGCGTACGGCCGGTGCCTAGTCTGCCACGGACGCCGCACGCCGGAACCGGCCTCCCACCCCTATTGGGAGGATGCCCTGATGTGGGACACACCGACGATCGTGCTGATCACCGGGATCATGGCAGCCGGCAAGTCCACAGTGGCCGAGGAGCTGGCCATACGGCTGCCCCGCTCGGTGCACGTGCGTGGTGACCTCTTCCGGCGGATGGTGGTCAACGGTCGGGCGGAGATGACCGCCGAGCTCTCCGAGGAGGCGTGGCGTCAGCTCCGCCTCCGCTACGACCTCGCCGCGCAGACCGCCGACGGGTACGTCGAAGCCGGCTTCACCGTCGTACTCCAGGACGTCGTCGTCGGGCCGGAGCTGCCGGCGATGGTCGAACGGATCCGGCACCGGCCGCTGCTGGTGGTCGTGCTCGCGCCGCGACCCGAGGTGGTCGCCGCCCGCGAGCAGGCGCGACCCAAGACGGGGTACGGCGACTGGCCGGTCGCCGACTTCGACGCCGGGTTCCGGGCCGACACGCCGCGGATCGGGCTCTGGCTGGACACCTCGGAGCAGACCCCGGCGCAGACGGTGGACGAGATCCTGGGCCGGGCGTGGACCGAGGGTCGGATCGGGTAAGACTGGGCCATGCACGCGATCACGATTCCGGAACCCGGCGGACCCGAGGCACTCGTCTGGGCGGAGGTACCCGACCCGGAGCCCGGCCAGGGTGAGGTGGTCGTCGACGTGCGGGCCAGCGCGGTGAACCGGGCCGACCTGCTGCAACGGCAGGGGCACTACCCGCCGCCGCCGGGCGCGCCCGCGTACCCGGGGCTGGAGTGCTCGGGGGTGGTCGGCGCGGTCGGTCCGGGCGTGACCGGGTGGGAGGTCGGCCAGGAGGTCTGCGCGCTGCTGGCCGGCGGCGGGTACGCGGAGCGGGTGGTCGTGCCGGCCGGGCAGCTGCTGCCGGTGCCGGCCGGCGTGGACCTGGTCGACGCGGCGGCGCTGCCGGAGGTGGCCTGCACGGTCTGGTCGAACGTGGTGCGGCTGGCCCGGCTCGGCAAGGGCGAGACGCTGCTGGTGCACGGCGGTGGCAGCGGGATCGGCACCTTCGCCGTCCAGCTCGGGGTGGCGCTCGGCGCGACCGTGGCGGTGACCGCCCGCGCGGCCAAGCACGACCGGCTGCGGGAGCTGGGCGCCGCGCACACGATCGACTACCGGGAGCAGGACTTCGTCGAGGAGGTCCGCCGGGCCACCGACGGTCGCGGCGCGGACGTCATCCTCGACATCATGGGCGCCTCCTACCTGGGCCGGAACGTGGCGGCGCTGGCCGACGGCGGCCGGCTGGTGGTGATCGGCATGCAGGGCGGCCGCAAGGCCGAGCTGGACCTGGGTGCGCTGCTGGCCAAGCGGGCCTCGGTGGCCGCGACCGCGCTGCGCTCCCGCCCGCTGGACGACAAGGCGGAGATCGTGCGGGGCGTCCGGGAGCAGGTCTGGCCGCTGGTGGAGGCCGGCAGGATCCGGCCGATCGTGGACCGGCGGCTGCCGATGACCGAGGCGGCGCAGGCGCACCGGCTGGTCGAGTCGAACGAGCACGTGGGCAAGGTGCTGCTCACGACGCCGTGACGGCACCGTTTCCCGGTCGGGGCAGCACCAGCCGGGCGCCGGGCCCCTCGCCGGCGAGCGAGTCGCCCGGGTTGTAGAGGGTGCAGCGCTGCAACGACAGGCAGCCGCAGCCGATGCAGCCGTCCAGGTCGTCGCGGAGCTTGCCGAGCAGCCGGATCTTCTCGTCCAGCCGCTCCCGCCAGACCCTGGACAGGGCGGCCCAGTCGTCGGGGGTGGGGGTACGGGAGGCGGGCAGCGAGTCGAGGGCCTCGCGGATCTCCTCCAGCGAGATGCCGACCTGCTGCGAGATCCGGACGAACGCCACCCGGCGCAGCTCGGTGCGCGGGTACCGGCGCTGGTTGCCGCCGGTGCGTTCGGCGCGGATCAGGCCGAGCCGTTCGTAGTAGCGCAGCGCGGACGGGGCCACGCCGCTGCGGGTGGAGAGCTGCCCGATGGTGAGTGATTCGTGCATCAGTCGCCTTGAGTTGAAGTTGACTTCAACTTGCAGGCTAGCCGCATGACCACCACGACCGCCACCGCCCCACCCGTACCGGGTCCGGTCGCCGCACCGCTGGAGCGGCTGCGCGCCGGCCGCGAGTTCGGCCCCAACGTCTACTCGACCGTCGACGTGCTCTGGGTGCTGTACGACCGGATCCTGCGGATCACCCCGCAGACCGTGGACGACCCGGAACGGGACCGCTTCCTGCTCTCCAAGGGGCACGCCGTCGCCGGCTACTACGCGGTGCTCGCCGCGAAGGGCTTCGTCCCGGCCGACTGGCTCGACGACCAGGGCGGCCCGGACAGCCGCCTCGGCGACCATCCGGACCGGCTGCTGGTGCCCGGCGTGGAGATCGGCTCCGGCTCGCTCGGCCACGGCCTCGGGCTGGGCGTGGGCACCGCGCTGGGACTGCGCGCCCAGGGTCGCCCCGACCCCCGGGTGTACGTCCTGCTCGGCGACGCCGAACTGGACGAGGGCTCCAACCACGAGGCGATCGCGTACGCCGGGGCGACCGGGCTGGCCAACCTGACCGCGATCGTGCTGGACAACCGCTCCGCCAGCCACGGCTGGCCGGGCGGGGTGGCCACCCGGTTCACCGTCAACGGGTGGACCGCCGCCACCGTCGACGGACGCAACCACGACGCCCTGCACGCCGCCCTCACCGGGCACGAGAAGCACCGGCCGCACGTCGTCGTCGCGGTCGTCGAGAACGGGGAATGAGGGCATGCGGGAAACCTTCGTCGCCAGCGCGACCGAACTGCTGGCGGATCCGCGTACCACCATCGTGCTGGCGGACATCTCGGCCGCCGCGTTCGCCCCGGCCGCCCGCCGGTACCCCGACCGGGTGCTCAACGTCGGGATCCGGGAGCAGTTGATGATGGGGGTGGCCGGCGGCCTGGCGCTGACCGGGCAACGCCCGATCGTGCACAGCTACGCCCCGTTCCTCGTCGAGCGGGCGTACGAGCAGATCAAGCTGGACCTCGACCACCAGGGGGTGGGCGCGGTGCTGGTCAGCGTCGGGGCGTCGTACGACCGGGCGGCGGCGGGCCGGACGCACCTCAGCCCGGCGGACGTCAGCCTGCTCGACACGCTGAACGGCTGGACCGTGCACGTGCCCGGCCACCCGGACGAGGTGCCGGGGCTGCTGCGCGACGTGGTGTGCGGGCGGGACTCGGCGTACCTGCGGCTGTCGACCCAGCAGAACAGCCGCCCGTACGGCGGGGACGGTGCGCTGCGGGTGCTGCGGGACGCCGGGCCGGGCGCGGCGCTGCTGGTGGCCGTCGGGCCGGTGCTGGACGCGGCGCTCGCGGCCGTGGCCGACCTGCCGGTGACGGTGGCCTACACCCACCGGCCGCGGCCGTTCGACACCGCCGGCCTGCGGGAGCTGGCCGGCTCGGAGGTGATCCTGGTCGAGCCCTACCTGGCCGGCACCTCGGCCCGGGTGGTGTCGGAGGCGCTTGCCGACCGCCCGCACCGGCTGCTCAGCCTCGGCGTGGGCCGGTCGGACCTGCGGCGCTACGGCACGGCGGAGGACCACACCCGCTGGCACGGGCTGGACGCCGACGGCCTGCGCCGGTCGGTCGACGGTTTCCTGCGGACGGCGTCAGCGCGGGGCTGAGCCGGCGGGACGGCGGCGGGTGCGCTCCCGGCCGAGGATCCAGAGCGCCTCGACGCCGTCCTTCCAGGTGATCTTCTTGCCCTCCTCGCGACCGCGCGCCCGGTAGCTGATCGGCACCTCGTACGGGCGGATGCGGCGACGCAGCAGCTTGCCGGTCACCTCCGCCTCCATGCCGAAGCCGCGGGAGCGGACGTCGAGGGAGCGGTAGAGCGCGACCGGCATCAGCTTGAAGCAGGTCTCCAGGTCGCCGATGTAGGAGTTGAACAGCACGTTGGCGGCCATCGTGACGCCCTTGTTGCCCATCACGTACCAGAAGCTGTAGGCGCTGTGGCTGCCGAAGGTGCGATTGCCGTAGACCACCGTGGCGCGGCCGTCGAGCACCGGGTCGAGCAGGCGCGGGATGTCCTGCGGGTCGTACTCCAGGTCGGCGTCGAGGATGACCATGTACTCACCCTCGGCGCTGTCCACGGCCGTCTTGATGGCCGCGCCCTTGCCCGCGTTGCGCTGGTGGGTGATGACCCGCAGCCGGGCGTCGTCGGCCCGGCCGAGGATCTCACCGGTGCCGTCCCGGCTGCCGTCGTCGACCACGACCAGCTCGATCTCGCACGGGTAATCGACCGCCAATGCCTGCTTGAGGGCATCCGCGATGCGTTCTTCCTCGTTGTAGACCGGCATGAGGATCGAGAGCTTCACGGGGATCTCCACGGTGGCGACAGTAAGTCGGCCCTAGCCTAGCGTGGCTGCTCAGCGCCAGGGAGGCCGCCACCACGGCCAGGGGGCACCCACCCTTCAGGAACATGGTGTTAACTTCCGCCCATGTCGGCAGCCGGCTGGATGGTCGTAGTGGCGCCCGTCGCCGCGTTCGTGGTGCTCACCTCGGTGCTGTGGACCCGCCGCCCGGACGCGGTCGCCCCGCTGCGCCTGGCCGTGGTCCACGCCGCGCTGCTGACCGGCGTCTTCGCCGTACTCACCGTGGAACTGCTGGGCGCGCTGCGCGCGCTCACCCTGCCGGCCGTCGCCGTGGCCTGGCTGCTCTTCCTCGCCGCCACCGTGGCGGCGGCCCGCCCGTGGCGGCGCCGCGGGGCGGTGGCGTCCGCCGCGGTGGCGCCCGCCGCCCGGGCCGGGACGCTCGTCGGGGCGGCGACCGGCGCCCCGGCGTCCGGCGCCGGCCCGGCCGCCACGCCCGTCTCCCCCGCCGGCCCGTCCGGCACTGCCCGGCCCCCGGCGTCCGCGCCGGGCGGCCTCGCGTCGGCCCTGGCCGGCGTCCGGGCCCGGCTGGCCCACTTCCGGGGTACGGCGAGCCGGGGCGAGCGGCTGCTGGCCGGCACGGTCGGCGGGCTGGTGCTGGTGGAGCTGCTCGTCGCGCTGCTCGCCGAGCCCAACAACTTCGACTCGCAGACCTACCACCTGCCGAAGGTGGAGCACTGGGTCGCCCAGGGCAGCCTCGACTTCTGGCCCACCGCGATCCACCGCCAGGTGACCATCCCGCCCGGCGCGGAGTACCTGCTGCTGCACCTGCGCCTGCTGACCGGCGGCGACGCGCTGCACAACCTGGTGCAGTGGGCCGCCGCGCTGGGCTGCCTGGTGGTGGCGACCCGGGTCGTCGCGCAGCTCGGCGGCGGGCGGCGGGCCCAGTTGCTCACCGCGTTCCTGCTGGCCACCACGCCGATGGTGGCGCTCCAGGCGACCAGCACCCAGACCGACCTGGTGGCCGCCGCCTGGGCCGGCTGCGCCGGGACGCTGGCGCTGGGCGGGCTGCGCCGGCGCGCGGACGTCGGGAGCCTGCTCGCGCTCGGCGCGGCCACCGGCCTGACCGCACTGACCAAGACCAGCGGCCTGCTCGCGGTCGGACCGCTGCTGGTGCTCTGGGGAGTCGCTCAGCTCCGCCTGGCGATCCGCCCGGCGTTGACGGACGTGGGTCCAGGTTCGGCGACGGGCGGCACGGGCTCGGCGTCAGCCAGCCCGGTGCCGGCGGGCTCGGGCTTGGCGGGCTCGGGCTTGGCGGGCTCGGGCTTGGCGGGCTCGGGCTCGGGCTTGGCGGGCTCGACGCCGACAGGTGTGACGCCGACGGGCTCGGCGTCGGCCGGTGCGGGTCGTGGCGCTGCCGGGGTGGCGCGGACGGTTGCCGGATCGCTGCTGGTGCTGCTGGTGGCGGCGGCGGTGGTGGGCCCGTTCCTGGCCCGGGTGACCGTAGAGTTCGGCCACCCGCTCGGCCCGCCCCGACTCCGCGAGTCCATCCCGATGGAACGGCACGACCCGGCGTCGATCCTGGTCAACGCGCTGCGGATCGGCCACACCGCGTTCGACACCCCGCTCGCGCCGCTGCGCACCGGCACGGCCGGGGCGATCACGGACGGCTCGCGGGCGATCGGCGTCGACCCGCAGGACCGCGCGATCACCTTCGGCCGGGAGGTTTTCCCGGTGCCGGCCTGGTACCCGGACGAGGACCGGGTGGCGTTCCCGCTGGCCGGCACGCTGGCGCTGCTGGGGGCGGTGTTCGCGCTGACCCGACCGGCCCGGATCAGCCCGACCGCGCCGGCGGCGCTGCGGGCGTACGCGGTCGCGGTGGTGGTGGCCGCCGGGCTGCACACGGCGACGATCAAGTGGCAGCCCTGGGGGAACCGCCTGCTGCTCTACGCGCTGGTGGCCGCCGTGCCGCTGGCCGGACTCTGGCTGGACGCGCTGCTGCGGCGCCGGCTCGGGCCCGGGCGGCGTTCGGTCGCGGCCGGGCTGGTGGTGAGCATGCTCGCCGCCTCCGCGCTGGCCGGCGTGCTGGCCCTGTCGTACGGCTTCCCGCGCCGGTTGGTCGGCGCCGGCTCGGTCTTCACCACCTCCGAGTGGGACACCCGCTTCCTGCGCCGCCGGCAGTGGGCCGAGGAGTTCCGCTGGGCCGCGGCGGCGGTACGGGCGAGTGACGCCCGCCGGATCGGCCTGGTGCAACAGAACGACAACTGGGAGTACCCCTGGTGGCTGCTGCTGCGCGACGAGGAGGGCCGCTCGCCGGAGCTGGTGGCGTTGCAGTCGGTGCTGCCCGACCGGCCCCCGGCCGACCCGGCCTCGGTGGACGCGATCGTCTGCACCGGCAGCCGTACGGCGTGCGCCAAGCTGGTGCCGGCGGGCTGGACGCTGGAGTTCCGCGACTACGTCGGCTACGCCCTGCCGCCCGGCCGCTGACCGCCCCACCCCGCCCGGCGGCCCGGGACACCGCGACACGCCGCAAGTCGGCGGGGGCTGAGGCGACGCCCGGGGACAAGACGGCACCCGCCGCGCAGATGGCGGAAACCTTTCCGAGACATATTCACATCCGTGCATCGCCCGCGTTACCTTCCGGTAACTCGATCGACGTCCTGCGATCGAGCGGAAAGGAGTGCGTCGATGCTTGGCTCCCCCACCAGGCGCGCACCGGCGATCCGACGGCGGGCACTCACCGTCGTCTCCGCCGCCGCCCTCGTCCTGCCCATGCTCCTCGGGCCGGCGTCCTCGGCCGCCGCCGACGACCGTCCGGCCGTCCAGCCACTCCCGACGAACCTCGAAGCGGTCCGCGCCGCCGAGGCCACCGCGCTCTACAGCTCACCGGAGATCCGGCCGCTGGAGCAGCGCCGCACCGCCCTGGTCACCATGGGCGACAGCGAGATCTCCGGCGAGGGTGTGGGCAACTACGTGCCCGGCACCCACCAGAACGGCAACTGGTGCGACCGCTCGTACGACCAGGCGGTGTTCCGCACCGGCATTCCGTCCGACGCCCGGTACAACCTCGCCTGCTCCGGCGCCACCCCGTGGAATCTGGTCGCCGGTGGCCCCACCCAGCACAACGAGCTCAACCAGGGCGACTACCTGGCGATCAAGGCGCGCAACACGCACGTCAAGCTGATCTGGGTGGTCGTCGGCGCCAACGGCGACGGCACGATCCAGTTCGGACCGGTCGCCACCGACTGCGCCGTACGCCGGGTCTTCTTCCAGGGCCCCTGCTACCCGACCTACACCGATCAGTGGACCATCCGCACCGACGGCAGCCGGCGCGCGGTGGAGGAGGCGCTCACCTCCATCCGGCAGACCATGACCAACGCCGGCTACCTGCGGTCGGACTACGAGCTGGTGCTGATGTCGTACCCCAGCCCGGGCAGCCCGGACGTGGAGGACAACCCGAACTTCCCCGGCTGGTACGGGGGCGGCTGCCTGCTCTACCTCGCCGACGCCGCGTTCGCGCGGAACAAGGCGGTGCCGCTGTTCGAGTCGGCGCTGCGGGCGGCGGCCACCAACACCGGCACCCGCTACCTCGACGCCAGCCGGCTCTTCCACGGCCACGAGGTCTGCACCGACAACACCTCGGTCCGCGGCCTCTACATCGAGGTGGGGATCTGGGACGAGAACGCCGCCCGGCAGTCGTTCCACCCCAACATCCGCGGGCACGGCATGTTCGCCCAGTGCATCACCCAGTTCTGGAACGCAGGCCTCCAGCGGGCCACCTGCGTCGACCCGGCCAGCACCGGCACCGGCGTGCTCCAGCCCGGGCTGTTGGAGTTCAAGCAGCTGCGCAACGCCGCCACCGGCACCTGCGTGGACGGCAGGGGGTACGACTCGCGCAACGGCACCGTCCAGCAGTCGTACGCCTGCCACGGCGGCCGTAACCAGGGCTTCTGGTACGACCCGGCCCGCCAGTCGCTGCACTCGGAGCTGTCGCACGACCGCTGCCTGGACGTGGCGGGCGGCTCGCTGACCGCCGGCACGGCGATCAACATTTACGACTGCCACGGCGGTGCCGACCAGAAGTTCGTCTTCGCCGGCAACCAGCTCAAGCCGGCCGGCGCGACCAACCTCTGCGTGGCGTTCGACAACCCGTGGCTGGGCACCCCGCGGCTGCGGCTGGCCGGCTGCTCCACCAGCAGCCGGCAGCAGTGGTCCTTCGAGTCCCGGTCGTTCGCCAACCCCGTCGGGTACGGGCACGACGACTTCATCGGGTCCCGGGTCTACTGACCGCGCGGAGCCGGCGCGGTGGTCCGCGCCGGCTCCGTCCCGGGTCTGCCCGAACTACTGCTGCTTGAACGGCACCACGATCAACCGGGCGACGGTGGCGTCGCCGTCCTTGGCGCCGGCGACACCGATCTTCGTGCCGACCTTGACGTCGCTCGACTGGATCGTCGTCCGCCGCTCGATCACCTGGAGCTTGTCGCCGAACGTCCAGGTCAGGGTGAAGCCGTCGGTGGACTTCACGGTCACCGAGTCACCGTCGACCGCGGTGACCTCACCGCGCTGCACCACGACCGTCTTCGTGCCGCCGTCTTTGGTCTGCACGACGGCCTCGCCGTGCAGGGTGTTCTTCCGCAGCAGCACCCGGGCCTGGCGACGCTTGCGCCACTCCTCGGCCCGCTCACCGCGCTTGCCCTTCGGGCCAGCCTCCGGCTCGGCCGATCCGGAGGCCGACGGCGCGGGAGCGGCCACCAGCTCCAGCTCGGTCGGGTCGAAGCCCATGGCGGCGAGCGCCTGACCCTCCACGCCCATCGCCGCGGCGACGTCGACCGCGGCCTGCTGCGTCGTACCGTCGGCGACCTGGGCCGGGCCGCAGCCGGTGAGGCCCAGCGCGACCGCCGCGAGCAGCGACGTGGTGGCGACGGCGAATCCCTGACGTGCCATGACACTCCCTCTCGTCCGTGGTGCTTTCAGCGTCGCGCGGCGCGATGGGCGCCGCGTCAGGCCGATGTTCGGGTCAGGTAAGGATGGGCGGGCAGCCGGACGGTGAACGCGGCCCCGCCCTCGGCGGCGTGCCCGGCGGCGATCTCGCCGCCCAGCCGGCGGACCAGGCCGGCGGCGAGCGCCAGCCCGAGTCCGCTGCCCACCTTGCGGACCCCCCGGTAGCGCTGGTGCAGCGCCCCGCGCTCGAAGGCCACCGCCAGGTCGTCGTCGGTGAAGCCGGGCCCGCCGTCGCGGACCTCCACCACCCCGCCGGCCGCCGGGTCCGCGCCCGCCGGCCGGACCGCGAGCACCACCGGCGCCCCCGGGGGTACGACCCGCAGCGCGTTCTCCAGCAGTCCGTCCACCACCTGCCGGATCCGCCCCGGATCGGTGTACGCGGGCACCGGCCTGTCCGGCGCCTCCAGCCGGAACGGCACCCCGACCGCCGCGCACCGGTCCGACCAGGTGCGCTCGGCGTCGGCGGCCAGCCGGGTGAGGTCGACCGGGACCGGTTCCAGCGGGAAGTCGGCCGCCTCCAGCCGGGCCAGCGCCAGCAGGTCGCTGACCAGCCGGTCCAGGTGCTCCGCCTCGGCGAGCATGGTCCGCCCGGTGCCCGGCGCCTCGTCCGCGCCGATCACCCCGTCGGCCAGCGCCTCGGCCCAGCCCCGGATCGCGGTCAACGGGGTGCGCAGCTCGTGCGAGACGGAGAGCAGGAACTCCCGTTGCCGTCCCTCGCTGGTGGCCAGCGCGGCGGCCAGCCCGTTCAGCGCGTACGCCAGGTCGGCAACCTCGTCCGGCGGTTCCACCGGTACGCGTACCGCCCGGTCGCCGGCGCGCAGCCGGGCCGCGGCGTCGGCGGCGTGCCGGATCGGCCGGGCCAGCCGGCGGGCGAGGAGCAGTCCGGCGGCGAGCCCGGCGGCGAGCCCGGCGAGCAGCGGCAGCCAGAGACTGCGCAGCACTTCGCGCCAGGGACCGCTGGTCGTGGCGCGGGTGAGCACCACGCCGTCCCCGTCGGGCAGGGCCCGCCCCTCCACCAGGGCACGCCGGCCGTCGACCAGCCGTCGGCCAGAGACGTCCTTGCCGGTGGAGATCCGGTTCACCACCTGCCTGGGCAGCCCGGGGCGGTCGACCGTGCCGGCGCGCACGACGTACACCTCGATCTCCTGCTGGCGGAGCTGGCGGATCAGCCGGTCACCGGCGGCGTCCCGCTGCCGCACGGGTCGTACCCGCAGCACGTCGGCGGCGAGGCGGGCCTGCGCGGCGAGCGCCGCCTGGTCGCGGCGCTCCGCGCCGCGCACCGCCAGGGGGACCGCGACCAGGGCGGTGACCAGCACGGAGACCAGGGCCACCGCGCAGGTGACCAGGACCGCGCGGGCGGTGAGGGTGTCGGTGATCCGGCGACGCCGGGGCGCGGGTGCGGGCCGGGGCCCGAGCACCGGCAGCGCGACGGTGGGCTCGTGCGGCCGGTCGGGGCGCGGTCGACCGGGGTCAGCCATCGGCCGCGTACCCGACGCCGCGGTGGGTGCGGATCACACTGGCCGCGCCGAGTTTGGCCCGGACCTGCGCCACGTGCACGTCGACGGTGCGGGTGCCGGCGTGCGCCGCGTACCCCCAGACCCCGGCCAGCAGCTCCTCCCGGGTGAAGACCCGGCCCGGTCGGGCCATCAGATGGGCGAGCAGGTCGAACTCGGTGGAGGTGAGCTGGACCGGGGCGCCGCCGGCGGTGACCGTGCGGCGGGCCGGGTCGAGGGTGACCGCGCCGACCGTCCGGGCGCGCTCCACCCCCTCGGGCGCGCCGGCCGTGCGGCGCAGCACCGCGCGGACCCGGGCGACGAGTTCGCGGGGACTGAACGGCTTGGTGACGTAGTCGTCCGCGCCGAGCTCCAGCCCCACGATCCGGTCGACCTCGTCGTCGCGGGCGGTGAGGAAGATGACCGGCGTCCAGTCGCCGGCCTCGCGCAGCCGGCGGCAGATCTCCGTGCCGGCCAGGCCGGGCAGCGTGATGTCGAGTACGCAGGCCACCGGGCGCAGCCGTCGGGCGGCGGCCAGGCCGGCCGTGCCGTCCCGTTCCAGGTGTACGCCGAAGCCGTCCCGGCTCAGGTAGAGCCGGACCAGGTCGGCGATGGCCGGCTCGTCCTCCACCACGAGGACGAGTCCGCGCTGCGGGGCGTCGACGGTCACCGGCCCATGATGACCGACCGGCGGTCACCGGCGACGTTCGGCTGTGTTCGGGTCAGGTAAGGATGCGGTCAGCGGGCCGGTACGGGTCGCAGCACCGGGCCACCGGCGGTGGCGGGCACCTCGCCGATGGTGGCGACGACCCGCTCCTTCGGGGTGCGCAGCCGGGTACGGAACGCGTGGTTCAGCAGCGTGTCGAGCTGCCAGACCTGCTTCGGGTGCTGGGTGTGGATGACGAACCGCTCGCGGACGCCGTCGATCGCGGTGGCGGCCAGGTCGACCGACTGCGAGCGCGGGTCCGGGCTCCAGGTGACGTTGCTCAGCTCGCGCAGCTCGGTGTTGAGGTGCAGGCGGAGCCGGTGCAGCACCCGGGTCTGCTGGGTGACCACCATCCGGCGGTGGGTGAGCAGGAGGAGGTATTCGCCGGCCACCGGCCGGTCGGGGCGACCGCACCGGGCGACCAGGATGGTGGCGTCGCCGGAGCCCACGCACTGCCGGAAGATCGGCATGTGCCGGCTCACGGTCTGGACCGCCAGGCCGGTCTCGGCGGCGGCCGGGAGGAACGTTCGGGAGAAGACGTCCATGACCTGCCCAACGAACCGTGACCTGGGGTGATGTGGGTCACTACCGACTTTTGGAAGTTCCACGACCCCCTGTCGCACCGCCTGTCCGTCATCGGAGGGACGGACGCGAGAACGGCTCGGGTCAGCGGGTCGAGCCGGCCGTCCGGAACGGACCGAACCCAGCGGCGCGGGAACTGGGCCGGGTCGGCGTCACCGTCGCCGACCGGTACCGGGTCATCGGCACCTCGAGGTCGAGGTAGTTGCTGTCGATGTTGAGCCTGACGCCGCCCCAGGTCTCGTAGTGGTCGCCCTGGTACTGCTTCATCCGCCGCTTCGGCACCCAGTGGTTCGCCGGGATGGTCGGGTCCGACGTCGTCTGCACGCCGTCCCAGTTGGCGAAGTCCAGCACGTCCGGTCGGATGCGACCGGGCTGGGCGTAGGCGCCGACGTGGTCCGGGAGACCGGCGGAGCGGGTGTTCGTGTAGAGGCCGGACAGGTAGCCGTGGTCGTGCAGGCGGGCGGTCCACGCGCTGGTGAACTGCAGGACCGCGGTCGAGCAGGCGGCGTTGCCCGCGGGGTAGCGCTCCATGTCCAGGATGATCGTGCTCTGCTGCGCGAGGCCCAGGCCCCGCGCCTTGGTCGCGGCGTCGTCGGCCGCCGCCCGCCCCTGCGCCGCCGCCTGCGTCGGGTCGATCTTCCGTTGGTACGTCGTGCACGGCGCCTGGAGGCCGACGTAGAGCGGGAAGAACCGCCAGCCCTTGGCCTGCTGGTTGGCCACCCACTCCTTGGTGAGGTTCGCCTGCGCGCAGCCCCGGTTGACCCCGCCGATGTAGATCCCGATCGCCCGGTACGGCGACTGGAGCCAGGCCGTCATCTGGGCGCCGGAGGGCGCGGCACAGGTGTCGAAGCCCAGCCCGGTGAAGGTGCCCGGGTGCGGCCCGGTGTAGCCGGCGGCCCGAGCCGGGCGGTCGATGACGGCGACCCCGGCGGTGGCGAGGAGCATCCCGGCCACGGCGGCGGTCAACAGCCGGCGGCCGGCCCGCCGCAGACCCGACGGAGCGGAGGTGGTCGTCACGGGTTCCTCGTTCTGGTGAAGGTCGTCCGGCGGCGGGGTCAGCGGGGGGAGCGCAGCGATCCCGGCCGCACCGTCCGAGTGGCGGGCCGGGACGGCGTGATCACTCCGGTCTGGTACCGGATCGACGGCAGCTCCAGGTCGAGGTAGTTGCTGTCGATGTCGAGCCGGACGCCGCCCCAGGTCTCGTAGTGGTCGCCCTGGTACTGCTTCATCCGCCGCTTCGGCGCCCAGTAGGTCGCCGGGATGGCGGGGTCGGCGACCGTCTGCACGCCGTCCCAGTTGGCGAAGTCCAGGATGTCCGGACGGACGTACCCCGACTGCCAGTACGCGGCCACCTGGTCCTGCAGCCCACCGGAGGCGGTGTTGGTGTACAGGCCGGACAGGTAACCGTGCTGGTGCAGCCGGGCGGTCCACGCGCCGACGAACGAGACGACCGCCGTCGAGCAGGCGGCGTCGCCCGGGTCGTAGTGCTCGATGTCCAGGATGAGGGTGCTCTTCAGGGCGAGACCGAGGCTGCGGGCGTTCGTCGCGGCGTCGTCGGCCGCCGCCAGCCCCTGCGCCGCCGCCTGCGCCGGGTCGATCCGCCGCAGGTACGTCGTGCACGGCGCCTGGAGACCGACGTAGAGCGGGAAGAACCGCCAGCCCTTGGCCTGCTGGCTCGCCACCCACTCCGGGGTGAGGTTGTCCTGCGCGCAGCCCCGGTTCACCCCGCCGATGTAGATGCCGACCGCCCGGTACGGCGACTGGAGCCAGGCCGTCATCTCGGCGTCGGACGGCGCGGCACAGGTGTCAAAGCCCAGCCCGGTGAAGGTGCCCGGATGCGGCCCGGTGTAGCCGGCGGCCTGGGCGGGTGCGCTCGTGGCGGTCACCGCCGCGGTCGCGAGGAGCATCCCGGCCACGGCGGCGGTCAGCAGCCGGCGGGCGGCCCGCCGCAGACCCGACGGAGCGGAGGTGGTCGTCACGGGTTCCCCGTTCTGGCGAAGGTCGTCAGGCGGCGGAGCGGGCGTGCACACGCGCTCAACACCGACCGGGGGAATCCTGCCTGGCCGCCGCCGGGCTGTCCACCCCGGGCAGGGTCCACTGCGGAGCTTCCGGCCTCGGATCCGCGCGCCGGCAGCCATCGGCCGCCGCCACAGCGGACGGTCAGACGGGCAGGGGCGCGAACAGCTCCCCGAGCCAGCCGGGCACCGCCTCGGCGTACTCGGCGCGGGCCGGGTCGGGGGTGACCAGGGCACGCTGCCAGGACAGCGCCCGGCTGACCGTGGTCACCCGCATCGCCAGCTCGGCGGCCTCGCGCAGCGCCGCCCGGTCGTACCGGTCGGTCCACGCCTCCAGGTACGCGTCGCGCAGCCGCAGCAGCGCCGGGTCGTCGGCGGACAGCTCGCCGGCGTACGCCACGGAGCGCAGCGTCACCAGCAGCGTGCCGAAGGGGTGGGCGACGGAGGCGTCCCCCCAGTCGAAGAAGCGGTACCCGTCGGCGGCGACGAAGACGTTGCCGTCGTGCAGGTCGTCGTGCTGGATGCTCGCCGGCATCCCGAAGTCCGCCAGCCGCCGGCAGAGCGCCTCAAACTCCCCCCGGTACGCCCGCAGCCGCTGGTGCAGGTCCGGGTCCAGCCCGTTCTCCGCGCCGAGCAGCAGCGCCTCCTCGTCGTCCAGCAGCACCTCGAACCGTTCCGGCAGCCCCGCCGGCCGATGGTCGGGCACCCCGAGGGCGAGCAGCCGCTGCGCGTGCGGCGCGACGGTGAGCTGGAGGGCCGCGTACCCGGGCAGCAGCCGCTCCCAGCGGGACAGGTCCGGCTCGGCGGCGAGCGTGTCCCGCAGGCTCGGGCCGCCGTCGGGCAGCAGGGACCAGCCGCGCCCGGTGTCCACGGCGATCGGGTGGAGCACCCGGTCCGGGGTGAGCCGGGCCAGCTCGGCCAGGAGGCCCGCCTCGTGCCGGGTGCCCGGGTTGTTGGCCTTGAACCAGACGTCGCCGCTGTCGGTGGGCACCCGCCAGACCAGCGACCAGGGCCGCACCCGGGGTTCGACGGGGCCGGTCACCCGACGACCGCTCCGGCCGAGCCGGTCGGCCACCCACTCCAGGGCGGTCGCCTGCCAGTGCGGGTCGGCCCAGTCGGTCCGCGGCGTCGAGGTCTCGGTCACGCCGGGAAATCTAGGCCGTCGCCGGTGGCGGAGTCACGCGTATTCCGCCCGCCCCGGCGACGACCCGTCGTGGTCGTGGCCGTCAGAGCAGCTCGACGATGGTGGCGTTGGCCATGCCGCCGCCCTCGCACATGGTCTGCAGGCCGTACCGGATGCCGTTGTCGCGCATGTGCTGGAGCATGGTGGTCATGATCCGGGCGCCGCTGGCGCCGAGCGGGTGGCCGAGGGCGATCGCGCCACCGCGCGGGTTGAGCCGGTCCGGGTCCGCCTCGGTCTCGGCCAGCCAGGCCAGCGGCACCGGGGCGAACGCCTCGTTCACCTCGTACACCCCGATCTCCTCGATGCCCAGCCCCGCGCGGCGCAGCGCCTTCGCGGTGGCCGGGATCGGCGCGGTGAGCATGGTGACCGGGTCGTCGGCGGCGACCACGGCGGTGTGGATGCGGGCCAGCGGTCGCAGGCCATGCCGGCTGGCCCACTCGCTGGTGGTGACGGCGAGCGCGGCCGCGCCGTCGGAGATCTGCGACGCGGACCCGGCGGTGACCACGCCATCGGCGCGGAACGGGGTCTTCAGCTCGCCGAGCTTCTCCAGCGAGGTGTCCCGGCGGATGCCCTCGTCGGCGGCGAACTTGCCGCCGTCGGCGAGCGCCACCGGGGCCAGCTCGGGGTCGAACGCCCCGGCGTCCTGGGCGGCGGCCGCCTTCTCGTGGCTGGCCAGCGCGAACTCGTCGAGCTGGGTACGGGAGAAGCGCCAGCGCGCGGCGATCAGCTCGGCGCCCACGCCCTGGTTGAACGGCAGCGGCTCGTCCCCGGCGAAGCCCTCGACGCCCCGGTAGCGGTCGCGGAGCTGGTCGCTGAACGGCATCCCGCCGGCCACGCTGGAGCCCATCGGCACCCGGGTCATCGACTCGACGCCACCGGCGACCACCAGATCGGCCTGGCCGGAGGCGACCGCCGCGGCGGCGAAGTGCAGCGCCTGCTGGCTGGACCCGCACTGCCGGTCGACGGTGGTGCCGGGGACCGACTCGGGCCAGCCGGCGGCGAGCACGCCGTTGCGGGCGATGTTCCAGGACTGCTCGCCGACCTGGGACACACAGCCCCAGACCACGTCGTCGACCTGGCCGGGCTCGATGCCGGTGCGCTCGGCGAGCGCGCGCAGCACGTGCGCCGACAGGTCGACCGGGTGCACGGCGGACAGGCTGCCCTTACGCCGCCCCACCGGGGTGCGTACGGCGCCGACGATGACTGCGTCACTCATATCTACTCCCCGGTAACCTGGCTGCCGTCGATACTACGTCCTCCGGGAGCCGGTGTCGTCCGCCCCCGACAGTGGGCCGCGTCCGGCTGGCATGCTGGACCCGTGCAGCCTCCATCGTCCCCGTCCCACCAGTGGCGGGTGCCGCCGGCCCTGCCGGTGGTGAAGCTGGTCGGCGCGGTGCTGCTGGTCGCGCTCGGCCTGCTGCTCTCCGACGGTGACCGGGTCCAGGCCGTGCTGACCATCGCGGTCGCCGCCGGCCTGGTCGGCTGGGCGCTGCGCGACCTGCTCGCCCCGGTCCGCCTCGCCGCCGATCCGGCGGGGGTCACCGTCATCCACGGGTACGCCGGCCGACGGCACCTGCCCTGGGCGGCCGTCGAGGCGATCACGGTGGACCGGCGGTCCCGGCTCGGGCTGTCCACCGAGACCCTGGAGATCGACGCCGGGGAGTCGCTGCACCTCTTCGGCCGGTACGACCTGGGCGCCCCGCCCGACGAGGTGGCCGGGACGCTCCGGTCGGTCCGGGCCGCCGCTCGCCGCTGAGCAGCGGCTCAGCCGGTCAGCATCGGGCAGCGGCTCAGCCGGTCAGCATCGCGGTGCGGACGATCACCAGGCCGAGCAGCGCCACCAGGATGACCGCCGTACCGGCGGACTGGAAGACCGACCGGCGCATGCGCGGCGCGTACGCCAGCACCCAACCCATCGCCGCGCCGGTGACCAGGCCACCGACGTGGCCCGGGATGGAGATGCCCGGCACGGTGAAGGTGAAGATCAGGTTGATCACCAGGATCGGCACGATCGCCGAGGTGTCCCGGCCCAGCCGGCGCATGATCACGAAGACCGCGGCGAAGAGCCCGAAGATCGCGGTGGACGCGCCGGCCGACGCCTCGTTCGGGCCGCTGAACAGGTAGGCCGCGACGTTGCCGCCGAGGCCGGCGACCAGGTAGAGCCCGAGGAAGCGCAGCGGCCCGAGCAGGGCCTCCAGGTCCCGGCCGAGCACCCAGAGCGCCCACATGTTCAGCAGCAGGTGCACCAGGCCGTAGTGCAGGAACATCGCGGTGACCAGGCGGTACCACTCGCCGGTGGCCACGCCCTCGACCGGGAACTGCGGCGGCCACTGGGCCAGCACCGCGCCCCAGTGGGTCAGCGGGGTGCCCCCGCCGAGCAGCCCGCCGAGGGCCGAGCCGCCGACCATCGAGTCGCCGCCCCGGTCGCTGAGGATCGACAGCACCATGGCCAGCACGTTCAACGCGATCAGGGTGCGGGTGACGAGGCCGCGGCGGCCGGCGGCACCGCCACCGAAGGCGGTGCGCGCCGGCCGCACGCTGCGGCGTCCCTCGTTCACGCACTCCGGGCACTGGTGGCCGACGGAGGCCTCCCGCATGCACTCCGGACAGATCGGCCGGTCGCAGCGGGTGCAGCGGACGTACGTCTCCCGGTCGGGGTGGCGGTAGCAGACCGGAGAGGTCGGCACCGGCCCGCCGGTGGCGTCGCCGGCCGGCCCGGGGCGTTCAGTCATGCGTGCAAAGGTACCTCGCCAGGGCGATCAGGCCGGGGTGCGCTCGATCTCGACCCGCTCGATCACGACGTCCTGCAGCGGCCGGTCGCTCGGGCCGGTCGGGGTGTTCGCGATCGCGTCCACGACCTTCGCCGACTGCTCGTCGGCGACCTGGCCGAAGATGGTGTGCCGGTTGTTGAGGTGCGGGGTCGGCGACACCGTGATGAAAAACTGCGAGCCGTTGGTGCCCGGCCCGGCGTTCGCCATCGCCAGCAGGTACGGCCGGTCGAAGCGCAGCTCCGGGTGGAACTCGTCGCCGAACTTGTAACCCGGGCCACCACGGCCGGTGCCGGTCGGGTCGCCCATCTGGACCATGAAGCCGCTGATCACCCGGTGCGAGATGGTGCCGTCGTAGTACGGCCCGCTGCCCGGCTGACCCGTGCGCGGGTCGGTGTATTCCTTGTTGCCCTCCGCCAGGTCGACGAAGTTGCGGACCGTCTTCGGAGCGTGGTTGGGGAAGAGCTCCAGCCGGATCGGGCCAGCGTTGGTGTGCAAGGTGGCGTAGACAGCCTCGGCCACGGGTACTCCTCACTCGTTGGTCAGTTCCATGCGGATCCTCCCATGTGCCCGATCTGGCAGTGCGGAGGCATCCGAAGGTGGAGGATGACGAAGGAACAACTCCCAGGAGGTGGGACCGTGTTTGGAATCGGGCGGCGCAAGACCCAGGGGCAGCTCGCGAAGGCGGAGCTCAACCAGGGCATCGGTCACCTGAGGCAGGCCGCCACGTACGCGGCGAAGGGTGCCGGCGCCACGGTGGGGCCGCGGGTCCAGGCAGCCCGTGGTGCCGTCACGCCGACCGCCGTCATCGTGCGGGACCGGGCGTCCAGCGGTTTCGCGTCGACGGTCGCGGCGCTCGCGCCGCTGGCCCTGGCGGCCCGCAACGCCCAGGCGCAGACGGCGGGCAAGGCCCTCACCGGCCGGAAGGCCGCCGCCGCCAAGCAGACGGCGATGAGCAAGAAGGCCAAGGCCAAAAACCTGAAGGCCGCGAAGAAGAAGCAGAAGAAGAGCGGGTCGATGATGACCGGTCTGCTGGCCGCCGGCGCGGTCGCCGGCGTGGCCGGCGCGATGGCCATGCGCCGCCGCCGCGAGCAGCAGGAGTGGGCGGAGTACGACCCGACGCAGAGCGTCGAGACCGTCCGCGACGAGGTGGACACCCTGGTCGTGGAGACCCCGTCGGCGAACGGAGGCAAGGTGACCGATTCGTCCACGATGTCCAGCGGCGCCGGCGCGGCCGGTGGCCCCACCGGCGCGGGCAGCAGCTCGACGGTGGCCGGTGGCGACAGCGCCTCGACCACCACCCCCGGCACCCAGCCGGTGATCAACCCCAACGACAAGGTCCCCTCGGTCGCCGAGGGCGCCACGGACGTCTCCGGCCGGCCGGCGGACGACCTGAGCAAGGCGCTCGGCAAGAACGGCGCCAAGTCCAGCAGCCGTCGCTGACCTGGCGGATCGCCGGCGGCGCGGGAGGCGACTCCCGCGCCGCCGGCGTGTCCGGGGTCGGTCGCGCGCCCGCCAGCCCGACCCCCTCGGCGTGAATCGCCGGGGTACGGGTCAGAGCCAGCCGTTGCGGCGGAACCAGCGGTACAGCGCCAGCGAGATGGCGAGCATCAGGGCCAGCACGCCCGGGTAGCCGTACGTCCACTTCAGCTCGGGCATGTTCTCGAAGTTCATCCCGTAGACCCCGGCGAACGCGGTCCAGACCGCGGCGATGGCGGCCCAGGCGGCGATCTTGCGCATGTCGTTGTTCTGGTCGACGGTGACCTGCGCCAGCCGCGCCTGGAGGATGGAGTTGAGCAGGTCGTCGTAGGAGTTGACCTGCTCGACGGTGCGGCTGAGGTGGTCCTGCACGTCCCGGAAGTAGCGCCGCACCTCCTGCGGCACCTCCCGGTTGACCTGGGCGGTGAGGGTCATCAGCGGCCGCTGCAACGGGATCACCGCCCGCTTGAACTCCACCAGCTCCCGCTTCATCTGGTAGATCCGCTGGATCCGGCCGCTGCTCTGCCGGTCGAAGACGTCGGCCTCCAGCACGTCCAGGTCGTCCTCCAGCCGGTCGGCCACCTCCAGGTAGAGGTCCACCACCCGGTCGGTGACCGCGTACGCCACCGCCCACGGGCCGTGCAGCAGCAGGTCCCGCTTGGCCTCCAGGTCGGCCCGGACCGGGGCGAGCCGGCAGGCGTCACCGTGCCGGACGCTGATCAGGAAGTTCGGCCCGATGAAGAGCATCACCTGGCCGGTCTCGACCACCTCGGAGTTCTCGGTCAGCTCCGCGTGCTCGCAGTAGCGGGCCGTGCGCAGCACCAGGAAGGTGACCTCGCCGAAGCGCTCCAGCTTGGGGCGCTGCTGGGCCTTGACCGCGTCCTCGACCGCCAGCTCGTGCAGGCCGTACGTCTCCGCGATGGCGGTCATCTCGGCCAGCTCCGGCTCGTGCAGGCCGAGCCAGACGAAGGCGTTGCGCTCCCCGCGGGCCGCCTCCAGCGCGTCGGCGTAGTGCCACTGGCCCGGCTGGCGTTCCCCGTCGACGTAGAGGCCGCAGTCGACCACGCCACTGCGCCCGGGCCCGGCCGGGGACGGGATGCGGGGGGAACCGTCGGCGTTGAGGATGCGGGACATCGCCCGGACCGGCGCCGTCCAGGCGCGGGGGCTAAGCACCCGCCCGGCGTGCTGGTTCGTCGACCGCTCCCGCTCGACCCGGTCCGTCATGGCGTCCCCCTCCCCACGCTGCTGCGGCTTGCAGGCTACGCCCCCGCCGGCCGCGCTGCCCCTCGCCGGCATTTGCGGTGATCACGCGGGTGTGCTGCCCATTCGCCCGATCGGACGGAATCCGCCACCGCCCGGCGCAAGATCACAAAGGGGTGGCGCCGGGTGGGCTGCGCCGCGTTCAGGGGGGTGAGGGGGCGACGCGGCCCACCCGGCGCCGGTGGGGGCGGGGGGTGATGCTGGGCGGCGTCGCGCGCGTACGAGCGGCGCGACCGGTGACCCGGCCGCGCGTGGGCAGGTGAGCGACGCTCGCAGCATTGTGAGCCGCCGGCCGCCCCGAGGGGTGCCCCGGGCCGGCCGGCATCGCCAGATTGTCGGAAACCCGACAGTATTCAGCTCCGGACGGCGGCCAGGGCCTCCGCCAGCCGGCGGACGCCCTCGTCGATCCGGTCCGCCGTGACGGCGGAGAAGGCCAGCCGGAGCGCGTGCTGCCCGCCGTCGACCATGAAGTCGCTGCCCTTGACCACGGCGACGCCCCGCTCGGCGGCGGCCGGGGCGAGCCGGGCCACGTCCACGTCCGCCGGGAACTCCACCCAGAGGAAGTAGCCACCGTCCGGCTCCACGAAGCTGGCCTCGGGAAGGTGCCGGCGCAGCGACTCGGCGAGCACCCGGGCCCGCTCACCGAGAGCGGTCGACACGGTCTCGATCGACCGCTCGATGTCCCCCGAGACGCAGAACTGGTGCACGATCGCCTCGGAGACCATGCCGGGCGAGATGTACAGGCTGGTCGCCTTCTTGGCGATGTCGGCGATCAGGTCCGCCGGCCCGACCAGGTAGCCGACCCGGACGCCCGGGCAGACCGTCTTGGTGAAGCTGGAGGCGTGCACCACCACGTTGCGGGTGTCCAGCGAGAGCATCGACGGCAGCGCCTCGCCCCGGAACCGGATGTCGGCGTACGGGTCGTCCTCGAAGATCGTGAACTCGTACTCGACGGCCAGGTCGAGCAGTTCGCGGCGCTTCTCCAGGGAGAGCGTCACGCCGGCCGGGTTCTGGTAGTTCGGGATGACGTGCGCCAGCCGGGGCCGCACCCCGGACTCCAGCAGCTTGCGCAGCTCGGCGGTGTCGAGGCCGTCCGGCTGGATCGAGACGCCGTGGATCTCGCCGCCCATCCGCTGGAGGTTGAGCAGGGTCCGGTCGTACGTGGGACGCTCCACCACCACCGCGTCACCGCGGCGGACCAGGTGGTCGAAGAGGAACGCGTCCGCCTGGAGCGAGCCGTTGGTGATCAGCACCTGATCCGCCTCGACGCCGTGCTTCTCGGCGATCCACTTCCGCAGGGGTGGGTACCCGACGGAAGTGCCGTACGCCGTGATCCCGGCGGGGTCGGCGTCGAAGGCACGGACGGCGGCTGCCTTGAGACCCTCGACATCGACGATGTCCAGCGAGGGAGCTCCACGGGCGAACGAGATCAGCTGCTCGGCGGTCATGCGCACGAGCCTAGGGCCTGTCCCGGCCGGTCCGACCGGCATACACGCCAAGTTCAACATGCGGGCAGATGATCGACCGACGGACGTGAGCGGGACTCTCGTCGGCGGGGAGTTCCGGCCGGTCAGGGGCCGCCGCGACAGGTGCGGACGACCCCCGGCCCGGGACTCAGCCCACGGTGAGCCGCTGCTGCGACCAGACCCGCATGAGGTCGCGTACGGAGATCACGCCGGCCACCTCCCGGCCGTCGAGCACCACCAGGTGACGGAAGCCGCCCCGGGCCATCGCCGCGGCCGCCTCCTCCACCGTCCAATCCGGACCGGCGTAGACGACGTCCCAGCTCACGTGCGCCCTGGTGCGTTCCACGTCGCAGTCCAGCCCGGCCCCGATCGCGTTGAGCACGTCCCGTTCGGTCATGATCCCGACCCCTTCGGACTCCGGATCGATCACCACTGCCGAGCCGACCCGGCGGGCCGACATCATCTGGGCGGCCTGCCGGAGCGTGTGCTCCGGACCGACCATGAGCACCTGGTTGGACATAGCTTCCCGAACCTGCATCACGCATCACCCCTTTGGGACGGCGGCACCCGGTACCCACATGGTGGGCCCAGGTGGCAGACCGGGACAAGACCGGGCATCGGCGCGACCGACGCCCGCTCGCTACTGTCGGCACGTGCCCACCGAGCCTCTCCGCTGCGCCGGCGCGCTGATCGTGGACGACGACGGCCGCCTCTTCCCTCAGCGCCGATCTCCCGAGCGGAGCCTTTTTCCCAGTGCCTGGGACATCGGCGGCGGCCATCGGGAACCGGGCGGGACCGCCGTCGCCGCGCCGCGGTCGATCGGTCGGTGAACTCCGACGTCGAGCTGGCGCCGCACCGGTTCGCCGGACTGGTCGCCCCGGCGGTCGACCGGACCTTCGTCGCCGGCATGCTCGCCGGCCGCGACGGCGGCGGCGCCGAGCTGAGCCAGCGGTACGGCGGGCCGGCCGCCACCGGCTTCCTGGTCGAGTTCCGCACCCGGCTCGCCGCTCCGGGCGGCACGGTCGACGGGGCGGGCTTCGCCGCCGTCACCCGCTACCGGGATCCGGCCACCTGCCAGCGCGCCCTGGACAAACAGGTGGCGCACGGGATGATCGTCCGGCAGCCGGACGGCGGCTTCGCCGCCACCGAGCGCGGTACCGACTTCCTCACCGAGATCTACCAGGTGCACGGCGAGGTCACCGAGGAGCTGTGGGCCGGGCACGACGACCGGGTGCTGCGCCTGGTCGAGGCGTTCGGCCGGCTGCTGGCGTACGCGCTGCTGCTCGCCGGGGAGCCCGACGCCGAGCCGACGCCCGCGTTCGCCACCATGGCCCCGCCGTACGAGCCGGACGGCACGCCGCCCGGGGTGCTCCTGCTGAACCGGCTCGGCACGCTGCGTTACCACCGGGCCGACGCGCACGCCGCCGCGTGGACCGCCGCCGGGCACACCGCGTCGAGCATCAGCGAGCTGCCGGAGGGGCCGGAGCGACGGGCGATCGAGCTGGAGACCGACCGGCGCGCGGCCGGCCCGTACGCGGCGCTCACCGCCGAGGAGCGGCTCGCGGTGCTGGCCGACCTGGCCGCCCTGCCCGGCTGAGAGGCTCTCTGGCCCCGGTTGGCGGCAGCCCCACCGTCACGCGGGGCTATCCTCCACGGTGACCTGGAGTCGTACGAGGGAGGACCCCGCATGATCGGGATGGTGCTCGCGGCCGGTGCGGGGCGCCGACTGCGCCCGTACACCGACACCCTGCCCAAGGCGCTGGTGCCGGTGGACGGTGAGACCACCATCCTGGACATCGCGCTGCAAAACCTCGCCGAGGTCGGGCTCACCGAGATCGTGATCGTGGTCGGGTACGCCGCCGACGCGGTCGTCCAGCGCCAGGCGGCGCTCGAGGAGCGCTACGGCGTCCGGCTCACCCTCGTGCACAACGACAAGGCCGAAGAGTGGAACAACGCGTACTCGCTCTGGCTGGCGCGGGAGCACTTCGCCCGGGGCGTGCTGCTGGTCAACGGCGACACCGTGCACCCGGTGAGCGTGGAGAAGACCCTGCTCGCCGAGCGTGGGCCGGGCATCCTGCTGGCGATCGACAACATCAAGGCGCTGGCCGAGGAGGAGATGAAGACCACCTTCGACGCCGCCGGCCAGCTCACCCGGATCACCAAGATCATGGACCCGGGCGAGGCGTACGGGGAGTACATCGGCGCGACGCTGATCGAGCCGCAGGTGGCCGACGCCCTCGCCGACGCGCTGGAGGCGACCTGGCGGCGTGACCCCAACCTCTACTACGAGGACGGCTACCAGGAGTTCTCCGACCGGGGCGGCGAGGTGCGCGCGGCGCCGATCGGCGACGTCTCGTGGGTCGAGGTCGACAACCACGCCGACCTGGCCCGGGCGCGGGAGATCGCGTGCCGCTACTAGCTCGTAGTGTGCTGACCCCGCTGCACATCGACGTGCGGCGGGGCGCGGTGGCGGATCTCGGAACGATCCTTGCCGACGGCCGGATCTCTTCCGGCGGTGACGTCGCGGTCGTGGTCGGGCCGGGGCAAGGGGAGAAGGTCGCCGACCTGGTTCGCCCGGCGCTGCGGTCGGCGGACGTGTTCACCGTCGCCGGGGGCAGCCTGGAGGCCGCCGACGACCTCGGCGGCAAGCTCCGAGCCCGGTCGTACGACGCGGTGGTCGGGATTGGCGGCGGCAAGACCATCGACGTGGCGAAGTACGCCGCGACCCGCCGGGGCCTGCCGATGGTCTCGGTGGCGACGAGCCTCGCGAACGACGGGATCGCCTCCCCGGTGGCCAGCCTGATCACCGACGGGATCAAGGGCTCCTACGGGGTGCACATCCCGATCGCGGTGATCGTGGACCTGGACTTCGTGGAAGCCGGCCCGGAAAGGCACAGCCGCGCCGGCATCGGCGACGTGGTCAGCAACCTCAGCGCGTTGGCCGACTGGGAACTGGCCCGCCAGGTACGCGGTGAGCCGTTCGACGGACTGGCCGCCTCGCTCTCCCGGGCGGGTGCCGAAGCGGTGATCAACCATCCAGGCGACATGAGTGACGACGTCTTCGTCACGGTGCTGGCCGAGGCACTGATCTCCAGTGGCCTGGCGATGGCGATCGAGGGCACCAGCCGACCGGCCAGCGGCGGCTGCCACGAGATCATGCACGCCGTCGACGCGCTGTTCCCGGGCACCGCCTCGCACGGGGAGCTGGCCGGGCTCGGCGCGCTCTTCTGCACCTTCCTGCGCGGAGACAAGCGCCGGTTCGCCGAGATGTCGGCCTGCCTGGCCCGGCACGGCCTGCCCCGGCTCCCCGCCGACGTGGGGCTGACCGACGAGCGGTTCGTCGAGGCGGTGCAGTTCGCGCCCTCCACCCGGCCGGACCGGTACACCATCCTCGAACACCTGGCGATGTCGCCTACCGAGACGCGGGAGCGGCTGGCAGACTACGCCGGTGCAATCCGCGACCACTGTGGCTGACCCCCGTCCCACCGTTGCCGACTTCCACCGGGTCAACCGGGGCGGCGGCTTGTTCAGCGAGTCGCTCAGCCAGTGGCTCGGCGCGGTCTTCGCGCTGGTCGCCCAGCGCCTGGGGCTGCGCCCGACGGCGCTGACCATCGCCAACCTGGTGCTCGGGCTGGCCACCTCGGTGGCCGTGGTGGCGCTCGCCGACCGGGTCGCCGCCGGCGACGTACCGGCCTGGGTGGTCGGGCTGGCCGCGCTGGTCGGCTGGCAGGTCGCGTACTCGCTGGACTGCGCCGACGGTCAGCTGGCCCGGGTGACCGGGCAGGGCAGCGCGGCGGGCGCCAGGGTGGACGTGCTCTGCGACGTGGCCGCCCAGATCGCGCTGGTGGCCGCCCTGGCGGCGACCGCCGTGGCGCAGCGGCCGGAGACGCCGACCTGGCTGGTCGCGGTCTTCGCCGGCACCTGGATGGTCAACCTGGTGACCTCGGTGATGCAGGCCGGCCCGAACGCCGCCAGCATGGTCACCTCGACCTCGCTGCCGGTACGCCTGGTGAAGCTGGTCCGCGACTACGGCGCGGTGATCTTCGTGGCCGCGCTGGTCCTGATGCTCGCCCCGGCCCTGACCTTCTGGGTGATCATCGCCTTCACGATCGTCAACGGCGGCTTCCTCCTGGCCAGCATCGCCTTCTCCGCCCGCGCCTCCCTCCGCTGACCCCCACCCCCTCCTGCCGCACTTTCAGAGAAAGAGTGGCTATTTCGGCTCCGAAAGCCACTCTTTCTCTGAAAGTGCACGCGAGAAGCCGGCGTGCGGCGGCTGCGGGGGGGGCGGGGTCAGGGGCGGGTGAGGGAGGCGTAGATGTCGAGGAGGCGCTTGGTGACCACGTCGGGGTGGAAGGTCTGCTCGTAGCGGATCCGGGCCGGCTGGGACAGCGCGGCGGCACCGGCCCGGGCGACCGGGAAGGCGGCGGCCATCGCGGCCGGCTCCGGCGGGACCACCCAGCCAGCGGTGCCGGTCACCACGCCGGCGGGCAGCGGCGCGACCCCCTCGCCGGGGACCGCGGAGGCGATCTCCGCCGGCCCGGTGCCGGCCGGCTCGCGAGGACCGTCCGCCCCGACCAGGTACGGGATGCCGCCGAGCGCGGTGCCGAGCACCGGCCGCCCACTGGCCAGCGCCTCGATGATCACGGTCGGCAGGACGTCGTGCCACATCGACGCGGCGATCACCACCGCGCTCGCCTCGACCGCGGCGCGTACCCCGGCCCGGTCGAGCTGGCCCAGGTAGACCACGTCGGCCCGGTCCGCGGCGGCCGCCTCGACCAACGGTCGCAGCTCGCCGTCGCCGGCGACGCGCAGCGTGCCCAGCGTGCCCACCGGGTGCCGGCGCCACGCCTCCAGCAGCAGGTCGAGGCCCTTCTCCGGGGTGAGCCGGGCCATGTAGAGGAACCCGTCGCCGAGCGGGGCCGGCCGGCCCGGGTCGGGCACGGAGTTGGGCTTGACCACGATCCGCTCGTCCGGGATGCCGTAGTCCCGCAGGTGGTCGGCGATCGCCGAGGTCAGCGCGATGAACCGGTCGACCGAGCGCCAGGTGCCCCGGTGCACGGCCAGGGTGGTCGCCATCAGGGCGCTCTGCGCGCGGGAGTTGCGGTAGCAGCGGTGCACGACCGCCGGCACGCCGAGCGCCCGGCCCTTGCAGTCCTGGCAGATCATCCCGTCCCGGAAGTAGATCCCGGAGGAGCAGACCTGCCGGTAGTTGTGCACCGTCTGCACCACCGGCACGCCGTGCCGGTGCGCGGTCCGCACCACCCAGGGCGAGATCAGCGGGTACGGGTTGTGCAGGTGCAGCACGTCGGGGCGGTGCGCGGTGAGCAGCCGGGACAGGTCCTCCTGGGCGCGCGGGGCCCAGATCGGGGAGATCGGCAGCAGCGCCTTGGCCGCCTTCGACATCGACGGGATCTCGTCGGAGCTGCGGATGAACGGCAGCACCTCGACACCGGCGTCGGTCAGCTGGGCGATCTCCGAGTCGACGATCGTGTTCTCGCCGGAGGGCTGGGCTTCCCGGTACCGGTTGTGCGCCACCACGATTCTCACGGAGCTCGCCTTTCGTTCGCGACTGGGCCGCTCTCTGCTCGCGACTGCGGGGCTCGCAAAGCTCGCTCCTCGCACTCGCGGCGGAGACTCGCAAGCTCGTTCCTCGCGCTCACGGGAAAGAAGGCTACCGTTGGAACGTGCCCGAACTACCGGAGGTGGAGGCGCTCGCGGGTTACCTGCGTGAGCGCGCGGTGGGGCGGCGGGTCGACCGGGTCGAGGTCGCCGCGATCAGCGCCCTGAAGACGTACGACCCGGCGCCCTCGGCGCTGTCGGGCCGGGCGGTGGTGGACGCCCGCCGGCACGGCAAGTTCCTCGACGTGGTGGTCGACGGCGGCCTGCACCTGGTGGTGCACCTGGCCCGGGCGGGCTGGCTGCACTACCGGGAGGCGTTTCCGTCCACCACCCCGCTGCGCCCCGGCAAGGGCCCGGTCGCCCTGCGGGTACGCCTTGACGACGGCTCCGGCTTCGACCTGACCGAGGCGGGCACCCAGAAGAAGCTGGCCGTGTACCTGGTGACCGATCCGGCGCAGGTGCCCGGGGTGGCGAAGCTGGGGCCGGACGCGCTCGGCGCCGACCTGCCCACCTTCGCCGAGCGGCTGCGCAGCCGGCGGGGCCAGGTCAAGGGGGTGCTGACCGACCAGGCGGTGCTCTCCGGGGTCGGCAACGCGTACTCCGACGAGATCCTGCACGCGGCGAAGCTCTCGCCGTTCGCGATCACCGACCGGCTCACCGACGACCAGCTGGCCGCGCTGCACGCGGCGACCCGGGCGGTGCTCGGCGACGCGGTCCGCCGCTCGCTGGGTCAGCGGGCCGCGGAACTGAAGGGCGAGAAGCGCTCCGGCCTGAAGGTGCACGCCCGAACCGGCCTGCCCTGTCCGGTCTGTGGCGACACGGTGCGGGAGGTGTCCTTCGCCGATTCGAGCCTGCAGTACTGCCCGACCTGTCAGACCGGCGGAAAGCCCCTGGCTGACCGTCGGTTGTCTCGGCTCGTACGGTGAGTGACGACACTCGGTGATTACGGAGAGGAATCGTCCCGGGCGCGTGGAAGCTGCCCGTCCGCGCCTCTACCGGGGCCGCCATCCATCGGTATAGTGGCTCGGTCCCCGGCTTCGAAAACTGACGTGGAGCCGGCCGGATCCCTGCTGGCAACACCAGGCGCAATGTCCTTCGGGTCAGCGTCCGGCCCACTGGCAGCGTGGGAGACTGGAACGGTGGGCGACCCGGGCCCCTCACTGCGAGTGAGCGGCGCGTGTCATGCGGGAGGACATGGGTGAGGTGACGACAAGCCTCCAGCGCCCGGTAACCAACACAGGCCGGAGCAAACTCGTGCGGCACGTCGACAGCTTCGAGATCCAGCCGCCGACGCCGCCGTCGCACAACGGCGTCCCTCGGTCGGCGTGGGCGAGGGCCCGACGCCGGGTGTCGCGCTGGCACCGCCCGTACACCGTCGCCCTGCTGCTGCTCGACTTCGCCGCCGTGATGCTGGCCGACTGGATGGCCCAGGAGGCGTTCGGCCAGGCGCGGGCGGGTTTCTACAACGCCCAGGAGGACCCCACCTGGTTCTACACGGTGGCGTTCCTGCTGCTGCCGCTCGGCTGGGTGGTCATCCTCTGGGGCAACCGCGCCTACGACCGGCGCTATCTCGGCCTGGGTCCGGACGAGTTCAAGCGGGTCATCCGGGGTGGGGTGGCGGTCGCCGCGACGGTCTCCTTCATCGCGTTCGCCACCAAGACCGACCTTTCCCGCTACACGGTCGGTTTCGCCCTGCTCGGGGCATTGACGCTGGTCCTGGTGGGCCGGCTGACCGCCCGCTTCCTGCTGCACATGGTCCGTCGCCGGGCCGGCCACGCCGGGCACCGGATGGTGCTGGTGGGCACGCTGCCGGAGTGCCTGGAGGTCTTCACGGCGGTCACCCGCAACCCGGGCGCCGGCCTGGTGCCGGTCGCCATCCACATCACCGACGGGTACGCCGCCGCCCGGGGCATCGAGACCCCGGTGCCGGTGTACGCCGGCCGGGACGTCCTCGCCCTGGTCCGCGAGGTCGGCGGCGACACCATCGCGGTCTGCGGCTCGGCCAGCGCCGAGCCCGGTGAGCTGCGCCGGCTGGCCTGGCAGCTGGAGGGCTCCGGCGTCGACCTGGTGGTCGCCCCGCAGTTGACCGACATCGCCGGCCCCCGGGTGCACATCCGCCCGATCGAGGGCCTGCCGCTGCTGCACGTCGAGGAGCCGACCCTGTCGGGTCCGGCGCTGCTGATGAAGAGCCTGATGGACCGGGTCGGCGCCGGGCTGGGCCTGCTGCTGCTCGCCCCGCTCTTCGCGGCCGTCGCCCTCGCGATCCGGATCTCCGACCCCGGGCCGGTCTTCTTCCGGCAGCCCCGGGTGGGCCACGAGGGCCGCACCTTCCGGGTCTGGAAGTTCCGCACCATGTACGTCGACGCCGAGGATCGGCTGGCCGGCCTGGTCGACCAGAACGAGACCGACGGCATGCTGTTCAAGATGAAGCAGGACCCCCGGGTCTTCGCGGTGGGCCGCTTCCTGCGCGCCTCGTCGCTGGACGAGCTGCCCCAGTTGATCAACGTGCTGTGGGGGGAGATGTCGCTGGTCGGGCCGCGTCCGCTGCCCGCCGACGACGGCGACTTCCTGGGTGACGTGCGGCGCCGGCTGCTGGTCCGGCCCGGCATGACCGGGCTGTGGCAGGTCTCCGGCCGCTCCGACCTCTCCTGGGACGAGGCGGTCCGGCTGGACCTCTACTACGTCGACAACTGGTCGCTGGCGTACGACCTGAGCATTCTGTGGCGGACGGTGGGCGTGGTGCTGGCCCGCAAGGGCGCGTACTAGGGCGGGTCCGCTGTCGGTGGGTCGGCCTACCGTGGGCGGAAACGGAAGCCCGACGTGGGTGAGGCAGACATGACCACACTCGAGAACCGGCCGCACACCGCACTCCTGGTCGTCGACGTCCAGAACGGCGTCGTCGAGGGGACCCACCAGCGCGACCCGGTGGTGGCCAACATCGGCAGCCTGGTCGAGAAGGCACGCCGGGAGGGGATCCCGGTCGTCTGGGTCCAGCACTCCGACGAGCAGCTCGTTCGGGGCAGCGAGGACTGGCGGATCGTCCCCGAGCTGACTCCGGGCGAGGCCGAGCCGCTCGTCGAGAAGAGCTGGGCCGACTCCTTCGACGGCACCACCCTGGAGAGCGTGCTGTCGGGCCTCGGGGTCGGGCGGCTCGTCGTCGTCGGCGCCCAGACCGACGAGTGTGTCCGCTCGACGCTGCACGGCGCGGTCGTGCGGGGCTACGACGCGACCCTGGTCAGCGACGCCCACACCACCGAGGACCTGACGGCCTGGGGCGCGCCGCCGCCGGAGCAGGTCATCGCGCACACCAACCTGTACTGGACGAACCACAGGGCGCCGGGACGGTCGGCCGGGACGGTCGCGACCAGGGAGGTCGACTTCGCCCGCGCGTCCTGACGCGCGCCGGACGTGGGCAACCGCCACGGGACGGCACCCCCGGTCGGGCGTCGTCGGTGCCCGACCCCGGGGGCCGACCCGGTTAGGGCTTGGCCTGGCGGCCCGCAGCGGCAAGGATCGCTGCGTGGATGGCAACCTCTCCGCCGCCGTCGGCGTCGTCTCGCTGGTCACGGCGCTGGCCGCCGCGCTCTGGGCGGTGCTGCGGCTGCGGGGCCGGCGAGGCATCGCCACCGCCACCCAGCGGGCCACCTACGAGGTGCTGCACACCGCCGGCCTGGCCGCCGAACCGCTGCGTACCGGCCTGAACCCGGCCGGCGCGGCGAAGGCCGTACGTCACCTGCGGACCCTGGTGGGGGCGGCCGGGCTGGCGCTCACCGACTCCGACACGCTGCTCGCCCTCGACGGGCGCGGCGGGCACCACGGCGACCAGCTGCTCGCGGCGGCCCGGCGGACGGTGGAGGCGGGCCGGTCGACGGTGCTCGGCGAGTCGGAGCTGCACTGCGACCGGGTCGACTGTCCGGTACGCGGGGCGGTGCTCGCGCCGCTGAGCGCGCAGGGCCGGGTGGTCGGGGCGCTGGTGGCGATCGCCGACGCCCCGCCCGCGCCCGGGCTGGTGCAGGCCACCCTGGAGACCGCGCACTGGGCCGGCAACCAGCTCGCCCTGGCCGAGCTGGACTCGTCCCGGGAGCGGCTGGCCCGGGCGGAGATCCGGGCGCTGCGCGCCCAGATCAGCCCGCACTTCATCTACAACGCGCTGACCGCGATCGGCTCGTTCGTCCGCACCGACCCGGAGCGGGCCCGGGAGCTGATCCTGGAGTTCGCCGAGTTCACCCGGTACTCGTTCCGGGCGCACGGCGAGTTCACCACGCTGGCCGAGGAGCTGCGCTCGATCGACCGCTACCTGACCATCGAGCGGGCCCGGTTCGGCGACCGGTTGCAGGTGCGGCTGCAGATCGCGCCGGAGGTGCTGCCGGTGACGCTGCCGTTCCTCTGCCTCCAGCCGCTGGTGGAGAACGCTGTGCGGCACGGGTTGTCCCGCAAGCCCGGCACCGGCATGGTGAGCATCGAGGCCCGGGACGCGGGCGCCGAGTGTCACATCACGGTGGAGGACGACGGAGTGGGCATGGACCCGGCCACGCTGACCGCGGGAATCGCGGAGCTGGCCCGCGCCGGCAGCGACCCGACCGACGACACCGGCCAGCACGTCGGCCTCTCCAACGTCGACGAGCGGCTCCGGTCGGTCTTCGGGGACCGGTTCGGCCTGGTCGTCGAGACCGGCCCCGGCTCGGGTACGAAGGTGAGCTTGCGGGTGCCGAAGTTCCACCCCGGCGTACGGGCGGGATCGTGACCGTGAACGCGACGACGGGTTTCCTCCGGGTGCTGGCGGTCGACGACGAGCCGCCGGCGCTGGACGAGTTGGCGTACCACCTGCGGGCCGATCCCCGGGTGGCCCGGCTGCACACGGCGGGCGACGCGACCGAGGCGCTGCGGGTGCTCCGCGACGCCGACGTGGACGTGGTCTTCCTGGACATCCGGATGCCCGGCCTGGACGGGATGGAGCTGGCCCGGGTGCTGCGCCGGTTCGCCCGGCCGCCGGCGATCGTCTTCGTCACCGCGTACGACGACGGCGCGGTGGACGCCTTCGACCTCGGCGCCACCGACTACGTCCGCAAGCCGGTACGCGCCGACCGGCTGGCCGAGTCGCTGCGCCGGGTGATCGGCTCCCGCGTGGTGCCGTCGCACCCGGCGGCCCTGGCCCGGGCCGAGGAGGACCCGACCATCCCGATCGAACTGGCCGGAACGACGCGGATGCTGCCCCGGTCGGCGGTGCGCTGGGTGGAGGCCCAGGGCGACTACGCGCGGCTGCACACCGCCGACGGCTCGCACCTGGTCCGGGTGTCGCTGGCGACGCTCGCCGAGCGCTGGGCCGACGCCGGGTTCGTCCGGATCCACCGGTCGCACCTGGTGCAGCTGAAGCTGATCGCCGAGCTGCGGCTGGTCAATTCGGGCTACGTGGTGGTGATCGACGGGACGGAGCTGCCGGTGAGCCGGCGGCACACCCGGGAGCTGAAGGACAAGCTGGTGCGGGCGGCCAAGCAGGATTGGAATCGCTGAGCGGGAATAATCCCGGACAGTCGTACACTGTACGGTAGGCCATACGACAACGGGAGGCCAACCGTGACCGTGTTCGACCCCGCCACCGAGTTCGACCGCCAGCTCGACGGGCTGATCCGCCTGGGCTACCCGGAGCTCGCCGGGCTCACCGAGACCGCCTTCCGCGACCTGGTCGCCCCGCTGCGGGACGCCGCGGTCAGCGGCGCGGCCGGGCTGCCCGCCCCGACCGAGGCTCGGGTGCCGTTCCTGCTGGTGACCACCCGCGACCTGGTCCCGGTGCCCGAGCGGCTGGCGCTCACCACGCTGGCCGGCAAGCGCAAGCCCGGCTTCCTCGACCGGAACTTCCCCCTCGACGACCTGCCCCGGTTCGACCCGATCAAGGAGCTGGAGGCGCCGGCCGGTCCGGCGTACCTGCTCTTCGACGTCGACCGGGGCGAGGAGTTCCGCAACCTGGCCCCGGCCGCCGCGATGGAGCAGATCACCGCCCAGGACCGGTTGCCGCTCACCATCGACGAGGGGATCGCCTTCATCACGCACTTCCCCGCCGCGCTGGCCAGCAACCGATGCTTCTCGCTGGTCGGGTCGCGCTGTGGGGACAAGCGGGTGCCGGCGCTCTGGATCAGCCAGGGCGCGCCGAAGCTCGGCTGGTGCTGGTACGGCAACCCGCACACCTGGCTCGGCTCCGCCACCGCCCGGCCCGAACGGGTCGGCCTGAAGTGACTGCGCGGCGCCGGCAGGGAATGCCTGCCGGCGCCGCCCTGCGGGGCCGTTCCCGGCCGATCACATGGGGAGCGGGAAACGGGTCCAGGTCCCGCCATCGGCAGTGAGAAGCACGTGGTCCGCGCCGAGCGCGGACATGTCGTCCCGGCCGTAGAGCCAGGCGTAACCGGGACCGGCCCCCACCGCGCCGTCGCGCCGGTCGTACTCGCGTGCGGTGGTGAAGTGCCGCCCCCCGTCCCGGCTCACCAGCAGCGACGAGGTGAGCTCCGGCGTGGAGTTGCCCGAGTGGGCGACCAGTAGGGAGCCGTCCGCGCCGATGACGAGGGGCCTGTGCCACGGCACCGCGGGCAGGTCGGTGCCGACGTCCGTCCAGGTCGCTCCACCGTCCGTGGTGTGCAGCAGCTGTGACGGACCCACGACCTCCATCGGCTGCGCGCCGGGCGGCGGCGGAGGTTCGATCAGCAGGTACGCCTCCCGGGCGCTGACCCCGGCCACCGCGATCACGTCCGCCCCGGCGGCCGGCCGCCAGGTGTTCCAGGTGGCGCCCCGGTCCGCGCTCCGGGCGACCACCATGGGACGGTCGATCTCACCCGGCGGGTAGGTCACCCAGATCGTTCCATCCGTGCTCGGGTAGATGCTGAACGGCGGGTAGGGCGACGGTTGTTCTCCGCTGAGCCGGTAGACGGTCCCGGTGGAGGGGTCCACGGCGACCGGCTGGCGGAGCGCCCCGCAGCCCTCCTGGCAGTAGACGGGACGGGCCTTCGCCGGGAAGGCGGACACCGTGACCACGACCTGCTCCTCGTCCCGCCACGTCCGGCCGTAGTCCGTGGAGAGCCGGAACCGGTCGCCGTCTCGGACCAGGTAGGAACGCTGCCCGAGGACGGAGAACTCCACATCGGCATCCTCGTCTCCGTAGGCGTTGGTCCGGCACGTCGTCGCTCGGTAACGGGCCGCGTCGTAGTCGGTCCAGCTGCGCCCGCCGTCGTCGGTGTGGGTGAAACGGATCGTGCACGAGCCGTGCTCCACACCCACCGCTGAATCGGGGCCGGTCATGAAGAGCTGGGTGCCGCGGTCCCGCGCCCGCGGCGGGGGCGTCGGGTCGGCCCAGTCGATCCCGCGCCCGCCCGCCGCCAGGGGCAGGGCCGCCATGCCGGCGAAGACGACCACGAGGGCGATCGCGATGCCGCCTGAGCGCCGCCTGCGGCGGGCCCGGGCGGTCGCCCACAGGTCGTCCAGGGGCGGCTGCCGGACGGCGTCCACGACCGTGTCGACGTCGAAGCCGGTGAACTCACGATCGGACATCGATCCTCCCGGTGCTCGTGCTGTCGGTGACGTCGGAGTCGGTGAGCAGCGCCGCCAGCGCCTGCCGGCCCCGGGACAGGCGGGACTTCACCGTCCCCGCGGACACGCCCAGGGTGGCCGCGACCTCGTCCACCGGCAGGTCGACGAGGTAGTGGAGGGCCAGCGCGTGCCGTTGCCCGGCCGGCAGCTCGCGCAACGCGGCGAGCAGGGCCAGGTGCTCGGGCGAGCGGTCGGCGACCGCCGGCGGCGGGCCGATCCGGCGCAGCAGGCCGTCCAGCACCCGCCGACGCCGGTGCCGGCTGCGGGCCACGTTCACCGCCACCCGGCGCAGCCACGCCTCCGGGTTCTCCAAGCCCGCAAAGCGCCGGGGCGCCGCCAGCGCGCGCGTGAACGCCTCCTGGACCGCCTCCTGCGCCTCGTTCAGGTCGCCGGTCACGGCGTACAGCTGGACCACCAGCCGCCGGAAACAGCCGGCGTAGACCTCGGAGATCACATCGCCGTCGGACACCGTCACCTCCCTTCTCCACCTGTCCCACTCCCGGGCGGGGCGGAAGGTTCCCGACACGCCGACAGGGCGCCCCGGCCGAGCCGGGACGCCCTGTCGAAGGGTGGCGGGAGTCAGCCGGTCGTGCCGACGCGGCTCCCCGAGTCCAGGAGCGCGAAACGCGGGGTTGCGGCGACCTTCGCCGCCGCCGGGTCGCTCGCCGTGCCCGGGTAGAGCCAGAAGGTGCCCACCACGTCGGCGACCAAGTGCGTGCTGCCCGAGAGGTTGTGCGCGTTGAACGCGTCCTGAGGACCGATCCCGGTGAACACGGCGTTGGAGACGATCTGCCCGGCGGCCGGGTTGAGGTTGCTCGCCGTCGGCTTGGGCAGGCCCAGGTCGGCCGGCCACACGGTGATCACGGTGTTGTTGGTCGGTGACACGGCGGTCACATTGGTCACCAACGCCTCGGTGTCCGCGGCGACCACCCTGGACGGCGCGGTGATCTTTCGGGTCACGTTCGCGCCCAGCGCACCGGCGGTGCCGAGCCCGGTGCGGCTGTCCAGGATGCGGGTCGGGCTCAGCGAACGGAAGCGCAGCCCGTCCGGCACCTTGCCGTCGTCCATTACACCGACCAGGTCGACCACCACGTTCGAGGACTGCGACGTGAAGACCGCGAAGGACGGCACGGCGGCCGGCGTGCCACAGTCGGTGCAGAGCCTCGTCTTGACGATGGTCAGGTTCGGCACGATCTTGCCGGCACCGTAGTTGACCGTCGAGGAGGTCGGCACCGGGCCGTCACCCGACCAGACGCTCAGGAATCCCGACCTCGCCGGAGCGACCGCGGTGACGTTCAGGACCAGGCCCCGGACGTGTCCGTTCAGGTCCGGGCCGAAGTCGGTCCAGATCTCTGTCGCACTCCCGGCCGGGATGGCGCCGCCGTCGGTGCGCGAGTCGTAGAGCCGGGTCGGGTTGACCGAGCCGTACTGGCCACCCACCCCGACCTGGTTTCGCACCGACTCGGCGCCGGCGTAGAAGCCCATCACGTCGACGACCACATCGGTCGAGCCGCTGCGGTTGTAGACGGCGACCCGACCGGCCGCGCCGACCTTCACGGTGACGTTGTTGGAGCCCAGCCAGCTGGCCGGGAAGTTGATCGACGAGGCGTTCGGCCGGCTCTCCCCGGCGGGGTAGACGGCGAGGAAGCTGCTCGCCGTCGGGCCGGTCACCGTCACGTTGAGCACCACCGAGCCGACCCCGTCGGCGGGCACCCCGCCTCGACCGGCAACATCCAGTTCGACGGTCTGGCCGGCGCCGATCTTCGCCTTCGGCGCGCCCAGCCCGGACCGGGTGTCCATCAGCCGCTGGGGGGCCAACGGGTAGTACATGCCCGTCACGCCCTCGAAGGCCCAGTAGCGCAGCGGCAGCAGGCGCTGGCCGTAGCTGCTGTTGTCGGGCAGCACGAGGTTGCCATAGATCTCACCGCTGCGGCTCGCGCGGGTCGCCACGGTCATCGTGCAGGTGCCGCCCGGCGCGATGGTCCGACCGGAGCAGGTGTCGCCGGTGATCGCGAACTGTGCCGAATCGGCGCCACCCAGGCTCGCCTGGCCGAAGACCTCGGACGTGCTGCCCAGGGAGGTGAAGCTGACCGTACGGATGACCGGAGTGGCCCCGACCTCGACGGTGGTGCCGAACTCGAGGAAGCTCACGTTCGGCACGGCGGCCAGGTAGTCCAGATCCGAGTTCCACCGGATCTCGCCCCGGAGCGACTCAGGCTTGCGTTCACAGTGGAACTCATAGGACGCCGCAAAGGAGGTCACGGCCTGGGTGGCCGGGTCGCGGCCCACTTCCCTGACGGTGATCGAGCCGTAATTGTCGCTGCACCCCCGCCCGCTGGACGAGATGTTCAACATGCCGTTCTCGGTGTCATACAAGGGAAGAGTCGGGTACGTCTGTCCCGCTGTCCAGGACTGGCCGCTCGGCGGCCGCATGCTCGCGTCGACGTACTCCGACCCCCCGGCCCAGGTGGCGTAGACCGAGAACCCCTCGTTGGCGGCGTTCACCGACATCTGCGAATTGCCGGCGTCCCAGACACGGGAGTCGCGGATGGGGAAGCCGCCCGTATCGCCGACGTCGGCGGTGAAGACCGTGTAGGGCGCCGTCGGAGCGGCGTTCGCCGCTTCCGGTACCCCCGACACCACACCTGTCACGGCGACGACGACGCCGAGCAGCGCGCGGAGCATATGCATGGAGACCCCGAGATGTACGAGAGGGGGAAAGAGTCGGCCCAGGCTAGAAGCCGTGCTCGGCGGATGGCAAGGTGGTGAGCCACCTCCGCCCGGAACCGGCTGTTCGGCGGATACGCGGAAGGGCGCCCCGGCCACCGCCGGGACGCCCTTCACCCGACGAACGTCAGCCGGGTACGCCGGTGCCGCGTACGGCGAGCGGCTGCCGGCCGGCCAGCGCGGTGGTGCTCGCGGTGCCCGAGTAGAGGTAGAACCGCCCGACCACGTCGGCGACCAGGTTGACGCTGCCGGTGAGGTTGTGGACGTTGAACGCGTCCAGTGGGCCGATCCCGCCCAGCACCGCGTTGGAGACGACCTGCCCGGCGGCCGGGTTGAGGTTGCTCGCACCCGGCTTGGTCAGGTCGGTGTCGGCCGGCCAGACGGTGATGACGGTGTCCTTCGTCGGGGCCACGGCGGTCACGTTCATCGCCAGCGCCTCGGTCGTCGGGGTGACCACCGCCGACGGCGCGGTGATCTTCCGGGTCTCACCGGCGCCGAGCGCGCCGCTGGTGCCGAGACCGCTGCGGCTGTCCGCGATCCGGGTCGGGCTGAGCGGGGTGAACCGCAGCCCGTCCGGCAGCGAGCCGTTGTCGACGACCCCGACGAGGTCCACCACCATGTTGGTCGCCTGGGACGTGTAGATGGAGAATTTCGGCACCGCGTACGGGAGATCGTTGCAGTCGGTGCACTGGCCGGTCCGCACGATCGCCAGGTTGGGCACCACCTTGCCGGCCGCGTAGTTGACCGTGGAGGTCGTCAGCGCCGGGCCGTCGCCGGACGAGGTGCTGAGGTAGCCCGACTTCGCCGGCTGGACCGCGGTGATGTTGAGGACCAGCGCCCTGACGTGCGGGCTGGCCGGGCCGAAGTCGACGTAGCTGTCGATGCTCGATCCCGCCACCAGGCCCGTGGGGCGGGTGTCGATGAGCCGGGTCGGCTCGACCGGGTGGTACTGGCCGCCCCAGCCGAGACTGCTCTTCACCGTGTCGCTGGCGGCGTAGAAGCCGACCACATCCACCACCACGTGGGTGGAGCCGGCCCGGTTGTAGATCATGATCTTCCCGTCCGGGCCGAGCTTCACCGTGACGTTGTTCGAGCCGAGCCAGCCGGCCGGGAAGTTGATCGACGACGCGGTGGGAGTCGACTCGGTGGACGGGTAGAGCGTGAGGAAGCTGTTGGCGGTCGGGCCGGTGACGGTCACGTTCAGCACCACCGAGCCGACACCACTGGCCGGCACGCCGCCCCGCCCGGCGACCTGCAACTCCGTCGCCTGGTCGGCGCCGATCGGCCCCCGACCCGTGCGGGTGTCCAGCAGCCGCTGCGGCGCCAGCGGGTAGTACATGCCGATCACCGTGTCGTACGCGGTGAACTTCAGCGGCACCACCCGCTTGCCGTACGCGCTGTTGTCCGCCAGTTCGAGGTTGGCGGTGTAGTCGCCCCAGCGCAGCGCCTTCGGCGCCACGACCACCCGGCAGAAGTTGCCCGGCGTCACCGTCCTGCCGGAGCAGCCGTTGCCGACAATGGAGAACGACGACGCATTCGCCCCGGAGATGCGGGCCACGTCGAAGGTGCCGGGCAGGGTGCCCTTGACGAGGAAGGTGGCCGCCGCGCTCGGCGTCGTGCCGTCGATCGCCACCCGGCCGAAGTCGACCGGCGCGGGCGAGGAGACCACGCCGACGTAGTCGAGGCTGGAGTTCCACCGCAGCTCACCGGTGACCGCCCCGGCGTTCGGCGAGCAGTGGAACTCGTACGCCCCGGCGAAGGCGGTCGCCGCGCCGGTCCCCGCGTCGTACGCGATCTCGCGGACGGTCAGGCTGCCGTACGAGTAGGCGCCGTTGCAGCCGGTCGAGTCCGAGGACATGTCCAGGCCGGCGTGCGTGGCGTCGCTGGAACCGGAGGTCTGGTAGGTCTGGCCGGCGGTGAGCGACTGGCCGACCGGAGGCGTGATCCACATGGCGATGGTGGAGCCGCCCGGCAGGCCGCTCACCCCCATGCTCAGGCCGCCGGTGGCGTACGCCCGGCCGGTGACGGTGGAGTTGGTGCCGTCGTACACGCCGGACTGCTTGACCGGCTTGCCGTAGGCGTCGCCCACGTCGACGGTGAGGACCGTGTACGGCGCGGTCGGCGCGGCGAGCGCCACCCCCGGCAGCACGGCGGTGGCACAGGCCCCGACGACGAGCGCGCCGAGGAGACTGCGGATTCTGCGCATGAAGACCCCGTGGAAGAGAAGGAATGGAGAGGGGTGCCCCGGCCGGAGCCCGGGCACGCCCCGCGTCACGGCCAGTAGAACCGGCCCACCACGTCCATGACGACGTCCGTGGTGCCCGCGTTGTTGCGTACGTTGAATCGCTTGTTCGGCCCCAGTTCGGCGAGCACCGCCGCGGGCAGCGCGGTGATTGCGCACGCCCCGGCGCTCGTCGCGCCGACGAGGGCACGAATTTTGCGCATGAAGACCCCGTAAAGAAAAAGGAGGGGAAGGCCCGGCCAGCGTAAGGCGACGGTCGATGGCCGGCAACCCCGTTCGGAAGGGCGAACGGGGCACTGCCGGCGTACCGGGCCAGCGCCCGAACCCGCCGGAAGCGGGGAAGGGCGCCCCGGCCGATGGTCGGGGCGCCCTTCGGTGGTGCGGGTGCTCAGCCCCCACAGGAAGAACGGAGAATGCGGTGCGGGTGCCCCGAACCTGCCGGGGCACCCGCGCCCGGGGAGTCAGCCGCGTCGCGTGACGCGCTGCGCCGAGTCGACCACCTCGGGCCGCTCGGTGGCAGTTGCCCGGGTCAGCGTCGCCGCGCTGGCGGTACCCGGGTAGAGCCAGAAGGTACCCACCACGTCGGCCACGAGCTGGGTGGTGCCGGAGAGGTTGTGCACGTTGAACGCGTCCTGCGGACCGATGACCCCGAGCACCGCGTTGGACACGGTCTGCCCGGCGGCGGGGTTGAGGTTACTGGCCGACGGCTTGCTCATGCCGTAGTCAGCCGGCCAGACGGTGATCACCGTGTTGTTGGTCGGCGACACGGCGGTGACGTTCATCGCCAGCGCCTCGGTCGCATCGGTGACCAGGTTGGCCGGGGCGGTGACCTTACGGACGGAGCCGGGACCCATGGCACCGGCGATGCCCTGGTTGATCCGGCTGTCCACGATCCGGGTCGGGGCCAGCGGCGTGAACCGCAGCCCGTCGGGGGCCGTGCCGTCGTCCATCACGCCCACCAGGTCGATGACGATGTTCGAGGTCTGCGAGGTGTAGACCGCGAACCACGGCAGGTAGTAGCCCTTGCTGCTGTTCCACTCCTGGCGAACCTTGACCACGGCCAGGTTCGGCACCACCTTGCCGGCGCCGTAGTTCACCGTCGAGGACTTCGGCACGTCACCCACGCCGTCCCAGGCGGTGAGGAAACCGGCCTTCTTCGGCGAGACGGCCGTGATGTTGAGAACCAGCGCCTGCACGTGCGGGCTGAAGTCCCTGCCGAAGTCGACCGGGCCGTCGGTGTAGTAGCCGCCCGGCAGGGCACCCCCGTCGGTACGGCTGTCCCAGAGGCGGGAGGGCTTGAACCATTGGTACTGGCTGCCCCAGCCGCGGCTGGAGATGGAGTTGTTGCCGGCGTAGAAGCCGACCACGTCCACCACCACGTCAGTGGAGCCGGCATGGTTGTAGACCGACACCTTGCCGCCCGAGCCCAGCTTCACGGTCACGTTGTTCGAGCCGAGCCAGTACTTCGGGAAGTTGATCGACGATCCGGTGGGCCGGCTCTGCCCGGCCGGATAGAGGGTGAGGAAGCTGGCGGCGGTCGGACCGGTGACGGTCACGTTCAGCACCACCGAGCTGACCCCGCTGCTCGGCACCCCGCCACGGCCGGCGACCTGCAGGTCGACCTTCTTGCCGGCGCCGATCCGGGCCTTCGGTGCACCCAGGCCGGTTCGGGTGTCCATGAGGCGGGCCGGGGAGATCGGGTAGTACATGCCGGTGACGCCCCGGAAGGCCTCCACGGAGAGCTGCACCCGGCGGGTGCCGGTGGAGCTGTCGTCGGCGAGCAGCAGGCTGCCCGTCTGGACGCCCTCCTTGACCGGGTGGGTTACCACGGAGACGGTGCAGGTCTGGCCCGGGGCGAGCGTCTGGCCCGTGCAGCTGGAGCTGGTGACGCTGAACGAGTCGGGGGTAGGGCCACCGATGCTGGCGGCACCGAAGGTGATCGGCTTGCTGCCGATCGACGTGAAGGTGACCGTCTTGGCCGCGCTGCCCACCGCCAACTCCTGGAACCCGAACGAGACGGGGTTGGGCGAGCCGTGGGCGACCACGTAGTCCACCGAGGAGTCCCAGCGCAGCTCGCCGCTGATCACGCCGCTGTTGGTGCCGCCGGGGCAGCTGTAGTCGTACGACGCGGCGAACTTCTCGACCAGGTTGGTCTCGGCGTTGCGGACGACCTCCCGCACCGTGATCGAGCCAGTGGTGTTTCCGCAGCCCCGGCCGTCGGAGGCGAGGCTCAGGCCGGCGGACGTGTCGTCGGCGAGCTCGCCGGTGCGGTACGTCTGCCCCTCGACCCACTTCTGCCCGGTGGGCGGCTCGGTCCGGAGGTTGACGTAGGAGCTCTGCTGGTACGCGTAGACCGAGATCCGGTCCAGCGCGTCCGGGGTCAGGGAGAGAGTCGAGTTGCCGGTGTCGTAGACGCCCGAGTGGTCGATCGGGTAGCCGCCGGTCTGGTCGCCCACATCGACGGTGAGGACCTTGAATGGCGCGGTGGGCGCGGCGAGCGCCACCCCCGGCAGCACGGTGAGCGCGCAGGCCCCGGCGACGAACGCGCCGAGAATGCTGCGGATTTTCCGCATGGATACCCCGTGGAGGAAGAAAGTGAGGGATTGGCGGAGACAGCCTAGGAGCGTCGATGGTTTGCGGCAACCCCGTCACCAGCGTCTTCGTCCACGGTCGACCCCGGTAACCGGAAAGGGCGCCCCGGACGGACCGGGACGCCCTCGCCGGGTCGGCACGGATTCGGCTACCCCGCCGGGCCCGCGCGGAACACGCTGAAGGTCCCGCCGCTACCCATCGTGTAGGGGTAGAGGTCGAACCGACCCACCACGTCGGTCACCAGGTGGGTGGTACCGGCGAGGTTGTGCGCGTGGAACGCGTCGGACGGGCCGATCCCGCTGATCGCCGCGTTGGACACGGTCTGCCCCGCGGCCGGGTTGAGGTTGCTGGCGGTCGGCTTGGTCAGGCCGGCGCCGGCCGGCCACACCGTGAGCACGGTGGCGTTCGTCGGAGTCACGGCGGTGACGTTCATGGCCAGCGCCTGCGTGGCGTCCGTGACCAGGGCCGGCGGCGCGGTCACCGTGCGGGTCACGTTCGGGCCGAGGGCGCCGCTGGTGCCCAGCCCGCCGCGGCTGTCCACGATCCGGGTCGGGCTGGTCGGGCTGAAGCGCAGGCCGTTGGGGGTGAGCGAATGGTCCATCACCCCGACCAGGTCCACCACCACGTGCGCCTTCTGCGAGCTGAACAGGGAGAACGTGTTCACGCCGTAGGTGGTGCCGCAGTCGCACTGGTAGTTCGACTGCACCACCGCCAGGTTCGGCACCACCTTGCCCGCGCCGTAGTTGACCGTCGACGCCGACGGGACGTCGCCCAACCCGGACCACGCGGTGAGGAAGCCGCTCTTCTCCGGGGCCACCGCGGTGATGTTCAGGACCAGGGCGCCGGCCCGCCCGCTCAGCTCGGGCCCGAAGTCCACGAAGAACCGGCGCACCGCGCCCGCGGGGATGGCCGTGCCGGTGGTGCGGGTGTCGACGAGCCGGGTCGGCTTGACCGGGTGGAACTGCCCACCGAGCCCCTTGGTCTGCCGGACGCTGTTGCTGCCGGCGTAGAAGCCGACCACGTCCACCACCACGTGGGTGGAGCCGGCCCGGTTGTAGACCTTGACCTTGCCGTTCGCGCCCAGCTTCACCGTGACGTTGTTCGAGCCCAACCAGCCCTTGGCGAAGTTGACGGAGGAGGCTGTGGGGCGGGCCTCGCCCGAGGGGTAGACGGTCACGAAGCCGTCGGCGGTCGGCCCGGTGACGGTCACGTTCAGGACGACCGCGCTGACACCCTCGGCGGGCACGTCGGCCCGGCCCGCGACCTGGAGGTCCACCTCGCCGCCGGGACCGATCGGGGCCTGCGGCAGGTTCGGGACGCCGTACCGGGTGTCCATGATCCGGCCCGGGTTCACCGGGTAGTAGGTGCCGACGACGCTGTGCTCGGCCTGCACGGTCACCGGCACGCGGCGCTCGCCGTAGCTGCTGCCGTCGGCCAGGAAGAGAACCGCCTCATGGGTGCCGGCCCTGGTCGGCACCGCCCTGATCCGGACGTCACAGATGTCGCCGACGACGAGAGTGCGGCCCGAGCAGGTGTTCTCGACGATCTCGAAGGCGGCCGCGCCGGTTCCGGCGAGGGAGGCGGCCCCGAAGGTGACCGGCACGGTGCCCTGCGGTGCGAAGGAGGCGCTCGACCTCGCCGTGGCCCCGAGCACCATCTCGTCGAAGTCGACACGGGACGTGTGGTCCAGCGCCGAGTAGCCGAGGTCGGAGTTCCAGCGGATCTCGCCGTCGATGACGCCCCGGTCGCCGTCGCAGTGGAACGCGTACGCGGCGGCGAACGCGGTCATCCGCCGGGTCGCCGCGTCCCGTTCCACCTGCTTGACGGTGACCTCACCGGAGCCGGCGCAGGTCTGCCCGCTGCCGTCCAGGCTCAGCGTGGCGCCGGTCCCGCCGGCACTGGTGGCGGCGTACGTGCGCCCCACCTGCCAGCTCTCGCCGGCCGGCGGTGCGGTGCGGACGGCGTTCCAGACATGGTCGGTCTCGTCCCGCCAGTGGGCACCCAGGGTGAACGCGTCCCCGTCGCCGAGCTGAGCCTCCATCGCGGAACCGTCGCCGCCGTCCCAGGCGCCGGTGAACAGGTCGGTGCTGAGCCGCTGGTGGTCGTTCAGGTCGATGACGAGAACGGTGTACGGCGCGGCCGGGGCGGCGAGCGCCACTCCCGGCAGGCCGGTCAACGCACATGCCGCGGCGATGGTCATGCCGAGCAGAGCGCGGATTTCGCGCATGAAGACCCCGTGAGTAAGAAAAGAAGATTGGTCGGCCCAGACTAGGAGCGTCGATGGACGACGGCAACCCCGTGACACCGCCACAGGCCCGCGTACGAGAAGGGGCGCCCCGGCCGTCGGCCGGGGCGCCCTTCGGTGGTGCGGGTGCTCAGCGGTGGGAGGCGCCCACGAACTGAGGCTGGCTCTTGCCGGCGTCACCGGAGAGCGTGGCCGCCGGAGCGGCCGGGTAGTAGAACGTGCCGACCATGTCGGCCACCAGGTGGGTGGTGCCGGAGAGGTTGTGCACGTTGAACGCGCCGTTCGGCTCGACGATGCCCAGCACGGCGTTGGACACAACCTGGTTGGCGTACGGGTTCAGGTTGCTGGTGCTCGGCTTCGGGATCTCCGGGATGTCGGCCGGCCACACGGTGATGACCGTGTTGTTGGTCGGCTTCACCGCGGTCACGTTCATGACCGCCACGCCGGTGTCCGGGGTGACCAGCGTGCCCGGAACGGTGACGCGACGGACGCTACCGGGACCCATGGCGCCGGCGATGCCCAGGCCGGTGCGGCTGTCCACGATCCGGGTCGGGCTCATCGGCGCGAAGCGCATGCCCCACTCCGAGAAGCCGTCGTCGACCGCGCCGACCACGTCGACCAGGACGTGCGCCGAGGCCGAGGTGAAGATCTTGAACTTCCGCGAGCCCGGGGTGCACCAGCCGAACTGCTCGGTGCCGGTGCACGGGGTGGTCTGGATGAACGCGGTGTTCGGCACGTTGCGGCCGGCGCCGTAGTTCACCGTGGACGCGGTCGGCTTGCCGGTGGCACCCGACCACGCGGTGAGGAAGCCGGCGCTCGCCGGCGCCACCGCGGTGAGGTTGGTGACGAGGGTCCGCATGTGCGGGTTGCGCTCCGGCCCGAAGTCCAGCGCGTACTCGAGGGTGGTGCCGGCCGTCGGCTTGCCCTCGGGGTCCTCGCGGGTGTCGAACGCCCGCTCGGGTGCGTACCACTCGTACTGACCACCGTTGCGGTTGGTCATCGAGTTGTCCTTGGCGTAGTAGCCGACCACGTCGACCACCACGTCGGTGGAGCCGTTGCGGTTGTAGACGGAGACCTTGCCGCCCGTACCGAGCTTCACGGTGACGTTGTTGGAGCCCAGCCAGCCCTTGGCGAAGTTGACCGACGAGGCGTCGGGCCGGGTCTCGCCCGCCGGGTAGGCGGTGACGAAGCTGTCCATCGTCGGACCGGTGATGGTCACGTTCAGCACGACGGCGCCGGCGCCGGCGGCCGGTACGCCACCCCGGCCGGCGACCTGGAGGTCGACCTTGGCCAGCGGGCCGATCTTCGCCTTCGGCGCGCCGAGGCCCTCGCGGGTGTCCATCAGACGGGCCGGGGAGACCTCGTAGTAGGCCCCGGTCGTGTCGGCGAGATCCGCCATCGCCTGCTGCGGCGCGGCGGCGGGAGCCGCGGATGCCGTACCCGGCACCACGGCCAGTGCACATGCCCCGGCGAGAGTCGCGCCGAGCAGAGTGCGGAATTTGCGCATAGAAACCCCGTGGAGGAAGAGGAAACAGGGAATTGCTGCCCCAGCGTAGGGGGCGGGGTCAATACCGGCAAGGACATAACTCGCCACAACACAAGGGGTGAACGCGCGGGGACTTAATGCCGTCTTAATGTTCAACTCGTGGGTTGTCCACAGGGGTGAAGCGTTCTCCACAGGTTGTCCACAACCCCGGTGGACACCCTTGACATCCGCGCTGAGCAGGCGAGACTGCCCAGGTGACCGCTGCCGACGATCCGGTACCGGCCCCTCGGGAGCCACAGCCACCCGGGCGGGCGCGCATCGTGCTGGCAGAGGTGTCCCGCCGGGACAGCCGGGCCGAACGCACCCGCGTCGAACTCGCCCAGCAGACCCGGGTCGGTGAGGCGCTGGTCAGGGGCCTGGTCCGGGCGCAGCTGGCGCTCGCGCTGCGGATGAGCCTGGTCGTGCTGATCGGGCTCGGCGGCCTGCCCTGGCTGTTCGCGATCGCGCCGGCCGTCGGCCGGGTCACCGTCTTCGGCGTCAACCTGCCCTGGCTGCTGCTCGGGCTCGCCTCGTTCCCGCTCCTGATCGCGGTGGGCTGGGCGTACGTGCGGCTGGCCGAACGCAACGAGCAGGACTTCACCGACCTGGTCCAGCGGCCGGAGCGCTGAGATGGGCAACGGCTACGTCGTCCCGGCCATCGTGGCGGTCACCCTGGTCACCCTCGGCATCGGCTTCTACGGGCTGCGACTGGCCCGTACCACCTCCGACTTCCTGGTCGCCTCCCGCGCGGTGAGTCCGACCTGGAACGCCGCCGCGATCGGCGGGGAATACCTCTCCGCCGCCAGCTTCCTCGGCGTGGCCGGGCTGATCCTCAAGTACGGCGTGGACGTGCTCTGGTACCCGGTCGGCTTCGCCGCCGGCTACCTCGCCCTGCTGCTCTTCGTGGCCGCGCCGCTGCGCCGCTCCGGCGCGTTCACCCTGCCCGACTTCTGCGAACTGCGGCTCGGCTCGCGCCGGTTGCGCACCCTGGCCACCGTCTTCGTGATCTTCATCGGCTGGCTCTACCTGGTGCCACAGTTGCAGGGCGCCGGGCTGACCCTGGCCACGGTCGCCGGCTCGCCGTACCCGGTGGGGGCGCTGCTGGTCGCCGTCGTGGTGACCGCGAACGTGGCGTTCGGCGGGATGCGGGCGATCACCTTCGTCCAGGCCTTCCAGTACTGGTTGAAGCTGACCGCGCTGGCCGTACCCGCGATCTTCCTGGCGTTGCAGTGGCAGGCCGACGCCCGGCCCGCGGTGACCCCGCCCGACGGGCCGGCGTTCCGGACCGCGACCACCGTCGTGGTCGAGCACCGCGCGGCGCTCACCTTCGCCGACGGCACGATCCGGGAGGTACGCCCCGGCGACCGCCTCGACTTCGCCGCCGGCGACCCGGTGCCCGAGGTGTCCGGAGTGGCGACCGACGCGGCCGACTGGCTGCTGCCGGACACCGCCGGGGACGACGACCGGGGCCTCTTCGCCACGTACTCGCTGATCCTGGCCACGTTCCTCGGCACCATGGGGTTGCCGCACGTGCTGGTCCGCTTCTACACCAACCCTGACGGCGCGGCGGCCCGGCGCACCACGCTGGTGGTGCTCGCCCTGGTCGGCGTCTTCTACCTGCTGCCCACCATCTACGGCGTGCTCGGCCGGATCTACACGCCGCAACTGCTGGTCACCGGGCAGACCGACGCGGTGGTGGTGCTGCTGCCCGGGGCCGCGCTCGGCGACGGGGCCACCGGCCGGCTGCTCGCCGCGCTGGTCGCGGCGGGCGCGTTCGCGGCCTTCCTCTCCACCTCGTCGGGGCTGCTCACCAGCGTCGCCGGGGTGATCTCCACCGACGTGCTCGGGCGCGGCTCCGTACGCGGCTTCCGGCTGGCCACGGTGATCGCCGGCGGGGTGCCGGCGGTGCTCGCGCTCAACGTCTCCGGGCTGGACGTCTCCCAGGTGGTCGGGCTGGCCTTCGCGGTCGCCGCGTCCAGCTTCTGCCCGCTGCTGGTGCTCGGCATCTGGTGGCGCGGGCTGACCGATCTGGGCGCGGCGGCCGGGGTGCTGGTCGGCGGCGGGGCGGCCGTGGCGGCGGTCCTGGTCACCGTGCTCGGGCCACCGCTGTCCGGCTGGCCGGCCACGCTCATCGCGCAGCCGGCCGCCTGGACGGTGCCGCTCGCCTTCACCGTGATGGTCGCCGTCTCGATGGCGACCCGCCGGCGGGCCCCGGCCGACGTCGGGGCCACCATGCTCCGGCTGCACGCGCCCGAGGCGCTACGGCTGTGACCCCGTCGGTGGCGATGGTGCGGGGTGGGGGCGGGTACGTCCCGGGGAGGACACGGGATCATCCTGCGGCCGGAGCTTCGGCTGGTCCGGCCCGGATACGGTCGGACGCATGACTGGTGGGCACCCCGCGCTCGCGCTGCGCGGCCTGGCGAAGCAGTTCGACGGCAAGGTCGCGGTGGCGGGCGTCGACCTGGCCGTTCCGGCCGGCTCCTTCTACGGGCTGCTCGGCCCGAACGGCGCCGGCAAGACCACCACGCTGTCGATGGCGGTCGGGCTGCTGCGCCCCGACCACGGCCGGGCCTGGGTGCTCGGGCACGACGTGTGGGCCGACCCGGTGGCCGCGAAGCGGCTGCTCGGCGTCATGCCGGACGGCGTACGGCTCTTCGACCGGCTCACCGGGGCGGAGCTGCTGGCGTACCACGGTCTGTTGCGTGGGATGGACCCGGCGGTGGTCGACCAGCGGGCCGCCGAACTGCTGGACGTGCTGGCGCTCACCGACGCCGGCCGGACCCTGGTGGTCGACTACTCGGCCGGCATGAAGAAGAAGATCGGCCTGGCCTGTGCACTGCTGCACGGCCCCCGGCTGCTGGTGCTGGACGAACCGTTCGAGGCGGTCGACCCGGTCTCCGCCGCGCTGATCCGCGACATCCTCCAGCGGTACGTCTCCGGCGGCGGCACGGTGGTCTTCTCCAGCCACGTCATGGAGGTCGTCGAGCGGCTCTGCTCGCACGTGGCGATCCTCGCCGAGGGCACCATCAAGCGGGTCGGCACCCTGGACGAGGTGCGCGGGGACCGGTCCCTGGAGGAGGTCTTCGTCGAGGTGGTCGGCGGCCGTACCGCGACCGGTGAGGAACTGTCGTGGCTGTCACGGTGACCGTCCCGGCCGAACCGGTCCGGCGGGTCTCCGCCCGGCATTTCGTCCGGCTCAAGCTGCGGGTGATGGGCAACAACTTCCGGGGCCAGGGCTGGCGGATCGCGATGTTCGTGATCGGCGCCCTGGTCGGCCTCTGGTTCGCCGCCGGCGCTTTCCTGGCGCTGGCCGCGCCGGGCTTCGCCGACGAGCCGCGGTACGCGCTGATGACCGCCGCGTTCGGCGGTGGGCTGCTGGTGCTCGGCTGGCTGCTGCTGCCACTGGTCTTCTTCGGCGTGGACGAGACCCTGGACCCGGCCCGCTTCGCGCTGCTGCCGCTGCCCCGCCGCACCCTGGTCGCCGGGCTGTTCGCGGCGGCGCTGGTCAGCGTCCCGGTGCTCGTGGTGCTGCTCGCCGTCTCCGGGCTGGTGGTCACCGCCGCCGCGCTGGGCGGCTGGGCGGCCGGGCTGGTCGCGGCCGTCGGGGTGGTCGCCGGGCTGCTGCTCTGCGTCGCCGCCAGCCGCGCGGTGACCAGCGCGTTCGCCACCATGCTGCGGTCCCGCCGGGTACGCGACCTGGCCGCCGTGCTGCTCGCGGTGGTCGCCGCCCTGCTCGGGCCGTTGCAGATCGCGGTGCTGGCGGCGGTGCGGGAGGCCGACTGGGACCGGCTGACCGGGGTGGCCGAGGCGGTGGGCTGGACCCCGTTCGGCGCGCCCTGGACGGTCGGCGTGGACGTGGCCGAGGGGCGGGCCTGGGCCGTACCGGTGAAGTTGCTGATCACGGCGGTGACCATCGGCCTGCTGCTGCTGTGGTGGTCGCGGTCGCTGGAGTCGGCGATGGTCGGCGCGGTCAGCGCCGCTCCGGCCAAGGGCCGGCGCGGGCCGGCGGGCGGGGCCGTCGCGCAACTCTTCCCCCGGGCGCTGGCCTGGACGCGCCGGGACCGGTTCGGCGCGCTGGTCGCGCGGGAGGCGCGCTACTGGTGGCGGGACGCCCGGCGCCGGGCCAACCTGATCACCATCGCGGTGGTCGGGGTCTTCGTGCCGGTGATGGTGAACCTCGGCGGCCCGCAGTTCGCCGCCGAGGACGGCCCGGACCTCACCGCCGGCAACTCGTCGCCGGTCCTGCTCAGCCTGTCGATGCTCTTCGTCGGGGTGCTCGCCTCGGTCACCCTGGCCAACCAGTTCGGCTTCGACGGCAGCGCGTACGCGGCGAACGTGGTGGCCGGGGTGCCCGGTCGGCTGGAGTTGCGCGCCCGGATGACGGCCTTCTCGGTGTACGTGGTGCCGATGCTGGGCGTCGTGTCGGTGGTGATCGCGCTGGTGGTGGGCGAGCCCGGCTGGATCGGGGTTGCCGGGGGCGCGCTGCTCGCCGCGTACGGTGCCGGGTTGGCGATCAACGGGTTCGTGTCGGTGCTCGGGGCGTACTCGCTGCCGGAGACGAGCAACCCGTTCGCGATGAACACCGGGGCGGGGGTGGCGAAGAGCTTCCTCACCCTGCTGTCCATGGTCGCCTCGGCGGCCGCCGCGGTACCGATGGTGGTGGCCGCGGCGCTGCTCGGGGACGCCTGGCTCTGGCTGGCCCTGCCCCTCGGCGCGGCGTACGGGCTGGGGGCGGCGCTGCTCGGCTCGTACCTGGCCGGGGACGTGCTGGACCGGCGGATGCCGGAGCTGCTGGCCACCGTCACCCCGCGCCGCTGATGCCGGTCGTCGAGGCGGTGGCGACCGTCCCGGTCCCGCCCGAGCTGGCCTTCGCGGTGTCGCAGACCACCGCGCCGGTGCGCTACCGATGGGACCCGTTCGTCCGGGAGCAGCACTTCACCGACGGGGCGACCCGCCCCGGCAAGGGGGTGCGGACCTTCACCCGCTCCCGGCACGGCCTGGTCATGGTCAGCGAGTACGTCTCGTTCGCGCCGCCGAGGAACGTCGGCATGAAGATGGTGCGCGGCCCGTGGTTCTTCGAGATGTTCGCCGGCGGCTGGCGGTTCGCGCCCGCCCCGGAGCCCGGCCACACCGTCGCCACCTGGCGGTACAGCTTCCGCTGCCGGCCGGCGTTCCTGCGGCCGGTCGCCGACCGCGTCGGCGTCTGGCTGCTCACCCGGGACATCCGCCGCCGGATCGCCGGCTACGCCGCCGGCTGCGCGGACCCTGAGGTGCTGGCCGCCGCCCGCCGCCCGCTGGCCGCCGACGATCCGGCCGACGGGGGTACGACCTGAGCCGCCCCCGCCTCGGCCGGGCCACCGGGTGCGGCATGTCGCGGGGTCCGGCCTGACGGACACCGCGACCCGGCGCCTGGATCGAGCGTGGGTCAGACCCGGCGCATGAAGGCGTAGAGGAAGTGGCTGCCGGTGACCGAGGCGATGTTGACCAACTCCCAGCCGTAGTTCGACAGGTGCTCGACGGCCTCCATGAGCTGGGTGACGCTGTTGCCCATGAACCCGGGCCGGGCCGAGACGGCCAGGTGCCGGAACGGGTAGGCGCGGAGGTCGACCTCGCCCCGGAGGATCGAGTCGGCACCGACGGACCGGGACTGGGCGAGCTGCGGCGGCGTCACGAAGGCCATGCCCGGCACGATAGGCCGTCCGGGCGAGGGTGCTGCTCCGGCGAGATGGCGCGCTGCCTGACGCCTTGCGGCAGGTCGGGGTGTCCAGCCCCCGGGGATACCCCGACATGCTGCAGAGCGGCGCGGATCGTGCGGGCAGAGCCGGACCTCAGTCGGTCGGCGGGGCGGGGGGGCCCTGCCGCGACCGGGCCGCGCAGGCTGGCTGACCCCGGCGCAGACCTGTCGGGCGAACGGGGGGCGATGGTGACCACCGCCCGGGCGTGTCGCGGCGGGAAGGCGGACATGACCCTGAGCCTGATGCCTCTCAGTCATAAATATGCCTCTGAGTCATATCGCTCGTTGCGGCACGCGTCTCCGGCCGCCGACACGCCGGAACGCAACCGGCGTAGCGCCACCGCGCGGACCGCCACCGCGTCGGCCATCGCCGGCACTGGTCGTGTACCTGGGCGGGCTGATGGCCGAGGCGGCTGACCAACTGGCGCGCCTCCACCCGCAGGCGGCACCGGCCGACCTGCACGAGCGCTTCCTCGACTGGGCGCGGGCCCGGGGCGGCACAATGTTTCACGTGAATCATGAGCCGGGTGCCGAGATCCACCACACCGATCCGTTTGCGGTGCCCGCCGGGCAGCGCTCGCCCGTACGTCGGCTGCGGGGTCGGCTGGCGGCGCCGGTGACCCTCTGGACGGCGCCCGGCCCGGCGGGGCTGACCGTCTCGTCCACCCTGGTCGCCGAGGGCGAGCCGGACCGGCTGCTCGGGCTGATCGACGCGGAGTCCGACCTGTGGGCGGCGGTGGAGGAGACCGGGCGGTTCGCGGTGGCGCCGTTGGGTCCGCCGCACCGGCAGCTCGCCGACCGGTTCGCCGGGCTCTTTCCCTCCCCGGGCGGGCTCTTCGCCACCGGATCGTGGCTCGACACCCCCTACGGCCCGGTCCCCAGCGACGCCGGCGGGTGGGCCGGCTGCCGGCTCGACAACGCCCGGGAGTACGGCTGGGGCCTGCTGGTCGAGGCCATCATTGAGGCGGTCGACCTGACCGAGGAGACCATGCCGCTGCTGCACTACCGGGGCCGGTACCACGAGCTGACCTGACGGCCCGACGACAGCTCGTGGCGGCCCGGCGACAGCTCGTGGCGGCCCGGCGACAGCTCGTGGGGGCCCGGCGAGCGCCCGCCCGACCTACCGCTCGTCGGAGTGACCTAGGTCACTCGGCGCAGCCCGCAGACCGTTCGGCGCAGCCGCCGACCGGCCCCGATCTCAGCCTTCCCTGGATGGGAGCGCGCTCTCTACGGTGCGCGAAACTCCCCAGGCCTGTGAAGGTGGTGATCCACAGATGTCCACGGACACACCCGCGTCCGCGCCCGCCGAGTCGGCGGCGGAGCGGTATCTCGCCGTACAACGGTCGGACGAGTTCGCCGGGTTGCGTCGCGCGTTGCGCGGCTTCGTCTTCCCGATGACCGTCGCATTCTTCCTGTGGTACGCGCTGTACGTCATCCTCTCCGCCTACGCGCGGGGCTTCATGGGCACGAAGCTCTTCGGCAGCCACATCAACGTCGCGCTCGTCTTCGGCCTGCTCCAGTTCGTCTCCACGTTCCTGATCGCCTGGCTGTACTCCCGGTACGCCGACCGCAAGCTCGATCCGGTCGCCGACCGGATCCGCGCCGAGATCGGGGAGGTGAACCATGAACACGGTCCTCGCGGCTGAGGCGGGCGGCAGCACCGCCCGGAACCTCACCATCACGCTCTTCCTGGTCTTCGTCGCGATCACGCTGGCCATCACCGTCTGGGCCAGCCGGCAGACCAAGACCGCCACCGACTTCTACGCCGGCGGCCGCTCCTTCTCCGGCTTCCAGAACGGCATGGCGATCGGCGGCGACTACATGTCGGCCGCGTCCTTCCTCGGCATCGCCGGCATCATCGCCCTCTACGGCTACGACGGCTTCCTCTACTCCATCGGCTTCCTGGTCGCCTGGCTGGTGGCGCTGCTGCTCGTCGCCGAACTGCTGCGCAACTCGGGCCGGTACACGATGGCCGACGTGCTGGCCTTCCGGATGCGGCAGCGCCCGGTGCGGACCGCCGCGGCGGTCTCCACCATCACCGTGTCGATCTTCTACCTGCTGGCCCAGATGGTGGGCGCGGGCGCGCTGGTCGCGCTGCTGCTCGGCATCAAGCCGGGCACCACCTTCCTCGGCATGGACGCCGACACCGCGAAGGTCGCCACCATCATCATGGTCGGTGCCCTGATGATCATCTACGTCACCGTGGGCGGCATGAAGGGCACCACGTACGTCCAGATCGTCAAGGCGTTCCTGTTGATGACCGGCGCGATCGTGATGACCCTGCTGGTGCTGGCGCATTACAAGTTCAACCTCTCCACGCTGCTCGGCGACGCGGCGGCGGCATCGGGCAAGGGAGAGAACTTCCTCAGGCCGGGCCAGCGGTACGGCGTGGAGGTGGCCGGCAATGCGACCCAGACCTTCTACAACAAGATGGATCTGCTCTCGCTCGGCATCGCCCTGGTGCTCGGCACGGCCGGCCTGCCACACATTCTGATCCGCTTCTACACCGTTCCGACGGCGAAGACGGCCCGCAAGAGCGTGCTCTGGGCGATCGGCATCATCGGTACGTTCTACCTGCTCACCCTGGCGCTCGGCTTCGGCGCTGCGGCGATGGTGGGCGGCACGGCCATCACGGCGCAGGACAAGGCGGGGAACACCGCGGCGCCACAACTGGCCGAGGCGCTGGGCATCAAGTTCCTCGGCGGCGACCTGGGCGGGGCGACCCTGCTGGCGATCATCGCGGCGGTCGCCTTCGCCACCATCCTGGCGGTGGTCGCGGGACTGACCCTGGCGTCGTCGTCGAGCCTGGCGCACGACTTCTACGCCAACGTGGTCAAGAACGGGCAGGCCTCGGAACGGCAGGAGGTGAACGTCGCCCGGATCTCCGCGCTCGTCATCGGCGCGATCTCGATCGTCCTGTCGATCTTCGCGCAGAGCCTGAACGTGGCCTTCCTGGTGGCGCTCGCCTTCGCGGTCGCGGCCTCCGGCAACCTGCCGGCGATCCTCTACAGCCTGTTCTGGAAGCGGTTCAACACCTCGGGCGCGGTCTGGGCCATCTACGGTGGCCTGATCTCCGCCGTGTTCCTGGTGTTCTTCTCGCCGGTGGTCTCCGGAGCGCCGACCTCGATGTTCCCCGAGCAGAACTGGCAGTGGTTCCCGCTGTCCAACCCGGGCATCATCTCGATTCCCTTCGGTTTCCTCTGTGGCTGGATCGGCACGGTGATCTCCAAGGAACACGACGAGGAGAAGTACGCGGAACTGGAGGTGCGGGCGCTGACCGGCGCGGGAGCGCACTGACGTCCACCACCGGAGGGGCCCCGGCGCGGCACGCGCGCCGGGGCCCCTTGCCGCATGCCGCGCCGCATCCGGGGGCACCCTTAGTAGGCTGGCCGGCATGAAGGTAGCCCCGCGTTTCGGCAGCGGTCATCGCGTCCTGGTCACCGGCGGCGCCGGTTTCGTGCCGTCCCACCTGGTCGACGCCCTCGTCGGGCGCGGGTGCGAGGTCGTCGCGCTGGACAACTTCGTCACCGGCTCGAAGGACAACGTCGCGCACCTGCTGGACAACCCGTCCTTCGCCCTGGTCGAGGCGGACATCTCCGACGGGCTGCCGGCCCACCCGGCGCTGGCCGAGCCGTTCGACGCCGTCCTGCACATGGCCTCCCCGGCCAGCCCGACCGACTTCGAGAAGCTGCCGGTGGAGATCCTCCGGGTCGGCTCGGCGGGCACCCTGCACCTGCTGGAGCGCGCGCTCGCCGACGGCGCCCGATTCCTGATGGCCTCCACCTCGGAGGCGTACGGGGACCCGAAGGAGCACCCGCAGCGCGAGACGTACTGGGGCAACGTCAACCCGATCGGGGTGCGCGCCGTCTACGACGAGGCGAAGCGCTTCTCCGAGGCGGCCACCATGGCGTACCACCGGAGCAAGGGGCTGGACGCGGCGATCGTCCGGATCTTCAACACGTACGGCCCGCGGATGCGCCCCGACGACGGCCGGGCCATCCCCACCTTCATCTCCCAGGCGCTGCGCGGCGAGCCGATCACCGTGCACGGCACCGGCAACCAGACCCGCTCGATCTGCTACGTCGACGACCTGGTGCGCGGCATCCTGCTGCTGCTCGACTCGACCGAGACCGGGCCGATCAACTGCGGCACCGAGCACGAGATGAGCATGCGGCAACTCGCCGAGACGATCGTGTCACTCTGCGGAAGCAGTTCCGAGGTGACGTACATCACCCGCAGCGCGGACGATCCGGAGATGCGGCGACCTGATCTCACCCTCGCCCGGGAGCTGCTGGGATACGAGCCCACCGTGGCGCCCGAAGACGGTCTGCGACGCACGATCGACCACTTCCGGGCGCGGCTAGGGTAGCTCCCCGCCCGGCACGCGGGGCGCGACGCGGCGTTCGCCTTCGGGCAACGCTCGACCGGCATACGTACGCTGAATCGCATGTCCGCCACATCGTCAGCCGGCGTCCCGCTTCCGTACCTGCACCGGAGCACCGGACGCGCCGCGGTTCCCGGTCCCGACCGGGCCGCCGGGCGCGCCCGGCCGTCCGAGACGCAGTGGTACCCGTCGTACGACGAGGAGCGCCCCCGCTCCGGCGGGCCCGGCGGCCCGGGCGGACCCGGCACACCGCCGGGGCCGGGCGGTCCGGGTGGCCCCGGCCGGCGTGGCCCCCGCCCGCGCTGGGGTCGGATCGGCCTGCTGGCCGGCGTGGCGGTGCTGGTGCTGGCGCTGCTCGGTGGCCTGGGGGCGTGGGTCTACACCGACAACCTCGACAAGGACCTGGCCCGCACCGACCCGTTCTCGGAGATCACCGGCGGGCGGCCGGCCAAGGCGGTGGACGGCGCGCTGAACATCCTGCTGGTGGGCTCGGACTCGCGCGACCCGGACGCGCCGGTGGACAAGCAGAGCCAGTGGCGGGCCGACACGATCATCGTCATGCACATCCCCGCCGACCACAAGTCTGCCTACCTGGTCTCCATCCCGCGTGACCTGTACGTGCCGATCCCGGAGAGCGCCGGCGCGGAGTGCGACTCCGGGCGGCGCGCGAAGATCAACGCGGCGTTCGCCTTCGGCGGCCTTCCGCTGGCGGTCCGCACGGTGGAGTGCTTCAGCGACGTCCGGATCGACCACGTGATGGCGATCGACTTCGGTGGCTTCAAGGAGGTCACCGACGCGCTCGGCGGGGTGGACCTCAAGGTGGAGCGGAGCATCACCTCGATCCACAAGCCGTACCGGAAGTTCACCAAGGGCACCATGCACATGGACGGCGCCACGGCGCTGGACTGGATCCGGCAGCGCAAGCAGTTCCCGGAGGGCGACTTCGCCCGGATGCGCCACCAGCAGGAGTTCCTGCGCGCTCTGATGGACAAGGCGGCGAGCACGGGCACGCTGGCCAATCCGAAGAAGCTGAACGCCTTCCTCCAGTCGGTCACCGACGCGGTGACCGTCGACAACGGCTTCTCGCTGGTCGACATGGGCGTGCAGTTCCGCAGCCTGCGCGGCGAGAACCTGACCTTCATCACCAGCCCGAACACAGGCAGCGACACGATCAACGGCGAGTCGGTGGTGGTCTCCGACCGGGCGAAGGCGCTGGCGATGTACAAGGCGATGTCGGCGGACACGATGGCGGCCTGGGTGGCGGCCAACCAGAACCCGGACACCAAGGGCAACTGACCCGGTTCCTCCCCGGGCGGCCGGACCTCCCGGCCGTCCCGGGCGGACCAACGAGGGCCGGTGGCGGCGGCCGATATTGCCGGCACATTTCGACGGACGTCATCAGAGGTGCGTTCATGTCTGGTTCCATCATCGGCCGCCAACCACCGAGTAGACGTATCGCCTCATCCGTTCGGTTGAATTGCCGTCGCAAGTGTCGGGATATCCAGGAATTGAGCGTCTGACGATCTCGCCTTGACGGGAAGCGGTACGTAGAGTGGTCCCGCCCCCCGACCAAGCGAGCTGGAGCACGCATGCCGGTTCAGACCAGCCCCCGCCCGACGTCGCTGGATTCCGACCCCTACGCACGGGCGTCGACAACGATCCCGTCCCAGGGCGGTCGAAACGGGCTGCGCACCGGCGGCGCCAGGAAGCGCACCAAGCGCAAGGACCCGCTCTGGGCCCGCCTGACGTTGATCTTCGGCGCCGTGCTGATGATGACCAGCGGCGTCGCCATCGTCGGCAGCAAGGCGCTGATCAGCCAGGCGACCGGCAACATCGCCCAGAAGAACCTGCTGGGCGGGGCGGGCAAGACCGACGCCGAGGGCGGCGCCGACCTGGACGGCCCGATCGACATGCTGCTGCTGGGCGTGGACGCCCGCGAGCGCTGGGCCGCCGACGACGTCCGGGCGGACAGCATCATCGTGCTGCACATCCCCGCCAGCCACGACCAGGCGTACCTGATCTCGATCCCCCGGGACACCGAGGCGCAGATCCCGGCGTTCAAGAAGAGCGGCTACCAGGGCGGCACCGACAAGATCAACGCGGCGTTCCAGGCCGGCGCGCGCAACGGCGGCGGCTGGGAGGGCGGCGCCCAGCTGATGGCCCAGACCATCAAGAACATGACCGGGGTCAGCTTCGACGGCGCCGCGATCATCAACTTCGGCGGCTTCAAGAACGTCATCGACACCCTCGGCACCGTGCGGATCTGCGTCAGCCACGAGGTGAAGTCGCACCACATGATGATGGTCGACGGCAAGCAGATGTGGAACGCGGACGCCAAGAAGACCGGTCGCCCGATGACCCCGGTGGTCTACAAGAAGGGCTGCCGCGAGATGTCCGGGCTTCAGGCACTGGACTACTCCCGGCAGCGCTACGGCCTGCCGAACAGCGACTACGACCGCCAGCAGAACCAGCAGCAGCTGATCAAGGCGATGGCCCGCAAGGCCACCGACAAGGGCATGCTGACCAACCCGGTGAAGATCAACCAGCTGATCCGGGCGGCGGGCAAGGCCTTCATCCTGGACACCGGCGGCGTGCCGGTGGCCGACTTCGTCTTCACCCTGCGCGGGGTCACCGCCAACGAGCTGACCATGCTGCGCACCAACGGCGGCACGTTCAACGGCAACGCCAACAACCGTGAGGCGCTCAGCGCGCAGACCCTGGAGATGTTCCAGGCGGTCAAGAACGACAAGCTGGGCGAATTCGTGTACGCCAACCCGGCCGTGCTCTCCAACCGCAAGTGACCCGGTGACCGGCCGGTAGCCACGCCGAAACCGGCCGGAGGGCGGTGACCGGCCCGTAGCCTGATGTGAGCAGTTCTCACGTCACGGCCACGGGGAGGCGTCACGGCCAGGTCAGCGCGGTCCGACCGGGGGCGGGGCACACCGCCACCCGACCGCCCGGCCTCCCGCTGGCCCCGGGTCCTGCTGACGGTCGGTCTCGCCCTGGTGCTGGTGGCCGTCGTCGCCGTCGTCGGCATGAAGGCGCTCACCGCGCGGTACGAGCGCACCATCACCCGGGAGCAACTGCTCGCCCCGGACGCCCGGCAACCCCGCACCGACCTCTCCGAAGGGCTGAACTACCTGCTCGTCGGCACCGACCGGCGGGGCGCCAGCGACGGGCCGGACCAGCGCTCGGACACCATCCTCATCGTGCACCTACCGCCCGGCATGCGGCAGGGCTACCTGATCTCCGTCCCGCGCGACCTGCTGGTGGCCATTCCCCCCGGCGGCACCAACGGCTACCGCGGTGGCCAGGACAAGATCAACGCTGCGTACGAGCACGGCGGGTCCGGCCAGGGCGGGGCCCAACTGCTCTCCTCCACCCTGACCCGGCTCACCGGGATCCGCTTCGACGGGGCCGCGCTGGTCGACTTCGCCGGCTTCAAGCAGGTCATCAACCTGCTCGGCGGGATCCGGATGTGCGTGGACACCGAGGTCCGGTCGATCCACACCGGGACCGTGTTCTCCGCCGGCTGCCAGCAGATGGACGGCGCCCGGGCGCTGGACTACGTCCGGCAGCGTTACGACCTGCCCGGTGGCGACTACGACCGGCAGCGGCACCAGCAGCAGATGCTGCAGGCGGTACTGGACCGGGCCGGGGAGACGAACCTGCGCGGCGACCCGCTGAAGCTGGACCGGGTGCTGCGGGCGGTCGGCGGCTCGCTGACCCTGGACACCAACGGCGTCGGGGTCGAGGACCTGATGGTGGCTTTGGGGTCGCTGCCGTCGGACGCGCTGAGCGGGGTGCAGGTGCCGTCGTACCCGGAGACCATCGACGGGATCTCCTACGTGGTGCTCGACAACGGCGGCAACGGCCTCTTCGACGCCGTACGCGGCGAGCGGGTGCCGGGCTGGGCGGCGGCCAACCCGCGCTGGGTCACCCGGTTGTGAGCCGGCGTACCGGCCCGGCCCGTGCCGATGTCGCCGGTGAGGATCTAGGCTGCTACCCGTGTTCGGATCCCAGGTACCCAGCGTTCCCGTGACCGAGATCGACGACGAGACCTACCTGCTGGACGTCCGCGAGGACGACGAGTGGGTGGCGGGCCACGCCCCCGGCGCCCACCACCTGCCGATGATGGAGCTGCCGGCCCGGCTGGCCGAGGTGCCCACCGACCGGGACGTCGCGGTGATCTGCCGTTCCGGCGGGCGCTCCGCCCAGGTCGTCGGCTACCTGCTCAACAACGGTTGGGAGCAGGTGCGCAACGCCGACGGCGGGATGCGTCAGTGGGAGGCCGTCGGCCGGCCGGTGGTCGGCGGGGACGGGCAGCCCGGCCGGGTCATCTGAGAGCCGGCGCCATGGGCGATCCGCTGGTCTTCGCGCACCGCGGCGCGTCGGCCGACCTGCCCGAGCACACCCTCGCGGCGTACCTGCGGGCCCTGGACGAGGGCGCCGACGGGCTGGAGTGCGACGTCCGGCTCACCCGGGACGGGCACCTGGTCTGCGTGCACGACCGCCGGCTGGACCGCACCAGCAACGGACGCGGGCTGGTCAGCGCCCGTACCCTCGCCGAGCTGGAGATGCTCGACTTCGGCTCCTGGCATCCGGGCTGCGTGCCGGCCGACGGCGACGAGGTGCTGGACGAGTCGCACACCCGGCTGCTCACGCTGGAACGGCTGCTGGAGGCCGTACTGGCCGCCGGCCGGCCGGTCCGGCTGCTGGTGGAGACGAAGCACCCGTCCCGCTACGGCGGCGACGTCGAGCGCCGGCTGGTCGCGCTGCTGCGTCGGTACGGACTCGCCGAACCCGGCCCGGACGACCCGGTACGGGTCACCGTGATGTCCTTCTCCCCACTGGCCGTACGCCGGGTCCGGGAGCTGGCCCCGGCGCTGCCCACGGTGCTGCTGCTGGAGGTGCTGCCGCGCTGGCTGCGACTCGGCCGGCTGCCGTTCGGCGCCGGGATCGCCGGGCCCGGCATCGGCCTGGTCCGGGCCCGCCCGCAGCTGGTGCCCGCCCTGCGGGCCGCCGGCCACCAGGTGTACGTCTGGACCGTCAACGAGCCGGACGACCTGGAGCTGGTGCTGGACGCCGGGGTGGACGGGGTGATCACCGACCGACCGGCGCGGACACTGGCCCGGCTGGGCCGGTGAGGCCCACCGGACGGGGCTGCCCGAACTCCGCCCGAGGGGGCACACTCGGGACATGCCGGAGCGTACCGATCTCGCCGCCCTGGTCACCGGCCACAGCGCGGTGATCGAGATGATCAATTCCGGAGACGCGGGCCTGCCCGTCCTCACCCAGCTGCTCCGGGTGGCCCGCTCGGCGGTGGGCGCGGCCAGCGTGGCCTTCGTCGAGTTCGCCCCGAACGGCGGCCGGGTCATCGCGGCCAGCGGCAACGCCAAGTGGATGATCGGTCGCCCGCTGCCGGCGTCCGACCCGGTGACCGTCTGCCTGCTCACCGGCCCCCGGGTCCGGCAGGTCCGGGTGGACCACCTCCCCGGGCAGCTCGCCGGGGAACTGGCCGCCCGGGGGCTGCGCCGGATGATCGGGGCCCGCGCCGAGATCGGCGGGCTGACCGTCGGCAGCCTGCACGCCCTCTACGCCGACGGCGAGGACGCCGCGGACCCGGAGGGGCAGGCCGTGCTGAACTACGTGGCCGCCTGCATCGCCCACATGTACGGCGACCAGAGCGGCCTGCCGGTGCACGGGGACGGCCCGGTGGTCGCGGCGCTCGCCGACGGTCTGGCCGTGGTCGACCGGGAGGGGCACGTGCGGCTCTGGAACCCGGCCGCCGCCCAGGTGACCGGCCGCTCCTCCACCGAGGCGCTGAACCGGCCGCTGCCCTTCCCGCTCCCCCCGTCCGGTCAGGTGCTCGACCACCAGATGCCGGACGGACGTTGGCTGCGGATCACCTCCGGGGAGTTGGCCGGGCCCGGCACCCAGCGGGTGGTCACCTTCCGCGACATCACCGACCAGCAGCGCCGCGACTCCGAGCGCGACCTCTTCGTCGCGGTGACCAGCCACGAGCTGCGCACCCCGGTCACCGTGATCAAGGGGTACGCGGACACCCTCACCGACCACTGGGAGTCGCTGACCGACACCGACCGCCGGCAGGCCGCCCGGATCATCGGGCAGCGCGCCAACGAACTGGCCCGGCTGATCGACCGCCTGCTCTCCTCGGCCATCGACGGCCGGCCCGGCAATGAGCCGGCCGTACCGTTCGACCTCGGCGACGCGCTGCGCGCCACCGTGCCGGACCTCCCCGCCGACCTGCGCCACCGGCTCGTCCTCGACCTGCCGGCCGACCTGCCCAAGGCGCTCGGCGACCGGCACAGCATGGCCACCGTCCTGACCGAGCTGGGCACCAACGCCGCCAAGTACTCGCCGCCGGAGTCGCCGATCGAGGTCACCGCCGGCACCGACGGGCAGACCGTGCTGTTCCGGGTCAGCGACCGGGGCATCGGCATCCGGCCCGAGCACGTGGAGCGGGCCTTCGACCGGTTCTGGCAGGGCGAGTCCGGGGACCGGCGGGGCTATCCCGGCGCCGGGCTCGGCCTCTATCTCGTCCGCCGGATCGTTGAACAGCAGAATGGATGGGTATCCCTCCGGCCGAGGAACGGTGGCGGTACCGTCGCAGAGGTGCGGCTGCCCCGGGGATGACCTGCGCGGGGCACCGGGGGACGGGGCGAGAAGGAGCAAGGGTGTCGACGCACGCGGTCGAACGTTCGTGGTGCGTGGTGGTTCCCCACCACGCCACCGGAGCGCGGCTGGCCCGGCACCGGCTCGCCGACGAACTCGCCGAGGTCGTACCCCCGATCCTGCTGGCCGATCTGGTGGCGGTCCTGGCCGAACTGGTGGGCAACGCGGTCCGGCACGCCGACCCGCTGCCCGGCGGGGTGGTCCGGGTGGCCTGGCGGCTGCGGCCCACGCCGGGCGGCCCGACCGTGTCGATCCGGGTGACCGACGGTGGCGCGCCGGCCGGCCCGCGGATGCGGGCGGCCAGCCCGGACGCGGTCGACGGCCGTGGCCTGCACATCGTCGCCGGCCTGGCCAGCCGCTGGGGAGTCGAGCGGGACGGCCTGGGCCAGAGCGTCTGGGCCGAGTTCGACCCGACCGGCTCGGCCCGAGCGGACCTGGTCATCGCCGGTTGAGCCGGCCCCGGGGGCGGGTCCTCCCCACACCGCCCCGGCCCGGCCTCTAGGCTGTCTCGCCGTGAGCAAGCGTCGAAAGAACCAGCGCGCCGTCGAAGCGACCCCCCGCCGGGAGAAGGTCCGCGACATCTTCGTCCCCCGTCCCTTCGAGGGGCTGGCGGACGAGCCGGAGTGGATCGCCCTGCGTGAGCTGGTGCCGGCCGCCTCCGCGCCGCTGCGGCTCACCCCGGAGCTGGTCGAGGAGTACGGCGACCGCCCGGTCACGCTCGCCACCGTGCTGCCGATGGCCGCCCCGGCGATGACCAAGCCGGACGGGCGGGTCTTCATCGGGCTGCAGCGCCACCAGCAGTCCGGTGACGTCTCCCGCGACCTGGCCGAGGCGCTGCTCTGCGCGCTGCGCACCGAGCCGGGCGGCCAGGTGACCGTGCCGCCGCTGCCGGGTCCGGGCCCGCGCCTGCAGGACGTCCTGGTGGACGGCCCGCTGGAGATCACCATGCACGACGGCTTCGACTTCTGGCTGGACCCGGGCGCGGCCGACGACCCGTCGGTGCAGGCGTCGCTGGAGCGGGCGAACGCCGCGATCTACCCGACCGTACGGCTCGCCGCCGCCCGGGCCGCCTACTGGTGCCAGGTGCCGGAGAAGGCGCACGTGCGCTGGGTGCTGCCGGAGGACGAGGACACCGCGCTGGACGCGTTGTCCCGGCTCTCCGCCGCCGGCACCCTGACCCTGGGCGAGGGCACCCGCTTCGCCGGCATGTTCCGCGCGCACGGCCGGCTGGTGCCGGTCTGGGACCTGCCCGAGGACGTCCCGGCCGCCGACTGGGAGGCGCCGGTGAGCGCCTTCGCCGAGCGGTACGCCGAGATGCTGGAGGAGAAGGAGCCGCTGGACGCCGCCGGGCGGCGGGCCCGCCAGGGGCTGCTCGGCCGCCAGCTCACCCTGCGCTGACGCACGCTCGACCGGCCGCTTCCGGGCCCGCATGACCGGCCCGGAAGCGCGGTCAGGGCCGCCGTAGTGGCTCGCGGACCAGCGGGCAGGACATGCAGCGCGGGCCGCCCCGGCCCGAGCCCAGCTCGGAACCGGCGATCGGGATGACCTCGATGCCGGCCCGTTCGAGCTGGGCGTTGGTCTCGGTGTTGCGCTCGTAGCCGACGCAGAGCCGGGGCGCCAGGGCGAGGGTGTTGTTGCCGTCGTCCCACTGCTCGCGTTCGGCGGTGACCGGGTCCAGCCCGGTGTCGATCACCCGGAGCTGGTCGAGGTCCATCGCGTCGGCGGCGGCGCGCAGGAACGGCGCCGGGCCGTCCACCCGCGGCTCGCCGTCGGGCCCGGCGATCACCGTGTACGCGGACAGGCTGCTGGCGATGTTCGGGTACATCAGCACCGCGTCGGCGTCGACCATCGTGCAGACCGTGTCGAGGTGCATGGTGGCGCGTTCCTGGGCGATCGGCACCACCAGGATGGTGTGCGCCAGCCCGGCGGCGAAGACCTGCCGGGCCAGCCGCTCCGCGCCGGCCGGGGTGGTCCGCTCACCCACCCCGACCGCGAGCACACCGGGCGCGAGCAGCAGCACGTCGCCGCCCTCCAGGTGCTCCAGCTCCGGATGGTAGACGGCCTGGGTGCCGACGAAGCGCGGGTGGTGGCGGTAGATCGCGTCGGTCAGGGTGGACTCCCGCCGGCGGGCCGGCATGGCGAGGCTGGTGACCCCGACCCGGTCTCCGATCCACAGTGACGAGTCGCGGGTGAAGAGCAGGTTGGGCAGCGGGTCGATGACGAAGTCGTGCCGGTCCATCAGCGTCCACACCAGCCCGCCGGGGCGTTCCGGGCTGATCCGCACCTCCTCGTGGGCGAGCCCGGCGATGAACACGTCGGCCAGCGCCGCCGGATCGAGGTAGGCGAGGTGATCGGCGACGCGGCGGCGCAGCGTGTCGCCGAGTCGGGGCGAGCGGAGCACCACCTCGGTCAACTCGGCGCGCGCGTCGGGGACGGCCAGGGTCTCGGCGAGCAGGTCGGCGAGGTAGAGCACCTCCACGCCGCGCCCGCGCAACGCCGCCGCGAAGGCGTCGTGCTCCTCCTGCGCCCGTCCCACCCATGGGATAGCGTCGAAGAGCAACGAGTCGTTGTTGCGAGGGGTGAGCCGGGCCAGCTCGGGCCCGGGGCGGTGCAGCAGCACCGTGCCGAGCCGACCGACCTCGCTGTCCACGTAGTGGGTCACCCTCGCAGCGTAGGGCAGGTGCGAAGGGTGTTCGGGGAAAGAAGTGTGGATGAATATGGCATTCATCCGCACTCATTCCGGCGCTCCAACTTGCCCTACCCGGGGGACGGCAACGTAGGGTAGTGAGGACATAACTTCGAGGGACCTTTTGCCGGAGGTCGCGATGACTGTCTTTCCCGCTCGTCGAGCCGTACCCACCCGGGCACTGCCGCCCGTGGCGGTGCCGCACCCCCGGGCCGAGGCGCCGTCGGCGCTGGAGCCGGCCCGCCCGACCCCGTTGGAGTGGGCCCGCCGCCGTCGGGCGGAGCGGGGCGCGCGCCGGCTGGAGGCCGCCGGGGCGCGCGCGCTCGGTCAGCTCGACCACCTGGGGCCCGCCTGGCACGTCATCGAGTGGCCGCGTACGGACGTCGCCGACGTGCTGCTCGACCGCGGCCAGGACGACCGGGCCGGCTTCCTCGCCATCGGCCCGAGCGGGCTCTTCGCGGTGAGCATCGCCGACCACGGGCGCGCCCGGGTGCTGGTCGCCGGGGACGTCGTCCAGATCAACGGCAAGCGGCCGCCGTACGTGGCCGAGGCCCGGCGCGACGCCAAGCGGGCGAGCAAGGCCCTCTCCGACGCGGTCGGCCTGCCGATCCCGGTGACGCCGGTGCTGACCTTCGTCGGCTCCGGCGTCATCAGCGTCTACGGCCTGCCCAAGGACTGCCTCATGGCGACCCATCGGGAGCTGGACCGGCTCCTCGTCGCCGGGGGCAACCGGATCAGCCCGGCCACCGCCGAGAAGCTGTCCCGGGTCGCGCAGCAGCCGCAGACGTGGCTCAACGGCACGTACCGTCCCGCCGCCGACTACCGGTGGTACGACGAGGGCCGAACGGCCGCTGACAAGCCGGCCGCCCGCCGGTAACGTCACCGTCGACGCCACGCGGCCCGGTGTTCACCGAGGTCAGCTACGATCCGCGCCGTCGCCGGCCGCCCGGTCGTTCCGGGCATCCGATCGTCACCGGCGGCCGGTGGCAGCAGCGCGGTACAGCGACCGTCGCGACGACCGGCTAGCGTGGACAGACCGTCGGTGTACATAGGAGGCTCGGTGGCCCACGTCGAACTCTCGCTCTCCAAAGTGTTCGCGCCAGCGTCGCGGACACCGACAGAGCCGGGGGGCGACAACGTCGGGCAGTGGTCGGCCATGGTCTCCCACGCCGAGGAGCCCTGCCTCCTGATCGACGCGGACACCCGGGTCGTGGCGATCTCGTCCGCCGGCTGCGACCTGCTTTGCCTGGGCGCACCGGAGGACGTGGTGGGCCTGCCGCTGCTGGAGGGCGGCCTGCGGCTGCTCGACTTCACCGCCGCCCGGGGCGAGCTGACCGAGCAGGAGACCGACAAGATCCCGCCGCTGCTCGCCCTGCACTCCGGCCGGCTGGCCCGGGGCCTGCTCCGGGTCCAGCCCGCCGGCGAGGACGCGCCCGACGCCACCGTCGACGCCATCTCCACCCCGGTGCTCACCGACGGCTCGGTCGCCGGCTCACTCACCTTCTTCTCCGAGATCTGACCTGCGTCCGAGATGTGGCGGGCGCCGCACGCCGCGATGCTGGGGCGGGCCGGCACCGACGCCGTAAGGTGCCCTCATGCTCGATGTCGCCCTGCTCCCGGGGGAGTACGCCGTGTGCCGGCTCGCCGCCGGCACCTCCCTGCCCCCCGCCCTGTGGGCCGAGCCGGGCGTCGCGGACGTGGTCACGGTGAGCTGGACGGCCGACGGGATCTCGGTCATCTGCCCCGCCGGCCGGGCGCCCGCACAGGCGGACGTGGAGACCGACTGGCGGTGCCTGCGCGTGGTCGGGCCGGTCGGCCTCGCGCTCACCGGCACCCTCGCCGCCCTGGTCGACCCGCTCGCCGAGGCCCGGGTCAGCGTGGTCGCGTTCTCCACCTACGACACCGACCACGTGCTGGTCCCGGCGGTACGCCTCGGCGAGGCGACCGGCGCGCTGGAACGGGCCGGGCACCGGGTGCTGCGCTGACCTTCACCGCGCCGCCGGATCCTCCTACGATGGGCTCGGCCACCCCCGGCCGTCACGACCCGATGCCACCCGAGGCTCGATCCCCCGAGGACCGGTCCGTGCCGCCTGACGCACCGCCCCGCACCCCACCCCGCCGGCTGGTCGGCGCCGGCGTACTGCTCGCCGTCGTGCCGCTCGCCGCCTGCGGCGCCCCGCCGGAACCCGCCCCCGCGCCGGCCACCAGCTCCCGGCCGGCGCTCGTCACCCCTGCGGCGCCGACCGCCGCCCCGCCGGTGACCCCGCCGCTGGGCATCGCGCCGACGTTTCCGCCGACGCCCAGCCCCACGCCCGGCCTGGTCGCCGTCGCCTGCGCCGGCCGGCCCTCCGCCGACCGGGTGGTGGGGCTGCTGCGCGGCCGGGTGCTCCCCCGGGGCGTGTCGGTGCGCGCCACCCAGGGGCCGCTCTGCGCGGCCGACTGGCAGTACACCGTGCTGGCCGTGACCGGGCACGAGGAACTCCAGGTGGTCACCCGTACCGAGTCCACCGCGCTGCGCCTGGTCACCGCCGGGACCGACGTCTGCTCGATCGAGGTGCGGACCGTCGCGCCGCCCGGCATCCGGACGTTGGCCTGCGACGCCGGCACGGGGGCGGTACCCGGTGCGTAGGCTGGGCGACATGCCCGGTACACCACCGACCCGCTACGTCTACCTCGGACCCGAGGGCACCTTCGCCGAGCAGGCGCTGCGCACCGTGCCCGCCGCCGAGCACGGCAGCCGTACGCCGGCACGCAGCGTCGGCGAGGCGCTGGAGAGCGTACGGGCGGGGGACGCCGACGCGGCCCTGGTGCCGCTGGAGAACTCGATCGGCGGCGCGGTCGGGGTGACCCTCGACGAGCTGGCCGAGGGGGACCCGGTGGTGATCACCCGGGAGGTGATCCTGCCGGTCGAGTTCGTGCTCGGCGCCCGCCCCGGCACCACGCTCGGCGCGGTACGCAGCGTGGCGGCCCATCCGCAGGCCTCCACCCAGTGCCGGAACTGGCTGCGGGACCACCTGCCCGACGCGACGGTGGTCGACGTGCTCTCCAACGGCGCGGCGGCGGCCGGCGCGGCCGCCGGTGACTACGACGCGGCGATCTGCGCCCCGATCGGGGCCACCCGGCACCGGCTGGCCGTGCTCGCCGACAAGATCGCCGATCACCCCGACGCGGTGACCCGCTTCGCGCTGGTGTCCCGCCCCGGCCCGCCGCCGCCCCCCACCGGGGACGACGTCACCTCGCTCGCCGTGTACATCGCCCACGACCGGGTGGGCGCCCTGCTGTCGGTGCTGATGGAGCTGGCCGTACGCGGGGTCAACCTGACCCGGATCGAGTCCCGCCCGACGGGCGAGGCGCTGGGCCGGTACGTCTTCTTCCTCGACTGCACCGGGCACGTGGCCGACGTACGGATGGGCGAGGCGTTGCAGGGGCTGCGCCGGGTCTGCGCCGACGTGCGCTTCCTCGGGTCGTACCCCCGGCACCGCTGGGTCGACGGGGCGGCCGAGCGGCCGGTCCCGGCGCCCGCCGGTCTCTCCGACGCCGACTACGCCGACGCGGCGGCCTGGCTGGCCCGGCTGCGCGCCGGCGAGCTGAGCTGACCCGGCGGGGCACCCGGACCGGGCACCCCGCCGACCCGGTCAGCTGAGCAGGCCGCCGAGCAGGCCACCCTGCTGCTGCTGGGTGCCGCTGCCCATGACCGGCGGCTCCTCGGAGGGCTGCACCACCACGAAGCCCTGACCGGCGAAGCTCATCGTGAACGCCTCGCCGGTGCTGCGGCCGAGCAGCGTGCCCAGGCCGAGCTGCTCGGCGCGGTGGTAGCCGGTCTGGAGGTTGGCCGACCAGCAGACGGCGGCCTGCGGGTCGACGTAGGTGGGTGCGTCGACGTTGAGCACCACCGGGGTGCCCTTGGTGGTGATGGCGATCCGGCCGTGGCCGCTGAAGACGCAGTTGAACAGGCCGGACGACGAGGCCATGCCGGCGCCGCCGACCATCTTGATGTCGTACGACAGGGTCGAGTCGAAGGCCAGCACGCTGGAGCCGTTGATGGAGAGGGCGTCGCCCGGCTCCAGGTCGATGATGTGCACGTCCTTGCTCAGCTCGGCGAGGAAGACGTCGCCCTGGCCGCTGAGCTTCATCAGCGGCACACCCTCACCGGTCAGGCGCTGCTTGATGAACTTGCCGATGCCACCGGAGCCGAGCGCCTGGAACTGCACCTGCCCCTGGTAGGCGACCATCGAGCCGACCCGGGCCATGGCCTCGCCGTTCAGCTCGATCTTCAGCATCTTGGAGTTCTGCAGCCGCATGCCGGGCTGGGCGGACTCCTTCTCGAGGTTCTCCGCGGAGAACAGCGCGCTGCGCATCGGTTTCCTCCTGGTTCGGGGTGTGTCTCACCGGAGGGTAGGTGACCAGCGCAACCGGTGGCATCGGCCGCGCGGGGCCGCCGAGCAGGGCCGTCAGGCCCAGCCCAGGGCGTGCAACCGGTCGTCGTCGATGCCGAAGTGGTGGGCGATCTCGTGAACGACGGTCACCGCCACCTCGTCGACCACGTCGTCCTCGCTGTCGCAGATGCGCAGGATCGGGCGGCGGTAGATGAGGATCCGGTCCGGCAGCACACCGGAGTAGTCCCATCCCCGGCTGGTGAGCGCGTGCCCCTCGTAGAGGCCGAGCAGGTCCTCGCCGGGCGGCGGGTCGTCCTCGACCAGGATCACCACGTTGCTCATCAGCCCGAGCAGTTCCTCGGGCACCTCGTCGAGGGCTTCCCCGACCAGTTCCTCGAAGCGTTCCCGGCTCATCTCGACCGCCACGCCGTCCATTGTCCCCGACGCCGGGCGGCCCGCCACGTCAAGATCCGCGCGGAGCCACGGAAAGGGTGCCGGTCCGGCACCCTTTCCGTCGCGTACGACCGGTCGGGGTCAGGAGGCCAGGCGGGCGGAGAGGCTGATCTGCGCGCCCGGGGAGAGCAGCCGCGAGATCGGGCAGTTCTCCTTGGCGGCCTCGGCCAGCTTGGTGAACTGCGCCTCGTCCATGCCCGGCACCTGGCCGACGGTCTCCAGGTCGATCCGGGTCACGGACATGCCCGCGTCGGTCTTGTCGAAGTGGACCTTGGCAATGGTGTCCACCGACGAGTCGGTGGCGCCCGCGTCGGCGAGCTGCTTGGAGAGCGCCATCGAGAAGCAGCCGGCGTGCGCGGCGCCGATGAGCTCCTCGGGGTTGGTCCCCTCGCCCTCCTCGAAACGCGACTTGAAGGAGTAGTTCCCCTGGAGTCCGCCCTTGCCGGTGCGGACGGTCCCGGAACCCTCGGTGAGGTTGCCCTGCCAACGTGCGGAAGCGGTACGGATAGGCATGCACCCGACGCTAACCGAAACCGCCCCGTCGGGCGACCGACCCGGCGTACCCACCGCCGCCACGTCGTGTCCCCGACCGGCGCCGCCGGGCGTGTCATGATGCGGTTCAGGCCCGCGACGGCGGAAGGTGGCCGATGTCTGAGGATCTCCCCGTCCCGCGACAGGAGGACCGCTCCGACGGCACGGCCGTCGTCGAGTGGGGCTCGCCGTCCCCCGCCCCGGCCGGACGGTGGGGCCGCGCCCTCGGCGGGCTCGGCCGGGACCGCCGGCTGCCCCTGGTGCTGGCCGTCCTCGGCGCGGTCGCGGCGACGGCCTCCCTGGTCGGCGAGTGGCTGGTGATGACGCTGCCGAACGGGGGCCCGGAGGGCAACGTCACCGTCCGGGTGCCCGGCGGGGTGGCCGAGGTCGCCGGCTTCGGGGTCGCGTACCTGGTGGGGCTGCTGCTGCTCGCCGCCGTGACGGCGCTGGCCCTGCGCGGCGGCCCGGCCGTCCGGCGGGAGGCGCGGCTGGCCGGGCTGGCCGTGGCCGGCGCGCTGCTGGCGCTGCTGACGGCGACCGCCTTCTCGCTGGACGATTCCGGACAGCGGGCCCTGTTCTACTCGTCCGAGGACGGCTTCCGGGTGGACTACGGGCGGGGCCTGGTGATGGCCTTCGTGGCGACCGCGCTGGCCGGGGCCGCGCTCCAGCTCGCCGGCCGGCAGCCGGCCGAGCAGTCGGAGGGGGACACCGACCCGGAGGCGGAGCCGGTCGACTACCGCCGGCCCGGCCGCGCGGAGGACGACGGCCCGGCCGACCTCACCGTCACGCCGACCGTGCCGTTCGCCCGTCGGGAGTCGGCCGGCTGACCGGCCGTCCCGACGACGCGGTCTCCGGTGACTCGGACGCGGGCCGGGCCGCGCCGGTGCCGCGGCGCTCACCGGGACGGGACCCGGACGTCACTTGGCGTTGACGCCGGATTCGCCGGAACGCCGTGGTCGGGACCGGTACCGCGAGGTACGGTTGCTGCCCGCCGTCACTCCGGGTCGAGGCACCGATGACCGAAACGGCTGGCTGCGACGGCGGCGGGCGAAGGAGGAACCATGATCCGCCCGGGCCTGCCCAAGCTGATCGCCACCGATCTGGACGGGACGCTCGTCCGTAGCGACGAGACCGTCTCCGCGTACACCCACCAGGTGCTGGACCGGGTGCGGGCCGCCGGCATCCCGGTGGTCGGCGCGACCGGTCGCGGCCCCCGGCTCAAGGAACTCACCCGTAACGACATCCGCGCCGCCGACTTCCTGGTGATGGCCGGCGGCGGCTGCGTGGTAGACCAGAGCGACCCGGGCGGCCCGGTGGTGCTGCGCGACGAGCGGCTACCCGGTGAGGTGCTGGCCGGGCTGCTGGCCGACCTGGAGGCCGAGGTCGGGCCGCTGACCGTGATGGTCGAGGCGTCCGGCGAGCAGGACGCGCCGCTCTGGGGCGACTACCACCCGAGCTGGCCGTACCAGGACCGGTTCGAGGCGCGCAGCCGCGCCGAGTGCCTCTCCTGCGACGTGATCAAGGCGTTCGTCCGGACCGCCGACCACCACGTGGACGAGCTGCTGGCCACCGCCCGCCGGATCGTCCCGCCGCAGGTGGCCACGCTCACCCAGGCCGGGCTGGGCTTCGTCGAGATCTGCCCGCCGGGGGTGGACAAGGCCACCGGGCTCAGCGTGGTGGCCGAGCGGCTCGGCGTCGACCCGGCGGAGGTGCTGGTCTTCGGGGACATGCCCAACGACCTGCCGATGTTCGCCTGGGCCGGCTGGGGCCGGGTGGCCGTCTCCAACGCGCACCCCACGGTCCGCGCCGCCGCGGACGAGATCACCCTGCGCAACGACGACGACGGAGTCGCGGTCTACCTGGACCGGCTACTCTCCCGGTGATGGGAGAGACACCCCGACTGGTCGCGACCGACATCGACGGCACCCTGCTCGGCGACGACCGGACGCTCAGCGCGCGTACCGCGACGGTGCTGGAGCGGATCTGCGCGCAGGGCACGCCGGTCGTGCTGGTCACCGGCCGCCCGATCCGCTGGCTCCAGCTCGTGTACGACCAGCTCACCGCCCCGCTGCCGGCGATCTGCGCCAACGGCGCCGTGGTGTACGACCCGGTCGCCGACGAGGTGCTGCGGGCCGACCCGCTCGCCCCGGAACTCCTCGCCGAGGTGGCCCGCCGGCTGCGCGCCGCGGTGCCCGAGGTGAGCTTCGCGGTGGAGATCGTCGACAGCCGGCAGATGCGGCACGAGGCGCAATACCCGCTGCGCTGGGACGCCGACCACGACGCCATCCGGGCCGTCGAGTCGCCCGAGGAGCTGCACTCCGTACCGGCGGTGAAGCTGCTGGCCCGGGCCGGGGAGCAGGACCCGGACGTCTTCGTCCGGGTGGTGGCCGGGGCGCTGCAGGGGCTGGCCGAGGCGACGCACTCGTCGTACAGCGGGCTGGTGGAGATCTCCGCCGCCGGGGTGACCAAGGCGGCCGGGCTGGCCTGGTACGCCGCCCGCCTCGGCATCGACGAACGCGACGTGCTCGCGTTCGGCGACATGCCCAACGACCTGCCGATGCTGACCTGGGCCGGTCGGGCGGTGGCCGTGGCCAACGCACACCCCGCCGTCCTGGCGATCGCCGACGAGGTGACCGGGGCGAACTCCGCCGACGGCGTGGCGGCGTACCTGGAGAAGGTCTTCGGGGTGGGCTGAGCGGGCCCATCGGTCAGAGGTACTGGCCGGTGGGATGCCCCTCGCCGCCCTGCGGCTGGCCGATGCCCGGCATGCCCGGCACCATCCCGCCGGGGCCGCTCGGCAGCGCCTGCCGGCCGGAGCGCATCTGCTCCAGCTGCACCCGGGCGGCCATCTGCTGGGCGACCAGCGCGGCCTGGATGCCGTGGAACAACCCCTCCAGCCAGCCGACGAGCTGGGCGTGGGCGATGCGCAGCTCGCCCTCACTGGGCGCCTTGTCCTCGGTGAAGGGCAGCGAGATCCGCTCCAGCTCCTCGCGCAGCTCGGGGGCGAGGCCCTCCTTGAGCTCGACGATCGACCGCTCGTGGATCTCCCGCATCCGGTGCCGGCTGGCGTCGTCCAGCGGGGCCGACTTGACCTCCTCCAGCAGCTGCTTGATCATGCTGCCGATCCGCATCACCTTGGCCGGCTGCTCGACCAGGCGGGTCGGGTCCTCGCCCACCGCCTCGTCGGTCTGCACGGTGCCGACCGGACGGCCGTCCGGGCCGATCACCACCACGGTGCCCGAGTGCCCGGTGTCCTCGGTGCCCGGCTCGTCGTTCTGTCCAGCGGAGTGCGCGTCGGTCATGGCACCCATCTTTACCCACGCCCGCGAGCCACACGCGGTGGGACCGGTCACGCCCCCCGGCCGGTGGCGGTCGCGCTACCGTCGCCGACATGCCCGCCGACCCGCGCGCCGTGCTCACCCGGCCCGCTCCGCCCCCCGACCTGACCCTCGCCTACGGCGACCACGCCGACCAGATCGTCGACCTGCGCCGCCCCGCCGGGGACGGCCCGGCCCGGCCGCTGGTCGCGGTGCTGCACGGTGGCTTCTGGCGGGCCGAGTACGACCGGACCCACACCGGCCCGCTGGCCGCCGCGCTGGCGGCGCTGGGCTGGCCGGTGGCGCAGCTGGAGTACCGGCGGACCGGGCAGCCGGGCGGCGGCTGGCCCGGCACCCTCACCGACGTGCTGGCCGGGGTGGCGGCGCTGCCCGCGCTGGCCGCCCGCGCCCTGCCCGGCCGGGTGGCCGCCGGGCCACCGGTGCTGCTCGGGCACTCGGCCGGCGGGCACCTCGCGCTCTACGCGGCGGCGCACGCCCCGGTCACCGTACGGGGGGTGCTGGCGCTGGCCCCGGTCGCCGACCTCGCCGAGGCGTACCGGCTGGACCTGGACGGCGGGGCGGTGGCCGCGCTGCTCGGCGGCGGCCCGGCGGAACACCCGGACCGGTACGCGGCGACCGATCCACGGGAATTGGTGCCGATTCGGACACGCACCGTGATCGTGCACGGGGTCCAGGACCTGCAGGTGCCGGTCACGATCAGCCGGGGTTACGCGGCCGCAGCCCAGGCGGCGGGGGGCGATGTGAGCCTCGTTGAACTGCCAGAATGCGAGCACTTCGGGCTCATCGACCCGGAGTCGGCCGCCTGGCCGCGCGTCAGAGATGCGTTGCAGTCGCTGCACGAAGATCAATAGCCATTGACGCAGCGTCGTCAACCAGGTAGAACGCCGAGGGGGCGGGGACGCCCCGCAACGCTCCGGAAGGATTTTGGTGTCGCAGATGAACCGCAGGCGCGCCCTGCAGCTGCTGGCCGCGCTCGGTACCACCGGGCTGGTCGCCGGCTGTGGCACGGACGACGAGGCTGAGCCGGTCGCGACCGGCTCGCCGATCAAAATCGGTCTCGTCGCGCCCGAAAGTGGCTCGGGCAAGACCATCGGCGAGGACATCGTCAACGGCTTCGAGCTCTACCTGGCCACCCACGGCCAGCGCCTCGGCGGGCACCCGGTGACCCTGGTGAAGGCCGACGAGGGCGACAAGGCCGAAACCGGTCAGGACGCCGTCAACGGCCTGCTCAAGCAGGGCGTGCTCGCCCTCACCGGGGTGGTCAACCCGACGGTGATGTCCGGCATCCGGGACATCGTGGAGAAGGCCCGGGTGCCGCTGATCGGGTCGAACGCCTCGCCGGTCAGCCTGCAGAGCGTGGTCTACATCTGGCGCACCTCGTACGTGCTGGACGAGCCGGGCCGGGCGCTCGGGGCGTACCTGAAGCAGCGGCTGCCGGCCGGCAGCCGCGTGTTGATCATCGCGCCGGAGGGCGGTGCCAGCCTCGACGTCGTGCAGGGCTTCCGCCAGGGCTTCGGCGTCGACGACCCGCGGATCGCCGGCGAACCGGTCTGGACGAACCCCACCGCCAACCCGGGCGAGAGCACGTACGCCTACGACATCCGGCAGGCGCTCAACCGCAGGCCCACCGCGATCTTCTGCCACTTCTCCGGCACCGCGGCCATCCAGTTCATCAAGCAGCTGCGCCGGCACCGCCCGGCCTACACCGGGCCGATCTACGCGCCCGGCTTCCTCACCGAGGGCAGCGTGCTCAACGAGGTACGCGGCGTGCTGGTGAACGACAAGGAGGACCGGCTGCTGCCCGGCCCGATCCAGACGGTGTCGAACTACTCGGCCGACCTGAACAACAACGCCAACCGGATCTTCGCCTCCGCGTACCGCAAGACGTTCAACGTCTCGCCCAGCACCTACGCGATGGCCTCGTACGACGCCGCCCAGGTGCTCGACGGGGCGATCCGGATCGCCGGGGCGAACCCGACCCCGCAGCAGGTCAACCTGGCCCTCGGCAAGGTGGGCCAGATCGACAGCCCGCGCGGGGTGTGGCAGTTCAACCAGCCCCGCACGCCGCAGCAGCGGTGGTACCTGCGCACCGTGCAGTTCGACGGCCGGCTGCTGTCCAACGTCATGCTCAACGAGATCGCCACGCTCGGCTGAGCGCCGGGCCCCGTACGCGCCGAGGGCCGGTCTCCCCGCGGGGAGGCCGGCCCTCGGCGTACGCCGTGGTGGCGTCAGTGACGCAGCTCGGCGATGCAGCACTTCACGCTGCCGCCGCCCTTCTTCAGCTCGGCCAGCTCGACCGGCACCGGGTGGTAGCCGGCCGCCTTGAGCTTGCCGGCCAGCCGGGTCGCCTCGCTGTTGAGCACGACGTTGAGCCCGTCGCTGACCAGGTTCAGGCCGAAGGTCATCGCGTCCTCGTCGTCCGCGATCACCGCGTCGGGGAAGAGCTGGGTGAGCACCTTCTGGCTGGCCGCCGAGAAGGCGCCCGGGAAGTAGACGATGTTCTCGTCGTCGATCGAGGCGAGCGCCACGTCGAGGTGGTAGAAGCGCGGGTCGACCAGGCGCAGCGACACCACCGGCCGGCCGAGCGCCTCCTGCGCCTCGGCGTGCGCGGGCAGCTCGGTGCGGAAGCCGTGGCCGGCGAGGACCAGCCCGCCGTGCGCCTCCGGCAGGTACGCGAAGTCGCCCTCGCCCTCGTTGGTCTCGCTCGGCGCAATGAACCGCCAGCCCTGCGACTCGTAGAACGCCCGGTGCGCGGCGGCCTCGGCGGCGCGCTGCTCGTGCTTGAACTGGGCGCCGTAGACCGTCCCGTCCACCACGAAGGCGCCGTTGGCGGCGTAGACCATGTCCGGCAGCCCGGCCTCGGGGGTGAGCAGGTGCACGTCGTGGCCGAGACCGACCAGCGTCTCCCGCAGGCGGTCCCACTGCTTGACCGCCAGCTCCGCGTCGACCGCGGTGGTGACGTCCATCCACGGGTTGATGGCGTACTCGACGGCGAAATGCTCGGGCGAGCACATGAGATATGTCCGCTTTCGCGGCACTCGCTGCTGGTTCACGGTCACCAAGAGTAGGTAGCGTAGAACTTTGGTAACAGCCAGAACTCTTGCTTTCTGAAGGCGGAACGTTGCAGATAGATGCGGTCGACCAGCGAATCATTGCGTTGCTCGTGGCGGACGCCCGCGCGTCGTACGCCGACATCGGCAGCCGGGTGTCACTCTCCGCTCCGGCGGTGAAGAGACGCGTCGACCGGCTCCGCTCCGCCGGGGTGATCCGGGGCTTCACCGCGGTGGTCGATCCGGCCGCCGTCGGCTGGACCACGGAGGCCTTCGTCGAGCTCTTCTGCGCCGGCCGGACCACCCCCGCGCAGATCGGGGTGGCCGCCCGGCGGCACCCGGAGGTGGTCGGGGCGTACACCGTCTCGGGCGAGGCGGACGCCCTGGTGCACCTGCGGGCCGCCGACATCGCCCACCTGGAGGAGGCGCTGGAGCGGCTGCGGGCGGAGTCGTTCGTCACCTCCACCCGGAGCACCATCGTGCTCTCCCGCCTGGTCGAATCCCCCGGCGTCGGCCCGTCCACCGGCTGACCCGCGCTTGACCTCAACCCCACTTCATGTCGTCGACTGGGTCGGACGGCGGCGTGAGGGGGGATCGTGCGGGCGGTGTGGCTGCGGGAGTTCGGCGGGCCGGAGGTGCTGGTGCCGGGAACGGCGCCCGACCCGACGCCCGGGCCGGGGCAGGTGCTGATCGAGGTGGCCCACGTCAACCTCACCTTCGTCGAGACGATGTTCCGGGCCACCGGGTTCGGGCCGTTCCGCGGCCCGTTGCCGGTGATCCCCGGCAACGGGGTCGGCGGCGTGATCGGCGCGGTTGGCCCGGACGTGGACCCCGGGCTCGTCGGCCGGCGGGTGGTCAGCGGCACCGGCGGCTCCGGCGGGTACGCCGAACGGGTCGTGGTGGACCGGGCCGCGCCGGTCGAGGTGCCCGACGCGCTGGCGCTGGACGACGCGGTGGCGCTGCTCGCCGACGGCCGTACCGCGCTGCTGCTGGCCGACGCCGCCGCGCCCAAGCCGGGGGAACGGGTACTGGTCGAGGCCGCCGCCGGTGGGGTGGGCGGCCTACTGGTCCAGCTCGCCGCGCGGGCGGGAGCACGGGTGGTGGGCCTGGCCGGCGGCCCCCGCAAGACGGAACTGGTCCGGGCGGCGGGCGCCGACGTCGTGATCGACTACCGGGAGCCCGACTGGGCCGACCGGGTACGCGCCGCGGCCGGCGGGGTGGACGTCGTCCTCGACGGCGTCGGCGGCGACGTGGGCCAGGCGGCGTTCGACCTGCTCGACCCCGGCGGTCGGATGCTCAGCTTCGGGCTCGCCTCCGGCAGCTGGACCGACGTGCCGACGGACACCGCCACGGCGCGCGGGGTGGCCCTGCTGCGACCGACCGCCGGCCCGGACGAGCTGCGCGCGCTCACCGTACGGGCGCTGGCCGAGGGCGCGGCCGGGCGGCTGCGCCCGCTGATCGGGCAGCGGTTCCCGTTGGAGCGGGCCGCCGAGGCGCACGCCGCGATGCAGTCACGGGCCACCGTCGGCAAGACCCTGCTCGACGTCGGCTGACCGGCCGGCGCACGGGCCGAGCGTGCGCCGACGGGGTCAGAGGTACATGCCCGTCCGGTGCTCGGAGTCCGCCGGCCGGCTCGGCTTGTCGCCCTCGCCGAAGAACCGCTTGCCGCCGAACTCCCCGTGCAGCCGGTCGTCCAGCTCGTCGGCCAGCCCGGTCATCACCTGCACCGCGAGCATCAGGTGGGTGGCCTGGAAGTTGCGGCCGAAGACCGGGATGGAGGCCCAGACGGTGTCGTCGGCGCAGTAGAGCCGGCCGATCGGCATCCGGTTGGTCAGCTCGGAGAGCTTCACGTAGAGGCGCTCGGTCGGCTCCACCTCGGTGAGCACCGGGGAGAGGACGTCGACCAGCGGCGGGTTGTCGCGGACCCGGACGAACACCATCGCCGAGCCGGCCCGGATGTTGATGTCGCCGTCCGAGTCAACCTGGAGCTGGTCGGACTTCGACTTGAGCATGGTCGACACGACCGTGCGGACCCGCTCCTCCAGCGCCAGCACGTCCTCGCCCTCGTCGCTCTTCTGCGCGCTCGCGGCGGCCGCCAGCGCCTCGTCGAGGTCCGCCTCGACGTCGCGGTCCGGACCGAACTCGCTGCGCGCGGTGCCGAGCGGTTCGGCCGGCAGCGGCTCCCCCTCGGCGTCGTGCACGAGGTAGACGAGGAAGGCCGGGTGCGGGGCGCCGTAGACGTCGCGCAGGGTGCGGGAGAGCAGCGCGGCCACCTTGCTGGCGTCGGCGGTCGAGCCCTCCAGGCCGAACTGGTCCCGGGAGCCCTCCAGCACGCCCGGCGGCGACCAGCCCAGCGCGATCATGTCCGCGACGGCGGCCCGGTCCAGCCGGTAGCCCTGCGGCAGGGTGGCGTTGCCGACCGCCCGGGCGGAGACCCGCCCCCCGTCGCCCACGTCCACGCTGATCGAGTAGACGGCGTTGCCGGTGCCGGAGGCCGTCGGGTCGAGGGTCAGCTCGACGTGCGCCCCGGTGGGCAGCCCGCGCAGCCGCTCGGCCAGCGCGCGGGCGAACTCCCGCCACGCCTCGGTCACCTTGGCCCGCAGGTCGGCCGTGCTCGGCTCGTCCAGCAGGACCGACTCGTGCTGCTCCGGCGAGCTGCCGGGCTGATCACCGGTCGGCTTCGAGGGGTGGTCTGCCGTCATGATCGCCTCCGTCCGTCAAGGTCACCCTACCCAGGCCCACCCGGTGTCGAATCCACCGCGACCGGGATCGGACAACGCGGCGGGTGCGACTCAGTCGGGACGGTCGCCACCCAGCTCCACCGGCCAGGTCGCGGCCAGGGCGCTCAGCCGCGCGGCGGCGCCCGCCGGGTCGGCGCCGCGCCCGACCGCCACCCCGAGCAGGTACGCGCTCACCGGCGCGCCCGGCCGCAGCACCTGGTGGGCGACGTCCCTGGCCAGGTCGAGCACCGTCGGCACCGGCACCTCGGCCGGGTCGAGCCCCAGCTCGGCGCAGGCCGCCGTGACCCAGTCGTCCATCACCGTCATCGCGTCCACTCCTCCGCCCGGCGTACGTCGGAGTCAGTGTCGCAGTCGAACCACGGCGGCGGGCCGCTGCCGGACCACGCCAGGTCACGCACCCTCAGCTCGGCGAGCAACTCCCGCATCGAGGCGCCGTCGGGCGTACCGCCCCGACGCCCGACGAGGCGGGCCAGCGCGTCCCGCAACGCTGCGGCCCGCCACACACCGCACAGCGGCTGTCGCCGGCCCCGGTCGTCGAGGAGGCAGACCCCGTCCGGCCCGTCGTCCACGTGACCGCGCGGCGGCGCCCCGTCGGGCTCCGGGTGCAGCGCGCGCAGCAGCACGCCGACCGCCTCCCGGGTGAGCAGCGGCAGGTCGGCGGCGAGCAGGGCGACGGTGGTCGTGTCGGGGGGCAGCAGGACGAGCCCGGCCGCGGTCGCCGCCACCGGGCCACCGCCCGGCGGTCGCTCGCGGGTCACCAGCACGTCGCCGGGGACCGCGTCGGCCGGCCCGACCAGGATCCGCGGGGCCGCGTCGGCGACGGCCGCCAGCACCCGCTCCCGCATCGGCATGCCACCGACCGGCAGCGCCGGCTTGTCCCGCCCGCCCATCCGGCGCGCCGCACCGCCCGCGAGCACCACCGCCGCGTACGCCGTCACCGGGCCACCGTAGCCTCGCGCCGACCCGTCCGTCCGCCCGGCCGGCGTCGTCGTCCGGCTCGCCCGCACGCCGGTCCTCCGCCACCGGCGCGGGATCGGCAGGCCCGCACGCCGGCCGGCGTCGCGGTGCGGGTGGTCGGCCCGTGCGCGCCCGACGCCACCGCCGAAGGGGATCGGCGGGCCCGCGTGCCGGCCGGCGTCGTGGTGCGCGTCGCCGAGCGGGCGGGGGAGGATGGCGGGATGGGACGGGCGACTGACCGGCGGAGCGTGCTCCGCATCGACCTCGACGCGGTGGCCGACGGACGCGCCCCGGTACGCCGGCCGGACACCCTCTCCGTGGAGGAGCCGCTGGAGATCCGGGTCGGCCCGGCCGGACCCGGTCGACGCCGGCCGCTCGCGGTCACCATGCGTACCCCCGGCGACGACATCGACCTGGCGATCGGGTTCCTGCTCACCGAGGGGCTGATCCGGTCGACCGAGGACGTGCTCACCGCCCAGCTCTGCGCCGGGGCGGAAACCCCGAACACCTACAACGTGGTGGACGTGGTGCTCGCCCCGGGCGTGCCGGAGCCCACCACCGACCCGTCGCGCAACTTCTACACCACCAGCTCGTGCGGGGTCTGCGGCAAGGCCAGCATCGAGGCGGTGCGGACCCGGTCGCCGTACCCGGTGGTGGACGACCCGCTCACCGTCCGGGCCGACGTGCTCGCCGCCCTGCCCGACCGGTTGCGCGCGGCCCAGCGGGCCTTCGACCGCACCGGCGGCCTGCACGCGGCGGGGCTTTTCACCGCCGAGGGCGAGCCGGTGGTGCTGCGGGAGGACGTCGGCCGGCACAACGCGGTGGACAAGGTGGTCGGCTGGGCGGTGCGGGAACGTCGCCTCCCGCTGGCCGGGCACCTGCTGCTGGTGTCCGGCCGGGCAAGCTTCGAGCTGACCCAGAAGGCGTGGATGGCCGGCCTACCACTGCTCGCGGCGGTCTCCGCGCCCAGCTCGCTCGCCGCCGACCTGGCCGAGGAGGCCGGGATGACGCTGGTCGGCTTCCTGCGCGGCCGGACGATGAACGTCTACGCCGGCGGGCATCGGGTGCTGGTCGACTGACCGGCGCGAGCGACGCCCCGCCGGACCCGACGTCGGCAGAAGTTCCCCACCACCTCATCCGAGGCCCCGCCGCACGTGTCGTCGGCGGCGGGGACGCCGCCGGACCACGCCCGGCTCTCCGACGGCCGGCCAGCCGTCCAGCTCGGACGGGGGTACGCCGCGGCGGAGCAGGTCGTCGAGGAGCTGGGCCAGGGAGTAGTCGGGGTGGACTGCCAGCGCCCGCTCCAACGCGACCGCGGCCAGCGCGCCCTGGCCGGCGCGCCAGGCGGCGAAGGCCAGCAGGCTCGCCGGCGCGGCGATCAGCTCCTCCTCGGCGCGGCGCAGCACATCGCCCCAGAGGTCGATGTCCTCCTCCCGCCCGTCGGTGCGTTCCCAGGCGTGGTCGCGCACCGGAAGGTGGGTCAGGAGCAGGCTGAGCCAGGCCACCTCGTCGTCGGTGAGCCGCTCGCCCCGGCGGTGCGCCCGCCGGGCGTCCCGCACGGCGGCGACGCCGGCCGCCCGGATCGAGCGACCGCCGAGCAGGTCGGCGGCGGGCGCCTCGGTCAGCAGGGTGAGCAGCCGCCGCTCGGCCCGGACGCCGGCCTGCCGCATCGCCGCCCGGTCCTGCCCGTCGGCGGCGGCCACCTGGGCGGTGAGCGCGGCCCGGTCGGGGAGCGCCACCTGACCGGCGTAGACCGCGGCGGCACTGACCTCGCTGCTGCCCGGGTCGTACGGGGTGCCGTCGGGCGGGCAGCACGCCGCCTCCGCGCAGAGGTACGACCAGTACCGGCCGTCGGTCACCCGCATCGCGTCGAGCACGGTCAGGCCGGCCGTGGTCAGCGCGGCGCGTACCGCGTCGACGGTCGGGGTGACCCGGTCGGCCGGGCCGTACCCGATGACGGTGGCGGCGTCGGCGTCCTGCCGGCCGAGGACGCCGCCGAGGTGATCGGCGGGCAGCTGCGGGTCGGCGCCACGGTCGGGCAGGTCGGCGCGGGCGGCGAAGACGACCCGCTGGGCGCGCATCGCCACCACGACGACGCTGTCGGCGGGGTGGAAGCCGAGCAGGTACGGCACGGCGGCGAGCAGGTCGGCGGGCGAGCGGACGGTGAGCCGGGGGCGGTCGGTCGCGGTCATGCCGGCAGCCTGCGACCCGGGGGACGCGCCCGACAGGCCCTGTGGACGACACGCGGGTTGTCCACAGACACGGAGAGTGTTCCCGCAGGTGACACGGATTTGCCGAGTTTCGGAATCCACCGGTGTCCCACCGAGCGGCTACCTTGCGCTGATGGACCTGGCGTACCTGCGGACGCATCCGGAGCACCTGCCGACGTTCCTGACCCACCAGCGGATCCGGGAGACGCCGGTCTCCGGCGGTGACGTCTGCGCCGCCTCCCGGCTCACCCTGGAAGACGGTCACTCCGTCTTCGCCAAGAGCTGGCCGGAGCGGGCCGACCGACCGGTGCCGGAGGGCTTCTTCGCCACCGAGGCGGCCGGGCTGCGTTGGCTGCGCGCGGCGGGCACGGTGGCCGTACCGGAGGTGGTGGTGGCGCTGCCGGAGCTGCTGGCGCTGGACTGGGTGGAGCCGGGCGAGCCGTCCCCGGAGGCGGCCGAACGGTTCGGCCGGGAGCTGGCCGGGATGCACCGGGCCGGGGCGTCCGCCTTCGGCGCCGACTGGCCCGGCTTCATCGGCCCGCTGCCGCAGGACAACACCCCCGACGAGGGCCCCTGGCCGGACTGGTTCGCCCGGCGTCGGCTGCTGCCTTACCTGGCGCTGTCGGTGGCCGGCGGCGCGCTCGCCGCGGCGGACGCCGCGCTGGTGGAGCAGGTCGTCGCCCGGATCGGCGAGTTCGGCGGCGACGAGCCGCCGGCCCGGGTGCACGGCGACCTGTGGCCGGGGAACGTGCTCTGGGGCGCGGACGACCGGGCCTGGCTGGTCGACCCGGCCGCACACGGCGGGCACCGGGAGACCGACCTGGCCCAGCTGGCCCTCTTCGGCGGCGCGCCGCACCTCGACCGGATCGTCGGCGCCTACCGAGAGGAGTGGCCGCTGGCCGACGGCTGGCGGGAACGACTGCCGCTGCACCAGCTTCACCTGCTGCTGGTGCACACCGCCGCCTTCGGCTCGGCGTACCGGGATGCGGTCACCCGGGCCGCCCGAGCAACGCTGGGCGGGACCGGCCGCGCTACGGTCGACGGGTGACCGTCGCCCCGCCCGCCGAGGGCGCCCTCGTCGACCGGTACGGCCGTGTCGCCCGGGACCTGCGCGTCTCGCTGACCGACAAGTGCAACCTGCGCTGCACGTACTGCATGCCGGCGGAGGGTCTGCCCTGGCTGGCCGGGCCGCAGCTGCTCGGCGACGACGAGATCGTCCGGTTGGTCCGGGTCGCCGTGGAACGGCTCGGGGTGACCGAGGTCCGCTTCACCGGCGGCGAGCCGCTGATCCGGCCGGGGCTGGCCGGCATCGTCGCCGAGGTGGCCGCGCTGGCCCCCCGCCCCCGGATCTCCCTCACCACCAACGGCATCGGCTTGGACCGGCTCGCCCCCACGCTGCGCGCGGCCGGGCTGGACCGGGTGAACGTGTCGCTCGACACCCTGGACCGCGACCGGTTCAGCCGGCTGACCCGGCGGGACCGGCTGGCCGACGTGCTCGCCGGGCTGGCCGGCGCCGCCGCGGCCGGGCTCACCCCGGTGAAGGTCAATTCGGTGCTGATGCGGGGCGTCAACGACGACGAGGCCCCGGCGCTGCTGCGGTTCGCCCTCGACCACGGCTACGAGCTGCGGTTCATCGAGCAGATGCCGCTGGACGCCCAGCACGGCTGGGACCGGGCCACCATGGTCACCGCCGACGAGATCCTGGCCTCGCTGGCCGGCGCGTTCGCCCTGACGCCCGACCCGGCCGAGCGGGGCGCGGCCCCCGCCGAGACCTGGCTGGTCGGCGGCGGGCCGGCCCGGGTCGGCGTGATCGCCAGCGTCACCCGGCCGTTCTGCGGCGACTGCGACCGGACCCGGCTCACCGCCGACGGCCAGATCCGGGCCTGCCTCTTCGCCACCGAGGAGTCCGACCTGCGCGGCGCGCTGCGCGGCGGGGCGGACGACGCGGAGCTGGCCGAGCGCTGGCAGGTGGCGATGCGCGGCAAGCGCGCCGGGCACGGCATCGACGACCCCACCTTCCTGCAACCGGCCCGGCCGATGTCCGCGATCGGAGGCTGAGCCGTGGACCTCACCGTCCGCTACTTCGCCGGGGCCCGGGCCGCCGCCGGCCGCACCGAGGAGACCGCATCCGCCGGCCGGTCCCTGGACGAACTGGTCGGTGAACTCGCCGAGCGCCACGGGCCGGGGCTGGCCGCCGTGCTGGAGGTGGCGAGTTTCCTGGTCGACGGGGTGCGCTGTCATGATCGTGGGACACCGTTGCCCGCCGGGGTCACGATCGACGTGCTGCCCCCCTTCGCGGGCGGCTGAGAAGGGCTGGCATGTTGGCGACTCTGGCGTTCGTGGCCACCCTGGCCCTGATCATCGGCCTGATCCACTTCTACCTGTGGAAGCGGCTGGTCAAGGACACCACCCGTCCCGGGCGGTGGCGGCGGATCGGCGCGGTCGCCGCGCTGCTGCTGGCGCTGCTCGTACCGGCGACGATGGCCGGCACCCGGGCGGTCGGGGCGTTCTGGCTGGCCTGGCCGGGCTACCTCTGGCTGGCGGTGATGTTCTACCTGCTGGTCCTGCTGCTGGTGCTGGAAGTGCCGATGGCGGGCGCCCGGCTGGTGCTGCGCCGCCGGTCGGCGATCGCCGAGTCGACCGCCGCCGCGCCGGAGCCGGTGCTGGTCGGGGCGGCCGGCACCGCTGACCCGCCGGCCGTCGAGGCGGTGGACCAGCCCGACCACGACGCCTCGCGCCGGCTGCTGCTGGCCCGGGGCGCGGCGATCTTCGCCGGGCTCACCGCGGCCGGCGTCACCGGCTACGGCGTCCGGGTGGCGACGGGCCCGCCCGAGCTGGACCGGGTCCGCATCCCGCTGGCGAAGCTGCCGCGCAGCATGGACGGGCTGCGGATCGCCACCGTCTCCGACATCCACCTCGGCCCGCTGCGCGGGCGGGAGCACACCGAGCGGATCGTCGCCGCGATCAACCGGCTCGACGCCGACCTCGTCGCGGTCGTCGGCGACCTGGTCGACGGCTCGGTCGCCGAGCTGGGCGAGGCAGCGGCGCCGCTGCGCGGCCTGCGCTCCCGCTACGGCAACTTCTTCGTCACCGGCAACCACGAGTACTACTCCGGCGTGGAGGAGTGGGTCCAGGAGGTGGACCGGCTCGGCCTACGAGTGCTGCAGAACCAGCGGCAGGAGATCCGCGCCCGGGGTGGCGTGCTGGACCTGGCCGGCGTCAACGACGTGACCGCCGCCGGCACCGGCCTCGCCGCGCCCGCCGACTACGCGGCCGCGCTCGGCGACCGCGACCCGAGCCGCCCGGTGGTGCTGCTGGCCCACCAGCCGGTCGCCGCGCACGAGGCGGCGAAGTTCGGCGTCGACCTCCAGCTCTCCGGGCACACCCACGGCGGCCAGATCGTGCCGTTCAACCTGGCCGTCAAGCTCCAGCAGCCGGTCGTCTCCGGGCTCGGCGAGGTGGACGGCACCAAGGTGTACGTCACCAACGGCGCCGGCTTCTGGGGCCCGCCGGTGCGGGTCGGCGCCCCGCCGCAGATCACCCTGGTGGAGCTGCGCGCCCCATAGCGCGACCGGGCGACGGAGTCCAGCACCGGATTGCTCTTCTCACGCGTACGCGTGGCGGCGGGCGGGTGGTGGACCGGCCGTGACAGGATGCGGCGTGCCTCCGTTCAGCGCCGCACCCCCCGGTGGCGTCCCGCCGTTCGTCGCGGACCTGCACATCCACTCGAAGTACTCGCGCGCGTGCAGCCGCGATCTCACCCTGCCCAACCTCGGCTGGTGGGCGCGGCGCAAGGGCATCGGCGTGCTCGGCACCGGGGACTTCACCCACCCCGCCTGGTACGACCACCTGCGCGAGACGCTGCACCCGGCCGAGCCCGGGCTCTACCGGCTCGCCCCGGAGGCAGAGCGGGACATCGCCCGCCGGCTGCCGCCCCGGCTGGCCAGCGAGGCGGAGACCGACCCGGTCCGGTTCATGCTCAGCGTGGAGATCTCCACGATCTACAAGCGGGACGACCGGACCCGCAAGGTCCACCACCTGATCTACCTGCCCGACCTGGACGCGGTGGCGCGGTTCAACACGGCGCTGGGCCGGATCGGCAACCTCGGCTCGGACGGCCGGCCGATCCTCGGCCTGGACTCCCGGGACCTGCTGGAGATCACCCTGGAGGCCAGCGGCGACGGCTACCTGGTGCCGGCGCACATCTGGACGCCCTGGTTCTCCGCGCTCGGCTCGAAGTCCGGCTTCGACGCGATCGCCGACTGCTACGCCGACCTGGCCGAGCACGTCTTCGCGGTGGAGACCGGCCTCTCCTCCGACCCGGAGATGAACTGGCGGGTCGGCAGCCTGGACGGCTACCAGCTCGTCTCGAACTCCGACGCGCACTCCCCGCCGGCGCTGGCCCGGGAGGCGACGGTCTTCTCCGCCGACCGCGACTACTTCGCGATCCGGGAGGCACTGCGCACCGGCGACGGGCTGGCCGGGACGATCGAGTTCTTCCCGGAGGAGGGGAAGTACCACGCGGACGGGCACCGGCTCTGCGGCGTCAACTGGTCGCCCGAGCGGACCCGGCAGGCCGGTGGACGCTGCCCGGAGTGCGGCAAGCCGCTGACCGTCGGCGTGCTGAGCCGGGTCGAGGAACTGGCCGACCGGCCGGCGGGGCACCGCCCCGCGCACGCCCGCGAGGTCACCCACCTGGTGCCGCTGGCCGAGCTCCTCGGCGAGATCAACAAGGTGGGTGCGCGGAGCAAGAAGGTCGAGGGGAAACTCCACGAGCTGGTCGCCGCGCTCGGCCCGGAGCTGGAGATCCTCACCCGTACCCCGCTGGACGAGATCGGGCGGGTCGGCGGCGAGCTGTTGGCCGAGGGCATCGGCCGGCTGCGCCGCGGCGACGTCCGCCGGGTGCCGGGCTACGACGGCGAGTACGGCGTGATCACCCTCTTCGACCCCGCCGAGCTGGGCGCGAAGGCCACGGGGGCGCAGGCGGAGACGCTCTTCGACGTACCCGTGCCGGCGCAGCGACGGCCCGCCGAGCCGGCGGCGAAGGCGAAGGCCCGTCGCCCGGCGGTGCCGAAGGCCGAGCCGAAGCGGAAGGCCGCGCCGCCGCCTCCCCCGCCGATCGCGCCGGCGCCCTCGCCGCACGAGCCGTTCGAGCCGATGCTCGCCGGCATGGAGGAGGTCGGCACCGGCCTGCTCGACCGGTTGGACGCGATGCAGCGGGTGGCCGCGTCCGCGCCGGGTGGCCCGCTGCTGATCGTGGCCGGCCCCGGTACCGGCAAGACCCGGACGCTCACCCACCGGATCGCGTACCTCTGCGCGGAGCTGAACGTATTCCCCGAGCAGTGCCTGGCGATCACCTTCACCCGGCGGGCCGCCGAGGAGCTGCGGCACCGGCTCGACGGGCTGCTCGGCCCGGTGGCCGAGGACGTCACCGTCGGCACGTTCCACTCGCTCGGGCTGGCCATCCTGCGGGAGAACGCGGCCGCCGCCGGGCTGCCGGCGGACTTCCGGATCGCCGACGACGCCGACCGGGCAACCGCCCGCGCCGAGGCCGGCGACGACCCGGACCGCTACACCGCGCTGCTGCGCAAGCAGGACCTGGTCGACCTGGACGAGCTGCTGACCCTGCCGGTCGCGCTGCTGAAGGCCGACAAGAAGCTGATGCGCGACTACCGCGAGCGCTGGCGGTGGATCTTCGTCGACGAGTACCAGGACGTCGACGCGGTCCAGTACGAGCTGCTGCGCCTGCTCAGCCCCGCCGACGGCAACCTCTGCGCGATCGGCGACCCGGACCAGGCGATCTACTCGTTCCGGGGCGCGGACGTGGGCTACTTCCTGCGTTTCTCGCAGGACTTCACCGACGCCCGACTGGTCCGGCTGAACCGCAACTACCGCTCGTCTGCACCGATCCTGGCCGCCGCCGTGCAGGCCATCGCGCCGTCGTCGCTGGTGCGGGGCCGCCGGCTCGACCCGGCCCGGCTCGACCCGGAGGCCCCGCTGGTCGGCCGCTACCCGGCGGCCTCCGTCGCCGACGAGGCCGACTTCGTGGTACGCACCATCGACGAGCTGGTCGGCGGCCTGTCCCACCGGTCGCTGGACTCGGGCCGGATCGACGGCCGGTCGACCACGCTCTCCTTCTCCGACATCGCGGTGCTCTACCGCACCGACTCGCAGGCCGCCCCGATCGTGGACGCCCTCGCCCGGGCGAACATCCCGGTGCAGAAGCGCTCGCACGACCGGCTGCGGGACCGGCCCGGGGTGACCGCCATCGCCCGGGAGCTGCGGCACGCCGACGGGCTGGACGGTTCGTTGCCGGCCCGCGTCCGGCTGGCCGGCCAGGTGCTGGCGGAGCGCTTCGCCGTGCCGACGCTGGACGGCGTCGCCGCGGTACGCCCCGAGGACGTCCGCACGGCGGTCGACCTGCTCACCCCGCTGGCCCGCCGCTGCGGCGACGACCTCGGGCTGTTCCTGTCCCAGCTCGCCACCGGCGCGGAGGTGGACGCGCTCGACCCGCGCGCCGAGGCGGTCACCCTGCTCACCCTGCACGCCGCCAAGGGACTGGAGTTCCCGGTGGTCTTCCTGGTCGGTGCCGAGGACGGGCTGCTGCCGCTGCGCTGGCCCGGCACCGAGCCGGACGACGACGCGGTCGCCGAGGAGCGGCGGCTCTTCTTCGTCGGCCTGACCCGCGCCCAGGACCGGCTCTACGTCAGCCACGCCGCCCGCCGGGTCCGGCACGGGTCGGAACGGGAGTGCCGGCCGTCGCCGTTCCTCGACGTGATCGACGCCGGGCTCTTCGAGCGCTTCGGCGAGACCGAGCCCCGCCGACCGAAGGACCGCCAGCTCCGCCTGATCTGACCCACGGGGCCGGCGCCGTCCCGCGGCTCGTCGCGCCCACCGGGCGGTGCCCTGCGCCGGGCCGGACATCCTGACGAGCGTTATACCTCAGAGTCATTTTGATACCTGTCAGGTATCACGCTCAGAACGGCACGGGCCTCCGCAGCAGGCTCCGGCGAGCAGCCGGACCAGCCGGGTCAGGCGAGCAGCAGGGCCAGCCGGGTCAGGCGAGCAGCAGGGCCAGCCGGGTCAGGCGAGCAGCAGGGCCAGGTCAGGCGAGCAGCAGGGCCGGCCGGGTCAGGCGAGCAGCACGGCCAGCCAGGCCCCGGCGAGCAGCGCCGGGCCGAACGGCAGGGCGGTGTCCCGGCGTACCCGGCGGGCGGCCAGCAGGGCCAGCACCAGCACGCCGTTGAGCAGGTGAGGCAGGAGCAGCCCGTAGCCCAGGGTCGGCCAGCCGAGCCAGCCGAGCGGCAGGCCGAGGGCGGCGGCGAGCTTGACGTCGCCGAAGCCGAGCCGGGCGCCGGGCAGCAGCGCCAGCAGGACGTACCCGGAGAAGGAGAGCGCGGCCCCGGCGAGGGCGACCGCCAGACGGCCCGGCGTGCCGGCGGCGAGCGCGGCCACCCCGAGGCCGGCGACGCCGCCGAGGGCGGCCGCGCCGACCAGCGGATCGGGCAGCCGCAGGCAGGCCAGGTCGACCACCGCCAGCACCACCCCGAAGGCCGCCACCAACAGGTACGCCGGCAGGGCCGGGTCCAGCCCGAGCGCGGCGGCCAGCCCGGCGAACACCACCGCCCCGACGAGCGCCCAGCCGACCGTCCACCGGGCGGTGGCGGACCAGGCGTTGGCGGACCGGTCCGTGGTGAACCGGCGGGCGAACGTCGGCGCCGCCGCGCCCACGAGCCCGCCACACAGCGCGGCGGCGGTCAGCAGCCCGACGGACACGGGCCGGGACGTTACCGGTGCGCCGGTTCCGCGGCTGCCCCGTCGGCGGGCTCCGCCGCCGGCCGCCGGGGTCGCTCGGTGCTCACCACCAGCGCCACGCCGGCCACGATCACCGCGCCGCCCAGCAGGACCTGCGCGGTGATCGGCTCGGCGACCAGCAGCGCGCCGAGCCCGACCGCGACGGCCGGGTTGACGTAGGCGTACGTGGCGACCAGTGAGATGGGCGCGTGGTGCAGCAGCCAGACGTACGCGGTGAAGGCCACCAGCGAGCCGGCCACCATCAGGTACGCCAGCGCCGCCCAGGACCGGCCCGTCACCTCGCCCGGCGAGAAGTCGCGCAGCTCGCCCCGGGCCAGGGCGAGCACGGCGAGCGCCGCCGCGCCGGCGAACATCTCGTACACGGTGGCGACGAACGGGTCGCCGGGCATGGCCAGCCGACCGGACAGGAACGAGCCGACCGACCAGGAGGTGGCCCCGGCGACCACGGTGAGCGCGCCGGCCAGCGGCACCGCGCCCGTGCCGCCGGTGGGCAGCACCAGCAGCACCAGGCCGAGGAAGCCGAGCGTCACCCCGGCGAAGGTCCAGCCGCGCGGCCGGTCGCCGGTGGCGGTGCGCAGCAGCACCACCAGCAGTGGGACGGTGGCCACCAGCAGCGCGGCGATGCCCGACGGCACCGCCACCCCGGGCGGACCCGCCTCCGCGAGCACCACCAGGCCGTTGCCGCCGGCCAGCAGCAGCACCCCGACCAGGGCGGCTGAGGCGAGCTGACGCCGGTCGACCCGCAACGCCCCCGGACCGCGTCGCACCCGCAGGGCGACGGCGAGCACCAGCCCGGCGGCGGCGAACCGGAGGGCGGCCGAGGCGAGCGGCGGCATGGACTCCACGGCGATCCGGATGCCGAGATAGGTGGAGCCCCACAGGACGTAGACCAGCAGCAGCGCCGTCCAGATCAGGCCGGGCCGGGTGGGTGTCGCACTCGAGGGAGATGAGCTCATCGGTGGACCACGCTACGGTGATCACGGCGTCGGTGTCCCGCCCGGGTGTCCGGCCTCTCAGCACCGAGTACGCAGGAGGCGTGCATGGCGAACTACGGGCCACCGGGTGGCGGCGCCGCGGAGCCGTGGGGCGGGCGACGCCCGGACGACGCGTACGGCGCCGCACCGGATCCGCACGGCCCGCCCGCGTGGGGCGAGTCGCAGGCCCACCAGCCGTACTCGCAGCCCGGATGGGCGGCCACCGAGGTCCACCCGCCCACCGAGCCGTACCGATCGGCCGGCCCCAGCGCGTACCTCGGCGACCCGACGCCACCGCAGTCGAAGCGGGGCCGGGGTCCGCTGATCGCGGTGCTGGCCGTGCTGGCGGTGCTCGTCCTCGGCGGCGCCGCCACGCTCTGGTACCTGGCCGGCCGGGACGACGAACCGGCGTCGAACGCCGCGCCCACCGGCTCCGCGGCGCCGAGCGCGGCGCTGCCCGGGCCGGGCGAGCCGGCGCCCACCACCCCCGCGCCGGCCTCGTCCGCCGATCCGCGCTTCGTGAAGGCGGGGCAGTGCGTCCGCAACGAGGGCCCGGCGGGCGGCAAGCCCAAGCTGCTGATCAGCGAATGCGCCCCGAAGACGTACGAGGTGCTGCGGCGTTTCGACGGGGAGACCAGCGGTGAGAAGGACGCCGAGGCCAAGTGTGCCAAGGTCACGGGCTACACCAACTGGTACTTCTTCGACAGCGAACTGGACACCCTCGACTTCGTCCTCTGCCTGAAGCAGCGCTGATCCCACCCCTGGGGAAGACATGGCATCCTTCGGACCACCCGGTCAGCCGGACGACCCGTACCAGCGACCCGCCTCCGGCCCCGTCGGACCGCCACCACCCGCCCCGGGCGGGGGGGTACCCCCCGCCCGGGCCATTCCCGCCGGCCGGGCCCGTCCCGCAGTTCCACGCGCCACCACCCCCGGGGTACGCGCTGCCGCCCGCGCCCCCGCCCCGGCGGAACGGCGGCCGGATCGCCCTGATCATCGGGCTGGTCGCGGTCCTGCTGCTCTGTCCCTGCCTCGGGCTGACCGGCTTCGCGGTGTGGCGGGCGACCAGCGCCGACGACGCGTCGCCGACGGTGGTCACCTCGGCCGAGCCGTCGGCGGCGGCGACGGAGGAGCCGGGCACCGACCCGAGCACCGCCGAGCCCGACCCGACGGAGGGGATCGACGTGGCGGTGGGCGACTGCGTGGTCAACGACGGCACGGACGAGGAGGCCGAGCTGCGCGAGGTGCCCTGCGGCCCGGACACGTTCGAGGTGCTGCTGCGGATCCCGGAGACCACGGACGGGCAGCGGTGCCGGACCCTCTCGCCGAGGTCGACGGTCAACTACGTGCACGACAACCCGGTCGACCTCTTCGACTACGTGCTCTGCCTGCGGAAACGCTCCTAGTAGGTCAATCTTGCCCTGTCTAGCGTCCATGCTAGACAGGGCAAGATTGTTGTCGAGGCCCGCAGACACGCCGGTAGCTCCGTCTATGCATCTCTAGTCCCCCGGCTAGACGGCCCGATACTCTGCGATGCGTGGATCCGGTCCGCAACCCGTACGCCCCCGGCGCCGGCCAGCGCCCGCCCGAGCTCGCCGGCCGGGGTAGGGAGCTGGACGTCTTCGACGTGGTCCTGGAACGCATCGCCCGGGGTCGCCCCGAGCGCAGTCTGATGCTCACCGGGCTGCGCGGCGTCGGCAAGACGGTGCTGCTCAACACCCTCCGCTCGCAGGCGATCAACCATCTCTGGGGCACCGGCAAGATCGAGGCCAGGCCGGACCAGTCACTGCGCCGGCCGGTGGCCGCCGCGCTGCACATGGCCGTCCGCGAGCTGGCTCCCCGGCACCGCGCCCCGGACCGGATCGATGCCTTCCTCGGCGTGCTCAAGGCGTTCGCCCAGCGCTCCGCGCCCGCCGGGCGTGGTGCCGCCGCCCCCAAGCTGCGCGACCGCTGGCAGCCCGGCATCGACGTGCCGGCGAGCAGCGGCCGGGCCGACTCCGGCGACATCGAGATCGACCTGGTCGAGCTGCTCAGCGACGCGGCCGGGGTGGCCGCCGACGTGGGCACCGGGATCGCCGTCTTCATCGACGAGATGCAGGACCTCGGCCCGGAGGACGTCTCGGCGCTCTGCGCCGCCTGCCACGAGCTGTCCCAGCTCGGCGCGCCGCTGATCGTGGTGGGCGCCGGCCTGCCGCACCTGCCGGCCGTGCTCAGCGCGGCCAAGTCCTACTCCGAACGACTGTTCCGCTACCAGCGCATCGACCGCCTCGACCGGATCGCCGCCGACCAGGCGCTCTGCGCGCCGGCCGAGCGGGAGGAGGTCGAGTACGAGCAGAAGGCCCTCGACCTGCTCTACGAGAAGTCCGGTGGCTATCCCTACTTCGTCCAGGCGTACGGGAAGGCGACCTGGGACCACGCGCCCCGCTCGCCGATCACCGCGGCGGACGTCCGGGTGGCCGCTCCCGAGGCGGAGGCCGAACTGGCGGTCGGCTTCTTCGGCTCCCGGTTCGAGCGGGCCACCCCCGCCGAGCGCGAGTACATGCGCGCGATGGCGACGCTGTCCCTGGTGGAAGGGGAGGCCGACGGCGGCGGCCGGGACGACATGGACGCGGCCGTGCCGACCGCGGAGATCGCCCGGGCGCTCGGGCGCAAGCCGGCGAGCCTCTCCCCGGCCCGGGACGCGCTGATCAAGAAGGGCCTGATCTACTCCGGCGAGCGGGGCACGGTCGCCTTCACCGTCCCGCACTTCGGCCGGTACCTGCGCACCCAACCGGCCTGACCGCGCCGGCTTCTCCGGCGGCACCCGGCGCACCAGTCACGTCGACGGCGCTCCGGTGGCGGTCAGACGCGGGACCAGGGGGCCGGGAACAGCACCTCACCGCGCGGCGGCGGTCCCTCGCCGCTGGTGCTCGGCGGCAGCGGCAGCGCCTGCCACGGCTCCCCCAGACCGGACCACGGGCTGGTCAGTCCCATCCGGTCCGCCCGGACGAACCCGAAGCGCCGGTAGTACGCGGGGTCGCCGAGCACCACCACCAGGCGCTCACCCAGCTCGGTCGCGGCGTCCAGCCCGGCCTGCACCGCCGCCGTGCCGTGCCCGACCCGCTGCCGGTGCGGGGACACCGCGACCGGCCCGAGCGCCAGCGCCGGAGCGCGGACGTCGTCGGACTGTACGAAGACCCGACTGAGCAGGGCGTAGCCGACCACCTCGCCGCCGTACTCGGCCACCATCGCCAGCTCCGGGATCCACGCGCCGCTGTCGCGCAGCTCGTCGACGAGCGCCACCTCGCCGGGGACCGCCACGTCCGGGCGGGCGAAGGCGGCGGCCAGCACCATGCGGACCGGGCCGGTGTCCGCCGGGTCCTCGGGGCGCAGCCGCAGGGTCGTCACCCGGGCGACGTTACCGGTCGACGCGCGTCCATCAGCGACGGTCGCTCGAATCGGCGTGGCGTCACCTCCATGTCGGAAGGTCCGGGATCGGCCGTTGCCGGGGTAGCGGACGCCCGGACGGGGTATGACTGATCCATGAAACCCGTGCGCTCCCTCGCCCGCGTCATGTTGAGCGGCATCTTCGTGGTCAGCGGGGTCCGCAACTTCCAGCACCCCGAGCGCCTCGTGCCGGCCGCCCAGCCGATCACCGACCGGGTCGCTCCGTTGATCTCCAACGTCGCACCGCAGCTTCCCACCGACACCACCACACTGGTCCGCGCCAATTCGGCGGTGCAGTTCGCCGCCGGCCTGATGCTGGCCACCGGGAGGTTCAGCCGGCCGGCCGCGCTCGTGCTCGCCGGCACGCTGGTGCCGGTCACCCTGGCCGGGCACCCCTTCTGGAAGAACGACGACCCGGCGGCGCGCAACAACAACCAGGTCCACTTCCTGAAGAACCTCGGGCTCTTCGGCGGCCTGCTGCTCGCCGCCGCCGATACCGAGGGGAAGCCGGGTCTGCGCTGGCGGGCCGGTCATCGCATCGGCCACTCTCGACGTTCCGTGACCCGTGCGGTGCGTACCGCCCGCCGGGACGCACGCATCGCCGCCCTCTCGGCGTCCGCGGCCCGGCGACTTCCGGGCTGACCTGCGTCAATACGGCCATCACCCCCCGCAAGGCCGCGAATTACCTGAACCACCCGACTGCCGTTAACGCGGTGGAAATGTCAAAAACATGTGTGGGATCGGACACGGTCGCATAACGCGGGAGGCATCAACGTGAGGCGCCGTTCTAGGCTCCGTACCGGACCTGGACGGGTAGGACGACCTTGGTACGGGGGTGGCCACGCCATGCCGGCGATCGTCGGTAGACGGCTGGACCGCCTCGCCCCAGTCCGTCGCGCAACGCGTGGGATCGATCGTAGGACAGTCGTACGGACCGGCATCGTGGCCGCCGTCGCCTATGCCGCATGGCTCGCCATCGGTGCTTTCGGGCGGCCGTACAACTTCTTCGACATGAAGATCTACCACGGCGCGGTGGTGTGGTGGGCGAGCGGTCACGAGCTGTACGAGTTCATCGCGCCGACCACGACCCTCGGTTTCACCTACCCGCCCTTCGCCGCCCTGGTGATGCTGCCGATGGCGCGACTGCCGATCGAGGCGTCTGGCTGGATCAACGCGGCGGGCAGCATCGCTGCCCTCGCTCTCGTGCTGGCCGCGCTGCTGCGCCCGATCGTGGACCGCCTCGCCTGGCCGCTCTGGTTCACCGTGGGCATCGCGACGTCGATGTCCGTCGCCATCGAACCGGTCCGGGAGACCCTCGGGTACGGCCAGGTCAACGTGCTGCTCTTCGGGCTGATCATGGCCGACCTGATCGGGCTGCGCTGGCGATCCCGGCGGGGCACCCACGGCCGCCCGACCGACGGCCCGTTCGTGCGCTTCCTCTACAGCGGGGCGTGGGCCGGCATGGGCATCGGCCTGGCCACCGCCGTCAAGCTGACCCCGGCGCTCTTCATCGTCTACCTGCTGGTCACCCGGCAGTGGCGGACGGCGGCCACCGCCGTCGGCACCACCATCGGCGTGACGCTGGGGACGTTCGCGCTGGTCGGGACGGAGTCGCGGGCCTACTTCGGCGGCGTGCTGTGGCAGACCGAGCGGGTCGGCGCGGCCGACATGACCCCCAACCAGTCGCTGGCCGGCCTGCTCGCCCGGCTGTACGACTCGATCGAGACGCCCGGTCTGCTCTGGCTGTCGTTCTCGGTGCTGATCCTGGCGGTGGGGCTCTCCCGCGCCGCCACCGCGCGGGCCGACGGCGACGAGTTGACCGCGTTCACCCTGGTCGGGCTGACCGCCAACGTGATCAGCCCGATCTCCTGGACGCACCACCTGGTCTGGGTCATCCCGGCGATCGTCGTGCTCGCCGACGCCGCCGTACGCCGTCGCGAGGCGAGCCGGGGCCTGGCGGCGCGCGCCGGCCAGGCGTCGTCGTACGGGGGCCCGCCCGGGGTGAACGGGCTACGCCCGCCGATCTGGTACCCGACACTGACCGGCCTGCGGCACGCCGTCGCGGCGGCGGGGCTCTACCTGCTCTTCCTCGTCTCGCCCATCTGGCCGTACGAGCACCAGCTCCCCGAGGTGTCGCACTACCAGGACGGGCTCTTCGGCGCGCTGATGGAGAACTCCCTCGCGCTGGCGCTGATCGTGCTGGTCGCCGCGCTGCCCTGGCGCCCCGGCGCCGAACCGGCCTTCTACACCGACCGCCTGGCCCGCACCACCGCCACCGCCCGCCGCTGACCGCCCACCGGCCCGCAATTGCAGGGAAAGAGTGGCTGTCCGACGCGGGACAGCCACTCTTTCTCGGTTAGTGCGTGGATCATGACGGGAGCGGTCAGGGGCAGTTGACCCATTCCTCAGTGCCGTCGGTGAAGACCTGGCGCTTCCAGATCGGCAGGCGCGCCTTGACCTCGTCGACCAGGCGGGCGCAGGCTTCGAAGGCCGCAGCGCGGTGCGCGGTGCTGACCGCGGCGACCAGTGCCACGTCTCCGATCTCCAGCCGGCCGATCCGGTGCGACACCGCGACCGCGTACACCCCAGGTTCAGCGGCGATCTCGGCGGCGACCTCGCGCAGCACGTCGGCGGCGCTCGGGTGGCCCTCGTACTCCAGCAGGGTGACCCGACGGCCGTGGTCGTGGTCGCGGACCACGCCCTGGAAAGAGACCACCGCGCCGGCCCGTCGGTCGGCGACCGCGGCCTCGTGCGCGGCGAGGTCGAGCGGCTGGTCGGTGACCGCGAGGACGGCCACCGTCGGGTCGGCGGTCACCACGAGCGCTCCCCGGGCAGCAGCGGCAGCGGTACGACCGGCACCCGCGCCCCGGCCTCGCCGGTGGTGCCCGGACGGATCACCGCGAACCCGTCGGCGCCGGCCAGCCCGCGCAGCATCGCCGAGCCGACGTGGCGCACCGGGTGGGCGGTGCCGGCGGCCCGGTCCAGCCGGACCAGGGCCAGGTGCGTGTGGTCGCCCCGACCGGGCACCGGCTCGGCGAGCGTGGCGTGCGGCAGCACCGGCATCGGTCGGCCGGTCAACCCGGCCAGCAGCGGCGCGACCAGCGAGACCAGGGCGACGATCGCGGACTGCGGGTTGCCCGGCAGCCCGGCGACGAAGCGGACCCGGCCGTCGGCGCCGACAAGCCGGGCCAGCAGCATCGGGAAACCCGGCCGGACCGCCACGGTGTTGACCACGTAGTCCGCGCCGAGCGCCTCCAGGGTGGGATGCAGGTGGTCGACCGGACCGTGCATCGTCCCGCCGGTGGTGCAGACCAGGTCGGCGTTGGTCAGCGCGGACCGCAACGCCGCCACGTGGGCGGAGAGGGTGTCCGCCACCGGGCCGACCACGTCGGAGGAGCGCACCTGGCAGCCGTACCGGCGCAGCCAGGCCGGCACGGCCGGGCCGAGCGCGTCGCGTACCCGGCCGGCGCCGGGCGGGCCGGCGGTCAGCAGCTCGTCGCCGAAGACCAGCAGCGCGGCCCGGGGCTGCCGGCGCACCGGCAGCTGGTCGTGGCCGCAGGAGGCGGCCAGCCCGATCAGCGCCGGGTCGACCGGGGTGCCGGCGGGGAGCAGTTCCTCACCCGCGTACGCCTCCTCGCCCGGCTCCCGCCACTCCGGGTGGGGCCGGGGCGTGCCGGTCACCCGTCCGTCGGCGGTACGGCTCGACTCCTCGATCCGGAGCACGGCGGTTGTGCCCTCGGGGACCATCGCGCCGGTGGCGATCTCGACGGTGGTGCCGTCCGCGGTCAGCGGGGGTGGGGTGTTGCCGGCCAGCACCCGCCCGACCACGTCCCAGGGGCCCTCGCCGCGCACCGCCCAGCCGTCGACGCTGGAGGTCGGGAAGGCGGGCAGGTCGGTCCGCGTGGTCAGCGGCTCGGCGAGGGTGTGCCCGTCGGTGTCGGCCAGCGGCCGGCGGACCGCGGGGAGCGCGGCGGCGAGGCCGACCGCGTACACCCGGGAGCGGGCCTCCTCCCAACCGGCCGGCGGCGGTGCCGCCACCTGCGCCGCGGCGGCGGCGGTTTCCGTGCTCACCGGGGGCCTCCGTTCACCGACTGCGGTGCGCGCCTCACGTCCGCGCGCTCACCGGGCGAGCCTATCGCCGTGGACGCCGGACCGGGCGTCAGTGGTCGCCGCCGCGCAGCTGCTCGACGGCGTGGACGAGGATCGGGCCGAGCACGGCGAGGCCGTCCCGCGCGCCGCCGGTCGACCCGGGCAGGTTGACCACGAGCATCCGGCCCGCCACCCCGGCCAGCCCTCTCGACAGCGCGGAGGTGGGGACCCGGTCGCGGCTGTACGCCCGGATCGCCTCGGCGATGCCGGGGATCTCGTAGTCGAGCAGCGCCCGGGTCACGTCGGGCGTCCGGTCGGTGGGGGTGATCCCGGTGCCGCCGCTGGTCAACACCACGTCGATCCCGTCGGCCAGTGCGCTGCGCAACGCCTCGCCCACCGGCTCGCCGTCGGGCACCACCACCGGCTCGTCGACGGCGCAGCCCAGCTCACGCAGACCCGCGACGAGCAGGGGACCGCTGGTGTCGGCGTAGACGCCGGCGGCGGCGCGGTTGGAGGCCACCACCACCCGGACCCGGATCACGGCCGATCCTCCGGGCGGACCCACTCGCCGGTCTTACCGCCCTCCTTGCGGAGCACCCGCACCGCGTCGACGGAGGCGGCCGGGTCGACCGCCTTGACCATGTCGACCAGGGCCAGCCCGGCCACCGCCACGGCGGTCAGCGCCTCCATCTCCACGCCCGTCCGGTCGGCGGTCCGCGCCGTGGCGGTGATCTCGACGGTGTCCCCGGTGAGCCGCAGGTCGACCGTCACGCCGTGCAGCGCGATCGGATGGCAGAGCGGGATCAGGTCGGGGGTGCGCTTGGCGCCCATGATGCCGGCGAGCCGACCGACCGCCAGCGCGTCGCCCTTGGGCAGGCCGTCGCGGCGGAGCAGGTCGACCACCTCGGCGGTGGTGCGCAGCCGGCCGGCGGCCACGGCGAGCCGGCCGGTGACCGGCTTGGCGGAGACGTCGACCATTCGGGCCGCGCCCGCCGGGTCGACGTGGGTGAGCTGCGCGGGATCGGTCACGACCGAAGCCTATCCGCCGGGTACGACCGGGACGTGGGCCCGCCTGCGCGCAAACGCGCGACGGGACGGGACGGGACCGAACCCGTCCCCCGATTCACGTCCCGCTGTTCATCAGCGGTTTCCCTGATCGTGACTAAACGGTTCAGGTTCGCAAGCGCCCGACGCAAAGGGAGTTCGACGCATCTGCGGCAGCGGGCGGGCGGGTGCGACCGATGAAAAGGCGCAACTTACAGAACGCGAATCACGACGAATGCTCAGTCAGCACATACGCGAGAGTTTCGATACGACTACACTCCGTCGGCCATCGGCCGCTTCCCGCTTCAGTGTGAGGCGTGCGCCACCTCTGGGTACCCGGAAGTAGGGCCCTGCGCCCGATGACCAAACCGATGCGCGTCCACCATTATCTAGCGTTAACAAGAAGCGATAGCCACGCAGCGGTCAGTCTCCGCGGGGAAACGGAACGTCACGACGTCCCGCCCAATTCTCATCTATTGCTCATAGTTACATTTATCCCTCCAAAATTGGCCTAACCGCACTTAGGCTGTGCTGGTCCGAGACACCGACCCGGGGGTCGGGGTGACGACCAGTGAAGGGATCAAGGCGATGTCCGCACACGAGTGGCTGTAGACGATTGTGGCGACGGGATGACCGCACGTAGCCTTGGCCTCTGCTCAGCGAAACCGAGTGGCAGTCGAGGACGCGGTGGCACGACCGGGCGAAGGCAAGACGGAGGCCGAGCGGCAGCTGACGCTGCACGTCGGCCTCGTCTGCGTGGTGGCCGCGGTCGCGGTGGCCTTCTCCGTGCGCCAACTGGTCCACCTCGACCTCTCGGGTGACGACCTCACGCTGTCGCTCACCCTGGTCTTCATGGCCGCCCTCGGTGTGCGGATCAACTGGCGGATCCGCATCCGCGCGACGGTGCACGCGATCTCCTGGAGCGAGACGGCCATCGTCCTCGGCCTGGCGGTCGCACCGGCGCCGCTGGTGGTGCTGACCACCGGAGTCGGCGTGGCGACCGCGCTGCTGTCGATGAAGCCGTCGCCGTTGAAGACGGCGTTCGGTGGCGCCAAGAGCACCCTGCTGGCCGCCGGCGCCGGCGTGACCCTGCACGCGTTGGGCTGGTCGGAGACGGCCGACCTGCGCCACGCCATCGGCATGGTCGGCGTCGCCTACGCCGTCGCGGTGGTCCTCGACGAGGTGCTCACCCTGCCGGTCATCGCACTGGCCACCGGCACCCAGGTCCGCCGGCTCTTCCGGGACGACCTCGGGCTGCGCCTGACGAGCGCACTGGCCCGCTTCGTCCTGATCGCCGCCACCCTGGTCATCCTCCGGGGCGACAACCGACTGCTGCTGGCGGTGCCGCCGCTGGTCCTCAGCCTCCACCTGCTCTACTCCAACCGGGTCAAGGCCCGGACCGAGCAGCAGGCCTGGCAGCGCCTCGCCCGGACCACCGACGCGCTCAACGTCGTCGACCTGGACAAGGTCCTCACCACCGCGGTCACCCAGGCCGGCGAGCTCTTCTCCGCCGACGAGGTGGAAATCGAGCTGCGCGACGGCGGGCGTACGGTCCGCGGCGCCGGCGGCACCATCGGGTACGACGGACCGGCCGGCGAGCCCAGCACGGTCGAGGGTTCCGTACTGCCGACCCGGCTGGAGGGGCACGACGGCAGCGCCGACGTGGGGGTGCTGCGGCTGCGCTTCCGGGGACCGGTCCAGCTCTCCGAGCGGGAGCAGTACACGCTGCGCACCTTCGCCTCGGCGCTCTGCACCGCGGTCCGCAACGCCCAGGCGTACGCCGAGCTGGCCCGGGTGGCCGCCGAACACGCGCACGCCGCCACCCACGACGCGCTCACCGGCCTGGCCAACCGGCGGCAACTGCTGGAGCGCGGCACCGAGCAGCTCAGCACCCGGCACGCCGAGGGGGTGACCGCGCTGGTGCTGATCGACCTCAACCACTTCAAGGAGGTCAACGACACCCTCGGCCACGCCGCCGGCGACCAGGTGCTGATGCAGGTCGCCGATCGGTTGCGGGCCGCCGCGCAGGCCGAGGACCTGGTGGCCCGCCTCGGCGGCGACGAGTTCGCCGTACTGCTGCGCGGGCTGCCCGCCCCGGCGGTCGCCGCGCACCGGGCGGAGGCGCTGATCGGCACCCTGCACCAGCCGTTGGACGTGGACGGCATGCGGATCAGCGTCGAGGCCAGCGGGGGCATCGCCGTGGCCCCGGCCAGTGGCGGCATGCCGGAGCTGCTGCGCCGCGCCGACGTGGCGATGTACCAGGCCAAGCGGGCCGGTCAGCGGGTCTCCACGTACGCGCCGACCCGGGACACCGCCGACCTCGGCCGGCTCACCCTCGGCGGCGAGCTGCCCCGGGCGGTGGCCGACCACGAGTTCACCGTCAACTTCCAGCCCATCGTGGACCTGGCCAGCGGCGAGGTCACCGGCGCGGAGGCGCTGGCCCGCTGGCACCACCCGACCCACGGCATGATCGACCCGCTGCGCTTCCTGGAGGCGGTGGAACGCTCCGGCCTGCTCCCCGCGTTCGCCGAGGCGATCCTCGACCAGGCGCTGCTCGCCGCCGTGAGCTGGCGGGCGGCCGGCTTCGACCTGCCGGTCTCGGTCAACGTCTCCCCCCGCAGCCTGCTCGACGCCCGCTTCCCCGGCGCGGTGCTGGCCCGGCTGCGCGCCCACGACCTCCCGCCCGACCGGCTGGTCCTGGAGCTGACCGAAACGCTGACACTGAGCCAGCTCGACGTGGTCGACCGGGTCCTCAGCCGGCTGCGCGACTCCGGCGTCCGGCTGGCGCTGGACGACTTCGGCACCGGCTACTCGTCGCTCTCCCTGCTCTCCCGCATCCCGGTGCACGAGCTGAAGATCGACCGCAGCTTCGTCACCGCGATGGAGGGCTCGGCGGAGGCCGCGGCGGTCATCCGCTCGACCCTCGACCTCGGCCGCAGCCTCGACCTCACCGTGGTCGCCGAGGGAGTGGAGAGCGAGCCGCAGCGCCGGGCGCTCTGGGAGCTGGGCTGCGCCGCCGGCCAGGGCCACCTCTTCGCCCGTCCGCTGCCGTCCGGCAGCCTCCTCGCCGCCCTGCAACGCGGCTCGGGCGGCCGGCCCGGCACCCTGGTCCCGCCGCTGCACGACACCGGCGCGGTCATCCGCCTCGCCCCCGGCCGCCGCCAGCCCGGCCGGAGCCGCCCGACTGGTCTGCCACACTTGCCGGCGTGACCGCCGCCTCCCGCACCTGGCGCGCCCTGGGCTCCACCGCCGGCGGCCTCGCCCTCGACACCGCCGCCTCCCGCACCTGGCGCGCCCTGGACTCCACCGCCGGCGGCCTCGCCCTCGACCTCGGCCTCTACGCGGTCTCCGCCGCCTTCGCCGCGATCACCGCCGCCACCTCCACCCTGGCACCGCACCGGGCCTGGGGGAGCGTCGCCGCCGTCGGCTACCTGATCGCCGCGCTGCTGGTCGTCGGCCAGCTCCTGCTCCGAAACCGCCGCCCCGAGCTGGCCGGGGTGCCGGCGCGCTCGGCGGTCACCGCGCTGGCCTGGGCGACCACCGCCCTGCTGCCGCTGGTGATCCAGAGCGTCCAGCGGGCGTCGGGGCGTACCGACCGGGCGCAGGAGGAGGTGGTGGTCGTCGAGCACGCCGGCATCCGGCTCGCCGAGCACGGCACCCCCTACCTGGGGCCCGACGCGATCGCCGCGCTCCCCGCCGACGAACGGCTGCTCGGCTACACGCCGTACCAGCCGGGAATGGCGCTGTTCGGGCTGCCCCGGGCCGGCGTGGAGGCTTGGTGGACCGACTCCCGGGTGTGGTTCGCGCTGGTCACCGCGCTGGCGCTGGCCGTCGCGGTGGTCGCGCTGCGCGCCGCCGGCCGGCCCTCGGCCGGCCGCCCCCACCCGGCGGCGGTGCTGCGCGGCGTACAGGCCGCGACCGTGCTGCCGATCTGCGCGCTCACCCTCGCCACCGGCGGCGACGACCTGCCCGTACTCGCGCTCTGCCTGCTGGCGCTGGCGTGCGCCGCCGCCGGCCGGCCCGGCGCGGCCGGCGTGGCGGTCGGGCTCGCCGGCGCGTTGAAGCTCTTCGCCTGGCCGGTCGCCCTGGTCCTGATCTTCTGGGGCGCCACCCGGCGGGCCGGGCTCCGGGTCGCCGTCGGCGCGCTCGGCCTGCCGGTGCTCGCCCTGGTGCCGGCGGTACTGGTCGACCGGGACGCGCTGGTGGAGAACGTGCTGCGGTTCCCGCTCGGCCACGGGCTGGTGACCAGCCCCGCCCAGTCCCCCTTCCCGGGGCACCTGATCGCGACCGGGCTCCCCGGCGGCCGGGTGATCGCCGCGGCGCTGCTCGTCGCCGCCGGCCTGGCGATCGCCGTCCGGCTGCTGCGCCGCCCGCCCGGCACCGCCACCGCCACCGCGCTGATCTGCGGATACGGCCTGCTGGCGGCGATCCTGCTGATGCCCACCACCCGCTTCGGCTACCTGCTCTACCCGCTGGCCCTGCTCGTCTGGGCGCCCGCGCTGGCCGGACAGCCGGCCACCGTTTCGCCGGAGTCGCCGACACCGGCCCTCCCCAGGGCGTAGACCTGAGGACATGAGCAGCACCTACCGCGATCGTGAGGATGCCGGCCGACAGCTCGCCGAACGGCTGACCGGCCTGGTCGGAGAACCCGACGTCATCGTGCTGGGGCTGGTCCGGGGCGGCGTGCCGGTGGCCCGCGTGATCGCCGACCGGCTCGGCGCGCCCCTGGACGTCCTGGTGGTCCGCAAGCTCGGCATGCCCTGGGCGCCCGAGGTCGCCTTCGGCGCACTCGGCCCCGGCGGGGTCCGGGTGCTCAACGACGTGGTCGCCGCCCGGCTCGGCCCCGACGACGTCGCCGACGTGCAACGCCGGGAACAGGCCGAACTCGAACGCCGGGAGGCCCGCTACCGGGCCGGTCGGCCACCGCTGGACCTCAACGGCCGAACCGCCGTGATCGTCGACGACGGACTGGCCACCGGCGCGACGGCCCGGGCCGCCGTCCAGGTCGCCCGCCACCTCGGCGCCCGCCGGGTCGTCGTCGCGGTGCCGGTCGGCTCCCAGGAGGCGTACGAGATGCTGGCCGCCGAGGCCGACCAGGTGATCTGCGCCCAGCGCCCGCCGGAGTTCGGTGCGGTCGGCGCGTACTACGAGGACTTCCACGAGGTCTCCGACGACGAGGTCAACGAGACGTTGATCGCCACCGCCTGAACCTCGCGTCGACCGGGTACGGTCGAGCGATGCAGCTCACCTGTCCCAAGTGTCACGGAGACATGCGCCAGTACGAGCGCAGCGGAGTCGTCATCGACCAGTGCACCGAGTGTCGGGGGATCTTCCTCGACCGCGGTGAACTCGAGAAGCTGTTCGAGGCCGAGGCGAACTGGAACCAGCAGCACGCCGCCCCGGCACCCGGGCAGCCCACGGGCCACGGCCCCGCCCAGCCCGGCCACGTCGCCGGCGGGTACGCCCCTCCTCCGCCGCCGCCCCCGCACCAGCCGGGCTACCCGGCGGTGCCGCCCCCGCCGCCGCACGCGCCGGCGTACCCGCCGCAGCCGGCGTACGGCCACAGCGGGCACCAGCAGCAGCACCACGGCTACCACGGGCACTACAAGCGCAAGAAGCACAAGAGCTTCCTCGACGAGATGTTCGGCTGACCGGCACCGGGGCCGGGGCACCCGCCCCGGCCCTTCCGCCCTGCCGATCCGGGCGACCCGTGGCAGGCTCCCCCTCATGAGGTCGATCGCGCAGCACGAGGCGCTCGCTCAGGCGTACGAGGGGATCACCGCCGTGGTCGCCGGGCGGGACGACGCCGACCTGCAACGACCCACCCGCTGCCGGGGCTGGCTCGTCGCCGACCTGCTCTTCCACGTGCTCTGCGACGCCCAGCGCGCCCTGGTCGCCCTGGCCAGCCCCGCCGACGGGCCGCCCGACGTGGACGACGTCAGCTACTGGCGTTCCTTCCCGCCCGGCGGGGACGGCGACGACGCCGCCCGGCACGCCTGGTGGGCCCGCCGCTCCGCCGCCGCCTTCGACCGCCCCAGCGGAGTGGTCCGGCTCTGGTCCGACACCGCCCCCGCCGCCGTGCGCGCCGCCACCGCCGCCGACCCGGCCGGCTGCGTCAGCACCCAGGGGCACGTGCTGCGCGTACCCGACTTCCTGGCCACGCTGACCACCGAGGCCGTCATCCACCACCTGGACCTGGTGCTCGACCTGCCCGACGCGCCGTCGCCCGGGCCGCTCGCCTGCCGCGTCGCGGTCACCACGGTGGACGGGCTGCTCAGCGACGACGCGGTCCGCCCGAGCGGCTGGGACGACGCCGGGTACCTGCTCAAGGCCGCCGGCCGCGAGCCGCTCACCGACCGGGACCGCGCAGCGCTGGGCGAGGCCGCCGGCTGGTTCCCGCTGCTCGGCTGAACCGGCCGCCGTCAGCCCGGCATCGGCGCGGGCGTCGTCACCGTGCCGCTGGCTCGCTCGCGGGCAGGAACTCGACGGGCTGGCAGGCAGGCGTTCGGCGAGCGACGGTCAGACGATCGCCATGTCGACGAAGCGGGAGAGGTGCAGCTGGGCGGCGACAGTGATGCTGTCGGTGGGCCCATTTCTGTGCTTGGCGACGATGAAGTCCGCCTCGCCGGCGCGGGGCGACTCCTTGTCGTAGTAGTCGTCGCGGTGCAGCAGGATGACGACGTCGGCATCCTGCTCGATCGAGTTGTGGGTGGCGATGCCGTTGGCGATGAAGTTGTGGGTCCCGAGCACGGTCGCGTCGAAGACGTCCTGCTGGCCCAGGGACTCGATCGCGACGATCTCGTCCCAGAAGATGTCGTTGGTGGCGTGCAGATCGAGATCGGCGGCGTCGAGAACGGCAGCGATCTTGGCGAGCCTCGACCGGCTCGGTGCGTGCTTCCACAGCGTGTTTCCGCAGAACTGGGTGCCGAGGGCCTTCGCGAAATCGCGGTGACTCATGCCCTGCTCGACCAGAATCTCGCGAACTCTGGTCCACACCTCGGTCGGCACGGTGTCGACGTTCGTGTTGCTCTCCATCGACTGCAGCGAGGCGAGCAGCTCCACACAGTTGTGGGCCCGCTCACCGTGCACTCCGATCTCACGGAGGAACCGCAGCTGGTCGTCTCGCCCCGAGATGTCGAGGGTGTACTGAGGCCGGTGGTGCGCCACGGGCACCGCCTTGAGCCGAGCCGTGATTCCGTACCGGAGCAGCAGACGAGAGATGTCCTCGAGCATCCGACGACTGGTCGAGGAGTAGTAGACCCGACCGCCCCGGCCCGACTTGTTCAGACAGACCGATCCGTCAGTCGCCCACAGGTGCCTCAGGAAGAGGGTCACCTGTTCCTTCGGCAGGCTGAAGACCGACTGGGGGAGGAACTTCTCATGCGACCTCAGGCCGAACAGACCGAGGCCGTCCAACCACTCGGCAATCGGATTACGCCGACCGCGAGCCAGCCGGTAGGGGGCGGGCAGCCGGAGCGTGGTGACCCGGGCGGCCTCGTAGTCGTCACGAACGGCGGTGATACCGAAGTGCTTCGCGGCCTCGGCAACAGCCTGCAGGTTCTCCTCATCCCGACTGGCATAACGGATCGGCTGACGTCGCACGAATGAGCCGTCGCCGAGCAGATGCGCCAGCAGCACCACCTCGGCCTCTGCCCAGGGCCGGATAGCCAGGGGCGGAGGCACGTGTCTGGGCGTGGCGAGACGGGCTCCAGACGTCAGCTCACCCAGCGGCACCCAACCCGCGAAGGTCAGGAAGGGATGGTTGGCTGTCGCGTCGATCCGCTTCCCGGAGGCCAGGGTCAGGCGGAAAACTTCCCGGTTGCCACTGGGAAAGACATGGGTCATCGTGCGCGGGGCGTATCGGAGGTTCTCGTCGAGCGCCCAGACCGGAATTTCCCTCGTCCCCGCCTCCAGCAGCTCACCTAGAGTGATTTCGGAGTTGTCGTCGGCACGGATGAGCCTGGTGTCGGCGGTAAGGCAGCCCGACTCACGCAGGTCGGACAGCTGGGGGCGCTTGTCGGTGCGCTGCTCGGGGCCACGGTTCAGCTGGCTCACCGCGATCACCGGGCACTCGACCTCCTTGGCCAGCAGCTTCAGGCCACGGGAGAGATCCGCGACCTCCTGCTGGCGGCTCTCGGTCCGCTTCGGCGAGGTCATCAGCTGGAGGTAGTCGACCACGATCATCTTGAGGTCGTGCTTCTGCTTGAGCCGGCGCGCCTTCGCCCGGATCTCCATGAGGTTCATGCTCGGCGTGTCGTCGACGAAGAGCGGCGCCTCGCTGATCTCGCCCATGCAGCGGGCCAGCTTGGTCCAGTCGTCGTCGGAGAGCTGGCCGCTGCGCAGCACGTGCAGCGGAACCCGCGCCTCGGCCGAGAGCAGTCGCATGACGATCTCGACCTTGCTCATTTCCAGCGAGAAGATCGCCGCCGCCTGGTTGGCGCGGATAGCAGCATTTCGGGCAAAGTCCATGCTAGCGGTAGATTTGCCAAGACCAGGCCGGCCGGCCACGATGATGAGCTGCCCCGGGTGCAGGCCGTTGAGCAGCCGGTCCAGGTCGGTGAAGCCGGTCGGCACGCCGGTCATCACCCCGCCCTGCGCCCCGACCGCCTCGATCTCGTCGAGCGTCGGCTGGAGCATGTCGGCCAGCACCGCGAAGTCCTCGCTGACCCGGCGCTCGGTGATCTCGTAGACCGCCTGCTGCGCGAGGTCGACCACGTCGTCGACGTCTCGGCTACCGCCAGCAGCGGTGCCGTAGCCAAGCTGCACGATCCGCGTGCCGGCCTCGACCAGCCGACGAAGCACCGCGCGCTCGCCGACGATCCGGGCGTAGTACGCGGCGTTCGCTGCTGTCGGCACTGCGGCCATGCAGGTGTGCAGATAGGGGGCGCCGCCGATCCGGGCGAGATCGCCGGAGTCGGCCAGGGCGGCCGCGACGGTGATCCCGTCGGCCGGCTCACCCCGGCCGTAAATGTCCAGGATGGCGTCGAAGATGGTGGCGTGCACCGGCCGGTAGAAGTCGCTCGACTTCAGGATCTCCACGACGTCGGCAATGGCGTCCTTGGAGAGCAGCATGCCGCCGATGACGCACTGCTCGGCGGCGACGTCCTGCGGCGGGGTCTTGTCGAACTGCCCGTCGCGCTGCGCGGGGGCGGGCGGCTGCCCGCCGGCCCGGGGCTCCGCCCGCATGTCGTCGGTGACCGACACGGATCCCCCTCCACTGCGTCGGGTCGATACCAGCTCTACCGGCCGGGTGCGACAACTTCCGATCGACCCGGCCGGTCGATCGGGGGCGATCGCGCGACCGGTCGGTGCCCCACGATACGGAACCCGAGGTCAGACCCCAACCAGGCCGGTGGACGAGCCTCGGGACAACCTGTGGATGGAGTGGACGAGCATGTGCGCAGCGTGTGCACAGGTTGTGGAAAACCGGTGGGGAATTCTGGGCCGATCGGCTCTGACCTGCAGAAACATCATCCCCACCCTGTGGACGGGTATTTTCCGGTAAGGCTTTGGGTTCGGATTTCCCGTACTATCTGCTGGGAACGGCTACACCTGGACAGCGGATTGCACTTTCGGTTGAGAAGGGTCACGCTCCGGCCGTGAGTTACCGGGACTGGGAGCGCGGGGAGGGCAGCCCGCGCGAGCGTCAGCCGGTCGCCCCGTGGGACGACTTCGGCGAGGCTGTCCCGGCCGATCCCTACCGGTACGCGGCCGAGGGCTACCGCACCCCCAGCCGACGGCGGGCCGTCGAGCGCGGCCAGCAGGAGCCGGTCGACGCCTACCTGCCGCGCTGGGCCGTGGAGTCGGGTATCGCGCACGCCGACGGCCGGGGCCGGCACGCCGCGCCGGACGACGACGAGTACGACGACCGCCCGATCTCCGGGGGCGGGCGGCGCAGCGAGCGCAGCTGGGGTGAGCCCCGGGCGATCGGCGCCGCGGCCGAGTCCGACCACACCCGGGAGTGGACCTTCGACCGTCCGCAGGATCAGGGGTACGTCGGCAGCCGGCGCGCCGACTCGATGGCGGACGAGCCGGTCTCCGGCACCGCGCCGACGCCCCGTCCGCGCCGGTCGGCGTCGCGCCGTCCCCAGGTGATCTGGTCGGGTGTAGAGGAGTCCGACGAGGAGTCGGGCGCGGCCGCGCGGGAGGTGGAGCGGCCGACCCGGCGCAGCCGGCGCGCCTCGGCCGACGCCTGGTCCCGCCCGGCGGTCGACCCGTGGAGCCGTGCCGAGCCGGTGGCGGAGCCGGAACCGGAGTACCGGCCGGCGGTGGACCCGTGGGACGCCTCCGGGGTGCACGCCTGGCAGCGCTCGGGCCCCGAGGACCGCTGGGACGCCGCCGGTGGCGCCGCCCGATGGGATCAGGGCGACAGCACCGGCCAGTGGGACCGGTTCACCGACGCCGGCCAGTGGGACCGCGGCGACCTGGCCCGGCGGGACCGGTACGAGGAGCCGAGCCGGTGGGAGGACCGCACCGACGTCAGCCGCTGGGACCGTACCGAGCCGTCCCGGTCGGCGGAGCCGGTGACCGGTGAGGGTTGGTCGTGGCCGGAGCAGCCGGACGGGTTCTGGTCGGGCACGCGGCTGGCCGGGGACGATCCGCGGTGGATGGACCCGCCGTCGTCGGCGCCCCGGTCGCCGGCGATCGCCTACACCGCGCCGCGACCGCGCCCGTCTCCCCGTCGTCGGGTGGAGCCGGCCACGCCGGTCGCCGCGCCGTCGTGGCGTGACCGGATCGATTCGGTCGGCGGCGGGGTGTGGAACCGCCGCCTGGAGGACGACCTGCTGGACCCGGATCCGGGTGGTCCGCTGCGTCCGCTGCTCTACACCGCCGCCTGCTATCTGGTGCCGGCGGCGCTGGTCTTCGGGTGGCTGCTGACCCTGGACGGCCAGGCGCCGGCGGGGTGCGTGACGGACATCAGCGGCGGCGGCTGCGACTCGCCGCGGGCGCACGCCTTCGCGTCGCTGGTGGCCGGGGCGCCGCGCTTCGGGCTGGCGCTGGTGAGCAGCCTCGTCGTCGCGGGGCTGCTGCGCCGGGTGGGCACGACCTGGCGGTCGGCGACGGTGGCGCTGGCCGCGGCGGTGGTCGGCGGGGGCCTTTCCACCGTCATGATCAGCGCGGTGACCGGTCAGCCGATCGGCTGAGTCCGCCGCTACGAGGGCATGCGAAAGGGCCCGCACCGGAGTCCGGTGCGGGCCCTTTCGTCGTGCGGTGGGTGTCAGCCCTGAACGACGTTGAGGTCGAACTTGGCGGTCACCTCGGGGTGCAGCTTGATCCGCACCGGGTAGGAGCCGGTCGACTTGATGTGACCGGGCAGCTCCAGCCGACGACGGTCGAGGGTCGGGCCGCCGGCCGCCTTGACGGCGTCGACGATCTCGGCCGGGGTGACCGAGCCGAAGAGCCGACCGCCGTCACCGGCGCGGGCCTTCAGGTTGACCTTCAGACCCTCGAGCTGGTCCTTGACCTCGTTGGCGTGGCCGAGGTCGCGGATCTCGCGGGCCGAGCGGGCCCGCTTGATGACCGTGACCTGCTTCTCCGCACCCTTGGTCCAGCTGATCGCGAAGCCCTGCGGCAGCAGGTAGTTACGGCCGTAGCCGTTCTTGACCTCGACGATGTCGCCGGGGGCACCGAGACCGGAAACTTCCTGGGTCAGGATGATCTTCATGTCGGTGCCTCCTCTCAGCGGGCCGTGGCGGTGTACGGCAGGAGCGCCATCTCACGGGCGTTCTTGACCGCACGGGCGATCTGCCGCTGCTGCTGCGAGGTCACGCCGGTCACCCGCCGAGCGCGGATCTTGCCGCGGTCGGAGATGAACTTGCGCAGCAGCGCGGTGTCCTTGTAGTCGATGTAGGTGATCCCGTCCTTGTCGAGCGGGTTCACCTTCTTCTTCGGCTTGCGAAGTGCCGCAGCCTTGGCCATTGCTCGTGCTCCTGGTTTGCGATCGCGGGCGCTCGGCGCCATTAGAACGGGGGCTCCTCGTCGAAGTTTCCGCCGCCCGAACCGGAGCGCGACGGAGACGGCGCGGCCGAAGCCCAGGGGTCGTCGAAGTTGCCTCCGCCGCCACCCTGGCCACCACCGCCACCAGAACCGAAGCCACCGCCGCCGCCAGCCGAGCGCGACATCTTCTGCACCTTCGCCGTGGCGTAGCGCAGCGACGGGCCGATCTCGTCGACCTCGAGCTCGATGACGGTGCGCTTCTCACCCTCGCGGGTCTCGTACGACCGCTGACGCAGCCGACCCGAGACGATCACGCGGGCGCCCCGCTGGAGCGACTCGGCGACGTGCTCCGCCGCCTGCCGCCACACGGTGCAGGCCAGGAAGAGCGGCTCGCCGTCCTTCCATTCGCCGGAGGCCTTGTCCATGAACCGGGGCGTCGAAGCGACCCGGAACTTGGCGACCGCCGCACCGGACGGGGTGAACCGCAACTCGGGGTCATCGGTCAGGTTGCCGATGACCGTGATGGTGGTGTCTCCTGCCATGACCATCTCCTCGCGCACTCATCAGGTCTGTCGTACAGGCTCTCAGAGCCCTCCGACAGCACCGATGAGGCTGATCCGGGCGAACCGGGATTTGAATGCTTAGCGCATCTCCGGCCGGATGACCTTGGTGCGCAGCACGGACTCGTTGAGCCGCAGCTGACGGTCCAGCTCGGCCACCGCCTCCGGCGTCGCCTGCAGGTCGATGACGGCGTAGATGCCTTCGGCCTTCTTGTTGATCTCGTACGCGAGGCGCCGGCGGCCCCACACGTCGGTCTTCTCCACCGAGCCACCCGCGGTCCGGATCACGTTCAGGTACGTGTCGAGCGACGGGGCGACGGTGCGCTCCTCGAGGCTGGGGTCGAGGATCACCATGACTTCGTAATGACGCAAGACGTGCTCACCTCCTGTGGGCTGTGCGGCCACGGTCCTTCCGTGGCAGGAGGTCGTGCGTCGCTGCCGCCTCCGGGATCGGGGGGACCCGGCCGGACGCGGACAACCGGACCAGAATACCCGGTCCGGACGATCATGCCCGGGCAGGTCGGACCGGCCGGCCGGGCGTGGCGACAGGGGCCCGCCCCCCGACGCCCGAAGGCCGGTGGCGGACCCCTGTCCACATGGACCGCGGGGCGTCCCGTCCGCATTCCTTGGGTGGGACCTGGGGAGGAACGACCACACCGATGAGGTTGGATCGAGGACGCCCCGCGGAGCTCTTTCCTGTTGTTATCCGACGGTACAACGGCTCTCGTCACTGGTTGGTGGAAATACCACTATTAGTCCGAGATTCCTGTTGGTGGTCGGTGGATCGGGTCGGGCGGGTCCCGCCCCGACGTGCCGGGCCGCACGACGGGGGTGACCCCGCACCGGGATCGACCGCGGTGCCCCTGGCCATATCGGCCGGAAGAGCCCGGCATCGATCCCACCCGGGTAAACGAACGCCCGCCCCGACGGTGACGCGAGCGGGCCGCATCCGGTGCCCCGACTCCCCGCCTCCGTCACCCCGGGCGTCGGGGATGCGACGTAGGCTCGCCTGCATGCGTATCGGAGCCCACGTCGACCAGGCCGACCCGTTGGCGGAGGCGGCCGCCCGCTCCGCCGAGGCGGTGCAGTTCTTCCTCTCCGACCCGCAGGGTTGGAAGGCCCCGAAACCCCGCGAGGACGCGGCCCGGCTGCGCGCCGCCGAGGTGGACCTCTACGTCCACGCCCCGTACGTGATCAACGTGGCCACCCTGAACAACCGGATCCGGATCCCCAGCCGCAAGCTGCTGCTCGGGCACGCGGCCGCGGCGGCGGAGGTCGGCGCCAAGGGGCTGATCGTGCACGGTGGGCACGTCAACGCCGGTGACGACCTCGCCGTCGGCTTCGACAACTGGCGCAAGACCTTCGCGTACGCGGCGGACTCCGGCGGCTTCCCGGTGCCGGTGCTGATCGAGAACACCGCCGGCGGTGACAACGCCTGCGCCCGACGGCTCGACGCGCTGGCCCGGCTCTGGGACGCCGTCGGCGACCACGAGGTCGGCTTCTGCCTGGACACCTGCCACGCCTACGCGGGCGGCGAGGAACTGCTCGACCTGGTCGACCGGGTCAAGGCGATCACCGGACGCATCGACCTGGTCCACGCCAACAACTCCAAGGGCGGCTTCAACTCCGGGCAGGACCGGCACGACAACCTCGACGGCGGCACCATCGACCCGGATCTGGTGGTCGCGGTGATCCGCGCCGCCGGCGCGCCGGTGATCGTGGAGACGCCCGGCGGGGTCGCGGGTCAGGGGGCGGACATCGCCTTCCTGCGGGACAATCTCGGCACGGGGGCCTGACCCGGATGACCACGAACGCGACCGGCGGCGCCCAGCCGACCGGGCAGACCGACGGGCCCGACGAGCAGGGCGGCACGCCCCCGGGCGCCACTGGTGAAGACGGCGCCGCCAACGCGACGGCCACCACGAAGACCCCGGGTACGAGCGACGCCACCGACGCGAAGTCCACGACCACGGACACCGCGAAGACCGCGACCGGTGACGCCGGAACGCGCGACCCCGCCGGCGCGAAGCCCACGACCACCGGCGACAGCGGAAAAGACGACCCCGCCGACGCGAAGCCTGCGACCACGGACACCGCGAAGACCACCGGCGACGCCGGAACGGACGACGCCACCGACGCCAAGGCCGCGACCACGGACACCGCCGAGGCCACCAGCGGCGACGGCGGAAAAGACGATGCCACCGACGCCAAGGCCAAGGCCACGGACACCGCGAAGGCCACCACCGGCGACACCGGGAAGGGCGACGCCACCGACGCCAAGGCCGGGAGCGACGGCGACGAGAAGAAGGACGGCGGCGGAGAGGCGCGGGACCGCTGGTCGGCGTTCGCTCCGGCGCCCGACCCGGTGCCGGGGCGTCCCCGCCGAACGGCGCGCGCCGTCGGTCGGCTCCTGGTCCACGAGTGGACGTTGGCCACCCTGGCCGCGCTGGCCCTCGCCGTCGGCATGACCTGGCCGACGCTGCGCTACCCGCTCTACACGCTGCCGCAGGACTATTGGGACCCGAGCCTGCAGGCCTGGCAGATGGCCTGGTCGGGGCACGCCCTGCGGACCGAGCCCGGGCAGTTGTTCCACTCCAACACGTTCTTCCCGGAGCAGTGGAGCTTCGCCTTCTCCGACATGCTGCTCGGTTACGCCCCGGCCGGCATGCTCGGCACCGGTCCCGAGGCGGCCGTGCTGCGCTACAACATCATGTTCGTGCTGGCCCACGCGCTGGCCACGCTCGGGGCGTACGCGCTGGCCCGGCAGCTGGGAGCGGGCCGCGCGGGGGCCGCGGTGGCCGGGGTCAGCTACACGTACGCCCCGTGGCTGCTCGCCCAGGCGGGGCACCTGCACATCGTCTCCAACGGCGGTATCCCGCTGGCGCTGGCCATGCTGGCCCGGGGTCACGGCTGGTCGCTGCGGTACGGCTACCGCCCGGAACGGCGGCACGAGGGTTGGACGTACACCGGGTGGCTGGTGGCGGCCTGGCAGCTCAGCCTGGGCTTCGGGATCGGCCTGCCGTTCGCGTACGTCCTGGCCGGCATCGTGCTGGTCGCGGCCACGACCTGGTTTTTGCGGCGCTGGGTGGTCCGGCCGGTGAAGCGTCCGTTCGGCACCCGACTGCTCGTCGCGGACCTGGTCGGTGGGCTGATCTTCGCCGGCGTGGGCGCGCTGCTGGCCATCCCGTACTTCAAGGTCGCGGAGCTGCACCCCAACGCGGCGCGCACGCTCGGCGACATCGGGATCTACTCGCCGCCGGCGCTGGGCTTCTTCACCGCCCCGGCGGAGTCCCGGGTGTGGGGCGAGCTGCACGAGGCGGCGCGCGCGACGCTGCCCTGGCACCCCGAGATGACGCTGCTGCCCGGCTTCGTGCTCTACGCGCTGGCCGCGGGGGGCCTGTTCTTCTCGGTCTGGAAGCTGCGGCAGCGGCTGCTGCTGCTCGCCGGGGTGCTGGTCACCATGGTGCTGGCCATGGGCACCCGGTTCTTCGACGGCACCTTCACCTACGGCCTGCTCTTCGAGCACCTCCCGGGCTGGAACGGGCTGCGCACCCCGGGGCGGATGATGCTCTGGACGACGCTGCTGCTCGGCCTGCTCGCGGCCGGTGCGGTGAGTGCCTTCGCCGACCGGGTCGGCGAGATCGCCGCCGAGCGTGCCCCGTACCGGCCGTCGCCGTGGCTGCGGGTGGCCACGGTGGTGCCGGTGCTGCTCGTCCTGCTGGAGGGGTTGAACGTCACCCCGCACCCGGTGGTCCCCGAGCAGCCGGTGGCGATGCGGACCGTGGACGGCCCGATGCTGGTGCTGCCGAGCAGCCAGAACCTCGACCAGCCGGTGATGCTCTGGTCCACCAGCACCTTCCCGGACCTGGTCAACGGCGGCAGCGGCTTCACCCCCACCCAGCTCGACGAGGTGCGCCGGGTGACGCTGGCCTTCCCCGACCAGACCAGCGTCGACTACCTGCGCACGCTCGGCGTCCGCAATGTGGTGCTGCTACGCGACCAGATCGTCGGCACCCCGTGGGAGGTCACCGTCAACGCGCCGGTCGACCAGCTCGGCATCACCCGCGAGGAGGTCGGCGACGCCGTCGTGTTCCGTCTCTGAGCGCGGCACGGGGCGGGTTCTGCGGGGGAGCCCGACCGGCTCCGGGCGGTCAAGCTTGATCCCTGCGCCGGTCGGGCTCCCCCGCAAAACCTGACTACCCGAGGCCGTCTTGGACTTGCGCGTCGTCAGGTGGGGACGGTGGTCGAAAGAGGCTGCGGAGAGCGGGCGGCGGTGTGGCGGTCGGCGAGCCAGGGGGCGTCGGGGGCGCCGTCGAGGATGCCGCCGTCCGGGTCGTCGGCGTAGGTGCGCCGCACCGCGTCGCGTTCCGGGTGCAGGATGTCCCGGATCACCAGCACGCAGAGCAGCACGACCGTGCCCAGCCGGAGCGTCGAGGCCAGCACGAACACGCCCTCGGGGAAGACCGGCCGGCTGGTCGCCGCGCCGAGCAGCTCGCCGTAGAAGGCGGCGAAGTAGCAGACCTCGGCGAGCTGCCAGGCGAGGAAGGCCCCCCAGCGGGGGCGGGCCAGTACCGCCAGCGGCAGCAGCCAGAGCACGAACTGCTGCGACCAGACCTTGCTGAAGATCAGGAACGCGGCGACCACCAGGAAGGCGAGCTGGGCCAGTCGGGGTCGGCGGGGGGCCAGCAGTGCCAGCGCGGCCACGCCGAGGCAGGCCAGGATGAACAGGGCGTACGACAGGGTGTTGAGCGTCGGGATGTGCGTGTTCAACCACTGGAACGGCCCCTGGTCGCCGGCCACGCCGGTGTTCACCTTGCCGTCGAAGTACCGCCCGATGTACCAGAGCGTGCCCCAGTCGATGGGTCGGGTGTCGTTCAGCTCGAAGAAGCGGTACCAGTTCTCCCGGTACGGGATCGCCACCGGCAGGTTGACCGCCAACAGCACCACCACCGCGGTGCCGATGGCGGTCAGCGCGGCGCGCACCCGGGCGGCCCGCAACGCGAGCAGCAGGATGGGCCAGAACAGGAACAGCGGCCACAGCTTGGCGGCGCCGCCGAGGCCGAGCAGCAGCCCGGCGAGCGCGGGTCGGCGTCGGGCCCACGCGGCCAGGCCGAAGGCGGCCAGTCCGATGGCGAGGAAGTCCCAGTTGACCGTGGCGGTGAGCAGCAGTGCCGGGGCCAGCGCGAAGAGCGCGGCGTCCCAGGGTCGTCGGCGGCGCAGGGCGAGGATCACCGCGACGGTGGCGACCGCCAGCGCGCAGAGCGTCAGCGCGTTGAGGTTGTAGAACCACTGGCCCTGGTTGAGCTGCGGGTCGTCGGCGCCCAAGCTGTGCACCGGCAGGCCGAGCGCGCCCATGAAGTAGCCGGTGAGCACCGGGTACTCGACCGGGTGGTCCCGGTAGGGGACCTTGCCCTCGTTGAGCCCCTCGGCGTAGTAGAGGGCGAGCACGTCGGTGTAGCAGAGCCGGGTGTACTGCACGTTGTTCTGCCAGGCGCCGTCCTGGCAGGGCGACTTCTGCACCCAGTGCAGCGCCAGGGTGAGGCAGGCCAGCGCGAGGACGATCCGCGCGGCGGTCCAGAAGCGCCCTTCCCGGCCGGCGGGCCGGTCCAGCGCGACCGCGTGGTCGCCGAGCGGGCCGCCGATCAGCTCGGAGGCGCCTCGGACGAAACCGTCCGACCGGGACGGGTGGTCGCTGGTCCCGGCGTCGTCGAGGCCGGCCGTCGACTGGGTGCTCATGAAGAGGCATCCTGCCGTACGTCCGGGGTCGCCGTCCCGTCCCGCAGCGCCACAACCCGAAAATCAGCGCGGGACCCGCTCGTGGAACGTCGACGGCGGCCGGACCCGAGGTCCGGCCGCCGTCGACGGTGTCAGGGGTGGTTACTCCCGGAGACGGGGTGACAGGGTCGGTAGGAGACCGCCGCCGTTGCCGCCGTTGCCGCCACCGGGTCCGCGGGGATCGGTCGGCGTGCCCGGGCCCTGGTTGCCGCCGTTGTCGCCACCACCCGGCGGGCAGAACAGGCCGAGCGGTCCGCAGTCCTGCGGCTGGCCGGGGACAGGCGGCGGCGGAGGAGGCGGGGTGCCGTTGCCCGCTTCCTTGTCACCCATGTTCGCGGCCGGCGGGAAGTCGAGCTTGTCCTCGCCCTTGAGCGAGTCGTCCATCACCCGCTCCCAGATGTCACCGGGCATGAGGGAACCGCTGATGTTCCGGCCGTCCTTCATCTTGATGGCTTCCCGCTTGCCCTTGTTGCCCACCCAGACGGCGGTGGCGAGCTGCGGGGTGTAGCCGATCATCCAGGCGTCGCCGTTCTCGTTGGTGCCCTCCTTGAGCTCCCACGTACCGGTCTTGGCGGTCGCCTTCCGGCCGCCGTCCAGCACGTGGTTGACCTTGGCCGGATAATCCTCGAGCACGTTGGTGACGTCGGCGACCACGTTGGGGTCGATCCGCTTCTGCGGCTTGAGCTGCTCGCCGCCGAGCTTCTCCCACTTGCCGGTGTCCTTGTTCTGCTTCTCCGCGGAGACCAGGAAGTGGGCCTTGTTGTAGACGCCCTTGTTGGCGAAGGTGGCGATGCCGTTGGCGTGGTCGAGCACGGTGATGGGGTACTGGCCGTAGGCGACCACGTGGTAGAAGGGGTCGGGCGCCAGGTCCTTGGGGTCTTCCTTGGTGAGGTCGTGCCCCTTCGGCGGGTTGGTGTTGGTCTGCCACATCATGCTGACGCCGGCCTTCTTGGCCATCCCGACGATCTTCTCCGGCCCGATGGCGAGGCTGACGTGGTAGAAGGGCACGTTCAGCGACTTCAGGGTCGATTCCCGCAGCGTGCAGGAGTCGCCGCAGCTGGGGTTGTCGGTACCGGCGTTGCTGACTCGGAACTTGACGCCGTCAGGGGTGAAGGCCTTGCCCTTCCAGCGCGACTCGACGGACTTCCCGTCCTCGATCGCCGCCGCCAGCGTGTAGATCTTGAAACTCGAACCGGGTGAGTGCCCACCGGTCACGTTGCCGCTCGCGTCGGTGTTCTTGCCGGCGTAGTCGGTGCCCGTGCCGTCGTCACCGCCGTAGTAGCCGAGCACCCGGCCGTTACTCGGGTCGATCGACACCACGGCCGCCATCAGGTTCTTCCGCGCGCCGTCCAGCTCCGAGCCCTTGGTGCTGCGCTGGGCGGCGTCGGTGATCGCCTTCTGGACCTTCATGTCGATGGTGGTCCGAATCCGGTACCCGCCCTGCTTGAGCATGGTCGAGCAGAGCGGCTGGCGATCCGTCGCCGCGGCCTCGTTGTCGGTGCAGAGCTTCTTCTCCCGCATCTCCGGCACGAGGTAGTTGATGACGTTGCCGATCGGGTTGTTGACCCCGAACTTGATGCCGGCACTCGACTGCTTCGGGCTCTTCAACGTCTTCGTCGGGTAACCGGCGGGACGCGGCGGGTGGTTCGGCGAGTCGATCCAGCCCTCGCTGGCCATGTTGTTGATGACGTAGTCCCACCGGATCTTGGCGTCGGTCGGGTTGACCGCCGGGTCGTACCCCTTGTGGGTGGGGCTCGGCTCCGGCTGCTTGATCAACGCCGCCAGCACCGCGGCCTCCGCCACGTCGACCTTGGAGACGGACTTGCCGAAGTAGGCCTGCGCGGCCGCCTCGATGCCGTACGCGTTCCGGCCGAAGTAGATGGTGTTCAGGTAGTGCTCCATGATCTGTTCCTTGGTGAACTGATCATTGAGCTTGGAGGCGACGATCGCCTCCTTCACCTTCCGGGCGTACGAGTCGTCCTGGAGGTTCTCGTAGGCGTTGCGGGCGTACTGCTGGGTGATCGTCGAGGCGCCCTGCTTGTCACCGCCGCTGAGGTTGTTCCAGGCGGCCCGGGCGATGCCCTTGTAGTCCACGCCGGAGTGGCGGTAGAAGTTCTTGTCCTCGGCGGCGGCCACCGCGTCCCGCACGTGCGGCGGGATCTGGTTGATCGAGACGAAGGTCCGGTTCTGCTCACCCACCTTGGCGATGGGCGTCTTGTTGTCGGCAGCGTAGATCGTGGTGGCCAACGGCAGGTTGATCTGGTTGGGCAGCACCACGTTGGTCGAGTAGTAGGTGAACCCGATCACGCCGATGCCGGCGAGCATGATGAAGACCGCGAAGCCCGCGATCAGCATGTTGACCCGCCTGCGCTTCTTCGCCCGGGCCACCGCGCCCGGATCGCCGGGCCCGGGTCCGCCACCGCGGCCGCCGCGTCCCGGGCCGTTGGGGCCGCCCGGACCGCCGGGGCCACCGCCGGAGACGGGCGCCACGCCCGCGCGGGCCACCGCCGCCCGACCGCCGACGGCGGCCGATCCGACGCTCGCCCGCCCGGCGGAGCCCACGCCCACCGGGGCGCGGCCGGCCTGGCCGGGGGCCGGGGACACCGGAACGGACGCCCGTCCCGCGCCGGCCCGGCCACCCGGTGCCGGGGAGACCGGCACGGAGGCCCGTCCCGCGCCCGCGCGGCCCACCGAGGCCGAACCGGCCGCTCCCGCCGCGCGTGGCGGCACCGACGCCGAGGCCCGGCCGGCGGGCGCGCCGCCGATCGAGGCCCGGCCGGCCGGAGCCGCGCCGGGGTCACCGTTCGAGCCCGGTACCTGGGCCCGCGCACGCGGGGAACTGGGATCGCCGTACGAGTTCATTCCTCACACCCTGCCGGTCGCGGTGGGACGCGGGGGCGCCACCACCGGGTTGCCGTGAGTTGACACACGTGACGTCCGCTCGCGGTGCGACCGGAGCGACGCCGTCAGATACGTATTATTCGGACCTATCGGGCCGTTGAGCTGCCGGGCGGGGTGTCCGTCGTCGACGGCACCGGTAGCGACCGGTCCAGCCAGGTTCACCGTTGCGCCTCTCGCCTTCGCTCTCGTGCCGGACCGGCCCCGTTGGCGGTCACGCCGCCCACCGCGCCCTGCTCCGACCCGCCCTCGGCCAGCCCGTCCCGGCCGAGCAGGAACTGCTCGACGAGATGGTTCCAGTCACAGCCGAGGCACACCTCCACCACGAAGACCTGGAACTCACGCAGCGTCATCGCCAGCACGGGCAACTCGGCCAACGTGCGCGCCTGGCCGGCGGACTGCTTGAGTTCGTCCCCGTAAATGTAGTGGACGTGGATGAGGTTCTCGCTCCGACAGATCGGGCAGCGCTCCTCGGTCGGCTCGCCGTGGAACCGGGCGGCGTTCTTCAGGTACGGCGAGGCGTCGCAGACGTCGTACGTACCGACCCGACCGGCGAGGAGCTCACGCAGCACCGCCCGCTTCTTCAGCGAGTAGTCCACCACCTGGCGCTGCGTACGCATGCGGTGAAGGGTACGCGGTCCGGCCGGGTGAGGCGACCGCCGTCACGATGAGTGACAAGAACATCCCGGAACGGGGGTTTGCCCTGATCGCTGGTGAGGTACTAACGTGCGATGTATCGGTCCGATACATCGAGGCGGTTAACGGCCCAGCGCCGGGGTAGGAAGGATGGCCCGTGCTCGAGCTCGCCATCCTCGGCCTTCTGCAGGAGGCTCCGATGCACGGCTACGAGCTCCGCAAGGAGCTCGCCGCCAAGCTGGGAGCCATCCGGGCGGCGATCAGCTACGGCTCGCTCTACCCGACCCTGCGCCGGCTGCAGGCGGCGGGCTGGATCACCGAAGCCGCCGAGACACCCGCGACCGCCGAGGAGGTTCCCGCGCTGACCAGCCGACGAGGTCGGGTGGTCTACAAAATCACCGCGGAGGGCAAAGAACGCTTCGCCCAGCTGATCGCGCAGGCCGGGCCCGAGACGTACGACGACACGGGCTTCGGTGTGCACTTCGCGTTCTTCGCCCGGACCGACCAGGCGACCCGACTCCGAATTCTGGAGGGTCGCCGACGCACGATCGAGGAGCGTCGCGAAGGTCTTCGTGACGTGCTGGGCCGGGCGGCCGAGCGCCTCGACGCGTACACCCTGGAACTGCAACGCCATGGGCTCGACGCCTGTGAGCGCGAGGTCCGCTGGCTGGAGGAGCTCATCGCCAACGAGCGCTCCGGCCGTGCCCCGACGGTCCCGAAACCCGGGACGGCCGGCGGCCGACGAGACAACAACAGCCCGCCCCCGCCTGGAGCGTCCAGGAAAGAGCGGCCGTGATGAAGAAGAAGGAGGCAGACGCTATGGGCTCCGTCCGCGTCGCCATCGTCGGTGTGGGTAACTGCGCCTCGTCCCTCGTACAGGGCGTGGAGTACTACCGGAACGCCGACCCGAACGACCGCGTCCCGGGTCTCATGCACGTCACCTTCGGCGACTACCACGTATCGGACGTGGAGTTTGTCGCGGCGTTCGACGTGGACGCCAAGAAGGTGGGCATGGACCTCGCCGAGGCGATCGTGGCCAGCGAGAACAACACCATCAAGCTGTGCGACGTGCCGCCGACCGGCATCACCGTGCAGCGCGGCCCGACCTTCGACGGCCTGGGCCAGTACTACCGCGAGATCGTCGAGGAGTCCGACGCCGAGCCGGTCGACGTGGCCAAGGCGCTGCGGGACGCGCAGGTCGACGTGGTCGTCTCCTACCTGCCGGTGGGCTCGGAGCAGGCCGACAAGTTCTACGCCCAGGCCGCGATCGACGCCGGTTGCGCGTTCGTCAACGCCCTGCCGGTCTTCATCGCCTCCGACCCCGAGTGGGCCAAGAAGTTCGAGGACGCGGGCCTGCCGATCGTCGGTGACGACATCAAGAGCCAGGTCGGCGCGACCATCGTGCACCGGGCGCTGGCGAAGCTGTTCGAGGACCGCGGGGTGGAGCTGCTGCGCACGTACCAGCTCAACTTCGGCGGGAACATGGACTTCATGAACATGCTGGAGCGCAACCGCCTGGTGTCGAAGAAGATCTCCAAGACCCAGTCGGTGACCTCCCAGATCCCGCACGAGATGAGCAAGAGCGACGTGCACATCGGCCCGTCGGACCACGTGCCGTGGCTCGACGACCGCAAGTGGGCCTACATCCGCCTGGAGGGCCGCTCCTTCGGTGACACCCCGCTCAACGCCGAGCTCAAGCTCGAGGTGTGGGACTCGCCGAACTCCGCCGGTGTGATCATCGACGCCGTCCGCGCCGCGAAGATCGCCCTGGACCGCAAGATCGGCGGCCCGATCCTGTCCGCCTCGTCGTACTTCATGAAGTCCCCGCCGGTGCAGTACGCCGACCACGACGCGCACGCCGCCGTCGAGTCCTTCATCAAGGGCGAGGTCGAGCGCTGACGCGCTGACCAGCAGCACGGCCGAGGGCCGGGTCCATTCGGACCCGGCCCTCGTCGCGTACGTGCAGGCCTACTTGGCCCAGGACGGCTTGGTCCGCCGGGCCAGCTGCGTCCGCCGGTCCTCCGCCGCCAGTGGGTCGTCGGTGGGCAGGATCGCCGGGTTGACCCGGCCGGCCGCGACGACGAACGCCACCACGTCGAGGATCACGTGGGTGGTCTGCTGCGCGTGCACGGAGATGTAGTCGATCACCGGGCTGATCCCGGTCAGGAAGAAGTTCGACAGCGTCTGGCCGGCCTGAAAGTTGATCGTCGAGAACGCCGTCGGACGCTGAGCCGAGTGCGGGTAGACCTGCAGGAACCCGGCGGCGAGCGCGCCGGTGACGGTCACATTGCCGTACACGGCCTGACCGGAGTAGACGAATTCATCCAGGTTGACCTGGATCGTGCGGCCGCGCAGCAGCCGGCCCGAGCTGTCCAGGTTGCCGGCCGGGTTCACGATGCGGGCCCGACCGGCGGCGGTCCGGGTGTCGATCACCCGCTGCGGCACGACCGGCACCAGCTGGTTGGTGTTCGTCTCCGTCCGGATGTACTCGACGAAGTTGCCCGTCTCGGGCGGCAGGCCCTCGCCGGTGACCGCCCAGATCGTCCCGGAACGATCCATCGCGACCGAGCCCATCTCGGACTTCTGGTTGATGCTCTCCCCGTTCGGGGTCAGCCGCAGGGCCGGGCTGGCGACCTCGACACCCTCCATGTTGGTGATGGTGGGGTTCTCCAGTCGGAGGGTGGCCGAGGTGGCCGAGCCGCCGCGCAGCGTGGTGGGCGTGCCCGCCTCGTTGACCTGCCCCTGGAGTACCGGCTGACCCGGTGCGGCCTGAGCCGGGCCGGCGGCGGCCGCGCCCACCGCTGCGGTGCCGGCGAGGCCAGCGGCGACAGTGCCCGCCCGACGCAGCAGGTGGCGACGGCCGATGGCGCTGTCCTGGTCCTTGTTCACGATGGTGTCCCCCGTGTGGTGGTGGCGGATGACGCCCCGGTCGTACCGGTGATCGAGACGTCGTATGCCGGGGGAACGCCTGATCGGACGATCAGGTTGCAGTCGGGCGCCGTAATTTTTCAGACTCAGGACCAGGCATGGCGCAGGGCGACCCCGGCCTCCAACTCCAGCAGCCGCACCTTGCGCGGCAGCCCACCGCCGAAGCCGACCAGCTTGCCGCCCGCGCCGACGATCCGGTGGCACGGCACGAGCACCGGGATCGGGTTGCGGTTGCAGGCCACCCCGACCGCCCGGGCGGCGCCGGGGTCGCCGACCAGCCGGGCCACCTCGCCGTAGGTGAGCGTCTCCCCGTACGGGATGCGGGTCATCTCCCGCCACACCGCCCGCTCGAACTCGGAGCCGCGCCGCGCCGCCACCGGCACGCCGAAGTCGGTCAGCTCCCCGGCGAAGTACGCGCGCAGCTCCGCCACCGCCCGCCGGGCCAACTCGTCACCGGGCTCGTCGACCGCCGACTCCACCCGGCCGAAGTGCGCGCCGCACACCGCCTCGTCGTCGGTGGCCACGGAGAACTCCCCGATCGGCGAGTCGAGCACGGTCCAGCGCATGCCGCCATTCTTCCCCGCCGGTACGACGGCCGGGCGTTCGGCATGACGACCCTCGGGAGAGCCGACGAAGCCCGCCCGACGGACCGACCCACGCCTGAGGCAAACTTTTCCGCCCCACCGGCGTCTGAGTTACGGAGGTGGGCGGTGACCGAGGGGACCGACGGAGAGTTCACCGCGTTCGTGAACGAGCGCGGCGACGCGTTGCTGCGCGTCGCGTACGCGCTCGCCGGCAACCAGCACGCCGCCGAGGACCTGCTGCAGAACGCGCTGGCCAAGGCGTACGCCCGCTGGCCCCGGATCCGCGGCGACGCCGAGCCGTACGTGCGGCGGATCCTGTACCACGACCAGGTCTCCGGCTGGCGGCGGTTGTCCCGCCGCCGGGAGGTGCCGGTGGCCGAGCTGCCGGAGCGGGCCGGCGGCCGGGACAGCGGCCACGACAGCGACCTGCGGTTGCTGCTGCGCGACGCGCTGCGGGAGCTGCCACCTCGGCAGCGTGCGGTGCTGACGCTGCGGTACCTGGAGAACCTGAGCGTCGAGCAGACCGCCGCGGTGCTGGGCTGCCGGACGGGCACCGTGGCCAGTCAGGCGTCCCGCGCGCTGGCCCGGCTCCGGGAACTGGTGCCGACCTTCGACGACCTCGCCACCCGCCCGGAGGTGCACCGATGAGCAGGCCGACGGAGGACGCGCTGCGGGCGGCCGTACAGGATCTCGTCGGCCAGGCGCGGCCGGCGCCCGACCTGGCGGCGGTGGCGATCGCCCGGGGTCGCCGGCTGCGGGCCCGGCGGCGGGCCACGGCAGGCGCCGCCGTGCTGGTGGCGGTGCTTGCGGTGACCGTGCCGTTCGTGCTGCTCCGGCCGGCGCCGCCGACCCGTCCCGCCGTGCCGGCACCGCAGCCCACGCCGTCCGTGCACCCGACACCGGGCACCGGCTGGAAGGACTCGCCACTGGCCCTGCCGGGCGGCTGGCGGGTCACCGGCGGCGTCAGTGGCGGCAGTGGCTACCTGCTCGACCGCAGCCGCGACCGCTACGTCCGCACCCAGGGGTACGACGAGGTGTGGCCGGCCCCGATCGGCACCGTCACCGCCGTCGCGGACGAGGACCGACCCGGGCAGATCGGCCTCATCGACAGCCGGAAGGCGACCGTGCGCTGGTACCGCGCACCGGGGGCGGACCCCCAGTGGTCGCCGGACGGGCGTCGGCTCGTCCTGACCCGGTTCCGCCAGGGCGCCCACCACATCGGCATCCTCGCCCTGGACGGGACGTTCCGGGAGTACGCGGTGGACCGGACCCGGTACTTCTGCACCGACCGCTGCCTCTTCACCTGGGCGCGGAACGGGCGGGAGGTGGCGCTGCCGCTGACCGACGCGTTCAAGCCCCGGTCGGAGAGCGAACGGCATCCGCGCTGGGGGGTGCAGTTCTTCTCCGCCGACGACGGCAGGCCCACCCGGTTCGTGACGATTCCCGGAGACCCCGCCGGACCGTGGGCGTTCTCGCCCGACGGGCAGTGGGCGGTCGTGCAGGGCCAGCGCGATCCGCTGCTGGTCGACGCGGTGACCGGGACCGTCGTCCGGACCCTGCCGTCGGCCGAGGTCGCCTGGGTCTCGAACGACCGGCTGCTCTACCGCCGGCCGTCCGGCAGTGGCGACTTCGTGCTCGCCGACACCGAGGGCCGGGAGCTGGAACGGCAGCCGCTGCCCCGGGAACTGGTCGACCGGGACGTCACCGTGGCCCCGAAATAATCAGGCCGGAATGTTGCATGACGTCGATACCGTGCAGGTCGTGGCCACGGGGACCTTCATCTTTCTGATCATCGGTGGGGCGGGCGTCGCCGTGCTGGCGCTCTCCCTGCTCGGCGCCGAGTTGCTCCACTTCGGTCACGCCGACGTCGACGGTCCGGTCTCGGTCGAGGCGGTCGCCGGTTTCCTCGGCGCGTTCGGCTTCGGCGCCGCGATCGTCAACGAGCTGGTCGGCGGCCGTACCCCGGGGATGATCGCGGCGGCGGCGGCCGGTGGCGCGCTCGCCGCCGTGCCCACCGCGTGGCTCGCGGCCCGGCTGAGCCGGGCGGCGCGGGACATGCGGACCGACCCCACTCCGACCCGGGACGACCTGGTCGGCGCGCTCGGCCTGGTGGTCACCCCGGTGCCCGCCGTCGGTTACGGCGAGGTCCGGGTACGCGTCGCCGGCCAGCCGGTGAAGCTCAACGCCCGCGCCGACCACCCGATCCCGGTCGGCGCGCAGATCTTCGTGGTGCAGGCGCTGAGCGAGACCAGCGTCCACGTCGAGACCTACTGACCACCCTCTCCTCACCCCCCTTTCGCAGAGACGGAACTGCCCATGCCCCTTGTCATCGCCGTCGGCGGCGCGGTCCTGCTGGCGCTCGTCCTGGTGCTCTTCGTACTCTCCCGGATCAAGGTCGCCGGCCCCAACGAGGCGTTCATCGTCACCGGTCGCAAGGGCCGGACCACGCAGACCGCCGACGGTGGCCGCTCCACCGACATGTCCGGCCAGAAGGTGGTGCTCGGCGCCTCGGTCTTCGTGCTGCCGGTGGTGCAGAAGCTCCAGTCGCTCGACCTGTCCAGCCGCCGCATCGACGTGGGCATCCGGGGCGCGGTGAGCAAGCAGGGCATCCGCACCGACCTGCACGGTGTGGCGATCGTCAAGGTCGGCGGCACCGAGGACGCCATCCGCGCCGCCGCCCAGCGCTTCCTGCACCAGCAGGACGAGATCGACAACTTCACCCGCGAGGTGCTGGCCGGCGCGCTGCGCTCGATCGTCGGCCGGCTCACCGTCGAGGAGGTCATCCGGGACCGGGCGGCGTTCGCCAGCGCGGTGGCCGAGGAGGCCGAGCACTCGATGACCAACCAGGGGCTGGTGCTGGACACCTTCCAGCTCCAGGACATCCTCGCCGAGGGCTCCTACCTGCAGGACCTGGGCCGGCCGGAGGCCGCCCGGGTGCTCAAGGACGCCGCCATCGCCGAGGCGCGCGCCCGCCAGCAGGCCGAGCAGGAGCGGCTGCTCGCCGAGGAGGCGATCGCCGAAGCGAACCGGAACCTGTCGCTCAAGCAGGCCGGGATCCAGGCCGAGATCGACGCGGCCAAGGCCCGGTCCGCGGCGGCCGGCCCGCTGGCCCAGGCCGAGCGGGACCAGGCGATCCTCTCCGAGCAGCAGAAGGTGGCCGAGCGCAACGCCGAGCTGAAGCAGCGCCAGCTCGACACCGAGGTGCGCAAGCCGGCCGACGCGGCGCGCTACAAGGTGGAGCAGGAGGCCGAGGCGGCCCGCAACGCGGCGGTGCTCAACGCCGACGCGCAGCGGCAGGCCGTCATCGCCGCCGCCCAGGCCGCCGCCGAGCAGTCCCGGCTCACCGGTGAGGGCGAGCGGGCCCGCCGGGCCGCGCTCGCCGAGGCGAACGCGATCGAGGGCGCCAAGGAGGGTGAGGCGGAGCAGCGCCGGCGCTCGGCGATCGCCGAGGCGGTCGAGCGGGAGGGCCAGGCGGAGGCCGCGGCCATCCTGGCCAAGGGGCAGGCCGAGGCCGACGCGATGGCCCGCAAGGCGGAGGCGTTCGCCGCGTACGGCGAGGCGGCCGTGCTGGACCTGCTGGTCAAGGTGCTGCCGCAGGTGGTCGAGGCGGCCAGCGCCCCGATCGGGGCGATCGACAAGATGACCGTCATCTCCACCGACGGCGCGTCGTCGCTGACGAAGTCGGTGGCCGGCAACGTGGCGCAGGGCCTCCAGCTCGGCTCCGACCTCACCGGCATCGACCTGCCCGGCCTGCTCGCCAGGCTCGGCTCGGCGTCCACCGGCGGTTCGGGGTCGGCGGGCAACGGCAAGGCCGCGGTCGACGGCAGCGCGGTCGAGACCCGCTGACCAGCTGACGAGGGCGCCGTCCACCGGGACGGCGCCCTCGGCGTCAGCTCTGGTCGATGACGCCCTGCTCGCGGGCCCAGCGCAACAGCTCCGCCTCGGCCTCGTCCCGCTCCAGCGGGCCGCGCTCCAGGCGCAACTCCTTGAGGTACTGCCAGGCCCGCCCGACCAACGGCCCCGGCGGTACGCCGAGCAGCTCCATGATCGCGTTGCCGTCCAGGTCGGGGCGGACCCGGGCGAGGTCCTCCGCGGCGGCGATCCGGGCGATCCGCTCCTCCAGCGCGTCGTAGTCCGCCGCGAGCTGGGCCGCCTTGCGGCGGTTGCGGGTGGTGCAGTCCGAGCGGGTCAGCTTGTGCAGCCGGGGCAGCAGGTCACCGGCGTCGGTGACGTACCGGCGCACCGCCGAGTCGGTCCACTCGCCCCGGCCGTACCCGTAGAACCGCAGGTGCAGGGCGACCAGGGCGACCACCTGCGCGGTGACGTCCTTGGGGTAGCGCAGCGCCTTCATCCGCGCCTTGGTCAGCCGCGCGCCGACCACCTCGTGGTGGTGGAAGCTGACCCGGCCGTCCGGCCCGACCGACTTGGTGGCCGGCTTGCCCACGTCGTGCATGAGCGCGGCCATCCGGAGCACGAAGTCGCAGCCGTCGGTCTCGAAGGAGACCGCGTTGCTGACCACGGTCAGGGTGTGCTCGTAGACGTCCTTGTGCTGGGCGTGCTCGTCGATCTCCAGCTTGAGCCCGGTCAGCTCGGGCAGGAAGCGCTCGGCCAGCCCGGTGTCGACCAGCAGCCGCAGCCCGGTGATCGGGTCGGCGCCGCAGAGCAGCTTGCTGAACTCGTCCCGGATCCGCTCGGCGGTGATCCGGTCCAAGTCGGCGGCCATCCGGCTCATCGCCTCGTGCACGTCGGGGTGCACGGCGAAGCGCAGCTGGGCGGCGAAGCGGGCCGCCCGCAGCATCCGCAGCGGGTCGTCCCCGAAGGACTCCCGGGGCGTGCCGGGGGTACGGATCACCTTGGCCGCGAGGTCGTCCAATCCGCCGTGCGGGTCGGTGAACCGGTGATCGGGCAGGCTGACCGCCATCGCGTTGATGGTGAAGTCCCGCCGCCGCAGGTCCTCGGTGAGGCTGGTCCCGTACTCGACGATCGGGTTGCGGCTGACCTGGTCGTACGCCTCGGCGCGGAAGGTGGTGATCTCCAGCCGGAGCCCGTCGCGCTGAAGCCCGATGGTGCCGAACTCGCGACCGGTCTCCCAGATCGACTCGGCCCAGCCCTTGATGATCCGCAGCGTCTCGTCCGGGTGGGCGTCGGTGCAGAAGTCCAGGTCCTCGCCGAGTCGGCCGAGCAGGGCGTCGCGGACGGAACCCCCCACCAGGTGCAACTCGTGCCCGGCGCGCGCGAAGCGACGACCGAGCTCGTCGGCGACCGGGGACACGCGGAGCAGTTCGGCGACGGCGTTGCGCTGCGCGGCGGTGAGCTCGCGGCGGTCGGCGGCGTGGGATGCGGAGGCAGCTTCGGACATGGGATCGCCAGCCTATCGGGCCGGGGCGGGATCTGATCCGCCGGGCGCGGGTATGGGGACGGCGTTGACTAAGGTCTTGGGCGTGCGGGCCGGTCGTCCGGCTCCGACGTACCCCCTTGGAGGCAGGAGATGAGCGGCGGGCTCTACCGCAGCGCGAACGCCACGCCGGACGGTGCGATCCCGCCGACCGACGAGGCGACCTTCATCTCCGCCGAGCCGCTGAACCAGCCGGCGGTGGAGGCCACCGCGCCGCCGCCGGAGCAGGTGGGGGAGGCCAGCGCCGCGGCGAACAGCGCGGTGATGGCGGTCGGCAGCCTGATCAGTCGGGGTACGGGCTTCATCCGCAACCTGATGATCGGCGCGGCGCTGGGCAACCTGGTCGGCAACGCGTACACCACCGCCCAGTTCCTGCCGAACCAGGTGTACGAGTTCCTGCTCGGCGGCGTGCTCACCAGCGTGCTGATCCCGGTGCTGGTCCGCCGGCGCAAGGCCGACCCGGACCGGGGCGAGGCGTACGCGCAGCGGCTGCTCACCCTGGCGGTGATCGCGCTGGCCGCCGCCGCGCTGCTCGCGGTGCTCACGGCGCCGGTGCTGACCACCCTCTACGCCAGCGGCAAGGACGCGGACTACACCGACCTCGTCACGTACCTGTCGTACCTGATGCTGCCGATGCTGTTCTTCACCGGCGTCAGCGCGCTGATCGCCGCGGTGCTGAACACCCGGGGGCACTTCGCCGCGCCGATGTGGGCGCCGATCCTCAACAACCTGGTGGTCATCAGCACCTTCGGGCTCTACATCCTGGTCTTCGGGGCGAAGGCGCTCAAGCCCGGCGAGCTGGGCGTGGGCCAGATCCTGCTGGTCGGCGGCGGCACCCTGCTCGGCGTGGCGGTGCAGGCCGCCGGGCTGCTGCCGGCGCTGCGCAAGGTCGGCTTCCGGTGGCAGTGGCGGTTCGACTTCCGCGAGCTGGGGCTGCGCGAGCTGGCCCAGCTCGGCGCCTGGATGTTCTGCTACGTCGCGGTCAACCAGCTCGGCCTCTTCGTGGTGGTCAACCTGCTCACCCGGGCGGCGGGCGAGGACAGCGCCGGCATCCTGATCTACAACAACGTCTTCCTGCTGCTGATGATGGCGCACGGCATCATCGCCGTCTCGATCATCACCGCGCTGATGCCGCGGATGAGCGCCGCCGCCGCGGACGGGCGCTTCCGCGACGTCACCGCCGACCTGTCCCGGGGCACCCGGATGGTGACGGCGGTGCTCGCCCCGATCGCGGTCTGCTACGCGGTCCTGGCCGGGCCGATCTCCCGGGTGGTATTCCAGTACGGCGCCTTCGACGGCGACAACGCCCGCGCCACCTCGACGGTGCTGCTGGTCGCGGCCGTGGGCCTGGTGCCGTTCGCGATCAGCCAGCTCTTCACCTTCGCCTTCTACGCGCTGCCGGACACCCGCACCCCGGCACTGGTCAACATCCCGGTGGTGGCGCTGCGGGTGCTGCTTCAGGTGGGACTCTTCGTCGCCTTCTCGCCTGCCTTCGCGGCGGCGGGCATGTTGCTCGGCAACGCGATCTCGTACGTCGCGGCGGCGGTCGTCTCGGCGATGCTGCTGCGGCCGCGGGTCGGCCGGATCGGGCTCGGCGGGATCATGCGCACCATGGGCAAGGTGATCGTCGCCGCGCTCGGGGCGGCGCTGGTCGGCCTGCTGGTGGTCAGCCTGCTCCCCGGCGACCCGGCCGACCTGGGCTGGCTCGCGGCGGCGGTCCAGCTGGTGATCGGCGGCGCGGTGATCGGCGCGACCTACCTCGGGCTGGCCATGGTGCTGCGGATCGGCGAGGTCACCGAGGTCGTCGGGATGGTCCGCCGCCGGCTCGGTCGCTGAGCCGGTGACCGGTCGGTGGCCGACTCAGCGGTCGGCCGCCCGGCACGGAGGGTGAACGAGGATCACCAGCCTGGGGACGTGGCTGTGGATAACTCCGCGTTTCCCCGGTCAGCCACCGGATCAGCCTGTGGACAACCAACCGTACGGCTGAGTATGGCGGGCCGTTCGGAGGGAACCTGACAGGACGGCGGCGGACCGCCACACCAGGGCCGGCCCCTGCTGCGATCACTTGCGGTCAACCTCTAGATTGGCTAGTACATGTGCCAGCAACGTGGCTGACAACGGTCGTAACCGGGCGAGGTCGTCCACATCCGGCACGTCGCGGGGCACGGCGGGAAGATGACATGTCGGGATGACGGGCAGTCCAGGTAAGGTCGCTCTCGACGGATACGGCAGGTGGCCGACGTACGCGTCGAGACGCCGGCCGGTTCCTTCGAAGGCAGAGCGGGAAGCCACATGCCCAGCAGCGCGGGTCCATCGATCGACACGATCACCGAGGGAGGACGGGTGACCCAGGTCGGCGAGGGTCAGGAGGCGGAGGAGACTGCTCCGCCCGTCATGACCTTCGGTGCTCCCACGGCCGGTGAGATCCTCGCCGAGCGGTACGAGCTGGTCGAGCACATCAACAACGACAGCGCCGGGCGGCTGGTCTGGCGGGGGGTCGACGTGGTGCTGCGCCGGCCGGTCGCGGTCGTGCTGCGCTACCCCGGCGGCGGCTCCGCCACCGAGATGCTCCAGGCCGCGGTGGCCGCGAGCCGGGTCATCCACCCCAACCTGGTCGGCGTCTACGACGCGATCGACGAGGACGAGCGGGCGTACGTCGTCCGCGAGTGGGTCGACGGCAACTCCCTGCGCGAGATGGTCGCCGACGGGCCGCTGGACCCGGCCCGGGCCACGGCCATCGGCAACGCCGTCGCCAGCGCGCTGGCCGCCGTGCACGCCACCGGCATGGTGCACGGCAACGTGCACCCGGGCACCGTGATGATCAGCGATGACGGCCGGGTGGTCCTGGCCGACGCGCGTACCGACGGCGCGGACAGCCAGGAGAACGACATCCGGGCGGTCGGCGGCATCCTCTACTTCGCCCTCACCGGGCACTGGCCGCACGCCGAGGCCCCGCTGCGCGGCGCGACCGCCGGGCACGGTCGGGCCGCCATCCCGGACGCGGTCCGGGACGCCAGCGGCGCGATCGCCGCGCCCCGCCAGGTCCGGGCCGGCGTGCCGGCGTACCTGGACGACCTGACCATGGATCTGCTCGACGCCGAGATCGCCCCGCCCTCGTCGGACGTGCTCGCCGCCGAGCTGGCCCGGCTCGACGTCCCGGCCGAGGACCACTTCCTCGACCAGACCGGCACCATCCGGTTCACCGCGGACCCGGGCGACGACCCGTCCCCGCTGGCCGCCGCCGGTGGGCGGAAGGTCGCCGTGGGCATCGCCGGCCTGCTGGCGGTCGCCCTGGTCGGCCTGCTCATCGGGATCAGCGCGCTGGGCGGCGACGACAAGTCGCCCGACACCGAGCCGGTCGCCCGCCCGTCGAACAGCGCCCCGTCCAGCCAGGCCAGCGCCCCCGCGCCCGCCGTGCGCAAGCTCAACGTCGAAGAGGTCCGGATCGTCGACCCGGACAGCCGGGACCGCGCAGAGGTGCGCGACGCCGAGAAGGTGATCGACGGCGACGAGGACGAGGGCTGGGAGACCCAGAGCTACCGGAACAACGGCAAGTTCGGCGGACTGAAGGATGGCATGGGCATCTGGATCGACCTGGGCGCGCCGCACACGGTCAAGTCGGTGCAGGCGGTCCTTTCGTCCACCGGGGCCTCCGCCGAGTTGCTCGCCGGTGACGCCGACTTCCCGCCCAGCTCCGCCGGTGACAAGCAGCTGAAGGCCGCCTATACGACCCGGATCGGGCAGCCGTTCGAGGGGCACGACGGCACCAAGATGACCTTCAACGGCTTCGACGCCGACAAGACGTACCGCTACCTGCTCTTCTGGATCACCGAGCTGCCGGAGAAGGACAGCGGAGACGGCTGGAAGCTCGGCGTCCAGGAAATCACGGTCCAGGGGTCGTGAGCCGCCCGCCGCGCGCCCGGCACCGCATCCGACGGACGTGGTGATGGCCGGTCGCGGCGGGCGTACGCCCGATCCGGCGACCGGCGAGGCGGTGCCGGTCTTACCGCCGCGCGCGGTCCCGCCCGCCGAGGCGAGCGACGTCGAACTGCTCCGCGCCCACGTGGCCGGTGACCGGGACGCGTTCACCGAGCTGTTCCACCGGCACCGCGACCGCCTCTGGGCGGTGGCCCTGCGGACGCTCGGCGACCGCGAGGAGGCCGCCGACGCCCTTCAGGACGCGCTGCTCTCCGCCCACCGGGGCGCCGCCCGCTTCCGGGGCGACTCGGCCGTCACGACCTGGCTGCACCGGATCGTGGTGAACGCCTGCCTGGACCGGATCCGCCGCCGCCAGGCGCACCCGACCGTCCCGCTGCCCGACGGCACCCGGGTCGACGAGGGTGGCTCCGGCGGCGTCGAGCCGGCCGCCCCGGCCGCGGACCACGACACCGCGCTGGTCGTCCGGCAGGCCCTGGCCACGCTGCCGGTCGAGCAGCGGTCCGCCCTCGTGCTGGTCGACGTGCAGGGCTACCCGGTCGCCGAGGTGGCCCGGATCCTCGGCGTCGCCGAGGGGACGGTGAAGAGCCGTTGCGCCCGCGGCCGCGCCCGGCTGGCGGTCCAACTCGGGCACCTGCGGACCGGCTCCGACGACGCCGGGCCGGATGCGGTCGCCGGCCGGGGCGTGCCCGGCGTCACCCTCGGGAACCCCCGGGCCGCGGAGGGCGTCGGATCGGGGTCGGGGCACTCCCGACGGGACGCCAACCAGGAGGACGCGTGACGACCGGGAAGTTCAGCGGGGTCGACCACGACCTGCTCGCCGACTACCTCGGCGGGGCGCTGGACGGCACCCCGGAGCAGGCCACCGTCGCGCGACTGGTCGAGCAGGACCCGGCCTGGGCCGAGGCGTACGCGGCGCTGGCGCCGGCCGTCGCCCAGGTCCGCGCCGACCTGGCCGGCTGGGCCGAACCGGCCCCGCAGATGCCGCTCGCGGTCACCGAACGACTCACCGCCGCGCTGGCCGGCGCCGGGCCCGCCCCGACCGACGCACCGGCGCTCACCACCCCGGTGGATGCCGTCTCGCCGGCCGGCGAGCGGCAGCAGCCGGTGCCGGCGCAGCCCGCACGAGGTCCGGGGCGTACCGCCGGGGCCGGACGGGACGACGCGACCGGGCCGGGCCGTCGGCGCCGGCGCTGGGCGCGGCTCGCCGCCCCGGTCGCGCTGGCTGCGGCCTCGCTCGCGGCCGTCGGGCTCGGCGTCGATTACCTGCTCGACACCTCGGGGGGCGGCGGCGCGGCCGACTCGACGGTCGCCGGGGGCGACGCCGCCTCGGCCACGGCGCCCTTCCGGGTCACCGGCGCACCGCAGACCAGCGGCACCGACTGGACGCCGCAGACTTTGGCCGGTGGCGCGGCCCCGACCGTGCTGCCCCGGGTGGCCACCGACGGCCCCGGGCTGGCACCGGGCGCGTCGACCGAGAAGAGCGCCGAGGCGGACCGGCGACCGTCCCCCGGCGGGCTCCTCCGGCTCGCCGCTCCGGACGCGCTGGAGACCTGTCTCACCGAGATCGCCGGCGAGCACGGACGCGGGGCGATCACGGTGGAACTGCTCGACTACGCCAGCTTCCAGGGGGAACCGGCGCTCGTCCTCCGGTTCGCCGATCCGTCGGGAGAGCGCTGGGCCTGGGCGAGCGGCGCGGAGTGTGGCGTGCCGGGATCCGGCGCGGACACCCGCTACCGGGCGCGGGTAGGGTGAGGTCAAGTCGCCGGTCATCCGTCGCCGCGTGACGTGACCCACCGGATGACCGGTTCGGGAATCCCCGGTTCGTACGATGACGTTCTGCAAGTCAGCCGCCGGCGTCGCTGAGCCGTCGGCACTCGGATCGGCGTCGTTCCGGCGGTAGGTCAGCCGGGGGCGGATGTCGAACACACACATCGGGAGACGGCAGTGGACGAGGTCCGCAACCTGATCATCATCGGCTCCGGGCCGGCCGGTTACACGGCGGCGGTCTACGCCGCGCGCGCCAACCTCAAGCCGCTCGTCATCGAGGGTGTGCAGTCCGGCGGCGCCCTGATGACGACCACCGAGGTGGAGAACTTCCCCGGCTTCGCCGACGGCATCCTCGGCCCCGAGCTGATGGACAACATGCGCAAGCAGGCCGAGCGGTTCGGCGCGGAGTTCCTCACCGACGACGTCACCCGGGTCGAGCTGCAGGACACCGGCATGATCGGGTCGGACGCGGTCAGCACCGTGTGGGTCGGCGAGACCGCCTACCGGGCCAGGGCCGTCATCCTCTCCACCGGTTCGGCCTGGCGTCCGCTGGGCGTGCCGGGCGAGCAGGAGTACCTGGGCCACGGCGTGTCGTCCTGCGCCACCTGTGACGGTTTCTTCTTCCGCGGCCAGCACATCGTCGTCGTCGGCGGTGGCGACTCCGCGATGGAGGAGGCGAGCTTCCTCACCCGGTTCGCCGACTCGGTCACCATCATCCACCGGCGCGACTCGTTCCGCGCCAGCAAGATCATGGCCGACCGCGCCCTCGGCAACGACAAGATCAAGGTCGAGTGGAACAGCACCGTCGAGGAGATCCTCGGCGAGGACGGCAAGGTCAGCGGCGTACGGGTCCGCAACGTGCACACCGGCGACACCAAGGTGCTCGACGTGACCGGCGTCTTCGTGGCGATCGGCCACGACCCGCGCAGCGAGCTCTTCCGGGGGCAGGTGGAGCTGGACGACGAGGGGTACGTGAAGGTTCAGGCGCCGAGCACCCGGACCAGCGTGCCGGGTGTCTTCGCCGCCGGCGACGTGGTCGACCACACCTACCGGCAGGCCATCACGGCGGCCGGCACGGGCTGCGCCGCCGCCCTCGACGCCGAGCGCTTCATCGCCACGATCAGCGGCTGAACAACCGAACAACGAAAGTCCCGGAGGAGGGTCATAGTGGGAGCAACAAAGGTCGTCACCGACGCGAACTTCGCCACTGATGTGCTGAAGTCCGACAAGCCGGTACTGGTGGACTTCTGGGCCGAGTGGTGCGGGCCGTGCCGCAAGGTCTCCCCGCTGCTGGAGGAGATCGCGGGCGAGATGGGCGACCAGGTCACCATCGTCAAGCTCAACATCGACGAGAACCCGGAGACCGCCCGCGCCTACCGGGTGATGTCCGTACCGACCCTCACCATCTTCAAGAACGGCGAGCCGGTGCAGTCGATCGCCGGCGCCAAGCCCAAGGGCGAGCTGGTCCGGCTGATCGAGTCGGCGCTCTGACGCTCGCAGCACCGGAACCCCCGTACCCTCCCCGGGTGCGGGGGTTCCGTCGTTCCCGGCCCTGAGCTGGGCGAACGCCGGATGGACGGCCACCGGGCACGGTACGCTCCGTAGGCATCCGCTACGCGCCAGAGCACTCCGGTCGCGCGACCGTGGCGCCCGCCCAGCCAGCATTCGTGCAGAGGGGGTCGTGCGTGCGTCCGATCCGACCCGGTGACCGTGGACCCGCGGTGACGGAGATCCGCACGGTCCTGACCGGCCTCGACCTGCTCCCGACCGCCACCGGCGACGAGTTCGACCTCGCCACGGAACGCGCCGTCCGCGCCTTCCAGCAGTCCCGGGGGCTCAGCGTCGACGGTCGGGTGGGTGCCGAGACCTGGCGCGCCCTGGACGCCGCCCGCTGGCGGCTCGGCGCCCGCACCCTCTACCACGCGGTGCCCGAACCCCTCACCGGCGAGGACGTCCGGTCGCTCCAGGAGCGGCTGCTGGAGATGGGGTACGACGTGGGCCACGCCGACGCCATCTACGGCGTCCGCACCGCCCGCGCGGTTGCCCAGTTCCAGCGCGAGGTGGGCCTGAAACCGGACGGCTCCTGCGGCCCGCACACCATGGGTGCGCTGCGCCGCCTCGGTCGCAAGGTGGTCGGCGGCCGGCCGCAGTGGCTGCGCGAGTCCGACGCGATCCGGCAGTCCGGGCCGACCCTGGTGGGGCGGACGGTGGTGATCGACCCGGGCCACGGGGGCACCGACCCGGGTGTGGTGGTGCCGGACGGCCCGCTGCGCTGGTGCGAGGCGGATCTGGTGCACGACCTGGCCAGCCGGCTGGAGGGGCGGCTGGCCGCCGCGGGCGTACGGGTGCAGCTCACCCGTGGCCCGACGCCGGCGACGTGCCTGCCGGACACCGACCGGGCGCAGCTGGCCAACTCGCTCGGCGCGGACGTGTTCATCTCGCTGCACACCGACGGGCACGCCAACCCCGAGGCCGACGGGGTGGCCACCTACCACTACGGCACCGACAACGGCGTCACCTCGGCGACCGGGGAGCGGCTGGCCGGGCTGGTGCAGCGGGAGATCGTGGCGCGTACCGGGCTGCGGGACTGCCGTACCCACGCCAAGGCCTGGGACCTGCTGCGGCTGACCCGGATGCCAGCGGTACGCGTCGAGGTCGGCTACCTCACCTCGCCGCGGGACCGGGACCGGCTGGTGGACCCCCGGTTCCGGGACAAGGTGGTCGAGGCGATCGTGGCCGCCGTGCAGCGGATGTTCTTCCCGATCGAGCGGGACGTGCCGACGGGCTCGATCGACGTCAGCGAGCTGCGCGCGGTGGTGGCCGCCGGCGCGGTGGTGGACTGAGCCGCGATTCCCTTCCGGCGAGCCCTCGGGCTGGCCTCAGCTGGTGGTCGCCCGGGTGGCCGGAGCGGGGCGTACCGGGCGGAGGAGGGTCTCCGGGCTCATCGAGCCGAGCAGCTTCTCCAGCGCGTACTCGACGTCGGACTTCCAGCTCAGCGCGGTGCGCAGCTCCAGGCGCAGCCGGGGGTAGCGCGGGTGCGGCCGGACGGTCTTGAAGCCCACCGAGAGGAAGAAGTCCGCCGGGGCGACGCAGGCCCGGGTCGGGTCGTCGCCGTCGCCGAACTTGGCGTCGCCGAACGCCTCGATCGCCTTGATGCCGCGCTTTGTGAGGTCCCGCGCGACGCCCTGGACGAGCATCCGGCCCAGCCCGCCGCCGGCGAACGAGGGCACCACGTTGGCGGTCATCAGCAGCGCCGCGTCGGCGGAGACCGGCGAGGTGGGGAAGGCCATCGACCGGGGGACGTAGGCGGGCGGGGCGTACATGACGAAGCCGGCGGGCATGCCGTCGACGTAGGCCAGCTTGCCGCAGGAGCCCCACTCCAGCAGGGTCTGGGAGACCCAGGCCTCCTTCTCCAGGCCGGGGTCACCGGCGGCACAGGCCCGGTCGGCGGAGACCGGGTCGAGCTCCCAGTAGACGCACTGCCGGCACGGGCGGGGCAGGTCTTCCAGGGTGTCGAGGGTCAGACTGACCAGACGTCGCGACATTGGCGCATCCCCACAATAGGCTCGGAGGTGAAACCAGCGCGGAACGTCAACGCCGCCTTCCTGGCCCCCCGACGAGCGATCGTACGCCGCCAGCCGACCGTACGGGAGGGGACGCGCGAACGACCACCCGAGCCGGGGACGGCGGTCCGGGATGTGGACGCAGCCCACGTCAGGGGTTCCGGGGTGGCGGCCGCGGACTAGGATCGACCAACCGGCGTCCCGCGCCGCCATGGTCGCCGGCTTCGCGGGTACCACACGGGGCGGGAGCCCGACCGACACCCGATCGAGGTGATGTCATGACCGGCACGACGCTCGACGACTACACCGACCGGTACGCCCGGCGCGTCCGCGGGATGACCGCCTCGGAGATCCGGGCGCTCTTCGCGGTGGCCAGCCGGCCGGAGGTCGTCTCGCTCGCCGGTGGGGCACCCTACATCGCCGCGCTGCCGCTCGACGCGGTCGGCGAGATGCTGGGCCGGCTCGGCTCCGAGCACGGGGCGACCACCCTCCAGTACGGCATCGGCCAGGGCACCCTGGAGCTGCGCGAGCGGATCTGCGAGGTGATGGCCCTCTCCGGCATCGACGCGTCCTGCGGCGCCTCCCCGGAGGACGTGGTGGTGACCGTCGGTGGCCAGCAGGCCCTCGACCTGGTGGCCCGACTCTTCCTCGACCCGGGGGACGTGGTGCTCGCCGAGGGCCCGACGTACGTCGGCGCGCTCGGGGTGTTCCAGGCCGCCCAGGCCCAGGTCGCGCACGTGCCGATGGACGACGAGGGGCTGATCCCCGAGGCGCTGGAGGTGGCCATCGCCGACCTGGCCCGCGCCGGGCGCCGGGTGAAGTTCCTCTACACCATCCCGACCTACCAGAACCCCACCGGCGTGACGCTGAGCGAGGAGCGCCGCGAGCGGGTGCTGGACATCTGCGAGCGCGCCGGCCTGCTCGTGGTGGAGGACGACCCGTACGGTCAGCTCGGTTTCGAGGGCGAGGCACCCGCGCCGCTGCGGGCCCGCCGCCGCGACGGGGTCTTCTACCTGAGCACCTTCTCCAAGACCTTCGCCCCCGGCCTGCGGGTCGGCTGGATCCTCGCCCCGCACGCGGTCCGCGACAAGCTGGTGATCGCCAGCGAGGCGCAGATCCTCTGCCCCAGCGGCTACGCCCAGGCGGCCGTGGCGACGTACCTGTCGACCATGCCGTGGCGGGAGCAGCTGAAGGTCTACCGGGAGGTCTACCGGGAACGGCGGGACGCGATGCTCACCGCGCTGGAGGACCTGATGCCGGCCGGCACCACCTGGACCACCCCGGCCGGTGGCCTCTTCGTCTGGGCGAACCTGCCGGACGGCCTGGACGCCAAGGCGATGATGCCCCGCGCCATCGCCGCCCGGGTCGCCTACGTGCCGGGCACCGGCTTCTACGCGGACGGCTCCGGCACCGGCAACATGCGGCTCAACTTCTCCTTCCCGTCGCCCGAGCGGATCCGGGAGGGCGTCCGCCGCCTCGCCGGCGTGATGGAGCAGGACATCGCCATGCGCCGGGTCTTCGGCACGGTGACCCCGGCCGGGCGCCGGCGGCAGGGCGGCGCGGACGCGCCGGGACCCGACTTGGCATGATTCCGGCATGGCCGTGACCTCTGCCGGGGCAACCCCCGTGACCGATCCCGCCGTCACCGCCGACCTGCACGTGCTGGTGCTCGCCGGTGGCCTCTCCTACGAGCGGGACGTCTCGCTGCGTTCCGGCCGTCGGGTGCTCGACGCGCTGCGCGCCGTCGGCGTGGAGGCGGAGCTGCGGGACGCCGACGTGGCGCTGCTGCCCGCCCTGGCCGCCGACCCGCCGGACGCGGTGGTGATCGCGCTGCACGGCGCGACCGGCGAGGACGGTTCGCTGCGCGGCGTGCTGGACCTCTGCGACGTGCCGTACGTCGGCTGCGACGCCCGCGCCTCCCGGCTCGCCTGGGACAAGCCGTCGGCGAAGGCCGTGCTGAGGGAGAACGGCATCCCCACCCCCGACTGGGTGGCGCTGCCGCACGACCGCTTCTCCGAGCTGGGCGCGGTGGCGGTGCTCGACCGGATCGTGGACCGGTTGGGGCTGCCGCTGATGGTGAAGCCGACCCAGGGCGGTTCCGGCCTGGGCGCCGCCGTGGTCCGGGACGCCGCGGCGCTGCCCGCCGCGATGGTGGGTTGTTTCGCGTACGACTCGACGGCGCTGGTCGAGCGGTACGTGCCCGGCATGGACGTGGCCGTCTCCGTGGTGGACCTCGGTGACGGCCCGCGCGCCCTGCCGCCGGTGGAGATCGTGCCGCGCAACGGCGTGTACGACTACGCGGCCCGCTACACCGCCGGCCGGACCACCTGGCACGCCCCGGCCCGGCTGGACAGCGCCGTCGCCGACACGGTCACCGAGGTGGCGCTGGCCGCGCACACCGCCCTGGGCCTGCGCGACCTGTCCCGGGTCGACCTGATCGTCGACGCCGACGGCCGACCGCACGTGCTGGAGGTGAACGTCTCGCCGGGCATGACCGAGACGTCGCTGCTGCCGCTCGCGATCCAGGCGGCCGGGCTGGACTTCGGGCGGGTGCTGGGGTCGCTGGTCAGCCGCGCCGCCGCCCGGCGCGGCTGACCGCTTCCCGCGCATGCCGCGCTGCCGATGCGGCGGCCGGTTTGAACTACCCGCCCGCTCCTTAGGGCCAGCGCGACGGTGAACGACCGCCGGGTCGGGCCGGGCAGCGGTGCGCTCGCTCTTGCCAGCAGCAGGACGAAGACCGCGGCCAGCGGGTCCGCGTTCCCTCGGTTACTACTCCACGACGGGTGTACGCCAACCGCGCACTCCCTGCGGCGGCCTCACCTCACGGGCCCGGTTCCTCGGTGGGGCTGCGCAGCGGACTGGCCGCCGACGCCGTTCCAGTCCCGTTGACTGCCGGCGTCAGCGGAGCGGGCCCGGTCGCGGTATCTGTCGCCGTCCCGGCGTCGCCGTCCCGGGGTCGTCACCGGTCCCGGGATCGTCGCCGTCCCAGGGTCCTCACCGTCCCGGGGTAGTCACCGTCCCAGGGTCGTCACCGTCCCGGGGTAGTCACCGTTCCGGAGGTCGTCGCTGTTCCCGGGGTCGTCGCCTCGCCGGTAGCGTCGTCGTGCTGGGGAGCGTCACCCTCCTGGCCGCCGTTGCTGTCCTCCGCACCGGCCCTGTCCGCGTCGGCCGTCAGCTCGGCGTCCGCGGTCCCCTCGGTATCGGCGGTCGCCTCGGCGTCGTCGCCTGCGGTGCCATCGTCGCCCGCCCTGACTTCGCCCCTGTCACCTTCTGCGGCGTCGGCGGCGTCGTCCAGGTCGTCCGCCGGTACGGGCGTCTCCTCGTCCGACTCGATCACCGACACCGGCTCCTCCTGCTGCTCTGCGGCCTCCTGCTCGCGAGAGGCCTGCGCGGACAGGCTGGACGGCGCCTGCCACTGGATGCGCGGCGGCTCGGCCAGTGGGCGTCCGCCGAACTCGGCCAGCCAGGCGGCCACCATGGCGAGGTTCTCCCGCCACTGGGACTCGGAGATGGGCGGCAGGATCGAGTCCCACAGCGACAGGAAGGTGCCCCGAAGCTGAAGCCGCCCGTACGGCCGGGCCAGGAACCACATGTGCAGGTGCGCCGACCCGTCGCCCCAGCGGTTGACGTGCACGCGGGCGACGCCGTCCAGCGACCGGATGGCGCGTTCCAGTCGTACCGTCATGACCCCCAGCTCGGCGGCGAGCAGGTTGGGCAGGTCGCCGAGGTCGAGGTGGGAGCGGGACTCCAGGATCAGCACCATCGGCAGGCCGGTGGGCCGGTCCATGGCGCGTACCCGCCATCGCTCGCCCACCCAGATGTAGGCGTCGTCGGGGGCGTTGCAGGCCGTGCATTCCCGGTGCCCCTCGCCCTTGCGGGGCGGCTCGACCGGGACCGGATCATCGAGGTGCTTGATGCGGAGGTCCCCCTCGAAGGGGAAGGAGGGCCACTGGGTGAAATCCGGGACTGCGGGAGGGGTGTCGTGCACGACGCTGACCCTAACCGAGTCGGAGACCGCTGTCCCTACCCGAACGACGGCGATCGTGAGTCCGTCTCGTGGGTGGCGGGGTGTCAACCGAGTGCGCACGGAGGCCGCTTGAGAGCGGTTGTCCACAGGCTGGTGAGATCACCACCACAACACGTCATCCACAGGCCAGGACGCCGTTTGACACCGTGTTTCACGTGAAACGAGGGGTGCCTGTGGAAAACCGCTGTGGATAACCGGGGGGTCCAATCCACAGCCCCGACCACAGGCAGGGCGGGCCCGTTTCTCCCAACGAGCGAAGCGCCGGTTGGCTGCTGCCGGAAGCGGCGTTTCTGCCGGGCGTCGCGCGCCGGAGGGGGCACCGGGATGGGCGTTCCAGTCGGTGGCGGCGCCTCATCTTCGATTTGCCGCAGTCGGCGTTCCGGCTTCAGCAGTCCTGCGCCGCAGGGAGCCATCCTCGGTCCGGATCGCTTCCACGTCGTGGCCGGCGGTCGGAGGCTGGAGCCGGGCGATCCGTGGGTAGGCCCCGGCGACGCTTGCTCGTTTCACGTGGAACCTCGCCGGTTTCACGTGGAACGCCGGGAGGAGGCCTCCCCCAGGTGGCGATCGGGTACGGCGGTTGCGGACCAACCGTCGTGGCCGTTCAGCCGGTCGGATGGCAACCAGGCGACCTCCTGGAGCGAGGCGCTCCGCCGCGCACAAAGCGGTGGTGCCCGTGATCGCCTCCGTTTGCGGCGTGTCGCAGTGCCCGAGCCCGGCGCGATACTGCGACACGCTGACGCGGGGCCGCTTGGCGTTCATCGGGTCCGACCGGGATGGCTCGGCCCAGGTGGCGGTGCGGCTTCCTCTCGCCGTGATCCACGGGCCCACGATCGCGTCTTTGGGGCGTTCCAGCCGCGCCCGTAGAAGGCCGAGCCTTGGCGTTCAGGTCGATCCGGCGAAGTGTGCCTGAGTCCTGGGCATGCCATGGGAGCGCATTCCCAGGGCTCGTTTCACGTGAAACGAGGTGCTGAGGTACGCGGCCGGCCGGGCAGGCATCATCCCTTCCCCGCCGGAGCAACCGTCGAAGCCCCTCAGGTGCCCCAGGCGGGACAAGGCCCCTCACCGCGACCCCGTGTTGCCTCAGAGGCACGCCAAGGGCTCAGGCGGCGCTACAGGCCCTCCTATGACTGCCCCTGAAGGGCGATCAGCGTGGAGCCCCACGCCTACACCATCGTCACCGAGCCGACGACCGCCGGCGGGCAGGGCAAGGAGCCGCCCCGACGGGCAACCGGTCCGCCCAGTACGCGTATACCTCGAAGAGCACAGACGACGGCGGCACGTTCCCGCACTGCGGCCGGCGCCCGCGTTCGTAGGGAAGTCACCCCTCCCGCGCGTCTGTCCCGAGCGAGGTCGGTGATGGAGTCTGCCGACCACATCGCGAGTCCGGTGGGAACTGCCAGCCCCGCCCACCCCAGCACGACCCGATCGCTCTGCCGATCGCACGCCATCGGCTGCCTGCCACGGGTCCCGCAGCCGGACGCCGGCGACGCCTCTCTACGGGCGAGCCTGAGTCCCGGTCGAGCCGGTCTCGGTGAAGTGCTCAGGGACGCAGCCTTCCGAGGAAGCCGGCGACCGCCCTGACGCCCTGGCCGGTCTCCAGCCGCCGCCCGACTCACCAGGGCGCACCGGTTTCACGTGAAACATGGCGCCGCCATCCCGCGCCCACGCCACAGACATACGCAGCCGCGGCAGGAAACAAACCGGCCGCGTGCCCTCAGGGGCGACGCGGCCGGTGACAGAACGAGGGGGCGGGCTCAGTCCTCCGACTCCTGCTCGCCGACGCCGATGATGCCCACGATCCGCTCCAGGTCGTCCACCGTCGCGAACTCGATGGTGATCTTGCCCTTGCTCCGGCCGATGTCGACCTTCACCCGGGTGTCGAAGCGGTCGGAGAGCCGGTCGGCCAGATCGGTGAGCGCCGGGGCGTGCGGCTTGGTACGCCGCTTCGCCGCCGGCGTCTTTGCCGGCCCGTCGTTGAGCGCGAGCGCCACGATCTCCTCGGTCGCGCGTACGGACAAGCCCTCGGCGACGATCCGGAGGGCGAGCCGTTCCTGCGCCTCCGCCTCGTCGAGGCTCAGCAGCGCCCGGGCGTGGCCCGCCGAGAGCACGCCGGCGGCGACCCGGCGCTGCACCTGCGGCGGGAGGTTCAGCAGGCGGATCGTGTTGGAGATCTGCGGCCGGCTGCGGCCGATCCGCCGGGCCAGCTCCTCGTGGGTGGCGCCGAACTCCTCCAGCAGCTGCTGGTAGGCCGCGGCCTCTTCGAGCGGGTTGAGGTTCGCCCGGTGGATGTTCTCCAGGAGAGCGTCCCGGAGCATCGCGTCGTCCTTGGTGTCCCGGACGATCGCCGGGATGCTCTCCCGGCCCACCGCCTGGGCGGCACGCCACCGGCGCTCGCCCATGACGAGTTCGTACTTCTCGGCGTCGAGCTGGCGGACGACGATCGGCTGGAGGAAGCCGACCTCCTGGATGGAGGTCTTCAGCTCCTCCAGCGCCTCCTCGTCGAAGACGTGCCGGGGCTGCTTCGGGTTCGGCACGATCGCGTCGACGGGGATCTCGGCGAAGCGGGCACCCGGCACCGGGCTTAGCTGCGGCTCGGGCGGCGCCGACGGGATGGCGACCGGCGCGCTCACCGCCTCGACGGGAGCGTCACCCGTCATACCGCCGGTGTCGGCTTCGACCGGCGCGGTGAGGGTGGTGCCCGGCGCCTCCGGTGCCGGCCCGGTCGGGATCAGCGCCCCGAGCCCTCGACCCAGACCGCCACGGGGACGGTTCTTCATGCGACGCCTCCCAGCGACTCGTGCGCACTACGCATTCCGGCTCACCGGCTCCTTGACACCGCGCTCGGCGATCTCCTGGGCGGCCTCGAAGTAGCTCGTCGCCCCCCGCGAACCGGGATCGTAGGTCATCACGGACTGCCCGTAGCTGGGTGCCTCGGAAACCCGGACGTTGCGCGGGATGACCGCCTGGAGGACCTTGTCGCCGAAGTGGTTCCGGACGTCCTGCTCGACCGCGTCGGCCAGTCGGGTACGCCGGTCGTACATGGTGAGCAGGATCGTGGAGACCTCGAGCTTGGGGTTGAGGTGCTGCCGTACCAGGTTGATGTTGTTGATCAGCTGGTTGAGGCCCTCCAGCGCGTAGTACTCGCACTGGATGGGGATCAGCACCTCCTGCGCGGCGACCAGCGCGTTGACCGTCAGCAGGCCGAGCGAGGGCGGGCAGTCGATGAAGACGTAGTCGAATTGCCCCGGGTACGCGGCGATGGCCCGGGCCAACCGGGACTCCCGGGCGACCACGGACACCAACTCGATCTCCGCGCCCGCCAGATCGATGGTGGCCGGCACGCACCACAGGTTGGGGATGCCCTCGACCTCCTGGGCGACCTCCTCCAGCGGCACGCTGTTGATCAGGCAGTCGTAGACGTCCGGCACGCCGGTGTGGTGCGGCACGTTGAGCCCGGTCGAGGCGTTGCCCTGCGGGTCGAGGTCGACCACCAGCACCCGGTTGCCGTGCAGGGCGAGCGCCACCGCCAGGTTCACCGTGGTCGTGGTCTTACCCACGCCGCCCTTCTGGTTTGCGACGCACATGACCCGGGTCCGGTCGGGCCGAGGCATGGTCACCTCGCCACTCGGATTCAGGATCTGCACGGCGCGCATCGCCTCCATAGCCAACGGTGGGTCATCCTCTTCGCGCGTCGGGGTTTCACGTGAAACGTACGTGGCGGCGGCCGGGTCGACGGTCACGCCCCCGGCCGCCGGCCCCGGCGTGTTCGCGGCGACGGACTCGGAGTCCGCCACCGCACCCGGGTGCGGCTGCTGGGGTACGGCGGGCGGCACGTTGCCACCGACCGGTGTCTCGAAGCGGGACGGCGCGCCGGAGTTGCGTTGGACCGGGGCGGTGCGGTCGCTGGGCGCGTTGACCGGCCGCCCCGCGTCGTCCGCGATGGGCGGCGGCGGGATGTACGACTCGGGAGAGGGGCGCGCGGCGCCGACCGCGGGCACGTCCCGACGGACCACCGGATCGCAGTCCGGCGGGCCGGCGGAACCCGGCTGGCCGTCGGCGGGCCGGGAGTCGTGGTCGGTTTCACGTGAAACAGGGTCCACTCCGGAGGGAAGGCCCTCCGGGCGTTTTACCCGTGGATCGTCGTACCTGCCGTCGTCATGCACCTGTCATCCCTGCCCGCTCCGGATGGTCGGTCCGCACCCCGTCAATCAGGCCACACGCGCACTCGCACCGCAGCGCGTACGGCCCCGGCGGGAGCCGTCGGGACCCGGTGCCCCCGACGCCCGCCCGCCCCACACTATCGACGCGCGGCCAGCCTACGGGGGACGGGCGCGGCGGGTCCATCTCGGTTGTCCGCCGGCCGGTACGACACGCCGGAACCCGAACGGGGATCACCGAGCGCGCTTGCGTCCGCCCCGTGAGCGCTTGGGTGCCTTCTTGGCGGACGGCGGTCGGACCACCCGCTCGCGCACGATCTCCACCACGGTGGTCGGCGGGTCGATGACACCGACCCCGCAGAGGTGCACGCTCGGCTCGCCGCCACCGAGCCGGTCGACGGTCTCGGCGTGCTCCGCGATCTCGTCCGCCGCGGAGGAGCCCTTCACGGCGATCAGCCGGCCGCCGGGTACGACGAGCGGCAGGCACCAGCCGGAGAGCCGGTCGAGCGGCGCGACCGCTCGCGAGGTCACCACGTCGGCGCTGAACGGGCCGGTGCCCGTCGCGTCGGTGGCCGCCTCGTCGGCCCGGCCACGGAACACCCGGACCGTCCTGGCCAGCCCGAGCTGCTGCACCGCCTCGATCAGGAAGGAGGTCCGCCGGGCCAGCGGCTCGACCAGGATCACCTGGAGGTCGGGCCGGGCGATCGCCAGCACCAGCCCGGGCAGCCCGGCGCCGGAGCCGACGTCGATGACGCTGGCCCCTTCCGGGATGCGCTCGGCTACGGCGGCACAGTTGAGCAGGTGCCGGTCCCAGATCCGGGGCGCCTCCCGCGGGCCGATCAGGCCGCGCACCACCCCGTCGGTGGCGAGCAGCTCGGCGTACGCGGCCGCCAGGTCCAGCCGGTCACCGAAGAGCGTCCGGGCCGCCGGGGCCAGCTCGGCCGGCAGCGCGGCGTCCTCCGGCGAGGGAACGGGGCGGACAGGCGACGGCCCGGGCGGCGTACCACCCGGGCCGGTCACGGCGTCGGCCGTGGCGTCGTCGTGGGTCACCCGGTCAGTCCGCCGGCCGGACGATGATGCGCCGGTTCGGCTCGACGCCCTCGGACTCGCTCTCCACACCGCTCATGGCGTTGACCACGTCGTGCACGCACTTGCGCTCGAAGGCGGACATCGGCTCCAGCCGGACCGGCTCGCCGTGCTCCTTGACCTTCTCCACCGCGTTCTTGGCAACGGCGGCGAGCTCCTTGCGCCGGGTGGCGCGGTAGCCGCCGACGTCGAGCAGCAGGCGGCTGGGCGTACCGGTCTGGCGGAACACCGCGAGCCGGGCCAGCTCCTGGAGCGCCTCCAGGGTGGCGCCGCGCTGGCCGACCAGGTTCTGCAGCTGGGCACCGACCACCTCGACGACCGGGCGTCCGCCGGACACCAGCTCGTCGATGTCGCCGTCGTAGTCGAGGATGTCGAGCAGGCCCTCGATGTAGTCGGCAGCGATCTCGCTCTGCGCGAAGAGCTCGCCCTCGCCAGCGGCCTTCTTCGGGGCGGCACCCGCCTCGGCCGCCGCCTCCCCGGCCTCCTCGGGCTCGCCGTCACCGGTCGCGGCGGTCGGCACGATCTCCTCGTCCACGGACTGCTCCGCACTGGGGATGCTGGTGTCGGTCACGGTGTCATCTCCGTACTCGCTCGGCCGGACCGTCGGGTCCGCTGGTTCCCCGGGGCGCCCGGCGGGAGAAGGCCGGTGCCCACGGGCACGTCTTGTACGGGCAGTCTCGCCCGTGACCGCGCCAGGCGCGGCGGTTCCGGCCCGGCGCCGGCCGTACGGCGGCTGCGCGATGCCGGAAGGCCGCCGCCGGTGGTCCCGACGGCGGCCCTGGGATCAGCCCTGCCGCTTGGCCGGCCGACCCTTCTTCGGATTGGTGGGCTTCGCACCCGGCTTCGGCCCGGCGACCTTCGGCGCGGCGGGCTTGGCCGGCACCTGCGCGGCCGGCTTGGCGCGGTTGAGGAAGCCGCCAATCTTCGCCGGCTGCACCGGACCGCGGTTGCCGGTGGTCGCCTTGTTTCCGGCGACCCCCTTGTTGGTCACCAGCGGCGGGAACTTGCGCAGCACCCACTGCTGCTGGCCGAGGGTGAAGAGGTTGTTGGTGACCCAGTAGATGATCACACCGATCGGGAAGATCGCGCCGGAGATCAGCAGCGACAGGGGGATGCCGTAGAGCATCAGTCGCTGCACCATCCGCTGCTGCGGGTCCTCCGCCCAACCGGTCTTGAGGATCATCTGGCGGCTGGTCAGGTAGGTGGTGCCCATCATGACCAGGACCAGGATGCCGGCGATGATCTTCACGGTAGTGCCGTTGGCGCCGAGGCGGGCCAGCTCGTCGGCGGTCGAGCCGAACTTGCCGGCGATCGGGGCGGTGAAGAGCTTCGCGCTGGAGGCGCTGTTGAACTGGTCGACCGTCCAGCCGTAGAGGGTCTTGCTCGACTTGCCCGGGTCGAGGCGACGCAGCACGTGGAAGAGACCGAGGAAGACCGGGATCTGGAGGAACATCGGAAGGCAGCCCATCAGCGGGTTGGCCTTTTCCTTCCGGTAGAGCTCCATCATCTCCTTCTGGAGCGTCTCCCGGTCACCCTTGTGCTTCTCCTGCAGCTCCTTGACCTTGGGCTGGAGCGCCTGCATCGCCCGCTGCGACTTGATCTGCTTGACGAAGACCGGGAAGAGGATCACCCGGACGGTGACCACCAGGAAGATGATCGAGAGGATCCAGGCCCAGTTCGTGCCGAGCACCGCGCCGACCGGCACCTTGATGGCGTCCCAGGCCGAGTGCCAGGTCAGCAGGATCCACGAGATCGCGTAGTAGATCCAGTCGAGACTCAATTCTCAGGCTCCAGTCACGTCGGCACGGCGGCGACCGCCCGGCTCGGGCACCGGGTCGTGTCCACCTGGGTGGAAAGGGTGGCAGCGCGACAAGCGCAGGACCGTCAGGCCGGCTCCCCGGAGCGCGCCGTGCCGCGCCACCGCCTCCAGGGCGTACGCGCTGCACGACGGGTAGAACCGACAGCGGGCCGGCAGCGCCGGGCTTATCCAACGACGGTACGCGATGATGGGGCCACTCAGCACTCGGGCACCCAGGCTGGTAGGCCGCGAACCGGCAGATCCGGTGCTCATCGGGACCGCCGCCCCCGGGGCGTCCGCGCGGCGGCGATCGCCGCGTCCAGATCGGCCCCCAGCCGGAGGTAGTTCGCCTCGGCGGCGGCCGGCAGTGCGCGTACCACCAGGGTGCTTCCCTCGGGCAGCGCGGCCAGTCGCTCGCGGACCAGGTGCCGCAGCCGGCGCCGGACCTTGTTGCGGACCACGGCGGGGCCGACGGCCTTGGACACGACGAAGCCGGCGCGGGTCGGCGCGGAGATCGTCTCCGTGCCGCTGACCCGCGCCGGCTCCGGCGAGGTTGTCGCGGTGGGTTCGGGGGTCGCCGGCAGCGTCAGGTGAACGACGACGGCACCTCGTCCGGCGCGTCGGCCACCCCTGACCGCTGCGGCGAAGTCGTTGCTGCGCCGCAGTCGCTGTGCGGCCGTCAGCACGACTGCCCACGTCCCCCGGACCGGACCCGGTCGGCTCAGGCCGACAGGCGGGTGCGGCCCTTGGCGCGGCGGGTCGAAAGGATGGCGCGACCGGCCCGGGTGCGCATGCGCAGCCGGAAGCCGTGGGTCTTCGCGCGCCGGCGGTTGTTCGGCTGATAGGTGCGCTTGCTCACGTCAGGCTCTCCGTTTTCGTACGTCCACGGCGCGGGATCGCCGGGGTCGTGTGGTGGTCCAGGCCACCTCGGCGGTGACCTCCGATCCGTGCTGCCCGGCGACCCGGGACCTCGGCGATGCGGGGAAAGCGATCGCGGACAGCAAGCACCCATCACCCTAGCAGAGGGCGACAGAGCAGCCCCTCCAGCCTACGCAGGGGGGCAATGACCGTCAAACAGGTCACGGGAGGCACGAGCAGGGCGGCCGTACGACCGAACCGGCGGTTTTCACTGATGCCGCCAAGCGGCCGGAGCGTCGGCGGTTGATGGTGCCGGGCCGTCGCTGTTACCGTGCCCGATTGCGGTCAGCGTCGGGGGTCCGGGTTGTCGCTGGCAGGCAAGACCGGACCCGGCAGTGAATCGTTCGGCACGGTGAACCCGCGCAACGTCCCGCCCGACCAGGGGGGCAGGTCCTACCCGCGCACGGCGGGCGGCACAATCGGTCGGTACACACAGGCTGTGGATAACTTGTGGACGCCGGCCGGTCAGCCGCCCGGTGGGGTGAGGTACCACCCGCTCGAACGCGGTGGCGGGCCCGGAACGGCCGACTGGACGACAGCGGCGACCGGGAGCAGAGGCGAGGGGGTGGCACGACG